>CAVXKE010000005.1:0-256193 GCA_963762285.1 uncultured Alphaproteobacteria bacterium | reverse complement strand
TATTTCCGAATAGCGCCCGCCACAAGGCGCGCCCGCTCAAGCCGTGGTCGGTTCGTCGTCCTTGTAGAGCTCCTCGCGATCGACTTTCTTTTCGGTCACGCGCGCGAGCTCAAGCAGGAAGTCGACCACCTTTTCCTCGTAGATCGGCGCCCGTAGCGTGGCGACCGCCTCCGGATTGCGCTGGTAGTATTCCCACACCCTCTGCTCCTGGCCGGTAAACTGGCGCGCACGCTCCATGACAGCACGGCTGAGTTCTTCCTCGGTCACTGTGATGGCGCACTTGTCTCCGATTTCGGCCAGCACCAGCGCCAGCCGCACCCGCCGTTCGGCGATGGCGCGGTATTCAGCCTTGGCTTTGTCTTCGGTGGTGCCCTCGTCCTCGAAGGTCTTCTTCTCGTTCTCCATCTCCATGAGCACCGTCTTCCAAACCCGATCAAACTCCTCCTTGACCAGCGTCGGCGGCGGTTCGAATTCATGCCGACTATCGAGCTCGTCGAGCAATGTGCGCTTGAGCTTTCGCCGCGACACGGCGACGTGCTCGAGCGCAATGCGGTCCTTGACCGCCTCGCGCAGCTTGGCGAGCGACTCCAGCCCCAGCGACTTGGCGAATTCGTCGTCGGCCGTCACCGTGCCGGGCGTCTCGATCGATTTGGCTGTGACGACGAATTCAGCGTCCTTGCCGGCCAGTTCTTGCTTCGGGTAGTGCTCCGGAAAGGTCACCTTCAGGGTACGCGTTTCGCCGGCGCCGATGCCGATCAACTGATCCTCGAAGCCGGGAATGAACGTATTCGATCCGATCAGCACGGCGGAATCCTCGCCCGTGCCGCCCTCGAACGGCCGGCCGTCGATAGTGCCGGCGAAGGAGATGACGACGCGATCATCCTTGGCCGCCTTTTCGCCTTCCGGCTTTTGGCTGTAGGGCTTGTTCTGATCGCAGATAAGCGCGACGGCCTCATCCACCTCGGCTTCGGTGACGTCGCTGGTAAGTTTGGTGAGCTTGATGGTCGTGAAATCGGTCAGGGTAATCGGCGGCACGATTTCGACCGCCATGGTATAGTCGAGGTCGCTCTTGCCGGACATTAATTTCTCGACTTCATCTTGTTCGGTCGGCAGCGTCACCGTCGGACCGGACGCAAGCTTGTAGCCGCGCTCGCTGACGATCTGGTTGTTCGCGTCGCGCACGGTCGCCTCGATCACCTCGGCCATGGCCGAGCGGCCATAGACGCGCTTGAGGTGAGCGACCGGCACCTTGCCGGGGCGAAAGCCATTCATGCGGACGCGATTTTTGAGATCGTCCAGCCGCACATTGACCTTGGCGTCGAGTTCGGAGGCCGGAACGACCACCTTGAATTCGCGCTTGAGACCTTCAGACAGGGTTTCGGTAACTTGCATCGATCTCACACTTCTTTGTTTGCGCGTCGCGCCGGTTATCAAGTCCGCGCGCCGGGCGTGTCGGATTAGGGGCGGAAGCCCGCGATTTCATTCGAGCATGACCTTACCCGAAAACCGGTCCCCGCTTTTCGGGATCATGCTCGTTCGACCCTCGGCGTGGTGCGGGCGGAGGGACTCGAACCCCCACGACTTTCGTCACGGGAACCTAAATCCCGCGCGTCTACCAATTCCGCCACGCCCGCAAAGGGCAATCTTGAAGACGATCCTGGCGCCGCAAGCCGGCAGGGCTTAACGCACCGCGCCCCGCCAGGGCAAGCCGCCAAAGCCAGCCTTTCGGGCGGCGGGCTTATATCACAGTAAAACCGGACGGCATCACTAAAATAAGCCCCGCTGGCGCGCGCTCAAGGACCCGCGGCAAGATTGTTCCCCAGTTCGGCAAACAGCCGCCGATAGACCGCCGGCAGCGCCTCCGGCAGGTCTTCCGAGATCAACCCTGGCCCGAAATCCGCGGCCGCTTCGCCATGCAGCCAGACGGCGGCGCTGGCCGCCTCGAAGGCCGGCATGCCCTGCGCCAACAGGCCGGCGATCATGCCGGCGAGCACATCGCCCGAGCCGGCGGTGGCAAGCGCCGGCGGCGCGTTGTCGGCGACTGAGGCGCGGCCGTCGGGCGCGGCCACGACGGTGTCGGCGCCTTTGAGCAGAACGGTAGCGCCGCTGGATTGAGCTGCTAAGCGAGTTTTCTCGAGTTTTCCTTGAAGGCTATTATCCTCATGTATTGCTTTAAATAAACGGGCGAACTCGCCTTCATGCGGGGTTAAAACCACATCCCGGCCGTTCCGCGCGGCGATCAACCCGACCAACGTCGCTGGCGTCTCGGCAAAACTCATCAAGGCATCGGCGTCGAGGATGACCGCGGCGGCACTCGCCAGAGCCGCGGCCACCTGATCGCGCATCGCCGGCCCGACCCCGCCCCCGGGCCCCAGCACCACCGCATTGCGCCGCTGGTCGGCGAGGAAAGCCGCCAATTCGCCCTCGCCCTCCACCGGCCGCACCATCACGGCCAGGCTGGCTGCGGCATTGACGCTGAGCGCCTCGCGCGGGCTCGCGATGGTCACCAGCCCCGCCCCGGCGCGCAGCGCGCCACGCGCCGCCAGCCGCGCCGCGCCGGTGGTCGACAGCCCGCCGGACACCATCACCGCATGGCCGCGCGAATATTTGTGGCCCTCGGCGCGTGGCCGCGGAAACCGCGCCCCCCATAGCGCCGGCCGGTTGGCGAAGGCCATCGGCTTGATCGTCGCCAGCACGCTCGCCGGGATGCCGATATCGGCCACCTGGACCACCCCGCAATGCAGCCGTCCCGGCAGCAGCAGGTGGCCGGTCTTGCGGCGGAAGAAGGTCACGGTATGGCTGGCATTGACCGCCAGCCCCAGCACCGCGCCGGTGGTGCCGTTCACCCCGCTCGGCAGATCGACGGCAATCACCGGCACTCCGGCCGCATTCATGGCCCGGATCATGGCGCGTGGCAGGCCCTCAACCTCGCGATCGAGACCGGCGCCAAATAGGGCGTCGATGACGATGTCGCAATCGCTGAGCGAAACCGGCGAGGCCTGCTCGACCGGGCCGCTCCAGCGTTCGGCGGCGAGCGCGGCGTCCCCCTTCAGCCGCGCCTGCTGGCCAACGAAGCTGACACGCACCAAATAGCCGCGCTCGGCCAAATGGCGCGCCGCGACGAAGCCGTCACCGCCATTGTTGCCCGGTCCCGCCACGACCACCACGCGCCGGCCCTGCAGCAGGGCGCCCGCCGCATCGGCCACGGCGCGGCCGGCGTTCTCCATCAGGTCGATGCCGGCCATGCCGCCGGCGATGGTCAGCCGGTCGGCCTGCGCCATTTCGGCGTTGGTGAGGAGTTCGATCATCGCGACCGAGACTACCGGGCGACTGCAAGGCCGACAAATCGGGCTAATCGGTTGGCGCGCCAATTGTCTCGGGCCGCTGGCAAAAGTTTTTGCAGGGTGCTTAATTGCTGGGCACCATAGCTTAGGCAGTCTCGGCCTTGCCTGGCGATCTGCGCCCTAAAGCATTGCGGAGACATGCTTATTACGCCTTAGCAGGCTTGGCACGGGACCTGCTAACCGGTAGCGCGGCGCTCCGCGTGCTTGCGGTGGGCTTGGGGGGAAGGACACGGAGAGAATGAAAAAAATCGAAGCCATCATCAAACCCTTCAAACTCGACGAGGTGAAGGAGGCACTCCAGGAAGTCGGACTTCAAGGCATCACTGTTACCGAGGCCAAAGGCTTCGGGCGGCAAAAGGGGCACACCGAACTTTATCGTGGCGCCGAATACGTCGTCGATTTTCTCCCCAAGGTGAAAATCGAGATCGTACTCGCCGACGATATGGTGGACAAAGCGATTGAGGCGATCCGGCGCGCCGCCCAAACCGGCCGGATCGGAGACGGCAAGATATTCTTATCCAACATCGAGGAAGCAATCCGGATCAGGACGGGCGAGTCCGGCGTCGACGCCATCTAAACCGCGCGCAGCGTTTGCCGCGGCAACTTTCATGAAAAAAGGGGGAATGCAGTCCATGACGACAGCCAAAGATGTCATGAAGATGATCAAAGACAACGACGTGAAGTACGTCGATTTCCGGTTTACCGATCCGCGCGGCAAGTGGCAGCACGTCACCTTCGATGTCTCGCTCATCGAGGAAGAGACCTTTGCCGAAGGCCAGATGTTCGACGGCTCTTCGATCGCGGGCTGGAAGGCGATCCACGAGTCCGACATGAACCTGATGCCGGATCCGGCCAGCGCCTGCATCGATCCGTTCTTCGCCGAGACCACGATGTCGCTGATCTGCGACGTGCTCGAGCCGACGACCGGCGAGCCCTATAACCGCGACCCGCGCGGCATCGCCAAACGAGCCGAGGGCATGGTCAAATCGATGGGCGTCGGCGACACCGTATTCTTCGGCCCGGAGGCCGAATTCTTCGTGTTCGACGACGTCAAATACTCAGCCGAGCCCTACAATACCGGCTTCAAGCTCGACTCCATCGAGTTCCCGAGCAATTCCGACACCGAATATGAGGGTGGCAATCTCGGCCATCGCGTCGGCACCAAGAAGGGCTACTTCCCGGTGCCGCCACAGGATTCGGCGCAAGACATGCGCTCGGAAATGCTCGGGGCCATGGCGCGCATGGGCTGCGTGGTCGAGAAGCACCACCACGAAGTGGCCAGCGCCCAGCACGAGCTCGGCCTGAAATTCTCGCCGCTGACCGTGATGGCCGACCGCCTGATCATCTACAAATACTGCATCCAGCAGGTGGCGCAGATCTACGGCAAGACCGCGACCTTCATGCCCAAGCCGGTCTACGGCGACAACGGCTCCGGCATGCACTGCCACCAGTCGATCTGGAAGGCGGGCAAACCGGTGTTCGCCGGCAACAAATATGCCGACCTGTCGGAGACGTGTCTCTCCTACATCGCCGGCATCATCAAGCACGCCAAAGCGATCAACGCCTTCACCAACCCGACCACCAACTCCTACAAGCGTCTGGTGCCGGGCTTCGAGGCGCCGGTGCTGCTCGCCTATTCGGCGCGCAACCGCTCGGCGTCGTGCCGCATCCCCTACACCACCAACCCGAAGGCCAAGCGCGTCGAGGTGCGGTTCCCCGATCCGCTATGCAATCCCTATCTCGGCTTCGCCGCGATGCTGATGGCCGGTCTCGACGGCATCAAGAACAAGCTCGATCCGGGCTCGGCCATCGACAAGGACCTCTACGATCTGCCGCCGGCCGAGCTCAAGCAGATCCCGACCGTGTGCGGCTCGCTGCGCCAGGCGCTCGGCGAACTCGATAGCGATCGCGAGTTCCTGAAAGCCGGCGGCGTGTTCGACGACGACTTCATCGACAGCTACATCGACCTCAAGATGCAGGAAGTGATCCGCTTCGAGCACACCCCGCATCCGGTCGAATTCGACATGTACTACTCGGCGTAAGCGTTCCTCCCAATCATCGCACCGAGGCGATGCAACTGATCGGGCGCTCCGCGAGGGGCGCCCTTTTTTTCGGCTCGGACTGCGGCGCGGACTTATTAGAACGTCAGCCGAAAGCCGACGGGCGGGCGCGCGGTAACAACAGACATCGCAAACAGCGGATGCCGCTTCCGTTTCCGAGCCTTATCAGAACCGCGACACCTGCTTGACTTGCCGGAGATTACCTTTTCCACTTGCGCGGTTAGTCGCTAGGTCACCGAAACGGGCGTGCGCGAAATATCAGAACAACGCGCCCTGCAAGGGAGGAAGACATGGCTGAAACCGTTTACAAAGTTATTGAATTGGTCGGTACCAGTGCTGAATCGTGGGAGAAGGCCGCGAAAGCCGCGGTCGATCGGGCTGGGAAATCCTTGCGCGATCTTCGGGTCGCCGAGGTCGTGCAGCTGGACATGCAGCTCAACAATGGAAAGATCGAGGCGTATCGCGCGAAGGTGAAAGTCTCGTTCAAATTCGAGGGCAAGGCCTAGCACGCGCGGACGGAGTCGGCCCGCAAACGCGCAAGCGGATCGCGCAGCAAAATTCACTAGGGCTGCACAGCCCGCGCGCGTGGGCGTGCGCGGAATCATGAGTTGACGCGCTAGCGCCGTTGTCTGGTTCGCTCAGACGGTCAGAAAAATGATGACGGCGAGGCCCGCGGCAACGCCGGCGGCGGTCGCCAGCATCTGCTTGCGGTGACGCTTTGGCCCATAGACGCCGGCGGCGCGGCGCTCGGCGATCAGCGCGGCGTCGAATTCGGCCGACGACGAATAGGCGCAGGCCAAGGCCGCGCCGGCGGCCCGGGCTTCCAGCGCCAGGGCGGCGAGATCCGGATACCCATTTTCGGCTATTCGCGACATCGGCGCATGGTAGCGCGCAGATGGTAAACGAGACGTTGCTTTATCCCGGCGACCGCTAGGCCCACGATTTGGCGCGTCGAACGCGTGCCTTGACCGGCAACAGCCGGGCGGGCTCGGCCGCCTGGCCGCCGAGCACGGCGAGCGGGCGCCCACCCTGGTTCGGCGTCGGCTGCTCTTCGGCGGCATACAGCCGGTTGCGGCCATCATGCTTGGCACGGTAGAGCGCGGCGTCGGCGCGCGCTATCAACGCACTGATATCGGTCACCGGTTCGCATGACACGGCGGCGCCGATGCTGACCGTGGCGCCGATTGCATGACCGGCGACGCTGACGCCGGCCTTCTCAAAGGCGGCGCGCAGCCGCTCGGCGATACGGGCGGAAAATTCCATGGGTTCCGGCAGGATGACCGCAAATTCCTCGCCGCCAAGCCGGCCAACGATGTCGCTTTCACGCATGCTCGAGCGCGCCACAGTCGCAAAAACGCGCAGCACCTCGTCGCCGATTGCATGGCCGAAACGGTCATTGATCGATTTGAAATGATCGAGATCGAGCATCATCATCGTTACCGGCTGGCCGCGTTCGCCGCGCCGGGCGCACAGGCTGAGTGCGCTATCCAGGAAGGCGCGACGGTTGAGCAGGCCGGTCAGCGGATCGGTCAAGGCCGCATAGCGGTAGATGCTGACGTCGTTGTCCTTGACCATCAGCAATACGATGAACGCGGTACCGACCGCATAGAGCATGGTTTCCAGCGCGAATACCGCTAGCCAACCAGAGGCATAGGCACCGGGCAAGAATGCCTGCATGCTGAGCGGCATCAGGAACATCGCCGCATGTACAGACGGCACCACGACGGCAGCGGTGCGCGAATAAAGCGATTTGCGCCGCTCGCGCCGCAATTCGAAGGCGATGAAGAAGGTGTAAGCCGCCACCACCACCGCGCCGAGCACGATGCGTGCATTGCTGCCTTGCGGCAGCACCGGCAATTGGCACAGCACCAGCCACACGATGGCGCCGGCCAATGCGGCACCCGGCAACAGCCGCCGCCCGTGGAACAGCCGCACGCCATTCCAGATCATGCCACAGGCAAGGAAGGTCAATGCTTGCGGCAATTCCGGTGGCAATCGGTAGAGCGGCGCCGGTGCCCCCCACAATGCGATCGAGGAAGCTCCGATCAAATAGGCCGAGCCCCACCACGCAAGCGCGCGCACATTTCGTTGCTTCACCCAGGCGACGATCAGCAAAATGCCCAGCAGCGCAGCAATGCAAACCGCCACGAACGCCATGGTCGGCACATCGAGTGGCAATAACTGTGGTCCGGCTGCGTCGAACATCGAACCCTCATCCGCCGCCCAACCGGCATAGGCGCGGGCCAGGCGATAAAATAATTTTACCCCACGCCAATGGGAAAAGGCTTGCGCGCTTGCGCCCGCTTCGATGCAAGACTTCTGAAAATTTTAAATAATCCCGCGCCGCAGGCGGCCGTTCAGGCCCGCGTGGCCGCGCCACCGGCGCGCGCATCCGGTCTCGGGGAGCCGAGACCGGCATGATTGGTTGCGCCTATGGTTAAAGCCGCCTTGCGCCGCACCATGAGCGGAATGCGACGATCGTCCGAGGCGGTTAGCGCTTGGAGAACTGGAACGAGCGCCGTGCCTTGGCTCGCCCGTACTTCTTGCGCTCGACCACGCGCGAGTCGCGGGTGAGGAACCCGCCGCGCTTGAGCGCGCCGCGCAAGTCCGGCTCGTAATAGGTCAGCGCCTTGGAAATACCATGGCGCACCGCGCCGGCCTGGCCGGACAGGCCGCCGCCGGAGACGGTGCAGGTGACGTCGTATTGCCCGGTGCGATTGGCGGCGACCAGCGGCTGCTGGATCAGCATGCGCAGCACCGGGCGCGCGAAGAAGGTTTCCACCGTCTTGGTGTTGACCAGGATCTTGCCGGAACCGGGCTTGATCCACACGCGCGCGACCGCGTTCTTGCGCTTGCCGGTGGCGTAAGCGCGCCCCTGCACATCGAGCTTCTGCACGTATTTCGGCGCTTCCGGCGCGGCCGGCTTGAGGCTCGCCAACCCTTCCAGCGACTGTACGGTCTCGGCCACGGTCAGGCACTCCTCACGTTCTTGCGGTTCATGGCGGCAACATCAAGCATCGTAGGCTTCTGCGCTTCGTGCGGATGTTCCGGGCCGGGATAGACGCGCAAGTTGCCGAATTGCACCCGCCCGAGCGGCCCGCGCGGCAGCATGCGCTCGACCGCCTTCTCGACGATGCGTTCAGGAAAACGGCCCTCGAAGATCGACTTTGCCGTGCGCTCCTTGATCCCGCCGATGAAGCCGGTGTGACGGTAATAGACCTTCTTCTCACGCTTGCGCCCGCTGAACACCGCCTTGGCGGCGTTGATGACGATGACGTTATCGCCGTCGTCGACATGCGGGGTGTAGGTCGCCTTGTGCTTGCCGCGCAGCCGCATGGCGACGATCGAGGCGAGCCGGCCGACGATGAGCCCGCTGGCGTCGATCAGCAGCCACTTTTTCTCGATGTCGGCGGCCTTGGCCGAATAAGTCGTCATGGCAAATCCTTGGAGGAGCCGGAGGTGCGGTTCTCTAGCCGAGCTAGCCTTGCCGGTCAACACCTGTTACGCGACTATTTCATAAATAATATCAATGCGTTATAAGAATGGTATTTTGGCACCATTGCCTAATCATCGGACCTGCGGGATCGAATAGGTCGCGGTAACATGGGCCACCGGCTCGGCGGTGCCCTCCGAATAGATGGTGACCTCGCCGACGGCGAGCCGCTTGCCGACTTTCATCAAATGGGCGTCGGCGATCAGGTCGGCGCGCGTCGGCTTGCGCAGGAAATTGATGTTGAGATTGGTGGTGACCGCCAGCGGCTGCCGCCCGATCGCGGAAAACACCGCGACATACATGGCAAAGTCGGCCAGTTCCATCATGGTTGGGCCGGAAACCGTGCCGCCGGGGCGCAAGCTGCCCTCGTCGAAGGTCCAGCGCACCCGCACGTCGCCGTGCTCGACGCGCTCGATGGTGTGGCCGCAGCCCGGATAAAACGCCTGCGGGAATTCCGCATGCAGCAGTTCCGCAATCTCGTCGGCCGATAGCGCCGGTGCCGGCATGCCCGCCCCCATCGCCGGATCATCCGGCGCCTCCGTCTTAGACAGGCCGGCCCTACGGTCAATCGGTCTTTTTCGGCCTGCCATAGAGGGCGCGCAGTTCGTCCTTCGCCCGTTCCAGCTTTTTCCTGCGCGCGGCCGGGAGGCCCGTGCCGGCGCGATTGATGTAGAATGTGAGCATCGACATGGCGGAGCGAAACGGGCTGGATTTGCGCGCCTGGCTATTGTCCGCCGAGCGCTTGAGCGACAGGGCGATCTGCCTGGGCGTGGGTAACGTGAACACGCCCGGCGCGAGCATCAGCGCGGCGCTCTCCTCGGTGACGTGTTGCGACCAGCGCCGCCGTTTCGCGCCGACCGCCCGTTTTTGTTTTCGCTTTGCCATAGCAGCCTTTCGATGCTCAACGCCCGAGCGACCGTGTCATTCCCGGCCTTGCGTGACGCGGGCTTCGGGTTAAGTATCGCGCCGACCGCTAACCCGGATCAAATCCATGAGCGCTCAGCCCGCCGCCGCCCGCGCCAGTGAACCGAACGCACCCGTGTTGCTGCGCGAGCGCGATGCGGCAATCGCCATTCTCGTGCTCAACCGCCCGCAGGCGCGCAACAGCCTGTCGGAAGCGCTGCTCAACGCGCTGTCCACCGCTTTCGCTGACATCGCCAATGACAAGACGATCCGCGCGGTGGTGCTGGCGGCCAATGGCCCGGCGTTCTGTGCCGGTCATGACTTGAAGGAACTCAACGCGCGGCGCGGCGACGCCGACGGCGGCCGCGATTATTTCCGCCACATCATGACCACCTGCAGCGCCATGATGCAGCAAATCGTCAATCTGCCGCAGCCGGTGATCGCCGCGGTGCAAGGCATCGCCAGCGCGGCCGGCTGTCAGCTGGTCGCCAGTTGCGATCTGGCCGTCGCTTCCTCGGCCGCCAAGTTCGCCACCCCCGGCGTCGATATCGGCCTGTTCTGCTCGACCCCGATGGTGGCGCTGTCGCGCAACGTGACGCGCAAAGCCGCCATGGAAATGCTGCTCACCGGGGAACCGGTCGGCGCCGAGCACGCGGCCGCCATCGGGCTGATCAACCGCGTGGTGGCGCCCGGCGAGGAGCGCAAAAGCGCGCTTGCACTCGCCAAGCAAATCGCCTCGAAATCGTCCTATGTGCTCAAGATCGGCAAACAGGCGTTCTACCGGCAAGCCGAGCTGGGGCTGGCCGAAGCCTACAATTATGCTTCCGAGGTGATGACCGAGAACATGATGGCGCGCGATGCCGAAGAAGGCATCTGCGCATTCATCGATAAACGCGATCCGGATTGGCAGGACCGCTAGATCATTTCATCCGCATCAATCCGGTCAGGCAACCCAATCGTCTTGAGGACTTCAACGAATGAACGTGCATGCCGATCTCGCCGCCGACGCCATCCTGATCGAGAAGGACGTTGCGGTGCCCATGCGCGATGGCGCGCAGCTGATGGCCGATGTATTCCGGCCGAAAGACGGCGCGCGCGTGCCGGCGCTGCTCAATCTCGGGCCGTACCAAAAAGACAAGCTGTGGGTCACGCCGGACACGCTGGAGGAAAAACCCAATCCCTATATGAACTGGGAGACGGTCAATCCGCTGTGGTGGGTACCGCGCGGCTATTCGTGCGTGCGCGTCGACGGGCGCGGCAGTGGCAAATCGCCCGGCCAGCACGAGCCGTGGTCGCTCGCCGAAGCGGTCGATTTCTACGACGCCATCGAATGGGCGGCGGCGCAGCCCTGGTGCAACGGCAAGGTCGGCCTCATCGGTATTTCCTATTACGCGATGAACCAATGGTTCGTCGCCAACCTCGCGCCGCCGTCGCTGGCGGCGATCATGCCCTGGGAGGGAGCCGCCGACCTTTACCGCGACGCGCTCTACCACGGCGGCCTGCTCAGCGTATTCATGACCAATTGGTTCACCGCCCATCGGATGCACCATCTCATCGGCCGCGCCTCGCGCGTTGAGCCCGACCGCTGGCAGACCGACACGATGTATCGCTGGCTGCACGACAGTCTCGACAGCGGCGCACTGCGCGATGCGCAGGCGCAGTGGGACAAGATCACGGTGCCGATGTTCACCGTCGGTAACTGGTCGGGCATGGCGCTGCATCTGCGCGGCAACACCGAAGCCTTCATGCGCGCGGCCTCCAAACACAAGAAGCTGCGCATCCATGCCGGCAGCCATGTGCATCCGTTCTACACCGAGAACGGTCGGGCCGATCAGATCCGCTTCTTCGACTACTGGCTCAAGGGCGTCGACAACGGCGTGATGAATGATCCGCCGGTGAAACTCGCGATCCGCAAAGGTCATGACGAGATCGAATGGCGGCACGAGAACGAATGGCCGCTCAAGCGCACCCAGTGGACAAAATTCTATTTCGACCTCTCGCAATCGCCGCCGCCGGGCAAGCCGCAGACCGGTATCCTGGCGAGGGAAAATCCGAAGACGGAGAGTTCATGCAGCTATCCGGCGAGCAGCCTCGGCACCATGGGCTCGACCTCAGCGGCATCGTCGCAGGTAATGGGCGGCGGCGGCATCAAGCCCGGCATGGGCGTTGCGCTGCAAACACCGCCTCTGCCGTACGACATCGAAGTCACCGGACCGCTGATGGCGAGCTTGTGGGTGTCGAGCGAGAGCGAGGACATGGATCTGTTCCTGACGCTGCGCAACTTCGACGCGGACGGGAATGAGATCCTGGAAACCGGCCAGCAGGGGGCGCCGGTGCCGGTCGCCAAGGGCTGGCTGCGCGTCTCGCACCGCGAGCTCGATCCTGCGCTGACCCTGCCCTACCGGCCCTATCACAAGCACCAGCGGCGGCTTTATTTGAAGGCGGGCGAGATCGTGCAGGTGCAGGTGGAAATCTGGCCGACGTCGATGGTGTTCAAAAAGGGCCATCGCATCCAGCTCGACGTGCAGCCGCGCGACGGCGTCGGCAGCGCCGGCTACCTGCACTATCACGCGGACTACAACACCGGCAGCAACACCATTTACGCCGGCGGCAAGCGGGAATCGTACCTGCTGCTGCCAATTATTCCGGCGATGTAGCCGCAGGCAATGAATCACGACGCTTATCCCGACAGCTTTATCCGCGGCATTCTCAAGTCGGTAAAGACCATCGCCGTGGTCGGCATCTCGCCGAAAGACAACCGGCCGAGCTATTTCGCGTTCAAATACCTACAAGAGCGCGGCTACCGCATGATCCCGGTCAATCCCGGACAGGCCGGCAAGCACATCCTCGGCCAGAAAGTCTATGCCGCGCTGTCCGACATCCCGGAGCCGGTCGACATGGTCGACATCTTCCGCGCCTCGCAATACGCGCTGCCGATCGTGCATGAGGCGCTGGCGCTTCATCCGAAGCCGCAGGTGATCTGGATGCAGCTCGGCGTGCGCAGCGAGGCGGCCGCCCACCTCGCCGAAGCGGCCGGCCTGAAGGTGGTGATGAACCGCTGCCCGAAGATCGAATACGGCCGGCTGTCGTCGGAGATTTCCTGGATCGGGGTCAATTCGCGCACGTTATCCTCCAAGCGCGCGCAGCCGTTCGGCAAGGGCGTGCAGCGCATGGGGCTCGGCCCCGACACCATGCAGGGCGGCGCCACCGAGGCGACCGGCCATGCGCGAAAAGACGAGGAAAACAGCGGCTAAATTCACTGCCGCCATGGCCGCGCTTGTCCCGGCCATGACGGGATGAGTCACGATGTCGCCTTGACGCCGCGCCCGCCCGACCCGTTAAATCGCGCTCCAGTCCGCGCCGGCCAATAACAGCCAGCGGACGACCTGAGGACGGGACAGCCATGGCCGATGCCGAACGCATTCCGGGCTTTGCGACGCTTTCGATTCACGCCGGCGCCAAGCCCGATCCGACCACCGGCGCACGCGCGACGCCGATCTATCAAACCACGTCATTCGTATTCGACGACGTCGAGCACGCCGCTTCGCTGTTCGGCCTGCAGGCCTTCGGCAACATCTATACCCGCATCGGCAATCCGACCTGCGCCGTGCTGGAAGAGCGGGTCGCCGCGCTCGAGGGCGGCACCGCCGGCCTTGCGGTCGCGTCCGGGCACGCCGCGCAGGTGGTGGTGATGCACGCGCTGATGATGCCAGGCGAGGAATTCGTCGCCTCCAAGAAGCTCTATGGCGGCTCGATCAATCAGTTCAACCATTCCTATAAGAATTTCGGCTGGAACGTGGCCTGGGCCGATCCCGACGACATATCGACCTTCGAGAAAGCGATCACGCCGAACACCAAGGCGATCTTCATCGAGTTGATCGCCAATCCGGGCGGCGTGATCACCGACATCGAGGCGGTCGCCAAGATCGCGCGCAGGGCCGGCGTGCCGCTGATCGTCGACAACACGCTGGCGACGCCCTATCTGTGCAAGCCGATCGACTACGGCGCCGACATCGTGGTGCATTCGCTCACCAAATTCCTCGGCGGCCACGGCAACTCGATCGGCGGCCTGATCGTCGACGGCGGCAGTTTCAACTGGCTGCAGAACAAGCGCTATCCGATGCTGTCGGAGCCGCGCCCGGAATATTCCGGCATGGTGCTGGGCGAGACCTTCGGCAATTTCGCCTTCGCCATCGCCTGCCGCGTGCTGGGCCTGCGCGACCTCGGGCCGGCGCTGTCGCCGTTCAATGCCTTCCTCATCCTCACCGGCATCGAGACGCTGCCGCTGCGCATGCAGCGGCATTCCGACAACGCGCAGGCCGTTGCCGAATGGCTGGCGCAGCGGCCGGAGGTGGCCTGGGTGAGCTATCCGGGGCTGGCCGGCGACAAGTACAACGCGCTCGCCAAGAAATACGTGCCGAAGGGCGCCGGCGCGGTGTTCACCTTCGGGCTGAAGGGCGGCTACGACGCCGGCGTGAAGCTGGTGTCGAACGTGCAGCTGTTCTCGCATCTGGCCAATATCGGCGACACCCGCTCGCTCATCATTCACCCCGCCTCCACCACCCACAAGCAATTGTCCGACGCGCAGAAGGTGCAGGCCGGCGCCGGGCCCGACGTGGTGCGGCTGTCGATCGGGCTGGAGGATACCGCCGACCTCATCGCCGACCTGGAGCAGGGGCTGAAGGGATAACGATCCGCGCTAGGATTTTTTGAGCGTGCGCGCGACGTAGTCGCGGATATAGCGCAGCGTTTCCGGCGCGGCCCAGATCGCGGTCACCGCCTGGTCGGTCGCCTGCCCGCTCTGCGCCAGGCGTTCGCTCGACGGCTTGCCGGATTTGCGCCTTGGTCTGCGCGAAGGCCGCGGGCGAGAGCAAAGCCAATTCGTGCGCAACCGCAACCGCGTCCTCGATCAGGTCGTCTGGCTCGGCCACTTCGTCGACCCAGCCGCGCTGCAAGGCGATGTCGGTGGCATAGGTCGCGCCGCTCAGCGTGAACTCCGGCAGGTGGCGCGGCGGCACCGCGAAGCGCACGATCTCGAAGGCGAGCGCCGGAAACGGCACGCCCACCAGCAATTCGGTCACGCCGATACGCCCGCTCTCGCGCGCCATGATGCGGCTGTCGGCGCAACAGGCGAGCACGGCGCCGCCGGCAATGGCGTGGCCGTTGATCGCCGCTACCACCGGCTTGGGATGATAGAAAGCGGCGTCGTAGAGCTTGTGCAGGGCGGGCAGAAATTTGCGGACATAGTCGGCGCCGCCTTCGCTCGAGACGCTTGAGATCAACCCCGGCGGAAAATATCTTGCCCTGCCCGGTCACCACCAACGCCTTGGCGTCGGACCGGCGCAGCTCCAAAAAGCGCGCGGCCAGCGCCTCGCAGAACTCGATGTCGAGTGCATTGGCCTTACCGTGCTTAAGCGTGATCACGGCGATGCCGGCATCGGTTTTGATGTCAATCATGCCGCCCTGCCCTGAAATTGACCGCCCCGCGACAGCCGCTCGGCGTGCACCACCGCGATCGTGAGAACCACGATGGCAAAGATCTGATGCGCGAGCGCGAGCAGAACCGGCGCCTGGTAGAGCAGCGTGACGATGCCGAGCGCGGCCTGCAGCGTCACCGCGCCCCACAGCACGGTGGCACCGCCCCCGCCGCGCCGCGCCTGCCGGGCGTCGATCGCGTGCAATCCAGCCAATACCCAAATCGCATCGGCGAGCATGCGATGGTTGAACTGAACCATCAGGTCATTCTCGAACAGATTGCGCCAGAGCGGCTTGATGAACAACAGCCGGTCGAGCGACGGCATATAGGCGCCGTCGATCGTCGGCCAGGTGTTGTATTTCAACGCCGGCATCGAGCCCGGCCACCAGCGCGCCGAGATAGATTTGCACGAGCAGCAAGGCGGCAATCGCCAAGGCGGTAAGGCGCAGCCGCCTGGATGCGTCGCTTGGCGGGCGCGGCGCGATCTGTTGCGCGGTCCACAGCACCGCCGCATAGATCGCGCAAGCCAAGGTCAAATGGAACGCCAGCCGGTATTGCGAGACCTTGGTGAGCGTGCCGGACAGGCCCGAGGCCACCATCCACCAGCCGACCACGCCGAGTAAAGCGCCGGCGGCGAAAATGGTCCACAGCCGCGTGCGCAGCGGCGGCGGGATGGCGCCGCGCCACAGGAAATAGAGGAACGGCAGCAAGAACACCGCCCCGGTCGTGCGCGCCAGCAGGCGATGCGTCCATTCCCACCAGTAGATCACCTTGAACTGACCGAGGCTCATGCCGCGATTGAGCTCGCGGTATTGCGGGATCGCCTGGTATTTTTCGAATTCCGCCTGCCAGGCGGGCTCGCCCATGGGCGGCAGCACGCCGGTGATCGGCTTCCATTCCACGATCGAGAGGCCGGACACGGTGAGCCGCGTGGCGCCGCCGACGACCAGCGTCAGGAAGATCATCGCCGCGGCGGCGAGCAGCCACAGCCGCACCGCGCGCAGGCGAAACTCCGGAACCGGCCGCTGATCGTGCATGGAATGCTTGCTTTGCAGGAAACCGCGCGGACCATATAGTCACACGCATCGCATCGCAATGACGCCAGCGCATGATCCCGAAAAGTGGGAACCGGTTTTCGGACAAGATCATGCGCCAAAATAGCAAAGCTGCCATGCCCATTCGCATCCGCAAGCTGATCGGCACCGTTGCTCTGCTCGTGCTGGTATCGGTGTGGGGACTGTTCGCCATGGCGCTGGCGCAGTCGGTGCTCACCGACATCAATGGCTTCGTGGCGGCGATCTTTTACGCGGTGGCCGGATTTGGCTGGGTGCTGCCGGCTATGCCGCTGGTGAGCTGGATGGCGAAGCCGGACGAGATCAAGCCGCGTTGACGCGGCGGAAGCCGTTCCACATGGCGGTGGCGGCGCCCGACATCAGAACCTTCAAATAGCGCTGCTGCTGAAATTCGCCATTGACCGAAATGCGCGGCAGCGCGGTCAGGTGATCGCGATGCACCTTGAACAGCACGCCCGGCCGCGTGGTCACCGCGGTCTTGAAGCCCAACTCGGCGGCGATGCGGAATTCACGCGGGCCGGCGGACGTCGGATCGCCGACCGGATAGGCCAGATGCTGCGGCCGCTTGCCGAGCGCCGCTTCCAGCACCGCGCGGCTCATTTCCATTTCCGCGCGCACCGCGGCTTCGTCCGTCATCTTCCTGAGCATCTTGTGATTGACGGTATGGGCGCCGATGGTGACCAGCGGGTCGGCCGCGAGATCGATGATCTCCTGCCAGTCCATGCACAGGTCGCGGCAGAACGAGGCGATATCGACCCGGTGCCGCGCGGCGAGGTCGCGCACCACCTGCCGCAATTCGTCCTCGGTCTTCATGCTGCGCAGATGGCGATAGATCGCGTCGTACAGCTCGCGCTTTTCCGTCGCCGTGCCGCACTCGAAGAACCGCTCCTTGCCGTTGATCAGCAAGCCGATGCGGCTGTTGCGCGCGATCACCGCTTCGAGTGCGACCCACCACAATTCGCCCAGCCGGTCCGGAAAGCTGGTCGCGATATAGAGCGCGAACGGCATCTGGTATTTCTTCAGCAGCGGATAGGCCCAGCGCATCAGGTCCTTGTAGCCGTCGTCGAAGGTGATGCAGACAAAGCGGCGCTTGAAGTCGCCGCTGATGTACCGCCGGTGCATCTCGTCGAGCGAGACCACGTCGAGCGCTGAGCGCTTGAGCCGCTTCAGCAGCCCCTCCAGGAACTGCGGCGTGACTTCGAGCAGCCGGTTCGGCTGGAACGCATCCGGGCGCGGCGGGCGCACGTGGTGCAGCGTGAGGATGGCGCCGACGCCGCCCACCAGCGGACGCATGAAATGGTGCAGGCCGCTGAAATAGAGCGTTTCCAGCCCGCTCCGGATGATGGTCTGCTTCATGCCCGCCAAGTTTCGGGTTCCCAAGGCTCGGTCGGCCGACTATTGCGACCCTTTATTGATAAATGTTTGCGGCCCGATGACCAGCGTTAACTCGGCCTCGGCCGCCCAGATAAATGTCGCCGCCCTGCGCACGGATATTAGACGAGCGCCTGTCTGGTGGCGAATTTAGGCGGCAGCGACCTGCGGCGCGCCGGCCAGCAGCATCACGTCCGCGAAGCCCGCCATCATCAGCCGCTCGCGCGCGGCCCGTGTCGCCGGATTGGCCGGATCGGCGGCCACCAGCACTGCCCGTGTGGCGAAGGGCGCGAACTGCTCCACCGCGACATCGGCGACGGAACCGATGTCGATCACCACGTAATCGTAGCTGTGCACCAGCGCCTCGATGACCGTCGCCAGCATCGGCGACGCGGCGAGCGAGGCCGCGTCATTTCCCACATGGCCGGTCGCCACCAGATGCACGGGCGAATACCGGTCGGTGGTGATGATATCGCCAAACGAGGCGGTGCCGCGCACGAGTTCGGCGATGCCGGGCGCCTCGGGATCGGTCGAGACGATCGAAAGATTGGGCGCGCCGAAGGCGAAATCGACGAGCACCACATTGGCATCTGCCGCCAGCTCGCGCGCGAGCGTAAGCGCGGCGAAAGTGGTGCCGACATTGCGCATGGCGCCGACCACGCCGACGCGGCGGCCGGCCTCGCCCGCTTGTTCGAGGCTCTGCGCGATTTGCTCGGCCGTGCTGACCGCCAAAGGCACGGTCGCCATGACGGGGCTACTCGGAGTGGCCGGCGTCAACGGCGGCGATGCCACACGCTGAATTGCCGGCGCCGCATAAGCCGGAGCGGCATCGCTCGTGGACGCATAGGCATAGCCATAGGATGGCGGGGCCGACGACAGCAGCGCGCCGGTCACCGTGAAGCCCGCCGACAGCGCGAAGGCGGCGAAGGCCGCGACCAGCACGGTCGGCAGCTTCTTCGGGAAGTCAGGCTGGATGGCCGGGCTCGCGCGCGAAATGATGCGCGCCTCGGGCGGCGCGGCATTGATGTTGTCGCGCGCGGTCGCCTCGCGATATTTGGCGAGATAGGATTCGAGCAAATCGCGCTCGGTCTTGGCCTCGCGCTCGAGCGCGCGCAACTGCACGTCCTGCTCGTTGGTCTGCGAGGCGAGCTTCTTCACCGTGTCGAGGCTGGCGGTGAGCGTCTCCAGCCGGTCGCCGGCGACCATGGCGTCATTGTCGAGTTGGCGCGCCAACCGCTCGCCCTCGGTGCGCATCTCGCGCTCGACCTCGCCGATCTGCGCTTTCAATTCCATGATGCGGGGATGCCGGTCGAGCAAGGTGGTGGATTGCTCGGCAAGCTGCGAACGCAGCGCGTTGCGCTGCTCGATCAGCCGGCGCATGGAATCCGAATTGGCGATATCGGAGGATTCGATCGGCTTGCCCGAGCGAATGACCTGGCGCAATTGCCGCGCCCTCGCCTCCAGATCCGCCTTTTGCCCGCGCGCGGCCGAAATCTGCGAATTGATTTCGGTGAGCTGCTGGCTGGACAGCGAGGTATTGTTGGAGCCGACGAACAAGTTGGTTTTGGCGCGGTATGCCTCGACCCTGGCTTCCGCGTCCGCCACCTTGGTGCGCAGATTGCTGATTTCGCCGGCCAGCCAATCGCCCGCGGCGCGCGTTTGGTCCTGCTTGGACGCCTGCTGCATCTTGAGATAGGTCAGCGCCACTGCGTTGGCGACGCGGGCGGCGAGGTCCGGATCGGCGGAACTGAAGCCGATCGCGATCACGCGGGATTTTTCCACCGCGTAGACGCTGAGCCGGTCGTAATAGGCTTCCAGCGTGCGCTCTTCCGCCGACATCGCGCTGGAGTTGCGGCCGAGGCCGAACAGGCCGAGCACCGATTTCAGCACCGACCCGCCACCGGCCGCCGGAGCGAATTCCGGTTGGTCGGCAAGCTTTTCCCGCTTGATCACCTCGCGCGCCAGGTCGCGCGAGAGCACGAGCTGGATCTGGCTGGTTACCGCCTCGGGATCGATATTGGTGCGGTCGCCGCCGGTCTTGTCAGCTTCCGCGCGCAGGAACACGTTCTCGCGCGCCTCCAACAACAGCCGCGATTCGGAGCGGTAGCGCGGCGTCATGGTATTGACGACCGTGAAAGCCAAGGCGGCCGACAACAATGTGAGGCCGAGGATCCAGTTCCTCTTGGCCCATAAAACGCGGCCTAAACCGCGCATATCCGGCTCGCCGTTGGCGGCGAGCGGCATCACGGCAGGCGCTGGCGCGGCGGCAGTTTTCGACTTTTTACCGAACAACATTCCTCACTCCAAACGCACAACTGTGTGGCCCAGCGACGATCACAAACCATTATGGTTGCTTCCGCGTTAATTTCGGGTGTCGGCCGTGCGGAGGTTAGATTTTATTAACCATCCCGGCCCCCTAATCCCCTTCGACTTCTTATGACGCGGCGCGGATTCGCTCGATGCGGGAAGCCCGATTTCTGTTGGTGATCTTGGCCGCGCTCGCGGCCGCGTCCTGCGCGCGCCAGCAGCAGCCCTACGTGATGCAATACGACGCATCGCAAACCGCAGCCCCGCAATACGCCGCGCCTTCCGCGCCGCCGTCGTACGGTACCGGCGGGCCTTATGTCGCGGCGCCTTACGGCTATGCCGCGGCCACGCCCTATGTGCCGCCCTACACGCTCGATGCCGGCGACAGATTGCGCGTCGTGGTGTTCGGCCAGGACGGCATTTCCAATTCCTACATCGTCGATGCCGGCGGCAATGTGAACCTGCCGCTGGTCGGCACGGTGCCGGCGCGCGGCGCTTCGACGCAGCAGCTCGCGCAACGGATCGCCGAGCGGCTCAGGCAGGGCTACGTGCGCGAGCCGCATGTGTCGGTCGAGGTCGAGACCTACCGGCCGTTCTTCATCCTCGGCGAGGTGACCACGCCGGGGCAGTATCCGTATGTCGCCGACATGACGGTGGAGAAGGCGATCGCCATCGCCGGCGGCTTTGCCCCGCGCGCCAACAAGCGCACGGTCGAACTCACCCGCGACGCGGCCGGCCGGCCGATCAAGGCCGACGTGCCGCTCACTTATCCCTTGCGTCCGGGCGATACCGTGGTGGTCAAGGAGCGGTGGTTCTAACGAATGACATCATTGAATATCCTGCATGTGTTCCGGGCACCGGTCGGCGGCCTGTTTCGTCATGTGCTCGACTTGACACGGGAACAGGTCGCGCGCGGGCATCGAGTTGGAGTGGTCGCCGATCTCAATACCGGCGGGACGCGGGGCGAGGAATCCTTACGCAAACTCGAGCCCTCGCTCGCGCTCGGCCTCACCCGCTATCCAATGCGCCGTCACGCCGGACCGGGCGACCTGTTCGCGCTTGCTCATGTCATGCGCCGGATCGCGCAGACCCGGGCCGACGTGGTGCATGGACACGGCGCCAAAGGCGGCGCCTATGCCCGCCTCGCGTTTGCCAACCCGCGCGCGGTCCGCGCCTATACGCCGCATGGCGGCAGCCTGTTATTCGGCCACGAGACGCTGGCCGGGAAATTCTATCTGGCCACCGAGCGCTTGCTGATGTTGCGAGGCGATCTGTTCCTGTTCGAAAGCGCCTATAGCGCTGACATCTTCCGCAATAAGATCGGCAATCCGCGCGGGCTCGTGCGCATCGTCCATAACGGTGTGTCGCGCGCGGAGTTCGAGCCGATCGTCACAACGGCCGACGCCACCGACCTGGTGTTCATGGGCGAACTGCGCCCGGTCAAGGGGGTCGACGTGCTGATCGACGCCATCGCCCTCCTGCGCGACGCGGGGCGCACCGTAACCGTGACCTTGGTCGGCGACGGTCCCGAACGGGACGCGCTGCAAGCCCAGGCTGCGCGTCTTAGCCTCACCAACGCCGTGCATTTCAGGCGCCGCCATGCCGGGCTATGTGGCGTTAACCCTCGGCCGCATCATGACCGTGCCATCGCGCGCGGAATCGTTGCCCTATGTGGTGCTGGAAACGGCCGCCGGCGGCAAACCGCTGATCACCACGCGGGTCGGCGGCATCCCGGAAATCTACGGGCCACTTTCCGATACCCTGGTACCACCGGCCGATGCAGCCAGCCTGGCCCGAGCCATCGGCCAGGCGCTCGATCGATCCGGACGCCATGGCGGAAATCACCAGGAAGCTGCGCGACCAGGTGATGGCGTCATTTTCGGTCGAGCGCATGGTCGACGGCGTGCTTTCCGCCTACCAAACCGCGCTCGAGACATTAAGCAAAAACGGCCGCCGTTAAGACTTTTTCGCGGCATCCGATAAGCCTTTTTTGACACTCTTTCCTTAGAAATTTCCGTGAATTAGGGACAATCCCTGCCGCAGCTTCCGGGGGCTCGCGGCCGGTTGATTGCTGACCGCAGGCATGAGCGATACCGACACGCGCGTTTCGATGAGCACGCCAGGCGGCACCGCGCTTCTGGACCGCCTGCGCGCCGCGCCGCGCGCCACGACGAAGCCCGCCGCGCTGTCGCCGGAAGCGCTTGCGGTGGCCGCAACGCCTGCCCCGGCACCGATCTCGCCCATCGTGCTGGCCGGCTTCGTCCGCATGGCCGAATTCGTTCTTGTCGTGCTGGTCGGCCTGGCGGCGTTCGCCGCCTATCTGGCGCCGACCGAAACTCTGTTCTGGCATTACGCCATCGCGATCTTCGCCATCGCGTTGCTGTCGATGTTCGCCTTCCAGACCGCCGACATCTACCAGGTGCAGGCCTTCCGCGGCCACGAGAAGCAATACATGCGGCTGGCCTCGGCCTGGTCGGTGGTGTTCCTGATCGTGATCGGCGCTTCGTTCTTCGCCAAGGCCGGCGAGATGTTCTCGCGCGTCTGGCTCGGCAGCTTCTATGTCGGCGGCCTGGTCGCGCTGATGGCCTCGCGCAAGCTGTTGTTCCTGTTGGTGCGCAAATGGACGCGCGAAGGCCGCCTGACCCGCCGCACGGTGATCGTGGGCGGCGGGAAACCCGGCGAGAGTGTCATCACGGAGCTGCGGCAGCAGAAGGATTCCGGCGTCAAGATCATCGGCCTATTCGACGATCGCGGCGACGAGCGCAGCAGCATGGACTGCGCCGGCGAACGCAAGCTCGGCATCGTCGACGACCTGGTCGAGTTCGGGCGGCGCACGCGCATCGATCTGGTGATCTTTTCGCTGCCGATCTCCGCGGAAGACCGCATCCTGCAGATGCTGAAGAAATTGTGGGTGCTGCCGGTCGACATCCGGCTCGCCGCCCACGCCAATAAGCTGCAATTCCGCCCGCGCTCCTATTCCTACATCGGCAAGGTGCCGGTGCTCGACGTGTTCGATCGGCCGATCGCCGATTGGGACGTGGTGATGAAATGGCTGTTCGACAAATTGATCGGCGGCCTGCTGCTCGTCCTCGCACTGCCGGTGATGGCCGTGATCGCGATCGCCATCAAGCTCGAAAGCCGCGGTCCGGTTATGTTTAAGCAGAAGCGCTATGGCTTCAACAACGACCTGATCGAGGTCTACAAGTTCCGTTCCATGTATGCCGATTCGACCGACGCCACCGCCAGCAAGCTCGTCACCAAGGACGATCCGCGCGTGACGACTGTCGGGCGCATCATCCGCAAGACCAGCCTGGATGAGCTGCCGCAGCTGTTCAACGTGGTGCTCAAGGGCAATCTGTCGCTGGTCGGCCCGCGCCCGCATGCGGTCAACGCCAAGGCCGAAGCCCAGCTCTACGACGAGGCCGTGGACGGCTACTTCGCCCGCCACCGCGTCAAGCCGGGCATCACCGGCTGGGCGCAGATCAACGGCTGGCGCGGCGAGACCGACACCCACGAAAAAATCCAGCAGCGCGTCGAGCACGATCTCTACTACATCGAAAACTGGTCGGTATTGTTCGATCTCTACATCCTGGCGAGAACGCCGTTTGCTCTGCTCAAAACAGAGAATGCGTATTGATCACCGCGCAGGACATCGCGATAGGCTATGCCGCGCCGCCGCTGCGGGCGCCGGCGATGCCGGAGCCCGCCGCCGCGTTCAGGGAACGTCTGCTGCTGATCGTGCTGTATGTGACCGTGCTGGCCAGTTCGGTCGCTTTTATCGAGCCATCGCCCCATGACGTGTTGATGGGCGTGCTTGCGGTCACCTGCCTCATTGCCGGCGTGCGGTTCGAGCGTCACATCGCGCTGCTGTTGCTGCTGCTGCTGATCTGGAACGTCGCCGGGCTGCTGTCGCTGCTCAATGTGCCCGGCCAGGAACACACGGTTCAATACGCCGGCACATCGATCTATCTGGCGGTGGCGGCGATACTGTTTGCCACCCTGTTCGCCCACAATACGCTGTCGCGCATCGTCATCGTGCGTAAGGCCTATGTGCTGACCGCGACCTTTGTGGCGCTCGCCGGCATCGCCGGATATTTCAGAGCCTTCCCCGGAGCCTATGAACTGTTTGCTCCGTTCGGCCGGGCACTCGGCGCCTTCAAGGATCCCAACGTGTTCGGCCCGTTTCTAATCTGGCCGGCGCTGGTGGTTCTTGATCGGATTTTGGTGCGCCGAATCCGGCCCATCGACCTGTTGATCATCGGCATTCTGCTGTTCGGGCTGCTGTTGAGCTTCTCGCGCGGCGCATGGATCCATTTCGGCGTATCGTGCATCGTCATGCTGGCGCTCGCCTTCCTGACGGCGCCGACGACCGGCGTGCGCATGCGCATCTTTGCGATGAGTGCGGTAGCCGCCGTTCTGCTGGCGGCGTTTGTCTCCATTATACTTTCGTTCGACTCAGTCGCGATCATGTTCCAGCAACGCGCGCATCTCATTCAAGACTACGATGTCGGCCAGGGCGGCCGCTTCCTTCTGCAGGAACTGGCGCTCTCCGCCCTGCTTGATTTTCCCAACGGCATGGGGCCATTCGAATTCGCCCGCGTGTACGGCGAACAGCAACACAACGTTTATTTGCAGTCCATCCTGGTCTATGGCTGGGCCGGCGGCGCGGCCTATTTCACGTTGCTGATCGCAACTCTGTGGACGGCCTTGCGCACCGTACTCGTGCGCACGCCGTGGCAACCCTATCTCATATGTGCCTTTGCGGCTTTCGTCGGCGAAGTAGTCGAGGGCTTTGTGATCGACACCGATCACTGGCGGCATTTCTTTCTGTTGATCGGCATGATCTGGGGCATGGCGGCGGCAACACGCAAGTACGTGGGCCCCACGCCAGCGCCATTCCGCGAGGCTTCCTATGTCAGCGCTGCTTGACGCGCTTCCGAGCGCCGGCGCACCGGCGCGGCCCGGGGCATTGCGCCGGCTGTGGCGCCAACTGCCGCTGCATACCCGGCTCCAGTTGTTTTTCAGTTTCACCCGGCTGATCGCGCCGCACCCCGACCGCACCGCGCGCGGCGGATTTCCGCTCGCCATTGCCGGGCTATTCTCGACCGCGAGCGGTCTCGGCGAAGGCGCCCGCCTTGCCTATACCGCGCTTGACGGCGCCGGCTACGCACCCGCCGCGTTCGACCTCAGCGACGCCTTCGGCCAAGCGGAATTTTCGACCCCCACTCAGCGCCGCCCGTTATCGCCAGGCGGAGGCAGCCTCATCGTGCACCATAACGGCCCCTATATGCCGCATGCATTGTGGGCGCTCGGCGACTCCCTCATCCGAGGCCGCCGCATCATCGGCTACTGGGCCTGGGA
Organism: uncultured Alphaproteobacteria bacterium; assembly: GCA_963762285.1. GTDB lineage: Bacteria > Pseudomonadota > Alphaproteobacteria > Rhizobiales > Xanthobacteraceae > Pseudolabrys. The sequence continues at coordinate 230,805 of CAVXKE010000005.1, read as the reverse complement.
ACTGCCGCGGCTACCGGACGGATGGAAGACGAGCTTCCGTTACGTGCATGAAATCTGGGTGCCCAGCACCTTCACCCGCGATGCGATAGCCGCCGCCACCGATCTGCCCGTGCATGTCGTGCCGCATCCACTGCCGAAATTGCCGGTCACGCCGAATATGCGCGGCTAAACTTGGCCTGCCGCAGGACGCATTGGTGGTGCTCAATGTATTCCACCTCGGCTCGGCATTCAGCCGGAAGAATCCGCTGGCCGCCGTCGCCGCCTTCCGCCGGGCCTTCGGCGATGCGCCCGACCGCGTGCTGGCGATCAAGCTCATCGACAACGGCGCGCACCGTGCGCGCCGCGAACTCGACGCGGCGATCGCCGGCGCCAGCAATATACGATTGATCGAGGGGATGCTGCCGGAAGCCGACATGCTCGGACTCATGGCGGCGGCCGATATCGTGATCTCCCTGCACCGTTCGGAAGGTTTCGGGCTGGTGCCCGCGCAGGCCATGGCGCTGGCCAAACCGGTCGTCGCCACTGGCTGGTCTGGAAATCTTGATTTCATGAACGAGCGCAACTCGGCGCTGGTGGCCTATTCCTTGGTACCGGTCCGCGATCCCGAAGCCATCTTCGATAACGTCAATCAGCACTGGGCCGAGGCCGATGTTGAGCACGCCGCCGATTGGCTGCGACGGCTGGCGGCCGACGGAAACTTGCGCGCCAAGCTTGGCGCCGCGGCTGCGGCCGATGTGCACGCACTGCTGTCGCCGGACCAATTCGCACGCACGGTCAGCACGCTTGTGGGCAAGACTTGCGAATGAGATTGCGGCCTGGCGACCAGTTTGCGGCGCCTATTTGCGGACCGCAATATAGGCGAAGCTTGCAAGCAGCCGCCAATCCCGCCGGCGCGCAATGCCGCTGAACCAGCGATGCACGTCACGGACGACCGGAAAGCCTCTGTAATAACCGTGATCGTAGAACGGTAAAATGACGATCTCGCGATAGCCGATTGCCGAGAGCATCGGGCGCATGCGCCGATCGTCGGCGAAGCACCAAGAATAGTGTGCTGGGAATACCGGGTCATCGTCTTTCGCGCGGTTCGGGAAAAACCACCTGACGATCGCCGCGGCAGATTTGTCCGGCAAAAGCCAATTGAGCACGAAGGGCAACGAGTAGAACGTCGGAATGAAGGCGAATGCGATGCCGCCGGGCGCGAGCAATTGGTACAGATTGGCCCAGGCGCGCTGTCCATCCGGAATATGCTCAAACACCATACGGGAGAATGCAAAATCAAAGCTGTTGCGCAGATGAGCGATACTGGACAAATCCCCGGCCACGTCGAAACAAGCGGTCCGGTATTCGGGGGGCAACACCGCAAGTTCGGCCGGAGAAATATCGTTAACAGTCATGTCAACGCCGAGATTTTCGATCTCCTCCCGGCTGAACAAGGGATCGCGGCCACCACCGATTTCCACGATTCGCTGTCGTCCCAGCGCAATGCAAAGGTCGCGTATGACACGCTTATAATTGTTCCAGGCCCAACTCTCGTGGTTATCGATGCCGAATGACGCGAGAGCGTCGGCCAGCACATGGCTGTTTTCAGGCCCGGCAGATCGCCCAATCGACGCGGTTCGCACCGCCGGCGGAATGTCGATAACGCCCAGGGAGGCCATGCCGCAGTCTCTTCTGTCTCGATTGGCTTTGAGAGTTCAGTAACGGGTGGCCCTTTAAAATAGTCTTACTACTTCCCCGGTTTTTCCGGCCTGGAGGCCCTATGGGCGACTATCTCAAGCAATCCCAAGCGCTTGTGGGGGCGCGCCGGCAAGCGCCGCCGCCCATCCTCAGCGTGCCCCCGCGCATCGCCATCAACGGCCGCTTCCTGACCCAGCGTGCATCCGGCGTCCAGCGTTTCGCCGCGGAGACCATCAAAGCGATCGACGCCCTGCTCGACAGCGAGGCCTATCGCGCTCTGAAAGGGCGCATCGAGATCATAGCGCCGCGGCAGGCGCGCGATTTTCCACTCAAAAACATTCCGCTCCGCCGCGTCGGAATTTTCTCGGGCTACGTCTGGGAGCAGATCGAATTTCCGCTGCACGCCAGCGCGCGGCTATTGCTCAACCTATGCATGCTCGGCCCGCTTGCCGCGCGCCACCAGATCGTAGTCGTGCATGACGCGACCGTGCGCGCTTTGCCCGAAAATTTTTCCCCGCGCTTTCGCGCCGCCTACGGATTTCTGATACCGCGACTGTGCCGCCGCGCCGACATGGTGGTCACCGTCTCCGAATTTTCGCGGCGGGAAATCGGCAAATGGTACGGTGCCGATATCGACGCGATGCCGGTCTGCTTCGAGGGCGGTGACCATATCACCGCCGTGGCGGCCGATCCTGCGGTGCTCGACCGGCTCAATCTTACCGGCCGGAATTTCTTTCTCGGAGTCGGCGTCGACTCGGCAAATAAAAATATCCAGAGCGTGGTGGAGGCTTTTCACCAGGCCGCTCTCGGCGATACCGTTCTGGTGCTGACCGGCGCAAGGGATCAACGGGTCCACGGCCATTTCAACAAGATCGACGCTGACGGTGTGTGCATGGTCGGCCACATTCCCGATCGCGAGCTGCGCGCGCTTTACGAACACGCGCTCGCGCTGGTGTTCCCCTCGCTCTACGAAGGCTTCGGCTTGCCGCCGATCGAAGCAATGACCTGCGGGTGCCCGGTGGTGATCAGCGAGCAGCCGGCGCTCATCGAGGTATGCGGCGATGCGGCACTACGCTGCGCGGCCACCGACGTCGCAGCAATTGCTGAACATTTGCGCCGGCTCAATGACGATGCAGGCTTGCGCGCCCGCTATGCCGCCGCCGGCAGAGAGCGGGCGCGGCTCTTCACCTGGAAATCGACCGCGCGTTCCTTGCTCGATCACTGCCTCGCGCTCGAGGCAAAGCGCGCGGCCTGACATGAAGCAACGCCTGATCTCCATTCCCTTTTTCCTGCTGCGCACCACCACTGCCGGTGGCGCGCTGCTTACCGGTTTGCTGCAGACCTACGTGTTTGCGCATGTACTCAGCCCGCATCGGTTCTCCATTTTCATCTTGGTCGCGGCCATCGGCTATTCGCTGTGGCTGATAGACTTCGGTATCGTGAAAATCCTGTTCGTCCGGCTGCGCGCGCGCTTCCTGGCGGGGGATCGCGGCGACGCGGTCGCCGGTCATGCCACCGCCGTGGTGCTGTTCTATTTCTCGCTGGTCAGCGTCGGCGCCCTGCTCTGTTTCATCTTCACGGCTGCGCGGACGGCGGCTTCACTGCGCGAAGCGACCGAGTTTGGATTGTTTTTTCTATTTGTCGCGTTCAACTTGGTCTGGTTCGCGCTGCGCAACATCGCCATTGCGGTCGATGAATATGTGCTGTTCGAAGCACTCGAAACGGCGCGCCGCGCGGGGTATTTTATCGGGCTCGCCGCGGTGCTGGCCGGATTGCCGCTCATCGCCATGCTTGTCGCGGTCAATGCGCTGTGGGCGGTGGTGGTGACCGCTTGCGTCAAGCGGATGATCGCGCGTGGCGCCTTGCGGCCGCGCCTTGGCGGTTTTTTCGATGACTTGCGGTCGTTCTTTCGCGCCAACCGCAAGCAACTCATTCGCAGCGGCACCTATGCGGCAAGCGAAATCTACGTCAGCAATTATCCGTATTTCATCGTGCCGCTGCTGTTTGGCTTAGGCGCTCCGCCCATCATCCTCGACACCACGTTCAAGGTGTTCCGCGGCGGCGCCACCATATTTGGCGCGGTCTGCGACATCCTGGTGCCGCGTCAAACCAGCGCGCTGGCCGAGCGCGACGGGCCAACGCTGGTGCGCGCGACGCTGACGGCGGCCGCGCTTTGCGCCATTCCGGCGGCCGTCGCCTGCGCGATCCTTATCGTGGCCGCCGACAAATTGTTTGCCACCCTGCTCGGCAATGCCGCGACCATGCCGCCGGCGACCACACCGATCCTGATCGTGCTCCTGATCGCCAACCTGACGCAAATGGTCGCCCACAGCGTGCTGGTGCACAACGGTTACTTTCGGGAAGTGGCACGGATCGGCATGGGCGTGGTGGTAGCGATGACCGGTGTTGGTGCCTGCACCGTCTTCGCCCATCTCGATTTCGTGCAATTTCTCGAGGCCTATGTCGCAGTCTACGCTTGCGGCGCGATCACGGCGGTGGTGCTGATGATCCGCGGGCCGATCCGGCTTGCCCATGAGGTCGCCGCCGTGCCCCATATGGCACCGCGCTGATTTAGCGGCGAATTCGGCTGACCAACGATCCGATAAACGCACGGCCCGCACTGGCCACTTTCCACAAGACCGGCGTCTGCTTGATCCAGCGCTTGAGTCGACGAATGGCGAGCATCGGCATGGCGACAAGCGCCCCGCGCCACGTCGCTGCCGAGATATGGTCGTAAAGCTTCAGCTCGGTATCGCACCAATCGCGTTTGTAGCGTTCGTCGCCGATGGTGAAATCGAACACGCGGAATCCGCGCTCGATCGCCTGGTGCAGCAGGTCATGCAGATGCGCGACGCCGGGTCCGAAGCGGGACAGTTCGCCATCGTCGTAGCTCGCCAGCAGGTGATAGTAGCAATCGCGATAGGTCAGGCCGAGATTGACGGCGGCGGCGGTTGCGCCCACGTCGAGCCGGCTCACATGCACAAGATGCCGGGAAACCGGATCGGTGGCGACCGCGCGAAAGAATTCCGCATGGCCCGGCCTGGCAAACAGATTGCCGACACCCATGCGGGCAAGCGAACGCGCCTTCTGCTCCATCAGCGTGTCGAGTGTGCGCAGGATTTCGCTGTCGCTCTCCGGATTGATCAAGCGGACCTCGCCATGGTCGGCCAGCTTCTTGCGCTTGGTGCGGTCGCGCCGGCGATTGGTCGACGACCGCTTGGCCTCGTAAAACGTTTTCCAATCGCCGGCGAGATGGGCCAAATAGGCCCCGCTCGGCGTGATCGTCACGTGCAGGCCGAGCATCGGATTGGATTGCGCGCCGACCATTTCCGGCATTTTGGTCAGATTGATGAAATCGTATTGCAGGCGCGGATTGCTTTGCAGGCATTGCGTGATTTCTGACCACAGCGACAAGAACCGCGCGCGGTCGATCCGTTCGGCGAAACCGGGCGCCAGCAGAGGCGCGTTGTAGTCGCAAAGGTCCGAGCCGAGCCAGGTGAGCTCGCGCGCAAAACCGGCGGCACACACCGACAGCGGCAGCAGGAACAGGATGGCCCCCGCGGGGTCGCTTCCCACCACGATGGCGGGCCGCGCGCCGGTGCGGACCCCGATATAGCGCTGCCAGCTTGCCAGCCAATCGAAGCATTGAAAGACCGTGCCATCGGCATACGCCTCGAATGCGCGCCAATCCCGCTCGATCGCCGATATGTCCTCGTAGGCCGCCAGACGGATGTCGCCGGGGACTGCGGCCGGCGACCGCGCCGGCGTATGGTCGGCGGCCGGCGGATCAACGCCGAAATGCGCGTCAAGTCGTGCTGGGACAGCGTGGGCCATGGCCGCGTTTCGGAACCGGAGCGCTCAAAGAGGGATTACGTCGAAAAGGCGTGCACAATCCGTTAATCCGCCCGCCCGACGTGAAATGCGGTTGCCGGAGCGTTGTTGCGCGGCCATAGCCGCATCCCTATAGTCCGCGCCGTTCCGGTCGGGGCGTGGCGCAGCCCGGTTAGCGCACCAGTCTGGGGGACTGGGGGTCGTGGGTTCAAATCCCGCCGCCCCGACCAGAAATCCTGACAAAAAGGCCACGGCCGCTTGGGGCCAATGCGCGCCATGCGCGCCGGTTTGAAATGAAAGAGGCCGCCAACTGAGGCGGCCTCCCGCATGAATTTCAAACCAGGCGCAGGATCCCGCGACCGGTATTGCCCGCAAACCGACCCGCGATGCCGGCGCGGACCGTGCGGCATGGCAACGCGGATGGTTCGACAGCAACCGGCGTGCGGGCCGCGACCGGACGTCTAGCGATAACCCTATTAGAGCCAGCACCAGCCATGCCAGGCCGGAACATACCAACCATGACGCCAGCCGTGGTGATGGTGCCAGCCGTGGTGACCGCGCCAGCCGTGGTGACCGTGCCAGCCGTGGTGACCGTGCCAGCCACGAGCGCCACGGGCGGAGGCGGTGGTCGGGAAGGCCGCGATACCAATAGCGATTGCCGCGACAAGCGCGATCGTCAAATTACGCAACATAGATTTCCTCCTTGGGTCGGATGCCCTTCGGTAGAGCCATGAGCATGGGCATGCAGAAATGAATGTAACGTGAACGCGGTCGGCGCGCGATCCGCAGACGCCGCCAATCGTGCTTTCGCGCTCTTCCCGGATGCCCTCCGGCGGCCGATGGCCAATAAAACAGGCCCGTCACCGGGCTCTTTTGGCCTTAAGCATCCTCCGAGAATCAGGCCCCGGTCGGTCAGCCCGCCAGATGCCTGTGCATGAAATCGGCCATGGCCGGCCGACAGATATGCGCGCGGTCATGCACGCAATGCCCGCTGTCGGGAAAGAACAGCAGTTCGGAGCCCTTCACCCGCTCGTGCATCAGCGTGGCGTTGTCGGTCGGCGTGATCACGTCGCGGCCGCTATGCACGATCAGCAGCGGGCAGACGATTTGTGCCGCGACGTCGTCGAGATCGATACTTTCCAGGTAAGGCCGGGCATCGTCCAAATCCTTGGCGCCTGTTGCGAACACGAATCCGGCCGCCGTCAGCGGCGGCAGCGAGCGATAATTGCGCAGGTGATACATGGCGCCCCAGGCCGCAGCCGCCTTCACGCGCCGGTCCAGGGCGGCGGCGCGCGGCGCGTAATAGCCGCCGAGGCTGCGGCCGATGATCCCAAGGCGGCTGCCGTCGATGCTCGGCAGCCTTTCGGCGAAATCGAAAACGGCAATGACTGCGTCGACAAAGTCTGCGGCCAGTTTCATCCGGAAAAATGTTTCGCCCTGGCCGGGGCCGTCGAAGGACAGCGTCGCGAGGCCGCGCGCGATGCACAGATCGCTGATGACCTGCATTTCCTCCTTGGTCGAATCGAGCCCCCCGAGCAATACAACGCAGGCTGGCCTGTCGACGCCGGACGGAAGCCGCAGATAACCCGGCAGCTCGATGCCGCGATACGGGATGGCCACAGGCTGCAGCGGCGGATCGAGGAAGGGTGCGGCCCGCCGCCACACGCGAGCCGCGTGTTCATAGGCGACGCGCTTGGCGGGCGGATCGTGCCAGAACGGCAGTTGCGCGAAGCCATAATAAAACGCCGAACGGCCGAGCTCGCTCGCGGCCGTCCGCATGAAGCCGCGGTCCAGGGCCTGGTCCGCGCGCACTTCGGCGCCGTGAGCGATCTCGGACCAGCCGGCACACCATTGCCCGAACGAAGCGATGCGCTTGCGCGCATCGAGGAAGTCGCCATAGGCGCCGCCCTCGGCGAGGAAGCGGTGCACATAGGTGGTCCAAAGGTGATCCAGCACCTCATCGCTCATCGCCATGGTCCTCAGAAAAAGGCCGCGCGCTCGCCGGCGCGGCCGGGCGGTGGAATTCGGGAAAGCGATGGCGCGGCGCAGCCGCAAGGCTTGGCGATGGGAAGAATTATTTGTTGACCATCGCCAGTGCGTCGCGCCAGACCGTCTGGTCGATCAGACGCTCGAATTTGACCGGCTCCTTGTCCGGCTTGATGTTGCCGCTCTTCACCTGACCGGCGATCACGCTTTCGAGCTGCTTGCGGTCGAGGCCATCGTCGTCCGCCGGGAAGAACCCGATCGCTTCCAGCTTCTGCAAGGCGCTCATTGCCTCGTCCTTGGTGCGGCCGGTGATCGTCGCGAGTTCGCCGAAGCGGTCGGCGTTCTTCGGATCCTTCATGAAGCGCGCCGCCTCGATGATTCCGGCGAGCACGCGGACATAAGCCTGACGATCCGCCTTCAAGCTGTCGCCGCGCACCGTGATCATGGCGAAGTGGCTGTTGGGGCTCGCCTGCCTGATGCTGGTGACGACCGTGACCGGCTTGCCCTGCCGTTCGAGCGCGGGAATTTCGTCAATGTGCAGAATCCCGAAGGTGATGCTGCCGGCGATCATCGCCTGCTGGGTCGCGACCGACGGCAAGGCGATCTGTTTCACGTCGTCAGGCTTGACACCGCAGGCGGCGAGCATGATGCGCAACGCCACCGCGCGCGCGCCGCCGATCGCGTCGACCCCAACCGACTGGCCGACGGCGTCATTGCATGTTGCCTTCTTCGGGTCGACGGAGGCGAGCAGGAAATCCGGGTGCGGCAGGCCGTAGATGCCGACGAAATCGACGCCGGCGTTGGAGGCCTGGGCGGTGACCTGCGGCGTCGGTGCGAGCGCCAGGTCGACGTCGCCGGACACGAGAGCGCGCGCGGCCGCCGTTCCCGATTCCATGAACTTCACTTCCACATCCGCGCCGTACTTCTTGAAGAACCCCATCTTGTCGGCGACGATCGGCAGTGTCGCGGCGAAGATCGGCGGAATGCCAGGCGTGCCGAGAACGAGCTTCTTTCCCTCGGCGGCGGCCGGCCCGGCGCCGAACGAAACGGCCAGAGCCACGAGCGTCCCGGTGACGAGTATTTTGCGGATCATCTTGATCCTCCCGTAGATTTTTGTTTATGCGGAATGAGACGTCCGCTTGCTGTAGTCCCGCGAGGAGGGTGAACTCAGATTTCCCAATCGCCCACGAGCGCGTGTGAATATTCGCGCCTTTCCGTGCTGGCGGCAAGGGCAGCCATGCGACGCGGTCGGATGCGCGATGCTTCACCGCAAGAGCGGTCCGACCTGAACGATGTGATTTGCGTTCTCAGACGCACGACGTCTTAAAATTTTTTCGACGTTGCAGGCGCCGCGGCAGTTCTTGCCGGATCGCGCCGCGCAAATTATCGCGCCTGGCCGGAAGGCTCAGGCGGCACGCCTGCCCTCCATCGGCAACTCACCAAACGCGCGTCTTCTGCTCAATAGTTTCGAAACTTGTAATTCAGGCCGAGCTTGACGAGGCTTCCGTCGAGCTTGGCCTTCACGTCATATGACGCCGAACCCGTAAGGCCGGTCAGGGCGGTATTTGGGACGACCGTGACCGAATAGGACTGGCTAATGGCGTAGTACAGGTATTCGGCGAAGATCGACCAGTCCGGCGTGAGCCTGTATTCGCCGCCCGCGCCAACGACGTAGCCCAAGGCCACTCCGGAGGTGGAGCCGTTGCCCGACGCCGCGGTCTGGGTCGGCGGCACATAACCAGCATTGGTCCACGTCGTTACCGACGACGAACTGGACTTCAGGTCGGCCAGCGCGAGACCGCCCGTGCCGTAAATCCACAGATTGTCGAAGGTGGGGCCGGCCCGCAGACGAAAAGTGGCGAGCCAATTGTTCTTGATCGAATCCGAAAAGCTCCTCGTCTCGGTGGTGCCGCCGCCGATAGACAATGGCGGTGTCGTGAATGTCGTATCGCCGGAGCGATCGAACACCATGATGTCGGCCACGCCACCCAAAACAAAATTCGGCTTTAATTGATAGTTGTACCCAATTTGCCCGCCGCCCCCGAACCCAGGTTTTGTTGCTGGAGTTATCGCTGGGCGCGAAGAAATACTGTTCGGAAAGCGGGGTCGTGCAAAACGCCACTCCGCCGGCACAAAACAGGTCCTTGCCGGAGACGTTGTTGTCCGTGTTGTTGCCGAAGCCAACGCCGATCGAGGGGCCCAGGAACAGGCCCGTCCACTGCGGCGGCGGCGGCGCGCGGCGCCTTGCGGAACGGCAGGTCGGTGGCGAGAGCCGAACCGGCGGTGAGGAATACCGCCGCGGACAAGATCAGCCTCTTCGTGTTCATACTCATATTCAACCCCCATTTTTCGCGCCCGGCAAGTCATCCAATCAAGGCAATCCGCTGATTTGGCCTCTACTTTACCTTCAGGACGAGCGCACTCTTAAGATAAGCCTGGTCGAAACCGCGCATCGAAACTTTGAGCGCGTATCTCTGACCCTTCAAGTCGGCGATTTCCGTCTCGAGAGCTTGCGCCTTCTGCAAGGTCTCCAGTCCGGCGACGGGTATTTCGGCCGAATAGAGACATCCCGTCGACACACAAGTCACGATCGGCATGTTCAGAAACAGCTCGCTATTCGTGCGGATGCCCAAAACCGGCGCCAGCCTGAAGCCGAGCGGCAGCATCACGACGAACTGCCAAGTCACGTTCGGCGTCACCGAGTGGGTGAGTTCCACCCAAATCAGCATGGCCTGATTTTTCGGATTCACTTGCCGCTGCGAAAGCCGGCACAGGCGGTTGGGTTTCGAGAAACATTGCAGCAGCCAATCGCCGAATTCCTCGTTGAGGTCCGGCTTGACGGCCCCTGCCCCGGCCACGGCCTGTGACGGAGAGGCGGTCGGTTTTGTGCCAGGTGAATTCAGAGCCGGTCCGGACGCGGGCGGGCGGGTTTGAATGGGCCGATGCTCGATCATCGGCTTCGGCGACAGGACCTCCTGCGCCGACGCCGCTACGATCCCGAAAGCCGGCGTGAGCAGCGCGCAAACAGCGGCCGCGCGCCAAAAGGGCCTTGCGGTCATTGCGCGTCTCCCGCCTGGCCGACCCGCGACCATTCGGGTTTGAGCGCCCGCACCGAACCGTTCATCCAGTGCAGTTCGCCGACATAGCTGCTCTGCGCCTGTGCCTGCGTATTCTTATTGGACGGTTCCGTTGCAGCCGGTTGTTTGGCCGCCGTCTGTTGCGGCGCCGCAGCCTTGGCACGGGCCTCGACGACGGGCTTCTTTTTGCTCGCCTGGACTTTGGTGCTGGCAACTTTCGAATTGCCGGCCATCGGACGCTTTCGGCTCTGCCGCCGCCTGTTTCGGCGGGGCGGCCGCCGCCTGGCGTAGCCGGCGGCGCGACGCTGGCAACTTTCGAATTCCGCGCCGTCGAGGCTTTCGGCTCGGCCGCCACCTGCATGGGCGGGGCGACCGTCGCGTGGCGTTGCCGGTGGCGCGACGCTGGCAACTTTCGACTTCCGGCGCCATCGAGACTTCGGCTCGGCCGCCACCTGTTTCGGCGGGGCGACCGTCACATGGCGTACCGGTGGCGCGGCGCTGGCAACATTCGATTCCGGCGCCATCGAGGCTTCAGGCTCGGCCGCAGCGTGTTTCGCCGGGGCGACCGCCGCAGGGCGTGCCGGCGGCGCGGCGCTGGCCGCATTCGAATCCGGTTCCGCCGAGGCTTCAGGTTCGTACACCACGTCATCAGCGGAGGTACGCGCGCTCTTTACCGGCAGCGCCGGGCTCGCGGCGGACGCGGTCACCGTCTTTGGATGCAGCACGTCGTCGTCGATTTTCTCGCGCGGCAACAGGATGTCGCACGACTGACCGGCGTGTGTCAGCTTGCGCATGATGTCATAGGCGGCGAGTTCGACGGCCCAACGCAAGGCCACCTGCGTCGGCTCGTTCTGCTTCTCGCCGAGATTGGCATTGAACAATTCGAGCGCCTGCGTGGCCGTCGACGCGGCCGCGTTGCCGAGCGTGACAATCTGCAGCGCCGAATCTTGGTTCACGAAACGGAAAAAGTTTGCGTTGGTCTCGAAGCCTACCAATTGCTTCTTATAGGATTTGGCGTAGACGATTTCGGTCGTTTGCGTATTCGTCACCATCACGTCGATGGCGAGGCTGATGCGATAGGTGCGCTTGCCGATGCCCGCGCTGTAGGCGCCCGCTTCCGCGACGCCGGACGAAATGTTCCAGTTGAGTTCAGTGATCGCGCCCGAGACGTAATCCGTCGAACCAAGAATAACCCCGGTGTGGATCGGGCGAAACGTGACCGATTGGCCGTCGACGGTTTCCTTGCGCCCGTCGCCCAGCTTCTTCTCCATTGCCTGTTTCATTTCCCATTCGGCGACATTCACCGATGAACGGTTGACAAGATGGGCTCCGGCCGAGGCCAGGGCGACGACCAACATCATGTCGGGACGCTGGGAGAGCGCGTGCGAATACTGCGTGCCGCCTTCCATCACGCCGGTGCCGTCGACGAAGTCGTTGACGCCGACACGCAGGTCACGGTCGCGCCGGCTATTTTTCAGTTGCGAGCGCAGGCAGGCGAGCGCTGGCTCCATCGGCGTGGTGTTGAGGCGCGGCGCAGGACCGACGACCGGCAAGACGTCCTTGTGGTTCGGCGTAAAGGCCGTGCAGCCGGCAAGGCCGGCAACTGCGACTAAACCTATGCAGGCCAACACGCGAACCATGTTCGAGCGCCTAATTGAGGTAAGGCGAGGAACCCGCATTTACCGCAGCCGGCGCCCCCGATTTAGAATTGCTGCTTGCTTGCGAGGTGCCCGTCGACGTCTGCTGCGCGTTCACGGTGGAGCCACTGACGTTGAGATAATTGCCGTTTCCGGTAATCGTGACGTTGTAGGTATTGCTTTCGCTGATCTGGACGGCGTTGTTGAGCTGGTTGCTCGACTGGCCATTTCCACCACTGCTCAAGCTGCCGCTGCCGGATGACGACGACGAAGCCGCGGCCGTCGCGCCAAGCTGGTTGCGATAGAGCTCGTTGGCGACGCCCTGGTTCAGGAATTTAAATTGGACGGGCGCTTGCTCACCCCAGCCCTGGGCCAATGCCGCGCCGGGCAATCCCACGATACCCACAAGGAACAGCACCAAGAATCCGCATACTCTTTGAATTGACATCTAAACCTCACACCTCACCCCGACGCCGAAAACTCATGCAACCGAAAACATCCAAGGAGGTGGCCGCCGGTTATCCTGCCCGCTTCCGGTCGTCGTCCCCTCTATCTAAATTATTACCATTTCAACTCACAGCGACATAAATAATTCTTGTAGTCCAAGTCTATCGACGACGGCGGCGGGAGAGTTTCCCGCCCGCCGCCAGTTTTTGGCCGCTATATTAACCATAGCGCCAATTAGCTCGCTGCGCCTGACTCGCTTACTTCCCGATAACGTTGACCGCGTTGGTCGCAGACTGGAAGCCTGCTGATCGACGCGTTGAAGCCGGAGAGCGTCGCAAGCTGGTTGACGCCGATAAGGGTAACATTGCTCGTGGTCTGGTTTATCGTGCTGGTGCCAGAGATGCCGCTAAGACCCGCGACGTTCACACTATTATTGATGAACTGCTGAGCACCCGAAATCGTCGCCACGTTTGCTGCCGAGGCAACCTGGATGTTGTTGCTGCAGAGCGTACAGGTCTTGTCCACGGGACTTGTTACGGCCTGGTTCAGGTTGAAATCTACGCCGTTGCCGCTGGAGAGGGTATTCAGCGACTGGTTCATGCTCTGCGACACGTTGGTCAGGCTGGCGGGACCGGATGTATCGGCTGACGCAACGGCAAGGTTAACGTAACCCGTGTAGCTGATCCCGTTGGAGGATCCGGCAGCGGGGGAGGTAAGGGCATTCGAAGTCATATTCAGCGCAACCTGTGTTGCGTTGCCGCTAAGCGTTCCAGCGGTATTGATGGAGTTCAGCTGGAGCGTGAACGACTGGGTCAACGGGTCACTAGCGGACATGCGTGCGGCACCTACGATCGAGGCCGCCCCGTTATTAACGCGGGCGGCAATGCCGTTGATGACACCCGATAGACCCACTGCCGCAAGATAAGCATCGTTAGTGGGAACCAGTTTTACGGTGGCCGGGTCAATATACTGCAAGAAGCCTTCGGTGCTGGTTCCGGTATACGCGACCCCCCCGTTTATCGAAACTGGAAGTGGCTGGGTTACCCACGCACCCGGAGCCGCGGCGCCAAGTGTGAGGTTCGCACCCGTGCCGCCGGTTATACCGTTGAGCGCAAAGACAGTATTCTGCGTCACGCCGCTGACCATCGCCGTGCCGTCGCCCGCCACGTTGGTGCCAATGTTATAGCCCAAGCCGGGGGTGGGGCCGGTGAAAGCAGCCGCCGTGTTGCCGATCGTCGCCGTCAGGCCAACGACACTAGCGTTTGGGTTTGCGTCGTTTGGGGTCAACCCACCCATCTGAAATCCGTTCATAGTCGTCATCGAGGTGTAATCGAGGGCCGTAACTGCCGGCGTGCCTGGCGTGCCTGGCGTGCCGGGCGTGGTCGACGTCGTAACCACAGTGACGTTGGTTGGGTTGACCGGCGTGGTTGCCGTATAGGTCGATGTGGTGACCGTGGTGACCGCCGGTGTGCCTGGCGTGCCGGACGTGGCGGGCGTGAACGTAATCGTATGGGGGACGGATTGGAAGTCGATCTGGTTGGCGCTGACAAACGAAGACTGATCTAGGGTCTGAACACTCGGATCGAGATGCCCTCCCTGAGCGGGCGCAGTCGAATTGGCGATCGCGCTGTTGATCGCAGTGACGGTATTCGGTCCGCCCATCTTCTGCTCAAGCGCGTTGGCGCCTATTCCCCCCGGGGGTGACAGGTTGGTCGAGGTATCTACGAGAACTTGCGCTGTGTTCAGGCTGCCGGTCGCCTTCTGGAAGCCGGCCCCCGCCCCGTTGCTACCGATGACAGAGGCAGTGCCATTATAAACTGTGGCCGACATCGCGTTCGCCGCAACCAAGGAGGCGTCAGAAACTAGCTGCGTCAGTGATCCGAAAGAACCTGGGGCTGGAGCGAAATTGGCAACGTTCGCGGCATTGCCTGCATTCTGAAACCCGCCCGCGGTAACAGTCGAGAGCGCGGGTTGCGTTTGGTTATTCACAATGTTGGTGTTTATCGCATGCTGCGTAAGAGAAGTTCCTGTAGGAGGAGCCCCCGTTTGCTGGTTAATGGTGTAAGCGAGGCCTTCCCCGAAATAAGCGGTCGGTCCGATTATGTTATACGTGTTGTTTGCGACCTGCCCTAGAATTTGAATCTCGGACGTTCCAGGAAGACTAAGAGTTTGTTGGTTGAGCGCGTCCATTACGGTTGCACCGGTGGTAGCGTCCGGTATTTGATTTACTGTGGTTTGCGCATACGCCGGTACCGTAAACACTATTGCCAATGCCGTACCGCACAGACTGAGCACAATCCTTACAACGCGCATCACAATCTCCTCCGTTATGAATGAGTCTCTGACCGTTATAACGGCCCCCATTCGCCCTACCTGGTACGAACAATTAGATTGCCCCATAAAACGCTCATTAACTAGCCCTTAAATATTTTTTTTCCGATAGTTGCTCTAAACTCACAGCTTCCGAGCGCTAAAGCATAAATTGTTGAAAAGACAACAGAAAAATAAACTTTTTGACATTTAATGAGTCATGATTTCAGGGGCACCATCCCACCCTAGGCAACAGCCTCGTCGGACGGCAATAACCAATAACAGTGCTGCCCTCGTAGCCCAATCGAGTTAAGTCGATGGCCGACACATCCGAGCAATCGGCAATTTTGTTCGCGCGCTCGAACCAGATTTTTCCAAGGCACTTCAACTTTGGGTTACCAATTAGAATTATTGTGTGGCCAGCAGAGGCCGGTCACTCGGTGATGACCGCTCTACAGCCTGAGTTTCCTTCCGCCAGCCAATTCGGCAATCGGCTTATAATTCTGGGTTCTTACAGTCTTATCGATTTCCTCGATCTTCAGCGGTCAGGTGACGCCTTGGGCGACTATTTCAAACCATCGGAGCTTGCGCAGGCGAGCCGGCATGCATCGCCACTCGTCGGCGATAAGGCGCTCAAGATCGCAATCAATGGCCGTTTCCTCACCCAGAAGACCTGGGGGGTCCAGCGCTTTGCAGTCGAGGCCGTGCACGCGATCGACGCCCTTCTCGATGCCGACCCCTATCGGGCATTGCAGGGGCGTATCGAAATAATCGCACCGGCCGGCGCGCGCGACTTTCCGCTCAGAAATATCCCGCTCCGCCGCGCCGGGTTTTTCTCCGGCTATATCTGGGAACAGCTCGAACTCCCGTTGCATGCTTCCGGTCGGCTGTTGCTCAATCTGTGCATGCTCGGCCCGCTGCTCACGCGGCATCAGGTCGTGGTCGTGCATGACGCAACCGTGCGCGCGCTACCGGACAATTTTTCCCCGCGCTTTCGCGCCGCCTACGGCTTTCTCATCCCCCGCTTGTGCGCCCGCGCCGATCTGGTGGTGACCGTTTCCGAGTTCTCGCGTCAGGAAATCGGCAAATGGTACGGCGCCGATATCCGAAAAATTCCGATCTGCTACGAGGGCGGCGACCACATCCGCGCCGTGACCGCCGATCCGACCGCGCTCGACCGGTTTGGACTTCGCGGCAAGACGTTTTTTCTCGGCGTCGGCGTCACCAGCAGCAATAAAAACATCGAGACGGTCTTGGCCGCCTTCCAGCAGGCAGCGCTTGGCGACACGCTGCTGGTGTTGACCGGCGAGAGCAGCATCTCTGTCCATGGCCCGCTGGCCGACGTGCGATCGGAGAACGTGCGCAAGCTTGGCCACGTCTCCGATGCGGAATTGCGGACGCTTTACGAACACGCGCTCGCGCTCACATATCCTTCGCGCTATGAAGGCTTCGGTTTGCCGCCGCTCGAAGCCATGAATTGCGGATGTCCCGTCATTATCAGCGATCAGCCGGCGCTCGTTGAAATTGCGGGTGACGCCGCGCTGCAATGCGGGGTCGGCGACGTCGCTGGGCTCGCGCAGATGATGCGGGCATTACATGCGGACCCCGCGCTACGCGAGCGGCTGAAAACGGCCGGACACGAGCGCGCACGTCATTTCACCTGGCAAAAGACCGCGCGCAATCTGCTCGATTATTGCCTCAAGCTCGGCGCTTGATGGACGGTCACGAGCGCGACCGCGGCGGCAACGAGTGTCGTCGGTTGCTTGCTGACCTACACCGGGCTTGCGCTGCCAGCGGTTCGCCAAAAACGCGCCACGATATGTATTGGAGGCCGGGCCCTGGATTTGAACCGGGGCTATAGGATCGTGCAAGACCCTCGCGTCACCACTCCGCCACCCAGCCAACATTTTTTTATGATGCCCATTGGAGCGACACAACGTTACCGCGGAATTAACGTTAAGGTGGCCGCTGAAGTGACCCCTGTTTAATGCTGCCGGCGGCTTTCTGTGACACAGAATTAATTTCGGCATGCCTGAAACAATTGCCGCCGTCGCGCGCCGCCCGCATGAATAATGGCGGCTAAGAAAAAATTAAATATACCGCGGGTTAACAACCTTCCTTATTTGATTTTAACCGCACGCATTGTGATTTTAGCAAGCCGTCCAACCATACCTTGCGCAAACTAGATTTTCGGAGTCCCTGGCGTGGGCGCAATCGCAACGAAATCGCAGTCCGAGAAAGTAGCAGCGGTGGCGACAGAGTCCGCTCCTTTCGCCAATGAGAGTGCGGAAGGATTCCTGGCGAAGGCCGAATGCGCGCAAATGATGGCGGACGCCGCGGCCAACCCGGACGAGCAGATTGACATCCTGCGGCTTCGGGAAAGCTGCATACCGCTCGCGCCCGCGCTCCCCCAGCCAATAGCCGCGCCGAACGATGAATTGGCACGACTGACCCGCGGGCAGCTCGTCGAAGTTAGAAGTGCGCGCGAGATCGCCGCAACCCTCGATGCCGACGGCAAACTGGATGGCGTCCCGTTCATGCCGGAAATGGCCGTTCATTGCGGGCAAACCTTCCGCGTCCTCCGCCGTGCCGATATCACGTGTGTGGAGGGCCATGGTCTGCGGCGCATGAACGCGGCGGTTTTCCTGGAGGATGTCCGGTGCGACGGCTCGGCGCATGATGGATGCCAGCGTCGCTGCCTCATATTCTGGAAGGAGGCGTGGTTGAGACCCGTCACATTTGCCAATTCGCCATTGGCGGATGACGAACAAACGGAACCGGCGGCTAAAGCCGCGCTCATCGCTTTGCCGACTCGAAAGAATGGCCGGTATGTGTGTCAATCCACCGCGCTGGCGACGGCGACGGCCGACCTGCCAAGCTGGAATCTGCTGCCGTTCATCTCGCAAGTCCGCGACGGAGAACTTTCGGTCACGCGCTTCGTCCAGATAGTCGCGCTCGCTCTGCTGAACCGGCTCCGTACACTACTGGGTTTCAAGGATATTGGCCGTCTGACCGGTCCGAAGTCGAAGTCGTCTGAAAATGGGCTCGGGCTTCAGTCCGGAGAATGGGTCAGGGTCAAATCACATGAAAAGATCAAGCAGACCCTGAATTCCACCGGGCGCAATCGCGGTCTCTTGTTCGAACCGGAGATGTCGGACTATTCCGGTCAATATTTTCAGATGGATTATGCGATCAATAATATGATTCACGAAGAAACCGGACAGATGCTCCACCTCAACAATACGGTCGCGCTCAAGGGACTGACATGTCACGGGCTGTGTGCAAAAAGCTGCCCGCGAAGCAACTATTGGTTCTGGCGCGAAGACTGGCTCGAACGCGCCCCCGGTCCCTCCAGCGAGACCCCACCAAGCCAAGCGTAGCCGACGCTGACCCCTGTTGATCGCCAAACGACGCCCAGTATCGTTTCCGGATCAGGGCGATTTCCGGCGGCCTATTCAGCGCGTGCCGTCTCAATGAGTTTGCGGCACTCGACGAGCTCCCGCAGCACGGCGCGCAGCCTGCGCAGATCATCGCCCGCCATTCCGCCACTCGGCTCGGGCGGCCGAGGGGGCTCAGGCCGCGTTGCGGCCACCATCGGTGGAGCCGGTTGCGGCTGCGCTATTGTCGGCTCCGGTTTGGGCTCCGGTTCGGGCGCACCATGGATGGCGCGGTCGGTGGGCTCGATGCGCGGCTCCGGCGCGCTGTGCAGCGGCGGCTCGTGGCGCGTATCGACTTTGGCCATGCTGTCGCCGAAATCGACGCCGACCAGCGAGACAATCCGCCCGCGCAAGCTACGATTCTCCACTTCGGGCTCGACCGCCGGCGCCGGCGCTTCAGCTTCCTCGGCCAGGTCGGCATCCTCGTGCGCGCCGTGCGGCGGCTGCGGTGAACCTTCTTGCCAAACCACTTGCACAAATCGCGCGCCCTGCTCGCGTAAAATGCGCTGCACGCCGCGGATCGTGTAGCCCTCGCCATAAAGCAGATGGCGAATGCCGCGCAACAGATGGACGTCGTCGGGACGATAATAGCGCCGCCCGCCGCCGCGCTTCATCGGCTTGATGTCGTGGAACCGGCTTTCCCAGAAACGAAGCACGTGCTGCGGCAGATCGAGTTCGTCCGCCACTTCACTGATGCTACGAAATGCGTCCGGCGCCTTGCGATCCAAAGCGGGCTCCATCTCGGTGCTGAAATGAACGCAATACTGGAGCGAACTTAAGGCGGCCCCAGCTTATTCGGCGTGGCCGTTAATACGATGCTTGAGGATCGCCGAAGGCTTGAACACCATTACCCGGCGCGGCGAAATGGGCACTTCCTTGCCGGTCTTCGGATTGCGCCCGATGCGCTGGCCCTTCTTGCGCACCACGAACGAACCGAACGAGGATAATTTCACAGTTTCGCCACGCTCAAGGCAATCGGTGATCTCCTTGAGCACCAATTCCACCAGCCCAGCGGATTCCGTGCGTGATAGGCCCACCTTTTGGTAGACCGCCTCACAGAGGTCCGCCCGCGTTACAGTCTTACCAGTCATCGCCCGCCCTGCCCCTGGCGAAGATATCTCGCTGAATTATCGACGATATTAGCATCATCACGACGGGTCAACGGGGCGATACAAAATGTGAAGGGGTGGCCGCCCGGGCCGAACGCCCGCCCCTGGCATGGCCGGCGAGCATAAAACGCCGCCGGCAACCCCGCCGAGCGGGATATTCTCGCTCCAAAACGGGACGGGCCACCCCGTCACCAGCGCAACAGCGCCGAACCCCAGGTAAAGCCGCCGCCCATCGCCTCCAGCAGGATCAGGTTGCCGCGCTTGATGCGCCGGTCGGCCACCGCATCGGCCAAGGCCAGCGGGATCGAGGCCGCCGAGGTATTGCCATGGCGGTCCACGGTAACCACCACCTTCTCCGGCGCAATACCGAGCTTGTGGGCCGAACCGTCGATGATCCGCTTGTTGGCCTGGTGCGGCACGAACCAGTCGATATCGGCGGCGCTGGTTCCGGTGGCCTTGAAGGCGTCGTAGATCACGTCGGTGATCATCGCCACCGCATGCTTGAACACTTCGCGGCCTTCCATGCGCAGGTGGCCGACGGTCTGGGTCGAGGACGGCCCGCCGTCGACATAGAGCTTGCTCTTATAGCGGCCGTCCGAGCGCAGGTGGGTGGTCAGCAGGCCGCGGTCGGCGGCGGTGCCCGGTTGCGGCTGCACCTCCAGCACCAAGGCGCCGGCCCCGTCGCCGAACAGCACGCAGGTGGTGCGGTCGCTCCAATCGAGGATGCGCGAGAAGGTCTCCGCCCCGATCACCAGCGCACGCTTGAAGCCGCCACTCTTGAGCAGGGCGTCGGTGACCGACAGCGCATAAACGAAGCCCGAGCAGACCGCCTGCAGATCGAAGGCGGCACCGCGGGTGATGCCGAGCCCGGCCTGCACCGATACGGCGGTGGCCGGAAAAGTCTGGTCCGGCGTCGAGGTGGCCAGCACGATCAGGTCGATCGAATCCGCCTCGACATGCGCATTGGCGAGCGCCGCGCGCGCGGCATGGAGCGCGAGATCGGAAGTCAACTCGCCGGTGGCCGCGATATGGCGTTCGCGGATGCCGGTGCGTTGCACGATCCAATCGTCGGTGGTCTGCACCGACTTGGCCAGTTCGTCATTGCTGAGAATGCGTGCCGGCAGATAGCTGCCACAGCCGAGCACGACCGAACGCATGATGGTCACGAGGCTGCTCCGCTCGCCACGCGCGCTGTTGCGCTTGCTTGCAGGTCGCGCGCCATCAACTCGCCGATCTTGGCGAGCAGCCCGTAGCGGAACATGTCATATCCCATGTCTATGGCGGCCGCGAAGCCTTCGGCATCGGCGCCGCCGTGACTCTTGATAACAATGCCATTGAGGCCGAGGAATACGCCGCCATTGGCCTTGCGCGGATCCATCTTCTCGCGCAGCGTTTGGAAAGCCTGGCGCGCCAGCAGATAGCCGAGCCGAGCCGCCCAGGTGCGGTTCATGGCGTTTTTGAGATATTGCGCAAACTGGCGGGCGGTGCCTTCCGCGGTTTTCAACGCGATGTTGCCGGCGAAGCCTTCGGTCACCACGACATCGACCGTGCCTTTGCCGATATCGTCGCCTTCGACAAACCCGACATAATCGAAATAGGGGAAATGGCCCTCACGCAGCAGACGGCCGGCCTCGCGCACGGCTTCGAGGCCTTTGATCTCCTCGACCCCGATGTTGAGCAGGCCGACGGTCGGCCGCTCGATATCGAACAGCACGCGCGCCATGGCGCTGCCCATGGTGGCGAGGTTGATCAGATGCTGCTCGTCGGCGCCGATGGAGGCCCCGACGTCGAGCACCACCAACTCGCCCTTGAGCGTGGGCCAAAGCCCGGCGATCGCCGGGCGCTCGATGCCCTCGATCATCTTGAGATTGAATCGCGACATCGCCATCAGCGCGCCGGTATTGCCGGCCGAGACCACGACATCCGCCTCGCCCTTCTTGACCGCGTCGATCGCCAGCCACATCGAGGATTTGTGGCGCCCGTAGCGCAGCGCCTGGCTCGGCTTGTCGTCCATGCGGATCGATACCTCGGTATGCACCAGCTTCGCGTTGGCCTTGAGCCGGGGCAGGTTCTCGAGCAGAGGCTCCAGCACGGCGCGGTCGCCATAGAGCAGGAAATCGATATCGGGATGCCGGGTGAGCGAAATATCGGCGCCCGGCAAGACCACCGAGGCACCATGGTCGCCGCCCATAGCGTCAAGCGCGATGCGAGCCTTGTCAGGCATGGATCGACTTCGGCGGCAGCGGCAAGGAGGCCGGCAACTTCGTCATAGGGATTCGGCGCACGGGGGCGACCTTAAACGCTCGGTCGCCGCAGACAAGCCGGTTCAGGCGCCGCTCCACGGCTTGCCCTCCGTTCACGATTGACCGCCGCCGAGCCGCTTTTTCAGCGCTTCCAGCGCGGCAAACGGGTGTTCGCCGGCATCTTCCGCCTTGGGTGGTGCGAACTGCGCGCCGGCCTTGCGCGGATAGGGGTCGATCCCAAGGATCAGGAATTCGGTCGCCAGCGCGCCCAGATCGAGCGTTCCGTCGACCAGCGGTTCTGGCGGCTCATCGTCGCCGCGCGCCCGTTTGCGGGCGGCTTTAGGCTCAGCCTCCGTCCCGCCGGCTGCCGCCGGTGCGAATTCGAGATCGACGGCTTCTTCCACAGCGCTCTCGATCGGTTCCAACGTCACCACACAGGTCTGGCCGACCCGGGCGCTCACCTGGCCGCGGACGTGAACCATGGCGCCCTCCCGCGTCAGGTCGAACACCGCCGACAAGCGCGGCAATTCGCGCAAATCGGCGAGTTCGGCCACGGCGGCGCGGGTGGCGGCCGGGGCTTCGATCGCCATGTGCAGGCCGATCTCCGGGATGTCTTCCACGGCGACCGGCACGCTCCAGGGGCCACCCGTTTTTTCCATTTGAATCAGGCTCTTATCTCGTCGTTGCAGGGATCGTGGCCGGGTCCGGAAAGCGCACGGCACCGGCGGCGAGGCTGGCGCTGTCCTGCGCCGCGAGAGCACGTAACGCCTCCCGCATATAGGCCGCAAGCCGGGGCGCCGCCGCTGCGGCCGCCGGCGATCCGCTGTAGACATTGCGTTCCAAGGCCGCCACCAGCGGCCCATTGTCGGGGGCGGCGAGCGCGGCCCGATAGGCCTGCGCGCGGCCGTAAAACGCTTCACCCATGCGCCGCATCTCCTTCGGCACTTTCAGGTCGCCGATGCCCATCTCCCGCAAATTGTGGTCCATATCCTGGCAAAACCGATCGAAAATCCCCTGCCCGAGGCGCTGCAGCGCGGGGTCCTGCGCCAAGCGATCGAGCACCAGCGCCAAGTGCAGCACAATCAGGTCGAAACGGCCGTCAACCGTGTCGGCGACGGCGTAGTCGCGATAAAAACAGGGGAATCGCGCCTGCGCCACGATCATGCCATACAGGGTGGAAATGGTGTCGGGGCCGCGTGAGCCGCGGCGAAAAAGGGGAAAAATCATCGCTTTGGTTCGCCGCTGACCGGGATTTGCGCCCGGTACGGCAATGCCATCGCCGATGCAAGACCGAAATGACATTGCCGCGTTTAGCCTGCAAAACCGCTCGCAATCACAACCGGCTGGCCCGGTTCGCGCTGCTGCTGGCCTGTGGCTGGGCGCTTGCCGGCTGTGGTGGCGATTTCAGCGAGACGCTGCAGCGCGGCTATGTCTTGCAGGATGGCACGCTCGAACAGATCCCGGTCGGCACAAGCCAGGAGCAGGTCCTTATCGTACTCGGCACGCCCTCCACCGTCGCGACCGTGAATGGCGAGGCCTTCTATTACATCTCGCAAAAAACGAAACGTGCGGCCGCTTTCTTGCCGCACGAGGTCATCGATCAACGGGTGGTCGCGGTCTATTTCGACCGAGATCGCCGGGTCACGCGGCTGGCGAATTACGGCATCAAGGACGGCAAAGTCTTCGACTTCCTGTCGCAGACGACGGCGACCGGCGGCCAGGAGCTGAACTACTTGCGCGGCATATTCCGGAGCTTCAAGCCGGGAATGTTGATACCCTAACTTGCGCATGGCGGTGGCGCCGCCACCCCAAGCCCGACAAAAAAGGGCCCGCGCGATGCACGGGCCCTTTCGCTTTTCGGGGTGCGCCGTGGACTAGTGCGCCAGCACCGCCAGCAGCAGCAGCGCCACGATATTGGTGATCTTGATCATCGGGTTCACGGCGGGGCCCGCCGTGTCCTTGTAGGGATCGCCGACGGTGTCGCCGGTCACCGCCGCCTTGTGGGCGTCGGAACCCTTGCCGCCGTAGTGGCCGTCCTCGATGTATTTCTTGGCATTGTCCCAGGCGCCGCCGCCGGAAGTCATCGAGATGGCGACGAACAGGCCGGTGACGATGACGCCGAGCAGCATGGCGCCGAGCGCCGAGAAGCCGGCCGACTTGCCGGCCGCTCCGCCGCCCGCGACCACATAGATCACGAAGTAGCAGAAGATCGGCGACAGCACCGGCAGCAGGGACGGAATGATCATCTCCTTGATCGCCGCCCTGGTCAGCATGTCGACGGCGCGACCGTAATCCGGCTTGCTGGTGCCCTTCATGATGCCCGGGTTTTCGCGGAACTGACGGCGCACTTCCTCGACGATCGCGCCGGCGGCGCGCCCGACCGCGGTCATGCCCATTGAGCCGAACAGATAGGGCAACAGGCCGCCGAACAGCAGACCGGCCACCACATAGGGGTTGGTGAGCGCGAAATCGAGCTTGATGCCGACGAAGTACGGGTGATGCGCGGTGTCGCTGGCGAAGAACAGCAGGTCCTGGTTATAGGCCGCGAACAGCACCAGCGCGCCGAGGCCGGCCGAGCCGATGGCATAGCCCTTGGTGATCGCCTTGGTGGTGTTGCCGACCGCGTCGAGCGCGTCGGTCGACTTGCGCACTTCCTTCGGCAGCCCGGCCATTTCGGCAATGCCGCCGGCATTGTCGGTGACCGGGCCGAAGGCGTCGAGCGCCACGATCATACCGGCGAGTGCCAGCATGGTGGTCACCGCAATGGCGATGCCGAACAAACCGGCGAGGTTGTAGGAGATCAGGATGCCGGCGATGATGACGATCGCGGGCAGCGCGGTCGACTCCATCGAGATGGCGAGGCCCTGGATCACGTTGGTGCCGTGGCCGGTGACAGATGCCGCGGCGATCGACTTCACCGGGCGGAAATCGGTGCCGGTGTAGTATTCGGTGATCCAGATGATCAGGCCGGTGACGGCGAGGCCGACGATACCGCAGATCAACAGCGTCATGCCGGTGTAGGTCTGGCCGTCGATGGCGCCGAAGCCGTGCGGCAGCAGCCAGTTGATCACCCCGGCGATGCCGACCAGCGACAGGATGCCGGTGACGATCAGGCCCTTGTAGAGCGCGCCCATGATCGACTGGCTGGCCGGCAGCTTGACGAAGAAGGTGCCGATGATCGAGGTGATGATGCAGACGCCGCCGATGGCGAGCGGCAAGGTCATCATCTGCAAGAGGATCGGCGTGTTGGCGAAGAAGATCGAGGCCAGCACCATGGTGGCGACGGTGGTCACCGCGTAAGTCTCGAACAGGTCGGCGGCCATGCCGGCGCAGTCGCCGACATTGTCGCCCACGTTATCGGCGATGGTTGCCGGATTGCGCGGATCGTCTTCCGGAATGCCGGCTTCGACCTTGCCGACCAGATCGCCGCCGACGTCGGCGCCCTTGGTGAAAATGCCGCCGCCGAGACGGGCAAAGATCGAGATCAGCGAGGCGCCGAAGCCGAGGGCGACGATGGCGTCGATGACGGTGCGGTCGTTGGGCGCCATGTGCATGGTGCCGGTGAGGAAGCCGAAATAGAGCGTGACGCCGAGCAGCGCGAGGCCCGCCACCAGCATGCCGGTGATGGCGCCGGCCTTGAAGGCGATCTCCAGCCCGCCGGCCAGCGACTTGGTGGCGGCTTGTGCCGTGCGCACATTGGCGCGCACCGATACGTTCATGCCGATGAAGCCGGCCGCGCCCGACAGGATCGCGCCGACGGCGAAACCGACCGCGACCAGCCAGCCCAGCGTCAGCCCGATGATGACGAAGATCACCGCGCCGACGATGCCGATGGTGGCGTATTGGCGCTTCAGATAGGCCTGCGCGCCCTCGCGCACGGCGGCGGAAATCTCCTGCATCCGCGCGCTACCGGCATCGGCGCGCAGCACCGACATGGTTGCCCAGATGCCATAGAGGATCGCGAGAATCCCACAGCCGACGATCACCCACAATGTATTCATGGTGGCTTCAACCTCGATTGAAATGGCGCATACGGAGAGAACGCTCCCGCCGGCGCCAGGAGCGTCGAGGATGGCCGCTTGAAGGGCGCTTCACCCCGACCGGAAAAGCGCGCGGATATAGCCAAAAAGGCAGCGGTAAAGCAACGTCTCTCTGTTGTCATTGCCGGGCTTGTCCCGGTGATGACAAGCTGCGGACATGCGCCATCGCCCGTATTCTTGGCGGCGCCGGGTACGCCGTACTTCCGCCTTCGCCCTTGCGGGCTTCGGCGGACAAGCCCTTGCCCCCGCATAAAGCGAGGGGATGGCGCGCCAAGCGGCGCGTCATTTAGTCGTAGTCACGTACCGTTTCCGGCACGTGGCGCCTCTCGGCGCGCCATCGCAGCGTCCATACGGCGCCGGGCCGCGCTTTCTGACGTTCCGCTTCGGCTTTCCCTCTGGCTCTGAGACGCTGGCCCCTTTTGGGCGGCCTTGTCAGAGAACCTCGGGCAAGCCTGACGGCCCGCCGTCAGCCAGCTCCTGGCAGGGGATCGTAATGTCCCCGGGCGGAACCCCGGCGCCGCCCGGGAGCTTGGGGGGTTGCGTTCATCCCCCGCCCGCGGGCGCCGCATCGCCGATGTCGGGTTTACCCGATATCGGCCCAATCAAGGCGATCCCACTTCATGACGCCTCATGACAGCGCCCTCGATGGATCGGACGATGGAGACTATATTCCTGTGAATATAGTCCTGTCAAGGGCGGGTAGTGCCTCGGTTTGAAATGGGAACTTAATCAATCCATTCTAAATCATAGACAGCGATCTTAAGACGTGAGCCACTCCGCTGCCCCTACTAAGGAGCAAGTGGAGGAAACAATGAAAATAACAATCGGGATTAGCGGAGCGCTGATCATTCTATGTGCCATCGGCTTCTTATCGGCGAGTGCCGGTTTTGTAACGGCTAAGGCTGAAACAATAGAGACGGTAACTGTGACTCCGCAATATCGGAATTTGCAGAAGAAAAGTAACAAATTGGGCGGCGAGAAATCCAAACCAAAAAAGTATCCGCCAAGAAGGGTGTTGTAGATCATGTTGAAGTTCTTACCGGAGGAGCAAGCGCGGTTAAAACGAGTCCAAAAAGGACCAACATCCAGCGGTGAAGGCCAAAGCCGCCTCAATTGGCGGCTCGCCATTTTTCCAGTATCGCGACAACGTCGCTGATTTCCCAAAGTTTGTCAGTCACGCCTGCCGCCATCGCGAACGTGACGCGCCTCGCTCGGTCTCATGGTGCGGAGTGCCCTCCCAACTCCTGTCATTGCCCGGCTTGACGCTGAGGGTGAAGCGTCGCTTTGCCTTAAATCGTCGCCGCCGCGCGTTGGCGCAGGGTCAGCCATACCAGCATAGCGCCCGCCACGAAGACGGTCGGGAAGATCACCTCGTTGATCGCCTGCCAGCCCAGATATTCCAGCATCTGGCCGGAGGTAAACGAGCTTACCGCCATGCTGCCGAAGATCAGGAAGTCGTTGAACGCCTGCACCTTGTTGCGTTCCTCGGGCCGGTGGCACTGGGTCACCATGTTGGTGGCGCCGATGAAGGCGAGGTTCCAGCCGACGCCGAGCAGCACCAGCGCGGTCCAGAAATGCGCCACCGTGATACCGGCGATTCCGGCCACCGCGGCGAGCGCGATCAGCCCCAGGCCAACCCCGGTAACGCGCTCGACCCCGAAGCGCACGATCAGGCCGCCGGTGATGAAGCTCGGCGCATACATCGCCAGCACGTGCCACTGAATGCCGAGGGTGGCGTCGGTGACCGAATGGCCGCAGCCGACCATGGCGAGCGGCGCCGAGGTCATGATGATGTTCATCATCGCATAGCTCGCCATGCCGCAGGCGACCGCGACGATGAAGCGGGGGGCGCGCACGATCTCCGCGAGCGGCCGCGCATGCTCGGCGTGCGCTGCCGGCAGCGGCGGAATCTTCACGAACATCAGCACGCCGGCAGCGAGCACCGCACAGGCGGACTGCCCGAGATAGCTGGCGGCGAACATGTAGGGCGGCAGCAGATCCTTGGTGAAGATGACCAGTTGCGGCCCGATCACCGCGGCAAATACCCCGCCGGCCAGCACCCAGGACACCACCTTGGGCCGGAACGCCTCGCTCGCGGTATCGGCGGCGGCGAAGCGGTAGGACTGGTGCGCGGCGGCGTAAAGTCCGCCGCAGAAAGCGCCGAGGAGCAACAGCCAGAACTGACCGTTCACCACCGCCAAATAGGAAATCAGCCCGGACAGAATGCCGAACACCGATCCGGTCTGCAGCGCGAAGCGCCGCCCGAAGCGGCGGGCGAGCGCGCCGACCGGCAGCGTGCCGAGCCACATGCCGAGCACCATGGCGGTGATCGGCAGCGTCGCTAGCCCCTTGTCCGGCGCCAGCACCGCGCCGACGATGCTGGCGGTCGAGACCGTCACGATATTGTTGCCGCCGGCGAGCGCCTGCGCCACCGAAAGCACGATGGCGTTGCGGCGCGCTAGACCGTCGTCGACGGTGGCGTACGGAATCGGTTCGGCGACCGCCGACATGATGGGAGCTCCCGGAAAGCGGCCCGTTTTAGCGGCGATCCGTATGAATCGCCACTGCGGGACGCGCAGGGCAGTGTTGCCCCCAATCGCTCATTCCCGCGAAAGCGGGAATCCAGTGAATTTGGCATAGTCTGGGTCCCCGCTTCCGCGGGGACGAGCGGACTAGCTAAAACTTGATCGCACCCGGATGGCGGATGGTCGCCTGGCGCGCCTCATAGGGCGACAGCGCCCCGATCTGGCCGAGCGAAGAGCGCAATTCATCGATGTAGAGGTCGATCAGGTGGCCGGGCCCGTCGTCGCCGAGCGCCGCGAGCGCCCACAGGAACGACTTGCCGGCAAAGGCCGCATCGGCGCCGAGCGCGAGCGCCCGCATCACGTCCTGCCCGCTGCGGATGCCGCTGTCGAGCACGATGGCCGCCTTTTTGCCGACCGCCGCGACGATCGCCGGCAGCACGTCGATCGAGGTCGCCAGCGCCTCGATCTGGCGCCCGCCATGGTTCGACACCCAGACGCCATCGGCGCCGAGCGCCACCGCCTTTTCGGCGTCGGCGGGATGCAGGATGCCCTTGAGCAGCATCGGGCCCTTCCAGCGATCGCGGTAGCGCTTGACCTCCTCCCAGGAAAATGCCCCGCCCATCTCGCGCCGGGCGAAACGGATGACCTCGTTGGTGCTGGCGCGCTCGCCCGCATAGGAGCGGATGGTGGCGAAGCGCGGATAGCCGTTGCGCAACAGCGCCAGCAGCCATTTCGGCCGGATCAGCATTTCGTAGATCATGCGCGGCGTCGGCCGGAACTCGCCGGCAAGCCCGGCATAGGTCTCCCGCGAACGCGTGGTGCGCACCGGTACGTCGAGCGTGAGCGTCAGCACCTTGACGTCGGCGGCCTGCGCGCGCCGCACCAGGTCGAAACCGATTTTGTGGTCGTCGTGCCAGAACCGATAAAGCTGCAGCCAGAACACATCGGGCGCCACTTGCGCCACGTCCTCGATGGTCGCGCCGCCGGCGACGCCCAGGCAATACGGAACGCGCGCGCGCTGCGCCGCCTTCGCCATCAGCAAATCGGCGCCCGGCCACACGATCGACGGCCCGCCCATGGGCGCGATGCCGATCGGCGCCGCGTAACGGCGGCCGAACAGCTCGACCTCGGTCGGCGGCAGCGTCGGCATCACGCCGTAGCGCGGCACGATCTTGATGGCGTCGAGCGCGGCCCAATTATGCGCGATGCCGATGTCGTTGCCGGCGCCGGTGTCGCCATATTCGAAGGCAAAGCGCGGGACGTTGCGCGGGGCCTGCTTGCGCAGCCAGGCGGTGGTCGGAAAGCGGCGGTGATGCTTGTCGAAATTCGCACTTGGCCCAGTGGCGCCGATGGCCCCCGGTTTTGCCGTCATGTCGTGCATGGCGCTTCCTGCTCCCAAGCTCGCTTTTTTTATTATACCCCGGCGGGGCCGCGCGTCCCGGCGAATTCAGAAGTGGCTGAAGGAGGCGCGCTTGAAGGACAGCGCCTGCCCGCCTGCTCCTAAGAACCGGACGCCCTCGCCCGCCTCGATTTCCCCGATCTCGGTCACCGGCACCTCGGCCGCCTTTGCCGCGGCGCGGAAACTATCGGCCTTGGCCGCCGGCACGGTGCAGACGATCTCGTAGTCGTCGCCGCCGGTGAGCGCGGTCTCCAGCATGGCCGGATCGGCCGCCAGCACCGCCTTGGCCGCATCGGAGAGCGGCACGCGCGCAACTTCGATCTTCGCCGCCACCTTGCGATGTCCGGCACAGCTTGGCGAAATCGCCGGCCAGACCGTCGGACACATCCATCGCCGCCGAGGCGTGGATGCGCACGGCGTCCGCCAAGGCATTGCGCGGCTGCGGCAACACATAACGCGAAGTCAGATGCTGGCGCTGCGCATCGCTGAGCTTCCATCCGGCGCCCTTGCGCAGCGCAAGGCCGAGCGAAGCATCGCCGATCGTGCCGCTCACGAACACGCGGTCGCCCGGCTTGGCGCCGGCGCGGCGCACCATGCTGCCTTCCGGCACGCTGCCGACCATGGCGATGGAAATCGTGATCGGCCCCGGCGTGCGATCGGTGTCGCCGCCGAACAGCGGGCAGCCGAACAGCACCGCGTCGGCGCGCAGCCTTCGGCAAATCCGGCGAGCCAGTCGTCGCCGATCTCCTTCGGCAGCGCCAGCGACAACAGGAATCCGAGCGGGCTAGCGCCCTTGGCCGCCAAGTCGGACAGATTCACCCGCAGCGCCTTGCGCGCCACGTCGCGCGCGGCATCGTCGGCAAAGAAATGCACGCCGCCGATGATCGCATCGGTCTTGAGCACCAGATCGCAGCCCGGCGGCGGCTTGATGAAGGCGGCATCGTCGGAAAGACCGAGCGCACCCGGATGGGTCGCGATCGGCTGGAAGAAGCGCGCGATCAGCCGGTCTTCGCCCGACATATCGTTCTTGGAATTCATCGCGTCACTCTGCCTCTCCGACTCCCTCCCCCTGCAAGGGGGAGGGTCGGGGTGGGGGTCAGGCTAGCCTAGCAAATGACCCCCACCCGGTTCGCTACGCGAACCGACCTCCCCCTTTTAGGGGGAGGTAAAGAAAAACTAGCCGGTAAATTCGGCCGCGCGCAGCTTGCGCGCCAGCTGATCGAGCACGGCATTGACCATGCCGGTCTCATCGCGCTCGACGAAGGCGGCGGCGACATCGGCATATTCCGACACCACCACGCGCGCCGGCACGTCGCGGCGATGGTCGAGTTCGTAGGCGCCGGCGCGCAGCGCGGCGCGCAGCACCGCCTCGATGCGCTTGAGCGGCCAGCTTTTGGCCAGCGCCTCGTCGATCAACGGATCGAGCTTGCGCTGCTCGCGCACCACGCCCGACACGATGTCGCGGAAGAACGCGGCCTCGGCCGGCAGATATTGCGAGCCCTCGACCTCGCGCCCGAGCCAGTGGCTCTCGAACTCGGCGAGAATCTCGTTCAGCCCGGTGCCGGCCATATCCATCTGGTAGAGCGCCTGCACGGCGGCGAGCCGCGCCGCGCCGCGCTTGTTCGCCTTGCGCGCGTCCTTGTCCGCGATCGGCGCGCTTTTGGCCATCACTTGCCTGTCAGGCTGCGTTTAAGCGCGACCATCGCCAGCGCCGCGCGCGCGGCGGCGGCGCCCTTGTTGCGGCCATCGGGAGTCGAGCGGGCCAGCGCCTGCGTCTCGCTGTCGACGGTGAGAATGCCGTTGCCGATGGCGAGCTGCCGGTCGATGCTCAAATCCATCAGCCCGCGCGCCGACTCGTTCGACACCAATTCGAAATGATAGGTCTCGCCCTGGATCACGCAGCCGAGCGCGACCACGCCGTCATAAGGCGCGCGCTTGGCCTTCGCGGCATCGACCGCCATGGCGATCGCCGCCGGCACTTCCAGCGCGCCCGGCACCGTGATGCGATCGTATTGCGCGCCGGCTTCATCGAGCACGCGGGTGGCGCCCGCGACCAGCGCGTCGGAGATATGCTCGTAGAAGCGCGCCTCCACGATCAGCACGCGCAATGAGTCGCGCTTTTTCGCAGCGCTCGCCTTCTTGGCCATGTCTTTGGTTCCTTGTTGAGCGGCGTCGTAGCAAGCGAGCGCGAAGCGAACAAGGGCTCCGTTGGGATCGTCATGCCCGCGCTTGTCGCGGGCATCCACGTCTTACTTATGACAAGAGACTAGGAGCAAAGGCGTGGATGGCCGGGACAAGCCCGGCCATGACGGCGGAAAAGTCACCGTGCCTCCATCAACCGCGCCGCATAGCGCGCCATGGTGTCGACTTCGAGATTGACGTCGTCGCCCTGGCGCAAGGCCCCGAAGGTCGTCACGGCCAGCGTGTGCGGGATGATCAGCACCGAGAAGGTGTCGCCTTCCACCGCATTGACGGTGAGCGAGACGCCGTCGAGCGCGACCGAGCCCTTGGGCGCGATGAAGCGCGCCAGTTCGCGCGGCGCGCGCAGGCTGAAGCGCGCCATGTCGGTCATGTCCGCGCGCGCGATCACGCTCGCCAGGCCGTCGACATGGCCGGCGACCAGATGGCCGCCCAGTTCGTCGCCGAGTTTCAGCGAGCGCTCGAGATTGACGCGCGCGCCGTGCCGCCAGCGCCCGACGGTGGTGACCGCCAAGGTTTCGGCGGCCGCATCGACCGCAAACCAGCTGCGGCCATCCTCTTCGCCCGCCCCGACCACCGTCATGCAGACCCCGGAACAGGCGATCGAGGCGCCGTCGATCAGTTCGGCGCGCGGATAAGCGCAGGCAATGGTGATGCGATGCAGATTATCGGCGCGCGGCTTGACCGACCGCACCTCGCCCACGTCGGTGACGATGCCGGTGAACATCAAAAATCCCGTTCATTCCCGCGCAAGCGGGAATCCAGAGCCAAGAACACAAAGTCATCGCCATGTCGCCCTGGGTCCCCGCTTTCGCGGGGACGAGCGGAGAATTTTATATCGTTCAACATCTCAAGCACGCTCGAACATTTCGAGCGTATCGGGCCCGAGCTTTTCGCTGCCGCGCGCGCGTAATTGTCCGGTCAGCCCGTCGAGCGGCATGCCCTCGAGCGGCTCGATGCCGCCGACGCCGATGCTCTTTGTCCCCGCGCAGCACCACCATCTCGTCCACCAGGCCGGCGGCGGCGATGGCGCCGGCGACGGTCGGTCCGCCCTCCACCATCAGCCGGGTGACGCCCTCGCCGGCCAGCACTTTCAGCACCGCGCCGAGATCGAGCTTGCCGTCCACATCGCCGACCCGAAACACCTGACAGCCCTTCTGCTGCAGGATTTCCTCGGCGATGGCCGAGGGCCGGCTGGAGGTGAACACCCAGGTCGGCGTTTCGCGCACGGTCGCCACCACCGAGGTCGCCAGCGGCAGCTTCAAGGTGGCGTCGAGCACCACCCGCACCGGCGAGCGCTCGAACATGCCCGGCAGGCGGCAGGTCAATTGCGGATTGTCCGACAGCACGGTGCCGATGCCGACCAGGATGGCGTCGCTCGCCGCGCGCATCTGGAACACCCGCGTGCGTGCCGCTTCGCCGGTGATGGCGACCGGCTTGCGGCCGGCGAGCCCGGCCTTGCCGTCCGCCGACACCGCCAGCTTGAGCGTCACATAGGGCCGATGATGTGTGACGCGCATGATGTGGCCGGCGTGCACGCGGCGTGCTTCGTCGGCGCCTAAGCCGACATCGACCGCGATGCCTTTGGCGCGCAACCGCGCATGGCCCTGCCCGGCAACTTCCGGATTGGGATCCTCCAGCGCCGACACCACGCGCGCGATCCCTGCGCGGATAATGGCGTCGGCACAAGGCGGCGTCTTGCCCTGATGCGAGCATGGCTCCAGCGTCACATATAGGGTGGCGCCCTGCGCCGCCTTCTTGGCATGACGCAGCGCCTCGACCTCGGCATGCGGCCGCCCGCCGCTTTGCGTCCAGCCGCGGCCGACAATGACGCCGTCCTTGACGATCACCGCGCCGACCGCCGGATTGGGCCAGGTGTTGCCGAGCCCGCGCCGGCCGAGCGTGAAGGCCAGCGCCATGAAGCGCGCATCGTCTGCCGCGGCGTCAATAACGATTGGCTCGGCTGGTAGGCTCATTTGCGCGCGGTCGCCGGCTTGGCCTCGTCGCCCGACAATTCGTCGAGCGCGGCGCGGAAGTCCTTGGCCTCGCGGAAATTGCGGTAGACGGAGGCAAAGCGCACATAGGCGACGTCGTCGAGATTACGCAAATGCTCCATCACCAGTTCGCCGATCGCCTCCGATGACACTTCGTTCTCACCCTGGCTTTCGAGCTCGCGCACGATCTTGGACACTTCCTGTTCGATGCGCTCAGGATCGACAGAGCGCTTGCGCAACGCGATCTGCACCGAGCGCATCAGTTTGTCGCGGTCGAACGGCACGCGCCGGCCGTTGCGCTTGATCACGGTGAGCTCGCGCAACTGCACGCGCTCGAAGGTGGTGAAGCGGAAATTGCAGGTCAGGCACACGCGACGGCGGCGGATCACCGCCGAATCCTCGGTCGGCCGCGAATCCTTCACCTGGGTATCCAGGCTTCCACAACTCGGGCAACGCATGACGCCCCCTATTCCCCCGTCATTCCGGGACGGCGCGAAGCGCCGGACCCGGAATCCAGATGCGAGCACGGCGGCTGTTTCTGGATTCCGGGTTCGCGCGCGTTGCGCGCGCCCCGGAATGACAGTGTAAGAGCTCGGCTCGCATGACTAGCTCTGATAAATCGGAAAGCGCGCCAGCAAGGTCTTCACTTTGCCGCGCACCGCGCCTTCGATCAGCGAATCTTCCGCAACGCCTTTCTGCGACAGCACGTCGAGCACCTCGGCGATCATCTCGCCGACCTGGCGGAATTCCGCGATGCCGAAGCCGCGCGTGGTGCCGGCCGGCGTGCCGAGCCGGATGCCCGAAGTCACCGTCGGTTTTTCCGGATCGAACGGGATGCCGTTCTTGTTGCAGGTGATGTGGGCGCGGCCGAGCGCGGCTTCCGCCACCTTGCCGGTGAGCCGCTTGGGCCGCAGGTCGACCAGCATCAGATGGGTGTCGGTGCCGCCGGAGACAATATCGTACCCGCGCGACTTGAGCGTTTCGGCCAGCGCCTTGGCGTTCTCCACCACGTTGCGCGCATAGGTGCGGAAGCTCGGCCGCAAGGCCTCGCCGAACGCCACTGCCTTGGCCGCGATCACATGCATCAGCGGTCCGCCCTGCAAGCCGGGGAACACCGCCGAGTTGAGCTTCTTGGCGATCTCCTCGTCGTCCGACAGGATCACGCCGCCGCGCGGCCCGCGCAGCGTCTTGTGCGTGGTGGTGGTCACCACATGCGCGTGCGGGAATGGCGAGGGATGCGCACCGCCCGCCACCAGCCCGGCGAAGTGCGCCATGTCGACCATCAGGTAAGCGCCGACCTCGTCGCAGATTTCGCGGAAGGCGCGGAAATCGATGATCCTCGGATAGGCCGAGCCGCCGGCGATGATGAGCTTCGGCTTGTGCTCGCGCGCGAGCCGCGCCACCTGCTCCATGTCGATGCGCTGGTCGTCGCGGCGCACGTCATAGGGCACCGGCTTGAACCACTTGCCGGAGAGATTGATCGCCATGCCGTGGCTCAAATGGCCACCGGCGGCGAGGTTGAGCCCCATGAAGGTGTCGCCGGGCTGCATCAGCGCGAAGAACACCGCCGCGTTGGCGGAGGCGCCGGAGTGCGGCTGCACATTGGCGAACCGGCAGCCGAACAATTTCGTCACGCGCTCGATCGCCAGCCGCTCGGCGATATCGACGAACTGGCAGCCGCCGTAATAGCGCTTGCCCGGCAGGCCTTCGGCATATTTGTTGGTCAGCACGGAGCCTTGCGCTTCCAGCACCGCGCGCGACACGATGTTCTCCGACGCGATCAGCTCGATCTCGTCACGCTGGCGGCCGAGCTCGAGTTGAATGGCCTCGGCGATTTCGGGATCGACTTCGCGCAACGTAGCCGAGAACAGGCGTTCCACATCGCTCGCGGGCGCATTGGCAGCAGGCTTGGAATTCGACGTCGCCGACATCACGATCTCCTGGCGCCGGGCATGACGGCGGCGCCGAATACAAGCGCATGACCCCGAAAAGCCCGTCCCCGACCGGATCGGCGTATGGCAACCGTCTTTCGGAAATGATCACGCGCCCAGGTAAATCCGGGATTGGTCCGCAAATAGCATATAGCCCGCCAACCGCCAAGCGCTGGCATGGCGGGCGTCCACTGACCGCAATATCTAGCGTTCGTTGGGTGTGGCCGGTTCCTGGCCCAATAACAAAGCCCCGGCCGCGAGCGGCCGGGGCAAGTCGTCTCGCCGATGCGCGAGCTTACAGGCGATAGAGGATCTGGTCGGTCCAGAAGCGCTCGAGCCGGTGCAGCGACTTGTTGAGCGTGGCGAACTCGTCGGCATTGATGCCGCCGACCTGCTCAACGGTGCGCACGTGCTTCTGGTAAAGCGCCTCGACGATGTCGCGCACCTCGCGGCCCTTTTCGGTCAGCTTGATGCGAACGGAGCGGCGGTCGACGCGGCTGCGCTGGTGATCGAGGAAGGCCATCTCGACCAGCTTCTTGAGATTGTAGGAGACGTTGGAGCCGAGATAGTAGCCGCGCGTGCGCAGCTCGCCGGCGGTCAGCTCCTTGTCGCCGATATTGTACAGCAGCAGCGCCTGCACCGAATTGATGTCGGCGCGGCCGCGGCGATCGAATTCGTCCTTGATAACGTCGAGCAGCCGGCGATGCAGCCGTTCGACCAAGGTCAAGGCCTCATGATAAAGTGGCCTGATGTGATCGAAGCGTGCCTCTCGCTCGGCCGGCTCGACCGTCTTCACAACGGCTTTCATGTCCAACGCCCCTGTTACGTTTATTATCTTGCGTCTCTTCGCCCGGTAACGAGGCCCTGTCTTCCCCGTTCCAGATGTCTGACCCTATAAGGGGCCCTCTAAAATCGGCTTAAATAACACGATAAAGATTAGATTTATTTGCAACGGTGAATGCTTCGTTCAAATCGGCATTCGAGCGATTGGCGTCAGAATTTGTTTACCTTGACGGCCCGCAGATTGCGGAAAACTTGATTTGAACTTTGCGGGCGCTGGCGCGTTGTCATTTTGTTGCGGAGCACGTGGACAACAAGCAGGAGGAGATTATGCGCAAACTATATATTGTTGCCGTGTTGGCCGCGTTAACGGCCATGCCAGTGGCCGCGAACGCTGAAGTGCCCGAACGGACAGTGACCGGCGCCGCGATCGGCGCAGGCGCCGGCGCCGTGGTGGCCGGCCCGGTGGGCGCGGTTGTGGGTGGCGTCGGCGGCGCCGTGATCGGCGGCCCGCGCATCACCCATCGCCATCGCTGCTGGCACGACCACTATGGAAACCGTCATTGCCGCTACTGATCGGATCAATTCCGACCTAGATGCGAAGCCCGGCCGCAAGGCCGGGCTTTGTCATGGCGCGCCGCGCACAAAGCGGAAGATGCCGGAAAAATCCTTGCCCGCCTCCCCGCTCCCGACATAGGCGGAATAAATTTTTTCCGCGTCGGCGCCGAGCCGCGTGTTGGCGCCCGCCGCCTTCGCCGCCTCCTGCGACAGTCTCAAATCCTTGAGCATCATCGCCGCGGTGAAGCCGGCCTGATAATCGCGATTGGCCGGCGAGGTCGGCACCGGTCCGGGCACCGGGCAATAGCTGGTGAGCGACCAGCACTGGCCCGACGATTTCGACGCGATGTCGAACAGTTTCTGATGATCGAGGCCGAGCTTTTCCGCCAGCGCGAAGGCTTCCGACACCGCGATCATCGATACGCCGAGGATCATGTTGTTGCAGATCTTGGCGGCCTGGCCGTTGCCGGGCCCGCCGGCGTGCACGATGGTCTTGCCCATCTTTTGCAAGATCGATTCCGCGCGCGTAAACGCCTGCGCGCTGCCGCCGACCATGAAGGTGAGGGTCGCGGCGGTCGCCCCGCCGACGCCGCCGGACACCGGCGCATCGAGCATCAGCAGGCCTTTCTTTTCCGCCGCAGCCGCCACCACGCGCGCGGTCGCGACATCGATGGTGGAGCAATCGATCAGCAGCGTGCCGGGATTGGCGTCCTCGATGATGCCGCCGACGCCCAGATAGACCTCGCGCACTTCCTTGCCGGACGGCAGCATGGTGATGACCACGTCGGCGCGCGCGGCGGCGGTCTTGGCGGTCTCGACGCCGACGCCGCCGGCCGCCACCAGTTTGGCGATCGCGGCCGGATTGACGTCCACACCCTCAACCTGATGGCCGGCCTTGAGCAGGTTCTGCGCCATCGGCAGACCCATATTGCCGAGCCCGACAAATCCTATGCGCGCCATGGCGCCCTCCCCGATCTAAATTTGCGCATGATCTTGTCCGAAAACCGGTTCCCATCCCCGATCAAGCCGAGGACAAGCTTTTCGGGATCATGCGCGTATTCTCTCTTGATCACGGCGGCTGCTCCTGCGCCGATTTCAAAGCCAGCCATAGGTAAAGCACGAGCAGGCCGCCTTCCACTAGGCCGGTCACCATGCTGGCGCCGAACACCTGCGGGAAAAATATGTCGACCGCCAGCATCGAGGCAACCGCGGTCAGCCAGATCACCGCGCCCCAGGCGGCGGCGAGCCACAGTCCGACGGCGGCGACCAGATCGATCACCGCGAAGAACACCGTGGCGGCCTGCCAGGCGATGGAATGATATTGGAACACGTTATTGGCATCGACGCCGATGCCGCACACCTGCGACCAATGATAGAGACCCTTGAGCATCGAAATGCCGGCCATCGCGCGCAGGAACAGCACCAGCCGCCGCGTCCAGCCGCCGATGGCCTTGCCGCCTTCGTCCTCATGCACCGGATCGAGGCTTGGCACGTCGTCGCTGGCGTACGGCTCGCTCATGCCAACACCAATTCCTGCGCGCCGAGCGCCTGGAAATGGCGCTCCACCTCCGCCGCGCTCACGTCCGCGAGCGTGGCCGGCTGCCAGTCGGGCTTATTGTCCTTGTCGACGATCACCGCGCGCACGCCCTCGAAAAAATCGTGTCCGTGGATGAGGCGCGACACGATGCGGAACTCGGCGCGCATGCACGTCGCGAAATCCCAGGTCCGGCCGCGCCGCACCTGCGCCAGCGCGATCTTCAGACTGAGCGGCGATTTAGTCCGCATGGTGGCGGCGGTTTTGCCGGCCCATTCGGCATCGGCGCTGGCGGACGCCGCTTCGCGGTCGAGCGCGGCCAGGATGTCCTCGACCTGGCTGCCGGCAAACAGCCGGTCGATCGCCGCCCGCCGCGCCATGATCGGTCCCGCGCCGGCCGGTTCGGCGAAGGCGGCGAGCACCGCGTCGACCGATACCGTGCCGCTCAAGCCGTCGAGCAGCGCGGCAAAGCGCGCCGACGGAATGCGGTGCGTGGCAAGACCGGCGGCGCAAGCGTCGGCGATGCCGAAGCGCTCGCCGGTGAGCCCGCAATAGGCGCCGAGCTCGCCCGGCATGCGCGGCAGGAACCAGGTGGCGCCGACATCGGGAAAAAAGCCGATGCCGACTTCCGGCATGGCGAACTGAAAGCGATCGCCGGCGACGCGGTGCGAGCCGTGCACCGAGATGCCGACGCCGCCGCCCATGACCAGCCCGTCGATCAGCGCGACGTAGGGCTTGCGGAAATTCTTGATCGCCACGTTGAGCGGATATTCGTCGCGCCAGAATTGCAGCGCTTCGTCGTAGCGGCCGGCCTGGCCCAGATCGTAGAGCGCGCGGATATCGCCGCCGGCCGAAAACGCGCGCCCGCCGGCGGCTTGGATGACCACGCGGGTGATCGCCGGGTCGTCGGCCCAGGCGTCAAGCTGCGCGCGCAAGGCCAGCACCATGGCGTAGGTGACGGCATTGAGCGCCTGCGGCCGGTTGAGCGTGATGAGGCCGGCCGCGCCGCGCCGCTCGAAAATGATTTCTGCGTCCGGCATCGGCACGTTCAGTTCCCGAGCATCTGGCGGCTGATAATCAGCCGCATGATCTCGTTGGTGCCTTCCAGGATCTGGTGCACGCGCACGTCGCGCAACACGCGCTCGATCGGATGATCGCGCAGATAGCCGTAGCCGCCGTGCAGTTGCAGGCAGCCGTTCACGACATCGAAGCCGGTATCGGTGGCCAGCCGCTTGGCCTTGGCAGCGAGCGCGCGTCGCGCCGGGCTCGCCCGCGCTGACCGCCACCGCCGCGCGATGCAGCAGCAGGCGCGCGGCCTCGAGCTCGGTTGCGTAGTCGGCAATGCGAAATTGCAGCGCCTGGAAATCGGCCAGCCGCGAGCCGAACTGCTTGCGCTCCTTCATGTAGTCGACGGTGCGGTCGAGGCAGAACTGCGCGCCGCCGAGCGAGCAGGCGCCGATGTTCAAGCGGCCGCCATCGAGTCCGGCCATGGCGATGCGGAAGCCCTGGCCTTCGCGGCCGATGCGGTTGGCCGCCGGCACGCGGCAGTTCTCGAATATCACCATGGCGGTCGGCTGCGACTTCCAGCCGAGCTTCTTCTCTTGCGCGCCGTACGAAAGCCCGGGCGTGCCCTTCTCCACCACGATGGTCGAAATGCCGCGCGGGCCGGCCTCGCCGGTGCGCGCCATCACCACATAGATGTCGGAGACGCCGCCGCCGGAGATGAAGGCCTTGGCGCCGTCGAGCACGTAATGCTCAGCCTCGCGGCGCGCGCGCGTCGTCAGGCTGGCGGCATCCGAGCCGGCGCCCGGCTCGGTCAGGCAGTAGCTGGCGAAATGCTCCATGGTGCAGAGCTTGGGCAGGAATTTCTTGCGCACCGCGTCGCCGCCGAAGGCGTCGATCATCCAGGCCGCCATGTTGTGGATCGAGATATAGGCGGCGGTCGAGGTGCAGCCCTGCGCCAGTTCCTCGAAGATCAGCGCGGCATCGAGCCGCGATGAGCGCCGAGCCGCCGACGTCCTCCTTCACGTAGATGCCGCCGAAGCCGAGCGCCGCCGCCTTGCGCAATGCCTCGACCGGGAAGGTTTCGTTCTCGTCCCAGTCGCGCGCATGCGGCATCAGTTCGTCGCGGGCGAATTGCCGCGCGGTCGCCTGGAAGGCGCGCTGTTCTTCGGTGAGGTTGAAGTCCATCTTATTTTCTGTCACCCCCGGGCTTGACCCGGGGGCCTATGAGGCCTGCCAGCGATTGACGGCGCCCATCATGGATTGCCGGGTCAAGCCCGGCAATGACGGGAGTGTTTGCGGGTAGCGGGCGGTCGCCGGACCCGCTAAAAAGAGGCCCCCGGAGACCCGCCATGGCAATCAAATTCGGCCGCCCCATCGAAGCCCGTAGCCATTTCGCCCCCGTCGAAACGGCGGCAGCGAACGCCTCGACCTCGCGGTCCGCCCGCGCCGCAACCGGCGCAGCGAATGGGTGCGCCGCATGGTGCGCGAAAACCAGCTCACCACCGACGACCTGATCTGGCCGCTGTTCATCATGGACGGCGACAACAAGCGCGCGGCGGTCCCCTCCATGCCCGGGGTCGAGCGGCTGTCGGTCGACCAGGCGGTGCGCGAGGCCGACCCGCGCCGCCAAGCTCACCATCCCCTGCCTCGCGCTGTTCCCCTACACCGATCCGGGCCTGCGCGACGAAACCGGCAGCGAGGCGCTCAATCCCGACAATCTGGTCTGCCGCACCCTGCGCGCGATCAAAAAGGAAGTGCCGGAGATCGGCCTCCTGGCCGACGTGGCGCTCGATCCCTTCACCAGCCACGGCCATGACGGCCTGTTGCGCGACGGCGTCATCCTCAACGACGAGACGGTCGCCGTGCTGGTCAAGCAAGCGCTGGTGCAGGCCGAGGCCGGCTGCGACATCATCGCGCCCTCCGACATGATGGACGGCCGCGTGGCGGCGATCCGCAAAGGCCTCGATGCGGCGAATTTCACCGACGTGTCGATCATGTCCTATGCGGCGAAATACGCCTCGGTGTTCTACGGACCGTTCCGTGACGCGGTCGGCTCCTCCAAGACGCTGACCGGCGACAAGCGCACCTACCAGATGGACTATGGCAACACCGACGAGGCGCTGCGCGAGGTCGCGCTCGACATCGAGGAAGGCGCCGACATGATCATGGTCAAGCCCGGCCTGCCCTATCTCGACATCATCCAGCGCGTGAAGGACACCTTCGCCATGCCGACCTTCGCCTATCAGGTGTCCGGCGAATACGCGATGATCATGGCGGCGGCGCAAAACGGCTGGCTCGACGGCGAGCGCGCGATGTGGGAGAGCCTCACCGCCTTCAAGCGCGCCGGTGCCGACGGCGTGCTCACCTATTTCGCGCCGCGCGTGGCGGAAAAACTCACGGCTAAGTGAAGCCCCTGTCCCCGTCCCGCGCCCGGTATCAATCAATAATCAGAAGCGAGTGACGCGATGGGTGAATTCGCAATCGGTCAGAGCGTATCGCGCTTCGAGGACCCGCGCCTGATCCAGGGCGGCGGGCGCTATACCGACGACGTCCAACTGCCCGGCATGGCCTATGGCGTGGTGCTGCGCTCGCAGCATGCGCACGCCAAGATCAATTCGATCGACACCGCGCGCGGCCAAATCCGCGCCGGGCGTGCTGGCGGTGCTCACCGCGGCCGACATCAAGGCCGCCGGCTATCGGCGACCTGCCGGTTCCCG
Source organism: uncultured Alphaproteobacteria bacterium (assembly GCA_963762285.1). GTDB lineage: Bacteria > Pseudomonadota > Alphaproteobacteria > Rhizobiales > Xanthobacteraceae > Pseudolabrys. Next base: position 188,369 of record CAVXKE010000005.1, on the reverse strand, counting down.
GCGGCCTCAAGCGCCGCGACGGCTCGCCCATGTACAAGCCGCGCTATCCGATCCTGGCGGAGGATCGCGTGCGCTGGCTCGGCGAAAGCGTGGCCTTCGTGGTGGCCGAGACCATAGCGCAGGCGATGGACGCCGCCGAAATGATCCAGGTCGATTTCGAACCGCTGCCGGCGGTCACCTCCACCGCCGAGGCGCCGCGCCCAGGCGCGCCGCGCGTGTGGGACGACTGCCCGGACAATATCTGCTTCGTCGAGCTGATCGGCGACAAGGCCGCCACCGACGCCGCCTTCGCGCGCGCCGACAGAATCGTCAAACAAAAGCTCGTCATCAACCGCGTCACCGCCGCCACCATGGAGCCGCGCGGCGCGGTCGGCGACTACAACGCGGCCGACCGGCGCTACACCGTCTACACGCCGATGCAGCGGCCGCTGCCGACCCGCGCCGAACTCGCCAAGGTGCTCAAGGTGGCCGACAGCAAAGTGCGCGTCATCACCGGCGATACCGGTGGCAGCTTCGGCATGAAGTCGCCGATATTCAACGAGACGCCGCTGGTGCTGCTGGCGTCCAAGCTCACCGGCCGCCCGGTGAAGTGGATCAGCACGCGCTCGGAAGCGTTCCTTTCCGACCCGCAGGCGCGCGACAATGTCACCGAGGCCGAGCTCGCGCTCGACAAGGACGGCCATTTCCTCGCGCTTGCGCGTGACGACCATCGCCGCCATCGGCGCTTATCTCCAGCACGCGATGCCGGCTTTCGTGCTCAATGCCGGCACGCTCGCGGGCGTCTATCGCATACCGGCGATCCACGTCGACATCACCGCGGTGTTTTCCCACAACAACCCGATGCGGCCCTATCGCGGCAACGGCCGCCCCGAGGCGGCTTACGTGATCGAGCGCATGGTCGATCTTGCCGCCGCCGAAATGGGGCTCGATCCGGCCGAAATGCGCCGGCGCAATTACATTCCGCCGTCCGCCATGCCGTTCAAGACCGCCCTGACCTTCAACTACGACTGCGGCGAATTCGAAAAGAACATGGATCTGGCGCTCGCACTCGCCGACCGCAAAGGCTTCAAGGCGCGCAAGGCCGCAGCGCGCAAGCGCGGCAAGCTGCTCGGCTTCGGCCTGTCGAACACCATCGAGCGCGCCGGCGCGCCCAGCCTGGAAGGCGCCGAGGTGCGCTTCGACCGCAGCGGCGCGCTGATGCTGTTCTCCGGCTCGAACAGCCAGGGCCAAGGGCACGAGACCGTGTTCAAGCAACTGGTCTGCGACCGGCTCGGCATCGATCCCAAGGACGTGCAGTATATTCAGGGCGATACCGACCAGGTCTTTTTCGGCGAAGGCACCGGCGGTTCGCGTTCGGCGACGCTGGCCGGCTCGGCCTTCCACCTGGCGTCGGAAAAGATCGTGACCAAAGCGCGCGCGATTGCCGCGCACATGCTCAAGGTCGAGGAGAGCGACCTGAAATTCGACGAGGGCGTATTCTCCACCAACAAGACCAATCGCACGCTGTCGGTAAAGGAAATCGCCGCCGCCTCGCTCGACCAGCGCCAATCTGCCCGCCGGCCTGGAGCCGGGCCTGTCCGCCACCGCCGTCTATCGCGCCCCGGTCAACAATTTTCCGAACGGCTGCCACATCTGCGAACTGGAGATCGACCAGGACACCGGCAAAGTCGACATCGTGCGCTATTCCGTGGTCGACGATTTCGGCACCGTGCTCAATCCGCTGCTGTTGCACGGCCAGGTGCATGGCGGCATCGCGCAGGGCGCCGGCCAGGCGCTGATGGAAGACATCCATTTCGACGCCCAGGGCCAGCTCGTCACCGGCTCGTTCATGGACTACGCCATGCCGCACGCGCACGATTTTTGCGACATCGAGGTCGAGAGCAATCCGGTGCCGACCAAGACCAATCCGCTCGGCGTCAAGGGCGCCGGCGAAGCCGGCTGCGTCGGCGCGCTGCCGGCGGTCGCCAATGCGCTGGTCGATGCACTGTCCGAATTCGGCGTGCGGCACATCGAGATGCCGGCGACGCCGGAGCGCATCTGGCGCGCGATGCAGCGCCGATAACCGCCCGCCGGCCGGAGGAAGACCGCCGCGGCCGCTACTCAGACTATTGCGCCCGATTGCGCAGGCACGCTGCGGCGGCGCTCCGGTTGGCTGGCATAGACCAGCGCGGCCACCACGATGGCGATCCCGACCATCTGCCAGGACGTGACCATCTGGCCCAGGACCACATAGCCCGTTCCGATCACCACGATCGGTTCGAGATTGAGGAAGAAAGTCGCCGTGCCGGCGCCCACCATCGCGATCGACCGGTAGAAGCCGATGATAGCGGCGGCATACAGCACGTTGGAGAATATGAACCCGGACCATCCGCTCGCCGTCACCGGAAAGCGCACGTCGTCTACAAAAAAGCTCGCGAGGATCATCGCGGCTGTTGCCGCAGCCGACAGGTAGAGCGTCACCGTCCGAGAATCCTGCGCGGACATCAGTCGGTTGCTTACCGAGCACACGATGGCAAAGCCGACCGCCGAAATGAGACCTGCCAGCATGCCGACGGGATTGAGCTCGCCGAACTGAACGGCGAGCGCCAGGCCCAGACCGAAAAAGACGATGAGCGCGCTCGCCAGCGTCTTTGCCGTCAGCCGGCTGGCGCCTAGAAACACCAGGATGAAGGCGGTGAGGATCGGAAACAGATAGAAGATCAGGATGGCGATCGTCACCGGCAGCAGTTCGATCGCTTTCAGCAGCGCGAAGGTGTAGACGACCGAAATCAGCCCGAGGATCGCGGCGACAGCGGCCGATTTCCGGTCGAGAGCGATCGTCCGGCCACCGATCCGCAAGATCGCGAACAACGCGACTGCCGGAAGAATGAATCGAGTTGCCGACAACGTGAACGGGTTGCTGCCGCCCTTGTACGCCACGCCGGCGAGCGTGTTAGCGAGCGCAAAGAACACCGCGCTCACGAGCGCGAGCAGAATTCCAACGAGCCTGTGGTTCATCAACTGTCCCCACCGCCCTAAATAGGTAATAGCGTAGTGACGCGCGCGTTTCCCCGGCTCCTTGGTAGCGGGTTGTGCGGAAAGCGGTATTCAGGACAAACGCGTAAGCGCGCGCCCTACTCCATCGCCGCGCCGGTCTCGATGCGCACCGGGCGATAGCCGTCGGCATCGAGCGCGGCCAGGATCTCCTCGGCATGCGCGGCGTCGCGCGTCTCGATGGTCACGTCGAGCTTGGCGCCCTTGGCCGGCACGTCGAGGAACAGCCGGCGGTGATCGACCTCCAGAATATTGGCGCCGAGCGCGCCGAGCCGGGTCGCGATCGGTCCAAGCACGCCGGGCCGGTCCGGGATGGTGAGGCGGAACGACACGATCTGGCTCGCGCGCTCGAGTTCGCGCACCATGATGGAGGCGAGAATGCGCGGGTCGATATTGCCGCCGCTCAAAATGAGCCCGACTTTTTTGCCGCGGAAACGCTGCGGCTGCGCCAGCATGGCGGCCAGGCCCGCGGCGCCGGCGCCCTCCGCCATGGTCTTCTGCAAAGTCAGGTAAGCGTTCGCCGCGCGCTCGAGCTGCGCCTCGTCGACCAGAATGATCTCGGAGACCAGCGCGCGGATCACCGGCAAGGTGAGCTTGCCGACATTCTTGATGGCGATGCCTTCGGCCAGCGTCGCGCCGCCGAGCGGCCGCTGTTCGTCATGCAGCGCGTTCCACATCGAGGGATAAAGCGCGGCTTCGGCGCCGACGATCTCGATGGCCGGCTTGCGCGCGCGCGCGGCGATGGCATTGCCGGCGATCAGCCCGCCGCCGCCGATCGGGATCACGAGGCAATCGAGATCGGCCACCTCCTCCAGCATTTCCAGCGCAATGGTGCCCTGCCCGGCGATGATGCGCGCGTCGTCGTAAGGATGCACCAGCGTGAGCCCGCGCTCGGCTTGCATCCGCTCGCAGCGCTTCTCGAACTCCGCCACGGTTTCGCCGTCGAGCACCACTTCGGCGCCATGCGCGCGCGTCGCCGCCACCTTCACGAACGGCGTGGTCACCGGCATGACGATGGTCGCCGGAATCCGCAGGCGCGCGGCGTGATAGGCCACCGCCTGGGCATGATTGCCGGCCGACATGGCGATGACGCCGCGGCGGCGCTCGGCCTCGCCGAGGGAGGCGAGCGTGTTGAGCGCGCCGCGCTCCTTGAACGAATTGGTGACCTGCAAGTTCTCGTATTTGACGAAGACGTCGGCGCCGGTGAGCGCGGACAGCTTGGGCGCCGGCAGCATGGGCGTGCGCAGCACCGCCCCCTGGATCAGGCGGCGGGCGGCTTCGATATCGGCAATCGTGACGGCCAAGGCTTCGTCTCCGGGCACCCGCGCACCATGCCGCAAGCCCGGCCGGGGTTCCAGCCGTCCACCGGGCGGCCGACAGCCCCCTTGCGCGCGCCCGATTCTTTCTCCATCTCGATAGGGACGGACAGGAGCGGCCCGCCAAGCATTTCCAGGGCCCGGCGGCATGTCGATCGACATCAAACCCCACGCCTACGACCCGGACGCGAACCCGGAACTGTTCGAGGGCGTGCTGGCGCGCCGGGTGGTAGCTTTCATCATCGATTTTGTCGTCATCGCCGTCCCGGTGGTGCTGACCTCCATGTTCATCTTCGCCTTCGGGATCGTCACTTTGGGCCTCGGCTGGGCGCTCTATTGGCTGCTGACGCCGGCCACCGTGATCTGGGCACTTTGCTATTTCGGGTTCACCCTCGGCGGCCCCCATTCGGCCACCATCGGCATGCGGGTCGTGGACCTGGAAATGCGCACCTGGTACGGCGCGCCGGCCTATTTCGTGCTGGGCGCCGTGCACGCCATCGCGTTCTGGTTCACGATCTCGTTCTTCACGCCCTTTGTCCTGCTGGTCGCCTTCTTCAACCAGCGCCGCCGGCTGCTGCACGACATCCTGCTCGGCACCGTGATCATTAACAGTCCCGCGCGCGCGGCCGCCATGCGCGGCACCCCGGCCGGATAAAGGACTTTGACGGGACCCTCGCGGCGCGCGATGCTATCGTGTGAATCGGAAGCAATAACGGCCTGATGACGTGACCCAGCATTCCCGCGACACCCCGCAATTCTATCTGACCGCGCCCTCGCCCTGCCCCTATCTGCGCGGGCAGGAGGAACGCAAGGTGTTCACCCACCTGGTCGGCGAGCGCGCCTCCGAGCTCAACGATCTGCTGACCCATGGCGGCTTCCGCCGCAGCCAATCGATCGCCTACCGGCCGGCCTGCGAGAGCTGCCGCGCCTGCGTCTCGGTGCGGGTGGTGGCGGAGGATTTCGCGCCGTCGCGCAATATGCGCCGGATCGCCGAACGCAATGCCGACGTCATCGGCGACATGCGCTCGCCGGCCCCCACCTCCGAGCAATATTCGGTGTTCCGCGCCTATCTCGACACCCGCCACCGCGACGGCGGCATGGCCGACATGACCGTGCTGGACTACGCCATGATGATCGAGGACAGCCATGTCGACACGCGGCTGGTGGAATACCGCCGGCGCGGACCGGACAGCGGCATTAACGGCCGCGGCGCCGGGCAATTGCTGGCGGTCGCGCTCACCGACGTGCTGTCGGACGGGCTGTCGATGGTCTATTCGTTTTTCGATCCGGACGCCGGCGAGCGCTCGCTCGGCACCTTCATGATCCTCGACCACATCGCGCGCGCGCGAGCCATGGGCCTGGTTTACGTCTATCTCGGCTACTGGGTGCCCGGCTCGCGCAAGATGGACTACAAAGGCCGCTTCCTGCCGCAGGAACGGCTACTGCCGTCGGGCTGGAGCCGCGTGGAGCGCTAGAGCGCGGACCGCCAGCAGCACGGCGTTATGTCCGTGACACGCCAAAAGCCGGCGTCGCCGCTTGGGCCGCAGATTTAATTTGTCAGGCTGGTACCGCGGCCGGAACCGAGAGGACGTATTCCACTTTTTCCGTCAGGTCCCGGGGATCAAATGGCTTCGTAATGTAGCCGTCCGCTCCATCGAGCCATGCCGCATCGTCCTTGTCCTGCAAGGCCGTAATCAGGATCGTTCGGACCTTTGCAAAACGCTCGTCGGCGCGGATGCGCTTTATAAGTTCCGGCCCGCTGATCGGGTTCATCACCCAATCCGTGATGACAAGGTCGTATTCTTTTTGTTGAAGTTTTTCGATCGCCGCATTGCCATCGTGAACCCGGTCAACGTCGGTGTAATTCGCGTCCTTCAAAATCCGGGCGATGATCGCGGTCATCGTTTTAGCGTCATCGACAACCAGGATTGATTTTGATGTGCTCAAGAAAAGCACCCATATTAGATTAAGTTATCTAACCATCGTGCCAAAAAATTAATGGTCAGTTAAATGTCCGCTATGCGCCAAAAGCCACCAAAATGGTGCAGCACCGCAATGTGCGACTTAATTAGCGGCAGCTCAACAATTACGCTCTATTAGCTTCCGCCCGTTAGAAATTCCCGCTTCCCGTTGGTAAGGGGGATGAGGGCGACATGCTCCAGTTTTTCAAGAAGCCTTGGTGGGTCGGGCCGCTGGCGCTGATTGTCGGTATGGCAGTCGGTCATCCGGGCAAGACCAAGCCGGCAGGACCGGTCGGCGCTCGCGGCTCCGAGATCGTCAACAGTCGGGCAACCCTGCCCCGCAATGGCAGCATCGACGTCATTGCGACCTGCCCCGCCGGCAAGCGTGTGATCGGCGGCGGTTACGTCGCGCCCAGTGTTGGTGCCACCGCAGAATTGTCGATCCTGGGCGGCGCGTGGCGGGTAGGCTTCAAAAGCAATGGCGGCAGCGGCGATGCCTCGGTTTATGCCGTCTGCGTCGCGGCCAAATAACCAGAGGTTCCCGGCCGATGTCCGCTCTTGTCCCGCATGCTCGCATTCAGCAGCGGCTCCCGCATATCGGCCTTTGACGGGGCGTTTGTGAGTCCTCCGCCTTAGCCCGCCAGCCCCGGGATCGGCACGCCGAAAGTCTGCGCAATCAGAAACGCATTGAGTACCAGCACCAGCACGGTCGCGATCACGGCGGCGATGCGGGTGACCCGGCCGTTGACGAACTTGCCCATGATGTCGGCGCGGCCGGTGAACAGCAGCAGCGCGATCATCGGCAGCGGCAGTGCGATGCTGAGGATGACCTGGCTCACCACCAGCGCGGTGGTGGCGTTCACGCCATAGGCCACCACCACGAAGGCCGGCACCATGGTGATGACCCGGCGCAGCCAGATCGGAATGCGGAAGCCGACGAAGCCCTGCATGATCATCTGCCCGGCCATGGTGCCCACCACCGAGCTCGACACGCCGGAGGCGATCAGCGAGAGCAGGAAGATGCCGGCGGCGCCGATGCCGAGCAACGGCGCCAGCGTGTGATAGGCGGTTTCGATCTCGGCCACGTCGCTATGCCCGGCATGGAAGGCGCCCGAGGCCATCATCACCATCGCCATGTTGACCAGGCCGGCGATCGCCAGCGCGATCACCACTTCATGGTTGGAGATGCGCACCAGCAGGCGCCGCTCGTGCTCGTCGCGCCCGGGCGTGCGCGCCTGCGTGAGCCCGGAATGCAGATAGACCGCGTGCGGCATGACGGTGGCGCCGATGATGCCGACCGAGATCAGCAGCGCCTCGGCGTCGGCGATTTCCGGCACGACCGAATGATAGGCCGCCGCGCCCCAATCGACCGGCGCGATGAACATTTCGATCAAATAGCAAAGCCCGATGATGGCGACCAAGCTGCCGATGATCAGTTCCACCGGCCGGAAGCCGCGGCTCTCCACCATCAGGATGGCGTAGGTGATGACGGCGGTGACGCCCATGCCGTAAATCAGCGGCATCTTGAACAAGAGCGCCAGGCCGACCGCACCGCCAAGAAATTCGGCGAGATCGGTCGCCATGGCGGCGATCTCGCTCACCACCCACATCGCCCAAACGACCGGCGTTGAAAAATTGTCGCGGCACATTTCCGCGAGATTGCGGCCGGTGACGATGCCGAGCTTGGCCGACAGCGCCTGGAACAGCATGGCGATCATGTTGGCGAGCAGCACGACCCACAGCAGGCTGTAGCCGTATTTCGCGCCGGCCTGGATGTTGGTGGCGAAATTGCCCGGGTCCATATAGGCGATCGAGGCGACGATCGCGGGGCCGGCAAAGGCGAGATAAGCGCCCGGCCCGCGCCGCTCGCCGCTCAGAATGGCGTGCGCCGCCACCACCGTGCGGTCGGTGAGCGATCCTCGCCGGGCCTTCAATCCGCTCATGCGCCTGCGCCGCTCCAGCCTCGACCCAAAAGTGTAGCTGTTGCTACATTTCACAATAGGCGGCCGGTCGCGAATGTCAACGCACACAATGTAGCCATGGCAACAATTTGATATTGATTATGGCGCGGGGCGGTGCAAGACTTGCCCGGCGGCGGTTATCGCGGGTCGCAGGAGACGCCATGGCGCGCACGGCGAAGAAAAAAGCGGCGAAGGTCGCCGTCGAGCTTCCCGCCGAGCTGACGCAGGCGCGCCGGTTCGGCAAGACCCGCTCGGCGCAATCGGGCGCCCTGCTCGAGGATTATGTCGAGCTCATCGCCGACCTGCTGATCACCAGCCGCGAGGCGCGTCCGACCGATGTCGCCCGCCGCTTTGGCGTATCGCACGCCACCGCCATCAAAACCATTGCGCGCCTGAAGCGCGAGGGGCTGGCGACCGGCCGCCCCTATCGCGGGGTATTCTTGACCGAGGACGGGCAAAAGCTCGCGGCGCGGGTCCGCGCGCGGCACCGGCTCGTGGTGGATGTCTTGCTGGCGCTCGGCGTCCATGCCGAAGCCGCCGAAGCCGACGCGGAAGGCATCGAGCATCACGTATCGGAGGCGACGCTCAAGGCCTTCGCGCAGTTCCTGGAATCGCGCAAGCAAAGCTAGACCTGCCGGCGGCGGCACGCCCACGCAGCCTTACTCTTCGTCGCCGCCCTTGCCGGCGCTCGGCGCGCCGCGGAATTTGTTGTTCTTCGGCAATCCATGGGCAATGCGGCCGGCGTCGGCGCGGTTGCCGCGCCAGTCCTTGAGCTCCTTCATCGACAGCGTCTGGGTGCGCCCGGCGCCGTCAATCCAGCTCAGCCCATCGGCCGCCTTGAAGGTGGTGACGTCGGACAGCCCCTTCTCCTTGTAGCGCTGCAACCGCACGCCGCGCCCGCGCGTCATCTCCGGCACCTGGTCGAGCGCGAAGATCACCATCTTGCGATTTTCGCCGATGGCCGCCACCAGTTCGCCGTCGACCGTGGTCATGGCCGCCGCCTTGTCGGGAGCCTTCAGGTTGAGCACCTGCTTGCCCTTGCGCGTGGTGCCGAGCACCTCGTCTTCCGGCACCACGAAACCGTTGCCGCCATAGCTCGCCAGCAGGAACTTGCGGCCGCCCTCATAGGCCAGCGCCGCCACCACGTCGGCGTCCTGCTCGATGTCGAAATAGAGCCGCACCGGCTCGCCATGCCCGCGCCCGCCCGGCAGCTTCGAGGCTTCCAGCGTGTAGAACTTGCCGTTGCTGGCGAAGATCAGAATCTTGGCGGTGGTCTCGGTGGGGAACGCGAATTTCAGCGCGTCGTCGGTCTTGAAGGTGACGCCCGACAGATCGCCGACATGGCCGCGCAGCGCGCGGATCCAGCCCTTCTGCGACACCACGACGGTGATCGGCTCGCGCACCACCATCGCCTCCTCGATCGCGGCCTCGTCGTGCGCGGGCGCCTCGCCGAAGGTGGTGCGGCGCTTGCCGAGATCGGTCTTCGGCCCAAACTTGACCTTGAGCTCCTTGATCTCGCCGGCGATGGTCTTCCACTGCTTGTCGGTCGAGCCGAGCAACGCCTTGATGGCTTTAAGCTCCTCGCGCAGCGCCTTGTCCTCGGCGCGGATTTCCATTTCCTCCAGCTTGCGCAAATTGCGCAGGCGCATGTTGAGGATGGCGTCGGCCTGCACGTCGGAAAGCTTGAACTCCTTCATCAGCACGGGCTTGGGCTCGTCCTCGCGCCGGATGATCTTGATCACCTTGTCGAGGTTGAGATAGGCGATCAGAAAGCCGCCCAGCACTTCCAGGCGATGCTCGATCTCCGCCAGCCGGTGCTTGGAACGGCGCACCAGCACGTCACGGCGGTGATCGAGCCATTCGCGCAAGGCCTCGGCGAGGCCAAGCACCTGCGGGATGCGCCCCTTCACCAGCACGTTCATGTTGAGCGGGATGCGGCTTTCCAGCTCGGTGAGCTTGAACAGCGACTCCATCAGCAGTTCGGCGTCGACGTTACGCGCGCGCGGCTCGATCACCAGCCGCACATCCTCGGCCGATTCATCGCGCACGTCGGCGACCAGCGGCAGCTTCTTCTCGTTGATCAGCTCGGCGAGCTTTTCGACCAGGCGCGACTTCTGCACCAGCCAGGGAATTTCCGTGATGACGATGACGTAGGTGCCGCGGCCGGTGTCTTCCTGCGTCCAGCGCGCGCGCACGCGGAACGAGCCGCGGCCGGTGGTATAGGCCTCGGCGATTTCCGCCGCCTTGTCGACGATCACGCCGCCGGTCGGGAAATCGGGTCCCTTGACGTATTTCATCAGCGTGCGGCTGCGCGCCTTCGGATTGTCGATCAGGAACAGCGCCGCGTCGCACAGTTCGGCGGCGTTGTGCGGCGGGATCGAGGTCGCCATGCCGACCGCGATGCCCTGCGAGCCGTTGGCGAGCAGATTGGGAAACGCCGCCGGCAGCACCACCGGCTCCTGCCCGGTGCCGTCGTAACTCGGGCGGAAATCGACCGCGTCCTCGTCGATGCCGTCGAGCAGAAGCCGCGCCACTTCGGTGAGGCGGGATTCCGTGTAGCGCATGGCGGCGGCGTTATCGCCGTCGATGTTGCCGAAATTGCCCTGCCCGTCGATCAGCGGATAGCGCTGGGCGAAATCCTGCGCCAGCCGCACCATGGCGTCATAGATCGCCTGGTCGCCGTGCGGGTGGAAATTGCCCATCACGTCGCCGACCACCTTGGCCGATTTCTTGAAGGCCGCGCCGGGATCGAGCCGCAGCGTCCGCATGACGTGCAGAATGCGGCGGTGCACCGGCTTGAGGCCGTCGCGCGCGTCCGGCAGCGCGCGATTCATGATGGTGGAGAGCGCATAGGCGAGATAGCGCTCCTCCAGCGCCTCGCGCAGCGCAACCTCTTCAACCTGGCCCTTGTCCGGGGGAATCAGTCTCTTGCCCATGATATTTGGGTATCGCAAGCCGCCCACATGAACAACAGATGAATAGCCGGCTCAGGAGTTATGCGGCTCGAATAGCATAGTGTCGCGTGTAAGGGCGATTTACCGCGTAACGGATGGCCGCCACGGAACCAACCGTGCATCCATCCGTTTAATAAGGCCCATCTTGGAGAGGAGAACGAAAATGCGTGCAATCATCCTTGCGGCGCTCGTCGCCGCGGGCATCGGATTCATCGGAACGTCGACCGCTTCGGCCGCGCCGGCCAACGGCGTGACCATCAATGAATCCGCCGACCACAACAATTCGATCGTGAAGGTGCAACACTGGCGTTGGGGCAGCCGTGGCTGGCGTCACCGTCACTGGCGTGGGGGCGGGTATCGTTGCCATTACCGCCATCGGAGCTGGGGCCGCTGCTGGCGGTAAGCGACTTCACTTTCAGTCTGCTGGGATCGGGTCGGACGCCATACGTCCGACCCGTTTCTTTTCCGACGGGCTTTACGGCCGCCCCGAACGCAAGCCGAGCGTGGCTACTGCGGCAAATCCGGTTTTCCCGGCGCACTTCTCTTGCGCGCGTTTGAAGGCGGCGCCACCTCCGGAGGTCGCGTGCGTAAATCCTGCGGTTCGTCATAAAAGATAAAGCAGCGGTAATACGCTGCCTCGGAGGCGCGGTGACGGGCCGCGCAGCGATCGGCGCCCTTGAATTCATCGACCTGCCTGTAGAGCCGGTAGGGCCCGATCATGTAGCGCACCTCGCCGTCGGGCGTGCCGCCGAAGCGATCGATCTGCCCCTTGAGGTTGGGCTGCACCTTGAGGATGGCGCGGCGCAGCGTCTCGCCCTCGATGAAATTGTCCGGAAGCTGATCGAACGGTCCGTCGAAATAATTGTTGACGTTCACATTCTCCTCATAGACGCCGATCAGGATTTTGCGGTCGAGCCGATGGTCGCGGTAAAACACAAAGCCGGTGCGCTTGCCGACCAGGATGCGGTCGCTGTCTGAACCGCGTGCGAAGTCGTCGGCCACCTTGACGGTCTCGTCGAGAATGTAGAGGAAATTATTGATCGCGGCATTGTAGACCAGAAAGAAGCGAATTCCGGAATCGTCGAAGACCGGTCCGATGAATTCTTCCTTCGGCGCCAGCGCGGTCGCGGGCGGCTTGACCTGCGACAGATCGTTGAGCTCGAACACGACGCTTTTGCCCTTGTACGACAGCCGGTAGCGAAAGCGTTCGAGCTTCTCGAGCTTCACGCCGCTCGCGGCATCGAGCACGCGAAACTCGCCCGGCGTATCGCCGAGCCAGCCGGCGGTCTGCTCGTAATAGGCGAATTGCACCTTGCCCTGATCGCGGTCGCTGGCGTCGAGCCGGATATTGCCGGCATAGGCCACGCCGTTGTGCGTGAAGGTGAAATAATAATAATTCTCGGTCGGATAGACCTTCACCGTGTCGGGCAGGCTGTTCGAGCACGAAGGCGAACACCGCCAGCGGGTCCTTCACATCGAGCGTGGTCGGCCGCATCACCTCTTCCATATAGGACTGGTGGGTGTGCAGCCTGGGTTGCTCGGCCGATTGCGCGGCGGCGCCGGCCACGCCACCCGCCAGTATGGCGGCGACAAGGATAAAGACTCGGTGCCGTTCACTTACGGGCATCGCTTGTTCCTATGGCCGTCACGCCACGCTTGGCAGCGCGCGGGCAAGCGCCGCGATGAAATGTGCGCGCTCGTCGGAGAGCGCCAAGCCGCGCGGCTCCAGCACGTAGCGCGCCAGGAAGAAGCCGGTGAGCGCAAACCCGTCGGCAAGATCGCGGGCGCCGGATTCGACGGCAGGATCGCGCAGGAAAGCCGGCAACCGCAGCATCTTGTCGGCGTAACGGTCGCCGGCGCCGCGCGACACCGCCCGCCCCGATTTCGGCGAAACATAAATCAATTCGGCCCGCGCGCCGGTCGAAGCGCATTGCTCGAGATCGAGTCCGAAGCCGAGTTCCGACAAAAGCTGCAATTCGAAACGCACCACCAGCGGCGCCGCCAGCACCGGATGCTCGAGCCGTTCGAGCACCTCTTCGAACACCGAATAAAGGCCGGCATGCGGATCGCGCTCCGGCAACAGCCGCATCATCGCGGCCAGATGGCTGACCCCATAGATCGCGTGCGAGGCCGCGAAGAAATTCGCCGCCCGCAGGTTGACCGGCTCCACCGTGTAATTGCCGAGATGCTCGTCCAGCCGCGCCCGCCAGCTCGCGCTCACGGAATTGCCGACCTGCAGCACCGGCTTCAGGCGCGAGCCGAAGCCGCCGCGCACCAGCCCGAGATGACGGCCATGCGCGCGCGTCATCAGTTCGAGGATGCCGCTGGCCTCCCCGTGCCGCCGCACGCCGAGCACGATGCCTTCATCGGTCCATTGCATTTTTCATCGTCATTGCAGGGCGGGCGCGAAAGAGAGCGAACCCGGACTCCATACTCCGAGAATCGGAGAAAATCACGGCGGCTAACAAACCTATTCCTTCGGAAACTCCAGCCCCATCGCCCGGTAGCGTTCCGGGTCGTCGCCCCAGCCCTCGCGCACCTTGACGAACAGGAACAGGTCGACTTTGGCCTCGACAATCTCGGCGATTTCCCGCCGCGCCGATTCGCCGATCGACTTGAGGGTCTGCCCGCCTTTGCCGATCACGATCTTGCGCTGGCTCTCGCGCTCCACATAAATCGTCTGCTCGATGCGGATTTTTCCGCCGCGCAATTCCTTCCACACCTCGGTCTCGACCGTGGAATGGTAGGGCAGTTCCTGGTGCAGCCGCTCGAACAGCTTCTCGCGCGTGATCTCGGCCGCCAACTGGCGCACCGGCGCATCCGACATCTGGTCGGGCGGATAAAGCCACGGACTTGGCGGCATGCGGGCGGCGAGCCAGCGCTTGAGATCGGCCACGCCGTCGCCGGTGAGCGCCGAAATCATGAAGGTCGAGTCGAACTTGGCTTTTTCGTTGGCGATCTTGGTCAGCAGCAGCAGCGTGGCGCGCGGCACCAGATCGATCTTGTTGAGGATCAGGATTTTCGTCGGCTTCACGTCGGCGAGCCGCGCCAGCAGCGCTTCCGCCTCTTCGTCGATCCCCTTACGCGCGTCGATCAGCACGCCGATCAGATCGGCCTCATGCGCGCCGCTCCAGGCCGTCGTCACCATGGCGCGGTCGAGCCGCCGCTTGGGTGCGAAAATGCCCGGCGTGTCGACGAAGATGAGTTGCGCCTTGCCTTCGAGCGTGATGCCGCGGATCAGCGCGCGCGTGGTCTGCACCTTGTGCGAGACGATGGTGACCTTGGAGCCGACCAGCGCGTTGAGCAGCGTCGACTTGCCGGCATTGGGCGCGCCGATCAGCGCGACGAAGCCGCAGCGTGTGTCGCTCTCCGGCGTGCTCTCAACCATCGAGCTTGTCCGCCGATACGCCAACCCGCGTCAGCATGGCGGCGGCGGCGGCCTGTTCGGCGGCCCGCTTGGATGAGCCCAGCCCTTCCGCCGGCGGCCGGTCGGGCAGCACCACCGCGACGCGGAATTCCGGATCGTGATGCGGCCCGGTGCGCGCCAGTTCGCGATAGGCCGGTGTCGGCAGCCCGCGCGCCTGCGCCCATTCCTGCAGCATGGTCTTGGGGTCGCGCAACGGACGCAGCGGCTTGAGCATGCGCTCCTTCCAGAACCGCGCGATCAGTTCGTCCGCCGCCTGGTAGCCGCCGTCGATGAACACCGCCCCCACCAGCGCCTCGCAGACATCCGCCAGGATGGTGGCGCGCAGGCGCCCGCCGGCGTGCGATTCCGAATTGCCGAGCTTGAGCGCCGGTCCGAGATCCATGGCGCGCGCCACCTCGGCGCAGGTCTCCTTGCGCACCAGATCGGCGAGCCGGCGCGACAGCTCGCCCTCGTTCGCCTTCGGGAAGGCGCGGTAGAGCA
The DNA here is from genome assembly GCA_963762285.1 of uncultured Alphaproteobacteria bacterium. GTDB lineage: Bacteria > Pseudomonadota > Alphaproteobacteria > Rhizobiales > Xanthobacteraceae > Pseudolabrys. The sequence continues at coordinate 173,237 of CAVXKE010000005.1, read as the reverse complement.
TGTCGGAGATGACCAGGCCGAGCACGTGGTCGCCGAGGAACTCCAGGCGCTGGTAGCTGGCGGCGCGGTTCTGCGCACCGCCCGAGAGCGCGGAAATATGCGTGAGCGCGCGCTCCAGCAGCGCCTTATCGGCGAATTCATAGCCGATGCGGTCCTCGAGCGCCGCTCTGTCCTTGGCCTTGCGGCTCATCTGACGATCGTGAACAACCTGTTCCAGCGCACCGACACCGGCCAGCGCCAGAATTCCCAGGCGCGCTCGCCCTCATAGACGGAGAAGAAAATGATCTGCGCCTTGCCGACGATATTCTCGAACGGCACCGTGCCGACCTGGCTGAAACGGCTGTCGGTCGAATTATCGCGATTGTCGCCCATCATGAAATAATGGCCGGGCGGCACGGTATAGACCTGGGTGTTATCGGCAAAGCCGTTGTCGACCAGGTCGAGCGTGTAATAACTCACGCCGTTATCCAGCGTTTCCTGCCAACGCTTGACCGGAGCGGCGTGCATGCCTTCCTCGGTCTCGATGAAGTTCGGCGCCGGCTCGCGTTTGATCGGCGTGCCATTGATATAGACGATGCCGTTCATCACCTGGATTTTGTCGCCCGGCAGGCCGATCACGCGCTTGATGTAGTCGGTGGAGGTATCCTTGGGCAGGCGGAACACCACCACGTCGCCGCGCGCCGGCAGCCAGTCGCCCGGAATGCGCCCCGAGAACAATGGCGGCGACAGCGGCAGCGAGAATTGGCTGTAGCCATAGGAATATTTCGACACGAACAGATAATCGCCGACCAGCAGCGTCGCCTTCATCGAGCCGGAGGGGATATTGAAGGGCTGAAACAGGAAGGTTCGGATCACCAGCGCGATGACCAGCGCGTGGAAAACCACGCGGACCGTCTCGGCAATGCCGCCTTCTTTCCGTTTTGTTCCGGATGTCACGCTCATCGGCCTCTTGTCCCGCCGCTAACGGCGCTGCGCCCCGGCGACCTTGTAGCGGCTGCCATCCCGGGGCGCAATCAAGAACGCCGCAGCGTCTGTATAAGCACTTGGTCGGATTTGCGTTTCCCGGCCTCAGGCCGGAGTCTTCCTTGCCGTATTTTAGAGCATGATCTTATCCGAAAACCGGTACCCACTTTTCGGGATCATGCTCTGGGCACCGCCGAAATGATGACGATTGCCTGCGCGGTCGGGCCTTCGTCGGTGAGCGAGACGTCGATTCTGGCCTCGCAGCCGGCCGGCGTGATCGCCTGCAGCCGTTTGAGCGCGCCGCCGGTCAGTTTCATGGTCGGGCGGCCGGAGGCCAGATTGACCACGCCCATGTCGCGCCAGAACACGCCGCTGCGGAACCCGGTGCCGAGCGCCTTGGAGCAGGCTTCCTTGGCCGCGAAACGCTTGGCATAGGTTTCGGCCTTGGTGACGCGTTTCTCGGCCTTGGCGCGTTCCGCCGGCGTATAAATACGGGCGAGAAAGCGCTCGCCGTGGCGCTCGATGGTGCGCGCGATGCGGCGCACGTCGACCATATCCGAGCCGAGCCCGATAATCATGATGCGCCTGAAAGGAGCGTGTGCTGAGGATGAATCACTGTGCCTTCCCAACATTTAGCTTGCGCATGATCTTATCCGAAAACCGGTTCCCACTTTTCGGGATCATGCGCGGGCGCGCCCGCGGTCCATGGCCGCGCGCATGAATTTCACGGTGTCGGCCAGCCCCTCGAACACCGATTCGCCAACCAGGAAATGGCCGATATTGAGCTCGACGATCTGCGGCAGCGCCGCGATGGTCTCCGCGCTCGCATAGTCGAGACCGTGGCCGGCATGGACTTCGAGGCCGAGGCTCTGCGGCCAGCTGCGCGCCGGCGCGGATGAGCTGCCATTCGGTCTCGGCCTCGGCCGTCCGCCCCTCGATCAGCGCGTCGCACCAGGAGCCGGTATGAATTTCAATCACCGGCGCGCCCAGCTCGACCGCCGCCTCGATCTGCGCCGGCGCCGCGCCGATGAACAGCGAGACCTTGATGCCGGCGTGCTTGAGCGCATGCACCACCGGCTTGAGCTGCGCGCGCTGCTTGACGGCATCGAGCCCGCCCTCGGTGGTGCGCTCGGTGCGCTTCTCCGGCACCAGGCAGACCGCATGCGGCTGCACTTTGAGCGCGATGGCGGTCATCTCCTCGGTCGCCGCCATCTCGAAATTGAGCGGCTTGTCGATTTCGGCCTTCAGGCGCGCGATATCGTCGTCGCGGATATGGCGGCGGTCCTCGCGCAGATGCGCGGTGATGCCGTCGGCGCCGGCGACGATGGCGAGCTTGGCCGCCCGCACCGGATCGGGATGGCGCCCGCCGCGCGCATTGCGGATGGTGGCGACGTGGTCGACATTGACGCCAAGGCGCAAACGCGGCGCGTTCATTTTGCTTGACGCATGATCTTATCCGAAAACCGGTATCCACTTTTCGGGATCATGCGTTACCCGTTGACTCGTTCCGCCTTCGCCACCACCGGCTTGGCGCGCAATTGCGCGATGATGGCGTTGAGATGCTTGAGGTCGTAGACCTCCAGATCGATCTGCACGTCGGTGAAGTCCGGCGCCCGCCGCGTCATGCGGATATTGTCGATATTGCCGTCGTGCTCGGCGATCACCTGGGCGATCTGCGCGAGCGAGCCGGGCTCGTTCACCGACTGCACGTCGATGCGCGCGGGGAAACGCCGCGGGGTGCTTTCCTGCTCGTCCCAGCGCACGTCGAGCCAGCGCTCCGGCCGATCCTCGAATTTGCTCAGCGCGGCGGAATGGATCGGATAGATGGTGATCCCCTCGCCCGGCGTGAGGATGCCGACGATGCGGTCGCCCGGCACCGCGCCGCCATCGGGCGCAAACCGCACCGGCAGATCGCTATTGATGCCGCGGATCGGGATCGCCGGTCCGGCCGCGCCGGGAACCTTGAATTTGACCGAGCTGAGCTTCTTCAAGCCGAACCAGCCGCTCTCCGATTTCGGCTTCACCGCCATGGCGGCGGCGCGCTCTTCCTTGTAGTCGGGATACATGGCGCGCGCGACATCGGAGGCTTTCAATTCGCCGCGGCCGACCGCCGCCATCGCGTCATCGAGCGACGTGCGCGCCAGCCGCGGCAGCGCGCCGGTGAGCTTCTCGTCCGAATAGGCGATCTTGGCGCGCTGGAACAGGCGCTCGACGATGCGGCGGCCGAGCCCGGTATATTGCGTGCGCACCGCCGCGCGGGTCGCGCGCCGGATCGCGGCGCGCGCCTTGCCGGTGACCACGATCGATTCCCACGCCGCCGGCGGCGCCGTTTGCGCCTTCGCGGTGATGATCTCGACCTCGTCGCCGTTGACGATTTCCGACCCGAGCGGCGCGATCTGGCCGTTGATCTTGCAGCCCACCGCGGTGTTGCCGACGTCGGTGTGCACCGCATAGGCGAAGTCGATCGGCGTCGCCTTGCGCGGCAAGGCGATCAGCTTGCCCTTGGGCGTGAAGCAGAACACCTGATCGTGGAACAGTTCGAGCTTGGTGTGCTCGAGGAATTCCTCCGGGTTCGAGCCTTCCGCCAGCAGCTCGATGGTCCGCCGCAGCCAGGCATAAGCGCTCGAACTCGCGCGATAGCAGCTCGGTCGGCGAGCCGACATTGTCCTTGTAGAGCGCGTGCGCGGCGATGCCGTATTCGGCGAGTTCGTGCATCTCGGTGGTGCGGATTTGCAATTCGACGCGCTGATTGCCCGGACCGATCACGGTGGTGTGGATCGATCGATAGTCGTTCGCTTTGGGCGTCGAGATGTAGTCCTTGTAACGCCCCGGCACCATCGGCCAGGTCGTGTGCACGATGCCGAGCGCCTGATAGCAATCCGCCACCGTCTTCACGACGACGCGGAAACCGAAAATGTCGGACAGTTGCTCGAAGCCGACCGACTTGCGTTCCATCTTGCGCCAGATCGAATAAGCCCGCTTGCGCCGCCCCTGTACTTTCGCCGCGAGGCCGCGGTCGGCGAGCTTCTTGGTGAGCTGCTTCTCGATCTCGGTAATCAGATGCTTATGGCGGTCGGCCAGCGCATTGAGCCGGCCGCTGACCACGCCATAGGCTTCCGGATAGAGCTCGCGAAACGCCAGGTCGTCGAGCTCCTCGCGCATCGCATGCATGCCCATGCGGCCGGCGAGCGGCGCGTAGATTTCCAGCGTCTCCTCGGCGACGCGCCGGCGCGACTCGACCGGCATGTAGTCGAGCGTGCGCATGTTGTGCAGCCGGTCGGCGAGCTTGACGAGCAGCACGCGCACGTCGGCGGCGATCGCCAGCAAAAGTTTGCGCAGGTTCTCCGCCTGCTTGGCTTCCTTGGTGACCAGGTCGAGCTTTTTGAGTTTGGTCAGTCCATCGACCAGCGTGCCGATGTCGGGTCCGAACAGGCTGTCGATCTCGGCGCGGGTGGTTGCGGTATCCTCAATGGTGTCATGCAAAAGCGCGGCGGCGATGGTGGCGTCGTCGAGCTTGAGGTCGGTCAGGATGGCGGCCACCTCGATCGGGTGGGAGAAATACGGGTCGCCCGAGGCGCGCCGCTGCTCGCCATGCGCCTTCATGGCGTAGACATAGGCGCGGTTGAGCAGCGCCTCGTTCGTATTGGGATTGTAGCGGCGCACCCGTTCGATCAGATCGTATTGCCGCATCATCGGCGGCTTACGGGATTGCGCCGGTTTTTCAATGACTTGCGGTGATGCAACGATCCGATCGAGCGGCGCCCGGGTGGGCGACTGCTTCTGCATCCGCGGAAGATCTGAGCGCGCGCGCGCCATGCTCATGCCTCGCGGCCGCCGATTCTGCGTCCGAAACGGCGCCGGCGGCCATTTCTACCATAGATATCACGGCAATTCGCTGGAGCCGCAAGGGTTTGCCGTGCTGGTTGACGAAAAACCAACGGCCCGGCGCAGGGGCCGGGCCGTTACGTAAAATTTATCGGGAAAAGCCGGCGAATGGGCTACTCGGCGTCTTCCTCGGGCACCTCTTCCGGCGGCGCCAGGCCTTCCAGGCCCTTGAGCAGCTCTTCCTCGGTCATGCGCTCGGATACAGCCACTTCGGTATCGTCGGAATCGACGGATGCGCCGGCCCCGGCCCCGATCAGCGGCATCTCCGGCTCCGGCTCGTCGACCTCGACATACTTCTGCAGGCTGTGGATCAGGTCTTCCTTCAGGTCGCCGGGGGATACCGTGGTTTCCGCGATCTCGCGCAGGGCCACGACCGGATTCTTGTCGTTGTCGCGCTCGACGGTAATTTGCGACCCGGACGAGACCATGCGCGCCCGGTGGCTCGCCAAAAGGACGAGATCGAAGCAATTCTCAACCTTATCGATGCAATCTTCTACGGTGACACGGGCCATCGGCTCGTCACTCCTTTGGATGGAACTTTGTCATGAATTCGACCGCTAGGTAGACCGGGCGGAGCGAAATTTCAAGCATATTTGTCTTGGTTTAACCGCAACCGTCTGTTACCGGATAGCCCGCAAGCAGGCCGGCCGTGCTGGATTTTAGCGGTAACGGCGTGATTGCGTGGACGCCGACTGAATTGATCGAAGGTGTCTTCAACCGTTCTGTTAACGCCGATTCCAGATAGCGCATCGCGCTTCTCGCGCGCTGTGCGCGTACGGGATCGGGAAATTCGGATTGTATTTGCGAGCATCGTGAGAGACCCCCATGACCGTACCCGGCGAAAAAATCGCATTGTTCATTGATGGAGCCAATCTTTACGCGACCGCCAAATCGCTCGGCTTCGACATCGACTACAAAAAGCTGCTGCGCGAATTTCAGTCGCGCGGTTATCTGCTGCGCGCGTTCTATTACACCGCGGTGATCGAGGATCAGGAATACTCCTCGATCCGCCCGCTCATCGATTGGCTCGACTACAACGGCTATTCGGTGGTCACCAAGGCGACCAAGGAATTCGTCGACCAGACCGGCCGCCGCAAGGTCAAAGGCAACATGGACATCGAACTCGCGGTCGATGCCATGGAGATCGCCGGCACCATCGACCACATGGTGCTGTTCTCCGGCGACGGCGATTTCCGCTCGCTGGTGGAAGCCGTGCAGCGCAAGGGCGTGCGCGTGACCGTGATCTCGACGGTGACCACGCAGCCGCCGATGGTGGCCGACGAACTGCGCCGCCAGGCCGACATCTTCACCGACATCGTCACCCTGCAGGGCAAGATCGGCCGCGATCCGGGCGAGCGGCCGGTGCGCGAAGCGCGCGGTCCGCGCGACGATCGTGAATCGCCGCAGCACACGCCGCAATTCCTGCAACGTCCGCCGATGCCGCAACGGGCCGACGCGACCGCCGACGTCGGTGCCGACGACGACGATTTCGACGAATAACGGGTTGGGCCCGGCCGTGCCGGAGGCCCAAGACCGACCTGGGCAAGCCGAGCCCGGGCGCAATTGTGCGCGCTGCCCGCGGCTTGCGGCATTTCGCAAAAAATGGCGCGCCGAGGAGCCGGCCTGGTTCAACGCGCCGGTCCCCTCGTTCGGTCCGCGCGATGCGCGGCTGCTGATCGTCGGCCTGGCGCCCGGCCTGCAAGGCGCCAACCGCACCGGCCGCCCGTTCACCGGCGATTATGCCGGCGTGCTGCTATACGAAACGCTCGCGCGCTACCACTTCGCGCGCGGGCAATACGGCGCGCATCCCGACGACGGCTTGCAGCTGATCGACTGCCGCATCGCCAATGCGGTGCGCTGCGTGCCGCCGGAAAACAAGCCGACGCCGGCCGAGATCGCGACCTGCCGCGATTTTCTACGTGCCACGATCGCGGACATGCCGAAGCTCAAGACAATCGTCGCGCTCGGGCGCATCGCCCATGACAGCGTGGTGACCGCCTTCGGCGCCAAGAAATCGGCGACGCCGTTCAAGCATGGCGGCAAGCACATACTGGGCGAGATCGCGCTGTTTTCCAGCTATCACTGCTCGCGCTACAACACCAACACCGGCGTGCTCACGCCGGAGATGTTCCGCAAGGTGTTTTCGAGCGTGCGCGCTTATCTCGACGCCTGAAGCCAAGCGATGACTTCTTCGGCATTCTTGTCGGGCGGGAACACCGGGTAGAACGCCTTCGTGATCACGCCGTCGTCGATGACCAGCGCCATGCGCTTGAGCAGCGTCATGCCGGACGTCGTGAAGGTCGGCAGCCTGAGCGCCTTGGTGAGCGCCAGTTTCGCGTCCGACAAGATCGCGAACGGCAGATGCAGGCGCGTGGCCGCTTCCTGCTGATAGGCGGTGTCCTGCGTCGACAGCCCATAGAGCTGCTGAACGCCCAGCCGCTTGAGCTCGCCGAAATGGTCGCGGAAGCCGCAGGACTGCGGCGTGCAGCCGCGCGCGCCGGGAATATCGTTCCAGCCGGGCGGCAGATCGACGCCCGGCACGCCGGTGCGCGGATAGATATAAATGACGGTGCGGCCCTTGAGCTTCGACAAATTGACTTGCGCGCCGTCGGTCGCCGGCAGCGCGACGTCCGGCAGCTTCATGCCGGGGAGATGGCGGGCGCCGCCGTCGTCCTGTGGCGCCGGAATGTCGGGCGGCAGGACGTTCGGATTATGCATGCCGGGCGCTTCGGTCACTTCTGATCTCCATTACATTTGCGCATGATCTTATCCGAAAACCGGTTCCCACTTTTCGGGATCATGCGCTGTAACTCATGAATTCCATCAACGAGCCGTCCGGATCGCGGAAATAGACCGAGGTGCCCGGCCCCTTGGCGCCGAACCGTTGCAGCGGCCCGCGTTCGATCGCAATGCCGTGCGCTTTGAGATGGGCGATCGCATCCGCAATCGGCCCGCGCCATTCGAAGCAAAGATCGGAATTGCCCGGCTGCACCGGCAGCCGCGCCACCTCCGCCGGCTTGACGCCCGGCCCGTGCACGTTGAGCTGCTTGTCGCCGAAGCGATAGGCAAAGCCCACCGGCCGCGCCACCAATTCGGCGCCCATCACCTGCGTGTAGAACTGGTTCGATCGCTCCCAGTCGGAAACATGGATGACGCAATGGTCGAGCTGGGTCGGCAGCGGCATGATCTTAAACTCCGAGTTTCTTGCCCGACCCGTGCCGCGACGGCCCGCCGCTCCTCGCTCAACTTGGCAAGACGCGCCTTGACCGCTGCGAGCGTCGCGGGGGCCGCGCTGTCCGGCGAGCCGGAATTGAACGGCGGGCTCGGGTCATATTCGATCTGCAATTGGATTTCGCGCGCCACCGGCTCGCCCTCGAGCATAGCGGCGAGCGTGAGCGCGAAATCGATGCCGGAGGTGACGCCCGCGCCGGTGACGATATTGCCGTCGATCACGACTTTTTCGCTGACCGGAATGGCGCCGAGCAGCTTCAAATGCTCGAGCGCCGCCCAATGCGAAGTGGCGCGCTTGCCCTTGAGCAGCCCGGCGGCGCCCAGCACCAGCGAGCCGGTGCAGACCGAGGTGACGTATTTGGCGCCCGCCGCTTGCTTGCGCAGGAATTCCAGCGCCGCCTCGTCTTCCATGAGGTCCTGCTGGCCCGGACCGCCCGGCACCATCACCACGTCGAGCGGCGGACAATCGGCATAGGTCGCGGTCGGCACGATCTGCATCCCGCGATCGGTGGTGACGGGGTCGCGCGTGCGCGCCACCAGATCGACGGTGGTGTTCGGCAGCCGCGCCAGCACTTCGTACGGCCCGGTCATGTCGAGCTGCGTGAGGCGCGGGAAAATCAGCATGCCGATGTGACGCTGCGATGCCATGACGCTCAGCCTTTCTGCCGCATCAGCCGCCCGCGCTCGCGCTCCCAGGAGCGCTTCTTCAGCGTCTCGCGCTTGTCGTGCAGTTTCTTGCCGCGCGCCAGCGCGATCTCCAGCTTCGCCCTTCCCTTCTCGTTGAAGTAGAGCTTGAGCGGCACGATGGTCATGCCCTCGCGCTCGACCGCGCCGGCGAGCTTGTCGATCTGGCGCGCATGCAGCAGCAATTTGCGCGGCCGCTTGGGCAGATGATTGAAGCGCGCCGCCTGCAGGTATTCCGGGATATTGGCGTTGATCAGCCAGATCTCGCCGCCGCGCGCGTCGGCATAGGATTCGGCGATGGTGGCCTTGCCGGCGCGCAGCGATTTCACCTCGCTGCCGGTGAGCGCGATGCCGGCCTCGTAGGTCTCGCCGATCTCGTAGTTGAAGCGCGCCTTGCGGTTGTCGGCGACCACCTTGAACCGGCGCTCGGGCTTAGCGGCCATGGCTTAGCCGATCGAGCGCGGCAGTGCGGTTACATCGGTCATGAAACGACTATCCATCGCTCTCGAAACTGTGGCGGGCACGGTTGTCGCAGGTGCCGGCCAGTGCTACTTTTTTCAGAATGCATCAAAATGAGTTGCGAGCAAATGAAATTTAGAGTGGCCTTAAAGGTCGTCTGTCCCGGACTGTATGAGTACATAAAATTACGACTGCGCAGGCACGCCTTCAAGCTTCTCAATTACGAGCGAGACTTCATCGTCAATCTTTGCGATCGACAAAAAATATCTCTCGATATCGGCGCCCATCGGGGCGCCTATACCGACCTCATTTTGGACCGATCGCAGGGCGTCATCGCTTTCGAGCCGATACCGTTCCTGGCAGCGGCGTTGCGCAAGAAATACGCCAAAGACAGACGCGTTACGATCTGCGATCTTGCCTTGTCCGACCAGGTCGGCAAGGCGAGGCTGCGGGTGCCGGTCAATTTTCCCGGCTGCAGCACGCTCGAAGTGGCCAATGCGTGGGTTGCCAACCTTCCCACGACGGAGAAAATAAACGAGTACGAGGTGGAAACCACGCGTCTCGACAATTTGCAACTCAGCAATGTCGGCTTCGTTAAAATCGACGTTGAAGGACACGAACAGGCAGTCATTCGGGGCGCCGCAATAATGCTGCAACAACAAAAGCCGTGCCTGTATGTCGAGCTGGACGAAGTGCACAACAGCGGCTGCATTCCACGTACGGCCGCTTTACTGCGAGAATACGGCTATCTTGGCTATTTCATCCTGCAAAATGTTCTGCTGCCGGCCGCCATATTTTCTCCGGAGGCTTTTCAGCCACTCGATAATCCGATGAAAGGCAAGATCAGGATCAACAATTTTTTCTTCTTCCATGAGGACGAAATCGCCAGTGTCAAGGCGCGGCATGGCTCGCTCGTTTTTCTCGACCCGATCTAGCACGCGTTCGCGCGGTGCAATGTCGCCGCCACGCTCGAGCGAGCGGGCTAGCGCGATTTCAGCAGATCGCGGATCTCGGTCAGCAGTTCTTCCTGCTTGGACGGCGGTGCCGGCTTGGCTGCTTCCTTGCGCATCATCTGGGTCATGGCGCGAATCACCAGGAACAGCACGAAGGCGATGATGACAAAGTTAAGCGTTATGGTGAGAAAATTTCCCCAAGCCAATACGGCGCCTTGCTTTTTTGCCTCGATCAGCGTGGCGGCGGTGACCTTGGACGAGAGCGGAATGAAATAGTTCGAGAAGTCGAGGCCGCCGCTGACAGCCCCGACCACCGGCATGATGATGTCGGCGACCATCGAGTTCACGATGGCGCCGAAGGCCGCGCCGATGATCACGCCGATGGCGAGATCGACCACATTGCCGCGCAACGCGAATTTTTTGAATTCCTCGAGCATGACGTCCCCCCGACACGATATGGAATCCGCGCGCTTGCCCGCGCAACGGTCAGTTGATCAGCCCGGCGTGCACCATGGCCTCGCGCACCACCGCCTTCGACTTCTCGCTGAGCGGCACCATCGGCAACCGCACGGTGTCGGCGCACTTGCCGAGCACCGAGAGCGCATACTTGGCCGGCGCCGGATTGGTCTCGATGAACAGATTTTGATGCAGCGGCATCAATTTGTCCTGCAGCTTGAGCGCGGTCTTGTAATCGCCCTTCAGGCAGGCGCCCTGAAACTCGGCGCACAGCCGCGGCGCCACGTTCGAGGTCACCGAAATGCAGCCGTGACCGCCATGCGCCATGAAGCCGAGACAGGTGGCGTCCTCGCCGGAGAGCTGGTTGAAGTCGAGGCCGACCGTGGCGCGCTGCTGCGACACCCGCACCATATTGGCGGTGGCGTCCTTCACGCCGGCGATGTTCTTGCACTCGAACAGCCGCTTCATGGTGTCGACCGACATGTCGATCACCGAGCGGCCGGGAATGTTGTAGATGATGATCGGGATGCCGATCCGGTCGTTGATCGCCTTGTAGTGCTGATAGAGCCCCTCCTGGGTCGGCTTGTTGTAATAGGGCGTCACGATCAACACCGCGTCGGCGCCGGCCTGCTCGGCGTGCTGCGACAATTCGATCGCCTCGGCGGTCGAGTTCGAGCCGGCGCCGGCGATCACCGGCACCCGGCCGTCGGCCTGATCGACGCACCACTCCACCACCTGCTTGTGCTCGTCATGCGACAGCGTCGGGCTCTCGCCGGTGGTGCCGACCGGCACCAGGCCATTGGTGCCTTCGGCGATCTGCCAGTCCACCAGGTCGCGGAACGCCTTCTCGTCGAGCGCGCCGTTCTTGAACGGCGTGACGAGCGCGGTGAACGATCCTCGGAAGCTCGTCTTGGCGGTCATGGCACGACTTCTCCACAGGGCTGCGGCGCCCCCCAATAGATATCGGGTCGCAAGGGGCGATGAAAGCCCTCCGGCAGGCCATAAACGGCCCCCGCCCCGCTTTTGCCCCTCTTTTCGGCCACCATCGAAGCCACTGGGATTCCAGGTGTCCTTCCACGCCGATAATGGCCTAATGGGAGGAAGGGGCCGCCATTGAGTCGGACTCAAGGGCGAAAGAGACCGGGCAAGGGTTGAATGAACGCAACTAAGCGGAACCGCTGGGGCATCGCTCTGGCGCTCGCGGCGGCTGGCGCCCTCTGCGCGCAAGCCGCCGCGGCGGCACCGAAAAAACTAGCCCAACCGCAGCCGCGGCCGGCCGCCCATGCCGCCAAGAAAGCGGCCACGCCGGTCGCCCGCAAGGTCCCGCTGCCGCGCAAACGCCCACTGCCGGCCGCCGCTCGGTCGGCCCTCGCGCAGGCCAGTGTGGGCGCGCGCGCCGCGCCAAGCGCCCGCCGCGCCACCACCACCACGCCGATCGTGCGTCCGGTGTCCGGGCCGTTCGCGGTGGCGGCGAGCAGAGCCACCGCGCCCGACGACATCGCGGCGGTAAAGCAGGTGATCGCAGCCGCCCGCAAGGGCAAGGATGCCGACGCCAACGCCGCCGAGCAAAGCATCCGCGATCCGGTCGCGCGCAAGCTGGCCGAATGGGTCATCCTGCGCGACAACAGCACGCATCCGACGTTCCAGCGCTACGCCGCCTTCGTGAATGCCAATCCGAGCTGGCCGCACGCGCGCCTGTTCCGCCGCCGCGCCGAGAATGCATTGTGGAACGACGGCGGTCGACGACGCCACGGTGCTTGCGTTTTTCGCCGGCCATAAGCCGACCACCGCCAAGGGCCGTTTCATGCTGGCGCATGCCCTGCTCGCCAAGGGCGACCGCGAGGGCGCGACCGCCTTGGTGCGCCACGCCTGGCGCTACGACGACAGCAGCGCCGACACCGAAAACAAGGCGCTGGAAATGTTCGGCGGCCTGCTCACGCGCGCCGATCACAAGGCGCGCATGGAGAGCCGATTTTTCGACGACGACGTCGAGGCCGGCATGCGCGCCGCCAGCCGGCTCGGCGGCGACGAATTGGCGATCGGCCACGCCCGCGCGGCGGTGATCAGGCGGCTGACAAAGGCCAAGGCGCTGCTCGATGCGGTGCCGGCGGCGGCTCGCAGCGATCCCGGTTACATTTTCGCGCGCGCGCAGTGGCTGCGCCGCGAAGACAAACCGGAGGAAGCCGCCAAGCTGATCCTGACCGTCGCGCAAGACCCGGAAGCGCTGGTCGATACGGATCGATGGTGGGTGGAGCGGCGCATCCTGGTGCGCAAGTTGCTCGACGCCGGCGATCCGCGCACCGCCTATCGCTTGGCGCGCGACGCCGCCGCGCCGCCGCCGGGCAACCACCGCGTCGACCAGCAATTCACCGCCGGCTGGATCGCGTTGCGCTATCTGCACGACCCGGCGACCGCCGCCGCCCATTTCGCGCACATCACGCAAGGCACCGCCAGTCCGCACGCGCTGGCCCGCGGCGGCTATTGGCAGGGGCGCGCGGCCGATGCCATGGGGCAGCGCGCGCAGGCCAAGGCCTATTACGAGATGGCGGCGCAATACACCGCGACTTATTACGGCCAGTTGGCGCGCGCGCGGCTGGGCTTCACCGAGCTTGGCCTGCGCGGCCCGCCGTCGTTCGCGCCGCCCGATCGGCGCATTCTCGACAATCTCGAAGTCGTGCGCGCGGCGGAAATTCTCTATGCGCTCGATGAACGCGACATGCTGGCGTCGATCTTTGCCGAACTCGGCGACAGCGGCACCGATGTCGGCGGTCTGGCGGCGCTGGCCGAAGTCGCCGGCAGGCACAACGATGGCCGCGCCATGCTGCTGCTCGGCCAGAGCGCCTATAACCGTGGCCTGCCGCTCGACTATTACGCCTATCCGATTGTCGGCCTGCCGGACTTCAAGCCGATCGCGCCGCCGATCGAGCCGGCGGTGACCTATTCGATCGCCCGCCAGGAGAGCCACTTCAACCAGAAGATCGTCTCGGTCGCCCACGCCATGGGCCTGATGCAGGTGACGCCGGCGGCCGGCATCGATACCGCCCGGAAATACAAGGTGAAATTCGATCGCGCCCGCCTGCTCAAGGATCCCGTCTACAACATGCAGCTCGGCACGGCGGAACTCTCCAACCTGCTCGGCGAATACAACGGCTCCTATCTCCTCACCTTCGCCGGCTACAATGCCGGACGCGGCCGCGTGCGGCAGTGGATCGCCGCCTATGGCGATCCGCGCGATCCCCGGGTCGATCCGGTCGACTGGGTCGAGCGCATCCCGATCTCCGAGACCCGCAACTACGTGGAGCGGATCATGGAGAACCTGCAGGTCTATCGCGCCCGCTTCGGCGGCGGCAGCAAGCTGATGATCGAGGCCGATCTCAGGCGCGGCGCCACGAATTAACCCCCTTCGGTTGCCCGCCTGCGCTGCCGCCGCCTGCCATGGTGGCTGGATTCCGCGCCGGCGCGGGGAATGACAGCCGGGTCGGCCCTGACGCTAGGGTAACGGGCTCATCACGCAAGCAGACCGGATATGCCCGACGTCACCTCCGTCTTCATCTCCGCCCCCGATGGCTTGCGGCTGCATGCGCGTTGCCATGGCCGGCGCAGCAGCGGCGGTCTACCGGTGGTCTGCCTGCCCGGCCTCGCCCGCACGGCGGCGGATTTCGATACGCTGGCGCAAGCGCTGTCGAGCCGTAGCGACCGGCCGCGCCGCGTCATTGCGCTGGATTATCGCGGCCGCGGCCAATCCGAGTACGACCGCGATCCGGCCAATTACAATTTCCAGGTCGAGCTGGCCGATGTGCTCGCGGTGCTCGCCGCGCTCGACGCCGCGCACGCGATTTTCGTCGGCACCTCGCGCGGCGGCATCCTCGCCATGCTGCTGGCGGCGGTGCGGCCGACCGCGATCGCGGGGGTCGTGCTCAACGATATCGGTCCGGTGATCGAACCGAAGGGGCTGATGCGGATCAAGGGTTACGTCGGCAAGCTGCCGCAGCCGAGATCTTTCGAGGAAGGCGGCGAAATCCTGCGCCGCCTGTTCGACGCGCAATTTCCCAAGCTCGGGCCCGCTGACTGGTTGGCCGCCGCGCACCGCAGCTTCCGCCAGGAAAATGGCGCCCTGGTGCCGACCTATGACGTCAACCTCGCCAAGACCCTCGAAGGGGTCGACTTCGAAAAGCCCTTTCCGCCGCTCTGGAAGGAGTTCGATGCGCTCGGCCATAGGCCGGTGATGGTGATCCGCGGCGCCAATTCCGACATCCTGTCGGCCGCCACGGTCGAGGCGATGCGGGCGCGCCGCGCCACGCTGGAAAGCATCGAGGTGCCCGATCAGGGCCATGCGCCGCTGTTGGCGGAAACCGACGTGATCGCCCGAATCGCGGACTTCGCGGACCGCTGCGAGGACGCACCCGCTTCGGAGCGAACCGCGCCGCCGTACGCCTGATTTTCGAGTTTTCAATCGACGCGAAAAAGCAACACCCCCGGCGGTTTCCCGCCGGGGGTGGCTAACTTCAACTCACGACTATCCGATCAGGGATAGAAGTTATACTGCGCGCGCAGGATGCCCGACCAGGCGCTCTGGTCATCGCAGGCGAAGTGACTGCTGTGCACGGGCAGCCAGTAACCTGGGCGGTGCCCAGATTCTGGTACATCACTTCGAGGCTCAGATCGAGGTTCTTGACCGGGTTCCAGACCGTACGCGAGCTGATCTGGCTGTAGTTCCAGTTACCCGCCTTGCTGGTCGTCAACACAGCATCGTTGGGGTAACTGACCTCGCCGTAGGTGGCGTACACCGACGTTTTCCAGTTTGGGTTCCACGTATGCGAGTAACCGGCAACAATGTCCCATGCCGTGGTCAGCGAGAGGCTACCATTACCCGAACCGGTCCATGTAGCGTCGGACGCAATGCCTATACCGCAATTAGCGCTGTGATCATGGCACCAGGAGAAGTTGCCGATGCCGCTACCCACATAGTTGATCGCGCCTTCGCTGTAGCTCGCTTCAACCGTAGCGTGGTCGCCCGGGCTGATCATGTCCAGCTTGAGCTTGATGCCGCCGCCGACCGCCCAGCCAACCTTGTCGTCCGGATAGACGTTGGTTGCGACGGTGCCCTGCGCATTGAGCTGATGCAACGCGCCCATAATCATCGCCTGGCCCCAGGTGGCGTCGAGATTCATGTTAGCCACAAGGTCCGGAATCTGCGGGTTGCCAACATACGAAGTATTAGTGAAGCCCGTATTCTGAGCGTACGCCGGATCTTCGAGCGCGATGCTCGCCGACAGGCCATTGCCGAACTGGGCGGTGTAACCCCAGACGATCTTGCCGCTGCCGCCGGTGTCAGCACCCCACACGTTGGTGGTGTTCGAATAGAGCGGCGTGGCCATGATGCCGTAGAACGACGTCGCCTTACCCAGAGTGAAGCCCGCAAACTGGATGAACGCGCGCGGAGCATAATAGGTTGAGGGAGCCGCGTATTGAGTTTGTGCGTTGCCGCTAGACGTCTGCCAGCCGCCGGCGATATAGCCGCGTAGCGTGCCGTATTCGGTCTGCTCGCGCACATCCCACGTCATAATGCCGCGGGTGCGGATGGTGATTATCACCATTCGAGCGATCGAAGGTGTGAACTCTTGTTCGGATTGAACGAACCGCCCGCATTAACAATGTATTCGGTGCGGATCCAGCCGCCCAGCTTGATGCACGTATTGGTTCCCGGAATATACCAGAACCCCGCGCCATACAGGCTGCAAATCTTCACGTACTGGACCGGCTTGGCCTTGACGGGAAGATCGGCGGCCTGGGCCCCTGTCATCGCAACGACGCCCGCTGCGGAACCAAGGAGAAGGCTTTTCACCATCTTCATCTTGAACCTCCAAACGTTGTTAATCGTGAGAGGGTTCCGTATCCGCCTAGTGCGACAGCACCGATGGAACTTCCCCTTGACTCCCCGCTGGCCGAGAAACTTTTCACACCACGCGATCAACCCAAACAAATGGGCGTAACACCCGGTGCGATCCGTCAACCCGGAAAGCGCGACACACGGGGATGCCCCCCTCCGTCGCTTCATAGACATTAACGAATGGGGTCGGAGGCGCAATGAAGAAGCGCCATTCCCACAGCTGCCGGGAACACTTTTCAACAGAGTGTTGCGCAAAAAACACGCAAATTTGAGGGACCCGCCTGAAAGCCCGCCTGCGCCCTGGTTCACTTTGGCTACGCTTGGTATTTCAACGTAATTTCAATATGTTATGGAGCGGAGCCAAAGCGCGCGCACGGCCGGAAAAACCTGCCGGAAAGATTTTATACCACTAATTTCTCTCGAAATCGGGCGATTTCGGCCCGATTTCAACCCACCCGCCCGGCCGGAAAGCCCAATTCCGAGGCAAGTCTCAATCCTCCGCCAAATTCGCCAAATCTTCCAATAGCCGGTGGATTTCCGGGAATCGGCAGCAACGATTCGCGCCGCCCGCCCAGTTCCATGGTTTGGAAGACATCCGGCGAGTCCCAGGTCGAGTTGTTGTGATTCCAACGGCGATCGATCGCAGCTAAGCCTCGGTTCGGCGAGAAAATGATCGGTGCACCGGCACTATGAGCCGTAAACTGTACCGCCAGCGCGACGACAGTGCTGACGAATGGCCGACTCGCGGCTCGGTTTGCAAGAAAGTGCGCCAGTGATCTCAGACGAATGGCAACGCGGAAACCGCGAGTTCGATTGCGTTTCCACATGTCGATGAACTCTTCCGCCGAAAATTCCGAACGCATGGCTCAGAGAATTCGACATCGCGATCGTCGCTCGCGGATAGTTGTTCGGCGGCAAATATTCTCATCGACCATCGCGTGCAATCGGCGCTTTCGTCTCATGGCGTTCGCGCCGATCGGCGCCCAGCGCGCTTTCGCATGTTGCCGGATTTCGAATCTCGCATCGGGCACGCGATGGCGCGCCTCCCACAAAATAGCTGTCGCCAAATTTATTTCGATCGGGCGCGACGACATGCGTCATGTGCAACATTTCTCACTGACCGGTTTCGGTCTGACGGCGCCGGAAAAGACGAAACGGATTGCGACAACACGTGGGCGCAAATGTGCGAACGAGTAAAAACTTTGCGCGACCAATTCGCCCCGTAGCGCCACCTCGACCCGCTCGGAAAACGATGCGGTTGCGCCGATGACGACAGGCGCGGCGCCCCTCTTGGCTGGGGCAGAAACCGGCGCCGGCCGGTGACTGTCTTGCGAAGACTATTTTAGGAAAATCAGCCACTTAACCGTGGCGGAACGGAAGGCTTGGAACCGCTCCGCGCGCGCGGCGATGCGCGCCAAAATTGGGTTCGATAAAGCCGGAAGGCTGGCGGAGCCGGAGGGATTCGAACCCTCGATACGCCTTTGGAGCGTATAACGGTTTAGCAAACCGCCGCCTTCAGCCACTCGGCCACAGCTCCGCGTGCGGAAATCCTTATGCGTTCGGCAATTCCACGTCAAACCTGACCTGCGGCCCCGGCGAATCCGAGCCGCCCTCAATGCCTAAGCCGGCATACCAGCCATGGGGCGGCAGGGCTGACGGCGCTTCGCCCGGCCCCATAAATTTTTGCAAGGGCCGAACTAAAACACCCGTTCGCGGGTTAACGCACGCAATGTGAATTAACTCCGAGCGGGGGCGGTGTCGGCGGAATTAGCGGTTCTTGTGAACGCAACTTGTTCTACACTGCCCGCCGAACGACCCGCCCACGTGGCCATGCATGCCGCGGGTGAATTGTTTTACATGTGAACGTATGACCGGGAGACGTCCGATGCGCAGACTATGTTCTATGCTTCTCGCGCTCACCGCGCTTGCGGGAGTGGCCGTGTTCACGCCGACGGCCGGCCAGGCCGATCCCTACAAATGGTGCGCGTATTACGGCGGCCGAGGCGGCGGCAACGGCACCAATTGCGGCTTCGTCACGCTCGAACAGTGCCGCGCGGCAATTTCCGGCGCAGGCGGATCCTGCGAGCGGAACCAGTTTTACACCGGCTCCGGCGAGCCGCACGCCAAACGCGCGCGTAAGCATCGCGACGATTGACGAGGGCTCGATGGCTGCACATCGCCCGCATCGGGCCGGGCCCGATGACGTCGCCGATATGCTTGCGCGCCGGGATGAAGCGGGGCCATATCGCGCGCCATGGCGCCGCACTCCCCTTTCAACCTGCCGCAGACCATAAAAGACGCCGTCGCCCTGCACCGGCAGGGGCGGCTGCGCGAAGCCGAGAAGCTTTACGCGCGCGTGCTGAAAGCGGCGCCGGAAAATTTCGACGCGCTGCATCTGCTCGGGCTGGCGAAAGCGCAGGCGGGCCAGATGGGCGAGGCCTACCGGCTGATGTCGGCCGCGCTCAAGCTCAATCCCAAAGCGCCCGATGCCTGGCTCAATCTCGCCAACGTGCTGCACGCGCTCAAGCGTGACGCCGAGGCGCTTGGCTGCCTCGACAAGGCGCTGGCGCTGCGGCCGGACGACCCGGACGCGCTGCTCAATCGCGGCAACGCGCTGCTCACGCTCAACCGCCCGCAGGAGGCGCTGGCCAGCTTCGAGCAGGTCCTGGCGCGCAATCCGCGCAACGGCAATGCCCTGCTCAGCCGCGGCAGCGCGCTCGCAACGCTCGGCCGCACGGCACCGGCGCTCGCCGATTTCGACGCCGCGCTGGCGCTGATGCCGGGGCATCCGGCCGCGCTGTACAACCGCGGCAACGCGCTGTCCGCGCTCGGCCGTTATGAAGAGGCGATCGCCGCCTTCGATGGCGCCCTCGCCGTCGCCCCCGACCATGCCAAGGCCTGGAATAATCGCGGCAGCGCGCTGCAGGCGCTCAACCGGCCCGCCGACGCGGTCGGCAGTTTCGGCCAGGCGATCGCGCGGCAAAAAGACTATGCCGACGCCCATTTCAATCAGGCGCTCAGCCTGCTCAGGCTGGGCGACCTCGGCCGCGGCTTCGAGCAATACGAATGGCGCTGGAAGCGCACCGGCATGAGCGACGCGCGCCGCGGGTACGGCCGCCCGCTCTGGCTCGGCGAATATCCGCTCGCGCGCAAGACCATCCTGCTGCATGCCGAGCAGGGCCTGGGCGACACCATCCAGTTCGCGCGCTACGCGCCGCTCTTGGCGCGCAGCGGCGCCACGGTCGTGCTCGAGGTCCAGGCTGAATTGAAAGGCCTATTGACGGGCCTCGACGGCGTCGCGTCCTGCCACGCGCGCGGGGAAAAACTTCCCGCCTATGACGTGCATTGTCCGCTCGGCAGCCTGCCGCTGGCGCTCAAGACCGAGGCGGCGACCATTCCCGCCGGCATCCCTTACCTGCACGCGGACGAGAGCCGTCTGGCGAAATGGCGGCCGCGCCTCACGGCGCTGCCGGGCAAGCGCGTGGCCCTGAGTTGGGCCGGCAATGCCAGCCACCCCAATGACCGCAACCGCTCGATCGATCTGGCGCTGCTCGAACCGCTGCTGTCGCTCGACGGCGTTTCCTTCCTGAGCGTGCAGCGCGAGCTGCGCGCGCAAGATGCCGAGCATTCTCGCGCGCCATGCCAACGTCATGCCACTGGGCGAAGATCTCGCCGACATGGCCGACACGGCGGCCGTCGCGGCACTCGCCGATCTCACCATCGCGGTCGACACCGCGGTGGCGCATCTTGCCGGCGCGCTCGGACGTCCGCTCTGGGTGCTGTTGCCGTTCGCGCCGGACTGGCGCTGGACGCCCGCGCTTGATCCCGAAAAGCGGGAACAGGATTCCGCGCAGGAGCAAGCGCAAATCAGCGGGCGCAGCCCATGGTACCCGCAGGCGCGGCTGTTCCGGCAACCGGCGCTCGCCGACTGGGCGAGCGTGATCGCGACGTTGCGCAGCGAACTGGAGCGTTTCGTTGCCGCAGGTTGAACCGCGCGTGCGCTCAGGCGTCAGGCCGCGGCGCGAATGGCCGGTGCTGGCGCCGGTGCCTGCGGATGGCTCTTGAGCCAATCGCGCGCCGCGCGCTGGGCGCGGCCGATCTCGGCGTCGGCCATCTGCTCGGCGATTTCGCGGCGCAGCCGCGCCGCTTCGGCGTGGCCGCGCGTGGCCGCGATGTTGAACCACTTGTGCGCCTCGATCAGATCGACGGCGACGCCGGCGCCGGCCGAGTAGATCATGCCGAGCGCAAAGCAGCCGCGCGCATCGGTAGTCTCCATGGCGGACGTCGCCGCCGCGATTTCGATGGCCATGTCGGCCTCCCCTTTTTGTGGCGACCGGCTCGCGCCCCGCGGCCGATCGCTGTCCTGTTGCCCGGTGCGTTGCCACCGAACGCCGCGATCATGGGCGAGAAAATTTGAATGACAGTTTAAGCATCGCGATGAATCGATGATGAAGAAGCGCGGGCGAGGCCGGCGCGCCCGACGTCGAAAATGCCGTAATAC
Source organism: uncultured Alphaproteobacteria bacterium (assembly GCA_963762285.1). GTDB lineage: Bacteria > Pseudomonadota > Alphaproteobacteria > Rhizobiales > Xanthobacteraceae > Pseudolabrys. The sequence continues at coordinate 152,215 of CAVXKE010000005.1, read as the reverse complement.
CGCCGCAAAATGACGGTTCGCCTGGCATGGTGACGGATTGCTAACCGCTATGATTCAGCTTGAACTAACCACCGGCGCTATCTCATGGTGGGGCGCCAACGAGAACGGAGACTTGCGTTGATGAAGTTCGTAACCGCGGCCGCGATCGGCCTGCTGTTAATGTCGAGTGCGGCGCTCGCCGGCGAGCCGGAGGGAACCTGGCTGTCGCAGGACGGCGGCACCAAGGTCCGCCTCACCGATTGCGGCGGCAAGCTGTGCGGCACGGTGGTCTGGCTCAACGAGCCGATCGACCCCGACACCGGCAAGCCGAAAACCGATATTCACAATCCCGATCCGGCCAAGCGCGCGCGGCCGCTCATCGGCTTGACGGTCGCCAACGGCTTGGCGCCGAGCGGCCCGAACCAATGGTCCGGCCGGATTTATAACGCCGACGACGGCCGCACCTACCAGGCGAGCTTCCAGGTGCAGAGCGAGAGCACCGCCAAGGTGGAAGGCTGCGTGCTGAAGGTGCTGTGCAAGGGCCACACTTGGAAGCGCGCGAATTGACAACGCTTGTCGTCACCGGGCTTGTCCCGGTGACCCCGCTTAAGGGACGCATGCGCGTCTTAACAATCCGGCTGCTTGGCCTTCCTGAGCGAGATGGCCGGGACAAGCCCGGCCATGACGACAGAGAAGGCTTCACCCCGCCCTTGCCCGCTGCCCGAACAGCACCGCCTGCACTTTGGGATCCTTCATGTCGATGCCCTTGCGCAGCTCGAGGCCGAGCGCCATGCCGCGCTGCACCGCGGGGCGCGCCTTCATGGTCTCCAGCCAGCGCTTGAAGTGCGGGAACTGGTTGATGTCCTGGCCATGCCGCTCCCAGCCATTGGCCCAGCCGACGATCGCCATGTCGGCGATGGAATATTTGCCGGCGATGAATTCGCGGTCCTTGAGGCGGATGTTCATCACGCCGTAGAGCCGGTTCATTTCGTTGGTGTAGCGGTTGATGGCGTAGGTGAGCGTCTCCACCGCGTAGTTCTTGAAGTGGTGCAACTGCCCCGCCATCGGCCCGATGCCGCCCATCTGCCAGAACAGCCACTGCTCGACCTCGACGCGCGCCCGCTCGTCGCGCGGATAGAACTTGCCGGTCTTGCGGCCGAGATATTGCAGGATGGCGCCGGACTCGAAGATCGAGATGGCCTTGCCGCCGGGGCCGTCCGGATCGACGATTGCCGGCATGCGGTTGTTCGGCGAGATTTTGAGGAAGTCCGGATTGAACTGTTCGCCCTTCGAAATGTTCACCGGGATCATGGTGTAGGGCAGCTTGCACTCTTCCAGCATGATCGAAATCTTGAAGCCGTTCGGCGTCGGCCAGTAATAGAGCTCGATCGGCTTCGCCGATTTTTTGGCCGCTTTGGCCTTCGACTTTGCCTTGCCCGCCGGCTTCGATTTCGCGGTCCGCTTGCCCTTCGCACGCGCCATTGCCCTGCTCCCTGCCCCTTCAGTTTCGGAAAAGCCGCCGTCAGACCTAAGGCCGGCCGCGCTAAACCGCAACACACATAACGGCTTGGCAGGCCGCCGTTTTCCGCTTCACCGCTTCCCGCTACTGGACGCCTGCAACCTCTGCTCGATATTCTGGTTTCAGGGTTGCAGGCTCCGGCCATCGCGGCCGCGACGCTGGCAGCCCCGAACAATATGGGGGGATTAATGTCCAGAATACTGTTCGCCGCCCTGCTGGCGGCCGGCCTGATCGCCGCGCCGCTGCCGCACTGATCGCCGACCGCCAGACCGCGCAAACGCCGGCGCCGGAGAAGAAGCAGACCAAGATGAAGAAGCCGCCGACGCGGCGCAACTCGCCGAGCGCGAGCGCTGAAGAAATGCGGCGCCGAATGGAAGGCCGCCAAGGCCGCCGGCAAGATCGAGAAGGGAATGAAGTGGCCGCAATATTGGAGCGCGTGCAACAAGCGCCTCAAGGGCGGCTAGCGCATGATCCAAAAAGCTTGAAATCGGCTTATCGCGGAAAGATCATGCGCAGATTGCAAGAAGCAATCGCGCGCGCCGAACTTTTCGATCCAGACGTACCGAGGGCGTCGGCGAGACCTGATGTCTCGCCGACGCCCTCTGTCGTCATCGGAACCGGCGCGCCGCGGAACAACCGCATTGCTCTCGTCGCTCCGTCACGCGCACCGGCCCGTATGACGCAATCTTCGAAACGTTATGTCCGAAGATCGAGAAGAAGCATCGACCTAGAGCTTCTTCTTCTTCTTCGCCACTTTCTTCTTCCTACGTTTCGCCATTGCTGCCCTCCTAGCCATGAAACATGGCGGATGTCTGCATCAGTACGGTCGCGGATCGACACGCACTGCATTCGGTTTACTACAGCGCAATGAAAAAAACAGTGACTCCACTTAACGAAGCGTGTAACGCGCGCGTCCGCGACGCGCACCATCATGGTTAACGCAACGCAAATCGCGCGCGATGCAGCGCGCGACGAACACGCGGCGCATTGTCGAGCGCAATTTGCCGATGTTGCAAAACTGCCGATGAAATAAGGATTTCTAGCAACGACGGCATTCGATCATCGGCGCCGGCCGCTAACAGAAAATGCGCGCACGCGCACTCTGTTTTGCATTGACAGCGCGCATTGCCGCGAGATTTTCACAGGCAAAAATTTTTTTCACAATTTGCCGCGCAAAACGGTTCGCGCGGGTCTGAATCGATCAAAAACGAGCGAATCAGTGACAACTGATTCGCGGCGCACGCCGTCACCAACGCGGAAATTTTTGCCGCCGAATGCGATTCGCGTCGCAATTCTTGTTCACGCGCGCGAAATCGCGGCGCGCCAATGCCGCACTGCACCCGAATTCGATGCAGCGGACGCGCGACGCTATGCGCGCGCATCAGAGTCCGAGTTTCTTTTTCAGGATATCGTTGACGACTTGCGGGCTGGCCTTGCCGCCGGAGGCCTTCATCGCCTGGCCGACGAACCAGCCGATCGCCTTCGGGTTGGATTTGGCGTCGGCGACCTTGTCCGGATGCTTGGCGATGATGTCGTCGACCGTCTTTTCGATCGCGCCGAGGTCGGTGACCTGCTTCATGCCGCGTTGTTCGACGATTGAGCGCGGATCGCCGCCTTCGCTCCAAAGATATCGAATAGGTCCTTGGCAATCTTTCCGGAAATCGTGCCGTCGGCGATCAGGTCGAGGATCGGTCGCCGAGCTGCGCCGCAGTTACCGGCGAGCTTTTGATGTCAATCCATCGGCGTTGAGCCGACCAATAACTCGTTCACCGTAACTCGCGGTCCGAAGCAATAGAAGTTATTTTTTCCGACTGAACTGACGAGAATCTCCGCTATCGTACACCGCGCCCGGGGCCGATGATGATATTGCGATTGGTTGTGAAATTGCTGGCGCCCTCGCTTGATCGCCACCTTGCCATCGCAAATAATCCGGCCGTCTCGTGCTCGCCCACCAGCACGCCGGCGTCATAGGTCGAAAGCCCGAAATCGCGCATGAAACGGGCCTTTTTCTCGTCGGGCAGTTCCGGCAGGTGGCCCTTGAGGTCCTCGACATAAGCGGCATCGAATTCCAGCGGCAGCAGGTCGGGATCGGGGAAATAGCGATAGTCGTGCGCCTCTTCCTTGGTGCGCATCGGCGCGCGTCTCGCCCTTGCCTTCGGATCGAACAGCCGCGTCTCCTGCTCGATCGTGCCGCCGTCCTCGAGACCTCGATCTGCCGGCGCGCCTCGTGCTCGATGGCCTGGCCGATGAAATTGATCGAGTTCATGTTCTTGATCTCGCAGCGGGTGCCGAGCGGCGTCGCCCGGCTTGCGCACCGAGACGTTGACGTCGGCGCGCAGGCTCCCCTCCTCCATGTTGCCGTCGCAGGTGCCGAGATAGCGCAGGATCGAACGCATCTTGCTAAGGAACGCCATGGCGTCGCGCGCCGAGCGCAGGTCGGGCTTCGAGACGATCTCCATCAGCGCCACGCCCGAGCGGTTGAGATCGACATAGCTCATGGTCGGATGGCGCTCGTGCAGGCTTTTGCCGGCGTCCTGCTCCAGATGCAGCCGCTCGATGCCGACGGTGACGGCCTCGCCGTCGTCGAGATCGACGATCACCTCGCCCTCGCCCACGATCGGCTGCTTGTACTGGCTGATCTGATAGCCCTGCGGCAGATCGGGATAGAAATAATTCTTGCGGTCGAACACCGATTTCAGATTGATCGTCGCCTTCAGGCCGAGCCCGGTGCGGATCGCCTGCTTGACGCATTCCTCGTTGATCACCGGCAGCATGCCCGGCATGGCGGCATCGACCAGCGAGACCTGGCTGTTGGGCGCGGCGCCGAATTCGGTGGCGGCGCCGGAGAACAGCTTCGACTTGGAGGAAACCTGGGCATGCACCTCCATGCCGATGACGACTTCCCAGTCGCCGGTCGCGCCCTTGATCAATTTGCCGGGTTTGCTCTGCACGTTCATGGCGCTAGACCTAGCGCATGATCCCGAAAAGTGGAAACCGGTTTTCGGAAAAGATCATGCGCCTGCTAAATAAGCCCGCCGCCGCGCGCGGCAAGACGCCGGCCATCAGAACTGCAACTCGCGCCCGAGCGCCTGCTCGACCGCGTCGAAGCTGTTGATGAATTCGCGGAATTCGATCAGACGGCCGTCCTGCCAGCTTAGGAAATTGGCGATGCGGAACCGCAGCATGCGCTCGGTGGCGCGCTGGACGAAGCTCACGTCCGACATCACCGCGGCGCGCGCGCCGTCCACGATCATGATTTCCGGCTTGTAGCTTTTCAGCGCGAACGCCTTGCCGATGGCAGCCAAGGCTTCCAGCACCGCGGCGCGCCCGCGCCGCGGGCCGGCGAACGGAAACACCGACACCGGCGCGTAGATCATCCAGTCGATATCGTCATGGATCAGCGCGCCGACGCGCTCGAAATCGCGCCGGCCATAGGCGTCATAGAGTTCGCGGACGCTCGCGCGCGTGCCGTCTCCGCTCACCGAAGCCTCCCAGCCGCGTGGAGTATGGCGTTACCACCGCGGCCGGCCAAGCTTTTCAATCACAGCCGGCGGACGGGAATTCGCCCGCGGCGGCGATCGCCCGCGCCGCCCCCTCAATTGGCGCGAATTCTGCATCTCAGTGGGCGGAACCGCCTGCCGACGGCGAGCGTTGGCAGGCCAGACAGCGGAGCGCAGAGCATGAATCAAGACAACGGCAATTTCGGGCTTATCGTCGGCGGCCTGGTCGCCTTGGCGGCCGTCTTCTTTATCTTCGGCGGCGGCGATTTCGGCGGCAAGAAAACCGTCGAAGGCGACCAGGATCTGCCGCCGATCGCCCTGGCCGACCGAAATTAAAACGGCATAAACGCGCGCGTCACCACCAGGCCTGCGGCGTGAAGTGGCCCGCCGCCTGCTCGATCACCGCGGCCGCCGAAAACAGCGTCTCCTCGTCGAACGGCCGGCCGATCAATTGCAGGCCGAGCGGCAGGCCCTGCCCGTCGAGGCCCGCCGGCACCGCGATGCCGGGCAAGCCCGCCATATTCACCGTCACCGTGAACACGTCGTTCAAGTACATCTCGACCGGATCGGCGCCACCCTTCTCGCCCAGCCCGAAGGCCGCCGACGGCGTCGCCGGCGTCAGCATGGCATGCACGCCGGCCTTGAAGCAGTCCTCGAAATCCCGCTTGATCAGCGTGCGCACCTTCTGCGCGCGCAGATAAAACGCGTCGTAGTAGCCGGCCGACAGCACATAGGTGCCGATCATGATGCGCCGGCGCACCTCGGCGCCGAAGCCGGCGCTGCGCGTCTTCTCGTACATGTCGACGATGTCGCGCCCTGGCACGCGCAAGCCGTAACGCACGCCGTCATAGCGCGCGAGATTGGACGAGGCTTCCGCCGGCGCGACAATGTAATAGGCAGGCAGCGCATATTTGGTGTGCGGCAGCGACACCTCGACCAATTCGGCGCCCGCCGCTTTCAGCCATTCGCCGCCCTGCTGCCAGATTTTCTCGATCTCCGCCGGCATGCCGTCGAGGCGGTATTCCTTCGGGATGCCGATGCGCAGGCCCTTCACCGATTTGCCGACCGCGGCTTCGTAATCCGGCACCGGCAGATCGGCGCAGGTGGTGTCCTTCGCATCGTTGCCGGCCATCGAGCGCAGCAGGATGGCGGCGTCGCGCACGGTGCGCGCGAACGGTCCGGCCTGATCGAGCGAGGAGGCAAAGGCCACGATGCCCCAGCGCGAGCAGCGGCCGTAGGTCGGCTTGATGCCGACGGTGCCGGTGAAGGCCGCCGGCTGGCGGATCGAGCCGCCGGTGTCGGTGCCGGTCGCGCCCAGGCACAAGTTGCGCCGCCACCGCCGCCGCCGAGCCGCCCGACGAGCCGCCCGGCACCAGCGGCGTGTTGGCGCCTTTCCGGCGCCAGGGCGAGATCACCGGGCCGAAATACGAGGTCTCGTTCGACGAGCCCATGGCGAATTCGTCATTGTTGGTCTTGCCCAGCAGCACCGCGCCGTCGCGCCACAGGTTGGCGCTGACGGTGGAATTCGTAGGTGGGCACGAAATTATCCAGGATGTGCGAACAGGCGGTCGTGCGCACGCCTGCGGTCGCGAACATGTCCTTGACCGCGAGCGGCAGGCCTTCCAGCGGACCGCCCTCACCCTTGGCGATGCGCGCATCGGACGCCTTCGCCATGGCGGCGGCACGTTCCGGCGTCTCCAGCACATAGGCGTTGAGCGCGCGCGCCTTCGCCATGGCAGCGAGATGCGCGTCGGTGAGTTCGACGGCGGAGAAGTCCTTCTTCTTCAGCCCGTCGCGCGCTTGCGCCAGAGTGAGCGAATTCAAATCACTCACGGTTTGCGCTCATCCGGCATTGGCGGCGCATCGGTTTGCGGCTTTCTGCTCGGGCGCATCGCAGGCAAAGCGCGCGGCCTGCGCGCGCAGGACCCGCTCCTGCTCCTCCGGCGGCAGCGCATCGATCATGTTCCAGAAGCTGAGCTCGCAGGCGATGCACATCATTCCACCACTTTGGGAACGAGGAAAAAATTATCGTCGCTCTGCGGCGCGTTCTTGACGATGTCCTCGGCGATGCCGCCGTCGTTGACCACGTCGGCGCGCTTCTTCATCGCCATCGGCGTCACCGAGGTCATCGGCTCGACGCCCTCGACGTTGACCTCCTGCAATTGCTCGACGAAAGCGAGCATGGCGTTGAGCTCGCCGCGCAGGTGCTCGACCTCGTCCTCGGCGACGGCGATGCGCGCCAGATGCGCGATGCGGCGGACGGTGTCGGCGTCGACGGACATAATAACCTCAATGGATGCGGCCCGCGTATAGCAGACGGTCGTTTAGGGTCGCAATGCTACGCCGCCTTGCGCGCGTGGTCCTCGCAGAGATGCACCTCGATCGTCACGTGCGACAGGCCGGCGATGCCGACGAGCCGGGCTTTATAGGATGACGGCGCCTGCGGGCGGTCGGACACCACCGCCGCGATCAGGCCGACATGGCCGGGCCCGAGCCGCCACAGATGCAGATCGCTCACCCGGTCGCCGTCGACTTCGAGCCGCTTGCGGATGCGGCCGGCAAGACGGCGGTCGGGCACCATGTCGAGCAGCACGGTGCCGGCCGAACGGATCAGCCCGACCGACCAGCTTAAGATCACGGCGACGCCGACCAGCGCCATCAGCGGATCGAGCCAGACCCAGCCAAACGCGAGCCCGCAGGAGAGCGCGACGATCGCCAGCACCGAGGTCAGCGCGTCGGCCAGCACGTGCACGTAAGCCGCGCGGATATTGGAATCGTGCGCGTGGTGATGATGATGCCCATGGTCATGCTCATGCTCGTGGTCGTGATCATGGTCGTCGTGATCATGGTCGTCATGCGCATGCGCGCCGTGATGATGATCCTCGTCGAACAAAGCCCAAGCGCTCGCCAGATTGACCGCCAGGCCCACCACCGCCAGCGCGATCGCTTCGCGGAAATGGATGACGACCGGCGCATAGAGCCGCGTCAGCGCCTCGTAGCCGATCGCCGCCGCAATCAAAGCGAGGATCACCGCGCTGCAAAACGCCGCCAGCTCGCCCATCTTGCCGGTGCCGAAGGTGAAGCGCGGATCGTGTGCGTGGCGGCGCGCGAAGCGGTAGGCGAGCGCCGCAATCGCGAGTGCACCGGCATGGGTCGACATGTGCCAGCCGTCGGCCACCACCGCCATCGAGCCGAACATGGTGCCGCCGACGATCTCCGCCACCATCATGGCGGCGGTGAGCGCCACCACGAACCAGGTGCGCCGCTCGTGGCGGTCGTGCTTGGCGCCGAGAAACACGTGGCCGTGCTGCCAGGGCTCGATGGAATGGGTGTGCATGGGACGCCTCTTCGGATGCCTGTGCCGAAGAGATAGCGCCGTTTGGCGGCCATGCAACCGCTTTAACGACTACCCGGCCATCCGCCGCATCAGCGCCTGCGCTTCCTCGGCCAGCGTCTCGGTCAACGCGCCTGCCGGCATCTCCCTACCGAGCGCAGCCGCCTGCCCCGCCCACATGGCCGAGAAATCGCCGGAACCTTGCGCCTGCGCCTTGGCATGCAATGGGCCGAGCGCGCCGCCGGCGAGCGGAAACTCCGGTACGATGTCGCTGATCGGCCCCAGCTCACGCATCACGCGGTTGACGAAACCGCGCGCCGGCCGCCCCGTCATCACATTGGTTATCACCGTGCCGTCGTCGCGCGCGGATTTGAGCGCGGCGCGGTGCGGCGGCGTAATCTTCGCTTCCGGGCAATGCAGAAATGCGGTGCCAAGCTGCACGGCGGAAGCGCCCAGCGCCAGCGCCGCCACGATCGCGCGCGCGTCGCCGATGCCGCCGGTCGCGATCACTGGAATTTTGACCGCGTCGGCAATCTGCGGCACCAGCGCGAATGTGCCGTTTTGCGTCGACAAATCGGTCGTGAGGAACATGCCGCGATGGCCGCCGGCTTCCACGCCTTGCGCGATCACCGCGTCGCAGCCGTGCGCCTCCAGCCAGGTTGCTTCGGCCACCGTAGTCGCCGAACTCATCACGACGCAGCCGGCCGCCTTGACGCGGGCAACTAGCGTCGGCTCTGGCAGGCCGTAATGAAAACTCACCACCTTGGGTCTGAGTTCCTCGACCGCGGCGCATAGCGCGTCATCGAATGGCGTGCGGTTGCTCGACGGCACCGGCGCATTCGGGTCGATCCCGAGTTCGGCGTAATAAGGCTTGAGCTTTTCGCGCCAGGCATGTTCACGCGCATTGCTCGGTACCGGCGGTTTGTGCGCGAAGAAGTTCAGATTAACCGGTTTGCCGCAAGCGGCGCGAAATTTTTCCACCTGCGCCCGCAATTGCTGCGCATCGAGCATGCCCGCCGGCAGCGAGCCGAGCCCGCCCGCTTGCGCCACGGCGATCGCGAGTTCGGTATCCATCGCGCCCGCCATCGGCGCCTGCACGATCGGATAATCAGTTCTAAACAGGTCCAGCAAACGGCGGTTTGGCCACATTGTCATTCTCCCGGCACGCGACCGTAGCGCCGGCGGCGGCCGGGCAGAATACGCAACACTTGTAGGCAAGCACGCCGTCGCGGCGAAGCCTCTCGCTAGGAACATTATCACATTTACGTGAGACCTTATCCCCGCGCACTGGCGCGGCTTTATCATGCTCGCGTCCGATCCACCGAGGGCGCTGTCATGAGGCGTCATGTTGGCGGGATCGGATGCGGCGCCCGCGGGCAGGAGACGAACGCTCCTCCTGCGCTCGGGCGGCGCCGGGGCTCCGCCCGGGGGCACTACGACCCCCTGCGAGGAGCTCGCTGACGGCGGGCCGTCAGGCCAGCCCGAGGCTCGAACGGTGCGGTTGACCCAAAAGGCGCCGCCACCGCAGAGCCAACGGCCGGGTGACACGGTCCGTCAGAAAGCGCGGCCCGGCGCCGTATGGACGCCGCGATGGCGCGCCGAGAGGCGCCACACCTTCTCGCGAAGGTGTGACTTAAGACTGCATGACGCGCCGCTTGGCGCGCCATCCCCTCGATTTTTCGAGGGGGACGGAAGGGAATACGGCGTACCCCGCGCCGCCAAGAATACGGGCGATGACGCTTGGCTGTTTGAAAATTCGCAAACCGCGTGACCCGATGTCACCGCATGCAAGTATTTCCGTCGCATGCTAACGCTTCGCCGATGCCCGCCCCGATCCTGCCTCTCGTCGAAGCCGCCGCCCTTTGGGGCGCGCGCGGATCATTGATCGGCCTCGACCTCGGGAGCAAGACCATCGGCGTGGCCTCGAGCGATCCCGACCGCAGGCTGGCGGCCGGCGTCGAGACCATCGCGCGCACGAATTTCACCGCCGACGCCAAGCGCCTGCTGGCGCTCGCCGCCGAGCGCGCGGCGGCCGGCTTCGTGCTCGGCCTGCCGGTCAACATGGACGGCAGCGAGGGCCCGCGCGCGCAATCGACCCGCGCCTTCGCGCGCAATCTTGCCAAGCTCACGCCATTGCCGATCGCGCTGTGGGACGAACGGCTGTCCACCGCCGCAGTCGAGCGCGAACTGATCGCCGCCGACGTCAGCCGCAAGAAGCGCGCGGCGGTGATCGACCAGCATGCCGCCGCCTATATCCTGCAGGGCGCGCTCGATCGGCTGGCGGCGATGCGGCGCTGACAAAATGGCAAGCGCGCATTAACCGCGTCGGCCAAGCCTTTGTGGACCGCGCCGCCATCGCCCTTGCCGCGGGCCGCACTTGCGCCTATAGACCTGCCTTTAATGAACATCGCGCCGAAATCCTCGTTCGTCCTCAACAAGCGGCATCTGTTGGGGATCGAAGGGCTTTCCCGCGAGGAGATTTCCGGCCTGCTCGACCTCGGCGAGGAATTCGTCGAGCTCAATCGCCAGGTCGAGAAGAAGCGCACCTCGCTGCGCGGCCGCACCCAGATCAATCTGTTCTTCGAAGTCTCCACCCGCACCCAGTCCTCGTTCGAGCTGGCGGGCAAGCGGCTGGGCGCCGACGTCATGAACATGTCGACCTCATCGTCGTCCATGCGCAAGGGCGAGACGCTGATCGACACCGCCATCACCCTCAACGCCATGCACCCGGACATCCTGGTGGTGCGCCATAGCGCCTCGGGCGCGGTCGAACTCTTGGCCAGCAAGCTCGACTGCTCGGTGATCAATGCCGGCGACGGCTCGCACGAGCACCCGACGCAGGCGCTGCTCGACGCGCTCACCATCCGCCGCAACAAAGGCGGCATCGAAGGCCTGCTGGTGGCGATCTGCGGCGACATCCTGCATTCGCGCGTCGCCCGCTCCAACATCATCCTGCTCAACGCCATGGGCGCGCGCGTGCGCGTGGTGGCCCCCTCCACTTTGCTGCCGCCCGGCATCGAGCACTTCGGCGTCGAGGTCGCGCGCGACATGCGCGAGGGATTGCATGGCGCCGACATCGTGATGATGCTGCGCCTGCAGCGCGAGCGCATGCACGGCTCCTACGTGCCCTCGATCTCGGAATATTTCCATTACTGGGGGCTCGACGAAAAGAAGCTCAGCTATGCCAAGCCCGGCGCGCTGGTCATGCATCCCGGGCCGATGAACCGCGGCGTCGAGATCGACTAGCATCGTCGCCGACGGCGCGCAGTCGCTCATTCGCGAGCAGGTGGAAATGGGCGTGGCCATCCGCATGGCCGTGCTCGAAGCTTTGTCACGGAATTTGCCGAATGCGTAAGAGACGGCACGACGGCGCAATGCACTCTGGTTGTCTCCCCCCTTGTGGGGGAGACCATCGCGCGCAGCGCGACGAGAGGGGGGTAAGCGACGCCCCGCTGATGTCGACGCAAGGATCACCCCCCTCCCCAGCCCTCCCCCACAAGGGGGGAGGGAGCAGGCCGTAGCATGTTGTCCGACCGCCGCCCGATCCTGCTTGCCAACGCCCGGATCGTCGATCCGTCGCGCGATCTGGATTTTCCCGGCGATCTGCTGATCGCCGACGGCGTCGTCCGCGAGGCCAAGAAGGGCATCGGCGCCGCCGGGGTGCCGGAAGGCACCGACGTGATCGACTGCCGCGGCAAGCTGGTCGCGCCCGGCCTCATCGACATGCGCGCCTTCGTCGGCGAGCCCGGCGCCGGCCACCGCGAGACTTTGGCCTCGGCGAGCCAGGCGGCCGCCGCCGGCGGCGTCACCACCATCATCTGCCAGCCCAACACCTCGCCGGTGATCGACGATCCGGCGACGGTGGATTTCGTGCTGCGGCGCGCGCGCGACACCGCGATCGTGCACGTGCATCCGATGGCGGCGCTGACCAAGGGCCTCGAAGGCAATGAGATGACCGAGATCGGACTGCTCAAGGCGGCCGGCGCGGTCGCCTTCACCGACGGCGACAAGAGCGTGACCAACGCGCAGGTGATGCGGCGCGCGCTCACTTATGCCGGCGATTTCGACGCGCTGATCGTGCATCACACCGAGGACCCGGATCTGATCGGCGACGGCGTGATGAACGAAGGCGAATTCGGCGCGCGCCTCGGCCTGCTCGGCATTCCGAAGGCGGCGGAGACGGTCATGCTCGAGCGCGACATCCGGCTGGTGGCGCTGTCGGGCGGGCGCTATCACGCGGCCTCGATCACCTGCGCGGAATCGCTCGAGGTGCTGCGCCGCGCCAAGGACGCCGGCCTCGATGTCACCGCCTCGGCCTCGATCAATCACATCACGCTCAACGAAAACGACATCGGGCCCTATCGCACCTTCCTGAAACTGTCGCCGCCGTTGCGCGCCGAGGACGACCGCAAGCTGCTGGTCGAGGCGCTCAACAGCGGCCTCATCGACATGGTGATGTCGGATCACAATCCGCAGGACGTCGAGACCAAGCGGCTGCCGTTCGCGGAAGCCGCACCGGGCGCGATCGGCCTGGAAACCATGCTGGTCGCCGGCCTGCGGCTGGTGCATGCCGGCGAGGTCGACCTGATGACCTTGCTGCGCGCGATGTCGACGCGGCCGGCGGAGCGGCTCGCTCTGCCGGGCGGCACGCTCAAGAGCGGCGCGCCGGCCGACATCATCGTCGTCGACACCGACCTGCCGTGGGTGCTCGATCCGGCCGAGCTCAAATCCAAGTGCAAGAACACCCCGTTCGATGAAGCCAAGCTGACCGGCCGGGTGGTGCGCACCATCGTCGCCGGCCGCACCGTTTATGAATACGTATGACCAATGAACTGGCGTTCCTCATCGGCTATCAGTTCGGCGCCATCCCGTTCGGCCTTTTGCTCATGCGCGCGGCCGGCGGTCCGGATATCCGCACCATCGGCTCGGGCAATATCGGCGCGACCAATGTGCTGCGCAGCGGACGCAAGGGCCTCGCCGCCGCAACGCTCATCTGCGACGCGCTCAAGGGCACGCTGGCGGTATGGCTCACGGCGCATTATGCCGGCGCCGAAGCGGCGCTGTGGGCGGGGGCCGGTGCGTTCCTCGGTCATCTCTTTCCGATCTGGCTGAAGTTCAAGGGCGGCAAGGGCGTCGCCACCTATATCGGCGTGCTGCTCGGGCTCTATTGGCAGGGCGCGGTCATCTTCTGCGTGATCTGGTTGGCGGTCGCCGGCATCAGCCGCTACTCCTCGCTCGCCGCCCTGATCGCCAGCGCGCTGACTCCGCTGGCGTTATGGCTGTTGGGGCAGCCCAGTATCGCCACGCTGTGCCTGGCGATGAGCGCGCTGTTGTGGATCATGCACCGCGCCAATATTCGCCGCCTGCTCAACGGCAGCGAAGGCAAGATCGGCGCCAAGACCGCGAGCCCGCGGCAGCCCTAATCGCTGAAATTGCACTCGGGCTTGTAGACGTTGACAGCGGCCGGCTCGTTGCCCGCTTTCGGCATCTTGGTGACGACCAGACAGAAATGGAAATGCCGTTGCGGCGTGTCGGGCAATACGTCGCGGTAGATCGCTTCACCCCAGAAGAAAACCCTTCCGTTGCCGGCCATCGCCCGCTCAACGTCGGCCGCCGGCACGAACAGGGCGGGGCTCGGATTCTCGGCGCCGGGACCCAGCGTCATGAAGGTGTGCTCGGGAATTTTTTCGCTCGGTTTAGAAAAATCCGGTTCCAATCCGGCCGGATACCACTTCGCCGATATCCAATATTCGAGGTCCTTAGCCGGCGTGGCGCCATAATTTCTCCAGACCACCCCGATGGCAGAACCCTGGAAGATTTCCGGCTGCCCCGACTCGGCGGTCAGTCTTGGCGCGTAAATAATTTGCTGGGTTCCAACATAGGCACGCAGTTGCGCGGAACTGACGCCGACCTGTTTTTTAATCGATTCATTGGTCGCGTACAGCCAAAAGGCGGCGACGATGGTCGCAATCGACAGCGCCAGCGTGCAAATACTGAGGATGATGGTCCAACGGGTTAAAGTTTCTTGAGCGATCTTGATTTTTGCCGCGCCGTTGCCGGCATTTTCTTTGTCGGATTGTGGACCGCTGCGCCCCGATTGAGCGGTGGCAGGCTGCGTTTCCTTTCGCTTATCCCGGCGCTTGCGCGAGCCGGCGCCGATATCCTGCGGTTCCGCCATCGTTCCCCCGAAACGATTATTGCAGGTCCGCCAGTCTGACGGCCTTGCCACCCATTGCAATCAGATAGCTAACCACGCGCCGCCGCGAAACCGCAACCCTGCCCTAAACTCCCGGTTGTCCTGCGCCGCTTGCTTTGCGATGCTGATAGCGGAACGGTCAGGGGGCGCCGTTGAGCGAGCGGGTGCGACTGAGCGAGGAGCAGCGGCTCGATTGGTTGCGCCTCATCCGCACCGACAATATCGGCCCGCGCACCTTCCGCGACCTGGTCAATCATTATGGCGGCGCGCGCGCCGCGTTGGCCGCGCTACCGGGGCTCGCCCGCCGCGGCGGCGCCGCGGCGCCCGCGCGCATCTGCTCGAGCGAGGCGGCGCAAGCCGAATTGAAGGCCGCACGCGCACGCGGCATCGATTTCGTCGCGCTCGGCGAGCCGGATTATCCGCCGCGGCTGCAAATGATCGACGACGCGCCGCCCTTGCTGGCGGTGCGCGGCCAGCTTGCCGTGCTGATGCGCCCGCTGGTCGCCATCGTCGGCTCGCGCAATGCCTCGGCGGCCGGCGTCAAGTTCGCCGAGCGGCTGGCGCGCGATCTCGGCGCGGCCGGTTTCGGCACCGTATCGGGGCTGGCGCGCGGCATCGACGCCGCCGCCCATCGCGCCAGTCTCGCAACCGGCACCATCGCGGTGTTGGCCGGCGGTCATGACCGCGTCTATCCGGCCGAGCACAGCGATCTGTTGGAAGCGATCCTTGCCGAGGGCGCCGCCGTTTCGGAAATGCCGCTCGCCTGGGAGCCGCGCGCGCGCGACTTTCCGCGCCGCAACCGGCTGATCTCCGGCCTGTCGGTCGGCGTGGTGATCGTGGAGGCGGCACGCCGTTCCGGCTCGCTGATCACGGCGCGGCTCGCCGGCGAGCAAGGCCGCGAAGTGTTCGCGGTGCCCGGCTCCCCGCTCGACCCGCGCGCGGAAGGGACCAACGGGCTGCTCAAGCAGGGTGCCACGCTGGTCACCGAAGCGGCCGACGTGATCGCGGTGCTGGAACCGATCCTCGGGCCGCGGCTTCGATGTGCCGGCGCAGGAACCCGCGCATGAAGTTCCCGGACCGCTCGACGTCGAGCCCGGCGCCGACGAGCGCGCCCGCATCACCGGCCTGCTCGGGCCGACGCCGGTGTCGATCGACGATCTGGTGCGGCTGTCGCGCAGTTCGCCCGCGATCGTGCGCACCGTGCTGCTGGAACTGGAAATCGCCGGCCGGCTGGAGCGCCACGGCGGCAGTCTGGTGTCGCTGCTATAACATGCGAAACGAATCGTGATGCACCGGATCGCAACGCATGATGCTCCACCGAATTGCCGCTCTGGCCATCGTCCTCGGGTTCTGCTGCGTGCCGGCGCGCGCGCAGGAGCAATCCTTCGCCGCCTTCGAAACCGCGCTATGGCCGGACGCGCAGGCCAAGGGCATCACGCGCGCCACCTTCGACCTCGCCCTGAAAGGCGTGACGCCCGATCCGCGCGTGATCGCGGCCACCAAGCGCCAGCCCGAATACGGCAAGCCGGTCGGCGCCTATGTCAACGATATCGCCTCGCGCGGCCGCATCGCCAATGGCCAGCGCAAGGCGCAGGAATGGGCGAAGACTTTCGACGCGGTGGAGAAGAAATTCGGCGTCGAACGCTGGGTCCTGCTCGCGCTGTGGGGCATCGAGACCGATTTCGGCGCCGAGAAAGACCGCTGGGACGTGTTCCGCTCGCTCGCCACGCTGGGGTTCGTGCGTTACCGGCATCCCTATTTCCGCAACGAATTGCTGGTCGCCATGCGCATCATGCAGGACGGCCATTTCGCGCGCGACAAGATGGTCAGTTCATGGGCCGGCGCCATGGGTCAGACCCAGTTCATGCCGAGCAACGTCGTCGACTACGCCGTGGATTTTTCCGGCGACGGCAAGAGCGACATCTGGAGCAATGTGCCGGACGTGCTCGGCTCGACCGCCAACTATCTCGCCAAGGAGCATTGGCGGCGCGGCCTGCCCTGGGGTTTCGAGGTCACGGTGCCGAAGGGCTTCGACTACAGGCGCAGTCGCGGCAGTTTCGCGGAATGGGAAAAGCTCGGCCTGCGCCGCGCCGACGGCATGCCGTTCCCGCCCGCGGGTCCCGGCATCCTGTTTTTTCCGAGCGGCGCGCACGGCCCCGCCTTCCTGGTGACGGAGAATTACGCCGTGCTCAAGGAGTACAACAACTCCGATGCCTACGCGATCGCGGTCGGCCACCTCGCCGACCGCCTGCATGGCGGGCCGCCGATCAAGGCGGCCTGGCCGGCCGACGACCACCCGATTTCGCGCGACGCCCGCATCGCGTTGCAGAAGAAATTAGCCGCACTCGGTTATAAGGTGCTCGATTTCGAAGGCCACATTGATTTCGATCTGCGCGACAATATCCGCGCCGAACAGGCCAAGCTCGGCATGCTGCCGGACGGCAATCCGACCGCGGCGTTTCTGGACAAGCTCGGCGTCAAGGTACCGTAATCAGCGTCCGCCGTTTGGCTTGTGGCGGGTTTCGCTCTCGGCCTCGAGCCGGACCATTTCGAGCAGGTAGCCGAGTGTGTCGAGGCCGCTCCGGCGCGCCATGCTGGCGAGATCGGCCGACAGGGTCGCCACGTAATTGGCTACCACTGTGCGATTGCCGGAGTCACCGGAGGCGGGCTGGTCGGTCATGCTATCCCCATGGGCCGGGTCCGGCGCAGCCACGGCGCGTGGTTGGCCGACTGCGAAAATACACAGTCTGTTTTGAATAGTAACCTTTTAATTGCTTTTTAACAATAATACATCTATTGGTTGTATTCGGGGGCGGGTCCGGTCTCTTTCATGCCCGAATTGGCTGTTCTTAAAGGTTTTGCTGGCAACCCTTATTTGACAGTAAGGGGTGCCTTCACCATGTTCCGGCCAAAGCAAGTGGTCGATTCCGCCCGCAATCGTATTGATTTCGGCGGGTAACCCATTGGATATTCATGAATATTGTTGTTGTTGAGTCCCCGTCCAAGGCCAAGACCATCAATAAGTATCTCGGCCCCGGCTACGAGGTCCTGGCGTCCTTTGGCCATATCCGTGACCTGCCGGCCAAGGATGGCTCGGTCGACCCCGAAGCCGACTTCCACATGATTTGGGAGGTCGACGCCAAGTCGAACCAGCGCCTCAATGACATCGCCCGGGCGCTCAAAGGCGCCGACAAGCTGATTCTGGCCACCGACCCCGATCGCGAGGGCGAGGCGATCTCCTGGCACGTGCTGGAAGTGCTCAAGGATAAAAAGGCGCTGGCCAAGCATACGACGGTCGAACGCGTGGTGTTCAACGCCATCACCAAGCAGGCGGTGACGGAGGCGATGAAGCATCCGCGCGAGATCGACGCCGCCCTGGTCGATGCCTATCTCGCCCGCCGCGCCCTCGATTATCTGGTCGGCTTCACGCTGTCGCCGGTGCTCTGGCGCAAGCTGCCGGGCGCGCGCTCGGCCGGCCGCGTGCAGTCGGTGGCGCTGCGCCTGGTCTGCGACCGCGAGCTGGAAATCGAGAAATTCGTCGCCCAGGAATACTGGTCGATCTCGGCCACGCTGGCGACGCCGCGCCAGGAAACCTTCGAGGCGCGCCTGGTCGGCGCCGATGGCCAGAAAATCACCCGGCTCGACATCGGCTCGGGCGCGGAAGCCGAGGCCTTCACCCGCGATCTGGAGACCGCCACCTTCAAGGTCGCGTCGGTCGAGGCCAAACCGGCCCGCCGCAATCCGCCGCCGCCGTTCACCACCTCGACCATGCAGCAGGAGGCCTCCCGCAAGCTCGGCTTCTCGCCGGCGCATACCATGCGGCTCGCCCAGCGGCTCTATGAAGGCATCGATATCGACGGCGAGACCGTCGGCCTCATTACCTATATGCGCACCGACGGCATCGACATGGCGCCGGAGGCGATTACCGCCGTGCGGCAGATGATCGGCAAGGATTACGGCGCGAATTACGTTCCCGAGGCGCCGCGCACCTATCAGAACAAGTCGAAAAACGCGCAGGAAGCCCACGAAGCCGTGCGCCCGACCGATCCCAACCGCTCGCCCAAGGACGTCGCGCGCTCCGTCGATCGCGACCAGGCCAGGCTCTACGAGCTGATCTGGAACCGCACCGTCGCCAGCCAGATGCAGTCGGCGGAACTGGAACGCACCACCGTCGATATCGTCGGCAAGGTGGGCGCCCGCAATCTCGAGCTGCGCGCCACCGGCCAGGTGGTGAAGTTCGACGGCTTCCTCACGCTCTATCAGGAAGGCCACGACGAGGACGACGAGGACGAGGAGAGCCGCCGCCTGCCGGCCATGAGCGAGGGCGAATTGCTGGCCAAGCAGGCGATCAATTCCTCGCAGCACTTCACCGAGCCGCCGCCGCGCTATTCGGAAGCCGCGCTGGTCAAGCGCATGGAGGAACTCGGCATCGGCCGCCCCTCCACTTACGCCTCCATCCTGCAAGTGCTGCAGGACCGCGGCTATGTGCGCATCGACAAGAAGCGGTTGATGCCGGAGGACAAGGGCCGCGTGGTGGTCGGATTCCTGGAGAGCTTTTTCCAGCGCTATGTCGAATACGATTTCACCGCCAATCTGGAAGAACAGCTCGACCGCATTTCCAACAGCGAGCTCGACTGGAAGAAGGTGCTGCAGGATTTCTGGGTCGATTTCATCGGCGCGGTCAACGAGATCAAGGACCTGCGCGTCACCCACGTGCTCGACGCGCTCAACGATCTGCTGGCGCCGCACATCTTCCCGCCGCGCCCCGAAGGCGGCGATGCGCGCAAATGTCCGTCCTGCGAAACCGGTCGGCTTTCGCTGAAGCTCGGAAGGTTCGGCGCCTTCATCGGCTGCTCGAATTATCCGGATTGCCGTTTCACCCGGCAGATGACGCCGGGACCGGAAGGCTCGCTCAACGGCAGCAAGGTGCTCGGCGAGGACCCGGCCACCGGACTGGAAGTGTCGCTGCGCTCGGGCCGTTTCGGCCCCTATATCCAGCTTGGCGAAACGTCGACGGAAAAGGACGCCGAGAAGCCCAAGCGCGCCGGCCTGCCGAAGGGTCTGGCGCCGGACGACGTCGATCTCGAGCGCGCGCTGGCGCTGCTCGCGCTGCCGCGCGAAGTCGGCATGCATCCGGAAGACGGCGAGCCGATCATCGCCGGCGTCGGCCGCTTCGGCCCCTACGTCAAGCACGGTAAGATCTACGCCAATCTGGAGACCGGCGACGACGTACTCAATGTCGGCCTCAATCGCGCGGTCACGCTGATCGCCGAGAAGAAGCTCAAGCCCGGCGGCGGACGCCGTTTCGGCGGCGATCCCGGCAAGAGCCTGGGCGAGCACCCCGACAAGGGCGGCCCGATCGTGGTGAAGAACGGCCGCTACGGCCCTTACGTCAGCCATGCCGGCGTCAACGCCACGCTGCCGTCCGACATGACGCCGGAAACCGTGACGCTGGAACAGGCGATCGGCCTCTTGGAAGCGCGCATCGCCAAAGGCGGCGGCAAGACCAAGAAACCCGGCCGGGTCGGCAAGGCCAAAAGCACGGCGAAGGCTGACACGCCGGCTGCCGCGGCGCCGAAAGCGCGCCGCGCCACTGGCCGCAAGCAGGCCTCCGCGCCGAGTAAGCCGGCCGCCGCCGCCGCGAAGTCAAAGCCCGCGCGCCGGACAAAGGCCACCGCCGCCGAGTAGCTAGCGAAGCCTGATTTCGATCATTACATTCACTCAATCGCGCCGTTTTGGCGCAGGAAAATCTATTTTGAACAAACCAACCAAGCGAACACCCTCCCTCCCCTCCAAGGCTGACATTCTCGCCTTCATCGGCAAGCGGCCCGGCAAGGTCGGCACCCGCGAGATCGCCCGCGCCTTCGGCCTCAAGAACGCCATGCGCGCCGAGCTCAAGCACCTCCTTCGTGAAATGGCCTCCGACGGCGCGGTCGAACAGCGCCGCAAGAAACTGCATCACCCCGGCACCCTGCCCTCCACCGTCTTGGCCGACGTCACCGCGCGCGATGCCGACGGCGACCTCATCGCCACGCCCGACGAATGGGACGAAGAGGCGCACGGACCGGCGCCGAAAATCCGCATTCACACCCCGCGCAAGACGCGGCCCGGCGAGGCCGCCGGCATCGGCGACCGCGTGCTGCTGCACGTGGAAGAGACCGAGGAAGACAACGGCATCCGCCATCGCGGCCGCGTCATCAAGATCATCGACCATCCCAAGCACCGCGTGCTGGGAATTTTTCGCAAGGGCCCGCACGGCGGCGGCCGGCTGGAACCGGTCGACAAGAAAATGCTCGGCAAGGAACTCGCCATTCCGGCCGGCGGCACCCATGACGCGCAGGACGGCGATCTGGTCGCGGTCGAGACCAGCCGCGCGCCGCGCTTAGGCTTGCCCACCGGCCGCGTGGTGGAGCGGCTCGGCTCGCTCGCAAGCGAGCGCGCCGTCAGCCTGATCGCCATCCATTCCCACACCATCCCGCACGTATTCCGTCACGACACTTTGGCCGCAGCGGAAGCCGCCCGGCCGCCGACACTTCACCACCGCGAGGACTGGCGGCGCGTGCCGTTCGTCACCATCGATCCGCCCGACGCCAAGGATCACGACGACGCCGTGCACGCGGAAGCCGATACGGCGGCCAACAATCATGGCGGCTTCATTGTCAGCGTCGCCATCGCCGACGTCGCCCATTACGTGACGCCCGGCTCGCCGCTCGATCGTGAAGCTTTGGTGCGCGGCAATTCGGTCTACTTCCCCGACCGCGTGGTGCCGATGCTGCCGGAGCGCATTTCCAACGATCTGTGCTCGCTGCGTCCGCGCGAGGACCGCGCCGCGCTCGCCGTGCGCATGGTGATCGGCGCCGACGGCCGCAAGCGCTCGCACACCTTCCATCGCGTGCTGATGCGCTCGGCCGCCAAGCTCTCCTACCAGCAGGCGCAATTCGCCATCGGCGGACGCACCGACGAGGACACCGAGGCGCTGGTCAAGCCGGTGCTCACGCCGCTCTATGCGGCTTATGAAGCGCTCAAGCGCGCGCGCGCCGAACGCGGGCCGCTCGATTTGGATATGCCGGAGCGCAAAATCCTGCTCAAGGGCGACGGCACCGTCGACCGCGTGATCACGCCGGAGCGGCTGGAAGCGCACCGGCTGATCGAGGAATTCATGATCCTCGCCAATGTCGCCGCCGCCGAGACGCTGGAAAAGGCGCGCTGTCCCTTGATCTATCGCGTGCACGACGAGCCGGGCATGGAGAAGGTCAACGCGCTGCGCGAGTTCCTTTTGACCCTCGACATTCCCTTCCCGAAGGGCGGCGTGTTGCGGGCGGAAAACTTCAACGGCGTGCTCGCCCGCGTGAAGGGGCGCGATGCCGAGCCGCTGGTCAACGAAATCGTGCTGCGCACGCAGGCGCAGGCCGAATACGCGGCGGAGAATTACGGCCATTTCGGCTTGAACCTGCGCCGCTACGCGCATTTCACTTCGCCGATCCGCCGCTATGCCGACCTGATCGTGCATCGCGGGCTGATCCGCGCGCTCAAGCTGGGCGACGGCGGCTTGCCGGAGGCCGCCGATACCAAGGCATTGGCCGAAATCGCCGCGCAGATTTCCGCGACCGAGCGGCGCGCCATGCTGGCCGAGCGCGAAACCAATGACCGGCTGATCGCGCATTTTCTCGCCGACCGCGTCGGCGCCACCTTCGACGGCCGCGTCTCCGGCGTGCACCGCGCCGGCCTGTTCGTCAAACTGCACGAGACCGGCGCCGACGGCTTCGTGCCGGCGCGCACCATCGGCGACGAATATTTCCGCCATGACGAATCCGGGCATGCCATGGTCGGCGCGCGCTCCGGCGAGACCTACCGGCTGGGCGACCGCGTCACCGTCAAACTGGTGGAGGCAGCGCCGGTCGCCGGCGCGTTGCGCTTCGAGCTTTTGTCGGAAGGACGCGCCGGCAAGCCGCAACGCCGCCCGCCGCACGCGCCGCGCCGGCATGAACACCGGCCATCGAAACCGCATCGCCAACGGAAGGCACGATAATGCGAGACACGACGACGAAAGATCTGGCGAAAGTCTGGGCCGAGCGCATGACCAAGGTGGAACGCGACCAATCGTTCCCCGACAGCGAACCGCGCGATGCCGCCACGCTGATGCTGATCGACCGCTCGGGCGCCAAGCCGAAAGTGCTGCTCGGCCGCCGCCATGCAAGTCACAAATTCATGCCGGGCAAATTCGTGTTCCCGGGCGGACGCATCGAGGCGCTCGACCGCGTCATGCCGGCGGCGAGCGAACTGCATCCCGACACGGAGAAGAAACTGCTGGAGCGGGTGAAAGCTCCGGGCGATCAATTCGCGCGCGCCATCGCGCTGGCGGCGGTGCGCGAGCTGGCGGAAGAGACCGGCCTGCTGCTCGGCACCCGACGCGACGAGCCGCCGGCGGCGCCCGGCGAGCCCTGGGCCGGCTTCGCCAAGGCGCGCGTGCATCCCGATCTCGCGCAGATCCATTTCATCGCCCGCGCCATCACGCCGCCGCGGCGGCCGAAGCGCTTCGACACGCGCTTCCTCACCGCCGACGCCAGCGCGATCGCGCACAAGATCGAAGGCGTGGTGGGGCCGGACTCCGAACTGGTCGAGCTCGCCTGGGTGCCGATCGAGGAAGCCACCCATCTCGACATGCCGACCATCACCGGGGTGGTGCTGGAGGAACTCGCCGCCCGGGTCGCCGCCGGCATGGGCCATGACCTGCCGGTGCCGTTCTATTTCATGATCGAGCGGCAGTTCTTCCGGGAACTATTGTAAACGCCGCAAAATCCAGGCTTTCTTGACATTTGCCGCCCCGACGCTAGGGTCCGCGGCGAATTCTAAGAACCGCCGCCGACATTCAAGTTTCGAGGATAAGCCCATGGCCAAAGCCATCAGTCTGAAGATCAAGCTCGTTTCCAGCGCCGGCACCGGCCACTACTACGTGACCCGCAAGAACTCGCGCACCCAGACCGACAAGCTGGCGAAGAAGAAATACGATCCGATCGCCAAGAAGCACGTCGAATACAAGGAATCCAAGATCAAGTGATCTTGCGCCAATCGTAGCGGATCGCCAGGGGCGCCCTTTGGGCGCCCTTCGCATTCCAGGCGCCGGGCTGGAATATTCGGCCGCCTGCGGACCTGATATGGTCGAGACCTGGGCATGATCCGGAAGAGCCGGAGCCGGTTTTCCGAACAGGTCATGCTCTAAGAAAACCGTACCCGGGGAGAACCGCCTATGTCCGTCCTGCTTCGCGCCCTGTTCGCCGCAATCCTGCTGCTGCCGCTCGCTTTCGCGCCGGCCAGCGCCATGGAAAAGCATCGGCTCGCCTTGCAGATCAGCGACAGCGAGCCGGCCAAGATGAATGCCGTGCTCAACGTGGCCGCCAACGTGTCGAAATATTATTCCGACAAGGGCGACGAGATCGAAATCCAGATCGTGGCCTTCAATGCCGGCCTCAACATGCTGCGGGCGGACAAATCGCCGGTGCTCGATCGGCTCAAATCCTTCAAGCAGGGCATGCCCAATGTGTCGTTCATGGCCTGCGAGAACACCCTCGCCGCCATGACCCGCCAGGAAGGCAAGGAGCCGCCGCTGGTCGACAACGCCACGCGCGTGCCGGCCGGCGTGGTCACGCTGATCGAGCTGGGCGAAAAGGGCTGGACCATCGTCCGGCCGTAGCCGTTGCTGTCGTTCCCGCGAAAGCGGGGACCCATACTCTGTAGCTCATCGATAGGACACGGCGTATGGGTCCCGGCTCGCGCGCGCTGCGCGCGCTTGGCCGGGACGACGATAAATTGGTGGCCGGCCGGAAGCGATGTATTGAGGAGGCCTCTCCCACCGCTCCCAGGCCGGCCGAACCCCACGAGGACCCAGGAGATGCGGCGGACCTGAGCACTCCGCAGGGCATGGATAAGGCCGCCCCGGCGCCAGGGCGCCGGAATCAGCCGTCACCGGCGAGGTTAGACCAAGCGCCGGCAGCGGCCAAATTGGCTTTTTACGGCTTTGAAATTGCGACGAAATTTCTCTAGGCGGCGTCCGGCACCACCCGGTTGCGGCCGTCGCGCTTGGCGCGATAAAGCGCGGTGTCGGCGCGCTTGAGAATTGCCGCGGCATTGTCGCTGGCGCCCGCGAGCGCGGCGATGCCGATCGAAATCGTCACATCCAGATTGCGCGCGCCCTGCTGGATCGCGAACGGCTCCGAGGCGATGCGCCGGCGCAGCCGCTCGGCCACCATGGTCGCCACCGCGATGTCGGTTTCCGGCATCACGATGACGAATTCCTCGCCGCCATAGCGGCAGGCGAGATCGATGTTGCGGATCGCCTTGCGGATGCGCAGCGCGAATTCGCGCAACACGTCGTCGCCGGCGTCGTGGCCGTGACCGTCGTTGACCGACTTGAAATAATCGATGTCGACCAGCAGCACCGCGATCGGCTTGCCGCGGGCGGCCGCCTGTTCGACCAGCGTCGCCAGGTGGGATTCCATGTAGCGGCGGTTGAACAGCCCGGTCAGCGCGTCGGTGATCGCCATCTCGATCGACATCTGCACATTGTCGCGCAGCCGCTCGGTATAGCGCTTCTTCTTGATCTGCGTGCGCACGCGCGCCAGCATCTCGTTCCGGTCGATCGGGCGGAGCAGATAGTCGTTGACGCCGATTTCCAGCCCGCGCACCAGGCGCGTATTGTTGTCGGCTTCGGTAATCGCCAGAATCGGCACGTTGCGGGTCCGCTCGAGCGAGCGCACCTGGCTGCACAGCCGCAAGCCGTCGAAATCCTTCAGGCCGAGCGACACGATCAGCAGGTCGTAATTGGTCTCGGCGGCATGAAACAGCGCCTCGCTCGGATTGGTCTCCACGTCCACCGTGTGCTCGGCCGCCAGCATCGCGACGATGCGTTCATACGAGCTCGGCCGGTCATCGACGATCAGGATGCGGCCATGGCGGCCGGTTTCCGCTACCGCTTCGCGCTCCGGGCTTTCGATGCCGATTTCCCTGGATGTGAGCGCGCGCAGGCGCAACTCGTCGGTCATCATTTTCAATCTGGCGAGCGAACGCACGCGCGAGATCAGCGCCACGTCGGAGACCGGCTTGGTGAGAAAATCGTCGGCGCCCGCTTCCAGGCCGCGCACGCGGTCGGACGGCTGGTCGAGCGCGGTGACCATGATCACCGGAATATGATGGGTCGCCGGATTGGACTTGAGCTTGCGGCAGACCTCGAAGCCGTCCATGTCCGGCATCATCACGTCGAGCAGCACGATGTCGCATTCGGCGCGCTCGCACAGCGCCAACGCCTCCGCCCCGCCATGGGCGGTGATGACGTCGAAATATTCCGCCGACAGCCGCGCTTCCAGCAGCTTCACATTGGCCGGCACATCGTCGACGACGAGAACGCGGGCGGTCATCGCTGCACCATCAGGCCGGCCCCAGGAAATGACGGATGGTCTCGATGAACTTGCCGACCGAGATCGGCTTGGACAGATAGGCCTCGCAGCCACCCTCGCGGATGCGCTCCTCGTCGCCTTTCATGGCAAAGGCGGTGACCGCGACCACGGGGATCGCCTTGAGATCGGGGTCGTCCTTGAGCCATTTGGTCACTTCAAGGCCGGAGACTTCCGGCAGTTGGATATCCATCAGAATCAGATCGGGCCGGTACTTGCGCGCGAGACCGAGTGCCTCGATCCCGTTACGGGTGCCGACCGTCCGGTAGCCATGCGCTTCCAGGAGATCGTGGAAGAGCTTCATATTCAGTTCGTTGTCCTCCACGATCAGGACGGTCTTCGGCATTTCCCCCCGCCCCTCTTGTCCCCAGTGCACCCCAGCCCGGCACGCTCGGCGTCGCCAGACACGCCGCGCTCGGGCATGATCGGGCACGGTAGTGCCGATTTGTTACGGAAAGGCAAATTTGATCGATGAAACCGGGGCCTTCGTTAACGAAAGAAGCGGCAGAAGGGCTTGCCATTCAGGCGCTTACCTTCATCGCCGGGGATGGCGAGCGGTTGGGGCGCTTCCTGGCCATCACCGGCATCGGACCGGCCGAGATTCGCGCTGCCGCGCGCGAGCCCGGCTTCTTGATCGGCGTCCTCGACCACCTGGCGGCCGACGAGCGCCTGCTGACGGCCTTTGCCGCCGAGGCCGGGGTCGACCCGCCCGACATCGGCAAGGCGATTGTCGCGCTGGGCGGACACTGGGAGCGCGAAATCCCGTGACCTTCTGCCGCGACTGCCTGGCGGATTGCGCGGACACCGCGAAGCGCTGTGCGGCCTGCGGCTCGCCGCGGCTCGCCCGCCACCGCGAGCTCGACCGGCTCACGATCGCGCATGTCGACTGCGATGCCTTCTACGCAACAATCGAAAAACGCGACGATCCGTCCTTGCGCGACCAGCCGGTGATCGTCGGCGGCGGCAAACGCGGCGTGGTCGCCGCCGCCTGCTATGTGGCGCGCACCTACGGCATCCGCTCGGCGATGCCGATGTTCGAGGCCAAGCGCCGCTGCCCGCACGCCGTGGTGGTCAAGCCGAACCTATCGAAATACAGCAAGGTCGGCCGCGACGTGCGCCGCGCCATGCTGGCGTTGACGCCGCTGGTCGAGCCGCTTTCGATCGATGAGGCGTTTCTCGATTTGACCGGCACCGAACGGCTGCACGGCATGAGCGCGGCACGCGTGCTGGCGCGCTTCGCGGGCGCGGTCGAGCGCGACCTCGGCATCACGGTTTCGATCGGACTGTCGGCCAACAAGTTCCTCGCCAAGATCGCCTCCGACCTGGACAAGCCGCGCGGCTTTGCCGTGCTCGGGCAAGACGAGGCGGCGGCTTTTCTCGCGCCCAAGCCGGTCGGCTTCATCTACGGCGTCGGCGCCGTGAGCGCGGCCAAGCTCGCCGCCGACGGCTATCGGCTGATCGGCGACCTGCAGCGCGCCGACGAGCACGATCTCATCCGCCGCTACGGCGAGGAAGGCGCGCGGCTGTGGCGGCTGGCGCGCGGCATCGATACGCGCGACGTCAATCCGGAGCGCGACACCAAGAGCATTTCGGCGGAAACCACCTTCGAGCGCGACATCGGCGAATTCCGCCCGCTCGAACATCATTTATGGGATCTGACGGAACGGGTTTCGGCGCGCCTCAAGGCCAATGCGCTCGCCGGCTCGACGGTGACGCTGAAGCTCAAGAGCGCCGATTTCAAGACCCGCACGCGGGCGCGGGCGCTGGGAGCGCCGACCCAGCTCGCCGCGCGCATTTTCGCCGCCGGCCGCGACCTGCTCGCGCATGAGGTGGGCACGACCCGGTTCCGCCTGATCGGCATCGGCGTCAGCACGTTGAGCGAAGCCGGTGACGACGATCTTTCCGATCTGCTCGACCGCCGCGCCGCAGAGGCCGAGCACGCGGTCGACCGCCTGCGCGCGAAATTCGGCCGCGATGCGGTGGTGAAGGGCATTACCCTGGAGGAGGACGAGCGTTAGGCCAGCCATCAGGCGGACGGTCAACGGCCGATTTCTAAACTCGGCATAATAGGAAGCATGGTGGAGTTAGGGTAATTAATTTACAAATCACTTCTAGTTCGCTGAGAGGATCGAGCACATGTTTATGTCACTAATCATTTGCACAAGAAACCGAGCATCTCAATTGAAAGAGTGCCTAAAAGAGATCGCGAGCGCATCTGTTCCACAATGCGACTTAGAGATCATCTTAGTTGATAACGCCTCAGAAGATTCGACAAACGAAATTATAACGGAGTTTGTGGACACTTCCTCGTTGAAAGTGACGCACGTCAATTGTAGGCAAATCGGTTCAGCGTTTGCGAGAAATTGCGGCATATTCAGCTTCTAAAGGAGAATGGCTACTTTTTACGGACGATGATTGTTACATCGAAAAGATGTTCTTCCTGAATTTTTTTGATTTCGTAAAAACTACTCTCGCGTCCAGTGAAGCGTTTAAGGAAATAAAATACGGATCAGGTCCCATTGTTCCTTATGATAGTCAGCATGATCCAAGAATTGCCAATTTGGCTATTACAACGGTTACTTTGATCCCCCCAAATTCATTATTGCCTGCTGGCGCCGTTCAAGGCGCAAATATGTTTTTCCACAGATCGGTCTTCGATCGCATTGGATATTTTAATGAAAAGATGGGGGCGGGCACGCCATTTGTGGGTGCGGATATCGAAATGGCAACTCGATCATCGTTAGCGGGATTTCTAGGGGCGCGAGTCCCGTTCTTCAAAGTCATCCACCATCACAAACGGCTTATCGGAAGTGTGGAGGCAAACTTGAACTGCAGAGTCATATGATTATGCAAGAGGAGCTTATTATGCGAGCCTCCTCTATCAAAAGCTCCCGCTAGCTTGGAGATTATGGGCGACAGGTACCGATTTGCAAAATATTGGAGACCAACAAGTTCGAATGAAGCTAGTTCGCGAATTAGAGGGAGCGGCCAAATATTTGAGTGCCTTATAATAGGACAAGCGAGAGTTGGTCTGTGACCACATCACGTCTCTAGTATAGAATTGTCAGACCATGTCGCGGGGCTTGGGCAGCTTCTATTACGACAATATCCGGGTCCAAGCCTTCATCGCGGGAGCTTGAACGTCTAGGTAGCGACGCAGAATGGCGCTGCAGTTCTCCCGCTCGCGGTCCAGTATCTCCGCCATTTGCGCCATCATCATCAGGTAGCCTGCGGGTTTAATTTCGTCGCGAGCCTTTTCGATGATTGCGAGAAACTCGTCGTTGACGAGATGGCATGTGTGTTCCTGCCAGATGTTTCGGTGATGCGAACCTTCCTTCAGGTGTCGGATCATCGGCGCCCCCGTCGCCATCAAGTCACCTTTGATGTCCATCAGCATCTTGAGTATGAAGCCGCCCCAGATGTCGCCATAGCGGTCTATAACCCACCCAGGCATGACGTTGATGTGCATGAGGAGTTGGTAGGCCGCGGGGAGGACCTCGCGGCGGAACTGCATGTTCATCGAACAAACGGAGATGAGCGCACCACGGGGGACGACCACCAACTCGTGGTGCAGTTCCGCATTCGGATAGCAATATTTGGGCCCCTGAATCTTGTCGATCGCGTTCACATCAAAAATTTCGCGCCAAAGTCCCAAATTGAACGTTACCACGCCCGATGACCGGCCACCAAACGTCCACTTCTTGTACGTAGCTCGTTGGGAATAAGGAAAGCCGCGTGGAAAGATGTTGTCCTCAATATTGCTATAGCAATCCAGCGCGTCGAAGTGCACTCCCGAGCCCATGGCCACCGGTCTCGGAGCGTCACTAAGGACAGCCTTGACGCGCTGGCAGAAATTGCGATCCTCAATCTTGCAATCGTCGTCGAGCGCAATGATAATTTCGCCAGCATCAGATTCCCGCCAGGCGATGTAGAAACCAAAATCACGACAAGCGCCATTGCGCCGGGGGATAGCGATTACATCGCCGCCAAGCATCCGATCCTGATCTTTCCAATTATAGGTGCTAAATTGCGGGTGATCGATATTGATACTGCCTTCGCTGTCATCGACGACAATGAAACGCGCTCCGAAATCGATCAGAGGCTCAAGGTATTCAAAGGAAACCGACCGTGAGGTCGGAATGACAATCAACATAGTGAGGCCCTGGTAGCAGCAATCCGACAATTTAGTAACTTATAGCAAAAGAGTATTTCGAAGGTAGAGCTCGGGTCCCCATATCCAATTAAAAAGTCCAACGGCTAATCAAAACAATCACGGGCACGGCCTCACCTTCTTCATCTCCAGCGAGGTCATCTCGCCCTTGATGGTGAAATCGGTGTAATCGAGCACCAGCGCGCGCGAGATGCCGTTCTCGTAAAGCTCGAAGGTGATGGCATAGACCGGCGTCTGCTCGCCGCTGCGCTGGTCGGCGGGGCTTTGCTGCTCGAAATAACTGATGGTCACCGGCCAGCGCGTGAGCTTGGCGAGTTCGGGGATTTTTGCCGCCGCATCGGCCGGCGGCTTCTCGCCCGGCGCGATCGGCCGGCCGATTACGGTCAGCGTGCTGTAGAGTTTCTCGCCGGTTTCCGACCCGTCATAGACCGGAAACTCCAGTATCGACTTGCCTTCGCGCGCGGCGATGATGATGCGCCGCATGTGCTCGGTCGGAAACACCGCGCTCACCGGAACGGTGAAATTCTTTTCCTTCGGCTTGCTCAGATTGACCGCCACCGTCTTGGCATTGCGTTCGGCATGGCCGTCGACCGCATCGGTCTTCTTGTCGTCGAGCAGATTTTCCGAGTTGAAACGGAACGTCTTGGCGCTGCCGTCTTCCCAGGTGGTGGAGCGCAGATCGCTGAGCACGGATTTGCCCTCGCCCGAATCGAGCTCGGACACCTGGCGGAATTGCAGTTCGTAGCCGTCGCAGGCGTTGCCGGAAAAATCGTACAGGATGCGCCCGCGCACCGCCTCGATGCCGCGGCTGCCGCGCGATTTGGCCAGCGTGAGGTCGTAGACCGCCCGATGCGGCGCCAGAAGCACCTCGTCGGCGGGCGGCGCAGCCACGGCTGGCTGGTGAACCGCCGTCGCGGCAAGGCCGATGGCCAGAACCGACAAGATCAGCCGTTTAGCGAGGCTAAGCGTTTTCATCGATGCGGGCCTTCCGGCAACGGCGGTGGAGCGGTGCTATGGAGAATAAGCGTGCAAGATAAGGGCAAGATAGAGGCCGCCGCGGCTGCCGGCAACGGGAGGCAGGACGCGCTTGCACATCGCAGGCCGATCGGCCAAGACAAGGGCTCCGCATCGGGGAGGATATTATGGCTGGAATGATCGAAAAGAAGCTCGCAAGCCTCGGCATCAGCCTGCCCACCCCCGCAAGTCCGATCGCCAACTATGTGCCGTTCGTGCGCAGCGGCAATCTGCTCGTCGTCTCCGGTCAGCTCTGCTTTGGCGCCGATGGCAAGCTCGTCGCCAAGGGCCAGCTTGGCGTCGGCGTTTCGATCGAGGACGGGCAGCGGGCGGCGCGCGCCAGCGCCATCAATCTATTGGCGCAGGTCAAGGGCGCGCTGGGCGATCTCGACAAGGTGACCCGCGTGGTGCGCCTCGGCGGCTTCATTAATTCGGTGCCCGGCTTCACCGACGGCCCGAAAGTGATGAACGGCGCCTCCGATCTGATGGTCGAAGTGTTCGGCGACAAAGGCCGCCACGCCCGCACCACGGTCGGCGTCTCGGCACTGCCCGCCGATGCGGCGATCGAAGTCGAAGGTCTGTTCGAAGTCATCGGCGCATGATCCCGAAAAGCATGTCCTCGACCCCGATCGGGGATGGGAACCGGTTTTCGGACAAGATCATGCGCAAAGCGAAATAAGCTAAATGCCCGGCCTTGTCTGGCTCACCGCACGGCCGCTGGCCCATCGCGGCCTGCATGACTCCGTCGCGGTTGAGAACACGGCGTCCGCCTTTTCCGCCGCCATCGCCGGCGGCTACGGCATGGAAACCGATCTGCAAATCAGCGCCGATGGCGAGGCCATGGTGCATCATGACGATGCGCTCGGCCGCCTGACCGAGGGCAGCGCCCGGCTTGCCGATATGAACGCGGCCGACATCAAAAAAGTCCGCTTCAAGGCGAGCGCCGATCGCATCCTCACCTTGGGCGAATTGTGCGATCTGGTGGGCGGCCGCGCCACTTTGGTGCTCGAACTCAAGAGTCACTTCGACGGCGACCGGCGGCTGGCGCAGCGCGCCGCCGGCGTGCTGGCGAATTATGCCGGACCGGTGGCGGTGATGTCGTTCGATCCCGCCATGATCGAGGCGGTCCGCGCGATCGCGCCTGGCCTGCCGCGCGGCATCGTCGCCGAGCGCCATTTTGGACAAGACGAGAGCGACCGCTTCTCGCGCTCGGAAAGGCGCCGCATGGCGTTTCTTTTGCACGCCAACCGCACCCGCCCGCACTTTATTGCTTATGCGGTGAGCGATCTGCCAGCCGCGGCGCCGCTGATTGCACGCGCGGTCTTCGGGCTGCCGTTGCTGGCGTGGACCGTGCGTAGCGCGGAGGAGCGCCGGCGCGCGATGCGCTGGGCCGACCAGATCATTTTTGAGGGCTGGCGGCCGTAAGCCCGAGGCCCCCGCGCGTAATAGCCATAAGGACGGGTGAATTTCGAACGAATTCCGGCATAAAGTCGGGGTAGAAGACCTGCCTCCATGACCGACATCGAACTCCGTATCCGCATCGCGCAATCGCTGGCCGAGGTTCCGGCGGCGGACTGGGACGCTTGCGCGGGCAGCCCTGACGTCGCGATGCCCTGGCAATGCGAAAGCGCCGCCGCTTAATCTAAAACATGAAGATGACTTGTCCGCGCAATTATCAACAAAAGGACAAGTCGATAACCCCTTCATTACGCATGATTTTCTATCGTCGCTCGAGGCCTCATCCTCGGTCGGCGGCGGCACCGGTTGGCAGCCCCGGCATCTGCTCGCCGAGGACGCCAAAGGCACGCTGCTGGGCGCCGCGCCCTGCTACCTGAAGACCCACTCGCGCGGCGAATATGTCTTCGATCACGGCTGGGCCGAGGCCTTCGAGCGCGCCGGCGGCGACTATTACCCCAAGCTGCAGGTGGCGGTGCCGTTCACGCCGGTGACCGGCCCTCGCCTGCTGGCGCGCCCCGGCCCGCTGGCGCAAGCCGTGCGCGGCGCGCTCGCCGATGCGCTGGTCGAGATCGCCACGAGCAACGATTTGTCGTCGGCCCATGTCACCTTCCTGACCGAGCCGGAATGGCGCGCGCTCGGCGAGCGCGGCTTCCTGCTGCGCAACGACCAGCAATTCCATTGGGAGAATGCCGGCTACGCCAGTTTCGACGAATTCCTTGCCCGCCTGGCCTCGCGCAAGCGCAAGACCATCCGCCGCGAGCGCAAGGAGGCGCTGGCCCCCGGCATCGAGGTGCGCTGGCTCACCGGCTCCGACCTGACCGAGGCGGTCTGGGACGCCTTCTTCGCCTTCTACATGGACACCGGCTCGCGCAAATGGGGCAGGCCTTATCTGACGCGCGAATTCTTCTCCATTGTCGGCGAAAGAATGCGCGACCGCATCCTGCTGGTGATGGCCAGGCGCGCGGGGCGCTGGATCGCCGGCGCCATCAATTTTATCGGCAACGACGCGGTCTATGGACGCAACTGGGGCGCCATTGAGCACCATCCGTTTCTGCATTTCGAGCTGTGCTACTATCAGGCGATCGACTACGCGATCGCGCACAAGCTCACGCGCGTCGAGGCCGGCGCCCAGGGCGAGCACAAGCTGGCGCGCGGTTATTTGCCGAACACCACCTATTCCGCGCATTTCATCGCCAATCCGGCGCTGCGGCGGGCGGTGGACGAGTATCTTGCGCGCGAGCGGGCTTATGTGCAGGCCGCCGGCGAGGAGCTTGCGGCGGCCGCGCCGTTCCGCAAGGATTTGGTGGAACAAGATATCTAGATTGGGGAATGCCGATGCCGAGCTACGATCCGAACAACATCTTCGCCAAGATCCTGCGCGGCGAATTGCCCTGCCACAAGGTCTATGAGAACGACAAGACGTTCGCTTTCCTCGACATCATGCCGCGCGCGCCCGGTCACACGCTGGTGCTGCCGAAGGCGCCCGCGCGCAACATCCTCGATGTCGGCCCCGATGATTTCGCGCAGGTGATGGCGGCGGCGCAAAAACTCGCCAAAGCCGCCATGAAAGCCTTCGAGGCCGACGGCGTCACCATGCAGCAGTTCAACGAAGGCGCCGGCGGACAGGTGGTGTTCCACCTGCATGTCCACATCATTCCGCGCAAGACCGGCGTTCCCATGAAACCGCCGGGCAGCGAGAGGGAAAAGCCGGACGTGCTGAATGCGCAGGCCAAGAAGCTCGCCGCGGCCATCGCCGCCGGATAACACGGCCGGCTAGTGCGCGAACAGGAATCCGCCCAGCAGCAATACCGCCTCGCCGGCTGCGACACCGGCAAACACCGAACGCTTGACCGCCAGGAAGGCCAGAAATCCGCACACCGCCGCGGTGACGCGCACGGTGAGCGGAATGCCGGTGAGCGCGCCACTCGAGAACACGATCAGCTTGGCGATGACGCCGGCGAGGATCGCGGTCGCCACCGCGCGCGACCACACCACGATCTCGGATTCCTCATTGAGGCCGCGCGCCAGCACCAGGCCGAGCACGCGCCACATCTCGTTCGGCAGATAGCCGACCAAGATCAGCAACAGGTAAGGCCACAGTTCGGCCACGGCGGCGTTCATCGGACGGCCTCCCGCAAACGGTGGACGGCATAGGCGAACGAGCCGCCGACCACGCCGGTCCACATCAGATCGAGGCCGACGTGCCAATAGGTCAAGAGCGAGCCGAGCATGAGGCCGAGCACCAGCGCCAGCCGGTCCACCATTTGCCGGCAATTGTTCGCGGTCGAGATCAGGAACGACATCGGGGTGAGAAACAGCAGCGCGCCCGCGAACAGCGGCGGCAGGCCGGCCGCGAGGTAGTAGCCGACAAAACCGAACACCACCGCCGTGCCTTGGTAGCCGACCGACAACCCGTTGCAGAACGCGATCCGCCGCTCGTGCGGCATCGCCGGCAGCAGGCGCAGCAATTCCACCCACATGCTCACCGACGTGAAGTGCGTCGGCAGCAGAAGATCGCGCAGGCGCGTGCTTGGGCCCCGCAGCAGCGGCAGCAGCGCCACCACCATCGGAAGCAGACGGATCGCACTCAAGCCGACCGCGATCGCCACCTCGATCGGCGCGGCGCCGGTGCCGAGCGCGGAAACCAGGATCACCTGCGCCGGCGCGGCCCACACCAGCAGGGTCGACAGCGCGAGCCACCACGACGCCAGGCCGAAATCATGGGCGAGCGCACCGATGCCGATATAGGTGCCCATCAGCACCAGGAAGAATACCGAGGTCCACGCCGATTTGACCCCGGCAAAGAAATCGGCGGCGGCGGAAGGATTGGAACGCGCGGGAGCGGACATGGCGGCCGCCTTGCTGTCCCACAGGCTGCGCGCCGGCGCAACCGCTTCCGCATTCCGCAGCAGCATGCGAGGTCAGCGAATCCCGAAGATCGGTTGCGATTGGCCAGCCCGCTTCATTCTGCGCCGATCTGTTCCGGGCTTGCCGCTTCGACGAACCGCAGCAGGTGCGCCGGCACGGTCCATTTGATGGACGGATCGGGCCGATGGTCGACCGGGACCACGTTGCCGCGCCAGGCCACGGCCATCATCTGCGTTGTGTGATAGAGCCTGACGTTCCAGCCCTGATTGCGCAAATAGCCGAGGCCTTCGGCAACCGCCGGCGACACGAGGTCGTGAAACAGGATGGCGGCATCGCGCTCGGCGTGTTTGGCGCAGACGATCGCGTCGTTGAGCGGGCCGGGGCGCTCGTGGTTGCCGTCAATGAAGATGAGCGACCACTTCTTGCCGCCCTGCTGTTTGGCCACTTGCTCGACGGCTTCGGGCGAGGACGCGGCATAGAGCACGACCGGGTGCGGCGTATGCGCCGCCTGCAGCGAGGCGCGCACGCTGTCGATGATTTGCGAATTGGCGAGCGCAGGATCGATCACGTCGAGATGAATCCCGCCCATGGCCAGGTGGCAGGTCGACCAGCCCATGTGGCAGCCGATCTCGAGCGCGTGCTTGCCGGCAAAGCGTAATGCCGTGTTGTACAGGATGTGCGCTTCATCCCGGTTGAGGAAGCCGATATCGGGCCAACGCTTGTCGCAATAAAAGTTGTGCGGGATCTCACGACGGAAATCGGGCCAGGCGACCGTGGCGGCATCGCGGCTGGCCATATTCGGAAAACAGTGGTCGAACAGAACGACCGCAAGATTCGGCGAGACGTAATCGCCGGCCGGAATGCGCCCCCGCGCAGCCTGCGTCGTCTTCACCGCCAGTTCCCACGGGGTGGCGGAGGCCTGCTTTGCGATATCGCCGATCAGCGCCACATAGTCACCGATCATCCGTTGCTCGGTGAACAGCGAAGCTGCCCGGCGGCGCGCTTTCTCAGCAAGATTTTGCAATTGCGCCGGATCGGCCGCCAGTTTTTCCAGCGCCGAAATAAAAGCTTCAATAATATTGTCCGCATTGTCAGCAGCATGCGGATTGCCGAGAATGATACCCGCGTCCGCAATTCCCTTGGCGGTGCCGCCGGCATCGGTGCATAGCGGCGGCAGCCCCTTGGCCATTGCCTCCATGACCGTCAACGGCATTCCTTCCGCCAGGGAGAGCAGAGCGAAGACGTCACAGGCATCGTAGAGCGAGGCGACGTCCCAGCGAAAGCCGAGCATGCGAACGTGATCGCCGACGCCGGCTTCGCTCAGATCGCGTTCAAGCTCTGCCCGCAACGATCCATCGCCGATCCAGATGAAAAAGATATTGTTCCAGATCGCCCGCCGCTTCATCCGCTCGATCGCCTTGATCAGCAAGGCATGGCCCTTGACTTGCTCGAGCTTGGCAACGGTGACGACGGCCAAAGCATCGGCCGGGATCTTCCATTCGGCGCGCAGGGCGCGGCGGCGTTCCCCGTCCCGCGGCGCGAAGAATTCCGCCGGGCGGCCGCAAGGGATGACGCGGCCAACCTGCTCCGGTAGCGCGAGCTTCCGGCGCAGCACGCGCAGATTGTCATCGGATACCGCAATGACCGCGTTGGCACTCTTATAATAATTTGCGAACTCGGCGACGTTCGCATCGTGCAGAAAGAATGTGAAGTCGCTGACCTGATGCTCGACCAAAATATAGGGAATCCGGAAAAACCTCGCGCATCGAAAAAAGGAACGGTGCGCGCCTGCAAAAAAACCGGAAGAGAAAATTATCAAATCCGGACGCACGCGGCAGATGATTTCGGCCGCCTGATATTTGTCGTTGGCGAATCCGGCTTGATCTTCATAAACGTCGCGGGAGAAAAATTCGTGGCGGATGGCCAGCGCGCGCTCACGCTCCTGCAGGGGCGTGTTCTCCGCCGGCTGCGCGATCGTGACGGAATAGCCGTTGCGCTGCAGGCCGACGGCGAGGTCATGGCGGAATTGGCCTGCTCCGCACAAGCTGTTGGTCGGCGAAACGATGAGAATGCGCCTGAACATCGATCGCTGTGCCGCCCGCCCTTTTCGCAAAACGGGGCCGGCGACGGCGTTTGACGACGCCGGCACGTCACCCACCCCGCCCTGCTGCACCGTTTAGCGGCCGCCCGGGTCGGAAATCCGCAACCGACCCGGCTTCGCTCGCGTCAACGATACCGCCGCTTACGCCTTGATCAACGGCACCTTCGGCACCGAACCGCGCTTGGCCTTGGGCCGCGGCGACGAGCGGCGCTTGGCCTTGGGCCGCACCGCCGGCAATTTTTCCGGCTTGGGCGTGACCGGTCCTTCCGGATATTCGAAGCCGAGCTTATCGCGGCCGTCCTCGTCCTTGGTCACGACCACGCGCACATGGCCACCGCCTTTGAGGTGACCGAACAGCACCTCGTCGGCCAGCGGCTTCTTGATGTGCTCCTGGATGACGCGCGCCATCGGGCGAGCGCCCATCAACTCGTCGTAACCGCTGGCGATCAGCCAGCGCGTGGCCTCATCCGACAATTCGATGGTGACGTTGCGGTCGCCGAGCTGCGCCTCGAGCTGGAGCACGAACTTCTCGACCACCTTGGCGATGATCTCCTGCGACAGGTGCGCAAAGGTGATGGTGGCGTCGAGCCGATTGCGGAATTCCGGCGAGAACATCCGGCTGATCGCCTCGGTATCGTCGCCTTCCCGCTTCGAACGCGTGAAGCCGAAAGCCGCCTTGGCCATGTCGGCGGCGCCGGCATTGGTGGTCATGATCAGGATGACGTTGCGGAAATTGACCTGCTTGCCATTGTGATCGGTCAGCTTGCCGTGATCCATGATCTGCAGCAGCACGTTGAACAGGTCGGGATGCGCCTTCTCGATCTCGTCGAGCAACAGCACGCAATGCGGATGCTGATCGACGCCATCGGTCAGCAGCCCGCCCTGGTCGAAGCCGACATAGCCGGGAGGTGCGCCGATCAGGCGCGACACCGTGTGCCGCTCCATGTATTCCGACATATCGAAGCGGATCAGCTCGACGCCGAGCGCGACGGATAATTGCTTGGCGACTTCGGTCTTGCCGACGCCGGTCGGCCCGGAGAACAGATAGCAGCCGATCGGCTTTTCCGGCTCGCGCAAGCCGGCGCGCGCCAGCTTGATCGCGGCCGAGAGCGACTCGATCGCCTTGTCCTGGCCGTAGACCACCGTCTTGAGCGTCTGCTCGAGGTGCTGGAGCACCGCGGCATCGTCCTTCGATACCGTCTTCGGCGGAATCCGCGCCATAGTCGAGATCGTGGTTTCGATCTCCTTGATGCCGATGGTCTTCTTGCGGCGGCTCTCCGGCAGCAGCATCTGCGCCGCGCCCAACTCGTCGATCACGTCGATCGCCTTGTCGGGCAGCTTGCGGTCGTGGATGTAGCGCGACGACAATTCGACCGCCGCCTTGATCGCCTCGTTGGTGTATTTGAGCTTGTGATATTCCTCGAAATAGGGCTTGAGGCCCTTCAGAATTTCGATGGTGTCGGAAACCGTCGGTTCGTTGACGTCGATCTTCTGGAACCGGCGCACCAGCGCGCGGTCCTTCTCGAAATACTGGCGGTATTCCTTGTAGGTGGTCGAGCCGATGCAGCGAATGGTGCCGGAGGCGAGCGCCGGCTTGAGCAGATTGGAGGCGTCCATCGCGCCGCCCGAGGTGGCGCCGGCGCCGATCACGGTGTGGATCTCGTCGATGAACATGATCGCGCCCGGATAGGCCTCGATCTCCTTGATCACCTGCTTGAGCCGCTCCTCGAAGTCGCCGCGGTAGCGCGTGCCGGCCAATAGCGTACCCATGTCGAGCGCGAACACGGTGGCGCCTTTCAGCACATCGGGCACCTCGCCATGCACGATGCGGCGCGCGAGACCCTCCGCGATCGCGGTCTTGCCGACGCCGGCATCGCCGACGAACAGCGGATTATTCTTCTGCCGGCGGCACAGCACTTGAATTGTCCGGTTGATCTCGGCATCGCGGCCGATCAGCGGATCGATCTTGCCGTCCTTGGCCTTCTTGTTGAGGTTGACGCAGTAGGCGTCGAGCGCATCGCCCTTCTTCTTCGGCTCGTCGCCGCCCTTGGTATCGGCCTCCTCCTCGGCGCCGCGCACCGGGCGCGCCTCCGACAGGCCGGGCCGCTTGGCGATGCCGTGGCTGATGTAATTGACCGCGTCGTAACGCGTCATGTCCTGCTCTTGCAGGAAATAGGCGGCGTGGCTCTCGCGCTCGGCGAAGATCGCCACCAGCACATTGGCGCCGGTAACCTCCTCGCGGCCGCTCGACTGCACATGGATGACCGCGCGTTGGATCACGCGCTGGAAGCCGGCGGTCGGCTTGGAATCCTCGGCGCCGTCGGTGATCAGATTTTCCAGCTCGGATTCGAGATAGGCCACCAGGCTGCGGCGCAGCTTGTCGAGATCGACATTGCAGGCGCGCATCACCGCGGAGGCGTCCTGATCGTCGATCAAGGCCAGCAGCAAGTGCTCCAGGGTCGCATATTCATGGTGCCGCTCATTGGCGATTGCGAGGGCCCGGTGGAGCGACTGCTCGAGGCTGCGCGAAAACGTTGGCATTAGATTCCCATTTTCATTTGTATTGGACGCCCCTCCCCAGGTCTTTCTTTTACGAGACTCACTTTTTTTCCATCACGCACTGCAGAGGATGCTGATGTTTGCGGGCGAAGTCCATCACCTGCGTCACTTTGGTCTCCGCCACCTCATAAGTATAGATCCCGCATTCGCCGATGCCGTGGTGATGCACATGCAACATAATTCGCGTCGCGGCCTCGTGATCCTTGCCGAAGAATCGTTCCAGCACGTGCACGACGAACTCCATCGGCGTGTAGTCGTCGTTGAGGATGAGCACGCGATACATGCTCGGCCGCTTGGTCTGCGGCTTGGTCTTGCTGATGACCGCGGTGCCGGGCCCGCCCGGCTCGTTGCGGCGCTTGCGGTCGTCGTCCGCCATACGGGCGGGGAACTCTCTCATGCCTTCCGATGCCATGGCATTGCCGATGCAAAGCAGCCTTGCAGAATTGTGACGCCCAGGATCGCGCCGGCGCGCGGCCTCCGCCATCATCATAGAGACCGATGCCTAGCCAGGCCAAGCCGGGAATTTGTCCTGCCCCGGGAAATTTTACGCCGATTCCCGCCGATTCCGGGCGTATTGGGGACAGATATCCATTGGTTAGCCGATCACAAGCCGTTTGCGGACAATCCGAAGCGATTTTTCGCCAAATTCGGGCAGGCACTCCAACGCTTTTTTCAACGCCGTGGGGGCATGTTTTTGGGTCGTTAACGCTTGTCTGTTCCGCAACGTCCCGGAAGGCCACTGCCATGGTGCTGACCCGTTTTTGGAGCGATCGCCGGGCAAGCGTGGCCCCTCTGCTGGGAATCGCGCTCATCCCCTTGATGGGCGCCGTCGGCGCCGCGGTCGATTACACCCAAGCCAGCGCCGCCCGCACCGCTTTCCAAGCCGCGCTCGATTCGACCGTGTTGATGCTCTCGAAAACCGCGGCCACGGAGTCGGCCAGCGACCTGCAGACCGCTGCGACCAACACTGCTCAACGCTCTGTTTTCGCGGCCTGATGTCAAGGACGTCGCGGTGACCGTGTCCTATTCATCGACCGCCGGCTCGCAGATCGTGCTCAATGGCAGCGCCACGATCAATACGAACTTTCTCGGCGTCCTTGGCATTGACGAGATCAATTTCGCGGCGACGGCAACCTCCGTGTGGGGCAACACCCGGCTGCGGGTCGCGCTCGTGCTCGACAACACCGGATCGATGTCGAGCTCCAACAAGATGACGGCGCTGAAGACCGCGTCGCAAAATCTGCTGACGCAGCTCAAGACCGCCGCAACGACAGCCGACGACGTCTACGTTTCGATCATCCCGTTCAGCAAGGATGTCAACGTCGGATCCAGCAATTACACCCAGTCCTGGCTGCGCTGGGATTTGTGGGAGGCCGCGAACGGGTCTTGCAGCAGCTGGAGCTACACGACGCAAAGCACTTGCACCGCGCATGGCAAGACCTGGACGCCCGCGAACCATAACACCTGGAACGGCTGCGTCACCGATCGCGATCAGAATTTCGATACCACCAACGACGCGCCGATCGCCGGCAGCACGCTGTACCCGGCCGAACAGTATTCCTCCTGCCCGGCATCGCTGATGGGGCTCTCCAACGACTGGACCGCGCTGTCGAACAAGATCACCGCCATGCAGCCGATCGGCAATACCAACCAGGCGATCGGCTTGCAGATGGGCTGGCAATCGTTGACGGCGGCGCCCTTCACCATTCCCGCCATGATCCGAACTACAAGTACAGCCAAGTCATCATTCTGCTGAGCGACGGGCTGAATACCGAGGACCGCTGGTACACCAACGCGTCGTCGATCGACGCGCGGCAACAGAAAACCTGCGACAACATCAAGGCCGCCGGCATCACGATCTATACCGTGCAGGTCAACACCGGCAACGATCCGACATCGACGCTGCTGCAGAATTGCGCCAGCGACCCGAACAAATTCTTCCTGTTGACGTCATCGGTGCAGATCGTAGCGACCTTCGGTCAAATCGGCACCTCGCTCACCAATCTGCGGCTCGCAAATTGAGAAACCTGTCACCAGGTTAGAGCCTGCAATTGTCCTGAATCAGGAAGCTTCAAGCCGTGGCGCCGCCGCGCTTAACCAAGCGTTAACGATACCCGATAGGAACTGAGCGGCATTCGCGCTAACCGAGGCATAAGGCGTTAACCATCCAAGTCCTTGACCGAGCGTACAGACCGGTCGATTTGCGCGCTCAACACTTGCCGCACGGCGCGAATATTCGCCGTAACGATAAACCAGCCTTTTAACACCGGCATTTATGACGGCTCGTGGATTCAACCGCATTCGGTGGGCCGCCATGATGTCGATCTGGACGAAATCCCGCAGCGCCCTGCGCGCATTTCGCGTCGCGCGCGGAGGCAATGTCGCCATTACCTTCGCGTTGGTCCTCCTGCCGATCGTCGCCGGCGTCGGCTTTGCCGTCGATTACAGCCGCGCCAATGCGGTCAAGGTCGCGCTGCAACAGGCGCTCGACGCCACCGCGTTGATGCTGTCGAAGGAAGCCGCGACGGATACCAGCGACCAGTTGCAGGCGAACGCGGCAAAATATTTCAACGCCTTGTTCACGCGGCCGGAAGCCAAAAACGTCACGGTGACCGCCAGCTACACCGCCACCGGCGGAACCGCCGTGACCCTCAACGGCTCAGCCAATGTGCCCACCACCATTCTTGGCGTCATCGGATACGACACCATTGCGGTGGGCAGTTCCTCCACCGTCAAGTGGGGCTCCAACCTGCTGCGCGTGGCGCTGGTGCTCGATAACACCGGATCGATGGCCCAAAGCGGCAAGATGCCCGCGTTGCAATCGGCGACCAAGAGCTTGCTGACCCAATTGCAGAATGCCGCCAGCACCGATGGCGACGTCTATGTTTCGATCGTTCCGTTCGTGAAGGACGTCAACCTCGGCGCCAGCAATTGGAATTCGGATTATCTCTACTGGGACGACGCCGCGAAATCCGACAACAAATCCTGGGATGCCAACAACGGAACCTGCAGCATCGGGAACTATTCCAACCGGGCCACATGTCTCCAGCATGCGTCGTGCTCGATTTCGGGCTACACCAGCCAGAGCAGCTGCACGAACGCGGGCACTTGTTCGATCTCGGGTAACAGCAGCCAGAGCAGCTGCACGAGCGCGGGGACCTGCTCGATCTCGGGAAAGACCACCCAGAGCAGCTGCACGGCAGGCAGCTGCTCGATCTCGGGCTATTCGACACAAAGCACCTGCACGAGCGCGGGAGTCTGCTCCGTATCGAAATTCACCAGCCAAAGCTCCTGCACCAATGCGTCCAGTGGGGGCATCTGTTCAAAATCGTGGTACACGACGAAAAGCGCTTGCACGTCCGGCGGCGGAACATGGACGCACGGCGTGTGGACGGCCGGCGTATGGACGGCCGGCGGGACCTGGACCGTAGGGACGTGGACGCCGGGGGTTTGGACCCAAGCGACTTGGACGCCCGATAACCACAACACCTGGAACGGCTGCGTCGTCGACCGCGGCTATCCAAGCGCGCCTGACACCGTCGGAAATTATGACACCAACGCCGTTGCGCCGAGCACGACCATCACCTCGACGCTGTACCCGGCCGAGCAATACAGCTCCTGCCCGCAAGCGGTGATGGGCTTGAATTACGACTGGGCGGCAATGAAATCGCTGGTCAGCAACATGTCCCCGGCCGGCAATACCAATCAGGCGATCGGGCTGCAATTGGGCTGGATGTCTCTGGTCGGCGGCGGGCCGTTCACCGTGCCGCCGATGGATCCAAATCTCACCTATTCGCAGATCATCATCCTGCTGACCGACGGCTTGAACACGGAGGACCGCTGGTACACCAGCCAGAACTCGATCGACGCCCGCCAGCAGCTGACCTGCAACAACATCAAGGCTGCCGGCA
Organism: uncultured Alphaproteobacteria bacterium; assembly: GCA_963762285.1. Classification (GTDB taxonomy): domain Bacteria; phylum Pseudomonadota; class Alphaproteobacteria; order Rhizobiales; family Xanthobacteraceae; genus Pseudolabrys. The sequence goes on along the minus strand of CAVXKE010000005.1, from coordinate 108,158 downwards.
TCACGCTTTACACCATCCAGGTGAATACCGGCGGCGATCCGACCTCCACGCTGCTGCAGAACTGCGCGAGCACGTCGGACAAGTTCTACCTGCTGACGTCGGCGAGTCAGATCTTAACGACGTTCACCGCGATCGGCACCAACCTGACCCAGCTGCGGTTGGCAAAATAAGCGCAGCCCCTATTTCTGCGAGTTCGTGCGATCACACTAACGGGGCGTTAATCTCACCAAAACAATTGCAAGCAATTGATGCGGTGCTTTACCCGGCACGCATTAACCATCCAAGTCGCGGCATTCGCTCCGATTCCGGTCCTATTTCGTAAATAAGCTTTACGCCTGCCGGCCGAATTCCATCGCTCCGCTAACCTCGCATTCAAGGCGCTGGCGTAAAGTAAAATTGAATTCAACCATTGACGAGATACCGTGAAATTCCCCGTGCATAGCCTGTTTCTTCGCCTCCGCAGCGCGCTGGGCGCGTTTCGCGCCGCGCGCGGAGGCAATGTCGCCATTATCTTCGCGTTGGCCACTCTGCCGATCATCGCCGGCGTCGGCTTTGCGGTCGATTACAGCCGCGCCAATTCGGTAAAGGTCGCGCTGCAACAGGCGCTCGACGCCACCGCCTTGATGCTGTCGAAGGAAGCGGCGACGGATACCAGCGCCCAGTTGCAGACGAATGCCGTAAATTATTTCAACGCCCAGTTCGCAGGGCCGGAAGCCAAGTATGGGGCAACCAATGTCTCGGTAACCGCCAGCTACACCACCAGCGGCGGGACTGCGATAAATATGAATGCTTCCGCCGATGTGCCGACCACACTTCTTGGCATCATCGGGTACGACACCGTCACCGTAGGCGCGACCAATACCGCCAAATGGGGCACGAACCGGCTGCGCGTGGCGCTGGTGCTCGATAACACCGGATCGATGGCGGATGCCGGCAAGATGACCGCGCTACAGTCGGCGACCAAGAGCCTGCTGACCCAATTGCAGAATGCCGCCAGCACCGATGGCGACGTCTATGTGTCGATCGTTCCGTTCGTCAAGGACGTTAACCTCGGCGCCGCGAACTACGCGTCGGACTACATATACTGGGGCACCGTGGCGCAGGATCCGACGCTTGCCGACAACACCTCCTGGGACGCCAACAACGGTAGCTGCAGCGCGCCGTTTCAGAGCTACTCGCCGCGCAGTTCCTGCGTCGCGAAGGCGTCCTGCTCGATATCGGGCTACACGACCCAAAGCACCTGCACGGGCGCGGGCACCTGCTCGCTGTCGGGCTACTCGACACAAACCAGCTGCACCGGCGCCGGCACCTGCTCGGTTTCGAGCCTTACGACCCAGAGCACCTGCACGACGGGCGCCTGCTCGACTATCGGGCTACACCACCCAGAGCACCTGCACGGCCGCAGGCACCTGCTCGATCTCGGGCAAGACCACCCAGAGCAGCTGCACGAGTGCGCACGTCTGTTCAAATACGCTTTTACACAACGCAGTTCAATTGCTCAGAGCCATGGCTACATCTGGAAAACCGGCGTGTGGACAGCCGGCGTATGGACAGCCGGCGGCACCTGGACGGCCGGGACATGGACGTCGGGGGTCTGGACCAAGGCGACATGGACACCCGACAACCACAACACCTGGAACGGCTGCGTGGTCGACCGCGGCAATTCCAGCGGGCCAGATACCACCGGCAATTATGACACCAACACCGTGGCGCCGAGCACGACCATCGCGTCGACGCTGTACCCGGCCGAGCAATACAGCTACTGCCCGCAAGCCGTGAGGGGCCTGAGTTACGACTGGTCGGCAATGAAAACGCTGGTCAGCAACATGTCGCCGGCCGGCAGCACCAACCAGGCGATCGGGCTGCAATTGGGCTGGCTGTCTCTGGTCGGCGGCGGGCCGTTCACCGTGCCGGCGATGGATCCAAACTTCAACTACACGCAGGTCATCATCCTGCTGACCGACGGCTTGAACACGCAGGATCGCTGGTACGGCAACGGCTCCAGTCTCGGCACGACCGACGACGCCAAGATCGACGCGCGCGAGCAGCTGACCTGCACCAACATCAAGAACGCCGGCATCACGCTTTACACCATCCAGGTGAATACCGGCGGCGATCCGACCTCCACGCTGTTGCAGAACTGCGCGAGCACGTCGGATAAGTTCTACCTGCTGACGTCGGCAAGTCAGATCATAACGACGTTCACCGCGATCGGCACCAATCTCACCCAGCTGCGCCTGGCCAGGTAAGCTTTCGCCCCTGCCCCAAAAACAAAAGCCCGGCCAACCGAGCCGGGCTTTCCTTTAACGCTGACGCAACGCTACGCCATCGCACGCAACGCCTTACGCGACGCGACTTACTTCGCCTTCGACATCAGAGTCTCGAACGGCTTATAGGTCTCCTTGGCGAGATCGGCATAGAGTTCGCCGATCTTGGAGGCCTTGGCCACGAAACCCTCATAGGCGGTCTTGGCGTATTCGGTCTGCACCTCGATCGCCTTGTCGAGCGACTTGACGCCGAACAGCTTCTCCAGCGCCGCGGTGCCGTCTTCGAAAGCCTTCTTCGAGTAGTCGGCGACTTCGACCGCGATAGCCTGGGTGCCCTTCGACAGCATGCCCATGGATTTCAGCGCGATGTCGACATTCTCTTTACCGACCTGCTGGAGGTCGTCGAAATTCTTGACCATTTGAACCCTTCCCGGCCGCAAAGCGGCGCCAATCTGTGTACCCGGCCTGTCCGGGATTAAAAAAAATCTTATACCGCACTGCACAATAATGTCAACGGTTATTTTGCAGTGCAAAAAGCTGCATTAAATCAGACACTTTGCCTTAATAATTTGTAAACCACGACCCCTTAGGTTTGAAATTTGTGGCATCGCGGGGCCGCTAATCGGCCACGATGGCGACCTAGGCTGCTTTTGAAAACGGGTCGGGGAGAGTTGATGTTGCGTGCGGGAGTCCTAGTCCAGCGCCATCTCCGTTGGGGTGCCCTCGGCCTGGCGATCCTAGTTGCTGTTGCCGCCGTCAGCACCCAGGCCGACGCCCGCGGGCGCCGCCACCGCCATCAGGCCGCCGAAAGCTACGAGCCGTCTTATTCCTCCATCGTGGTGGACGCCAATTCCGGCGCCGTGATGCAGGGGACCAACGCCGACAGTCCGCGCCATCCGGCCTCGCTGACCAAAATCATGACGCTCTACCTGCTGTTCGAGCGGCTGGAGGCCGGCAAGATCAAGCTTACGAGCGAAATGCCGGTCTCGGCCCATGCCGCCGCACAGGCGCCGTCCAAGCTCGGACTCAAGCCGGGCCAGAGCATCGCGGTGGAAACCGCGATCCGCGCCATCGTCACCAAATCGGCCAACGACGTGGCGGTGGTTGTGGCCGAAGCCCTCGCCGGTGATGAAACCGACTTCGCCAAGTTGATGACCGCGAAGGCGCACGCGCTCGGCATGACGCACACGACCTATCGCAACGCGTCCGGCCTGCCCGACGATCAACAGATCACGACCGCACACGACCAGGCCAGGCTCGGCCTCGCCATCCAGGACCGCTTTCCGAAATTTTACCGCTATTTCTCCACCCGGACCTTCGCGTTCCGCGGCAAGACAATGCGCAACCACAATCATCTGCTCGGCCGGGTCGATGGCGTCGACGGCATCAAGACCGGTTACATCCACGATTCCGGGTTCAATATCGTCACCTCGGTGCGCCGCGGCAATCGTCACATCGTGGCGGTGGTATTCGGCGGGCGGACCGCGGAAGCGCGCGACGAGCGCGTGCGCAGCATGATCGACAATAACATCAACATCGCCTCATTCAAGCGGACGGCGCCGCCGATCGTAGAAGGCTGGGAGACCGCGGCAGCACGCGCCAAGGACGGCAAGGAAAAAGTCACTGCGTCCGCGCCCCAGCGCGCCGAGCCGGCGCCCGGCTCCACCGATCCGATCAAGCCCAATCCGGTAAAGACCCTCGCCATGCAGGCCGGCGGCATGCACACGGCGTCGCTGTCACCGGTACCGGCGGACAACCGCAAGCTCGTGACGGTATCGGGCCCCAGCAAGATCACGACCGTCAATGTGAAACAAGAGTCTGCGCCGCCGCCGGGCGCCAAGCCGGGCGTGCTCGGCGTGTTGCGCGGCAAGCTCGCCTCGGTCGCCGACGCCGTACCAGTCGCAACCGCCGCCGCAGCCGAGCCCGCGGCCAAGCCGCATAGCGGCGGCTGGATGATCCAGGTCGGCGCATTCGACGACGAGGCAGAAGCCAAGCAGCGCCTGCTGGCCGCGCAAGGCAAGGCCAAGGACCAACTCAGCGAAGCTGACCCGTTCACCGAACGGGTGGCGAAGGGCGACAAGTCGTTCTATCGCGCGCGATTTGCCGGCTTGGACAAGGATCAGGCGGAGACCGCCTGCAAGCACCTCAAGCGCAACGAAATTGCATGCATGCTGCTGAAAAATTAACGCATGACGGCGGAAAAGCCCGTCCCGGGTTCGTTCCGGGGCGGGAACCGGTTTCGCAAAAGATCATGCGCAAGCAAAAAAGATAAACGGGGATGTGCCGATACCCAGGAGCCGCTGAAGGTGTTGCGTATGGAGTACCTCAGCGATGGCGGCGAAAAAGGATTTCCTTGGCTTCATTGATGCGGGCGGCGAGATACGTCGATCCTCCCTGGTCGGGATGCAGCTTCTTCATCAGCGTGCGATGCGCGCGCGTGATGGCGTCGGCACTCGCACCCGGCTCAACGCCAAGGATCTGATAGGCCTCCTGTTCGGTCATTTTTCCGGTGGACGCAGCAGCCCGCCCCGCTGCCGCGTGTCCTTGCGCGTATTCACTCCAGCTGGGGTCCCGGCGGTCAAGATAAGCCACCAGTAAGGCGCGGCTCTCTTCGTCCATCTCGTCCAGCAGGCCGGCCAACGTTTTGACATCGAGCCGGTCGAGCGCCTCGCCCTGATGGCGGCCGGCCACGATGCGTCCGCGCATTGCACCGCTGTCGTGGTCGAGCTCCATTTCGAGATAGGCCGAGCGCACGTGCGAGGTCTGGCCGGCGCTCTTTTGGGTGCGCTGGGAAAACCCCGCCGGCCCGAACGGAATCCAGCCGAGCAGCCCGAGCCCGAACACGCCAAGCGGAATAGCGACGGCAATTTCGCCGCGCAAGCCGAGAAACACGGCGAAACCGATCGCGAGCAGGCCGCCGCTGACCTTGAGCACGCGCGCGGCGATTTTCGGGTCGACTTTCGAGATGACGCCGAGCACCCACAGCGCGAGCACCAGCACCAGCAGGCCGAAGATGATCGCCGGCATGTTAGAGTTTCATCCGTTGGCGCATGATCTTATCCGAAAACCGCTTCCGATTTTCCGGGATCATGCGCGAAGCTGCGCCAGCAGCTTGCGCGCGCCGTCCGAGCGCCGCGCCGACAGATCGGCGAGCGCCTTCATGCCGCCGGCGGCGTAAGCCGCGACCGCGCGCAACAATTCGCCGAGCTGGTGCGCCGCGCCGGTATCGAAGCGGCAATAGGCGCCGCGCGACAACCGGGCGATCTCGCGATAGGCCTTCTCCGCCACCGGATCGGCGCCTTCCTGGAACATGAACACCGGCACGCCGAGCAGGCCGAGTTCGCCGGCCGCCTTGCACAGATCGTCGATCTTTTCCTCCATGGCGTCGCCGACGAAAACCAGCGCCTGCACCCTCTGCTTGGCGTATTCCTGGCGGGCATGGCTCAGCACCTTGCCAATCTGGGTGTGGCCGCCGCGGCAATCGATGCGCGACATCAGTTCGGCGAGCCGCTCGCTGCCCGCGATCCAGCCCGAGGCGCGGCACTCGCCCAAACCCCGGAAATAGACCAGCTGGATATCGAGCCCGCCGGCGCTGGCGGCTTCGCGAAACATGTCGGCCTGCAAGGCGCAAGCCGAATCCCAGGTCGGCTGCCGGCTCATGGTGGCGTCGAGCGCGAAGATCAGCCGCCCGCGCTTGCCCTCGGCGGCGGCCGGGCCGAGCGCACGCACGCGTTCGAGAAACGCCGCGATTTCCGGCCGCGAGGAGGCCGGCGCCGGGGTTTGCTGAGAGCGGTCCTTGGCCATGGCAACAGTCTACACCGATTTAGGTGGATTCGGTGGCATCGCAAGACGCGAGATATCGACCGCTCACCTCGCTAGCGGGCGACCGGATCCAGTGCTGGGTCCCCGCTTTCGCGGGGACGAACGGAGGATGAAGAAAAGGCTCGCCTAGCCGATAACGTCGTGGACCTGCAGCGGCTGGTCCATGACCGAATACCATTCGGCGCGGGCGGCGGCGCGCCGCTTGCCGTTCTCCGACAGCGGCAGATGCAGCGCATTGAGCAGCGCGATCACTTCCTCGCGCGCCGTCACATGCGACATGTTCGGGCGCGTGCCGAGGGTGGCCTCGTCAAGCTCGTCGAACGCGGTGAGGCCGCGCGGAAAGAATTCGCGATAGACCACGCGCTCGGCGAAGCCGTCGGCGCAGCGAAAGCCCATGCGCTTGGACAATTCGGTCAAGCCGTCGCCGACCAGTTTCTTGTTGCGCGAGCCGAGCGTGGCCAGCCGATTGCGCACCACGATCCAGTCGGTCAACTGGCCATCGACCAGCCGGCGCTGGCGGCGCGACTCGCGCACCATCTCGGCGTAGTGGCTCTCGCCGGTGACGGAGAAATTGGTCGGATCCAGGGTGGCGAGCACGTCGAAATCGACGAAGCTGTCGTTGAGCGGCGTGACCAGCGTGTCGGCCATCGAATGGGCGAGCCGCATCAGATAGGTGTCGTTGCCGGGCGTATCGATCACCACCACATCGTGGCTGTGTTCGATCGCGCTGATCGCCTTCGAGAAGTTGACGAACTCCTGCGTCTCGTTGGCGTCGTGTGAATTGCTCTCACCGCGCTCGACGCAGTAGTGCGTCGGCAGCTCGAGCTCGACGCGGGCGCGCTCGGCCCAGGCGCGACGATTTTCGATGTAATGGGTGAAACTTTTTTGCCGGCCATCAAGATCGATGGTGGCCACGCGCTGGCCGGCCTTGAGCAGCGCGACTGCAATATGCAACGCGGTGGTCGATTTTCCCGAGCCGCCCTTTTCGTTGCCGAGCACGACCACGTGCGCGGATTGGGATGCTTCCTGGATCGGCTGGACCAACATAACGCGCCCCCTGACCCGGCAATTTTCAAAATACTACAGCACTTGAGTCAAGTTTGTCATCGTTTAACCATTAAAACCTGCATGGTCGCATTAGTGTTGCTTTGCTATTTCGTATGTCAGCCTTAAGACTGTTGGCTGACGGGGGCGTGATTTTTGGCGAGACGTCCGACCATAGCGCGCACCATTCCGGTGCTCCGCCGTGCATTGAAGCCGTACCGGCAGGCCGGCGAACGGATCGCGCTGGTACCGACCATGGGCGCCCTGCACCGTGGCCACCTGGCGCTGGTCGAGCAGGCGCGGCAGCGCGCCCGCCGCGTGGTGGTGTCAATTTTCGTCAATCCCGCGCAATTCGCGCCGAATGAGGATTTCGCCAGCTATCCGCGCGACTTCGTGGCCGATCTCGAGGCGCTGCGCGCGGCCAAGGTCGACCTGGTATGGGTGCCGTCGGCCGAGGCCATGTACCCGGAAGGCTTTGCCACCCGCATCGAGCCGGCCGGCGCCGCCAAAGCGGGCCTCGAAGACAAGTACCGGCCGCACTTTTTCGGCGGCGTCGCCACCGTGGTCGCCAAGCTGTTCACGCAAACCGCGCCGAATTTCGCGCTATTCGGCGAGAAGGACTACCAGCAGTTGTGCGTCGTCACCCAATTGGCGAAAGATCTCGACTTGGACCTCAAGGTGATCGGCGTGCCGACGGTGCGCGAACCGGACGGCCTCGCCTTGTCCTCGCGCAACGCCTACCTGTCGGCGTCCGAGCGCGCGGTGGCGCCGACGCTTTATCGGGTGTTGAATGCGAGTGCGGCCAGGATCAAAACGGGCGAGCCGATTGCGCGCGTGCTTGACGATGGCTGCAGTGAAATCGCGCGCGCGGGTTTCGCGCTCGATTACCTGGAAGCACGCCAGGCGCTCACGCTGGCGCCCGTCGACTCCCGCAAGCACGACCAGATCCGGCTGCTGGTCGCCGCCAAGATCGGCAAAACGCGGCTGATCGATAATTTGGGCGTGGTGTAATTAGGCAACGCTGCGCTGCCCGTATTCTTTCGCGGCGCCCGCCTTCGCCCTTGCGGGCTTCGGCGGGGCTGCCAGCGCATTCCCAGGCAGTAACGTGCGGGCGAGCGAAATCGCCCCTATTCTTTAACGGCGCGGGGACGCCGGCCTTGCCTTCCTTGCCCTCGCTCGAAAGCGAGGGGATGGCGCGCCGATGGGCGCGGCCATTGCACTCAAGTTCACGCGCCGTCTCCGGCACGTGGCGCCTCTCGGCGCGCCATCGCGGCGTCCATACGGCGCCGGGCCGCGCTTTCTGACGGGACCGTTTCACCCTGCCTTTGGCTCTGCGGCTGGCGGCGCCTTTTGGGTCGACCGTAGCCATTCGAGCCGCGGGCTGGCCTGACGGCCCGCCGTCAGCGAGCTCCTCGCAGGGGGTCGTAGTGCCCCCGGGCGGAGCCCCGGCGCCGCCCGAGCGCAGGAGGAGCGTTCATCTCCTGCCCGCGGGCGCCGCATCCGGCTCCATCACCAAGACGCCTCTAGATGACGCCCTCGCATGAGCCGGACACACGCATAATAAATCCGCCCGGATGAGCGGGGATAAGTTTTCTGTCGAGTTTTTTGATCGTGTGTCGCTGCGCGGGAGCCACAGCGGGGAGAGCAACCCCCCGACGCGTTCAGAGCAGGCCCAGTTCGCGCAACTCGCGCCGCATCTGTTCCGGCATCTTGGCGGCGCCGGGCGCGGCGCGCGAAAGATCGCGCGGGGCGTCCTTGGCCTCGAGATAGCGCCAGCCCTGGAAGGCCGAGCGCGGGCGCGGCTCCACCAGCACCACCTTGCCGTCGAGCACCACGCGGCAGCGGCCGATGCCGTCTTTGTCGGTGAACGGCCGTATGGCGAGGATGCGCTCGCGGCAGCTGATCTGGCCGCGGATCACCCAGAAGAGCGAGCCGCCGTCGGTGAGTTCGTCGGCGCGCTTGGGCACCATGCGGGTGGTGTGAATGTGCTCGGGCTTCTGCCCGCGCTTTTTCTTTTCTTTCAGCTTCTGCTTGATCCAATCCTCGAGGTCGGCGACCGAGTCGCAGCCGACGCAGAGTTTAATGAGATGAAGCGGCATTACTGACTTCCACCTACTCGTTCGGCGTAATGACCATCACCGTGGCGCCCTCGGCCACCTGTGCGTCGACGGCCACCGCGATTTCGGCCACGCTGCCGTCGATGGCGCGAATGCAGCGTGTGCTCCATCTTCATCGCCTCGATGATGGCGAGGCGCTGGCCGCGCGTGACGCGGGCGCCCTGCTCCACCAACAGCGCCAGCACCTTGCCATGCATCGGCGCCCGCACAAGCCCGCCGTGCTCCTGATCCCCAGCCTCGTCGAGCGCGAGATCGCGCAAGGCCACGCGGGTCTGCCGGCCGTGGCGCAGCACATAGACCGCATCGCCGGCCGCAACCACTGCCGCCGCCGCGGTCGCGGGCGCGGTTCCATCGACGCTGACCACCGCGCCGCCCGGGCCATAGACAACCTCCGCCACCACGCTTTCGCCTTCGGCCAGGATCGGAACGCTGAGCCGGCGGGCGCCCGACAGTTGGAAACCATCGCCGCTGTCCCAGGGCGAGGCCGGCTCGTCCGGCTCGCGCGCGACGGCTGAACCGATGCGCGCGTTTTCGCGGTCCACCAGCTTCTTGGCGCCGAGCGCGGCGGCGGCGCGGTCGAGGCCCTGCGGCACCGCGCCGAGTTCGCCGAGATGGCGGTCGATGAAGCCGGTGTCGAAATCGCCCTGGCGGAACGCCGGCGCGCGGCAGAGCGCCGCCAGAAAACCGGCATTGCTGCGCGGGCCGACCACGACGGTGCGGTCGAGCGCCTCGGCCAGCCGGTCGAGCGCCTGCTCGCGGCTGGCGCCGTGGGCGATCAGCTTGGCGATCATCGGATCGTAATAGGGCGTGACCGCATCGCCGGCCGCGATGCCGGTATCGACCCGCAGCCCCTCGCTTTGCGGGAACTGCAGGGCGATCAGCCGGCCGGTCGACGGCAAGAAGCCGCGCTCGGGATCCTCGGCGTAGAGCCGCGCCTCGACGGCGTGGCCGCTGAGCGAAACCTGGTCCTGCCGGAGCGGCAGTTTCTCGTTCGCCGCGATGCGGAACTGCCATTCCACCAGATCGAGGCCGGTGACCGCCTCGGTCACCGGGTGCTCGACCTGCAGCCGCGTGTTCATCTCCATGAACCAGAAGCCGGCCTCGTTCAGCCCGCCGGAGCCATCGGCGATGAACTCGACCGTGCCGGCGCCCTCGTAGGCCACCGCCTTGGCGGCGGCGACGGCGGCTTCGCCCATGCGGGCGCGCAAGGACGCGCTCATGCCCGGCGCGGGCGCCTCCTCGATCACCTTCTGATGGCGGCGCTGCAGCGAACAATCGCGCTCGTTGAGATGGATGGCGTTGCCGCGGCGGTCGGCGAACACCTGCATCTCGATATGGCGCGGCGCGTTGACATATTTCTCGATCAGCACGCGCTCGTCGCCGAAGGCCGCTTTCGCCTCGCGCCGGGCGGCTTGCAGCGCGACTTCGAAATCGGCGTGCTTGTCCACGCGCCGCATGCCCTTGCCGCCGCCGCCGGCCATAGCCTTGATCAGCACCGGATAGCCGATCTCGTAGGCTTTCTCCTTGAGGAACTTCGGCTCCTGCAACTCGCCGTGATAGCCCGGCACCACCGGCACGCCGGCCTTCTCCATCAGCGCCTTGGCGCGGTCCTTCAGCCCCATGGCGCGGATCGCCTGCGGGCTGGGGCCGATGAAGACGACGCGCGCATCGCGGCAGGCCTTGCGCGAAGTCGGCGTTTTCCGAGAGAAAGCCGTAACCGGGATGGATGCAGTCCGCGCCCGCCGCCCGCGCGACGGCGATCAATTTGTCGATGCGCAGATAGCTGTCGGCCGCCGGCGGCGGGCCGATCAGGTGCGCCTCGTCGGCGAGCCGCACATGCAGCGCCTTGGCGTCGGCCTCCGAATAGACCGCGATCGTGCGCAAGCCCAGCCGCTTGGCGGTGCGCACGATGCGGCAGGCGATTTCGCCGCGATTGGCGATCAGGACGGAGGAGAACATGCGGGGGCGATACTACTCGATTTGTCGCTTTGTCGAATGTCGCCCCCCATTTCGCTCATTCCCGCGCCAGCGGGAATCCAGGTGCGAAGTCACGTCGTCAGATAGCTCTGGGTCCCCGCTTTCGCGGGGACGAACGGAAGACGTTTTCTAATGCGCGGGCGGCGCGGCCGCTGGGGTCGCTGGCCGCTTCGGCGGCACCGGCACGGAGGCGCTACGCTCGCCGGCAGGCGGTGCGGCTTGCGCGTCCGTCGCCTCCTTCGGCAAGGGCGGCTCGGCATTCATGATGCTCACCGGCGGGATCGAGGCGGCCGACGGGAAATCGTATTTGCGCGCCACCGGGGTCCTGGCCGGCGGCTCGGGCGCACTGGCGACCGGTGCCGGCTGTGGCGCCGGCTTTTCGGCCACCGGTTCGGACCTGGGCTCGGGCTTGTTCCAGCCCGCCGCATAGCGCGAGACGTATTGGTCGAACACCTGCGCCTTGAGATTGGCTTTGATCGCACTGGTATCGCCGAGCCATGCGAAAGCCGCGCAGCGTTCGGCGGTACAGCCGTCGCGCATGGCCAGCACATGGGCGACGATGCCGAAGCGGTCGAGCTCGATGGCGCGGCGCAAGGGGGCGAGCGTGGCGGCGAAGTCGGGATCGCCGCGGCGGGCGAAAGCGAGCCCGTCCGCCAGCAGCGTCAGCCGCGCCGCCATATAGGCGACCGCGCCGGCGGTCGCTTTGCGGACCGGCAAACACCGTATTCTCGCAGGCATTCTCCACCGCTTCGCCGGCGGCGCCGTCGAGGCAGGCGAGCGTCGATCCCGGCGCCAGCGCCTGGGCGGTCAATTCCGCAGCGCGTTGCGCCAGCGCGCGGCGCTCGGCGCCGCGTTCGTTCCGCGCCATGCGGTCGAGAAGGGAGAAAACGGCGAGGCCAGCCAGCGCCAGCGCCACGATCGGCAGCAGCAGGCGGCGGACACCGCCCGCCCCCGGGCGAACCATCATGACCAGCAGCACGACCAGCAGCACCGCCAGCGCGCCGGCGACGAATGCGCCCGGCACCAGCGGGTTCGACAATAGAGCGTTCAGCGACGCGCCATCGATGGTCGGCATAGGTCTCCGGCGACCGGGCTACTTACCGATTTGAGCCCCCGACACCTTTACCACATGGGCCCACTTTTCGATGTCCTGATGCAAGAAGGCCTCGAATTCCGCCGGCGTCTTCACCATCGGAATGGCGCCCTGCTTGAGCCAGGCGGCCTTCACGTCGGGCAGGCTGATCACCTTGTTGATCGACGCGTTGAGGAAGCTGACGACCTCCTTGGGCGTGCCTTTCGGCGCCATCACACCGAGCCAGATCGTCGACTCATAACCGGGCACGGTCTCGCCCACGGTCGGCAGGTCGGGCGTGAGCGGATTGCGTTCCTTGCCGCTGGTGGCGAGCGCGCGCACCTTGCCGGCCTTGGCCAGCTCGGACATCACGGTGATGGCGTCGAACATCATCTGCACGTTGCCCGACAGCACGCTGTTGCGCATGTCGCCCGAGGCCTTGTGCGGCACATGCACGATGTCGGTGCCGCTCATGGCTTTGAACAGCTCGCCGGCCATGTGATAGGGCGTGCCGGGGCCGGAGGAGGCGTAATTGAGCTTGCCGGGATCCTTCTTGGCCAGCGCGATGAATTCCGCCACGGTCTTGGCCGGCACCGAGGGGTTCACCACCATCAGCAGGTCGGAATAATTGATGGTCGCCACCGGCACGAAGTCGCGCATCAACTGATACGGCTTGTTCGGCATCAGCGACTCGTTGGTGGTGTGGGTGTTCGACATCATCAGCAGCGTGTAGCCGTCGGGCGCGGATTTCGCGACCGCGTCGGTGCCGATCAGCGAGCCGGCGCCGGGGCGATCCTCGACCACGAAGGACTGCTTGGTCTCCTCGGACAAATATTTGGCGAGGATGCGGGCATAGACGTCGGCCGGCCCGCCGGCGCCGAACGGCACGATCATGCGGACGGTGCGGCTCGGATAGGTTTCCGCCGACGCCGGCAATGCCAGCATCGCCGGCAATACGATCGCGATCAAACGCAGCAACAGGCGCATAAATTCTCCCCCTTCGGGTTATTGCTCAGACTTGAAGTTAACGCTGGGACGTCCGGATTATTCCTTCGCAAGCCTCGGATCAGGTCCCGCCGGCCGACTTGAAGCCCGGCGCCAGATTGCCGGCCGCCGCGAAGGCGCCCTTGGCTTCCACCGAGGTCATCGCCACCGTGGTGCGCAGGTCGGTGACGCCGCCGCCGCTCCCGGTCGCCAGCAGCACCGCGGCCATCTGGGTCTCGCTCGGCATTTCGCCGATGCAAAGAAAATCGTATTCGCCGAAGGTGAGGTAATAGCCGATGAGCCGGCCGCCCGCCTTGCTCATGATGCGGCCGACCGCGTCGGCGCGATCCTCCGGCTTGACGATCATGCCCTTGATGGCTTCGCGGGTGTAGCGGCCTTGCGTGATGTAGATCGGCATATTTTCCACTCTCTTACTGGCGCATGATCTTATCCGAAAACCGGTTCCCACTTTTCGGGATCATGCGCGTGCGGTGAACGCTGCGGCATCGATCGCGCATCATAGTCGATGGTGGAGGCGAAATCGCGGTCGTCCAACGTCGACGCCAAGCGGCTCAGATACGATCGAGCTGGCTTTCCTTGGCGACGCGCTCAAAGGCCTCGCCGGAACTCTTGATCCGGTACTGGTAATCGTCGCCTTCCGACGGCAGCAGCTTGACCACCGTGTAGCTGCCGGTGGCGGCGGCGCGGCCGAATGTCGGCGAGGTGTAATACACCGCTTCGCCGACCCGGTACTTATGGGCCATAAGCGCAAGGTCGTGCCCGACCACCGGCTGCACCGGCGGGCTCGACGTGCGGATCATCTTGGCCGAAGACTTGGCCGCCGACCGGGGCGCGATGCTGGGCGCGCGGATCGGCGTGGCGGAAGTAGGCCGCGCGGCCTTGCCGACCGGAACACGGGCCGATTTCGCCGCCTTCTTGTTCTCGGCGCGGGCGCTCTTGCTGGGTTTTTTGTCGGGCCGCCGGGCGGTTTTGGACGACCGGCCGGCGGTTTTTGTTGAATGGCTGCTCATAATTTCAATATAGCAGTTTATTTTGCCTCGGTGGGAAGATTTTGAACTAGGTTAATCAGCGATTTCAATGGCTTACAATAATGGTTGCCGCCGACTTTCGAGCTAAGTGGCGCGCGCCCAAAATCCCTCAAGCCAGGCCCCGATCGGGCGCCAAAATGGCCCGCAGACCATGGAACCGGCAGGTCGCGCGCGCGTTCGTCAGCAGGGGACGTGGAGGTTCACATGCGATTCCTGTTCGGGATCATTCTGGGCGGCATTTTGACCGTCGGCGGCGCTTATCTGTACGATTCCCAGCAAATGGCAGCCGTGCACGCGCCGGCGACCGTGCAAAAGTCGCTGGTCAATTGGGACGTGGTCGGCAGCAAATGGCAGCAACTCACCGAACGCGCCCGCAGCGAATGGAGCCGCCACGCCGGCTAAGCCCGACGAGGCGGCGGCAACCTCGCCGCTCAGGCCGCCGGCTGGCCGCCGACCTGCTCGCGCTCACCGACCCGTAGCGCGTCGGCAATGGCGCGGCGGTCCATCTGGGTGCCGTCATCGCCTTCGATCAGCAGCGGGACGCGCCCGCCCTGCTCGACATGGCGCGCCCATGACAGGGCGTCGTCGAGCGCGGTGAATTCCTTGAACAGCATCTGCTCCTTGGCGATCGGAGATATTTCGCCGGAGCCTTTCGGGCCGCTATAGACACGATATTGCATGGTCGAACCTCCTTCTTGGGCCTGTCGGCAACACCAAGCGCCTCGCCCGCGTTGACCGCAGGCAGGTCTGTTTGCCCCGCTATATGGTTATGGTTGGATGATCCGTAAACCCGGATTGCGGCGCCGTTTCGCCGGCGCCGCCGGGTGATAATGTCGCGGGTCCAGCCGGGGAGACGGTGCATGCGAGCTGCCTATTACGAACAGAACGGTTCCGCGCGCGAGGTGTTGCGGGTCGGCGAGGTCGAAACCCCGCAAGCGGGCCCCGGCGAGGTGCGGGTCAAGCTCGCCACCTCCGGCGTCAACCCATCCGACGTCAAAGCGCGCCAGGGCTCCCGCAAGATCGCCTGGCCGCGCCTGATCCCGCAGAGCGACGGCGCCGGCGTGATCGACCAGGTCGGCGACGGCATCGCCAAATCGCGGCTGGGCGAGCGGGTGTGGGTGTGGAACGGGCAATGGAAGCGCCCCTTCGGCACGGCGGCCGAATACATCGCGTTGCCGGCCGCGCAGGCGGTGAAACTGCCCCACGGCATCAGCTTCGAGTCCGGGGCCTGCCTCGGCATTCCGGCCATGACCGCCATTCACGCCCTCGCGCTGGCGGGCGCCGACAAGGGTACGACGCTGCTGGTCGCCGGCGGCGCCGGTGCGGTGAGCCAGTACCTCATCCAGTTCGCCAAGGCGGCCGGCGCCACCGTGCTCACCACGATTTCCTCGCCCGAAAAGGCCGCGGCCGCGCGCGAGGCCGGCGCCGACCACACCATCGACTACAAGCGCGAGGACGTCGGCGAGCGGGTGATGGAGCTCACCGGCAAACGCGGCGTCGATGCGGTGATCGAGATGGATCTCGCCGCCAACGCCAAGCTCATCCCGTTCGTGCTGCGCCCGAAGGGCAGCGTCATCGTCTATGGCACCGGCGCGCCGGCCGTGAGCCTGCCGGCCTACTTCTGCCTCACCCAATCCATTCGCGTGCAGTTTTTTCTGGTCTACGAACTCGATACCCGCGAACGCGAACGCGCGGTGACCGCCATCAGCCGCGCGCTCGATCAGGGCAAACTAAACAACCGGGTGGCGCAGCCGGCCTATGCGCTGGCCGATATTGTCGCCGCCCATGAGGCGGTGGAGCGCGGCACGCTCGGCAACGTCGATCGTTGCCTTGTAATGCCGGACCCGGAGCGCCGCTATGACATCGCCATCCGCGTGCGCACGGTCATGCAGCTTTTCAATTCGCTCGACCCCTCGCCGTTCCGCGAGCGGGATGTCGATCCCCATACCGAGGAATTCGTAGTCGGCTGGGCGCGCGAACTGCCGCACGCCGCGCCATTCGCCATTGTGGTGGAGCTGCCGCCTGAGGAAGCGGCCAAGCCGGAAGCGGCGGGGATTGGCGAAGCCTTCGCCAATTATTTCCGCCATCGCGCGGACGTCGTCGAGCGGCGAGCTGCGCGAACTGTTCCGCGTCGGCCGGCGGTCGCTGGCCATCGGCTTGACCGTGCTCGTCGTCTGCCTGGTGGGCAGCCAGGTCGTCGCCAGTATGATCGGCAACGCGGTGGTGACGCGCGTGCTGGAAGAAAGCCTGATCATCGTCGGCTGGGTCGGCGAACTGGCGGCCGATCGAAATCTATCTCTACGACTGGTGGCCGATCCGGCGGAGTATCCTGCTGTTCCGCCGCATTGCCCGGCGCCGGTGGAGGTGCGGCCGAGCTAGGCACCCGATAGCAAGCAAGGCGAAAGCCGGAAAAATGCTTGTGGCTAGTACGGCCTCGACCGTGTGATGATTGGCGACGTTACGATTGAGCGAGTGAACGCGATGCTCCCTTTTCCGTCTGCGGATGAATTCGCAAAAAGTTTTGAGCAGGCAATCATAGGGCTTGGGATGGCCTCGATTCGCCTGCAAACCTTTCCGCAACCGCTTTGGACCGGCGAGCAGGACGTTAGTGGCAAGACGATCTATATCAATATGCGCCAGGGATTTGGCGACGCCATTCAATGCTGCCGTTATATTCCAATGCTGGCGCAACGCGGCGCAATGTGATTCTGGCTGGACGCAGCTGGACGTTATGCATGCTTGCCGGCACGCGTGATCACGGTCAAGACCCATTCCCCGAATTCGATTTGCCTGCCCACTCGAAGCTCTCCCAATGGCGTTCAGACGGGGAGTGGCTAACCCGCATCCGACGGCGTGTTCCACGCCAAGACGCCCTTGCGCCCATAATTGCCGCGACCCTCTTTACCCAGGGCGGCCGGTCGACCTCGATATGCTGATAACGCTGATCCGCCACATGCGACGCCAACCAGCGGCGATTCGTCAGCCAACTTCCCAGGTCGGCGTGCACCTGCTGCGCGGACTGCAATATTCCCTGATGTTTCCGACATTCACGCACGTGGGCGTGTTCTCTCCGGTCTTGCTCCGCGCCGTGGCGGAACGCGATGAGGATGTTTTGCGGTTTTACTGCAAGGTCTATCGCTACCGCGCCTGCGCCGGGAATCCTCACGCTTTCGGCGCAAGAGGAAGTGACGGAAGCCGTGCTTTGGCGGGCGATGGACAACCTGGAGGCCGGGGCGGGCGACGTCATCAACAAATTCGCGACGGAAACCGGCGTTCATTTGGTGCCCTATGATCGCATTTAGCCGATCACATGGCGCGCCCGCGTGTTTTGCGAGAACCGCCCTAGCCCGCCGGCGGCGCGACCTCGGCGTCCGGGAAGCCGGCGGCATCGAGCGCGCGCCGCAGCAGGCCGGATTTCTTGGCGTCTTCCAGGAGGCCGCTGGCGATCCTGAGGGCGGCCGGGCGGCCCTTCGGCACCGCGACCGCGATGCCGGTCTGCTGGAAATGGCCGGCGAGCACGCGCGCGCCCGGCAGCCTCGGCAGCAGGCCCGCGAATGAATCATGCGACAGCGCGAAGGCGTCGCCCTGCCCCGTGCGCGCCAGCTCGGTCATCTGCTCGACGCTCGGCACCTCCTGAACGGAAGCCTGCGGCGCGGTGCGCCGCGCGCTGCGCGCGGTCGTGGTGTTGGCGATGGCGACGATGCGCACGGCCCGGCCGATTGACCTCGTCGATCGATCGGATGGCCGAACCGGCCGGCACCAGATAGGTGCTGGAGATGAAATAATAGGCCGGGCCGAAATCGACTTTCGCTTCGCGGGCGGCGTCGCGCGGCATGAAGGCGAGATCGCAAGCGCCGCTCGCTACCGCGTCGGTGACTTGCCCGGAATTTTCATAGACCTGCAATGCCAGCGGCAGCTTGAGCGCGGCGGCGAAGGCGCGCACCAGCTCGACGGTGACGCCCTTGCACCTCGCCCTGGCCGTCCCGGATGGCGAAAAAGGCGGAGGCTGCCGGCGACACCACCACGCCGCCACGCAGTTTTCCGGTGGGCGCGAGCTGTTGCAGTTCATCGGGATTGGCCATGCCGCCCGCATCTAACATGCGGAGACCGCGCGGGCCACCAGCGCGGCACGGCGTAGGCCGGCGAAACGGCGGCGGCAAAAGCCCGTGTCACCAGCGGGCTCGCCCTCGCGCGCACGAGCGGTTGGTATTGCCGCCGCCGGCCTTGCTGAAGCCAATATGGGGCTGCAACGCGCAGAGTGGAAGTCGGCCGCCGCCGACCGCGACTTCGCGGGTCGCAGCGCTACAGCGACTGCTTGGCGCGCTGGCCGGCGGTGGTGCCGGCGATCTTGCCGAACACCGCGCCGTTCATCAGCCCGGTGCCGCCCGGATAGTTGAAGTAGAACAAGCCGCCGACCAGTTCGCCGGTGGCGATAGAGCCCGGGGATCGCCGCGCCGTCGGTGTCCATCACGCGCGCGCTGGTGTCGATCTTGAGGCCGCCGAAGGTGAAGGTGAGCCCGCAGGTCACCGCATAGGCCTCGAACGGCGGCTGATCGACGGTGTTGGCCCAGTTCGACTTCGGAATGGCGAGCCCGCGCGTGCCGCGGCCGTCCTTCACGTTCGGATCGAACGGCACCTCGGTCATCACCGCCTTGTTGTATTCCTTGATGGTGGCGAGCGCCTTTTCGGCGTTCACGTCTTCCATCTTCTGCACCAGCTCTTCCAGCGTATTGGCGCGCACCTTGGTGACCCGCTTGATGCGGTATTCGTCGCGCAGCATCGGGATGATCTTGTTGTCGAACACCTGGTAGCAGAACTGCTTGGGCTGCATCAGGATGACGCGGCCGTTCTTGGCATAGGTGTAGTTGCGGAAGTCGGAGCCCTCGTCGAGGAAGCGCTCGCCGTTGGCATTGATCATGATGCCCCACGGATAGGAGTGCTTCTGGAAATTGTCGCCGACCGTGAGATCGCCGAACTCCGGCGCGTTGCGGTCCCAGGCGACCGCGTGGCCGCCCGACCAGTTGCCGGTCGGCATGGCGCCGATCGCGAGCGCCATGTTGATGCCGTCGCCGGTGTTGAAGCGGGTGCCGCGGATCTTGGCGAGCTCCCAGAGCGGCCCGAGATAGCGCGTGCGCATCTCGGCATTGGCCTGGAAGCCGCCGGCGGCGAGCACCACGCCCTTGGCCCGCACCTCGACGGTCGCGCCGTTGTGCTTGACGCGCACGCCCTTGACGCCCTCGTCGTCGGCGATCAGCGACAGCGCGCGCGCGCCGTAGGCGATGGCGATGTTGTTCTTGCGCGCGATCTTGGTGAGCGCGTCCACCAGCCCCGGCCCGCCGCCCCAGGCTTCCACCGTGAGGCCGCCCCAGAACTTGAACATGCCGTCGATCTTGTAGGCCTGGCGGCCCCAGATCGGCATGAAGCGCACGCCCTTGTCGCGCATCCACAGCATGGTCGCCTTGCTGCGCGTGACCAGGAGCTCGCACAGGTCGGGATCGGTGCGGTATTCGGTGACGCGGCCCATGTCGTCGAAGAATTTCTCCTCGGTGTAGGTGCCGAAGTCGGACTTGGCGACCTCCTCGTCGGTCAGGTCCGGCATCAGCGCGCGCAGGTCCTCGACGCCGTCGTAGACGCAGCGGAACGCGCCGGCGGTGAACCGGCTGTTGCCGCCGGCCTCCTCTTCCGGCGCGCGCTCGAGCACCAGCACCGACACGCCCTGCTCGGCCGCCGCCAGCGCCGCACAAAACGCCGCATTGCCGCCGCCGACGACGATGACATCCGTGGATGGGGGTAACGCTGTGCTCATGGCGGCTGCTTTAACCTCGGCTACGGGATTGGATCGGGCAGCGAAAAGCCTAGTAGCGCGAGAGCGCGGGGGCTGGCAATGCGGTCACGCCGGCTGCATGGCAGGGCTTCGCTCAGAATTTCTCCACCCACGGCCGCAGCTCGAGCTCGTGCGTCCAGGCGCTGCGCGGCTGGTTGAGCACGTGCAGGTAGCTGGCGGCGATGGCGTCGGGATCGAGCAGCGAGTCCGGCTCGATCCGCCGGCTCGGCGCGGCGCGCGCTGCGGATGCCGCCATCAATGACAAAATGCGCCACGTGAATGCCCTGCGGCGACAATTCGCGCGCCATGCTCTGCGCCAGCCCGCGCAGCGCGAACTTCGCCATGGCGAACGGCGCCGACTGCGCGTAGCCCTTCACGGATGCCGAGGCGCCGGTGAACAGGATGGCGCCGCGCCCGCGCGGCAGCATGCGGCGAACTGCGGCCTGCGCCACCAGGAAGCCGCCGAAGGCGGTAATCTCGATCGCCTTGGCGACTTCGACCGGATCGAGCTCGAGCAGCGGCCCGCGCGTGCGGTAGCTGGCGTTGTAGACGACGACGTCGGGCGTGAGCTTGCGCCGCATCGAGATCGGCGAACAGTTTTCGACCTCGTCCGCGTTTCGCGGCATCGCAATTGAAGGCTTTGCAGCCGGTCGCCTTGCACGAATTCATCGAGCTTGGCCGCCGAGCGCGCCGCGAGCGCGACTTTCATGCCGGCCTTGGTAAACGCGCGCGCCAGCGAGGCCGACAGGCCGGAGCCGGCGCCGACGATGAGGGCGGATTTGATTGGCATTTCATGGGTTCACAGTTAGGGGCCTATTGTCAGCCTTTACACAGCCAGTGCGCAACCCGCTCGGCTATCATCATGATTGTCATATTGAGGACGACGCCCGGTATTGCCGGCATCACTGAGGCATCGACGACCGTAAGCCCTTCGACCCCACGCACTCGGCAATACTGATCAACCACTGCCATCGTATCGCCGTCGGGGCCCATCGGCGCGGTGCCGGCGGCGTGACAATAGGTGCCGATATTGCCGCGCATATATTTTTCGAGCAGTTCGTCAGACTTAACGATGTCATCGGTAAGGCCCGCGATCCGCTGATAGGCCTTCGCCATTGGGCCTGAGTTGAGCACCTGCCAGCCGAGCCGCACGGCTTCGCGCAGGCGCCGGTTGTCTTTCGGGTCGGCGCAATAATTGAGATGGATTCCGGGCTGCGCGGCCGGGTCCTTGCTCTCGAAGCTGAGCCAGCCATGGCCGCGCGGCACCATCAGCGCTACCCGCAGTAGCGCGACAACATTAACGCCTGCCTCAGCGGCGAGAACCGGCGTCCCCGAAATATCGAGGAAGGTGGTCGGCACCAGTTGCATGTCATCGGGCTCGTCCGAGCCGGGCGCGGTCAGGCGCGCCATGGTCTGGAAGCGCGGATCGCGGCCGATCACGCATTCGTTGGCCAGGGGCACCAGCCGGATCGGCACCGCCGCGTGATCCCAAACGCGAGCACCGAGGCCTGGTCGATCGAGGCGCAGGTCGATGCCAAGCTTGCCGAGGGCATCCTTCGGGCCGATGCCGGAACGCAGCAGTAGGCCGGGCGACGCGAGCGAGCCGGCGCAGAGTACGATATTGCGGCCTTCGACCTTGCCGCCGTCAGCCAGTTGGATGCCGACGACGCGCTCGCCGTTGAACAGCAGTTTGTCGGCGAAGCTGCCGCCGCGAATGGTGAGGTTTTGGCGCCGGCGGGCCGGTTGCAGATGCGACAGCGCGCTTGAGATGCGTTTGTTGCCAACCCGGTTCATCGGCCAGGGGCCGGCGCCGCTGCTGGCGAGATCGTTGTGGTCCTCGACCCGCGCAAAGCCGCTCGCGCCACAACCGGCGATGAAAGCGCGATGCAGGGGAATGAGTTCGTCGTCGCAATAGCGGGCGATTGGGATCGGGCCAGCTTTGCCGTGATGCGCGCCGACGCCGTCGCGATCGGTTTCGAGCTTGGCGAAGAACGGCGCGACCTTGTCGAAGCTCCATTCCGGCAGACCGAGCTCAGTCCAGACCTCGAAATCGCGCGGCCGCCCCCACTGGAATGCCGCCGCATTGATCGCGGCCGTGCCGCCGACGATCTTGCCGCGCTGGAACGGAATGGTGCGGCCCTCGACCGGATGCGCGATATAGCGCCAGTCATGCGCGGGGCCGGCAATGTTGCGCGAGTTGAGAATGTCGGCCGGCGTGGAAATTTCGTTGGGATAATCCGGCCCGGCTTCGAGGAGCAGCACCTGCCGCTTACGATCCTCCGAAAGCCGCGCCGCCACAATGGCACCGGCGCTGCCGGCGCCGATAACGATGAAATCGAACATTTCGCCCCACTGCGACTCAGACTACATCCTAAACACCCCAAACCTCGTCTCCGGCACCGGCGCATTGAGCGCGGCGCTGAACGCTAAAGCCAGCACGCGGCGGGTCTCCTGCGGCGTGATGATGCCGTCGTCCCACAGCCGCGCGGTGGCGTAATAGGGATTGCCTTCCGTTTCGTATTGCGCGCGGATCGGCGCCTTGAACGCCTCCTCCTCGTCCACGCTCCAGCTCTTGCCGTCCGCCTCGATATTGTCGCGCTTGACGGTGGCCAGCACCGAGGCCGCCTGCTCGCCGCCCATCACCGAGATGCGCGCGTTCGGCCACATGAACAAAAAGCGCGGGCCGTAGGCGCGCCCGCACATGCCGTAATTGCCGGCCCCGTAAGAGCCGCCGACGATGACGGTGATCTTCGGCACCTGCGCGCAGGCCACCGCCGTCACCATCTTGGCGCCGTCCTTTGCAATTCCGCCGGCCTCGTAGTCCTTGCCCACCATGAAGCCGACGATGTTCTGCAAAAACAACAGCGGAATGCGGCGCTGGCAGCACAGCTCGACGAAATGCGCGGCCTTCAGCGCGCTCTCCGAGAACAGAATGCCGTTGTTGCCGAGGATGCCGACCGGCATGCCGTGGATATGCGCGAAGCCGGTCACCAGCGTGGTGCCGTAGAGCTGCTTGAACTCGTCGAATTCGGAGGCATCGACCAGGCGCGCGATCACCTCGCGCACGTCGTATTGCTTCTTCAGGTCGACCGGCACGATGCCGTCAAGCTCGGCCGCATCGAACGCCGGCTCGCGCGATGGCTTTGAGCGGAATGTCCACCGTCTTCCTGCTGTTGAGATTGCCGACGATGCGGCGCGCGATCGACAGCGCGTGATGGTCGTCCTGCGCCAGGTGGTCGGCGACGCCGGACTTGCGCGCGTGCAGGTCGCCGCCGCCGAGTTCCTCCGCGCTCACCACCTCGCCGGTCGCCGCCTTCACCAGCGGCGGGCCGCCGAGGAAGATGGTGCCCTGGTTCTTCACGATGATGGACTCGTCCGACATCGCCGGCACATAGGCGCCGCCGGCGGTGCAGGAGCCCATCACCACCGCGATCTGCGGAATGCGCAGCGACGACAGGATCGCCTGGTTGTAGAAGATGCGGCCGAAATGCTCGCGGTCGGGGAACACCTCCGTCTGCGTCGGCAGATTGGCGCCGCCGCTAGTCGACCAGATAGATGCAGGGCAGCCGGTTCTCGCGCGCGATCTCCTGCGCGCGCAAATGCTTCTTCACCGTCATCGGATGATAGCTGCCGCCCTTGATGGTGGCGTCGTTGGCCACGATCATGCATTCGCGGCCTTCGACGCGGCCGATGCCGGTGATGATGCCGGCGGCGTGGATGTCGCCGTCATACATGCCGTAGGCGGCGAGCGGCGACAGTTCCAGAAACGGCGCGCCGGGATCGATCAGATTCATCACCCGCTCGCGCGGCAGCAGCTTGCCGCGCGCGGAATGCCGCTCGCGCGATTTTTCCGAGCCGCCCAGCGCGGCTTGCGCGCGGCGCGCCTGCAGTTCCGCCGTCAGCGCGGCCATGCGCTCGGCATTGGCGCGGAATTCGGCGCTGCCCTTATCGATGGCCGATGACAGAATCGCCAACGTCGCCTCCCCGGTTTGCGCCACAAACGTGCCTTGGCGGAACCCGGAACGCAATGGCGGGGGAACTGCGGCAACAGCATGTCTTTTTGAACCATTGCCGCGGTCGGGCGTTCTCGTCCGGGGGATAGCCAGAGGAGGCATGGAATGAAGAAACTACACTTGCTGTCCACCGTCGCGGCGGCTCTGCTGCTTACCGCGGGCGCCGCATCGGCCCAGGACATGAAGAAGGATGAAGCGCCGGCGCATGCTCCGGCCGCGCAGCAAAAGGCGCCGGCCGAGAAAGTGGCCCCGCCGATGCAACGCAGTGAGCGCAGGGCGCCGGCGACGACCGGCCAAGCGGCGCAGGACGAAAAGCCGCTCGAGCACAAAGCGCCCTTAACGACCGGGCAGGCGTCGCCCGACATGAAGCCCGCCGAGCACAAGGCACCGCAGGCGACCGGCCAAATGGCGCCCAAGGCGTCGGAACCCGACAAGAGCCAGATGAAAACCCAGACGATGGACAAGGGCGCCGAGCAGCACCGATCCACCACCGGTCAGGGCGCGGCGGCCGGTTCGGGCCGGCTGTCGAGCGACCAGCGCAGCAAGATCACGACTATCTTCAAGCGCCACAGAGTCGCGCCGGCGCATCTCAATGTGTCGGTGCGGGTGGGAACCCGCGTGCCGGAGAGCGTGCATTTCTACCCGCTGCCGGTGGAAGTGGTCGACATCTATCCCGAGTGGCGCGGCTATGACTACATCCTGGTCGGCGACGAGATCCTCGTCATCGATCCACGCACGCACGAGATCGTCGCGATCCTCGAAGCGTAGCGCACACGACGAAGCGTAGCGACAATCGGCAGGCGGCCGGGAACTTTCCCGGCCGTCTGCCATCTTGTCGTCGCGATCAAAAACTTTTTCCCAAAACCGCGCGAGTTCCCGGAACATGCCTGCGGTGCGCCGGTTGTTCGGTCATGCCGCTCAAGCGGCATCACTAACGCAAGGAGGCAGATAATGAAGACGCTCACCACGTTTACCGCGGTCGCGGTCTTGATCGCGGGCATATCGATTGCCAGCGCGCAGACCTCGTCGATGGACAAGAGCAGCCCGATGGGCAGCAGCAGCAGCACGACGGGCAGCGGCTCGACGCAAGCGACCGGCAGCGGCAGGTTCTGCATCCAGGGAGCCAGCGGCGCGCTGAACTGCCAATACGCCAGTCTCTCGGCGTGTCAGAAGGCGGTGAAAGGCAGCGATACCTGCTCGCCTAATCCGAACAGCGGCACCACCGGCTCGAAGTAATAGCGCCGGCGGCAAATTGAACAACCGCCTCGTGCCGGCCGCGCGCCAGCGCGAGGCGATTGCCTGCGCGTGCGGATAAATATCGATGCGCCTCGGAACGAAAGCCGGCGTCCGATCGTTGTCCTTTCGATCGATGAAACAAACCCGAGATAGCACAGAGCACAATGAACAAGGACAGAGCACAATGAACAAGGATCGTATCGCAGGTTCGGTCGAGCAGGCCAAAGGCAAAATCAAGGAAGTCGCCGGCAAAGTGACCGGCGACAGCAAACTCGAGACCGAAGGCAAGATGCAGCAGGCCACCGGCAAGATTCAGAATGCGGTCGGCGGCTTCAAGGATACCATCAAGGAAGCGCTTGAGGATTAACGATGGCGGGCGGACCCCGCGGCTTGGTCGGAAAGTCCGGCGCTTGCGCCGGACTTTTCGTTCTTCACCGCGCCCGACCGCGAGCACGTCACCAATTAAGTCGCGCGGCGGTGGTGAGCGACGTCTAGGCTTGCACTTGCCCGCGCACCAGCGGCCAGTCCGGCTCGTTGTGCTGCATCACCCAGGGTTCTTTCAGCGCCGCCTCGCGCCATTCGATAAAGGCCGGCAGTGCCAAGATCGCGTCGACATAGGCGCGTGAAACCTTGCCGATGTCGAGATCAAAGCTGTGGATGCGCGCGGCCACCGGCGCATACATCGAGTCCGCGGCGCAAAAATCGCCGAACAGGAACGGCCCGTTTTGCCCGAAGCGCGCGCGGCAGTCGCCCCACAACGCGTCGATACGCCGCACATTGTCCATGACCTCGTCCGGCTGCGGGCGCTTATTCACCGGCAGCCAGAGGTTCATCGGGCAATTCTTGCGCAGCGCCTGGAAGCCGGCATGCATTTCCGCCGCCACCACGCGCGCATGCGCCCGCGCGCCGGCGTCCGCCGGCCAGAGGCCCGCCTTGGGGAATTTCTCGGCCAGGTATTCGAGGATGGCGAGCGATTCCCAAATGTGCCGGTCGCCGTCGATCAGCACCGGCAGCTTGCCGGCCGGCGAATAGCGCAGGATTTGTTCGCGGCTGCCCGGCTCGTAGAGCGGAATCACCTGCTCGTCGAACGCGATGCCCGCAACCTTCATGGCGATCCACGGCCGCAGCGACCAGGACGAATAGTTCTTGTTGCCGATGATCAGCTTGAGCGCCATCGTCTTTCGCCGGTTCACGCTTTCTTCTGCTCGCCCGGCATGATTTCCGGCGGCTCGACCGGGCCGCCCAGCTTCTTCCAGGCGCCGAAGCCGCCCTCGACATGGGCGACCGGCTTGAGCCCCATGCGCTGGGCGGTCTGCGCGGCGAGCGCCGAGCGCAAACCGGCGGCGCAGAAGAACACGAAGCGCTTGTCCTCGGCGAAGACTTTCTTGTGGTACTGGCTGTTGGGATCGATCCAGAACTCCAGCATGCCGCGCGGGCAGTGGAAGGCGCCGGGCACCCTGCCCTCGCGCTGCAATTCGCGGATGTCGCGGATGTCGACCAGCACCACATCGGATCGGCCGGCGAGCTTGATCGCCTCCGCGGTCGGCAGGGTCTCGACTTCGCGATTGGCGGCGTCGACGAGGGCTTTGTAGCCGGTGGTGATGGTTTGCGGCATGAAGGCTCCTGGCACTCGATCCCGAAATTCGGGAGCCGGTTTTCGGATAAGATCATCCGCAAGTAAATACAGAAATGGCAGAACCGCCGCTTCCGCTCAAGTCATGGCGGTTGATGCGCGCGGCGAGAGCGGGCACCATGCAGGCCCGGAGCAATGACCATGGCGGCCTTTACCCTACCCGACCTCTTGGCCTTCGCCTGGTTTATCGGGGTCTGGACCGGCTATTCGCTGCTGATCGAGAAGTCCGCCAAAGGCCGCGACGGCCTCAACGCCATCATGAACGGCTATCGGGACGAATGGATGGAGCGGCTGCTGGCGCGCGACATGCGCATGGTGGACGCCCAGGTCACCGCCGCGCTGCAAAACGGCACCGCCTTTTTCGCCTCCACCAGCCTGATCGCCATCGGCGGCACCCTCACGCTGCTGCGCTCGACCGAGCAGATCCTGACCGTGGTGGCGGCGCTGCCGTTCGGCGTCGCGGCCTCGCCGGAATTGTGGGAGGTGAAGATGGTGGGGCTCGCCATCATCTTCGTCTACGCCTTCTTCAAATTCGCCTGGTCGTACCGGCTGTTCAATTATTTCGCCATCATGGTCGGCGCCGCGCCGCCGAGCGCGGAGAAGGACAGTCCGGCGGCGCAAGCCTTCGCGCACCGCGCCGCGCGGCTCTGTGCCGATGCCGGCCGGCACTTCAACCGCGGCCAGCGTGCATTCTTTTTCGCGCTCGGTTATCTCGGCTGGTTCCTGGGGCCGTTGCCGCTGGCGCTCACCACCACCGGCATCGTGATCGTGATGTGGCGGCGGCAGTTCGCCTCCGAGGCGCGCAAGGCCTTCGATCCGCAAGCCGATGAAGTGGCGCCGAAACGGCGCCCGCTCAAGCCATCCCCATCACGACGGCGATAAGCGCCACGATCAGCACCGCCAGACTTGCGGCGACGAAAGAGACGATGTGCTCGCTCCAGTCGGGATAGAGCGCGCCTAGCCTGTCCGCCGCCGGTTCGTCCGGCGCATCGGGAGAAATGGTATGAACATGCAAAGCCATGGGCAGCCCCCTTGATGGCATCGCGTGGCCGCGATGACGCACGAACACGCTGACGCGAACCCGGGCTGCGAATCGCCCATAACTTGAAAATAATATCACGGTTTTATGAAGGGCCCGTCGGCGACGGCTAACGAGATCAGCGCTTTTTCTTCCACTCCTCGTAGCGCTTCTTGTTCGCGTCATTGGGCGGATAAAGACCGGGCAGCTTGGCGCCCTTTTCCACCTCCTGCACCAGCCAGGTTTCCATGAGCTCGTGTTCGGCGCCCTCGCTGGCGACGAAATCGGCGAGCGCGGCCGGGATCACCACCGCGCCGTCGTCGTCGGCCACAATGATGTCATCGGGGAAGATGGCGCAGCCGCCGCAGCCGATCGGCTCGTTCCAGCCGACGAAAGTGAGCTGGTTGACCGAGGCCGGCGCCGCCACGCCGGCGCACCAGACCGGCAGGCCGGTGGCGATGACGCCATGCTTGTCGCGCATCACGCCGTCGGTGATCAGCGCGCTGACGCCGCGCTTGACCATGCGCATGCACAGGATGTCGCCGAAGATGCCGGCGCCGGTGACGCCCATGGCGTCGGCCACCACCACGCAGTTTTCCGGCATGGCTTCGATCGCGCTGCGGGTGGAAATCGGCTTCGACCAGCTTTCCGGCGTCGCCAGATCCTCGCGCACCGGCACGAAGCGCAGCGTGAAGGCCGGCCCCACCACGCGCTTGCCGGCAAAGCCGAACGGCATGGCGCCGGCCATCCAGGAGCGGCGGATGCCTTTCTTCAGCAGCATGGTCGTGATGGTGCCGGTGGTGACGTTGCGCAGGGCTTCGAGCGTTGCGGTCATTGCCGGGGTCCCTCAGGCGGGTTTCAGGCCGAGCCGCTCGTCGCGGCGGCGCAAATAGGCGACGAACGGGGTGGCGAGCAGCACCATCCAGAGCTTGCCGACGATCTGGCCGAGCAGAAAGTCGAGCGAGCCAAAGGCGAGCCACAGGAACACGATCGAATCGACCACCAGCCCGACCAGGCTGGAGGCCAGCACGGCGAGCACCAGCCGGCGGCGGGCGAGCGGGGTATAGACCGCGAAATCGGCGAATTCCGACAGCAGGAACGCCGCCGCCGAGGCGAACACCAGCGAGGCCGGCGCCAGCCCGGCGGACAGCGCCGCGCCGGCGATGATCGCCCCGACGCCGAATTCCAAACCGAGTCGGCGCTGGACCAGGTCGCGCAGCACCAGCGCGATGCCGATCATCAGCACGCCGGATGGCGCCAACAGGCCGGGCGCCACCGGGATCACGCACGGGCCATTGGCCACGCATTCGGTGCCGAGGTGGCCGATCATCCAGTTGGCCGCCGGAATGGTCAGGCAGAACAGGAGCAGAAATATTGCGCCTTCCAGGTTCTTCTTTTTCTCTATATCGCGCATCGGATTATTTGTTCTTCCGCCGCTTCATGAACGTGGCAAAACCTTGCGCCCGCAGCTGGCAGGCCGGGCACTCGCCGCAGCCATAGCCCCAGTCGTGCCGGCGCGCGCGGTCGCCCAAGTAGCAGCTATGGGTGTCCTCGACAACGAGTTCGAGGAAGGCCGCGCCGCCGAGTTCCTCGGCCAGCGCGAAAGTTGCAGCCTTGTCGATCCACATCAGCGGGGTATGCAGGGTGACGCGCATGTCCAGGCCGAGGGTCAGCGCCACCTGCATGGCCTTGACGGTGTCGTCGCGGCAGTCCGGATAGCCGGAATAATCGGTCTCGCACATGCCGGCGACCAGGTGGCGGGCGCCGCGCCGGTAGGCGAGCGCGCCGGCGAAGGCAAAGAAGATCAGATTGCGGCCGGGCACGAAGGTGGTCGGCAGGCCGTTGTCGGCGATCTCGATCGCGCTTTCGCGGGTGAGCGCGGTGTCGGAGATGGCGGCAAGCGCATCGAGCGCGATGACATGATCCTCGCCGAGGCGCGCTTTCCATTGCGCATTGAGCGCGGCCATATGCGCGCGGATGCGCGGGCGCACATCGAGCTCGACGGCATGGCGCTGGCCGTAGTCGAAGCCGACGGTTTCCACGCGCGCGAAGCGGTCGAGCGCCCAGGCCAGGCAGACGGTGGAGTCCTGCCCGCCGGAGAACAGCACGAGGGCGGTGTCGTTTTCGGTGGTCATGCGGCGTTCTCTAGCCTGTCATGGCCGGGCGTGTCCCGGCCATCTCGTTTAGGTGGGTACGGTCTTGCCTTCCTAAGCGAGATCACCGGGTCTCGCCGCTTCGCGGCGGCCCGGTGATGACAAGAATGGTTCAATCCCACTTCGGCGACCAGGTCCAATCGACGATGCGGCCGCCGCGGTGCGCAAGGCCGGCGATTTCCTTCATTTCCGCATCCGACAGCTCGAAATCCAGAATGGCGAAATTCTCCGCCAGCCGCTCGGGCTTGCTGGTGCGCGGGATCACCACGATGCCCTGCTGGGTGAGCCAGCGCAGGCACACCTGCGCCGCGCTCTTGCCGTGCGCCTGGCCGATGCGCGCGAGCAGCTTGTCGCCCTTGGCCTGGCCGCGCGCGATCGGGCTGTAGGCCACCACCGCCATGCCGTATTTGCGGCAGGCGGCGATCACCTTGTCCTGATCGAGATAGGGATGGCACTCCACCTGATTGCAGACCAGCGGCTCGCTCGAGCAGCTTGTTGGCTTCGTCGAGCAGGGCCAGCGTGAAGTTCGACACCCCGATCTGCGCGCGTGTAGCCCTCGCGTTTCATCTTGGCCATGGCGCCGAGCGTTTCCGCCAGCGGCACGCGCGGGTTCGGCCAGTGGATCAGCAGCAGATCGATTGTCGTCGAGCCGCAGCTTCGCCAGGCTTTCCTTCACCGAGCGCTCGAGATCGTGCGGCGCCAGCAGCGACGGCTGCACCTTGGTGGTGACCATCACCTCGTTGCGCTGGCCGGAGGCGCGCACGCCCTCGCCCACCTCGCGCTCGTTGTCGTACATCTGCGCGGTGTCGATGTGGCGGTAGCCGATGCGGATCGCCTGCTCGATGAGCCGCGCGCAGTCGCGCCCGCGCAGCGCCCAGGTGCCGAGACCGACGATCGGTATCTGGAAGCCCTTGGCTTCGACATCGCACCGGCATCGTTACGGCGTGTCCCACACCGGCGCGTGCGGCGGACTGACCACGCGCATATTGGTGGCGTTGAGCTTCTTGAGCTCCGCCATCTCGGCATCCGACAGCTTGAAATCGAACACGGCGAGATTGGCCTTCAGGTGATCCGGGGTGGCGGTGCGCGGGATGGCGCAGACGCCCTGCTGCACCAGATAACGCAGCGACACCTGCGCCGCGCTCTTGCCATGCGCCTTGCCGATGCGCTCGAGCGCCTCGGCGCCCGGCACCTTGCCGCGCGCGATCGGGCAATAGGCGACCACCGCCATGCCGTGCTTCTTGCAGGCCGCCAGCACCTTGTCCTGATTGATGAACGGATGCATCTCGATCTGGTTGCAGACCAGCGGCTCGCTGGTCACCGCCCAGGCCTCGTCCAGCATCGTGCTCGTGAAATTGGCAACGCCGACATGTTTGGCAAAGCCGTCCTTCTTGGCCTTGCACAGCGCGCCGACCGATGTCTTGAACGGAATGTCCTTGTTATTCCAGTGGATCAGCAAGAGATCGACATAGGGCAATTGCAGGTTGGCCAAACTTTCGCCGAGCGACTGGGAGAACTTGTCGGGCATCAGGTGCGTTTCGCGCACCTTGGTACAGATGAGCACTTCCTCGCGCTTGACGCCGGACTGGCGCAGGCCCTCGCCATTCTCCTTTTCGTTACCGTAAAACCATGCGGTATCGAGATGGCGGTAGCCGACCTGCAACGCGGTCTTCACCGCCTGCACGCAGACATCGCCCTTCAAGGTCATGGTGCCGAGGCCAATCATCGGAATACGGGCGCCATGGGCTTCAACGACTTGCATCACAATCTCCTTGCGCGAGGAATGGTAAGGGTTAACGGGCGGGACCGGGAGAATGCCCGGTCTGCGCCGCCATGCCAACCGGGTCCGCTCACTGGCTTTATGGGGCGGTCCCGGGCAACCTTTGAGCGATTGCGGCCCAAGAATCATGCAGATTTTTGCACGAGGGCGCGTACTCATTAATTGAGGCTGCGGGGCAAAGGTGGGCCAATGTCCGCTAGTGCCGGCACCCTAAAGCGGACATTCGCGGGTGCGTTTGGAATTTCCGCTTGGTGCCAATGAGCGACAGCGTCGAAAAATTTCCCCTTTACCTCTTCGGATACGCCGTGAAAATGTAATCTTTTGCCGCCACCTTCGTATGACACGCGTACCCGCATTTGGCGTCGGTGCCACTCGGCGTAAACGAGTCAGACGCGATATCATAAAGAAACTGGGCATATGCCCATCCGTTCGTGTCCGGGAATCTCTTGGTATCTTTTTCGATGACCGAAACCGTTTTCAGGGTGTCCGGCACCATAACGAAATACGGGGACTCTGCGCTCTTTTTCGCGGACCACTCGATCTTCACAATCTTGGATCCGTCGGGGAAATGCTTGCCATCGCCGGGAGTGCCGTTCCTATAGGCGTCCATCATCTCGGTATTCGCCACGATCACCTTCAGCGAGCTTTCAGTCTGACTGACAGCGACATCCTGCCAGGTTTCGTATCCTCTGAACTCGGACAACGCGAGTCCGTTTGGCACTTTCACAGTGTACTTGTCCTGTGCGGCAAGACCCATGCTGCCCAAGACGGCGAGCAATACCGCAACGATCACAATCACCGCGGATGGATTTCTCTTCATGGCTCACTCCTGCGCTGTTGTTTGCGTATCAGATGCAGTGGCGGCTACTCCAACAACGCCGGCGCAGTGCGAGAGTTCAGTCTCTTGTCTAAAGTTTGCTCGCACGTAAAAGGCCAGACATCATCCGGCAGGCGCGATCATTGGCCATTGTCTCATCCCAAATTGTCACAATCCACAGGGTTTTCGGCCGGAAATCTAGGCAAAGTTCCACGGACATGAGGCGGAGCATTCACGTCACCATCGGGCTGCTCGTCTAAGTATTCACGCCGTCACTCCGCATGCGACAATAATTGGTAGTCAGAACTTTTGGTCCCCTCCTTACATTGGAATAATTCGAGAGTAAAAATAAGGACTTGCATCAATAGCGATTAATGCTTTTGTGTGGGCCGATCTCTCGTGTGGAATGCAATTGGGTAAGTTTTTGGTCGCAGAATAAACCCATGCTCGGCGCCCTCATCATCGTCTTTCGCGAAGTGATCGAAGCCGGTTTGATCATCGGCATCGTGCTGGCGGCGACGCGCGGCGTTATCGGGCGCGGGCGCTGGATCAATATCGGCGTCGGCGCCGGTGTGCTCGGCGCCGCCGTGGTGGCGCTGTTCGCCGGCGCGATCAGCCAAGCCTTCGAGGGCGCCGGCCAGGAACTGTTCAATGCCAGCGTGCTCGGCGTCGCCGTGGTCATGCTGATGTGGCACAACGCCTGGATGGCGCGGCACGGCCGCGAGATCGCCGAGGAGATGCGCAATGTCGGCGCGGCGGTGAGCGAAGGCGCCAAGCCGCTGACCGCGCTCGCCATCGTGGTCGGCCTGGCGGTGCTGCGCGAAGGCTCGGAAGTGGTGCTGTTCCTCTATGGCATTTTGGCCTCCGGCACCTCGGGCACTGCCTTGCTGGCGGGCGGCGTGCTCGGCATCGCGGCCGGTGCGGCATTCACGGCGCTGACCTATCTCGGGCTGCTGGCGATTCCGAACCGCTACATTTTCTCGGTGACGAGCTGGCTGATCGCGCTGCTCGCCGCCGGCATGGCGGCGCAGGCGGTGCAGTTCCTCAACAATGCCGGCGTGCTGGTGGCGCTCGACCGCACGGTCTGGGATACGTCGTGGCTGCTGTCGGAAGGCAGCATCTTCGGCCGCCTGCTGCATACCCTGATCGGCTACACCGAACGGCCGACCGAAATGCAGTTGATGACCTATATCGCGACGCTGTTCGCGATGTTCCTGCTCATGCGGCTCGCGCGCATCCCGCCGCGCCAACGGGCGGCGGCTTAGAACCCCGTCATTCCGGCGATGGCGCGCTTCGCTCGCACCTCAGGATGACGGATTAAGCTTCGCGCCGTCTGCCGCCTAACGCCGCGAAGGCCGCATCGGGCGCCGTGTCGATCAGCTTGAGCAGCGCGCGCGCCGGACCGCGCGGATGACGCTTGCCCTGCTCCCAGTTGCGCACGGTTTCGATCGGCACCTCGATTTTTTCCGCGAAGGCCGCCTGCGTGAGCCCGCAGCGCGCGCGCACCTGGCGCACGAACGACGCCGGCTCGCGGTGATCGAGGGCCTTTTCGCTGCCGTCGGGCAGGATCTCCACGATCCGCCCGTCGGCCTTCAGCCGCACCCGCATCATGGCCGCATCTCCCCTGCCGGTGATGTCGGCTGCAGACCTAGCTGATTCGGTGCGGCGAAAAGTTAACGGACGACCCGGCCAGCGGGCGACAAGGTCTTTGGCGGACTAGACCAAAGGCGTATCCGTTTGCGCATGATCTTACCCGAAAACCGGTGCCCACTTTTCGGGATCATGCGCTACCGCGTCTTCTCGAAAATCTCCCGCCCGATCAGCATGCGCCGGATCTCGGTGGTGCCCGCCCCGATCTCGTACAGCTTGGCGTCGCGCAGCAGGCGGCCGGCGGGGAAATCGTTGATGTAGCCGTTGCCGCCCAGGCACTGGATCGCCTCCAGCGCCATCCAGGTGGCGCGCTCGGCGGCGTACAGAATGGCGCCGGCGGCGTCCTCGCGGGTGGTGCGGCCGTCGTCGCAGGCGCGCGCCACCGTGTAGACGTAAGACTTGGCCGCGTTCATGGTCACATACATGTCGGCGAGCTTGGCCTGCACCAGTTGGAAGCGGCCGATCGACTGGCCGAACTGCTGGCGCTCGTGCACGTAGGGGATCACCACGTCCATGCAGGCCTGCATGATGCCGAGCGGTCCTGCGGCCAGCACCACGCGCTCGTAGTCGAGCCCCGACATCAGCACGTTGACGCCGTTGCCGACCGCGCCCAGCACGTTTTCCTCCGGCACCTCGCAGTCGGTGAACACCAGCTCCGAGGTGTCGGAGCCGCGCATGCCGAGCTTGTCGAGCTTCTGCGCCGGCGCAAAGCCCTTCATCCCCTTCTCGACCACGAAGGCGGTGATGCCGCGCGCGCCGGCGGTGCGGTCGGTCTTGGCATAGACCACCAGCGTGTCGGCGACCGGGCCGTTGGTGATCCACATTTTCGAGCCGTTGAGGATGTAGCGGTCGCCTTGTCTGTCGGCGCGCGTGCGCATCGACACCACGTCGGAGCCGGCATTGGGCTCCGACATGGCGAGCGCGCCGACATGCTCGCCGGAGATCAGCTTGGGCAGATATTTCTTTTTCTGCTCGGGCGTGCCGTTGCGGCGCAACTGGTTGACGCAGAGGTTGGAATGCGCGCCATAGGACAGCCCGACCGCGGCGGAAGCGCGCGAAATCTCCTCCATCGCCACGCAATGCTCGAGATAGCCGAGGCCGGCGCCGCCGTACTCTTCCTCGACCGTGATGCCGTGCAGGCCGAGCGCGCCCATCTCCGGCCACAGGTCGCGCGGAAAGACATTGTCGCGGTCGATTGCCGCGGCGCGCGGCGCGATGCGGTCCTGCGCGAAGCCGTTGACCGATCTTGCGCAGCATCTCGACATCGGGCCCGAGGCCGAAATCGAAGCCCGCCCAGGCATTGGGGATCATCAGGCCGCCTCCCAGAACGCGCCGCTTGGCGCGGTCGCATTGAGGGCGAGTCTATAGGCTAAGGATCACGCTGTCAGCGTCTCGGGCGGCGCGCTTCGGCCGGGCTTGGCTTGTGCCAGCAGGCGGTCGATGACCTTGGCCGGCGCCGGCCGGGCAAACAGGTAGCCCTGCATCTCGTCGCAGCCGGCCAGACGCAGCAAGACCCGCTGCTGCTCGGTCTCCACGCCCTCGACCACCACCGTCAGGCCGAGCGCGCGCCCGAGCGCGACGATCGCCTGGATGATCACCCCGCCATTGGCGGAAGTGCCGAGCGCGGTCACGAAGCTGCGGTCGATCTTGAGCTTGTCGAGCGGGAAGCGCTGCAGATAGCCGAGATTGGAATAGCCGGAGCCGAAATCGTCGAGCGCGATGCGCACGCCGAGCGCATGCAGGCCCTCGATGCGTTTGACCATCTCGTCCGGATTGTCGATCAGCACGCCTTCGGTGATTTCCAGCATCAGCCGCGCCGGCGGCACGCCGCTTTCGGCCAGCGCCGAGCGCACCAGTTCGACGATGGAAGCGTCGCGCACCTGCAATGGCGACAGGTTCACCGCCACGTAAAGATCCGGCCAGCGCTTGGCCTCGTGCAGCGCGCGGCGCAGCACAAAGGCCCCGAGCGCGTCCATCAGACCCATCTCCTCGGCGACCGGGATGAAGACCGCCGGCCCGATCGGCCCGCGTGTCGCGTGGGTCCAGCGCAGCAAGGCCTCGACGCCGACTATACGGGCGCCCTGGGCGGCGACGATCGGCTGATAATGCAGCTCCAATTCGTTGGCGGTGAGCGCGCGCGGCAG
This sequence comes from uncultured Alphaproteobacteria bacterium, assembly GCA_963762285.1. Taxonomy (GTDB): domain Bacteria; phylum Pseudomonadota; class Alphaproteobacteria; order Rhizobiales; family Xanthobacteraceae; genus Pseudolabrys. Next base: position 71,558 of record CAVXKE010000005.1, on the reverse strand, counting down.
CTCGCGCTGGATGAATTTCTGTTCGGTCGAGGCGGTGTCGATCGCCGGCTCGTAGGCAACGATGGCGCCGGCGGCTTTCTTGCCGGCCGCGCGCAAAGCGAGCTCGGCCCGGCGCGTCAGCTCGCCGCGGCTGGCGGCGTGGCGCGGCGCCTGGGCGAAGCCGGCATGCGCGCTGATGCGCACCACGGTGTCGATCCAGTGCGGGCGTGCGATGGCGTTAAGCGCAGTGCGGAGGATGGCGCCGGCATCGATATCGCCGCCGGCCGAAAATATCACCGCGAATTCGTTACTGCCGATGCGGCCGCAGGCCGCGCCCGCCGGCAGCGCATCCTTCAGCCCGCGGGCCACCGCGCCAATCAGCTCGTCGCTGCCGAGCACGCCGAGATGCGCGTTGGCGTCCGCCATGCCGTCGAGTTCGATCAGTGCAAAGGTGGTCACCTCGCTGGCGGCGCGTTTGGCCAGCGCGCGGTCGAGCAGTTCAAGCATCTTGGCGTGATTAGGCAGGCCGGTGAGCTTATCCTCGTCGGCGGCGCGGCGCGCGAATTCCTCGCTCGCCGCCAGTTCGCGCCGCGCGCGGCCGAGCTGCCAGAGCGAAAATCCGGCGAAGCCGACCAGCACGAGGGCGAGCCCGACGATGAGCGGCAGCAGTCGCTGCATCGCCAGCATCATCGGATGGGCTTTCTGCCAGGTCAGGAAGCCGGCGATGCGCCCTTGCGCGTCCATCACCGGCTGCATCTCGCGCCCGCCGGCCGCGGGATCGGTTTCGAATTTGAGATCCTTCAGACCGGCGCTCTGCTCGACCACGCGCACGAAGCGCGGATCGATCGCATCGGATTTGCCGAACAGGCTGCGAAATTCGCCGATGGCGTTGCGCAGCGAGGCGCGCTGCTCGGCCCACAGCCGCTCGTCGCTGTGCTGGGCCAGCCCATAGCCGAAGGCGCCGGCGAGCAAGGTCACGCCCAGGGCGAGCACCGCCAGCACGACGATCAGCCGCGAGGCCGACAACATCCGTTTGGTCCGCGCGCGCGGCGCGCCGCCGAGGTCGGGCGCGGTGCGCTCGCGCCGCCACAACCACGCCAGCAGCCCGCGTCCTGGCTGTGCGCCGGTCGCTTGCGCTTTGGCCTCGCCGTCCAACGGAATCTCCCCGCGCAGGCTGCGGTATTCAGGAAAAGACGCTACGGTTTTACCGTTAATGGCGGGTCAGCAAATAAGGTAAATAAAGGGTAACCAAGCCCCGCGCTAACGCGATTGCGCGTCCGGAACGGGTCGCTGTGCGCCGGTCGCACCATTCAAAAGGCGCAGCCCTCGCGTCACTTTATTGGACGCGCGAGCCGCGCGTTACGGTCCGCCAAGTAGCCGTATATTTGCTGAATCGCGACGGAGCCCTCGCCGACCGCCGAGGCTACTCGCTTGCTCGAGCGGTGCCGCACATCGCCGATGGCGAACACACCACGCAGGCTCGTCTCGAACATCAGCGGGGTGAAGTCCCCGCTTGCCGCGCGGGGAGCGTCCAAGCCGGTCAAGATGAAGGCCCATTCGTCGCGCGCGATCGTCGCCGGAAGCCAATCGGTGTGCGGGTGCGCGCCGATGAGAATGAACAGCGCCGCGGCATTTACCGTGGCCGTCTCGCCGGATTCCCGGTTGCGCAGTTTGAGCCAGGCCAGCCGGCCCTCGCCGCCACCCTCAATCACTTCGGTATTCGTGTGTACATCGATGTTGTCGGCAGCGTCGATCTCGTCGCGCAGATAATGCGACATGGTCTCGGCCAGCGAGGTACCCCGTACCAGGATCATCACCTGGCGCGCGTAGCGCGACAGGTGCATGGCGGCCTGCCCGGCCGAATTGCCGCCGCCGACCACGTAGACGTCCGTACCCGCCAGCATCTGCGCTTCCGCCGAGGACGCCCCGTAGAAGACACCGGCCCCGGTCAGGCGCTCGAGGCCGGGGCTCGCAAGGCGCCGATACGAGACGCCGGTTGCGAGGATCACGGCAGGCGCCGTCGCTTCGCCAACGCCCGCGATCGTCACGACATGACGATCGTCTTCCGTCCGCAAGGCCACCGCCTTGCGCATCAACAGGAACTTGGTGCCGAACACCCAGGCCTGCTGATAGGCGCGCTGCGCGAGTTCCGCGCCGGTCACGCCGCGCGCGAAACCCAAATAGTTGCGGATCAGCGAGCTCGATCCCGCCTGCCCGCCGATCGACGCGCCCTCGACCACCAGCGTCCGCAGGCCCTCCGAGGACGAATACACCGCCGCCGAGAGGCCGGCCGGGCCGGCACCGATCACGATCACGTCGAACTCGCGTTCGCCGTCGAGCGCGGTGTTCACGCCCCAGATGCCGGCCAGTTCGGTGTCGGTCGGATTCACCAGCACGGTCCCGTCGAACGTGATCACGACCGGCCGGTCCGACCCCTGCAGGCCCACCTGTTCAAGAAGGCGGCGGCCCTCGTCCGAACTGTTCGCATGGAAAGCATGCGGGACGCCGTTGCAGGAGAGTAACGTCCGGATCTCGTGACCGCGCGGCGAGGATTGCTCGGCCACGACGGCGAATTCCCGCGCCACCGATGGGCTTGCCCGCCACCATTCGTGCAAAAACTCGGCGATCGTCCGGTGGAATAATTCGTCGGGCGATCGCCACGGCTTGAGCACGTAGTAGTCCATGCGCCCGAGCGCCATGGCGCGCAGGATTAAGTCGGCGGTCGGCTTATCGCCCCAGGCGCCCCACTCGATCAACAGCGCGGACTTGGCGTGCGGATGCAGGCATTTGACGTGGCAAAGCAGTTCCTCACCCGCGAGGCCCGGCAGCCAGGCGGCCACAAGGACAATCGCCACGTCATCGCCGCCCGCGCGCATCGACTGAAGCTTCTTGAGCGCCTCGGTGGAGGACTGTTCGCACACGATCCGATAGTCGCTGGCGTGCCGGCGCGCCAGTTCGTCGCCAATGCGCTGGAGGGCCGCGGCGTCGCTGTCGACGGCCAAAATAATCGGCTTATCGCGTCGAGCTAGCGTATCAAAAGGCATGTCCCCTCCGGACGGGATCCCATATCGCAACCATCCTGCCTACTAGAAATATTATTGTGTGGCGAAAACGTAGCATGGAGCCGCCGCCCGTCCGACAGCGGCGATGGGCCGGTTGATGGCCACGCCCTAGCGCAGCCCGAACCAAAACGTGGCAATGCTCAGAAATGAGAAAAAGCCGACCACGTCGGTCACCGTGGTCACGAACGGACTCGATGCCACCGCCGGATCGATGCGCAACCGTTGCAATGCCAACGGTATGAGGATGCCGCCGAGCCCAGCGGCAACCAGATTGCAGATCATGGCGAGCCCGATCACCACGCCCAGCGCCGGCACGCGGAACCAGACATAGGCCGCAATGCCGGTGATGACGGCAAAGGCGATGCCGTTGAGCAGCCCGACCAGCAGCTCGCGCATGATCACACGCCGGGCATTGGCATCGCCGAGATCCTGGGTGGCGAGCGCCCGCACCGCCACGGTCATGGTCTGCGTCGTGGCATTGCCGCCCTGGCTCGCCACGATCGGCGCCAGCACCGCCAGCGCCACCATTTTCTGCAATTGTCCCTCGAACAGGCCGAGCACCGAGGACGCCAGAAACGCGGTGGCGAGATTGACCAGCAGCCAGTTGAAGCGGCCGCGCGCGATGGTCCAAACCGAGTCGGACAATTCTTCGTCGTGGGTGACGCCGCCGAGCGCCTTGATGTCCTCTTCCGCTTCCTCCTCGATCACGTCGGCGACGTCGTCGAAGGTTATGACGCCGACCAGCCGGTCGTCGACATCGACCACCGGCGCCGCCACCCAATTGTAGCGCTGGAACAGCCGCGCCACTTCCGCTTGATCCTGACCGGCGCGCACACGCGGGCGCGCCTCCTCGATCAAATCCGAAATTGGCACCGGGCGCTTGGCGCGCAGCAGACGATCGAGCGGCACCGCGCCGAGGAAATTCCGGTCTTTGTCGGTCACGTAAAGCTTGTAGAAGTGCTCCGGCAGATCGGTGGTTTCCCGCAAATAGTCGATCGCCTGGCCGACGTTCCAGGCCGGCGGCACGGTAATGAAATCCGTCTGCATGCGCCGGCCGGCGGAATCTTCCGGATAGTCGAGGCTGCGCTTGAGCACGACACGCTCGGGCGACGGCAATTGCTCGAGAATCTCGGTCTGCTCGTCCTTCGGCAGATCTTCGAGGATTGCCACCGCGTCGTCGGATTCGAGTTCGCGCACGCCTTCCGCCACGGTCTGCGGCGGCAGCTCTTCGAGGATTTCATCGCGCACCGTGTCGTCGACCTCGGTGAGCGCGGTGAAGTCGAAGTGAATGCCGAGCAGTTCGACCAGGCGCCGGCGCTGCTCCGGTTCGAGCGCCTCGACCACGGCGCCGAGGTCGGCGACGTGCAGTCCGCCGACCAGCCGCAGCAGCGTCTCCGCATCGGCCGTTTCGATGGCCTCGACCACGCGGCCGAAATACCGCTTGCGGATGGTGCCATCGTCGTCGCGCGGCAGCGTTCTGATTTTCCGTTTCGCCATGCCTGGTCTTAGCGCTGGAGTGATGTGGGCCGCTTGTACGCCGGGCCCTTGGAGCGGGGCAAATGATTAACGCGTAAACCGTGACCGAAGGTCCGGCTTGCCGGTCAGCGGGCGTTGCGGTCAATTGCCGGGCCCGGGGTCACCCTATGTTTCGCATCCTCGCCATCGCGGCGATCGCCGCCGTCATTCCGTTCAGCGCCGCGGCGGCGCCGTGCCCGGGCAATCCGGATGCGCTCGGCACCGAGCGCACGCTCGCGGTCGACGCCGCCAGCGCGCCGCGGGTCGGCCGCAAGCAATTCCCCGCCACCTTGCCGCTCCGGCGCAAGGAGCTGGTGCTCACCTTCGACGACGGGCCCTGGCCCGGCACCACGCCGAAAATTCTCGACGCGCTCAAGCAGGAATGCGTGCGCGCCACATTTTTCCTGCTCGGGCGCAACGTCGAGGCGCATCCCGAGCTCGCCCGGCGGGAACTGGCGGAGGGCCACAGCCTCGGCCATCACAGCTTTTCCCACCCCCTGCTCGCCCGCATGGCGCTCGCCAAAGCGGAAGCCGAGATCGACCGCGGCATCGCGGCAGACGAGTTCGCGCTCTACGGCCGGCGCCGCAGCGATCCGGCCACGCCATTTTTCCGCTTTCCCGGTTTCGCTGCGAACGCCGCGTTGCTCGACCGCCTGCAAGCCCGCCACATCGTGGTGTTCGGCGCCGACGTCTGGGCCAGCGACTGGCTGCCGATGGCGCCCGACCGGGAATTGCAACTGATCCTGGCCCGCATTGAGCGGGCCGGCAGCGGCATCGTGCTGTTCCACGACACCAAGCGAGAGACCGCCCGGATGCTGCCCGCCTTCCTGCGCGCGCTGAAACGGCGCGGCTATCGCATCGTGCACGTGATCCCGTCCGGAAACCGGGGGATTTCCAACTGAAATCGTCCCCTTTTTGCCGCAGACGGCGGGAAAACCGCACGCCGCCAGGCTTTGGGCCGTTCATAATGGTTAATATGGCGTTAATATTCGGTTTCGTAGATTCGAAAGGCCTCGCCATTCGGGGGAGCGCCAGACGGCGCACATGGGCGGGGGCTGGGGTCGGAATGCGCCATCTTGCAATCGTATGCTTTTGCCTCGGCGTGGCCGCGGCGGCGGCGGGTCAGTCCGTTGCCGAGCCGGCCTCCCCATCGACGCCGGCACCCGCGGAGCAATCAGCGGCTCAGCCCGCGCCAAAGCCGGCTGAACCGTCGCCCGCGCAGCCGGCTGCAGCACCGGTTGAAAAAGCAAGCGTACAGCCGGCCGCGGCGCCGGTTGAAAAGGCAAATGCGCAGCCGGTGACAGCGTCATGTCCGGGCAATCCCGCACGCGCTCGGCACCAGCCGCGTGCTCACCGTCACCCCGGACGAACTCAGCCTCATCGGCACCATCCAGTACAAACAAACGCTGCCGCTGCGCGACCACGAAGTGGTGCTCACCTTCGACGACGGGCCGATCCCGCCCTATTCCAACATCATTCTCGACGCGCTCGACGCGCAATGCGTGAAGGCGACCTATTTCATGGTCGGCGAGATGGCGCATGCCTATCCCTCCATCGTTCGCCGCATCTACAATGCCGGCCATACCATCGGCACCCATAGCCAGCACCATCCATTCGCCTTCCAGAACTTGTCGCTGCAGCGGGTCGAACGCGAGGTCGACGGCGGCATCGCTTCGGTCGACGCCGCGCTCGGCGATCCGAAAGCGGTGGCGCCGTTCTTCCGCATCCCCGGCCTCGGCCGCACCCATGCGATCGAGCACTTCCTGCAAGCCAAGGGGCTGATGACCTGGAGCGCCGACGTCGACACCAACGACTGGTGGCGCGGCACCACCCCGGGCGCGGTCTTGCAGCGCGCCATGCGCCGGCTCAATGCCAAGGGCCGCGGCATCATCCTGATGCACGACATCCATCCGGCCACCGCGCTGGTGCTGCCGGCGCTGCTGAAGGAACTCAAGAAGCAAGGCTATCACGTGGTGCAGGTGGTGCCGGCGGGCGAGCGGCCGACGTCGGTGCCCGTGCTGGTGGCTTCACCCGCCGAGGCCAAGGGTGCCTGGCCGCGCGTGCTGAAAACCAGCGCGACGCGCGCGGCCAGCGACGAGCCGGCGCCGCGTCACCGCATCAAAAAGGCCCACGCCGGCCATAAGCCGGCGCTGCACCATCGCGTCAAGAAGACGATCGGAAAGCACCGTGCGGCAGTCGCGAGCCTGCCGGCGAGGGAATATGGCGCCGGCCGGAACTGGCCGCCAAGCCAGTTCTAAGCCCGCTTTCGCGGTATTTTAGAAAATGCTGGTGCGGCCGAGCGGACCCGCCGTCGTTCCTCCGGAACTACGGCGGGCGAGCACCCCTAAGGGAGCGGTAGAATCTCGCCAGCCGAAGCACGAAAGTGCGAAGGCTGGTGCGGCCGAGAGGACTTCGAACCTCCACGGGTTGCCCCGCTAGCACCTCAAGCTAGTGCGTCTACCAATTCCGCCACGGCCGCATAGTTCTGTTCGAGCATGATCTTTTCCGAAAACCGGTTCCCATCCCCGATCAAGTCGAGGACAAGCTTTTCGGGATCATGCTCGTCGGGACGACGCAAAGTCCTTGAAAAACCTCGCGTCCCGACGAAGCGCGGTTCCTGTAACAAATAGGGTCTTAAGGGACAAGGGCCGGGGCGAGAATGCCGATGACGGCGGGCTTGACGTCAGCGTGGTAGGGTGAAGCGTGGCTAACATACGCAACGAATTGACGGTTGGGCTTGGCCCGCCGCCCGGATCGGCGGAGGTCGAATGGCGCGTGAGCGATGCCCGGTGCCGTATGAGGCGGCGGTCGCCTTCATGCAGGCGCGCGCCGCCGCCATCGCCGCCGGCCGCGAGCGCGAGCTGGTCTGGCTCATCGAGCACCCGCCCCTTTACACCGCCGGCACCAGCGCCGAGCCCGAGCAGCTGATCGAGGCGCGCTTTCCGGTATTCGAGAGCGGCCGCGGCGGGCAGATGACCTATCACGGGCCGGGCCAGCGCGTGGCCTATGTGATGCTCGACCTGAAGCGGCGCGGGCCGGACGTGCGCCGCTATGTGGCCACGCTGGAGGAATGGATCATCCGCACGCTAAGCCGCTTCAACGTGCGCGGCGAGCGGCGCGAGGACCGCATCGGCGTCTGGGTGCGCCGGCCGGAAAAAGGCGAAGGCTTCGAGGACAAGATCGCCGCCATCGGCATCCGCGTGAGCCATTGGGTGACGCTGCATGGCATGGCGCTCAATGTCGATCCGGAGCTTGCGCATTTCTCCGGCATCGTGCCGTGCGGCGTGAGCGAACAACGCTACGGCGTCACCAGCCTGGCCGATCTCGGCATTCCTGTGTCGATGCCGGAAGTGGACATGGTGCTGCGGCAAGAATTCGAGGCGCTGTTCGGGCCGACCGCGGATTACAACAGCACGGAAAACAATTCGCCCGGCCGGCGCAGCTTGAGCTCGTCGGCGCTGCCCTCGCGCTGATGCAGCACGTCGACGCGGGCGCCGAACGGCCCGCGCCGGCAGGCTTCGATCATGGCGGCGACCGTCGCCGCCTCGCCCATGAACACCGCCTCGACGCTGCCGTCGCGGCGGTTGCGCACCCAGCCTTCCAGGCCGCGTGCCAGCGCCTCGCCCTCGACAAAAGCGCGGAAGCCGACGCCCTGCACGCGGCCATGCACGATCATGTGGCGAATGACGGTCATGCCAGTTCCCCGGCGTCGATCACGCGCGCGCCGGTGAAGCGCGAGACCGACCAGCGCTCGACCGAGCGGATGTAGCGTTCCGGCAAGTGCCAGGCGCGCGCCGCGGCCGCGATCATCTCGACATAGCCGGGCTTGGGCCGTCCGGCGCCGCGCCGGCGCAACAGATAGATCATGGCCGGCAGACGCCGCGCGCCGAAGCGCACCGGCAGATGGCGTACGTCATAAAGTCCTTGATGCAGCAATTCGTAGGCGTGCAGCGCCGCCAGATCGCGCGGGGTGAGCCGCCACAACACGCCGTGCACGCTATCGCCCGCGCTCGGGCGAACCGATCCCCAGCCGTCGATGCCGACGAAAAACCTGTAGCCCTCGAGCGTCGCCGGCCCGACCGCGCGCGCGCCCGGGCAGCGGCGGGCCATCGCGGCGCGGTTCATATTGGAGCCATAGGCGAAATAGAGGGGCATGCATTTCGCTTTAGCAGAACCATAAACCGGTCGTCCCCGCGAAAGCGGGGACCCATATTCCGCAGCGTATCGATAGTCCGGTGGCTATGGGTCCCGGCTCGCGCTCGCTAACGCTCGCTTGGCCGGGACGACAGACAGTGTTCAAGCAAACTCCAAAATCACCGCATCCACCGCCAGACTGTCGCCCGGCTTGGCGTTGATCTTCTTGACCGTGCCGTCGATCTCGGCGCGCAGCACGTTCTCCATCTTCATCGCTTCCACCACCGCCACCGTCTCGCCGGCCTTGACCTCCTGGCCTTCCTTGACCGCGATGGAGACGACCAGCCCCGGCATCGGGCACAGCACGTGCTTGCCGGTGTCGGCCAGCTTCTTGACCGGCATCAGCCGCGCATAGCCGGCCTCGCGCGCGGTGTAGACGAAGGCTTTGGCCTCGACGCCGCGATAGGCGAGCGCGAAACCGTTCGGAATAGTGCGCACCTGCACCGCGACCGGTTCGCTGTTGATGGTGCCGGTCCACAGTGCGTCGCCCGGTTTCCAGTCCGACTGCAGATGGCGCCGGCCGCTCTTGCCGTGGCCGGGCAAGCGCACCTCGATGGTGCCGTTCTCGCGCTTCACTTCGAGCCGGTATTCGGTTGCGCCCAGCCAGACCGCGCGCTGGCTTTCGCGCGTCACGCTGCGCCCGTCCATCTGCCCGGAAATCCGCCGCTTGCGCTCGCCCAGCACGTGGTCGATGGCCGCGGCAACCGAGGCCAGCACCGCGGCGCGCTCGCCGTCCGGCGCGTGCGGGTGGAAGCCGTCGGGGAATTCCTCGGCGATGAAGCCGGTCGACAGCTTGCCGGCGCGCCAGCGCGGATGCGCCATCAGCGCGGCCAGAAATGGAATGTTGTGGCGGATGCCGTCGATCACAAAGGCGTCGAGCGCGTCGGCCTGCGCGTCGATCGCGCCTTCGCGCGTCGGCGCGTGGGTGACCAGCTTGGCGATCATCGGATCGTAGTAGAGCGAAATCTCGCCGCCCTCGTAGACGCCGGTGTCGTTGCGCAGCGTGACGCCGTGGCTCTTGCGCTCCTCGGGCGGGCGGTAGCGCGTGAGCCGCCCGGTCGAGGGCAGGAAATTGCGGTACGGGTCCTCGGCATAGACGCGGGATTCCACCGCCCAGCCGTCGAGCTTCACATCGCTCTGCTTGAGCGCGAGTTTCTCGCCGGCCGCGCTGCGGATCATCTGCTCGACCAGATCGATGCCGGTGACCAGTTCGGTCACCGGATGCTCGACCTGCAGCCGCGTGTTCATTTCCAGAAAATAAAAACTCTTGTCCTGGCCGGCGACGAATTCCACCGTGCCGGCCGAGTCGTAGCCGACCGCCTTGGCGAGCGCGACCGCCTGCTCGCCCATCTTCTTGCGGGTGGCGGCGTCGAGCAGCGGCGACGGCGCCTCCTCGATCACCTTCTGATTGCGGCGCTGGATCGAGCATTCGCGCTCGCCGAGATAGATGACGTGGCCGTGCTTGTCGCCCAGCACCTGGATTTCGATGTGGCGCGGATCGGTGATGAATTTCTCGATGAACATGCGGTCGTCGCCGAACGAGGACTTCGCCTCCGACTTCGAACGCGCGAAGCCTTCCGCCACCTCGGCCTTGGAATAGGCGATGCGCATGCCCTTGCCGCCGCCGCCGGCGCGAGGCCTTGATCATCACCGGGTAGCCGATCTGCTCGGCGATCACCATCGCCTCGTTGTCGTCCTCGATGACGCCGAGATGGCCGGGCACGGTCGAGACCTTGGCCGCCGCCGCCGCCTTCTTGGATTCGATCTTGTCGCCCATGGCGGCGATGGCTTTCGGGTTCGGCCCGATGAACACGATGCCGGCGGCGGCGAGCGCCTTGGGGAAGGCCTCGCGCTCGGACAGGAAGCCGTAGCCGGGATGCACGGCCTCGGCGCCCGAGGCCTTGCAGGCGTCAACGATCTTGTCGATCAGCAGGTAGCTCTTGGCCGCTTCCGGCGGGCCGATAGCGATGGCCGTATCGGCCATCTCCACGTGCAGGGCGTCCTTGTCGGCCTCCGAATAGACGGCGACCGTCTCGATCCCCATGCGGCGGGCGGTCTTGATGATCCGGCAGGCGATTTCGCCGCGATTGGCAATCAGGATACGCTTGAACATTCAGCGGAACGCCCCCTGCCATCCCGGGTGGAAATGGCTGCGGATAGCCGGCTTTTGTTACAATACTGTCTTGGCGAGCGGGTATCTAGCGCAACATCACAACAAAGATAACCGGGAGAACCGCATGTCGCTCAGGAAGACCCTGCTCGCCTCGGCCTGCGCCGCCGCCGTCCTTGGGCTCGCCCCGGCCGCCGCGCAAACGCCGCACAATCTGATCCTGTTCGTGCCGGACGGCTTGCGCGCGGCACAGGTGTCGCCGGAGATCGCACCGGCCATGGCGGCTGTGCGCGACAAGGGCGTCAATTTCGCCAATCCGCATTCGCTGTTCCCGACCTTCACCATGCCGAATTCATCCGGCCTCGCCACCGGCCATTTCCTCGGCGATACCGGCGCGTTCAGCAATACGATCTTCACCGGCTATCCGGTCGCCGCCGCGGACGGCAGCATGACGCCGTTCATCGAAAGCGATCCGATTCTGGGCGACATCGACGCGCATTTCTCCGGCAATTTCGTCGACGAAGACACCATCCTGCTGAGCGCCCGCCATCAGGGCTTCTCGACCGCGGCGATCGGCAAGCTCGGCCCGACCCTGATGTTCGACCACACCGAACGCAGCGGCGGTGAGACCATCATCATGGACGATTCCACCGGCAGCACGGCCGGCATTCCGCTGTCGCAGGCGATGAAGGACGCGCTCACCGCCGCCGGCCTGCCGCTCGCCGCGCCGTCGCGCAAGGACACGCCGGGCGACAACAGCAAGGCCGGCGACTTCAAGACTCCCGGCACACTGGTCGCCAATATCGTGCAACAGAAATATTTTGCCGACGCCGCCGCCAAGGTGGTGCTGCCGATGTTCAAGGCGCGCAACAAGCCGTTCGTGCTGGTGTTCTGGTCGCGCGATCCGGACGGCACCCAGCACAATCAGGGCGACAGCCATCTCAGCGTGACGCCCGGCATCAACGGGCCGACGTCGCTGGCGGCGATCAAGAATGCCGACGACAATCTCGCCGCGCTGCGCCAGGCGCTCGACGAACTCGGGCTGACAGCGACGACCGACATCGTCATCGCGGCCGACCACGGCTTCTCCACCATCTCCAAGGAAAGCAAGACCAGTGCCGCCGCGCAGGCGAGCTATGACAAGGTGCCTGCCGGCCTGCTGCCGCCCGGCTTTGTCGCCATCGATCTCGCCAAGGCGCTGTCGCTGCCGCTGCACGATCCGGACAACAAGAACGGCGCGGTTGCCGCCGGCACCTTTCCGAAGCGCGGCAACGGACTGCTCGGCGCCGATCCGGCCAATCCGACCGTCGCGGTCGCCTCCAATGGCGGTTCCGACCTCGTCTATATTCCCGGCAAGGACCGCGCGCTCACCGCCAAGGTGATCGACGCGCTGTTGGCGCAAGACTATGTCAGCGGGCTGTTCGTCGACGATGACCTCGGCAGCTTCCCCGGCACGCTGCCGATGTCCGCGATCAACCTGAAGGGCCTGGCGCGCACGCCGCGGCCTTCGGTCGTGATCAATTTCCGCTCCTATTCCACCGGTTGCGACCGGCCGGTGCTGTGCACGGTCGAAGTTGCCGACACCAACTTGCAGCAGGGCCAGGGCATGCACGGCAGCTTCAGCCGCGGCGATACCATGAATTTCATGGCGGCGATCGGGCCGGACTTCAAATCCGGCTTCGTCAGCGAAGTGCCGGTGAGCAACGCCGACATGGGCAAGACCATGGCCGAGATCCTCGGCCTGAAGATCCCGTTCAACGGCGCGCTCATGGGCCGCGTCACGCAGGAAGCGTTGCTCGGCGGCGCCAGCCCGGCGGTGGAGAACTTCATCGAGCGCTCGCAACCGGGCGCGGACGGGCTCACCACCATCCTGGTCGGCCAGCGCGTGGGTCCGAACCGCTATTTCGACGCCGCCGGATTTCCCGGCCGCACCGTCGGCATGGACGAGCGCAAGGCGGCAAGCCGCTGACAGCAACCGGCAGTAGCGGGGGGAGGATTTTTCATCATACCGGCAAGGCGGCGAAGCTTTGTGCTACGCCGCCCGCCGGCGCAGCATGGATGCATCTCTTTGCACCCGGCCCCCTTCCGCCCGCCTGCCGGCGCCTATATTAAGCGCCTCAATGGCGATTGAGCGCGTATTTGGAGAAATCTCATGACATTGGCGATTGGCGACACCGCGCCTGATTTCGAGGCGGAAACCACCGAAGGCAAAATCCGCTTTCACGAATGGCTGGGCAATTCCTGGGGCCTGCTGTTCTCGCACCCGAAGGATTTCACCCCGGTTTGCACCACCGAGCTTGGCACCATGGCCCGGCTCAAGCCGGAATTCGACAAGCGCAACACCAAGATCATCGGGCTGTCGGTCGATCCGGTCGACAATCACGCGAAGTGGGCCGTCGACATCAAGGACGTGGTCGGTTTCGCGCCGAACTATCCGATGATCGGCGACACCGACCTGAAGGTTGCCAAGCTCTACGGCATGCTGCCGGCGAGCACCTCGGGCACCTCGGAAGGCCGCACGCCGGCCGACAACCAGACCGTGCGCAACGTCTTCATCGTCGGGCCGGACAAGAAGATCAAGCTGATCCTGGTCTATCCGATGAGCACCGGCCGCAATTTTGACGAGGTGCTGCGCGTGCTCGACTCGTTGCAGCTCACCGCCAAGTTCCGCGTCGCCACACCGGCCAACTGGAAGCAAGGCGAGGACGTGATCCTTTCCAGCGCGATCAGCAACGACGAAGCCAAGCAGCTTTATCCGCAGGGCTACAAGACGGTGAAGCCCTATCTGCGCGTGGTGCCGCAGCCGAAGTGACACAACGCGCATCGTTTCGCGGCAAGGGCGCGGGCCATGGGTCCCGCGCCTTTTGCTTTGCACGGCAGCGCGACGTCGCCGCCGGAATGGGCTATAAAGCCCTTCCCACCGGACATAATCTCACGCAATACGATCGCATCATCGCCGCTCATGGGCTGGAGCATTTGACATGAATGACGGGGCAATGAATCCGATGGCGCAGCAGCAGCCGCCCTTCGCCCACTTCCTGGGGCTGAAAATCACCCATGTCTCGCCCGAGCGCGTGACTGCCGAGCTGCCCGCGCGCGAGGACCTCAACAACCGCTTCGGCATCATGCATGGCGGCGCCATCATGGCACTGGCCGACAATCTCGGCGGCACCGCCACCACCGCCAATCTGAAAGACGGCCAGTCCACCACCACGATCGAAAGCAAGACCAATTTCTTCGCCGGCATCCCGATCGGCGACGTGGCCTATGCGGAATGCACAGCCCTGCATCGCGGCCGCACCACCATGGTCTGGCAGACGCGGGTCACCCGCGGCGACGGCCGGCTGTGCGCGCTGGTGACGCAGACCCAGCTGGTGCTCGACGGCCGGAAAAAATGACCGCGACGGACTCGCTCAGCGGTCGAACACGACGACCCCGCGCAGGTTCTTGCCGGCATCGAGATCGGCGTAACCGCGATTGATGTCTTCGAGGCGATAGGTGCGCGTGATCAACTCGCGTAGATAAAGCGTGCCCTGCCGGTAAAGCGACAGCAGCTCGGGGATTTGCAGCCGCGGGCTGGCAAAGCCATAAACCGCGCCCATCACCGCCTTCTGGGTGACGAACAATTCCAGCGGCGGAATCTTGATCTCGGTGACGGTGTCGGGCGTGAGCGCGGTCACCACCACGTTGCCGGCCTTGGCGGTGGCGCGGAAGGCCGGCAGCAGGGTCGCCGGCGGATCGATGCAAACGAAGGCGTGATCGACGCCAATGCCGCCGGTCAGTTCCAGCACCGCGCGCGTGAGCGCCTCGCCCTGCGCGGCGACCGTATCGGTCGCGCCGAACTCGCGCGCCCAGTCGAGCTTGGCCGGCACGATATCGGCGGCAATGATTTTTGCGGCCCCGCACAGGCGGGCGCCCTGCACGACATTCATGCCGTCGCCGCCGCAGCCGACCACCAGCACGCTGTCGCCCGGCTTGACCTTCGCCCGGTGGCGCGCGGCCCCGACGCCGGCCGGCACGCCGCAGGCGACCAGACTGGCGAGATCAAGCGGGATGTCCTTGTCGATCACCACGACCGATGCCTGATCGACGACCGTCCGTTCGGCGAAAGCGCCGACCATGCAGAAGGCGCCGACCGCCGCGCCGTCGCGGTCGCGCCGGCGGTAGCTGCCGTCGAGCTGTGGCCCCTGCGTGATGCGCGGGCCCTCGGCGCAGAGATGGTGCAGGCCCTGCCGGCACCAGCGGCAGACGCCGCAGGCGGGAATGAAGGTGAGCACGACATGGTCGCCGCGCTCGATGCCGCTAACCTCGGCGCCGACATCTTCGACCACGCCGGCCGCCTCGTGACCGAGCACCATCGGCCGCATCGCCACGCGGCGCTCGCCGCGCATGACGTGATAGTCGGTGCGGCACAGGCCGACGGCGGCAACGCGTACCAGCACCTCGGTCGGCCGCGGCGGGTCAAGCGCAATATGTTCGACCGACAACGGCGCCCCGGCATCGCGAAACAATGCGGCAACCGTCTCCATAGCCCTATCCTAGCCTTCCGCCGTGACCGACGCGGCCGCGTTGGCGGCCGCCGGCTTCATCGTGCCGCGATTGGCTAACACGACGCCGACCGCGCACACCACCATGCCCACCACCGACAGCGCATCCAGTTTCTCGCCGAACAGCGCATAGGCCAATAGCGCGGTCACCACCGGCACCAGGTAGAACAGACTGGCGAAGCCGGTCGCGGCCGAGCGGCGGATCAGCCAGTACATCAGCGCCACCGCCCCGATCGACAGCACCAGCACCAGCCAGGTCATGGCGAACACCAGTTCGCCGCTCCAGCGGATGTCACGCGTCTCGAAGCCGAAGGCGCCGAGCCAGAACAAGGCGCCGGCGGCGACATATTGCACCAGGTTGCCGGTGCGCCAATCGATGCGGCCGCAATAGCGCTTCTGGTAGAGCGTGCCGAAGGTAATGCCGAGCAAGGACACCAGGGTGGCGATCCAGCCGGTCCACGAGCCCGATCCGGTCACGCTGCGGTCGTGCAGCACCAGTGCGACGCCGATCAGGCCGAGCACGAGGCCGAACCATTGCAGGCGGGTCACCCGCTCGCCCATGAAGCGGTTGGCGATGGTCGAGGTGAGGATCGGCTGCAGCCCGGGGATCAGCGCCGAGATGCCGGCCGGCACGCCCTGGCTGATCGCCGTGAACACGCCGCCGAGATAAAGCCCATGCACCAGCGCGCCCGCCACCATGCTGTGGCCGATCTCGGGCCCGCGCGGCCAGCGCGCGCCCAGGATCAGCGCGATCGCGGCGAGGATGAGCACCACGAAGATCATCCGCACCGCCAGGAACGTCAGCGGCTCGATATACGGCAGCCCGTATTTGGCGCCGATGAAGCCCGTGCTCCAGAGCAGCACGAACAGCAACGGCGCCGCCGCAATCGCCAGCTTGCTCAGGCGCATCTTCGGCTCATGGCGGTTCGGGTTTGCGGGCGCGCGTTCATGGCGGGACTGCGGCTATAGCATCCCGGCCGCGCGCCGACAAAGTCATGCGCAACGCCGCCGGACGGCACCGTGCGATGCCGCCCGACCGCCCAGACCGCTCGACGGTCAGCGCACCGTGATGGTGATCGGCTTCGACATGACCGGCGGCACATGCGGAATATGCGACCAGTCGCCGAGCACAAGCTGCAGCGTGTGCTTGCCTTTCGGCAGCGTGACCATGGTTTCGGTCTGGCCGCCGCCGAAATGCTTGTGCTGGTCGTCGGCCGGGATCGCGCCCTTCAGCTGCTCGGGCGTCAGGGCGGTATCGATGAGCAGATGATGATGCCCGGTGTTCGGCTTTTCCACGCCGGCCGGCGCCACGCCCATGCCGGTGAGACCGAACTGCACCAGGAACGGGCTCTTCACCTTGGCACCGTCCTTCAGGTTGACGATGTAGACCTTGGCGTCCGGCGGCGACGGCGTCTGCGCCGAGGCCGCTGTCAAGCCTGCAACGGCGATCGCCGCGACCAGCGCGAACGTCGTCCTGAACAATGCGATCATGGTGTCCTCCCCGAGATGACTGCGCAACGCGCGCCATCGTTTTTCTCGCGCAAGAGCGCGGCGCGAACGCGTCTTGCCGATTATTTGATTCTCAATCGTCGCGCGGCGTTGCAGAAATTCCATCCGCCCCGCCGCCGCAAGAGTGATCCGCGCGCTTGAACCCTACCCGACGACGGCGGAAATGCCGAAGCCGACCGTGGCGCTGACGATCGCCTCGATCGCCTGGAACTGGGTGCCGCTCAAGACGTGGCTGACATAGGGAAACAGCACCTGTCCGAACGGCAGCATGACCGCCGCCACCACGGCGACGCAGAACAGTCGTTTTATCAGCGGCCAGTCAATCATCGCTTCCCCCCTCAACGCTTTCGCGCATTTTTCTCATCTTGTCACGGACGGCATGGCTTGGGCAATCGCGTCAGCTCTGGAAGCCCGCGTCGATCGGCACCCGGTAGCCATTGGCGAGCCGGTTGGTCTCGTTGGCCATGCCGGTGACCGCCATCACCTCGCCGAACATGGCTTCGGTCATGCCGGCCTTGCGGGCGGCGGCGGTGTGGCTGGCGATGCAATAGGCGCAGCCATTGGTGACGCTGACCGCGAGATAAATCATCTCCTTGGTGAGCGGATCGAGCGCGCCCGGCGCCATGATCTCCTTGATGCTTTCCCAGGTGCGTTTGAGCGTCGCCGGATCGCGCGCCAGATATTTCCAGAAATTATTCACGTCCGGCACGTTGCGGGACTGCTTGATGTCGTCATAGACGGCGCGCACTTGCGGCGAGGCGTCGGCATATTCGATCGGGGCGGATGGGTTCATGGCTGTTGTCCTTTTATTTCAGTTGCGCATGATCTTATCCGAAAATTGGTTCTCACTTTTGGGATCATACGCGTCTCAAAAATCGAGCTTGTCGCGCACGGCGGCGATGCCGGCCTTGGCACAGGCTTCGTCGTTGTCGCCGCCGGGGGCGCCCGACACGCCGACCGCGCCGACCAGGGAGCCGGCCGCCTCCACCATCACGCCGCCGGCGATGATAGTCGCGCCCGGCAGTGCGCGCACGCCGGCCTGCGGCGAGCCCGGCCCGGTGGCGGCGACCAGTTCGCCGGTGTTGGTGCGGAAGCTGACCGCGGTCCAGGCCTTGCCGGTCGCGGTCGGCACGGTATGGGCGCCGGCGAAGCGGTCGCGCAGCAGCACCTGCGTCAAACCGAAACGGTCCACCACCGCGACCGACACCTGATAGCCCTGCTTCTGGCAATCGGCGAGCGCGGCGCGGGCCAGCGCCAGCGCGAGATCGACGCTCATGGACTTGAAGGTGACCAGGCCTTCCTGCGCGCGCAGCGGCGTGGTCAGCAGCGGCGCCAGCAGCAGCGCCAATAGCAATTTTCGCAGCGTCATGGGGCACCCGGCCTTTCCATTCATGGCGATCATGATCCTTGGCGCCCCGGCGGCGCCGGCAAGCGCCAGGACTATGCCGACTTTCATCCCTTAGCCGGCAATTCTCAAGCCGCCGCGCGCGACGAATTTTATGTCCAAGGATATATGACGGCGGCCCGCCGCGGGACTATAGTCGTGAACGGGGGCGAAGCGACCGCGGAGAAACATCCGTGTTGCAGCTCTACGACCGCGCGGCCGACGCCGTCCGCGCCATCTATGACCGCCGCATCGCCACGCCGGCCACGCTCGACGCCGCGCATTATTTCCCCAACGCCGAACGTTTCATCGACCGCTGGACCGACATCCGCCGCGAGGCGCTCGGCGTCGCCGGCATGCTCGACCGGGTGCCGCGCTTCCACGACATCATGCCGGAGCAGGCGGATATATCGGCCAGCGACGGGCGCGACTGGCGCATGTTCATCATGAAGGCCTATGGCGTCACGGTGGAGAAAAACCTGCAACGCTGCCCGACCGTCGCCGCGCTGCTCGACCAGGCGCCGGAAGTGGTGTCGGCCGTGCTGTCGTTCCTGGCGCCCGGCAAGCACATTCCGGAGCACCGCGGCCCGTTCCGCGCCATCCTGCGGTTTCATCTCATGCTGTCGATGCCGCGCGACGGCAACGGCGTTCCCGCCTGCGTGATGAATATCGACGGCGTGCCCTATCGCCTCGGCGACGGCGAAAGCCTGTTGTGGGACGACACCTATCCGCACGAAGTGTGGAACCGCAGCGAGCAGGTGCGCATCGCGCTCTTGCTCGACGTCTGGCGCAAGGACATGCCGGCCGATGTCGCGCTGCTGTCACAGACCATCCTGCTCGCGGCCAAAGCGGCGATCCGCGTGCGCGGGATGTCGTACAGCGGCTGAAGAATGCGCTAGTCTTCGCCGCGCGGCCACAGTGACCGCGATTGCGCGAGGAAAACCATGCCGAAGACGCCGGATTATTTCAAAGGCAAAACCATCGTCATCACCGGGGCCGCGAGCGGCATCGGGCGGGCCACCGCGCTGATCTTCGCGCGCGAAGGCGCCAATGTGGTGTGCGCCGACATCGACGAGAACGGCGTGGCGCAGACCGTCGAGCAGATCAACGCCCGGTTCGGCAATAGCGGGCGGCCAGGCGCTGGCGCTCACCATCGACGTGACCAGGCGCGCGGCGGTCGAGGACATGGTGCAGCTCGCGATCGGCGATTTCGGCGGCATCCAGTTCCTGTTCAATTCGGCGGGCGCCGCGCTGGCCCGCGCCAAATTCCTCGACATCGACGACGATCTGTTCGACCGCACCTTCGACCTCAATGTGAAAGGCACCTTCTACACCATGCAGGCGGTGCTGCCGCACATGCTGAAGAACCAGTTCGGTGTGATCGTCAATGTCGGCAGCATGCAGCACCGGCGCGGCGGACCCGGCTCGTCGGTGCACTACGCCGCGGCCAAGGGCGCGGTGGTGACCATGACCATGGGCGTGGCGCGCGAATTCGCCACGCAAGGCATCCGCGCGCTGTCGATCTCGCCGGGCCCGGTCGACACGCCCTTTTTCGCGGCGGCAGGGACCTCGCCGGAACTCAAGGCGCAGATCCTCGACAACGTGCCGATGGGCCGCTTCGGCGAGCCGGAGGAAATCGGCGAGCTGGTGCTGTTCATGTGCTCGGATGCCTGCCAGTTCATGACCGCCGACACGGTCTATGTGAACGGCGGCGGCGGCTGGCGCTAACCCGCGTCAGGCGACCGCGACGATCGCGATTACCAGCAGCACCAGGAACGCGGCCGGGAAAGCCAGCGCCAGCGTCAAGGCCAGCCGCGGCGCCCGCCGGTACCAGCTCAGCGCCAGCGCCGGGAGCCCGGTCAGCAGGAACAGCACGGCCACGGCAAAGCCGGCCAATGTGTCGAGACCCTTGGTCGCCGGATCGGAATGCGACCACAGCATCGCGGCGCTGACCGTCAACGCGGCCACCGCGTCGAGCGCGGCAACGATCAGCGTGAGCGTGCGCAGCCGCATCGGCATGGCCCTATTGCATGGTGATCGGTCATGGCTTGTTCATCTGATCGAATATCTTCTGCGCCTCGGGATCCAGATTCTTGCGGATGTGCTCGCGCAGCTTGGCCGGATCGTTGATGAGGCCCCGCGCGGCGATCATGCCGCTTTTGCGGAACGCGCGGAAGGGCGAGGCGCCGGCAGGAAAGCGATGCGGCAACACGGTGGAGATCGAGAAGCGGTATCAGCGTGTTGCGCAACAAGGTGGTAGCGGCGACGTGACGCGGAAAAAAGCCGGTATAACTTCGGCGATCGGCTTTTGCCGCGCGACAGCGCCCGCGCATCGGCGTAACGCAGTTGAACACAATTTGCGGATGCCGGTTCCGATGAACGATTTACTCTCCGACGAGGATGTCGGCCGCCAGATTCTCGGCGTTTTCATGCGCAACCGCGTGCCGGCGAGCGGCATGCTGCCGCGCAATTATTTTTTTCCCGTGCGCGACGGCGATTTCCAGCGCGGGCTCAACAAGGCGGTGGCGAACAGCTGGATCGTCATCGACCGGCGCAACCGCTACCGCTATGAGCTCACCGCCGCGGGCTATGCCGCCGCGCAGACGGTCGAGGCGCTCGAGGTTTAGGCGTTTCTCCCTAGCCCGATACCGGCGCGCAAGCCCCACGGGCTGCGTCACGGATTGAAAATCAGCACGATGAAGGTGGCGAACAACACCAGATGCACGCCGCCGAGCAGGATGTTCGTCGGCGCGCCGGAAAACGTCATCTGCGCGATGAACAGCGTCAGCACCAGCAGGATGGCCTCGGCCGGCGCCAGGCCCAGTTGCAGCGGAATGCCGATCGCCAGGCTGAGCGCCAGCATGACCGGGATCGTCAGCCCGATGGTGGAGAGCGCCGATCCGAGCGACAGATTGACCGAGCGCTGCAACTGGTTCTGCCGGGCGGCCTGAAAGGCGGTCAGGCCTTCCGGCGACAGGATCAGGATCGCGATCACAATGCCGCCCAGCGTGGCCGGCGCGTGCAGCTTCTCGATGCCGTAGTCGATCACGTTCGCCAGCGGCTCCGCCAGCAGCACCACCGGCAGCAAGGTCACCACCAGCAGAACGGCGTGATACACGGCGGAATGCTGCGGGCCATGGCGGTGCGCGCGGGCAGGCTCGGCGCCGGCGTGGCTATTGCCGGCGGCCGGCTTCGCCTTCGCCTCCATGAAGAACGCGCGGTGGCGCATGGTCTGAATAACGAGAAAGCCGGCGTAAAACGCCGCCGTCATGAGCCCGAACACGACCGCCTGCAGCGCGGTCATGGAACTGTCGGGCGTCGACCGGGTGAAGGTCGGCAGCACCAGCGAGATGACGGCGAGGCTCGAAATCACCGCCAGGAAGGCGACGGCGCCCTGCAGATTGTACTGCTGCTCGCGGTAGCGCACGGCGCCGACGATCACGGTCAGGCCGATCATGCCGTTGAGCACGATCATGAGCACCGCGAACACGGTGTCGCGCGGCAGCGTCGGATTGGGGTCGCCGTGCAGCATGACCGTCGCCATGATGGTGACTTCGATGCTGACGACGGAAAGCGTGAGGATGAGCGTGCCGAACGGCTCGCCCAGATGCTCGGCCAGCACCTCGGCGTGGCGCACGACGCCGAACGCGCACCAGATCATCACGCCGAACAGCCAGAGGAAGAGCGCGGCCGTCACGGCCGGTTGCGAGAAATCCTCGGTCCAGGCCGCGCCGACGGTGAAGAAAATGGCCGTGGTGGCCACGCCGGCCAGCGTCGGAATTTCGGCGCGGAGGTCGCCGGCGAGGCTTGCGGTCGTGGGCTTTGTGGCCATTAAGGCGAATCGCTTGTGCTGAGGGGCGTCACCGCAAGACTATCATCCCGAAGGCCGGCGGTCGGTCGCTTCGGCGGGGCTGCCAGCGCACTCCCCGGCGGTGACGTGCGGGCGTGCGAAATCGCCCCTATTCTTTAACGGCGCGGGGACGCCGGCCTTCCCTTTCCTTCCCCCGCAAAAAGCGAGGGGATGGCGCGCCGAGCGGCGCACCAGTCTTCCGTCTTGCCGCGTCCTCTTGCGAAGAACGCGGGCGCCTCTCGGCGCGCCATGCGGCGTCGTTACGGCGCCGGGCCGCGCTTTCTGACGGTCCGTTTCGCCTTGCCTTTGGCTCGAAGCTCGCGGCGCCTTCTGGGTCAACCGCTCCGTCCGAGCCGCGGGCTGGCCTGAAGGGCCGCCGTCAGCGAGCTCCTCGCAGGGGGTCGTAGTGCCCCCGGGCGGAGCCCCGGTGCCGCCCGAGCGCGGGAGGATGCGTTCGTCCCCCGCCCGCGGGCGCCGCATCGCCGATGTCGGGTTTACCCGATATCGGCCCTCGAAAGGCGGCTCCATCAGGTAGACGCCTCTAGATGACGCCCTCACTGAGCCGGACGCGGATAGGAATACATACCTTAGGAATATAGTCAAGAGATATTTTGCGGGTGTGTGTCAGTTCGATTGTGGCGGTGGGAATGAAATTTCATCGAGAAAGTGAGCACCGGCCGCAAAGAAGCATGCGCTTGGGTGGATTACATACTCATCCCGGCGACCCCGGCGATGATTATCGACACGGCAACCGCGAATGCGGCCACGATTATGACCGGGATCACCGAATTTAGGATTGGCACCTTAGTGTGCCAGTGAAGCTGACCGTTATGCGGCCTGAAATACCAGATGCCCGCACCGCCGGCGCAAAGAAGGACAACACCTGAAATAATGCTGAACGTGACAAGACCCCTCAGCCGCATTTTTACGGAGTGGGGGTCATTTTCTATGGTCCTGTTAAGGCGACGACGTAAAAGTTCGCCGCGCAGGCATAAATTACATATCAACGCAGATCGTCGTTAAAGCTGCTAACTTTCAAATTACGACACTCCCTATTTTGCCGGAGCGAGGCGACGATCTAGGATTGGCACCTTAGTGTGCCAGTGAAGCTGACCGTTGTGCGGACTGAAATACCAGATGCCCGCACCGCCGGCGCAAAGAAGGACAACACCTGAAATAATGCTGATCATGACAAGACCCCTGAGCCGCATTGTTGCGGAGTGGGGGTCATTTTCTATTATCCTGTTAAGACGACCGACGTAAAAGTTCACCGCGCAGGCATAAATTACGTATCAACGCAGATCGTCGTTAAAGCTGCTAACTTTCAAATTAGGACACTACCTATTTTGCCGGAGCGAGGCGACGCCCACGCTTCCCCCTCTGCCCTTGTGGGAGAGGGTGGATCGCATCGCAGACAAGTTTACGCAGTCTGCGCAAGCTTGACTGCGCGTGCGATAGCGAAGCGCGAGCCGGCTGAGGGGGCAGCGTCTCAAGAAAGTCCGCACCCCCTCACCCGGTCCTCGCCTTCGGCTCGGACCACCCTCTCCTGGCCTGCACCCGGTTTGGTTGACACCCGCCTAAGCTAATCCCGCCTGCTGCTCGAACTCCATAGGGCTCATATAGCCGATCGTCGAGTGCCGGCGTTTCGGATTGTAGAAGCGCTCGATGTAATCGAACACGTCGGCCTTGGCCTCATCCCGCGATCGGTACATCTTGCGTGCTGTTCGTTCGGTCTTGAGCGACGAGAAGAAGCTCTCCATCGCCGCATTGTCCCAGACATTGCCCGAGCGGCTCATCGAGCAGACGACGCCATGATCCGTCATCAGCCGCTGGAACTGCTCGCTGCTGTATTGGCTGCCGCGATCTGAATGATGCAACAGAGCATCAGGCTTGCCTCTACGCCAGATCGCCATCACCAGAGCATCGGTGACCAGCTGGGCCGTCATTGCAGCACTCATCGACCAGCCGACCACGCGCCGAGAGAACAGATCGACGACCGCAGCCACATAGAGCCAGCCCTCCGCCGTCCAGACATAGGTGAAGTCGGCAATCCATTTGCGGTTGGGAGCGGGCGCTTCAAAGCTGCGATCGAGCACATTGGGAGCGACGGCGGTGGCCTGCCGCTCACCCAGGTCGGGCGGCAGGCGACGCCGTCGCGGACGCGCTCTGAGAGCCTGTATTCGCATCAATCGCTCGATCCGATGCAGCCCACACGACACACCCTCGGCGAGCAGGTCGTGCCACACCCGCCTGGCGCCATAGGTCCGGTCGCTCGCCAGGAAGCTCGTGCGAACCTTCGCAGCGAGCTCTTCATCGCTGCGGCTGCGCTGACTGCGCGGTCGTGTCAGCCAGGCATAGAAGCCACCCCGCGAGACACCGAGCGCCCTGCACAACCAGTCCGCCGGCCAGATCCCCCGGTGCTTCGCAATGAAGGAGAACTTCACGTCGATTCCTTCGCGAAGTAGGCCGCAGTGGGTTCAAGCGGTCGCCGCAACAGTCTGTGCGAGCTTAGCCGCCGGGGTTATGAAGCCAAGAGTCTTTCTTGGGCGGGTGTTAAGTTGATGCGCGACCGCATTTAAATCTTTCTGGCTATAACCAGATAGGTCTGTGCCCTTTGGGAAGTACTGGCGCAGCAGGCCGTTGGTATTCTCATTGCTGCCGCGCTGCCATGGACTTTGAGGATCGCAGAAGTAGACGGACACGTTCGTAGCAACACTGAAGCGCTTATGGTCAGCGAGTTCAGTTCCGCGATCCCAGGTCAAAGAGGACATCAACCCGGCCGGTAGATGCTTTACTTGCCTGACGAGAGCGTTAACGACGCTATCAGTATCCTTGCCTGGCACTTTGACGAGCATGACGAACCTAGATTGACGCTCGACCAAGGTTGCGATGTGGCTATTTTTTCCACCAGCGAGGAGGTCGCCCTCCCAATGCCCAGGGATCGCTCGGTCCTTTACCTCAGCAGGCCGCTCTCTGATCGATATCGCGTCAACGATTTGTCCACGTGGCTGTCCACGGGTGGTGGAGCTCTTGCCTCGGCGCATTAGCCGTCGGGTCCGTAGACATGAGATCAGTTCCTTCCTCAAAACCCCGCGAGCCTGGACGAACAGGCTTTTGTAGATCGTCTCGTGCGATATCCTCATCGGCGGGTCATTGACGTATTCGACCTTCAGCCAGCCTGAGATTTGCTGAGGTGACCAATTATTGCTCAGTTTCTGCGCCACCACCATCTGTAGGGATCGATTGACGGCGAGCCGACACGGCTTAGGGCGACAGGCCGATCGCCAAGCTCGTTCGTCAGCATTGGCAGCCCGATATTTGCTGCGGCCGTTATTTAGCCCGACCTCCCGACTGATCGTTGACGGTGCGCGGCCGAGTTGCGTAGCGATCTTCCGCAACGAAAAACCTGTGACCAATCCGCGAGATATCTCTTCGCGCTCGTGCACAGATAGCGAGCGTCGTGACCGCCTTCTTGCCGGGGGCGCTATGCCGCCTCTTGAGGACAGCACACCAAAGATTGATCCGGCATGCTTGCCTAGGCTGCGGCCAATATCGCTTAGCGACTGTCCTGCCTTCCACTGTGCCCATAACTCTTGCTTTTGCTGCGACGACAAGCCAGGCCGTCCCATTTGTGCCATTGCAAATCCTCCGGAGTGAACATGACATCCATCATGTTGCGTTCATCCGTTGAATCCACCGCGGCTTTTTTTAGGATGTCTCGTTCGGCCTTCAGCTTGGTTACCTCGCGCTTGAGACGCGCGATCTCGACCTGTTCCGGCTTCATCTGCCCCTGACCCGGGAAACGCATATTGCGGGTCCTCCGCAAATGCCTTCACCCAGCTGCGCAGTTGCGACTTGTGAACGCTCAGGTCTTGCGACGCCTGCGCAAACGAGACGCCACGATCCTTGATCAGCCGCACCGCCTCAAGCTTGAACTCTCGTGTAAACTTCCGCCTCTCCATGACGCACCTCCGGTCCCATCAAAACACCTAACTCGGTGTCTTCGGAACCGGGTACAGGCCACGCCTTGCCCATCTTCGTGAGACCTATCCAGGATTTGGAGTTTGGTTCTGGAAAAAATGCGCTCCTGGTTTAATCAATGGCTCGCGTCATATATTTGCTGCACATTCGGATAATGAATTTGCAATTATCATCGCGAAAAAAGACCATGACGAACGGAAACTATGTACCGTTTACGTAACCAAAGGGTTTGAAAATTCTGGGACAGCAACGAAGCTAATCTCCTCGGCAATAGGCTGGTTAGATTGCAAAATGCCTATTCTGACCGTGCCAGAAGAGAAGCTTCCGCGGTTTGCTCCCATCCTCAGCCGGTTGAATTTCACGCTCACCGAGATTGCGGACTCTTTTTATCGACCAAATCGACGAGAATATGTTTTTAATGGCTATTTGTCGAAGTCCGTGCCTATGTGTCAACAATCGCGCGCAGAAAAGCCGAACTATTTTCGCCAACAATTTGGCGATATGGAATTGAAAGCCGATCAGCCTGTCGTCGAGCGCTCATCATATCAAAACTCTGAGCCGCGTCTATTTGCGTTTCCGTCACAAGCTCCCCACGTTCACTTCGGTGGGCGGCAATCTTCTTTGGATCATTAATAAGGCAAATTATTTTTTTTGATGCTGAGTTGGTCAAAAAACCAATCGGGCACTTCTATCTGACCTTCAGTTGTTTCTATGGTAACATGGCCATCCAAGATCACGTTTTCATTTCTCTGAGCGTTACCGATTGTCTCTAATAGTTCTTTTTGATTTTGTACCGCTTCTGCTTTCGAAAGCCCTGAGGTCGCGCGACCTGTCGCGCTAATAACGACTCGCTTTCAAATGAACGAAATTACCGCCTTCGGCCAATAAAGACGCCGCGTGGCTCTTGCCCGATGCAGATATGCCAGCGAGAAAAATCATTGCGACCCTACATGCTCACCAAGTTTAGAATCGCTAGAGATGCGGCACCAAGAAATCGGTGGTCGCCAGTCAAACTCCGTGAGTAGTTGCCGCAAAGGGATCTGTTTCATTGGAGTAACACTCACAAGGTGCAATGCCGTTCCCACGGAGCATTCTGCAAAATAGTCGAAGAATTCTTTGTGGGCGCAACCGGAAACATCGCCTAGCTTTTGCCAGAGTTGTTCTGGCTTTGCTTTTGTAATTTCGGCGACTGTACAGCAAGCAATGATCGCAGATTGAGGCCGTGTAGCATAGATGAGCGCTTGACTGCCGATAAATGCTTCGGACGGGCCACGCCTGCGAAGCTCTACCGTTTTCTCACAACTCAATATCTTCCGAACCCACTTGGTGCGATACTCAAAGCGATTATCATGGGTCTCACACCGGCAAATTGTCATGCTTCCTCGCCGGCATCTCGACGTGCTTGTTCTTCAGCATGGCGAGCGCGCGCGCCAGGCGCAGGCGGGTGGCGTGCGGCATGATCACGTCGTCGATATAGCCGCGCTCGGCGGCCACGAACGGCGACAGGAAGCGCGCCTCGTATTCCTTGGTGCGCGCGGCGATCTTGTCCTTGTCGCCGATGTCGGCGCGGAAGATGATCTCCACCGCGCCCTTGGCGCCCATCACCGCGATCTGCGCGGTCGGCCAGGCGTAGTTCAGATCGCCGCCGACGTGCTTGGACGCCATCACGTCATAGGCGCCGCCGAAGGCCTTGCGCGTGATCACGGTGACCAGCGGCACCGTGCACTGCGAATAGGCGAACAACAGCTTGGCGCCGTGCTTGATCAGCCCGTTGTATTCCTGCGCGGTGCCGGGCAGGAAGCCGGGCACGTCGACGAAGGTGACGATCGGAATGCCGAAGGCGTCGCAGAAGCGCACGAAGCGCGCGGCTTTGCGCGAGGCGTCGGAGTCGAGCACGCCGGCCAGCACCATCGGCTGGTTGGCGACGAAGCCCACCGTCTTGCCGGCAATGCGGCCGAAGCCGGTGACGATGTTCTTGGCGTAGGCTGACGCGATCTCGAAGAAGTCGCCCTCGTCGACGGTTTTGAGGATCAGTTCCTTGATGTCGTAGGGCTTGTTCGGATTGTCGGGGATGAGCGTGTCGAGCGATTCGTCGATGCGCTCGGACGAGTCCTGCGTCGGCCATTCCGGCACGCCGCTCTCGTTGTTGGCCGGCAGGAAGTCGATGCAGCCGGCGCATCTGCAGAAGACACTCGACGTCATTCTCGAAGGCGCCGTCGGACACGCCCGACTTGGTGGTGTGCACGCTGGCGCCGCCCAGTTCCTCGGCGGTGACCACCTCGTTGGTCACCGTCTTCACCACGTCGGGGCCGGTGACGAACATGTAGGAAGTGTCGCGCACCATGAAGATGAAAGTCGGTCATCGCCGGCGAATAGACGTCCCCGCCCGCGCAAGGCCCCATGATCACGCTAATCTGCGGAATGACGCCGGAGGCGATGACGTTGCGCTTGAACACCTCGCCATAGCCGCCGAGTGCGGCGACGCCCTCCTGGATGCGCGCGCCGCCGGCGTCGAACAGGCCGATGATGGGCGCGCGCGCCTTCATCGCCATGTCCTGCACCTTAATGATCTTGCCCGCATGCGTCTCGCTGAGGCTTCCTCCGAACACCGTGAAGTCCTTGGAGAACAGATAAACGGTGCGGCCGTTGACGGTGCCCCAGCCGGTGACCACGCCGTCGCCGGGGATTTTGCTCTTCTCCATGCCGAATTCGTTGGAGCGGTGCTCGACGAACATGTCGAACTCCTCGAACGAGCCCTTGTCGAGCAGGAGCTCGATGCGCTCGCGCGCGGTCAGCTTGCCGCGCTTGTGCTGGGCCTCGATGCGGGCCGCACCGCCCCCCAGGCGGGCCTCGGCGCGCCGCTGTTCCAGCCTGTCGAGGATGTCCTTCATTGCCCGTTGGGCCCCCGTCCCGCGAAATTCCGCAATAGTTTCCCGAATTTGGCAGCAAAAGCCATACCACGGCCGCCAAACCCGCGACCCGCCCCGCGTCCGCCCCGCCGCCGCCCAAATTGAAAACTACGAGACACGCTATAGACTTTAGGCTTGTCTCCCGGATCGCGGAACCGGACAAGCCCACATTGCGTTGGACCGCCATGGCGCTACTGAGCCGCCGCTTACTGATCACCGGTGCGTCCGCAACGGCTGCGGCCTGTGGCCTTGCCGGCTGTACGGCCACCACCTCCGGCTCCACCACCGCCGCCACCGGCAGCAACATCGCCACCGGCTGGCGCCTGGCGAAGGCCCCGCCGAACTATCAGCGCGAGGAAGTCGGCTACCTCACCGAAGAGCCGCCGGGCACCATCATTATCGATCCGCCCACCCACTATCTCTACCTGGTGGAGCGCGGCGGAAAGGCCATGCGCTATGGCATCGGCGTCGGCGGCGAAGGCTATGGCTGGTCGGGCGTCGCCACGGTCAACAGCAAACAGGAATGGCCGGATTGGTATCCGACCACCGATATCCTCGCGCGCCAGCCGCAGCTCGGACCGCGGCTGAAGCAGTTGCAGGGCGGCAATGGCGTGCCCGGCGGCCCGGAAAATCCGCTCGGCGCCCGCGCGCTCTATCTCTGGCAGGACAACAAGGACACGCTCTACCGCATCCACGGCACCAACGAGCCCTGGAGTATCGGGCAGAACGTGTCATCCGGCTGCATTCGCTTGACCAATGACGACGCGATCGATCTCTATAACCGCACGGCGGTCGGCACCAAGGTCGTCGTGCTGCCATCGCGGCTCGTTTAGAGCTTGCGCAGCGTTTGCCCGCGCCGGCAGCCGGCGCCCGCCCATGACATTTCAAGCGGCTTGGCAGCGGCGGCAAAGGCTGCTTAGAAGCGGCCCATGAGCCCACCCGCCACCGCCGCGCAGCTGCTCGAGCAGGGCCTGTTCCATCATCGCCAGGGACAGCTGGAGCTCGCCATGGAGCGCTACAGCGACGTGCTGCGCAACGACCCGAACAACGCCGATGCGTTGTATTACATCGCCGTCATCGCCTGCCAGGAGGGGCAATACAAGGAAGGCATCGAGCTCGCCCGCCGCGCCATCGCGCTCGGCCCGCCGCAGGCCCGCGTGCACAATCTGCTCGGCCAGGCGCTCGACCGGCTGCGCCAGCCGCTGGAGGCGATCAAGAATTTCGACAAGGCCATCGCGCTCGACCCGAATTTCGCGGCCGCCCACGGCAACCGCGCCAATATCCTGGTCGATGCCGGCCTGCCGGATGAGGCGCTGAAAAGTTTCGACCGCGCAATCGCGCTCGATCCGAAATCGACGCCCGCTCTGATGAACCGCGGCGCCTTGCTGGAGGAGCTCGGCCGGCCCGAGGACGCGCTGACGAACTACGACCGGGCGATCGCGTGCGATCCGAATTTCGCCGCCGTCCATGCCAACCGTGGCAACGTGCTCAGGGACCTGGGCCTCATGGAACTCGCGCGCGGCGCGGGTTCCTCACCGCGCTTCGACGAGGCGGCGGCGTCTTATGAGCGGGCGATCAAGCTCGACCCGCGCCTGCACGAGCCCTATCTCGGCCGCGCCCTGCTCAATCTGACACGCGGCGATTGGGCGGCGGGCTTTGCCGACTATGACCATCGCGCGGAAGTGGGACCGCCGAGCTTTGAGCCGCTGCCCGAGCCGCGCTGGGACGGCACCCGGCGCGTAGGCGAACGCCTGGTGCTGGTGGCGGAACAGGGTCTCGGCGACACCATCCAGTTCTGCCGCTTCGCCACCGTGCTGGCGGGTCGCGGCATCGATGTGACCATCCTCGTGCGCAAGGCCATGGCGCCGCTGCTTTCGACCTTAAAGGGCGTGACGATCGCGACCGATGCCGGCGAGCTCGCGCAGGATCAACGGCCGTTGCGCTGGCTGCCGCTATTGAGCGTTCCCGGCGTGCTCGGCATGACGCCGGAAAACCTGCCGCATGAGGTGCCTTATTTGTCGGCGGCGGCGGACCGGATCGAATCCTGGCGCGCCCGCCTCGGCACCGGCGGGTTCAGGATCGGGATCAACTGGGCATCCGGCCATTCGGACAAGCCGCACTTCAAACGGCGCGACATCGCACTCACGAATTTCGCAGCCCTGGCCGCGCTGCCCGGCATCGAATTGGTGTCGTTGCAGAAAGGCACGCCAGCGCTCGACATCGGCAAGGTCGCATTCCGCGACAAGATCAAGACGATCGATGCCGACCCCGACGCGGATGCGGATTTCTTTCTCGATACCGCCGCGGTGATGAGCCAGCTCGATCTCGTGATCAGCTGCGATACCTCGATCGCGCATCTGGCCGGCGCGCTGGCGCGGCCGGTGTTCACTGCATTGCCGGTGATTTCCGATTGGCGCTGGCTGCTTGGGCGTGACGACTCGCCCTGGTATCCGACCATGCGGCTGTTCCGCCAGGACGCCGGGCGGCAATGGGGGCCAGTGTTCGAAGCGATCCTGAGGCGGTGCGCGAAAAGGCGGCGCAAGCCGGCTCCCGCAACTGAACCTTTCCGCCGGCCGCGCTTCCACGGGCGCGTGAGCGGCCCGCCGAGCGCGGCACCGAGTGCAAATCAATTCGTATGCCGCAGCACCGCGACGGCGGCCTCGAATTCGGCACGGCGGTAGGCGCGGCGGTCGAGCGCGTCCCGGTCGCTTCCCCATTGCGACATCTGCCAGTCCTCGTCCACATGGGCGGCGGCCCAGGCGGCGTCGGCATCGAGCGCGCCGCGCTCAAGCGCGAGCGCGAGCAGTGCGGAGCCGGTCAGCGTGGTGATCGAGGACACCGCCCCCAGCCGCCAAATATCTTTCATGTTACTCGTCTCGGCGGGAATTTTCGCGCGCGCCGCGGCGATCGCCTCGCCCGGCTGCGCCACATGCACGACGCCTTGCGCCAGCACGAAGCGGGCGCCGAGCGCCTGGCTCGCCCAGGCCAGCACCGGGTCCCAGCGCTGAGCCTGCCGCTCGACCAGGCCGTCTGGCGCGTCGGCGCGATAGCACAGCAAATCGGCGCCGAGATATTGCGCCACGTCGTTGGCGACCGCACCGCTGGCATCGGCCACCGCGTCGATCACCGCATTGGCGAGCCGGGTCAGCGGCATGCGCGCCGGATCGATGACTTCTTGCTGCGCGTTCCACTCTTCAGCGATCTTCTCGGCCAGCGCCTGGGTCGGGGCCGCAAGCGGGCGCCGCGCCGGCGTTTTCACCGGCTTGTCATCGAGCAGCAACGGGAAGCCGCCGCCCTCGCCGGCGACTTCGCCGGCCTGGGCAAGCCGAAAAAAGCGCTTGCGCAATTGCGGGCGCGCGCCGCGGCGCGCCGCCTCTCTTGGGTCGAGCGGCTGGTTTTCGAAAATTTCGGTGAGAATGTCGCGCATCAGATTGTTGTGATTGTGCGCCGCAACAAGGCGGCACCGTGGCGGACCGGCCGCCTTCATGGGCGGAAATTACCCGGTCCGGCACCCGTAAGCATTAACGCAAAACCGCGATTTTTGCTGCTTCGCCGCCATGCTGCCGCCCCTTTCCGGGGGCGAAAAGGTAAGAGAAGACTTGCGGTTGATAGCTCACAGGCATGACGGAAGGATAGGTAGCCTTGGGGGGTTCTTACCCATATATTCCGCCCCCTGAATCGCGGCCTTCCAGCTAGGCCGCGCCGGGGCAAGGGGCAGTCACTCACCGGCTGTGACGCGACACCGTTTCAGTATGCGGCGTAGCGGGGCGCGTTTCGAGGAGTGAATGAAGAATACCAATATTGCCGCGCCGGACTACTTCCACAAGGTCGTCGATTGCCAATGGGCTTGTCCGGCCCACACACCCGTCCCTGAATACATCCGGTTGATCGCGGCGGGCCGCTATTCCGACGCCTATATGGTCAACTGGTATTCGAACGTGTTTCCGGGAATCCTCGGCCGCACCTGCGACCGGCCGTGCGAGCCGGCCTGCCGGCGCGTGCGCGTCGAGAACGAGCCGGTGGCGATCTGCCGCTTGAAGCGCGTGGCCGCCGATTACAAGGACGACATCACCGCGCGGCTGCCGAAACCGGCAGCGCGCAAAAACGGCAAGCGCATTGCCCTGGTCGGCGGCGGTCCGGCCTCGCTCACGGTGGCGCGCGATCTCGCCCCGCTCGGCTATCATTGCGTGGTATTCGACCAGGATCCGCGCGCCGGCGGCATGATCCGCTCGCAAATCCCGAAATTCCGCCTGCCCGACCACGTCATCGACGAGGAATGCGGCTACATCCTCGGCCTCGGCGTCGAGTTCCGCGGCGGTCAGCGCATCGACAGCATGAAGACGCTGCTGGCGGAAGGTTGGGACGCCATCTTTGTCGGCTCCGGCGCGCCGCGCGGGCGCGACCTCGACATTCCCGGCCGCAAGGAAGCCGCCAAGAACATCCACATCGGTATCGACTGGCTGTCCTCGGTCTCGTTCGGCCACACAGCCAAGATCGGCAAGCGGGTGATCGTGCTCGGCGGCGGCAACACCGCCATGGACTGCTGCCGCTCCTCGCGCCGGCTCGGCGGCGAGGATGTGCAGGTGGTGGTGCGCTCCGGCTTCGAGGAGATGAAGGCGTCGCCTTGGGAAAAGGAAGACGCCATGCACGAGGGCATCCCGATCCACAATTACCTGGTGCCGAAGCAATTCACCCACGAGAACGGCAAGCTCACCGGCATCACCTTCGAGAAGGTGAAGGCGCAATACGACGACAAGGGCCGCCGCAAGCTGGTGCCCGCCGGCGAGCCGCCGCAGCACTTCCCCTGCGACGACGTGCTGGTGGCGGTCGGCCAGGAAAATGCCTTTCCCTGGATCGAACGCGATACCGGCATCGAGTTCAACGACTGGGGCCTGCCCAAGCTCGACGAGAAGACCTTTGTCTCGACCAACCCGAAGGTGTTCTTCGGCGGCGACGCGGCGTTCGGCCCGAAGAACATCATCTGGGCGGTGGCGCACGGCCACGAGGCCGCCGTCTCCATCGACAAGATGCTCAACGGCGAGGACATCGCCGACCGCCCGGCTCCGGCGGTCGCGCTGATGAGCCAGAAGATGGGCATCCACGAATGGTCCTACGACAACGAGATCGCGCTCGATCACCGCTATAAGGTGCCGCTGGCCGACAAGGTGGTGGCGCTGAAAGACATCAAGGCCGAGGTCGAACTGGGCTTCGATCCGCAGCTGGCGCTGGCCGAAGCCGGCCGCTGCCTCAATTGCGACGTGCAGACGGTGTTCTCGGCGCAGCTTTGCATCGAATGCGACGCCTGTGTCGACATCTGCCCGATGGACTGCATCACCTTCACGGTGAACCGCGAGGAAGCCGATCTCCGCCAGCATCTCAACGCGCCCTCGCACAATCTCAGCCAGGATCTCTATGTCCAGAGCGGCCTCAAGACCGGCCGCGTCATGGTCAAGGACGAGGACGTCTGCCTGCATTGCGGATTGTGCGCCGAACGCTGCCCGACCGGCGCCTGGGACATGCAGAAATTCTTACTGGAAATGACCTACGCAGGAACTTCATGCCGACCGCCACGCCGATCAGCCGCGTAAACGACTTCGTCGTCCGCTTCGCCAAC
Source organism: uncultured Alphaproteobacteria bacterium (assembly GCA_963762285.1). GTDB lineage: Bacteria > Pseudomonadota > Alphaproteobacteria > Rhizobiales > Xanthobacteraceae > Pseudolabrys. The sequence goes on along the minus strand of CAVXKE010000005.1, from coordinate 36,904 downwards.
GTCAATGGCTCCGGCTCCGCGAGCGCGAACGAGATGTTCGCCCGCGCCGTGCTGCGCATGGGCGTGCCGGTGGCGCCGCGCAACATCTTCCCGTCCAACATTCAAGGCTTGCCGACCTGGTACGAGGTGCGCGTGTCGGAGCAAGGCCATCTGGGCGCGCGCGGCGGCACCGACCTGATGGTGGCGATGAATCCGCAGACCTTCGATCGCGACATCGCCGGCATCGAGCCCGGCGGCTACCTGCTCTACGACTCGACCAAGGCCTTGCCGGCCTCCAAATTCCGCGAGGACATCACGGTCATCGGCGTGCCGCTGACCGCCATCTGCAACCGCGAATATTCCGATCCGCGCCAGCGCCAGCTGTTCAAGAACATCATCTATATCGGCGTGCTCACCGCGCTGCTCGACATGGACGTCAAGGCGGTCGAGCGGCTGATCGGCGAGCAATACAAGGGCAAGGAAAAGCTGATCGAGCCCAACATCAAGGCGCTGCATATCGGGCGCGACTACGCCACCCTCAACCTCGCCTGCCCGATCGGCCTGCGCCTGCAGAAAAGCGACAAGGTCGGCGACCGCATCTTCATCGAGGGCAATTCGGCGGCCGGGCTCGGGGCGGTCTATGGCGGCGCCACCGTGTGCGCCTGGTATCCGATCACGCCGTCGTCGTCGCTGGCCGACGCCTTCACCCGCCACTGCGCCAAGCTGCGCGTCGACCCGCAGACCAAGCAGGCGAAATACGCCATCATCCAGGCCGAGGACGAGCTCGCCTCCATCGGCATGGTGATCGGCGCCGGCTGGAACGGCGCGCGCGCCTTCACCGCCACCTCCGGCCCCGGCATTTCGCTGATGCAGGAGTTCATCGGGCTCGCCTATTTCGCGGAAATTCCCGCGGTGCTGTTCGACGTGCAGCGCGCCGGCCCCTCGACCGGCATGCCGACGCGCACGCAGCAGTGCGACATCACCTCCTGCGCCTATGCCTCGCACGGCGACACCAAGCATGTGCTGCTGTTCCCGGAAGACCCGGCGGAAGCCTTCGACATGGGCGCGCAGGCCTTCGATCTCGCCGACCGGCTGCAGACGCCGATCTTCGTCATGCTCGATCTCGACATCGGCATGAACCACCACCTCAGCCGCCCGCTCGCCTGGGACGATGCCCGCAAATACGACCGCGGCAAGGTGATGACCGCCGAGCAGCTGGAAGCCGGCAAGGATTTCGGCCGCTATCTCGACGTCGACGGCGACGGCATCCCCTACCGCACCTATCCGGGCACGCATCCGACCAAGGGCTCCTTCTTCACCCGCGGCACCTCGCGCGACCGCTATGCGCGCTACACCGAGGAAGGCGCGCCCTACGTCGACAACATGCAGCGGCTGATCCGCAAGTTCGACACCGCCAAGGACCTGGTGCCGCGGCCGTTGCTGGCCAATGCCAAAAAGCCGACCAAATACGGCGTGATCTATTTCGGCTCGACCGCGCCGGCGATGGACGAGGCGATCGCCATGATCGAGGCGCGCGGCCATTCGCTCGACCGCATGCGGGTGCGCGCCTTCCCGTTCCACTCGTCGGTCAACAGCTTCGTCGCCGACCACGACTTCACCTTCGTGGTCGAGCAGAACCGCGACGCGCAATTGCGCTCGCTCATCGTCAACGAATGCGGCATCGATCCGGTGCGGCTGGTGCCGATCCTGCATTACGACGGCACCCCGATCACCGCCCGCTTCATCGCCAAGGCGATCGGCGATCATGTCGACAAGCTGAAAGTGACCCCGCTCAAGGTATCCTCATGACCTACCTTACCAAGCCCAAATTCCATCACCCCGAGCTGCCGAAGAACGAGCTGGGCTATACCCACCGCGACTACGAGGGCACGGTGTCGACGCTGTGCGCCGGCTGCGGCCACGACTCGATCACCGGCGCCATCATCCAGGCCTGCTTCGAGCTGTCGATCGAGCCGCACCGGGTGGCGAAGATTTCCGGCATCGGCTGCTCGTCGAAGACGCCGACCTATTTCCTCGGCAATTCGCACGGCTTCAATTCGGTGCACGGCCGCATGCCGTCGGTCCTGACCGGCGCCAATCTCGCCAACCGCGACCTGATCTATCTCGGCGTCTCCGGCGACGGCGACAGCGCCTCGATCGGCTTCGGCCAGTTCGCGCATTGCCTGCGGCGCGGCGTCAACATGGTCTATATCGTGGAGAACAACGGCGTGTATGGCCTGACCAAGGGCCAGTTCTCCGCCACCGCCGACCGCGGTTCCAAGTCCAAGCGCGGCTTCATCAATACCGACAATTCCATCGACCTGGTGGCGATGGCGCTGCAGCTCGGCGCGAGCTTCGTCGCCCGCTCGTTCTCCGGCGACAAGCAGCAGCTGGTGCCGATCATCAAGGCGGCGATCGCCCACCAGGGCGCCGCCTTCATCGACATCATCAGCCCGTGCGTGGCCTTCAACAACCATGCCGGCTCGACCAAGAGCTTCGATTTCGTGCGCGAGCACAACGAGGCGGTGAACCGGCTCGACTTCATGGCCAGCCGCATGCCGATCGAGGTGCAATACGAGCCCGGCACCGTCGAGGTGGTGGAGCAGCACGACGGCTCGCGGCTGGCGCTGCGCAAGCTCGCCGCCGATTACGAGCTGCACGACCGCGGCGCCGCGCTCGGCTTCCTGCAACATCACGCCGCCAAGGGTCAGATCGTCACCGGCCTGCTCTATGTGGAGAAGGACCCGGAAGACCTGCACGCCCATCTGCGCACGGTCGAGGCGCCGCTCAACGCGCTGTCGGAGAAAGAGCTCTGCCCCGGCCAGGCGGCGCTGGAGGCGTTCAACGCCAGTTTGCGCTAGTACCGGGTCATGCCCATGCAACTCCGCCGGCTCGGTCAATCCGATCTGCACATCGCCCCGCTGATGCTCGGCAGCAATGTGTTCGGCTGGAACGTCGACGAGGCGACCTCGTTCGCCATTCTCGATGCCTTCATCGATGCCGGCTTCAATGCCATCGATACCGCCAACAGCTATTCGCGCTGGGTGCCCGGCCACAAAGGCGGCGAGTTGGAAACCATCATCGGCAACTGGGTTAAAGCCAGCGGCAAGCGCGCCAAGGCGGTGATCGCCACCAAGGTCGGCGAGGACATGGGCTCCGGCCGCAGCTTGAAGTCGGCCGACATCATGCGCGCGGCCGAGGCTTCGCTGAAGCGGCTGCAGACCGACTACATCGATCTCTATCAGACCCATTTCGACGACCCGAACACCGAGCCGGACGAGACCATGCAGGCCTATGCCGACGCTGATCGCGCAGGGCAAGGTGCGCGCGGTCGGCGCCTCCAATATCAGCGCCGGCGCGCTTGCAGGCCTCGCTGGACGCCAGCAAGCGGCTCGGCATCGCGCGTTATGAAAGCCTGCAGCCGCGCTACAATCTGCACGACCGCGCGGCCTTCGAGCGCGAATTCGAGCCGCTCTGCTTGCGGGAGCGCATCGGCGTCATCCCCTACTATTCGCTCGCGGCCGGCTTTCTCACCGGCAAATATCGTGCGGAAAGCGATCTTGGCAAAAGCGCCGTGCGCGCGCCGCGCATCAAGGAATTTTTCAACGCCCGCGGCCTGCGCATCCTGCAGGCGCTCGACGACGTGGCCGCCCGCCATCACGCCACGCCGGGGCAGGTGGCGCTCGCCTGGCTGATCGCGCGCCCAAGCATCACCGCCCCGATCGCCAGCGCGACCAGCCTCCCGCAACTCAACGAGATCATGCAGGCGCCGCGCCTCGCGCTGTCGCGCGAGGATGTGCAGGCGTTGGATCGCGCCAGCGCCTAAGCCGCGATGGCGGCCGCGCGCGGCGCGGCTTTGTCGGCGTTGAGCTGGCCCACTTTCACCTGATTGCGGCCGGCGGCCTTGGCGGCATAGAGCAATTTGTCGGCGAAGGCCATCAGCGCCTCCGGCTCACCGGATAAATCCTTCGCCGTGGCGGCACCGATGCTGATGGTCAGTCGCGCGCCGGCCGGCGAGCGGGGATGGTGGATATCCGCCTGCCGCACGATCGCGATCAGCTTGTTGGCGACCGCCAGCGCCCCGGCCATGCCGTTGTCCGGCAGCAGGCAAACGAATTCCTCGCCGCCGTAGCGCGCGACGAGATCGCCGGGCCGCCCCACCCCGTCGAGCAGCAGCCGCGCCACCTGGCGCAGGCAATCGTCGCCGCGCTGATGGCCGAACTGATCGTTATAGGGTTTGAAGTGATCGACATCGATCATCAGCAGCGAGAGCGGCATGCCGGCGCGGCGGCAGCGCCGCCATTCGCGTTCCAGCGCGCTGTCGAAGCGGCGGCGGTTGGCGATGCCGGTGAGCGAATTGGTCGACAGCAGCTTTTGCAGCAGCAGGCTTTGCGAGAACTGCATGCGCAGGCTGCGGTGCAGCGAATTGGCCGCGATGCAGCCGAACGCGTTGGCGAGCAACAGCCAGACCAGCGTGCGGTAGAGCTGATCGGCCGGCAAGGCGGCGCCTTGCGACAGCGACCACCAGAACGGCGCCACAACGGAAAAAACGGCGGCGAGCGCGACGGAAGCGGTGAAACTAATCGGCAAGTAAAGATAGATGACAAACACCACGCCCACCATCACGGTGGGTCCCATGCTGGGCATGTCGGGGTGCAGGCTCACCATGATCAGGCGCACGGTCATGCCGATCACGACTCCCGCGATCAGCAGAGCTTCCAACATGCCAGGCGTGCGCATGCGGCGGATGAGCAGCAGGCCGGCGATCGGCAGCCAGATCGCGGCGAAGGGCGGGATCAGCGCGACGAAGCGGCTGACGCCATGCAGGTAGGCGTGAAGCTCAACCAGAAAATTCAGGCCGCCGGCGACCGCCGCCAAACCCATCATGAGCAAGGCGCGGCGGCGGTCATCGGCAAAGCGGTGAGCCCGGTAATCGCGCTCGCATTGCGGCTCGGCAAGCCGCGCGCGCCAGCGCGTGACCGCGACCGGCTTGAGGTCCGACGGCGCAGGTTCAAAGCCGGCCGGCAAAGCACTCGTGCATATCCATCAACGATCGGTCCCCACTCTGGAACATGGGGTATAGGGCCGAGCCGTTGACAAACTCCTAGCACCGGATGTGGATTTTCAGCGCCCTGCCTTGTTGGAAAAAGCCTCGATATTTCAAATGACTACTGTGCTAGGCCGCTGTCGATCAGCCGCGTGCAGGTCGCGGCTGGTCCCCAGCTGATGAATGAAAGCAAGCGCTACTGATTGATGCAGCCGCCGATATAGGCGTTGCGGTCGCCGGTGGCCGCCGGCCCGTAGACCCCGGCCTGATGCGCGCAGCGCGCGGCGCGGTCCTGGGAAGTCTCGCTGCCGCCCGGCCCCGATCCCGATATCGCCGGCAAGTTCGGCAGCACCTGGCCGGTCTGCGGCACATAAAGCGGCGGCGGCACGGCGGGCGGCGGTGTCACCACCCTGTGCGACGGCGGCGGGCTGAAACCTTGCGGCGCCGGCAAGGGCGTCGGGTAGACCGGGTTCGACGAGCCGTGCCGGGTTTTCGGCTGTGGCGTGCCGGCGCGCTTGCGTTCCGGCGCAGGCGCAGACGCTTCCGGTTTTGCCCGGCCGCGCTGCGTCTTGTGCTTGGACGCCGGATCGGACACTTCCGGCGTCATGATGTTGATGGTCCCGGTATCGGGATTGGTTTGCGCCCGTAACGTCGGCACACCGAGCGCCAAGATCAGAACAGCAATGAGCGGATAGGCTCGCGTCATCCCCATGAGATAGGGGCGCAGCTGCGCATCCGCTACTCCTCCTCCGGCGCGTCGACGATCGGGTCGTAACGCTTGGCGTCGAAGCCGAGCAAGTTCCAGGACTGCTCCATATGCGGCGGCAGCGGCGCGCTGACGTCAATCACGCCGCCGCGCGGATGCGGCACCGCGATCCGGCGCGCCAGGAGATGCAGCTTGTTCTGGATACCGCCGGGCAGTTCCCAGTTCTCGATGTTGAAATATTTCGGATCGCCGACGATTGGATGGCCGACATGGGCCATATGCGCACGCAGCTGGTGGGTGCGGCCGGTCACCGGCTTGAGCGAAATCCAGGCGAGCTTCTGCGCCGCGGTCTCCACCACCGCGTAATAGGTGACGGCATGCACGGCGTCTTTCTCGCCATGCTTGGCGACGCGCATGAAGCTGTCCTCTTCGACCTCCTGCTTGGCGAGATAGGTCGAGATGCGGCCCTGCTTCGGCTTCGGCACGCCGACGACCAGCGCCCAGTAGATCTTGCGCGCCGAGCGCGAGCGGAAGGTTTTGGCGAGCGCCGCCGCGGCAAAGCGGGTCTTGGCCACCAGCAGGCAGCCGGCGGTGTCCTTGTCGAGCCGGTGCACCAGGCGCGGGCGCTGGGCGTCCGGATGCGAGCCGCGCAAGGCGCCCAGCATGCCGTCGAGATGGCGCGTGGTGCCGGAGCCGCCCTGCACGGCGAGCCCCATCGGCTTGTTGAGCACCAGCACGTCGTCGTCTTCGTACAGCGTGATCGATTTGAGGAAGGCGCGGTCCTTCTGCGCCTGCGGCGCGTCGTCGCGCGGTTGCGGCGCCTCGAGCTGGAGCGGCGGAATGCGCACGGACTGGCCGGCTTCCAGCCGCGCCTTCGGCTGCGTGCGCTTGCCATTAACGCGCACCTCGCCTTTGCGGATGATGCGCTGGATGTGGCTGAACGACAGGCCGGGAAACCGCCCCTCGAAGAAGCGGTCGACCCGCATGCCATTTTCGTCGGGCGTGACGGCGACGGTCTGCACGCCGGACGAAAAATGCACCGGCTTTGGCGCGACCACGGGCGGCGGTGCGGGCTGAAAAGCGACGGGCTGCTCACGCGGCGGACGCGCGGGAAAGGCCCGGCCTCTGCCGCTATCCCGCTTGGGCGAATGCTTCACGCGCAGGTCGGACTGCCGGGGATTGAACCGCTCTTTGGATCGCTCTTTGATCCGCTGATCGCGATCAACGCCGTGACCGCGGCCGCGCGGGCCGGCTTGTTGCCGTCCGCCGCCGGGCTGATGCGGTCCGCGTCCACCCCGGCTCATGTCGTCGCCGCGGCAAGCTTCGCCAGCGCCGGATCGAGACCATCGAGCTGGTCGAGCCGCAGCTTGAACAGGTCGGTGAGCGCATCGCGCATCTCGGCCGCCGTGCCGAGCGTCCTTTTCTGCGTGCCACCATTGAGCGTGTGGACTGCAAGCTGGTTGTTGAACAGCGCGTAGCGGCGATCACGCTCGGCGCGCGCGCCCAACAGGCCGTTGACGAAAAGCGAATCCGGGTGCGCCGAGGTGAACCAGTTGCCCATCTCGTAGTCGGCGGGATGCGTATCGGCGAAATCGAAGGCGTAAAGCGGCGTCCAGGCGCCGTTGATCTTGGCCTCCTCCACCACACGATCGCCCTCGTCAACCAGCCGGAACGTCTCGTGCGGCGTTGCCTGCGCGTCGCGCGAATTGAGCCGCAGCGGCGCGGTCAGCACATTGCCGCCGAAGCCGACGTCGACGAGGTAATCCTCACCCTCGGCTTCGACGAACAGCAGGCAATGGGTGCGCGGCGTCCTGACGCCGGGCGGCACCGACCAGCGCACGCGCGCGGTTGCCTCCTGCACCTTGAAGCCGAGCTGGCGCAGCACATTGGCGAACAGCGAATTGTGCTCGAAGCAGTAGCCGCCGCGCCCGGCCTCCACCAGCTTGGCCTGCAGCGAGGCCGGATCGAGCTTCACCGGCCGCCTGAGCAGCGGATCGAGGTTCTCGAACGGGATCGCTTGCGGATGCAGATAATGCAACTCGCGCAGGGCACTCAACGACGAATCGCGCGGCCCCGCGTAGCCGATGCGCTTGAAATAGGCGTCCAGATCGATGCTCACTCCGTCCCCCGCTCCCGGCGCAGCTTGGCCCAATAATCCAGCCGCTTCCTGATTTCGCGCTCGAAGCCGCGCTCGGGCGGATTATAGAACTGCTGGCGCGGCAGCGCATCGGGGAAATAGTTCTGCCCGGAGAAGGCCTCTTCCTCGTGATGGTCGTAGGCGTAGCCGCGGCCATAGCCTTCCTGCTGCATCAATTTGGTCGGCGCATTGAGGATGTGCTTGGGCGGCAGCAAGGAGCCGGCCTCCTTGGCGGTGCGCATGGCGGCGCCGAAGGCGGCGTAGGAGGCGTTCGATTTCGGCGCGGTGGCCATGTAGATCACGGCCTCCGCGATCGCCAGTTCGCCTTCCGGCGAGCCCAGAAAATCGTAGGCGTCCTTGGCGGCATTGGCGATCACCAGCGCCTGCGGATCGGCGAGCCCGATGTCCTCGACCGCCATGCGCACCACCCGGCGCGCGATATAGAGCGGCGGCTCGCCGGCATCGAGCATGCGGCAGAGATAATAGAGCGCGGCGTCGGGATCGGAGCCGCGCACCGACTTGTGCAACGCGCTGATCAGGTTGTAGTGGCCGTCCTGCGCCTTGTCGTAGATCGGCGCGCGGCGCTGCACGATCTCCTGCAATTTCGCGGCGCCGAAGTTCTCGTCCTTGCGGGCGGCGCGCCAGACTTCCTCGGCCAATGTCAGCGCGGCGCGGCCATCGCCGTCGGCCATGCGCGTGAGTGCCGCCCGTGCTTCGTCGTCGAGCGGCAGCTTGCGGCCCTCGATCTGCTCGGCGCGTTTGCAGCAGCTTTTCGATCGCCGCCGCGTCGAGGGATTTGAACACCAGCACGCGCGCGCGCGACAGCAGCGGCGCGTTGAGCTCGAACGACGGGTTCTCGGTGGTGGCGCCGACCAGCACGATGGTGCCGTCCTCCATCACCGGCAGGAAACTGTCCTGCTGGGCGCGGTTGAAGCGGTGGATCTCGTCGACGAACAGCAGCGTGCCCTGCCCCAGCTCGCGGCGGCGGCGCGCTTCCTCGAACGCCTTCTTGAGGTCGGCGACGCCGGTGAAGATCGCGGAAAGCTGCTCGAAATTAAGGTCGGTGGCCTGCGCCAGCAGCCGCGCCACCGTGGTCTTGCCGGTGCCGGGCGGGCCCCAGAACACGAGGCTGCCGAGCGAGCGGGTCGCCAGCATGCGCGTGAGCGCGCCGTCGGCGCCCAGCAGATGGTCCTGGCCGACCACCTCGTCGAGCTTGGTCGGGCGCAAGCGATCGGCGAGCGGGCGCGGCGCATCCTTGTCGAGGCCGGCGGCGGCGAACAGCGTTGGACCGACTTGGCGCGCGGGGCCATCAATGTGCCCTTCCGCCGTCATGCCCGGCTTTATGCCGGGCATCCACGCCTTTCTTAGCTTCAGCAAAGCGAGGCGTGGATGGCCGGGCAAGCCCGGCCATGACGGAAAAATTGCAGTGCGCTTCGTCATCCGTTGAACACCGCGGTAATCTGCTGCCCGCCGCGGCGGATCTTGATCTGCCAGGCACGGTTTGGCGTGGCAGTGGCGCGCACGAGATCGCTGGTCTTGGCGATGCGCTCGCCATTGACCTGCTCGATCACATCGCCGCGCTGGAAGCCGAGATTGCTGGCATAGGAGCCGCTGTCCACGTCGACAATGACCACGCCCCCGTCGGCGTTCTCGATCTGCAATTCGTCGGCGAGCGCCGACGACAGGTTGGCGATCTTGGCGCCGGAAAACGGCGAACGCGAGCGGATGGTAACCTCGTCGCGCGCAGTCTCGGGCGCCGGCTGCAGCGCAATCGAGACGTTCAGCTCGCGGCCGCCGCGCAGCGCGCCCAACGTCGCCTGGCCGCCGAGCGGCTTGGTGGCGAAGCGGTAATCGAAGGCGTTGACGTCGTCGACCGCCTGCCCGTCCACCGACATGACGACATCGCCGGGCTTGAGGCCGGCATGTTCGGCCGGGCCGCCGCGCGTGACGCTGGCGATCAACGCGCCGGCCGGGCGCTTGAGCCCCATGCTGTCGGCGATGTCGGGGGTGACCGCCTGCAGCCTGGCACCGAGCCAGGGCCGCTTCACATCATGACCGCCGGATTTGGCGGAGGCCACCACCACCCGCACCATGTTGGCGGGGATGGCAAAGCCGATGCCCTGCGAACCGCCGGAGCGCGAGAAGATCGCGGTATTGATGCCGACCAGCCGCCCGGAAAGGTCGACCAGCGCGCCGCCGGAATTGCCCGGATTGATGGCGGCGTCGGTCTGGATGAAGAACTGATAATCGGTGATGCCGACCTGCGTGCGCGCCAGCGCCGAGACGATGCCGTGGGTCACGGTCTGCCCGACGCCGAACGGATCGCCGATGGCGAGCACCACGTCGCCCACTTCGAGCGCGTCGGAATTGGCGAAATCCAGAACGGGGAAGCGCTCATGCGCGTCCTTGAGGCGCAACACGGCGAGATCGCTGCGCTTGTCCTTGAGCACGATCTCGGCCTCGAATTCACGCTTGTCGGCGAGCGCCACCCTGACTTCGTCGGCGCCCTCGATCACGTGCACATTGGTCACGATCAAGCCGGATGGATCGACGATCACGCCGGAGCCGAGCGAACGCTGCACCTGGCTGCTGCCGCCGCCCGGCACGCCGAAGAAGCGGCGGAAGATCGGATCGTCGAACAGCGGATTGCGGAACTGCACCACCTTGGCGGCATAGACATTGACCACCGCCGGCGCCACCCGCTGCACCACCGGCGCATAGGACAGCCGCAATTCGGCGGCGGTCGGCACGCGCCGCTCCTGTGCGCGGGCGTTTTGGGCGGATAGCGCGACGATGCCGGCCAGGGCGATGGCGGCAAGCAAGGTCGCGATCAGGGGTCGGTTGAGGCGCATGGTGTCGATTCCCGGCGAGAAACCGAGATATAGGCCCGCGCCGGGGCTAAATGAAGGCCGGCGTTTCCCTTTCCCCGCACGCGGGGAGAGGTGAAAGAGCTACTCCTTCGGCGGCACCCTGCGCAGATAAGCGATGATGTCGGCGATGTCCTCGTCGGTCATGTGGGCGTAGTAGCCAAAGCCCATGGGCGGCTTGAGGTGGTTGCCGTCCTTGTCGACGCCGGTGGTGATCGCCGTCTTGATCTGGGCGTCGGTCCAGGCGCCGATGCCCTTGCTCTTGCTCGAGGTGATGTTGCGCGACACCGAGACGCCCCAGGGACCGGGGAATTCGAAGCCGCCGCGGCCGAGATCGGCCCAGTTGTGCACGCCCTTCGGCATCGGCGTGTGGCATTCCATGCAATGGCCGATGGTGGCGAGATAGAAGCCGTGCTTGATCCGGTCGCTGAACATCGCCTCGGTGTAGGGCTTTTCGGCGCCGGGGAAAATCTGCGGCGGCGCCGCGAATTTATAGATCGGGTCCGGCACCTTGTTCTTGATCGGCTTGAGCGTGCGCAGATAGGCGACGATGGCGTTCATGTCGCGATTGGTGATGATGCCGTAGAAACCGGTCGGCATCACCGCGGCGATCGGCACGCCGTTCGGACGCAAGCCGGTGCGCAACAGCTTCTTGATGTCGGCGTCGCTCCATTTGCCGATGCCGGTGTCCTTGTCCTGGGTGATGTTGGGCGCCGTCACCTTGAACGGCGGCTCGTCCCACGACAGGCCGCCGGAAAACGCCTTGTCCATGATGTCGCCATTGGGCCCCTTCGGCGTGTGACAGTTGCCGCAGGTCAGAATGGTGTTGACCAGATAGTCGCCGCGCTTGACCAGCGCCGACTGCGCGTTCGCCGCCCCGAGCGTGGCGACGAAAGCAACGAGTATTGTTGTGACAAAGCGGACCATGGACTTCTCCCAGAATGTTCCCCCGAGGATTATACACAGGTCGCGCCCGACCGCGAGCGAGCAAACAAAAAGGGCGGCCCAACGGCCGCCCCGGTAAATTTCATAAAATTGTCGTGGAGCTCAGGCCGCCGCGGTCGCCGCTTCCGCGGCCTTCTTGTCTTGCGCGGGCCCGGAATCCTTGCCCCTGGCCTCGACGTCACGGTCGACGAACTCGATCACCGCCTGCGCGCCGGAATCGCCGTAGCGGAAGCCGGCCTTGAGCACGCGGGTATAGCCGCCCTTGCGCTCCTTGTAGCGCGGGCCGATCACGTCGAACAATTTCTTGACCATGGCGACGTCGCGCATTTCCGAAATCGCCTGGCGGCGCGCGGCGAGGCCGCCTTTCTTGGCGAGCGTCACGAGCTTTTCCACGATCGGGCGAAGTTCCTTCGCCTTCGGCAGCGTGGTGATGATCTGCTCGTGCTTGATCAGCGCGGCGGCCATGTTGGCGAACATGGCGGTGCGATGCGCCGAATGCCGGCCGAGCTTGCGGTAAACTTTTCCGTGACGCATCGCGTGATCCCTTTTTTCGTCATTCCGGACGACGCGAAGCGTCGATCCGGAATCCAGCTACCTTTACTATGCCGCTCTGGATTCCGGGTTCGCGCCTGCGGCGCGCCCCGGAATGACAGAACTAGTAATGATCCTCGAAGCGCTTGGCGAGCTCTTCGATATTCTCCGGCGGCCAGCCCGCCACTTCCATGCCGAGGTGCAGGCCCATCTGCGCCAGCACTTCCTTGATCTCGTTGAGCGACTTGCGGCCGAAGTTCGGCGTCCGCAGCATTTCGGCTTCCGTCTTCTGCACGAGGTCGCCGATATAGACGATGTTGTCGTTCTTGAGACAATTGGCCGAGCGTACCGACAGCTCGAGCTCATCGACTTTCTTGAGGAAGGCCGGATTGAACGCGAGCTCGGGGACCGCCTCGCCGGCGACCTCCTTCCTCGGCTCCTCGAAGGTGACGAACACGCTGAGCTGGTCCTGCAGGATGCGCGCCGCATAAGCGAGCGAGTCCTCGGGGCTGACCGCGCCGTTGGTCTCGATGGTCATGGTCAGCTTGTCGTAGTCGAGAATCTGGCCCTCGCGGGTGTTCTCGACCTTGTAGGAGACCTTGCGCACCGGCGAATACAGACTGTCGACCGGGATCAGGCCGATCGGCGCGTCCTCGGGGCGGTTGCGCTCGGCCGGCACGTAGCCCTTGCCGGTATTGACCGTGAATTCCATGCGGATCTCGGCGCCCTCATCCAGCGTGCACAGCACGAGGTCCGGATTGAGCACGACCACGTCGCCGACGGTCTGGATCTCGCCCGCAGTGACGGCGCCCGGCCCTTGCTTCTTCACCACCATGCGCTTGGGACCCTCGCCCTGCATCTTGATGGCGATGTCCTTAATGTTGAGCACGATGTCGGTGACGTCCTCGCGCACGCCCGCGATCGAGGAGAACTCGTGCAGCACGCCGTCGATATGCACCGACTGCACCGCCGCACCCTGCAGCGATGACAGCAAAATGCGGCGCAGCGCATTGCCGAGCGTCACCCCGAAGCCGCGTTCCAGCGGCTCGGCGACGACGGTGGCGACCCGCGCGGCGTCGGCGCCGGCGGTCACTTGCAGCTTGTTCGGCCTGATCAATTCCTGCCAATTTTTTTGGATCACATTTCACCTTTGAGCGGCGCGGGCCTCGCCCGCGCATCCCACCCGCCGTGTGGGGAAAAGTTCGGCGGCAGCGGACGCGATCTCGCGTCCGCCCGAAAAACAATTAAACGCGACGACGCTTACGCGGCCGGCAACCGTTATGCGGAATCGTGGTCACATCGCGAATCGAGGTGATGGTGAAGCCCTGCGCCTGCAAAGCGCGCAGCGCCGACTCCCGGCCGGAGCCCGGCCCCGACACCTCGACCTCGAGGGTTTTCATGCCGTGCTCCTGCGCCTTCTTGGCGGCATCCTCGGCGGCCACTTGCGCGGCATAGGGCGTCGATTTGCGCGAGCCCTTGAACCCCATGGTCCCCGACGACGACCAGGCAATGGTGTTGCCCTGCGCGTCGGTGATGGTGATCATGGTGTTGTTGAACGAGGCGGCGACGTGCGCCACGCCCGACGCGATGTTCTTACGCTCGCGCCGGCGTACGCGGGTGGCTTCCTTACCCATTCTCTAGTCCTTTCGCGGCCCGCCGCCGTCAGGCGCGGGCAATTCCTATGATCAGGTCGGTCCGGCGGCTTTTTTCTTGCCGGCGATGGTCTTGGCCGGGCCCTTGCGGGTGCGCGCATTGGTATGGGTGCGCTGGCCGCGCACCGGCAGGCCCTTGCGGTGGCGCAGGCCCCGGTAACAGCCGAGATCCATCAGCCGCTTGATGTTCATCGCCACTTCGCGGCGCAGATCGCCCTCGACCATGTAGTCGCGGTCGATCATTTCGCGAATCTGCAGCACTTCGGCGTCGGTCAATTGCGACACCCGCCGCTCCTGCGGCAGGTTAACCTTGTCCATGATTTCCTGGGCCTTTTTGGACCCAATGCCATGGATATACTGCAGCGCGATCACGACGCGCTTGTTGGTGGGTAGATTCACGCCCGCAATACGAGCCACGGTTGGTCTCTCCTGTTATCGGCCGGCCGCGCTCGACGCGCCGAATTCTTGTGTCCCCGGAAGGGGTTAGCGCAAAGCGTAACACGACACCTGTCCCCGGATTTCTGGGGACCGGCATCGCGTCAAACTCCTGAATGTGCAGCTTATTAAGGGATTCATCTCACCTTCGTCAACTCCGGCGGGTACGCAATTTGCGCCGTCCAGCCTTGTTTTTGGCGCGGGCCGGCTGAGCCCGCTTTCGCGCGGATTTACGGCCTTTTGACCGGGCCGCCGGCGCCCTGCGGGCGGCAGCGCCGCGGCCCGCCCTTTTGGCCCGCCCCTTGGCGGAACGTCGTTTGGCGGGCTTGGCCCTTGCGGCGGCCGGGCTTGGCCTTGGCGGCGCGGCGAAGGACCCGGTCGATGCTGGCGGCAACGACGTCGATCGGCGCCATTCCGTCCACGCGACGAGCAGGCCAAACCGGCGTAATAGTCGGTCAACGGCTCGGTTTGCGCGTGGTAAGCCGCAAGCCGGTCCTTGAGCACCTGCGGGTTGTCGTCGGCGCGCAGCTTCTCGCCGCGGGCGGTCATTTCCGCGACCCGGGTCTCAATGCGCTTGAGCAGAATGCCCTCGTCCACCTTCAGCTCAAGCACGGCGTCGAGCTTGAGGCCGCGCTCGGTCAGCAGGCGGTCGAGCGCCCGCGCCTGCGGCAGGGTGCGCGGGAAGCCGTCGAGCACGAAGCCGTGCTGGGCGTCCGGCTGGTCGATGCGCTCGGCGATGATCGCCACCACCAACTCGTCGGGCACCAGCTCGCCGCGGTCTATGGTGGCCTGGGCGCGCAGGGCGACCGGCGTACCAGAGGCGACCGCGGCGCGCAGGATTTCGCCGGTGGAAAGATGAACGATGCCGTGTTTGTGGGCTATGCGTTTCGCTTGCGTGCCCTTTCCCGACCCGGGCGGGCCGAGCAGGATCAGTCTCATCGATTGCGCCCCCGCAATTTCGAACGTTTGATCAGGCCTTCATATTGGTGCGCCAGCAGATAGCCCTGGATCTGCGCCACGGTATCCATGGTGACGCTGACCACGATCAACAGCGAGGTGCCGCCAAAATAGAACGGCACCGCGGCGTACGAGATCAGGATTTCCGGGATCAGGCAGACGATGGCGAGATAGAGCGCGCCGAGCACGGTGATGCGCGAGAGCACGTAGTCGATATATTCCCCCGTGCGTTCGCCCGGTCTGATGCCCGGAATGAAGCCGCCATGCTTCTTCAGGTTATCCGCGGTCTCGGTCGGATTGAACACGATCGCGGTGTAGAAGAACGTGAAGAACACGATGAGCGCGATGTAGAGGATCAGGAACAACGGCCGGCCATGGCCGAGCAGCGTGGTCATGGTGGTGAGCCAGCTCGGCCCGCTGCCGGCGTTGAAATTGGCGACCGTGGTCGGCAGCAGCAGCAGCGAGGACGCGAAGATCGGCGGGATCACGCCCGAGGTGTTGAGCTTGAGCGGCAGATGCGAGGACTGGCCCTCGAACATGCGGTTGCCGACTTGCCGTTTCGGATACTGGATCAGCAGGCGGCGCTGCGCGCGCTCCATGAATACGATGAAGGCGATCACCGCCACCGCCATCACGACGACCGCGAGGATCAAGCCGGTGGACAAAGCGCCCTGCCGGCCGAGTTCCAAGGTACCGGCGATCGCCGAGGGCAATTGCGCCACGATGCCGGACAATATGATCAGCGAAATGCCGTTGCCGATGCCGCGCGAGGTGATCTGCTCGCCCAGCCACATCAGGAACATGGTGCCGCCGGTGAGCGTGATCGTGGTCGACATCAGGAAAAAGATGCCGGGATCGCTGACGACGCTGCCGGTGCCTTGCAGCCCGAGACCGATGCCGTAGGCCTGGAAGGCGGCCAGAAACACGGTGATATACCGGGTGTACTGGTTCATGACCTTGCGGCCCTGCTCGCCTTCCTTCTTGAGCGCTTCAAGCGTGGGCGAGACCGTCGTCATCAGCTGGATGATGATCGAGGCCGAGATGTAGGGCATGATGTTGAGCGCGAAGATCGCCATCCGGTGGATGCCGCCACCGGAGAACATGTTGAACATGCCGAGGATGCCGCCGGACTGGGTGTTGAAGATCTGTTCCCAGGCGGCCGGGTCGATGCCCGGCAGCGGGATATAGGTGCCCAGGCGATAGACGATCAGCGCGCCGATCGTGAAATAAATACGCTGCTTGAGCTCTTCGGCTTTCGCGAGCGCCGAGAAGTTGAGATTGGCCGCCAGTTGTTCCGCTGCCGAAACCATCAGTCGCTCCTGCCGCCGCGCCCCGTCCCGCCCCACCCCGCCGCAGCGGGCCGCCTTCAGAAAACTCTAGATAGGCGCTGCACCGCAAATTGCAGCGGCCGGCACCGGCCGTCCATGCGACCGGGTTACTCTGCCGGCTTTTGCTCGCCTTCGACTGCTTCCGCCTTGGGCTTGCCGCCTTTCGGCTTACCGCCCTTATCGCCGCCCTTCGCCGCTTCCAGCGCCATCCGCTTGTTCTTGCCCTTCGGCTCGGCGTCGACTTCCTTCGCCGGTGCCAGGATCTTGACCGTGCCGCCGGCCTTCTCGACCGCCGCGACGGCCGATTTCGACGCCCGGTAGACCGCGAAGTCGACCTTGCTCTTGAGCTCGCCGTCGCCCAGCAGCTTCACGCCGCCCTTGGCGCGCCGCATCAAGCCGGCCTTGACCATGGCCGCGACGTCGATCGGGCTCTTGGTGTCAATGAGCCCGGCGTCGATCGCCGCCTGCACCTTGCCGATATTGGTCTCGTTGAGCTTGACCGCGAACGGCGAGTTGCGGAAGCCGCGCTTGGGCAGGCGGCGGTGCAGCGGCATCTGGCCGCCTTCGAAGCCCTTGATGCGCACGCCCGAGCGCGCGGTCTGGCCCTTGCCGCCGCGGCCGCCGGTCTTGCCCATGCCGGAGCCGATGCCGCGGCCGATGCGCAGACGATTCTTGCGCGCACCCGGTTTGTCGGCGATCTGGTTAAGTTTCATGGCAGTCGTCCTCTTATTTCGCTTCGCCGACCACATGCACCAGATGTTTCAGCTTGCGGATCATGCCGCGCGTCGACGGCGTATCCGGCAGGTCGCGGGTGCGGCCGATCTTGTTTAAGCCGAGCCCGATCAGGGTCTCGCGCTGGTCATGGTGACGCCGCGAGGGGCTCGCCACCTGTTCGACCTTGATGGTCTTTTGTGCTGGAGCCATGAGCTTGATCCATTAAACCTTTTGTTTGCGCATGATCTTATCCGAAAACCGGTTCCCACTTTTCGGGATCATGCGCTAGTCGGCTGCCGTTTGCTCGGCATCGCCTTCGCGGCGGCGCGACTGCAGCGTGGATACCTTGATGTTGCGGCGGGCCGCGACCGAGCGCGGCGAATCCTGGTGCTTGAGCGCATCGAAGGTCGCGCGCACCACGTTGTACGGATTGGACGAGCCGAGCGACTTGGCCACGACGTCCTGAATGCCCAGCGTTTCGAACACCGCGCGCATCGGGCCGCCGGCGATGATGCCGGTTCCCGGAGGCGCCGCGCGCAGGAGCACCTTGCCGGCGCCGTGGCGGCCGAGCACGTCGTGATGCAGCGTGCGGCCTTCGCGCAAGGGCACGCGCGTCAGGCTGCGCTTGGCGGCGTCGGTTGCCTTGCGGATCGCCTCCGGCACCTCGCGCGCCTTGCCGTGGCCGTAACCGGCGCGGCCTTTCTGATCGCCGACGATCACCAGCGCGGCGAAGGCAAAACGCCGGCCGCCCTTCACCACCTTGGCCACGCGATTGATGTGGACCAGCTTGTCGGTGAACTCGCTGTCGCGCTCTTCGCGACCGCCGCGTTCGCGGTCTCGCCGGGGTTCTCGTCGGGGTTCATGTGCCATTTGCAACTTTATCCTTTTGCATCATCTGATCCGAAAACCGGTTCCCACTTTTCGGGATGATGCGCTCCGTTAGAAGTTGAGGCCGCCTTCGCGCGCGGCATCGGCCAGCGCTTTGACGCGTCCGTGATAGAGATAGCCGCCGCGGTCGAACACGACGTCCTTGATGCCCTTTTCCTTGGCGCGCTCGGCGATCAGTTTGCCGACCACCTTCGCCGCATCGATATTGGCGCCGGTCTTGGCGCCCTCGCGCGTCGTCTTTTCGAGCGAGGATGCCGCCGCGAGCGTTTCGCCCTTATTGTCGTCGATGAGCTGGGCGTAGATATGCTTGGACGAGCGAAATACCGTCAGCCGCGTGCGCCCGCTGGTGCCGGCGGCGAGCTTGACGTTGCGGCGCACGGTCGCCGTCCGTCGCGCAGTCCGATCGCTTAATCTCGACATCGCCAAGTCCCTCTACTTCTTCTTGCCTTCCTTGCGGAAGATGTATTCGCCGGCGTATTTCACGCCCTTGCCCTTGTACGGCTCGGGCGGGCGGAAGCCGCGGATTTCGGCCGCGACGTGGCCGACTTTCTGCTTGTCGATGCCGGTCACCACGATCTCGGTCGGCTTCGGCGTCGCAATCGTGATGCCTTCCGGAATCGGAAAATTCACGTCGTGGCTGAAGCCCAGTTGCAGGTTCAGCGACTTGCCCTGCACCGCGGCGCGGAAGCCGACGCCGGTGATCTCCAGGCGTTCCTCGAAGCCCTTGGTCACGCCCGCCACCAGGTTGGCGACCATCGTGCGCGAGGTGCCCCACATGGAGCGCGCGCGCTTGCTTTCGCCGCGCGGCTCGACCTTGACCATGCTCTTGTCGAGCGTGGCCTTTACGTCGTCATGCAGCACGACCTGCATGGTGCCCTTCGGGCCCTTGATCTTGACGGTCTGGCCTTCCACGTTGGCGGTGACGCCGGACGGGATCGCGACCGCTTTATTGCCGATGCGGGACATTAGAGTTCAATCCGTTCAGTTGGCTTCACGTGCTTCCCTAACATTCTTCCCTTGCGCATGATCTTTTCCGATAACCGGTTCCCACTTTTCGGGATCATGCGCTAGAACACCGTGCAGATGATTTCGCCGCCGACATTGGCGTCGCGGGCCTGGTGGTCGGCCATCACGCCCTTCGGCGTGGACAGGATCGAGATGCCGAGTCCGTTATTGATGCGCGGCAGCGCCTTGACCGAGGCATAGACGCGCCGGCCGGGCTTGGAGACGCGCGAAATCTCGCGGATCACCGGCTCGCCGTCGAAATATTTCAGCTCGATCTCGAGCTCGCTGCGGCCGTCGGCATGCGCGACCGCGGCATAGCCGCGGATATAGCCTTCGGTCTTGAGCACCTCGCAGACGCGTTCGCGCTGCTTGGAGCCCGGCATGGAAACCTTCGACTTGGCTCGCATCTGCGCATTGCGGATGCGGGCAATCATGTCGCCGATCGGATCGTTGACAGCCATTTCGATCCCCCTACCAGCTCGATTTCACGAGGCCGGGAATCAGGCCCTTGGAGCCGAGGTCGCGCAACGCGATGCGGCTGAGACGATGCTTGCGGTAATAGGCGCGCGGGCGGCCGGAGAGCTCGCAGCGGTTGCGGATGCGCGTGGCCGAGGAATTGCGCGGCAATTCGGCAAGCTTGAGGGTGGCGGCGAACCGCTCCTCCATGGGCAGATTCTTGTCGTAGGCGATCGCTTTGAGCGTCTTGCGGCGATTGGAGAATTTCTTCGCCATCCTGCGCCGCCGGTTGTTCTTCTCGATCGAACTCTTCTTCGCCATACTTATCTCTCCTTACGGTTCCGCGTCTGAGGGAACGGAAGCGCCCCTCACTGCCGGAACGGGAAGTTGAATGCGGTGAGCAAAGCGCGTGCCTCGTCGTCGGAGCGCGCGCTGGTGCAGACGGTAATGTCGAGGCCCCAGGAATTGGTGACCTTGTCGAAATCGATCTCCGGGAACACGATGTGTTCCTTGATGCCGAGGCTGTAGTTGCCGCGGCCGTCGAAGCTCTTCGGATTGAGTCCGCGGAAGTCGCGGATGCGGGGCAGCGCGATATTCACCAGCCGGTCGATAAAATCGTACATGCGCGCCTTGCGCAGCGTGACCTTGCAGCCGATGGCCTGGCCGTCGCGCAGCTTGTAGGTGGCGATCGACTTGCGCGACTTGGTGATCACGGCTTTCTGGCCGGCGATCAGCGTCAGGTCGTTGGCGGCGTTGTCCACCTTCTTGCGGTCGGCGACGCCCTCGCCGATGCCCATGTTGAGCACGACCTTGGTGATCACCGGCACCTGCAGGCGGTTGGTATAGCCGAACTGCTTGCTCAGCTCGGCGCGGATCACCTGCTCGAAATGGGTCTTGAGCCGCGCCACGTAGTCCGAGCGCTCGCGCGGCTTCTTCACCTTCGGCTCTCCGCCGCCCTTCGGCGCGCCGCCTTCCTTGGCGCCTTTCGGCGGCTTCGGGGCCGGCTTCTTGGTTTCGGTCTGTGCCTGCGTGTCAGCCATCGATCTCGACTCCGGAACGCTTGGCGATGCGCACCTTTTTGCGGTTGTCGCCCTCGCCGACGAATTTGAAGCCGACGCGGGTCGGCTTGCCGTCCTTAGGATCGGCCAGCGCCAGGTTGGACAGATGGATCGCGCTCTCCTTGGAGACGATCCCGCCTTCCTGCTGCGCGGTCTGGCGCTGATGGCGCTTGACCATGTTGATGCCGCGCACCAGCGCGCGCTCTTGGGCGGGGCGCACCTCGATCACCTCGGCGGTGCGGCCCTTGTCGCGGCCGGCCAGCACGATCACCTTGTCGCCCTTCTTTATCTTGGCGGCCATCACAGCACCTCCGGGGCGAGCGAGATGATCTTCATGTGATTCTTGGCGCGCAATTCGCGCGGCACCGGCCCAAAGATGCGGGTGCCGACCGGCTCCATCTGCGGGGTGATCAGCACCGCCGCATTGCGGTCGAAGCGGATGACGGAACCGTCCGCGCGCTTGATGTCCTTGGAGATGCGCACCACGACGGCCTTCATCACCTCGCCCTTTTTCACGCGCCCGCGCGGAATGGCTTCCTTCACCGAGACCACGATGACGTCGCCGATGGTGGCGTATTTACGCTTCGAGCCGCCCAGCACCTTGATGCACATGACGCGGCGCGCGCCGGAATTGTCCGCCACGTCGAGGTTGGTTTGCATCTGGATCATGACGCGGCTCTCATGGTCTGCGCGCGCAAATTCTTTGTGAACATGGCGCTCATTGAACTTTCTGTCTCTTCTCGCCCCGGATCACTTCCCAGCATTTGAGCTTGGAGATCGGGCGGCGCTCCTCGATCCATACCGTGTCGCCGACGGCGAACTCGTTCTTCTCGTCATGCGCGTGATATTTCTTCGAGCGGCGCACGGTTTTTTTCATCGTCGCATGGGTGAAACGCCGGTCGACGCGCACGACGATGGTCTTGTCCTGCTTGTCGCTGACGACGACGCCCTGCAGCGTACGTTTCGGCATCTCGAACCCCTTACTTCTTCGACTTCTTGGCGGCAGTCTTCTTCGCGCCAGCCTTGAGGCTCTTCGCGGACTGCGGCTTCTTTGATTTCGGCTTGTCGGATTTCGGCTTCGCGGCCTTCGGCTTGGCAACCTTGGGCTTCGCCTCGGCTTTCGGTTTCGGCGCAATCTCCGGCATCGATCCGGCGCGCTTCTGCGCGGCGATGGTCTTCAGGCGCGCGACGTCGCGGCGGATGACGCGCACGCGCGAGGTATTTTCGAGCTGACCGGTGGCGCGCTGGAAGCGCAGGTTGAACTGCTCCTTCTTGAGCTTGAGCACCTCGTCGTCGATCTGGTCGAGCGTCATCGCTCTTGCGTCTGCGGCTTTCATGGCTCTACTCGGCGATGCGTTCGATGAAACGGGTCTTGACCGGCAGCTTGGCGGCGGCGAGCGCCAGCGCTTCCTTGGCGACGGCGACCGGAATGCCGTCGACCTCGAACAGGATGCGGCCGGGCTTGACGCGGCACACCCAATACTCGGGCGTGCCCTTGCCTTTGCCCATGCGGATTTCGATCGGCTTCTTCGACACCGGCACGTCCGGATAGACGCGGATCCACACCCGGCCCGACCGCTTCATGAAGCGGGTGAGCGCGCGGCGCGCGGCCTCGATCTGGCGCGCGGTGACGCGCTCGGGCTCCAGCGCCTTGAGGCCATATTGGCCGAAGGCGAGCGTGGCGCCCGAGGTGGCGACGCCGTGGATGCGGCCCTTGAACGCCTTGCGGAACTTGGTGCGGATCGGTTGCAGCATGACTTAAACTCTTTTGTCCCATTAAGCCGCGGTTTCGCGGCGCGGACGCCCCTGATCGCCCTCGGCGAGCTTCTTGTCCTGCGCCATCGGATCGTGCTCGAGGATTTCGCCCTTGAAGATCCAGACCTTGACGCCGCAGGTGCCGTAGGTGGTGAACGCGGTGGTGACGCCGTAGTCGACGTCGGCGCGCAGCGTATGCAGCGGCACGCGCCCCTCGCGGTACCACTCCATGCGCGCGATTTCGGCGCCGCCCAGACGGCCGGAGCAGTTGATGCGGATGCCTTCGGCGCCCAGCCGCATGGCCGACTGCACCGCGCGCTTCATGGCGCGGCGGAAAGCGACGCGGCGCTCGAGCTGCTGCGAAATCGATTCGGCGACCAGTTGGGCATCGAGCTCGGGCTTGCGGATTTCGACGATGTTGATGACGACGTCGCTGTCGGTGAGCTTGGCCACCGACTTGCGCAGCTTCTCGATGTCGGCGCCCTTCTTGCCGATCACCACGCCCGGACGCGCCGAGTGGATGGTGACGCGGCACTTCTTATGCGGGCGCTCGATCACGATGTGCGACACCGCCGCCTGCTTGAGCTGCTTCATCAGCTCCTTGCGGATCTTGATATCCTCATGCAGCAGCGTGCCGTATTCGGCCTTGCCGGCATACCAGCGCGAGTCCCAGGTGCGGTTGATCCCGAGACGCAGCCCAATCGGATTGACTTTCTGACCCATCGACTTCCCCTTTAGGCTTTCGCTGCGGCTGGCGCCTCGACCTGACGCACAACGATGGTCAGGTGGGAGAACGGTTTCAAAATGCGCCCCATGCGGCCGCGGCCGCGCGGAGAAAAGCGCTTGATCACCAGAGCCTTTCCGACATGGGCCTCGGCGACGACCAGTTCGTCGACGTCGAGGTCGTGATTGTTCTCGGCATTGGCGATCGCCAATTCCAGGCACTTGCGCACATCCTTGGCGATGCGCTTGCGCGAAAACTCCAGGTCGGCGAGCGCGCTCGCCACCTTCTTGCCGCGGATCATCTGCGCGACAAGATTGAGCTTCTGCGGGCTGATCCGGATCATCCGGGCCACCGCCTTGGCCTCGTTGTCTGCGAGGCTTCGCTCGCGTGCGCTCTTGCCCATGACGTCTCTCTCGATTCCTTAACTCGCCGCCGGCGTCGCGGCCGGCGCGGCGGCCGGCGCCGCGGCTGCCGCCGGAGCGGCGGCCGAGCGCTTGGCTTTGCGGTCGGATGAGTGGCCGTAGAACATGCGGCCCGGCGCGAATTCGCCGAACTTGTGACCGACCATTTCCTCGGTCACCATCACCGGGATGTGCTTCTGCCCGTTATAGACGCCGAAATTCAGGCCGACGAATTGCGGCAGAATGGTCGAGCGCCGGCTCCAGATTTTGATCATATCGTGGCGGCCAGACGAGCGCGCGGCTTCCGCCTTTTTCAGCAGATAGCCGTCGACAAACGGGCCTTTCCATATTGAGCGCGACATATTGCGGGTCCTTAGCTCTGCTTGTTCTTGCGGTCGTGCCGGCTGGCGACGATGAATTTGGTGGTGCGCTTGTTCTTGCGCGTCTTCCAACCCTTGGTCGGGACGCCCCAGGGCGTGCTCCAATGCTTGCCGCCCTTGGTGCGGCCGCCGTGCGGGTGATCGACCGGGTTCATGGTGATGCCGCGGTTGTGCGGCATGCGGCCGCGCCAGCGCTGGCGGCCGGCCTTGCCGATCGTGGTGTTCATGTTGTCGGGGTTCGACACCGCGCCGATGGTCGCCATGCAGCGGCCGTGCACCAGGCGCTGCTCGGCCGAATTGAGCCGCAGGATGACGTAGTCCTGGTCGCGCCCGACGATCTGCGCGTAGCTGCCGGCCGAGCGCGCGATCTGCCCGCCCTTGCCGATCTTGATCTCGATATTG
Organism: uncultured Alphaproteobacteria bacterium; assembly: GCA_963762285.1. Taxonomy (GTDB): domain Bacteria; phylum Pseudomonadota; class Alphaproteobacteria; order Rhizobiales; family Xanthobacteraceae; genus Pseudolabrys. The sequence goes on along the minus strand of CAVXKE010000005.1, from coordinate 12,537 downwards.
TGCACGATGGTGCCGACCGGAATATTGGCGATCGGCATGGCGTTGCCCGGCTTCACGTCGGCATGCTCGGAGGCGATCACCTGGTCGCCGGCGCCCAGCCGCTGCGGCGCCAGGATGTAGGCCTGCTCGCCGTCCTGGTACTTGATGAGCGCGATGAAGCCGGTGCGATTGGGATCGTATTCCAGCCGCTCGACCGTCGCCGGCACGTCGAATTTCTTGCGCTTGAAATCGATCTTGCGATAGGCCTGCTTATGGCCGCCGCCGCGGAAGCGTGACGTGATGCGGCCATTGTTGTTGCGGCCGCCGGTCGAAATTTGACCCTCGGTCAGCGCCTTGACCGGCGCACCCTTGTACAGCGAGGAGCGGTCGATATTGACCAGCTGGCGCTGGCTCGGGGTGGCCGGATTGTATGTTTTCAACGCCATCGCAAGCTTCCCTTACAATCCCGTGGTCACGTCGATGCGGTGACCCTCTTCGAGCGTCACGATCGCGCGCTTCACGTCGGACTGCTGCCCGATCCGGTTCTTGAACATTTTGAACTTGCCCTTGCGGGTGAGCGTGTTGACGTTCTTCACCTTGACGTCGAACAGCTTCTCCACCGCTTCCTTGATCTGCGGCTTGGTCGCGGTCTTGCGCACCTTGAACACGACCTTGTTGTGCTCGGACGCCATGGTCGCCTTTTCGGTGATCACCGGGCCGATGATGACGTCGTAATGGCGGGGATCGCTGGTGCTCATTTGAAGCGCGCCTCCAGCGCATCGAGCGCGGCCTTGGTCAGCACCAGGGTCTTGCGCCGCATGATGTCGTAGACATTGATGCCCTGCACCGGCAGCACGTCGATATTCGGAATGTTGCGCGCGGCGGAGCGGAAGTTGGCTTCGATCTCGGCGCCGTCGATGATGAGCGCGTTTGCAAGCCCGAGCTTGCCGAATTTCGTCGCCAGCGCCTTGGTCTTGGCGTCCTTCACCGTCGCCTTGTCGATCACGACGATGCCGCCGTCCTTGGCCTTGGACGACAGCGCGTGCTTGAGCGCGAGCGCGCGCACTTTTTTCGGCAGATCGATGGCATGACTGCGCACCACCGGGCCGAAGGCGCGTCCGCCGCCGCGGAATTGCGGCACGCGCGCCGAGCCATGGCGGGCGCCGCCGGTACCCTTCTGCGCGTACATCTTCTTGCCGGTGCGCCAAATTTCCGAGCGATCCTTGGCCTTGTGCGTACCGCGCTGGCGCTTGGCGAGCTGCCAGTTGACGCAGCGCTGCAAAATGTCGCTACGCGGATCGAGACCGAAGATCGCATCCGGCAGGTCGACCGAACCGGCGGCCTTGCCTTCGAGGGTGGTGATTTTCATTTCCATGTCACGCGCCCTCCGTCGCGGCGGGGGCGGCGGCCGCCGCCTGCTCGGCAGCCGGCTTGCTCTCCGGCGTTTCGCTGACGCGGAACTTGCCGGGCTTGGGCGCTTCCTTCGGCAGCGTCTTCTTGACCGCGTCGCGCACGGTGATCCAGCCGCCCTTGGCGCCCGGCACCGCGCCCTCGACCATGATGAGGCCGCGCTCGACGTCGGTCTGCACCACTTTGAGATTGAGCGTGGTCACCCGATCGACGCCCATGTGACCGGGCATCTTCTTGTTCTTGAAGGTTTTTCCAGGATCCTGCCGGCCGCCGGTCGAACCGATCGAGCGGTGCGAGATCGACACGCCGTGCGAGGCGCGCAAGCCGCCGAAATTCCAGCGCTTCATGCCGCCGGCGAAGCCCTTGCCGATCGAGGTGCCGCAGACGTCGACGAACTGGCCGACGACAAAGTGGTCGGCGGTAATCTCGGCGCCGACCGGGATCAGCGCATCCTCGCTGACGCGGAACTCGGCCAGCTTGCGCTTGGGCTCGACCTTGGCCTTGGCGAAATAGCCGCGGTCGGACTTGATCATATTGTTGGTGCGGCGCGCGCCCGAGCCGAGCTGGAGCGCGACATAGCCGTTCTTGTCCTTGCTGCGATGCGCGACCACCTGGCACTGCGCCAGGCGCAGCACGGTGACCGGCACGTGCTCACCGGCATCGGTGAACAGCCGCATCATTCCCATCTTTTGCGCAACCACTCCGGAACGCATCTTAATTCCTCACCCGGCCTTACAGCTTGATCTCGACATCGACGCCGGCGGCGAGGTCGAGCTTCATCAGCGCGTCCACCGTTTGCGGCGTCGGATCGACGATATCCAAGAGGCGCTTGTGCGTGCGCATCTCGAACTGTTCGCGGCTCTTCTTGTCGACGTGCGGCGAGCGGTTCACCGTGAACTTTTCGATGCGCGTCGGCAGCGGGATCGGGCCACGGACCTGCGCGCCGGTGCGCTTGGCCGTGTTCACGATCTCGCGCGTCGACGCATCGAGGATGCGGTGATCGAACGCCTTGAGCCGGATCCGAATATTCTGGCCGTTCATTGCCTCTGTCTCTCTTGTCCGTCATGGCCGGACTTGTCCCGGCCATCCACGTCTAATTACGAAGCTCTAAGTCGTGGATGCCCGGCGCAAGGCCGGGCATGACGACGGATAGTTCGTTACTCGATGATGCTCGCCACCACGCCGGCGCCGACGGTGCGGCCGCCCTCGCGAATGGCGAAGCGAAGCTTTTCCTCCATGGCGATCGGCACGATCAGGTGCACTTCCATCGCCACGTTGTCGCCCGGCATCACCATCTCGGTGCCGGCCGGCAGGTGCACCACGCCGGTCACGTCGGTGGTGCGGAAGTAGAACTGCGGACGGTAGTTGGTGAAGAACGGGGTGTGACGGCCGCCCTCTTCCTTGGTGAGGATGTAGGCTTCCGCCTTGAACTTGGTGTGCGGCTTGACCGAGCCGGGCTTGCACAGCACCTGGCCGCGCTCGACTTCCTCGCGCTTGGTGCCGCGCAGCAGGCAGCCGACGTTGTCGCCGGCCTCGCCCTGGTCGAGCAGCTTGCGGAACATCTCGACGCCGGTGACCACCGTCTTCTGCGTCGGCTTGATGCCGACGATCTCGACTTCCTCGCCGACCTTGATGATGCCGCGCTCGATGCGGCCGGTGCACACGGTGCCGCGGCCGGAGATCGAGAACACGTCTTCCACCGGCATCAGGAACGGCTGATCCTTCGGGCGCTCCGGCTGCGGGATGTAGTCGTCCACCGCCTTCATCAGCGCCAGGATCGATTCCTTGCCGAGCTTTTCATCCTTGCCCTCGAGCGCCATCAGCGCCGAGCCCTTCACGATCGGAATCTTGTCGCCCGGGAAATTGTACTTGGACAGCAGTTCGCGAACCTCGAGCTCGACCAGTTCGAGCAATTCGGGATCGTCCACCATGTCGACTTTGTTCATGTAGACGACGAGCGCCGGCACGCCGACCTGGCGGGCGAGCAGGATGTGCTCGCGGGTCTGCGGCATCGGGCCGTCGGCGGCCGACACCACCAGGATGGCGCCGTCCATCTGCGCCGCGCCGGTGATCATGTTCTTCACGTAGTCGGCGTGTCCGGGGCAGTCGACATGCGCGTAGTGGCGCTTCTCGGTCGAGTATTCGACGTGCGCCGTCGAAATGGTGATGCCGCGCGCCTTCTCTTCCGGCGCCTTGTCGATCTGGTCATAGGCGGTGAACGTGGCGCCGCCCGTCTCCGCCAATACCTTGGTGATCGCCGCCGTCAGCGTGGTCTTGCCGTGGTCGACGTGACCGATCGTACCGATGTTGCAATGCGGCTTGTTGCGCAGGAATTTTTCTTTGGCCATGGAGCTCTCCGTTCAGAAACTTCAGGTTGCGACCGTCACGCGAATTTCTTTTGCACTTCCGCCGACACGTTGGCGGGCAGTTCAGCATAGTGATCGAATTGCATGGTGAATGTGGCGCGGCCCTGAGACATGGACCGCAGCTGATTGACGTAGCCGAACATGTTCATCAGCGGCACCATTGCGTTGATGACGTTGGCGTTGCCGCGCATGTCCTGGCCCTGGATTTGCCCGCGCCGGGAGTTGAGATCGCCGATGACGGAGCCGGTGTAATCCTCCGGCGTCACGCATTCGACCTTCATGATCGGCTCGAGCAGGACCGGCCTCGCCCTTTGCAAGGCTTCCCGCAGGCACTGGCGCGCGCAGATTTCGAACGCGAGCGCCGACGAGTCGACGTCGTGATAGTTGCCGTCGATCAGCGAGACCTTGAGGTCGACCACCGGGAAGCCGGCGAGCGGACCGGAGCCGAGCACCGATTCGAGACCCTTCTCGACGCCCGGGATGAACTCCTTCGGCACCGCGCCGCCGACGACTTCGTTTTCGAATTCGAACGGCGTGCCGGGCGGCAACGGCTCGGCGATGATCTTGATCTTGGCGTACTGGCCGGAGCCGCCGGTCTGCTTCTTGTGGGTGTAATCGTGCTCGACCTTTTGGGTGATCTTCTCGCGGAACGCCACCTGCGGCGCGCCGATATTGGCGTCCACCTTGTAGGTGCGCTTGAGGATGTCGACCTTGATGTCGAGATGCAGTTCGCCCATGCCCTTGAGGATGGTCTGCCCGCTTTCCTGGTCGGTGGAAACGCGGAATGAGGGGTCTTCCGCCGCCAGCTTGGCGAGCGCGACACCGAGCTTTTCCTGATCGGCCTTCGACTTCGGCTCGATGGCGATCTCGATCACCGGATCGGGGAATTCCATCTTTTCCAGGATCACCGGCTGCTTGGCGATCGCACAGCGTATCGCCAGTGCGCACTTCCTTGAGGCCGGCCAGCGCGACGATATCGCCGGCATAGGCTTCCTTGATGTCTTCGCGGTTGTTCGCATGCATCAGCAGCATGCGGCCGATGCGCTCTTTGCGTTCCTTGGTCGAATTGATCACGCCGGTGCCTGAGGTGAGCGTGCCGGAGTAGATGCGGCAGAAGGTGATGGTGCCGACGAAGGGGTCGTCCATGATCTTGAAGGCGAGCAGCGCCAGCGGCGCGTTGTCCTTCGGCTCGCGGATGACGTCTTCGTTTTCCTTGTCCGGATTGATGCCGTGGATCGGCGGCACGTCGAGCGGAGACGGCAGGTAATCGACGACGGCGTCGAGCAGCGGCTGCACGCCCTTGTTCTTGAACGCCGAGCCGCACAGCACCGGGAAGAACGCGCCGGTGATCACGGCCTTGCGGATCAGCTTCTTGATGGTGGCCTCGTCGGGCATCTTGCCTTCGAGGTAGGCGGTGGCCGCATCATCGTCGACTTCGCAGGCCGCCTCGATCATCTTGTCGCGGTATTCCTGTGCCTGCGCCAGCATGTCGTCGGGAATGTCGATGTCGTGGTAGTCGGCGCCGAGCGATTCGTCGTTCCAGACAATGCCCTTCATGCGCACCAGGTCGATGAGACCCTTGAAATTCTGCTCGGAACCGATCGGCAGTTGAATGGCCACCGGCTTGGCGCCGAGGCGGGTCACGATATCTTCCATGCACTTGAAGAAGTCGGCGCCAATCTTGTCCATCTTGTTGGCGAAGACGATACGCGGCACCTTGTATTTATCGCCCTGGCGCCAGACCGTCTCAGTCTGCGGCTCGACGCCCTGGTTGGAATCGAGCACGACAACGGCGCCGTCGAGCACGCGCAGCGAACGCTCGACCTCGATGGTAAAGTCGACGTGGCCGGGAGTGTCGATGATGTTGAGGCGCTTTTCCTTCCAGAACGCGGTGGTCGCGGCCGACGTGATGGTGATGCCGCGCTCCTGCTCCTGCTCCATCCAATCCATCGTCGCGGCGCCTTCATGCACCTCGCCGATCTTGTGGCTCTTGCCGGTGTAATAGAGGATCCGCTCGGTCGTCGTGGTTTTTCCGGCATCGATGTGCGCCATGATGCCGAAATTGCGGTAGTCCTCGATTGGATGGACGCGTGGCATAGAAGTTCTAGTCCCTGATTCTGTTTTCCGCCGTCACCAGCGATAATGCGAGAAGGCCCGGTTGGCTTCCGCCATCTTGTGGGTGTCCTCGCGCTTCTTGACGGCGTTTCCTCGGTTATTGGATGCGTCGAGCAGCTCGGCTGAGAGCCGTTCGGTCATCGTCTTTTCGTTGCGCTCGCGCGCGGCCGAGATGATCCAGCGAATGCCGAGCGCCTGACGGCGCGAGGTGCGCACTTCCACCGGCACCTGGTAGGTGGCGCCGCCGACGCGGCGCGACCGCACTTCGATCGAGGGCATCACGTTGTCGAGCGCCTGCTGGAACACCGAAAGCGGGCTCGCCTTGGTCTTGCTCTCGATCATCTCCAGCGCGCCGTAGACGATGCCCTCGGCCACCGACTTCTTGCCGGCATACATGACGGCATTCATGAACTTGCTGACGACGATATTGCCGAACTTCGGGTCCGGGATGACTTCGCGCTTTTCTGCGGCGTGGCGACGGGACATGGCTCAGATTCCGATTATTTGGGACGCTTGGCGCCGTATTTCGAACGGCGCTGCTTGCGGTTCTTGACGCCTTGCGTGTCGAGCACGCCGCGCAGGATGTGGTAGCGCACGCCCGGCAGATCCTTGACGCGGCCGCCGCGGATCATCACCACCGAGTGCTCCTGCAGATTGTGGCCCTCGCCCGGGATGTAGCCGATCACCTCGAAGCCGTTGGTCAAGCGCACCTTGGCGACCTTGCGCAGCGCCGAATTCGGCTTCTTCGGCGTGGTCGTGTAGACGCGCGTGCAGACGCCGCGCTTCTGCGGCGAGCCCTGCAGCGCCGGCGCCGTGACGCGCACCTTGAGAGGCTTGCGCGGGTTGGCAATCAGCTGGTTGATCGTCGGCATAGTTCGCTTTCGCTGTTCTCGTGTGGGCCTGAAAGGCCCGGAATTGTTTAAGGCTTTCGCCCCTCGCAAGTTCACGCGGACATCGGCCCGCTCGTCGTTATGGGCTGTTCGCCCCGGCATTCCCGCGCGCAAAACGAAATCGCGCCATCCGCATGAAACGCGGGGGCGCTCTTCCGTTCCGGACGACCATGACGCGGTTAGCGCCGCGGCCGTAACCTCAAAGCCTGACAGTGGCTGTCAGAGGCAGCGTCTGAGCTTCATCCGTCGAGGCGATGCGAAGGCCAAGCTTTGAGAAATACGTAACACTCTCAAAGGGTTAGCCTTGCGGCCGTTCCGAACAAGCGAAGCTCACCGCCTGCCGTAAAGTGTGGCGTATGTATCGACCACATTCCGCCAAGTCAAGGCGAAAAGGGCCGAAAAGCCGAGGGTTATCGCCACCTTGCGCCCGCAAGCGCCCGCCCCGCTCAGGGGCCGAGCGCGACCACGGCCCCTTCGTGAGCCTGCAGGGTGAATGAAAGGCGCACCTTTTCGCCGTCGCGGTCGCCGCCCGACGCGACCAGGATGGTCCCGGCAGGTCCATCGGACGGCAGGGACACCGCCGCCGGGCCGGCGGTGAAATTCAGCGCCACCAGAACCCGGTCGCCTTCCACCTCCCGGACGAAGGCCATAACGTCGCCAGCCACCGTCATCGGCCGATAGGCGCCATGCGTCAGGGCCGGCCGCAGGTGCCGCAAGGCAATCAGCCGCCGGTAGAGATTGAGGAGCGACGACGGCTCGGCCCGCTGGCTGGCGACGTCGTTGCCGGCAAAATCCGCCGCCAGCGGCAGCCACGGCGCCACACTTGAGAATCCGGCAAAGGCGCTGGCGTCCCACTGCATCGGCGTGCGGCACCCATCGCGGCCCAATCCCAAGCCGGGCACGTTCTTCTCGAACGGATCGCGCACGTCCTCTGGCGTCATCGGCACCTGACGCATGCCGATTTCGTCGCCGTAGTAGAGCGTCGGCGTGCCGCGCAGCGTCAGCAGCAGCATGGCCGCGAGGCGCGCCTGCCCCGGCCCCAGGCGGCTCGCCAGCCGCGGCCGGTCGTGATTGCCGAGCACCCAGTTCGGCCAGCCGCCCGCCGGCAATGCCGCCTCATAGCGATCGACCAGTTGCGCGATTGTCCGCGCGCGCCACGGCGTCTCCAGCAGGCTGAAATTGAACGGCAGATGCGCGCCGGACAAGTCGCGGCCGTAATAGGCGACCAGCCGTTCGATCGGCAGATAGATTTCGCCGATCAGGACGCGCTCGGGAAATTCGTCGATGACGGCGCGCAAGCCGCGCACGACATCGTGCACCTCCGGCCGGTCGGCCGAATAGAGCGGCAGCAAGCGCCGGTACGGCGGCTCTCCCGCGCGAAAATCCGGGTCGGGCGGATTGTCGCGAAATGCGGCGTCCTTGATCAAATGCCACATCACGTCGACGCGAAAACCGTCGACGCCGCGGCGCAGCCAGAACCGCATCACCTCGTGCATGGCCGCGCGCACGTCGGCGTTGCGCCAATTCAGGTCCGGCTGCGCCGGCAGGAAGGCGTGGTAGTAATATTGCCCGGACGTCTCGTCGAAGGCCCAAGCCGAGCCGCCGAATTCCGACAACCAGTTGTTGGGCGGTCCGCCGTCGGGCGCGCCGTCGCGCCAGATGTACCAGTCGCGCTTCGCGCTTTCGCGCGACGCCCGGCTTTCCACAAACCACGGATGCCGGTCGGACGTGTGGTTGGGAACGAAGTCGAGCAGCACCTTCATGCCCAGCGCGTGCGCCGCCGCCAGCAGCGCGTCGAAATCGTCCATGCTGCCGAACAGCGGATCGATCGCCGTGTAGTCGGAAATGTCGTAGCCGAAATCGGCCATCGGCGAGACGAAGATCGGCGACAGCCACAAGGCATCGACGCCGAGCTCGGCGAGATAGGGCAACGCGCGACGATGCCCGGCAGATCGCCGACGCCGTCGCCGTTCGAATCCTGAAACGAGCGCGGGTAAATCTGATAGAGGACCGCCGATTTGCCACCAGTGCATGCCCCGCTCTATCGGACGATTGGTTACGGTCGTGTGACGAATGCCGCTTTCACCTCTCCCATGGGGAGAGGGAGCGCGCAGAAATCGCGGCCACGCCCTGCGGCCCAACTTCATGAAAAAGGGCCGCCAAGCGGGGCGGCCCTTCCGATTTTCGGTCGCCGAGACTTACTCGGCGGCCGGCAGCGCCGGAGCCGCCGCCGCCTCGGCCTTGGCAGCGGCCTTGGCAGCGTCCTTCTCGCGTTCCTCGAGAATGAGCGCGTCGCGCTTGACGGCAACCTCGCGCAACTGATTCATCATCGCGCCGGTGCCGGCCGGGATCAGGCGGCCGACGATGACGTTCTCCTTGAGCCCATCGAGCGTGTCGGCCTTGCCGTTGACCGCGGCCTCGGTGAGCACGCGCGTGGTCTCCTGGAACGACGCCGCCGAGATGAACGAACGGGTCTGCAGGCTTGCCTTGGTGATGCCGAGCAGCACGGGATGACCGCTTGCCGGCTTCTTGCCTTCGGCTTCGACCCGAGCGTTGATTTCGTCCATCTCGGTCTTATCGATCTGCTCGCCCTGCAACAGCTCGGTTTCGCCGGTTACGTCGATCTCGACCTTCTGCAGCATCTGGCGAACGATCACCTCGATGTGCTTGTCGTTGATATTGACGCCTTGCAGGCGGTAGACCTCCTGAATCTCGTTCACCAGATAGGCGGCCAGCTCCTCGACGCCCTTGATGGCGAGAATGTCGTGCGGGGCGGGATTGCCTTCGACGATATAATCGCCCTTCTCGATGACGTCGCCATCCTGCAGATGGATGTGCTTGCCCTTCGGGATCAGGTACTCCTTCGGCTCGTCGCCCTTGGCCGTCGGCTCGAGGGTCAGCCGGCGCTTGTTCTTGTAGTCCTTGCCGAAGCGCACCGTGCCGCCGATCTCGGCGATGATCGCCGCATCCTTCGGCTTGCGCGCTTCGAACAGCTCCGCCACCCGCGGCAGACCGCCGGTGATGTCGCGCGTCTTGGCGCTTTCGGTCGGAATACGCGCGATCACGTCGCCCGCCTTCACGTGCGCGCCGGGATCGACCGAGATAATCGCATCCACCGCCAGCACGTAGCGCGCGTCGCCGCCGCGGGCGAGCTTGAGGATCTTGTTGCCCGACTTGATCACGATCGACGGACGCAGTTCCTGCTGGTTGCGCGAGGAACCGGTGCGCCAGTCGACCACCACGCGCTTGGCGATACCGGTCGATTCGTCGAGCGCTTCCGACATCGACAGACCGTCGACGAGGTCCTCGAAGGCGATCGAGCCTTCGACCTCGGTGAGGATCGGCCGCGTGTAGGGATCCCACTCGGCGATGCGCTGGCCGCGCTTGATCTTGTCGCCGTCTTCGACGCGCATGCGCGCGCCATACGGAATGCGGTGATGCGCGCGCTCGGTGCCGTCGGGGTCCACCACCGCCACCACCATGTTACGTACCATCGCCACCACGTCGCCGTCCGAGTTCTTGGCGATATTCTTGCCCTTGAACTTGAGCTTGCCGTCGAAGTTCGACTCGATGAACGACTGCTCGGAGATCTGCGCCGCGCCGCCGATGTGGAACGTGCGCATGGTGAGCTGGGTGCCCGGCTCGCCGATCGATTGCGCGGCGATGACGCCCACCGCCTCGCCCATGTTGACCGGCGTGCCGCGGGCGAGATCGCGCCCGTAGCAGGCCCCGCAGACGCCGTTCTTGGACTCGCAAGTGAGCACCGAACGGATTTTCATTTCCTGCACGCCGGCATTGGTGATCGCTTCGACTTCCGGCTCGGTCAGCAGGGTGCCGCGCTTGACCACGACCTTGTTGCTGGCCGGATCCTTGACGTCCTCCGCCGTGGTGCGGCCGAGGATGCGAATGGCCAGCGGCGCCACCACGGTACCGGCGTCGATGATGGCGCGCACCTTGATGCCGTTCTTGGTGCCGCAATCATAGCTGGTGATGATGCAGTCCTGCGCCACGTCGACCAGACGCCGCGTCAGATAACCGGAGTTAGCGGTCTTCAAGGCGGTGTCGGCGAGGCCCTTGCGGGCGCCGTGCGTCGAATTGAAGTATTCGAGCACCGACAGGCCTTCCTTGAAGTTCGAGATGATCGGGCTTTCGATGATCTCGCCCGAGGGCTTGGCCATCAGGCCGCGCATGCCGGCGAGCTGGCGCATCTGGGCGGGCGAACCGCGCGCGCCGGAATGCGCCATCATGTAGATCGAGTTGACCTGCTCGTCGCGGCCCTGCGCGTCCTTCTTGACCGAGGAGATCTCCTTCATCATCGCGTCGGCGATCGCTTCGGTGCACTTCGACCAGGCGTCGACCACCTTGTTGTATTTCTCGCCCTGGGTGATGAGGCCGTCGTTGTACTGCTGCTCGAACTCCTTGGCGAGATCGCGCGTTTCTTCGACGGTTTTCCACTTCGATCCCGGGACCACCATGTCGTCCTTGCCGAACGAGATGCCGGCCTTGAACGCGTGATAGAAGCCGAGCGCCATGATGCGGTCGCAGAAGATGACCGTCTCCTTCTGACCGCAGTGGCGGTAGACCTGGTCGATCATCCCGGAGATTTCGCGCTTCGTCATCAGCTTGTTGACGATGTCGAACGGGGCTTTCACGTTGCGCGGCAGCACATTGCCGAGAATGACGCGACCGGGCGTGGTCTCGAACCATTTCAGGAACGATTTGCCCTTTTCGTCGACGCCTTCCCAGCGGTAGCGGATCTTGCTGTGCAGGCCGATGACCTTTTCGGCGAGCGCGTGCTCGATCGAGGCCATGTCGCCGAAGGCCTTGTTCTCGCCCGGCTCGCCTTCGCGCATCAGCGTCAGGTAGTAGAGGCCGAGCACGATGTCCTGCGACGGCACGATGATCGGCTGGCCGTTCGCCGGATGCAGGATGTTGTTGGTCGACATCATCAGCACGCGCGCTTCCAGCTGCGCTTCCAGCGACAGCGGAACGTGCACGGCCATCTGGTCGCCGTCGAAGTCGGCGTTGAACGCGGCGCACACCAGCGGATGCAGCTGGATCGCCTTGCCCTCGATCAGCACCGGCTCGAAGGCCTGGATGCCGAGCCGATGCAGGGTCGGGGCGCGGTTGAGCAGCACGGGGTGCTCGCGGATCACCTCATCGAGGATGTCCCAAACCTCGGGCTTCTCCTTCTCGACCAGTTTCTTGGCCTGCTTCACCGTGGTGGACAGGCCCTTGGCGTCGAGCCGCGAATAGATGAACGGCTTGAACAGTTCGAGCGCCATCTTCTTCGGCAGCCCGCACTGATGCAGCTTGAGCTCGGGGCCGACCACGATCACCGAGCGGCCGGAATAGTCGACGCGCTTGCCGAGCAGGTTCTGGCGGAAGCGGCCCTGCTTGCCCTTGAGCATGTCGGCGAGCGACTTCAACGGCCGCTTGTTGGCGCCGGTGATGACGCGGCCGCGGCGGCCGTTGTCGAACAGCGCATCGACCGCTTCCTGCAGCATGCGCTTTTCGTTGCGGATGATGATGTCGGGCGCGCGCAGCTCGATCAGCCGCTTCAAGCGGTTGTTGCGGTTGATGACGCGGCGATAGAGATCGTTCAAGTCGGACGTGGCAAAGCGCCCGCCGTCGAGCGGCACCAGCGGCCGCAGGTCGGGCGGGATCACCGGCACCACCGTGAGGATCATCCATTCCGGCTTGTTGCCGGAGGCGATGAAGGCCTCGATCAGCTTCAGCCGCTTGGCGATCTTCTTCTTCTTGATGTCGCTGTCGGT
>CAVXKE010000004.1:0-193191 GCA_963762285.1 uncultured Alphaproteobacteria bacterium | reverse complement strand
GAACCTACCACAACTTATTGAAAATGCTGATAGCCGTTCTGACAACTAGGGTCAGCGGTGCGGCGCATCCCGGCCAAAAAGCCCTGGGCATTCTGACTTGATCCGCCGCTTTGCGGACTCGCGGCTAGGGTGTGAGCATCAGCTTGGAAGGCTGCAGGAAAACTCAATGATTTCAACGGGCATTGTGTCAAATAGCCGCCTAAAACTGTCCTAAACTCCCCTATTTTTGCAACGGGCAACGAGACTGCAGTGTAAACGAAAAAATCCTCAAGTGATTGCCTTGCTTTCATTAAGTAACCGCAGCCCGTTCAGCACAACTGAGCAGCCCAGATTGAGTGGTCCGGGTGGAATGTTAGTTTAAAGCTGGCGGTTGCGCCAGCGTGGCCGGCGGAGCCGGTCGACGGAGCGTAGCCGGCCACGCTGCGAATGCAGGAACGAAGACCTCTGGCGCCGGCGCTTTGTAGTTGAGAGAGGCGTGCGGTCGAACGGCGTTGTAGTGACGACGCCAGCTCTCGATGACGATCTGTGCAACCCCAAAGACGAAAGACCAAAAATAGGGTAGCATTCATATACCGTTGCCCGCTTTATTTACGTAAGAGCTAGCCAAAAACGGCGATGTACCGAAGTCGCCGTTCCTCGAAATGGAAGCACTGATGCCATCGGTAGGCATCATAATCGAACCGAAATCTTCACGGTCCACGGCACTCGCGTCGCACGGCGACGCGTGAGTTCGTGTGCACATAAAAAAATGATCAGGGAGAACGCCATGAAATCGGAATACAAGCTCGCTATCGGGCTCGTACCTGGTGTGCGGAATTTGACCATGCGCTCATGCTGCAACATTGCCGCTACGCGTCGCGCAATCAGAACTTTGGGACTTTTCGTTCTCGGATGTGCGCTTGCCACCGTATGGGATGGAGCGCCCGGTACCGTCGGGGCTGAAGAAGTACCGGCGTTCGCGCCCGGCATGATCAACCACATGCAACAGATGCGTCGCTTCAAGGATGCCGACAAGGGCCCACAGCCCACGCCATCCGTCATTCCGCGTTTCAGCGCCGCACAGGATCCGACCGGTGCGGTCGCAACGTTTCAGCCCAACGGAGCGACGTTCACCTTCAACAATGCGTTTTTTCAAAATCTTGGAACCAATGGACGAACCTGCTTCACCTGCCATCAGCCGCAGTACGGCTGGACCGTCAGCGCGGTTGGCGTCGCCGAGCGTTTTGCGGCGAGCGGCGGCACTGATCCGATCTTCCGCCTGGTGGATGGCGCTACATGTCCGAGCGACGACGTCTCGACCCCAGCGGCGAAACGGCGATCCTATTCGCTGCTGATCGACAAGGGCCTGATCCGGATCGGCCTGCCAATGCCGGCCGGGGCGCAGTTCGAGGTGACGTCGGTGGTCGATCCGTACGGTTGCAACACCAGTTCGGTGACCGGCCTCAACAACCCGACGAACCCCACCTTCTCGATCTATCGGCGCCCGCTGCCGTCCACCAATCTCGGGTTCCTCAATTTCGGGCCTTCGCCTCTGACCGCGTTCATGTGGGACGGCCGCGAGCCCAGCCTCCAGAGCCAGGCCAAGGACGCGACGCTCGGGCACGCCCAGGCGACTACCCCGCCGACCGATGCGCAGATCGCCGACATCGTCGCGTTCGAGAGCGGCCTCTACACGGCGCAGGAGATCGACGCGGAGGCCGGCGTCCTGCACGACGACGGCGCGACCGGCGGTCCCGTCGCGCTGTCGCTGCAGCCGTTCTTCCGCGGCATCAACGATCCGCTCGGCAACAACCCGACCGGCGCCGCGTTCAACCCGAACATCTTCGATCTCTACAGGCCGTGGCTCGGCACACACGGCTACGGCGACGACGCGAGCCGCCGCCTGTCCGTCGCGCGCGGCGAGGAGGTGTTCAACACGACGTCGATCACCATCACCGGCGTGGCCGGCCTCAACGACGCGCTCAACAAACCGAGCATCGGGGGCTTCTGCGGCACCTGCCACGACACGCCCAATGTCGGTAACCATTCGGTCAAGCTGCCGCTCGACATCGGCGTCGCCGATGCGGATCTCAAGGCGCCGCCGGGGCTCGACATCTCCGGGCTGCCGGTGTTCACGCTGACGTGCACGAGCGGCCCGCTCGCCGGGACGGTCTACACGGTCACCGATCCGGGCAAGGCGCTGATCTCGGGCAGTGCGCCGACATCGGCAAGGTCAAGGGGCCGATCCTGCGCGGGCTCGCATCGCGCGCGCCGTACTTCCACAACGGGTCGGCCGCCACATTGCGCGACGTGGTGGACTTCTACGACCAGCGCTTCGGTATCGGATTCACCGAACGGCAGAAGACCGACCTAGTCAACTTCCTCAACACGCTGTAGCGGTGCCTTATCAAGGATCACGTTCTGATACGGAAGGACCGCCGCAAAGTCGGTCTTTCTTTATGCGCCGATTATGTTGTGGTGCGTCGGTCGCGAATGGCACAAAGCGGACAAGCCAGTTGCGCCCGAGTTTGTCTGCTTTTGGACAAGAGCGGACAAAAGTAGATTTTGGCCTAGGTACGGTTTGTCGGCTTTTGACCCAAAGCGGACGTTGAGTTTTACGGAGCGGTTGAACACGATAAAATCCATGCGCTCATCTTATGGATTTCGCTGCACTGCATTAGCGCCCGCCCCATGGCTACCGGAGCAATCCGCTGCTTGCTATCATCCGCCACTTGCGGAATGACCCGGGTCTGAAACCAGATTCGTGGCAACAAACAATATTCAATTCGGGAGGAGATCATCATGAAACGCTTGTCAGCCGTTACCATCGCACTGCTTCTGATCGGGTTCGTTGCTTTCTCGACTTCGCACCAGGCGTCCGGCCAGACCGGCGCGGGATGGGTCACGCTGTTCGACGGCAAAAACCTCGACAACTGGAACCAGATCGGCGACGCCAACTGGAAGCTCGAGGACGGCGTCGTCGTTGCCGACAAGGGCAACGGCTTTCTGGTCTCGAAGACCAGCTATACCGACTTTCAGCTCCGGGCCGAGTTCTGGATCGATGACGTCGCCAACAGCGGCATCTTCATCCGCTGCACCGATCCCGAAAAAGTCGGCGGCAAAACCGCCTACGAAGTGAACATCTGGGACGCGCGGCCCGTGCAGGAGTATGGCACCGGCGCGATAGTCGACGTCGCCAAGGTCAATCCGATGCCGAAAGCCGGCGGCAAATGGAACGTCTATGAGATCACCGCCAAGGGCTCGACCTTCACCGTGACGCTCAATGGGCAAAAGACCGTCGACGGCGCGCAGGACGCCAAGTTTACGAGCGGACGGATCGCGCTGCAGCATGGCTTGGGGCTCAAGGACGACAAGGGCGTCGCCAGCGACAAGGGCGTGGTGAAATTCCGCAAGGTGGAAATCAAGCCGCTGTAAACGCGGCCATTTCATCATTTGAACCACAGATCTGTTTGTCCGCTTGTGGCACATCGCTGCATTCGCCGCACCGCAATATTTCTGGTCGCTATCGGGGGCATAGCGGACATTGGTCGGCTATAGGTGCCGGATCGCTCGGTCGCTAATGACCCATGAGCGACAATGCAGAGCGAAATTGCTGCACTGCCGGTAGGCCCTATGCAGCGCCGGTGAAAGCTGAAAGCCCCGCCGTCAGCTGTCTTCCGCGCCAGCGCAATTCGCCGCGCCTTATTGATCCATATCATTGCGTTTAGCGATTGAGGTGATTTGCTTCCAATACAGTGGTGGAGCCAATAAAATCGGGAGTTTTTTACATGAAACTCGTCCGGCATTCTGCTTAGTGCCGTATTAGCCGGAACAGCATTCCTGGCTTTCGCACCAAGGTTTGCGAACGCAGTAACAGTAAACTCATTTGCACAAGGCCAGGTTAGTTGGGACGGACATAGCTTCGCCGCATATGGCAATGGTGCAACGAACGGTAACAATACGTTCACGGGTAATGCGGGGGGAGCTGAACAATATAGTAGTTGGGCAGCATTCAACATCCCGCTAGGAAACTACGCTACTGCTACTCTCGATCTTTCACCCATTTCTACCCCAAATGCGCAAGGCGGGCCTTGGCAAATATTCATTTTTCCAGTGCGCATACCATTTACGTGGTTGGAGACGGAAACTACGGAGCTACCTTTTGTTGTATTTTTCGGAAACGGTCTACCACCGTACTTCTTGGTGCCATTGCTTAACACCCCAATATCAACAGGCGCCATCGGCGGCGATTGGATCGACGACATCAATGCGGCGGCTGGCAATATCTTCATCATCGGCTTTAACTATCAATTTAACGCCCGGCCGGGCGGCATCTACACGAACGGACGCCAAGTCGATAGTCCGGTTCTTGAACTTACGGCTACTCCTCTACCCGCCGCTCTCCCACTCTTCGCCACCGGCCTCGGCGCGTTGGGTCTGCTCGGCTGGCGCAGGAAGCGGAAGAAGCCGCTGCATCGCAGCCTAATCAAAACACCTGATCGGATTTCGGAGAGACCGCCGCGTGGCGGTCTTTCTGTTTGCGCCGTCTTTGCTGCGGTGCGATGTCGCCTTATGGCACATAGCGTCATTTCGCTGCGCCGCAAAATTAGGTCGCTTCTCTAATCGGCCGTTTGGGGTCAAGCGCTTTCAGACTATCCACCACTGCAGTGTCGATGTCGCTCGCGGGCTCGTGCTTCTCTTCGGAATCGGCACCAAGGCCCTTCCATCATGGGATTCGAAGACGAGGCGGAACAATCTTTGGGGCGGCCTTGCCGTCAGACTGACGGTAGGTCCAAGCGGACATACGAACTCACCTCATCCATCGTCCCGCGAGGGACATCATTCCACCGCTCGGTGGAGCTCGAGTTTTCTCCTATCGCATTTGATCCTGCGCGGCTCTCATGCCGCTGCAGCTTCCCGGGTCCAGCGGAACTCGGTGCCGTCAACCCAGATGCGGTGCATGATCACGGCCAACCGGCGCGCCAGCGCCACGATCGCCTTCTTCATCCCGCGGTGCCTGGCGATCTTCATCGCCCAGGCCTTGAGCCAGGACCACTTTGCTGAAGCGGATCAGCATGATCTGGGCCGCTTCGTAGAGCATCACCCGCATCATCTCGTCTCCGCACCTTGATATCGCGCCGGTTCGGTTGATCTCGCCCGATTGATACTTGGAGGGCGTCAGTCCAAACACCGCCCCGACTGCCTTGGAGTTCCGGAAGCGTGCGGGCACGTCGACGGTGGCGCGATAGGTCAGCGCCACCACAGGGCCGACACCGGGGACCGTCATCAGGCGCCGGCACACCTCATCGTCCCGGACGATGGCCAGCAAGCGGCGGTGCAGAATGCCGATCTGCTCGCGAAGCGCCCGCCGGACAATGAGCAGCGGTTCGACCAGCACGGCCAGATCGGGGAGGTTCTCGACAAGCTCCTTGATGCGCGCCTCGAACTTCACCGTTCCCACCACGCCCACCTTGAGGCCGAAGTTGCGCAAGGTGCCGCGCAGGTCGTTATCGATGGCGATGGCCTTCGACTGCAGCAGCTTGCGATGGGTCAGCAGCATTCGCAGTTTCTGACTGCGTAACGTCTTCACATGCACCGGACGATAAAGTCCCGCCCGCATCATCTGCGCCATGCCGCGCGCATCGTTGCGGTCGGTCTTGTTGATCTGCGCCTTCAACACCGCCCGCATGTGCCGCGTCTCGACACAGATCACCGGCAAGCCTGCTTCGGCAAGAGCGCTGAAAAGCCATTGCGACAGCGGCCCGGCTTCCAGTCCAATCCGCTTGAAGTGGTAGGCGGGGTTCGTCAGCACCTGCAGCAGAGCTTCAGGTTCGCTCGCCACCTTCACTTCCCGCACGATCCTGCCCGTGTCATCCACAATGCAGACGCTCGTCTCCTTGACCGAAACGTCTAGTCCAGCAAAATGGTCCATGCTGCGCTTCTCCTTCTGATGCTTGAGGCCGTAACCACGGACCTCGTTTCACCATCAGCCTGAAGCGCAGCACCCAAAATCTTCAGCTATCCACAAGCTGGCCGGCCGATTACCCCATCTATTGGGTGCATAGCGGACATTGGCCGGAACTGGTGCTGAATTGCTCGGTCGCGAATGACCGTGCAGCGAGGCTAGCTGCCATTCCAGCGGGTGAAAGTCCCGCCAACAGAGGAGTCCAGTCGCTGTTGTAGTCATATCCAGCAACGGGGAGGGAGACCGATCCGTTGGAAGCCTGGAAGTAAAAGTCCCCGATGGCTGGGCGTTCCAGTCTGATCCGTGCAGGGGGGCGAGCAACCTGACAGGCCGTAGCGGAAGCGAACCAGTGAAGCCTCGAAATCGACCGCCCGCGCGAAACGGATTGCGGGAGTGTCGGGAGTGCCGAGCCGCTGATCATCGGCGAAGGCCAATGTCGGCATCGATGTATCTGGATATCGATGTCGAACTCCCCGGGGTCGGAGAGGACGGCATGCCAGGAAGGAATGTGCAGTGAAAGCCCGGAACCACTCGCGGGTCGCCTCGGCGCTCCCGCACAGCGAAGGCATCGCGTATAAGCCGCCGTGCGGTGAAATCGCGATGTGCCTGCGAGTGGGGCGGATGGGGCCGACTAAGTGATGACGGACCGGGACACTACAACCCGGACCTGAGCGAGGGCCCCTGGGGCGGTGGGCTAGTCACCCACCAGGCGGTGCATTATCGAATCCACAGCCCGACACAGAGCGGGACTACCGAAGTGACCACGAGGTGCACGAAGGGCGAAGACAAACCGGTCGTCGGTCAGCGCATGCCGGGAGCAGGCTTAAGCTGATTGCGCGCCGGGAAGGTCCCGCCTGATACGCCAGCCTTCCAGCCGTACTGGGGAAAACCCGCCGTACGGAATGATAGGGAGGATCGAGGAAACGTCGGCATCATTCGAAGCCCGGTCCGCGCCTCGATCCCACCCGACCATAAGCGACAAATGCAGAGCGAAATTACTGCACTGCCGGTAGGCTCTATGCAGCGTCGGTGAATGCTGAAAGCGCCCGCCATATGTTATGTTACGTTCAAATAAAGGGAGAGACTCATCGGTGAGCGCCTCCTCGATCATGGACCATCTCGGCGGAGAGGGCTTCCTCGTCAGTTTGGGCGCGCGAGACTTCGTTATTGATGAAACCAGTTTGAGCTTCACGCTCATCCATGACAAACCCGGTGGGGTCCGTTCGGTCTCGATCACAACTGACGCGAATGGAGAGTTCCTTGTGACCTGCTATGGCCGGATTATGCCGGGCGCTTTGCACGCGCCCGTTCTTGGAAAGGAAATCGTGGAGATCCCCGAAAATCTTGCGTCTGTGGTTGGAAGACTCATCGGAATCGATGCCTTGCGGGATCGGCACCTCTGAAACGAAATGTCCGCTATTGGAGGAGTAACTGCGGACATTGGTCTTAGCTGGAGGAGCGTGATTTCTCGAACATGGGAGTCTGCTTGATGATATCGGCCTTGCCGCCTTTGCGGCGCTCGGTGCCGGCATAGTTCGGATTGACGGTACGGCGGCGGTCGGGGCCGAAATAGGTCTTGGTCTTAATGAACGGGCGCGGATTCGCGACTACGGCAACGATGCGTTGATACAGGCCCTTGGCCGAGATCGGCTTGACCAGGAATTCGGTGACGCCGGCATCGCGCGCCGAGAACACCCGTTTCCTTTCCGAATGCCCGGTAACCATGATGATGGCGACGTAAGGATTGGAGTTGGCGCCAGGCTGGCGAATCATCTGGGTGAGTTCGATCCCGTCAAATATCGGCATTGCCAAATCGGTGATGATGATATCGGGGGTGTGATCGGTGAAGGCATTCAGGCCGGCCGCGCCGTCTTCCGCCTCATGGACTTCGCGCGCGCCAAAGGCGTGCAGAAGCGTGCGCAGTATTTTGCGCATGTGAATGTTATCGTCTATTATGAGAAAGCGCAGTCGGAAAAAGTCGATGTGGACCACGGTGCCCCCAATCGTCAATGGGCATAACCGAACGACAGATGCAGGACACTTCGACCATTCCCGATTGTTCGGGAGATGTAGCGTTAAGTTCGTACAACCATACGCTTCAATTATTATTAGGGTCTAAATTTAGATTTTCGAGACTAGGGTCTGGACTCACAATTTGATCCAGTAGAGTGCAGCGACGAGCGTGGTAGCGGCCAGGAAGTTGCGAGCGAGCTTGTCGTAGCGGGTGGCGATACGCCGCCAATCCTTGATGCGGCAGAAGAAGTTTTCGATTTTGTGTCGCCGCCGGTAGAAGCGCTTGGGGCAATAGGCTTTCTTGGTGGCGGTGCAGCGGTTCGGGATGACCGGCAAAGCGCCTTCATCCCTGATCTGCTGGCGCACTTTTTCGCTGTCGTAGGCCTTGTCTGCAGTGACGGCCAGCGGCGATCTGGGCGTGTTCAGTATCTCTTCGACGACTTGGCTGTCATGGACCTGTCCGCCCGTCACAATGAAGCTCAGCGGCCGGCCTTTGCTGTCGACAATCGCGTGGATTTTCGTGGTTCGGCCGCCCCGGCTGATGCCGATCGCCTGATTTTTCTCCCCCCTTTTCCTCCGCTCGCCGCGCGGTGAGCTTTCACGATGGTGCTGTCGATCAGATACAGACTGTCGCGCGATTTCGATGCCAGCTGGTCGAAAACGCGCTTCCAGATGCCTCGGCGAGACCAGCGGTTGAAGCGATTGTATGCCGTCGTGTAGGGACCGTAGCGTGCCGGCAAGTCCCGCCACGGCATGCCGGTGCGCAGCACGTAAAAGATCGCATTCACGATCTTGCGGTCGTCAACCCGCGCACTCTTTCGGCTCTTCGGCAGCAGCGGTTCGAGCAGCGCCCATTCCTCGTCGCTCAAATCAAATCGCATGATCCACCTCCGCGCACGGTGAATCATGTTCGTTCAAACTATTCAATCATTTATCTGGGTACAGACCCTAGCATTACAGTTGCATTTTCGTTTTGAGATGGGCGCGGCGTGCTTCGGCTTGGTGAGCGCGTCGCCAGAGCGACCACGCGATGACGTGCGCGGGCTGGATGCGCCGCTGTGCGAGCTTGATGGCGATGCGGCGGATTTCCTGGATCGACCAGCGGATCAGGAGCGACGTCTTGTCCGAAGACGTGGCATCGTTTTTTTGGGCGGCACGGCATTGGCGTGATGACGGATGACGGCCATCATGGCGAAGGCGAGCATGACGAGCGAGACATGCCGGTGCCAGCCATGCCAGGAGCGGGTCTCGTTGTGATCGAGGCCGAGTTCGTTCTTGGCGGTCTCGAAGCTGTCCTCGATCGCCCAGCGATGGCCTTCCACCGACACCAGCTTTTTCATGGGCGTGCCCTTGGGACACCAGGTGGAGAAGAAGGCCAGATCACCATCGGCGATGTTGCGGCGGATCAGCAGGCCGCGCGTCCACTTTCCGGTGAGGGTGCTGTTGTATTCGGCGGCATCGAGATCGGCCAATTCGAGATAGGCCCAGTCGTGCAGGCGCGGGCCTTTGGTTCCTTCGCCGGACGACAGGCGCCGCCAGGCGCTCTTGGGAAGGTTTTGTGCGATCTTTGCGGCAGTGCCGCCAACAAGCTGCTTCTTGCCCCAGGAGTGGAACACATGGTTGGCGGCAACGCCCAGAACATAACCCTTGCCCGCCTTGCGCAGCATGGTCTCGATATCGCCAGTGCCGTACACGCTGTCCGCCGCGACAAAGGCGAACGGCACCTTGGCGGCGATCGCCCGCGCGATCATCTGGCGCGCGATCTGCGGCTTGGTCGCAAAGCCCACATCGTCCGGCACATGCGCCGCCTTCAGGCGCTTGGGATCGTCCGTCCACTCCTTCGGCAGATACAGCGCCCGATCGATGAAGGCATGGCCGTGGCGCGACACATAGGACGGCGAACACGCCGATCTGGCAGTTGGTGATCTTGCCCGCCGAGCCCGTGTACTGGCGCGCAACTCCGCACGACGCCTTGCCCTGCTTCAGAAAGCCGGTCTCGTCAATGACCAGAACCGCCTCATCATCGGCCAGTGTTTCCAGCGCGTAGTCGCGCACGATGTCGCGCAACGCATCGGCGTCCCACCGACCGCGGCCCAGGATCGCCTGCTGGCGCCACGGGCCGGGATCGCCCGCCGCTTCCGCCCGCATCCAGCCCGTCTTGCGCGGCTCGTTCCCAAGCAAGCCCGTCCAGAAACTGTCCCGCCGACGACGCCACCCGCTCCTGCGTGAACAACGGACGTATCCGCGCCTTCACATCCCGCAGCGACGACGCCCAAAGCTCCAGCGTCGTCTCGATCGATGCGCCTGCCATCCATGATCTCCCGAATCATGGTGGCCCATGGATTCAGAAGTCAACACAAAACGCAACTGTAATGCTAGGGTCTGTACCCACATAATTTATTGAAAAGCCTGAACGAATATGATTCGCCGTGTGCGGAGGTGGGTCATGCGATTTGATCTGAGCGATGAGGACTGGGCGTTGCTTGAGCCGCTACTGCCGAAGAGTCGAAAGAGCGCGCGGGTTGACGATCGCAAGATCATGAATGCGATCTTTTACGTCCTGCGCACCGGGATGCCTTGGCGGGACTTGCCGGCACGCTATGGCCCCTACACGACCGCGTACAATCGCTTCAACCGTTGGTCTCGCCGTGGGATCTGGAAGCGCGTCTTCGACCAGCTGGCATTGAAATCGCGCGATAGTCTGTATCTGATCGACAGCACCATTGTGAAAGCTCACCGCGCGGCGAGTGGCGCAAAAGGGGGGAGAAAAATCAGGCGATCGGTATCAGCCGGGGCGGCCGAACCACAAAGATCCACGCGATTGTCGACAGCAAAGGTCGGCCGCTGAGTTTCATGGTGACGGGCGGACAGGTCCATGACAGCCAAGTCGTTGAAGAGATACTGAACACGCCCCGATCGCCGCTGGCCGTCACGGCAGACAAAGCCTACGACAGCGAAAAGGTACGGCAGCAGATCAGGGACGAAGGCGCCCTGCCGGTCATCCCGAACCGCTGCAACGCCACCAAGAAAGCCTATTGCCCCAAGCGCTTTTACCGGCGGCGTCACAAAATCGAAAACTTCTTCTGCCGCATCAAGGATTGGCGACGTATCGCCACCCGCTATGACAAGCTCGCCCGCAACTTCCAGGCCGCAACTACGCTCGTCGGCGCGCTCTATTGGATCAAATTGTAAGTCCAGACCCTAATCTCAGGTTCGTCACCTTCAATGTGAGCCATGCGTCTCGCGTTTGCGAATAGCCAGCAGCGGTTTTACTGCTTAGCGTACAAATCGTCGATTTCCTTGGCGAAAAGCGGAACGACAACGTCGCGCTTGATCTTAAGTGTCGGCGTCAGCAACCCAGCTTCGATCGTCCATGGTTCCAACGTAAGATGGACGGCGCGAACTTGCGCATACCGAGGTAGGGCGACGAGAAGCTGTGTGATTCTTGCAAGCACTTCGATTTGGCTGGCCGCGTGATTTGGCCGTCGCGGTTCAAGGCCTTTGTCGGCAGCGAAGAAGTCTCCAGGCATCGGCGTTCAATACGATAACGGCAGTGAGATATGGGCGGCGGTTGCCAACCACCATGGCCTGTTTGAATAGAGGATCCCGGGTAAGCTCCGCTTCCACCACGTTTGGATTGATCTTTTCGCCGATAGATAGAACTATAATCTCCTTGAGGCGGCCACGAATGAAGATGCGGCCATCCTCGTTTATCTCGGCGACGTCACCGGTCGACAGCCAGCCCGCGGAATCGAGCACGCGTGCCGTCTCGGCGTCATCTTTCCAATAGCCCATCATGATCGAAGGCGAACGGACCAGCAGTTCACCTTGTGAAGTGAGCTTGACCTCAATGCCATCTAATGGACGTCCGACCGAGCCGGGCAGGTTGTCATCGAGTCCGTTAGCCGCGACCACCGGCGCTGCTTCGGTGAGGCCATATCCTTCTACCAACGGCAGACCCAATCCGATCAGCATTCGAGCGACGCCTTGGTCCAGCGGCGCTCCTCCGCTGATCGCGACGCGCAGGCGGCCGCCGAAGGCCGTCAGCACCGGCATCGCGACGAATCGTTTGAGTGAGGGCCAGAGGAGTCGCACGGCCAGCCCCGGATTGGCCCGGTGCCGGGCAGCAACAAAACGGCGCCAACCGATAGAAATGGTCATGCGCAGCAGGTTCCGCTTTGCCACGCTTCCTGCGACCTTTTCCCATATTGCGGCAGACATTCGCTCGAAAAGAAGCGGAACCCCGAGCATCGCCGTGGGGCGCATGGCGGCGAGATCCGCGCGCAATTCCTGCGCTGATCGCGCGTATGCAACGATGCTGCCGCCGATCATGGGAAGGTAGTAGCCAACGGTGCGCTCGAATGCATGGGCCATCGGCAGAATCGACAGAAACACGTCGTCCCGGCGGGGTGGAATCACAGCGGCGGACGCTTGAGCGTTCCAAAGTAATGCGTAGTGCGACAGCATCACGCCTTTCGGCCGACCAGTGGTGCCGGAGGTGTAGATGAGTGTCGCGAGGTCGCGCGGCGCTGCCGGATGTTGCGGCGGCGGCTCAGCAGCGATTGTAAGGACATCGGCGAGTTGGCGTACGATTGGTCCAGTGGCCGAGGGAGCAGGGTTGCCCCTTGCGTCATGGACCCATACACGCTCGATCGATGGGAAGTTAGAGCGAAATGGCAAGAGGGACTTCCAGCGCGCCTCGGTATCGAGAAGAACCAGACAGGCTTCGGAATGGCCGAGGATGTATGCATTGCTTGCCGCAGTATCGTGCGGGTAAAGACCGACGACAACCAAGCCCGATCCATGCGCGGCCAAGTCGAGACATACCCAGTCGATTCCGTTCGGCAACAGAACCGCCACATGGTCGCCAATCGTGATGTTCTCCTGCGCGAGTGCGGCACGGAACCTGTCAACGCGTTCGGAAATCATAATCCATGTGTGATCGCGCCAGCCTCCTTCCAAACGATTGTAATCGCGGTAGGCAACGGCGTCAGGGCTTCGCCGTACACGTTCGCGAAAAAGCCCCCACAACGTGCTCGCCTGGCAACCGCCGATAGCGTCGTCGGAGACGGCGGACCGCTGCGGTCGCTCGTTGTTCGCCGTGTCCATCGCAGTCACAACTCGTTGGCAACGGGTAGCTAAGCAAAGGTAAAACCGATCCTGACATTCGCCAAATTAGATCGCCAAAGGGCCGCGGGCCTTTCGGGTCATGCCCAAAAGCTAACTATTTCTAGGCTCGACTGCCGTTTGCCGGTTTGATCAGTATCAATACCGCTCGCCCCCGGAATTCTATTCTTTGGCCATGTCGGAGCGGCTTGATGAGGCGGAATCGCCTGCCGCATTGGCTGAGCAGGCGCTGCGCGAACGCGATGTGATCGTGCTTGTCGCGGCGCTCGTACGCGAACTGCACCCCCAGCGCATTAGGTTCATCGACGTTCGCCCGTCCAGCCGGATCGAGCGTGATTTGGGGATCGATAGCTTAGCTCGAACCGAGCTGATCCTGCGGATCGAACGCGCATTCCGCGTGCGGCTCCCTGCGCAGACCATTGGCGAGGCGGAGACGGTGCATGATCTCGTGCGGGCATTGGAACAGGCCGGACCTGCGCCGCGGCGGGCGGCTCTTGTAACGCCATCGGGTCCTGCTCTTCCATCGGTGCCGGCTGCGAGCGAGGCGCGGACCCTGATCGAGGTTCTCGAGTGGCATGCGGCGCGGCATCCCGATCGCCTGCACCTGACGGTGCTGCAGGACGAGGCAACGGTTCTCGGTAGCCTGACGTATGCCGAGCTCGCAGATAGAGCGCGCATCATTGCGCGCGGCTTGATCGCGCGTGACGTCATGCCAGGTGACCGCGTTGCCTTGATGCTGCCGACCAGTATCGATTATTTCATCGCCTTTTTTGGCATCCTTTATGCTGGTGCTATTCCGGTACCGATCTATCCACCGATGCGGCTGTCGCAGATCGAGGATCATTTGCGCCGCCAGATCGGCATTCTGCGCAATGCCGGTGCTTGCCTGCTGATTACGTTGCCCGAGGGACGCCGGCTGGCCGGGCTGCTGCGCGCGCAGGTGGAAAGCTTGAACGCCATCGAGAGCGTCGCGAAGTCTTGAGGCGTCGAAGGCGCCCATCAATCTGCCTCCGCCTAGCAATTCTGATTCCGTCGCACTCATCCAATACACATCCGGCAGCACCGGCGATCCAAAGGGCGTGGTGCTTAGTCACGCCAATCTGCTCGCCAACATCAGGGCTATGGGTGGGGTTATGGAAGCGAGTTCGGCTGACGTCTTCGTTAGCTGGCTGCCGCTCTACCACGATATGGGCCTCATCGGGGCGTGGCTGGGGTGCCTGCACTTTGCAGCGCCACTTTACGCCATGTCGCCATTGAGCTTCCTTGTGCGGCCGGAAAGTTGGCTATGGGCAATCCATCGCTTTCGCGCCACCTTCTCCGCATCTCCTAACTTCGGCTTCGAGTTGTGCCTCAATAAAATTGCCGATGCCGATCTTGAGGGGCTGAATCTCAGTTCGTTGCGCATGGTTGCGAATGGCGCCGAGCCGGTCAGCGTGCAGACGTTGCGGCGATTTATCGACCGGTTTGGCCGCTATGGCTTTCCTGCGCAGGCGATGGCGCCGGTTTATGGTCTCGCGGAATGCGCGGTGGGACTCGCGTTTCCACCGCTCGGTCGCCCGCCCATAATCGATCGCGTCAACCGTGATCGGTTGAGCGCTGACGGGGTGGCCGAGCCGGCAAGGCCGGAAGACCCAAAGCCGCTTGAAATCGTGCCATGCGGCCTGCCGCTACCCGGCCACGAGATACGCATCGTCGATGAGGCGGGATACGAACTCGGCGAACGGCGGGAAGGAAGGCTCGAGTTCCGGGGGCCCTCGACAACACGCGGCTATTTCCGCAACGAGACTAAAACCCGCGAACTTTTTCACAATGGTTGGCTCGACAGTGGCGACCGCGCCTATATGGCCGGCGGCGACGTTTGCATCACAGGTCGCGTCAAGGACATCATCATCCGTGCCGGCCGCCATATCTATCCACAGGAAGTCGAAGACGCCGTCGCCGAGATTCCGGGCATCCGCAAGGGCTGCGTCGCGGTGTTCGGCGTTACTGATCGCGCCTCCGGCACGGAACGGGTGGTCGTGTTAGCCGAGACGCGTGAGATCGACCCCGCCGCTCGCGCGGAGCTGCAAGCGCGCGCGCAAGAGGTTGCGAGCGACATCGCCGGGACGCCGCCCGATGAGGTTGTCCTTGCCCCACCGCGGACGGTGCCCAAGACATCGAGCGGGAAGATCCGCCGGAGCGCCGCCAAGGAACTTTACGAAAGTGGGCAAATCGGCGCTCCGCAGCGCGCGCTGTGGCGGCAAATCCTGCGCCTGTCGCTTGCAGGGATTGGCCCCCAGTTCATGCGGCGAGGCAGACTTCTTCGCGAGACGCTCTACGCCGCTTGGTGGTGGATCGTCGTGGCATTGAGTTTCACACTCGCATGGTTCGCCGTCTTGATTCTGCCACGTCTTGTTTGGCGCTGGCGGGCGATTCAGGGCATCGCCCGCGCCGCTCTGGCAGCCATCGGTGTTCCGGTTACCGTCACAGGTCTCGACCGCATCCCGCGCGGCAATGCGATGCTGGTCTTCAATCATTCGAGCTACATGGATGCGCTGGTTCTCAGTGCGGTTCTACCGGGCGAACCCTTGTATGTGGTTAAGAGAGAACTAGCCGGTCAGATTTTTGCGGAACCGTTCCTGCGCCGGCTAGGTGCATTGTTTGTCGAGCGTTACGACATCAGCGCGAGTCTCGCCGACACAGAGGCCATCATCGCCGCCACGCGGCAAGGCCGTAATATCGTGTATTTTCCGGAAGGCACGTTCACGCGCCGAGCAGGGCTCTCCGGCTTCTATCTCGGGGCGTTCAAGGTGGCCGCGGAAGCCGGCCTGCCGGTATTGCCGGGCGTTATTCGCGGCACCCGATCGATGCTGCGCAGCGATCAATGGTTTCCTCGGTGGACGCCTCTTCGCATCGAGATCGAGGATGCGATCAAGCCTTCCGGAACGGATTTCTCATCGCTTCTGCAGTTGCGAGACTCGGTCCGCAAGGTGATCTTGGCTCACTGTGGTGAGCCGGATCTCGGTGAACTGGTAAAGCCCGTTGCTTCGCCCGCTGGCACCTGACGAGGCGCTCATCAAACGCTATTTAAGTGGCTGATCTACCGGGCCAAGCCAGCGTAAGCCGCCCATGTGATATCGCCGCAACCCCAGTCCCGAAATCACGGCTTTCCCGATCCAGCATTTGTCGTATCCAATCGATATCGGGGGCGGGTGGACGAACAAGACTGTATTTGTTGATTCTGGAGGGGAACAATTTCGACTGCAGCGAGATTCCTGCTGGCGGGCTCGATATCGGCGAAATACATCAAAGCGAGATCGCCACGATAGTCTTCGTAGCCTTGAATGCCCTCATAGTCATTTAGGAAATCGCCACAGCCATAGAGAATCAACCGACTGCGGTAAACCTCGATGCCCTTCACATGATGCGAAGAATGGCCGTGAATGACGGAAACGTCGGCGTGCTCGATGAGGGCATGGGCGAAGTGCCGTTGCTGCTCCGGAATGTCATAACCCCAATTGGGCCCCCAATGAATTGAAACGACAATCACGTCATGCGCTTGTCGCTGACGCGCGATCTGGTTGCCGATGCGGACCGCGGTCGCTTCCGATAGGTCTGCTGAGAAGGTTTACCCCCGGTGCGTCCCGTGTTGCGGCCCAGCTGCGCGGCGTACCGCTCGTCACCGCCGCGAATGAAAAGATCAGCACGCGACCCTTGCCGGCAATTTTCAGGACTGCCGGGGCGGTGGCCTCGTCAAGATTGGCGACCAGCGCCTGCAGACTTGATCTGCAGACGCTCCAGTGCCGTCAAGGTGTCGAGTAGCCCAACGCGCCCCCAATCGAGTATGTGGTTGTTGGCAAGCACGCAGCAGTCGATGGCGGCGGCGGTCAGACAATCCGCGTTCTCCGGGCTCATTCGGTAATTGATGCCTTTGGGCGCAAAGTCCTCGCTGCGCGTAATGGCTGTTTCGAGATTGATGATGCGCGCATCCGGCTGGCTACGGTTCAGCTCGTCCAGGGCCGCGCCCCAAATGTACGACGGCACGACAGGCCGCGGGATTGGGCCATGGGCCTCCTCGGCGAGGCGCACATAGTCCAGTGCCGAGTGAACATAGCTTTCGTGCAGGATTGGGCGGCATGGATGCGGCAGCACTTGATCGATGCCGCGCCCGAGCATGACATCGCCGCACAGAAAAAGGCGAATTGTCTGCGCGCGGCGGCTCGATTGAGCTCATTTCCGCGGGGGCGCTCATGAGCTAGGCATTCGCCTTAGCTTGGCCAGAGGTTGTGCAGCACGCTTGGCGTGGCGGCCTTCGCATCCTCGATCTCGGCAGCAGGCAATCGCGCCGCGAGCAGGGCGAATACCGCGCGCGCGACCTGTTCCGTGTCCACGCCGGGGTCGCGGTGCACGCCGTCATGAATTCGTTCCAGAAATGTGTTCCGGCTTCGTCGTCGTCGGTCGCGCGCTG
The DNA here is from genome assembly GCA_963762285.1 of uncultured Alphaproteobacteria bacterium. Classification (GTDB taxonomy): domain Bacteria; phylum Pseudomonadota; class Alphaproteobacteria; order Rhizobiales; family Xanthobacteraceae; genus Pseudolabrys. The sequence continues at coordinate 175,660 of CAVXKE010000004.1, read as the reverse complement.
GGATGCCAGCCTTCGTAATAGAGACCGCGCAAAAGCGCCGGCAGCTGTGCGCCGATATAGATAACTTCGTCCCGCGCTAGACAGTCACGTAGGGCGTGCAAGGTCGCGAGCAATGCCAGATAAACGCGCTCTCGATCCTGCCAGCCGAGACGCCGCATAAGGTCGTCGACCCAATCTTCGGCCGCGGGCACCGCGGCATTGAGGTCCGAAATCGTGGTCATGGCGATATGTCCAGGGATGGAGGGTAATCAGTCGCCACCGTCTTCGGGAAACTTAGGCAGAATATCGTCAAGGATCACGCCAATCGCGCCCTTAACGGGCGCCGTGTAGTCGTGCGGTCCGAGGTCGCTCGCGGCTTTGGTCAAGAGGGCGCGAACATCGGTGTTGGAGACGACGCCCTTATCAACCAGGGTTTGCAACAATGAAATGAGCACAGCGCTCGTCGCATTTCCACGGCGGCTGCGCGCTCCGATGTCTTTTCCTGTTTCACGGGTAGCTTGGTTACAGTTTCAGCCATGGAAAATCCTCCATTGAAACCGAACAATTTTCAGATTGCACATTTAGAAATAAAATGCATTGACCCAGGTCAACGTCGCCGCACGAGTCTCCCATCAAGGGGCGCGGGTCTTCGCTCAGTCCGCTTCGCGCTCGAGGGCGCAGCAGTGCGGGGCCTCATCGCCAGATGCCGCTTCCGTCAGGACGACCCCCGTCACCGGATTGGGCCGGAACGTGGCGCAGCCCTTCAGGCGCATGTCATAGGCCAGATCATAGATCCGTTTGAATTCGTCGAACGGGCAATGCTCGGGAACATTGATGGTCTTGGAGATCGAGTTGTCGACGAATGGCTGCAGTGCTGCCTGCATGTCGAGATGGGCGCGAACAGGGAGGTCAGCGGTCGTGACAAAGCCGTCCGGGGCCGGTGTCGGGGCCCCAGTCGTCGTACGCCACAACTCAAATGCATAGTCGGCGAGCAAGAACTCCTTCGGCGTTCCATCTGCTGCAAGTATTTTGCGCGCAAAGGAGGCGGCAAAGATCGGCTCCAGTCCGCTCGATACGTTGCCGGCCAGGAGACTGATCGTGCCGGTCGGCGCGATCGCAATCAGATGGCTATTTCGGATGCCGTGCGCTGCAATTCCCTTCTGAATGTCTTCAGGCAGGCTACGGATAAAGACGCCGCGTAGATATTGATCGCGTTCAAAATATGGAAAGCTGCTTTTTTCCTGAGCGAGGTCGATGGAGGCCCGATAGGCGGTGTGACAAATCTGGCACATCACGTCCGCGGCGACGGTCAATGAGCGGTCGCTGCCGTAGGCCAGCCCGAGCATGACGAAAGCATCGGCGAGGCCCGTGATACCAAGTCCGATGCGCCGCGTGCCATGCGCGTTCTCCGCCTGTTGCGGAAGGGGGAACTGCGATGCGTCGACTACGTTGTCGAGCAGCCGCACGGCGATCTGCGTTGTTTCTTGCAAGCTGCTGAAATCGATCTGCGCCTCCGGTGTGAACGGCGACAGAACGAAGCGCGTTAGATTGAGCGAACCCAGATCGCAGGCGCCATAGGGCGGCAGTGGAATTTCCCCGCACGGGTTGGTGGCGCTGATCTGCTCGCGGTACCAAAGATTATTGAATTGGTTGATGCGATCGACGAACAAGACACCGGGTTCGGCATAGTCGTATGTTCCGTGCAGGATGCGGTCCCAGAGTTGGCGGGCGCGGACGTGTCGCACCACACGGCATGGCATCGGTCCGGCGGAGCCCGGCCATTCACGCGCGACCGTCTCGCCTTCTCCGTCGAACGCCGCGGCAGGAAACACCAGCGGCCAGTCAGCATCGCCGCGCACCGCCGCCATGAAAGCGTCGGTCACCAGGACCGATAGGTTGAAGCGGCGCAGGTGTCCCGCCTGTTGCTTGGCGGCGACGAACTCTTCGATATCGGGATGATCGCAGCGCAGAGTGGCCATCATGGCGCCGCGGCGCGCGCCGGTCGATAAAATGGTGCCGCACATCGAATCCCACACCTGCATGAAGGAGACCGGACCGGACGCGATGCTGCCAGCGCCTTTTGCCTGCATGCCGCGCGGCCTCAGGGTGGAAAAATCGACCCCGATGCCGCCGCCTTGCTGCATCGTGACCGCGGCTTCCTGCAAGGCTCGGAAGATGCCGGGGATCGAGTCGTCAACTCTGCCCATGACGAAGCAGTTGAACAGCGTGACCTTTCGGGCCGTTCCCGCGCCAGCCTGAATGCGGCCGCCGGGGAGGAACTTGAAATCCTGCAGGATGCTGAAAAAGCGGCTCTCCCAGGTCGCCGCGTCCTTGGGCTCGACCGCCGCGAGTGCGCGCGCAATCCGACGCCAACTGTCGGCAATTCTATGTTCGCTCGTCGTGCGATCGACGTACCGGTACTTGGAACGCCACACGTGGCGGGAGATTTCACTTGCAAACTCGTTCATGGCTTTACGTCTGCCGCTACTGCCCAGCCGGCGGATTGCGGCCTGCGCTAATGGCGAAGCGCGGCTCTTCCTCGACGATCAAAATTCGCGATGCGGTATCTTGTGGATGAATTCTCGCATCAACCGCGGCGCCAACCATGTTGCAGTCTCAACTGCCAGATTTAACGATATTGATGATCTGTATGAAATCACGGATGAGGCATGCGCGATCGCCTCTCAGTGAATAAGAAACAGCGGGACGCCCTCGGGCAATGTGCCGGGAGAAAGGGGGCAATACCGAGGGCGCCCGCAATTTACGCACCACAGAAGCCGAAGCTCCTCAGGCAACAAACCTCTCCAGTGCGCAAACAAAATAAAACTGTAATTCGCGAAAAAATCATTGACCTAAATCAGTAAACACTATTGCCCCGTTTTCAATGTAGCTGATTATTTTAGCGTGGCTTTTATGCGCTGTGACATGTGCCAACATGTTTTGATCCTCATCAATGCGCTACTCGCAAGTTGTGCTTGGTTATTTTATTGGGCTGGCCGCACGACAGTCGGACCGCGAACGTGATCAATGGGAGCGCGGCGAGGAGCCCGCGCGTGGGGCTGAATTAGTCCGAGGCCGGCCATGGAATGGGAGCGAATTCGAAAACGCCGTGACGCCTGCGCTGGCGCCAACCTTGTTGACTATGACGAGTACGCCAAGACGTTTTCCTGGGCGCAGGCGCGCGGGCTGCTTGATGGCCTTCCCGGCGGCGGCCTCAATATTGCCCACGAGGCGATTGACCGGCATGTGAAGGTCGGGCGCGGCGGCAAACTCGCTCTGCGCTGGATCGGCCGCGACGACAGCATCCGCGATTTCACCTATGCAGCGCTTGGCGCGGCTTTGAATCGCTTCGCCAATGTCCTGGCGCAACGCGGCATAGCGAAGGGCGACCGCGTGTTCTCGCTGCTCGGCCGCGTGCCGGAACTTTACATCGCCGCGCTCGGCACGCTGAAGAACGGCAGCGTCTTCTCGCCGCTGTTTTCGGCCTTCGGACCCGAGCCGATCAAATCCCGCATGACGATCGGCGATGCCCGGGCGCTCATCACCACCGAAGCTTTCTACCGCCGCAAAATTGAGCCCTGGCGAAAAGAACTCACTGCCCTGAAACACATCTTCTTGACGGAATGTTCAGCCAGCCTACCGCCGGACACAATCGATCTCGCCGCGGCCTTGGCGGAGGCTTCGGACTCGTTCGAAGTCGTTCGGACAGCCCCCGAAGACATGGCCCTGTTGCACTTCACCAGCGGCACCACCGGAAAGCCGAAGGGGGCGGTGCACGTGCACGAGGCCGTCGTCGCGCACCATATCACCGGCCGCCTCGCGCTCGATTTGCACGCCGAGGATATCTTCTGGTGTACCGCCGATCCCGGGTGGGTCACCGGGACCTCGTATGGCATCGTCTCGCCGCTGACCAACGGCGCCACCATGATTGTCGACCAGGCCGAGTTCGACGCCGAGCGCTGGTATCGCATCCTGCAAGATCAGAAGGTCACGGTCTGGTACACGGCGCCGACGGCTATCCGCATGCTGATGAAAGTCGGCGCCGAGTTCGCAAAAAAGTTCGACCTGTCAAAATTGCGTCTCGTGGCGAGCGTCGGCGAGCCGCTCAACCCGGAAGCGGTCGTATGGGGCGTCGAAGCCTTCGGCAAGCCGTTCCACGACAACTGGTGGCAGACTGAGACCGGTGGCATCATGATCTCGAACTTTCGTTCGATGGACGTGAAGCCGGGCTCGATGGGCCGCCCTTTGCCCGGCATTACGGCCGGCATCGTCGAGCATCTGGAAGGCGGCGCGGTCCGCGAAGTCACCAAGCCGATGGCCATGGGCGAGCTCGCCTTGCGGCCCGGCTGGCCGTCGATGATGCGCGCCTATCTCAACGAGGAACAACGCTATCGCAAGTGCTTCGTGGGCGGCTGGTATCTCACTGGCGACCTCGCGATGCGCGACAGCGAGGGTTATTATTGGTTCGTTGGGCGTGCCGACGATGTTATCAAGAGCGCCGGCCACCGCATCGGCCCGTTTGAGGTGGAGAGCGCGCTGATGGAGCATCCCGCCGTCGCGGAAGCGGGCGTGATCGGCATTCCCGACCCCGCGGCCGGCGAGGTGGTCAAGGCTTACGTTGCGCTGAAGGACGGTTTCGAGCCGAGCGAGGCGCTGCGCAAGGAATTGCTTGGCCACGCGCGTAAACGCCTGGGGCCAGCGGTGGCGCCGAAAGACATCGCGTTCCGGCAGAACCTGCCAAAAACGCGCAGCGGCAAGATCATGCGCCGCTTGCTCAAGGCGCGCGAACTCGGCCTGCCCGAGGGTGACATCTCGACGCTCGAAAGCGAGGAGCGATGACCACACCAGCCGACAAGCCGCATTTGTCACGCGAGCACATGTTGGGTCTTCTGAAGCAGATGATCCGTATCCGCCGCTTCGAGGACAAGTGCGCCGAACTGTACACGCAGGAGAAGATCCGCGGCTTCCTGCATCTTTACGATGGCGAGGAGGCGGTCGCGGTCGGCGTCATCCCGGTGCTGGAGAAGCGTGATCGGATTGTCGCGACCTATCGCGAGCACGGACATGCGCTGGCGCGCGGTGTCCCGATGACAACGGTCATGGCCGAGATGTACGGGAAACAGGAAGGCTGCAGCCGCGGGCGCGGCGGCTCCATGCACCTGTTCGACGCGGCCCGCAATTTTCATGGCGGCAACGCCATCGTCGGCGGCGGCTTGCCGCTGGCGGTTGGTCTCGCGCTTGCCGACCATATGCAGGGCAATGATCGCGTCATTGCCTGCTTTTTTGGCGAAGGCGCCGTTGCCGAAGGCGAATTTCACGAGAGCTTGAATTTGGCGGCGTTGTGGGGGCTGCCGGTGCTGTTCGTGTGCGAAAATAATCTCTACGCCATGGGAACCGCATTGGCGCTTTCGGAATCCGAAACGGATATTCAGCGCAAGGCCTCGTGCTACCAGATTGCCTCCGAGGCGGTTGATGGCATGGATGTGGTGGCTGTCGAGGCCGCCGCCCGTCGGGCAGTGCACGCAGTGCGCGAGAGCCACAAGCCCTATTTTCTGGAATGCCGGACCTATCGACTGCGCGCGCATTCGATGTTCGATCCCCAGCTCTATCGCGACAAGGCGGAGGTCGAGGCCAGGCGGCAGAACGAGCCGATCGTGCGCTTCCAACAATGGCTGCAAACCAATCACATGATCCATCCGGAGGAACTGCCCCGGATCGAAGCCGAGATCGATGCCGAGATCGCCGCGGCGGTCGCCTTTGCCGAAGCGGGAACCTGGGAACCGGTCGAGCAACTCACCCGCTACACCTATGCGGACAGTGCCGTGCCCGCCGGTCGGTGAAATGCCATGAAGCAAGAGACGATCCAAGCCGAAACGATTGAGATGACGTACCGCGAAGCGGTGCGGCAGGCGCTTCGCGATGCGATCAAGCGCGACGAGCGCGTCTTTCTGATGGGCGAGGATGTCGGCCGCTATGGCGGCTGCTACGCAGTGAGCCACGGGCTGCTCGCCGAATTCGGCCCTGAGCGGATTCGCGATACGCCTCTCTCGGAATCCGGATTTACCGGCGCCGGCATCGGGGCGGCGATGGCCGGCATGCGCCCGATCGTCGAATTGATGACGGTGAATTTCAGCCTGCTTGCGCTCGACCAAATCCTCAACACCGCGGCCACGGTACGTCACATGTCGGGAAACCAGTTCGGCGTGCCGCTGGTGATCCGCATGGCGACCGGCGCCGGCCGCCAGCTTGCCGCCCAGCATTCGCACAGCCTCGAAGGCTGGTATGCGCATATTCCTGGCATCAAAGTGTTGGCACCGGGGACGCTTGAGGATGCCCGCGGCATGCTTTGGACCGCCTTGCAGGACCCCGATCCGGTTCTGATTTTCGAGAACGTCATGCTCTACAACATGACCGGCAAGCTTGCCGCGGATGCCGGTCCGGTCGATATCGACAAAGCGGCCGTTCGCCGTTCCGGCCGTGACATTTCGCTCATCACCTACGGCGGATCGCTATGGAAGACGCTCGAGGCGGCAACCGCGCTTGCGGCCGAGGGCATCGAGGCCGAGGTGATCGACCTGCGCAGCCTGCGGCCGCTCGACGATGCCACCATCATGGCGTCGGTCGGCAAGACCCGGCGTGCGGTCATTGTCGATGAAGGCTGGCGCAGCGGTAGCTTGGCTGCGGAAGTGGGCATGCGTATCGTCGAACAGGCATTCTGGTCGCTCGACGCCCCGATTGGTCGTGTCTGCAGCGAGGAGGTGCCGATTCCCTATCCTCGCCATCTCGAGAACGCGGCGATCCCGCAAACGCCTAAGATTGTCGCGGCCGCCAAGGCCGCGCTGGGGCGAACATAAGTGGCCGCCGTGGTCGACTTCCTTATGCCCTCACTCGGTGCCGACATGGAGGCCGGCACGCTAGTGGAATGGCTGGTCAAGCCCGGCGATCGGGTCAAGCGCGGCGATGTGGTCGCGGTGGTCGAGACTCAGAAAGGCGCGATCGAGATCGAAACCTTCCAGTCCGGCCAGATCGAGCAGATCCTGGTCGAGCTCAAGAGCAAGGTGCCGGTGGGGACGCCGCTGGCGCGAATCCGAACCGAAGCCGAAGAAAAGCCTGCTGCTGTAGCGGCGGCTCCAGCGCCGGCAGTCGCGGCCGGTCCCCCCGCAGCACCGCGTTTAGAACGGCCGCCCATTACGCCACCATCGCCGCCACCTGTCGCGCTAGGCGTGGCGGCGGGCGCGCGCGTGTCGCCGGCAGCGCGGCGGCTTGCCGAAGACCGCGGCATCGATCTTTCAACGGTCACAGGTAGCGGGCCCGCGGGCGCGATCACCTATACCGACGTCGAGCGTCGCGCCGGCGAGGCCGCCGCTCCGCCGGAAAGGAAGCGGGCGCCGTGGCTTGATCTCGACGCTATGCGAGTGGCCATCGCCGCCGCCATGGCAAGATCAAAACGAGAGATCCCGCACTATTATCTCGAGCATCAGGTTGACATTACGGTTTGTGAGCAATGGCTGGTCCGGAAGAATGCGGCGCTGCCGCCCGACAGCCGTGTGCTGATCGGGGCGCTCACAATCAAAGCGGTCGCCTTGGCCGCTCACCGTTTTCCCGCGTTCAATGGGTTCTATCGCGACAACAAATTCGAACAGGCGGCAGCCATACATGTCGGCGTGGCGATTGCCATTCGCGGCGGGGGGCTGGCGGCGCCAGCGCTGCACGATGCCGATCAACTGTCACTCGATGATCTGATGGCACGTATGCGCGACCTCGTTCAGCGTACGCGTAGCGGCCGTATACGCGGTTCGGAGATTTCAGACCCGACGATCACGGTTACGAGTCTTGGCGAGCGCGGAGTCGAAGCGCTGTATGGAATCATCTATCCACCGCAAGTGGCGATCGTCGGCTTCGGCAAGGTGGTGACGCGGCCGTGGGTTGTCGACGGCACCATCGGGCCGCGCTCGGTAGTCACCATCACATTATCCGCGGATCACCGGGTGAGCGACGGCCACGCGGGCGGTTTGTTTTTGGCCGAGATAGGCAAACTGTTGCAGGAACCGGACAAGCTATGAGCGAGATCGACATACGCAAAGTGGTGCAGGAAGAACTCAATAACATCGCGCCTGAATTCGATATGGCGACCGTTGATCCGGCCGCGGATCTGCGTGAAGTTATCGATATCGACTCGATGGATTTCCTGAACTTCATTACCGCTATTCACCATCGAGTTGGCATCGATATCCCTGAGATCGACTATCCAAAGCTCGTCACCCTTGACGGGGCGGTCGCTTATATCACGGCCCATCTCGGATCGAGTAAGAGCTGAAGGAATTGTTTGACCCAGCGGACGTGCCTTTAGGGCAGTCGACGGCCCGAAGCGGTGGCTCTGGCATGTCCTGTCCTTAGCGGAGACTAAATCCGGACAAATCGGTGGTGCAAGCCGCCCAGGATTGGCACCGGCAGAATGCGGCCGGCAGTCTCTACCGTGCGGCTTACCGGCGAATCCTTGTTCAATGAGAGGTGCGTGCGGGTTTGATTGTATTAGCTTGCGTAAGAGTGAAGCAGATGCCGAAGATGCCACTCGCCGAACACGAGGCACGGCGGCTCCACCCGCGTCAGCGCGATTTTTCCGGGTTGCTCAGGAACCGGAGCCATCGGAACATCTGGACGCGTGGAGCGTTGAGATCAGATTAGCTCGGCCTCGAGATCAGGACACTGGTGGGTCGACGTCGTCGTTCTGGTTGACGTAGATCAACGCTGCCGATCCTTCGGTATGTTAAATAAACATTCCTGGTTATCCGGCGCAGCACGGCGTCTGCCTTTCCTTGCAGGCCATTTGCGGTGACATGTGCCATGATCACTTTTAACGTTGTCAAAGAGCGGCACGGCTGGGCCATCCGGATGGATGGCCGCATGATGACGCCCTTCTGGTCGAGGGAATTGGCGATCCGCGAGGCGAACTGTCTGGCCGACGCCATCCGCGGCCATGGCGAATGCGCGGAAGTGATTGTCGAGGGTGCCGACCCGAGCGAGCCGCTTAAAAAGATCCAGGGCTCAAGCTCGCCTCGGTTCGGCGCCGCTTCTGCGGGGGGACGCTGGGCGAGTTCGCAGTGACGTGGCCGGCGCAGGCCCGCGTTGAAGGGGCCGCAAGACCATGCTTATCGAGACCGATGACTTCGCGAGCCGGCGCAGACCCCGCCTCGAGACCGCGCTGAGCTTGCCGTTGCGGCGATTGCTGGGGGCTCGTGGACCGACCCCGCCGTGGGATGACGGAGCTCCCATCCGGGCCGAGCTCTTCAGCGTCGAGCGGCTTGAGGAACACGCACGCAGCCTCGCCGCCGCGCAAGTCGTAACGCCCGGCCAGGTGAAGGGCACCTCACTGGCGAAGAGACTCGCCGACAATGAGGCCGTGCTGCTCGCGGCCTACCGCGATGTCGCCGAGGCCATCGATGCGGGGGCTGCCATCACCCCCACGGCCGAGTGGCTGATTGACAATTTCCATGTGGTGGAGAAGCAGATCCGCGAGGTCCGGGTCGATCTACCGCCCGGCTACTATCGGCAGCTGCCCAAGCTCGCCGGTGGACCCTTCGCGGGGTATCCGCGCATGTTCGGCGTGGCCTGGGCGTTCGTGGCCCATACTGACAGCCTTTTCGACCCGGAGGTCCTGCGCCGCTACCTGCGGGCCTATCAGGAGGTGCAGCCGCTGACCATCGGCGAACTGTGGGCGGTGGCGACCACCTTGCGCATCGTGCTCGTCGAGAACCTCAGGCGGATCGCCAAGCGCGTCATTGATAGCCGGGCTGAGCGCCGCACCGCGGACGTCATGGCGGACCGGTTGCTAGGGGTTGGCGGCCGCGTCGCCGAACCAGCCGAGGCGGTGCTTCCGCAGCATGCACAGACGACATTCCCAGACAGTTTTCTCGTGCAGCTGATCCATCGGTTGCGCGATCAGGATCCCAGCATTGCGCCGGCGTTGGAGTGGCTCGACGAGCAACTGGTCCGGCAGGGGAAGACCGTCGACGCCGTCGTCCGCGACGAGCACCAGAGGCAGGTCGCCGGCAGCGTCACGGTGCGCAACATCATCACCAGCATGCGTCTCATCTCCGACGTCGATTGGACGGAGCTGTTCGAGCGCGTCAGTCTGGTCGATGACGTCTTCAAGGCCGGAAGCGCCTTCGAGGACATGGATTTCCGGACGCGCAACCTCTATCGCAACGCCGTCGAACACCTTGCCCGCGGTTGTGAACTTACCGAACTGGAGGTGACCCACGCGGCCGTGGAGACGGCGAGGCGCGCGCTCGGGGCGAATGCCGACGGCAGTAACGTCCGCCTGGCCGATCCCGGCTACTATTTGATCGCGGCCGGGCGGGTCGGGTTCGAAGCGGCGATCGGTTTCAGGCCATCTCCGAAAGCTTGGCCGGGACGGGCCTATCGTGCGTTGGGGATCGGCGGCTATGTCGGCGCGGGCGCGGTCGTCGCAGCCGGCCTGCTGGCCGTCCCGCTGTCTGTTGCCGCGTTGAGCGGTGTGGAGTGGAGATGGTTGCTGTTGCTCGGGATTTTCGGATTTATCCCGGCGATCGACTTGGCCGTTGCGGTCGTCAACTACATCATCACCCGAGGTTTCCGCGCCACCTTGCTGCCAGGGCTCGAGCTGCGTGGCGGAATCCCCGCGGACCTGCGCACCCTCGTCGCCGTGCCGACGCTGCTGACCTCGCTCAAGGACATCGAGGAGCAGATCGGCCGGCTCGAGATACACTATCTGGCGAGTGCCCAGGGCGAACTTCATTTCGCGCTGCTGTCCGATTGGCGCGATGCACCAAGCGAGCACGTGGACGGCGACGAAGAGCTGTTGGCCGCCGCGAAAGTTGGCATCGCGAGGCTGAACCAACGTTACGGAGCTGCACCGGGCGGCGACCGTTTCTTGCTGTTACATCGGCGGCGCGTTTGGAACGAGGGCGAAGTCTGCTATATGGGGTGGGAACGCAAGCGCGGGAAGCTGCGCGAGCTCAATCGGCTCCTGCGGGGCGCCAAGGACACCACATTCCTGGCGCCGCCCGCCGTACCTGCCGACGTCCGGTATGTGATCACCCTGGACGCAGATACGCGGCTGCCGCGTGACACCGTCGGCCGGCTCATCGGCAAGATGGCGCATCCTCTCAACCGGCCGCGCTTGGACGCCGGTCTGGGGCGAGTCGTCGAAGGCTACGGTATCCTGCAGCCGCGGGTCACACCCGCATTGCCGGTGGGGCGCGAAGGCTCGCTCTTTCTGCGCGTGTTTTCCAGCGCGACCGGCATAGATCCCTACGCCGCGGCGGTCTCGGACGTGTACCAAGACCTCTTCGGTGAAGGCTCCTACACGGGCAAGGGCATCTACGACGTGGACGCCTTCGAGGCGGCGCTGCACGGACGCGTGCCCGAGTCAACGCTCCTCAGCCATGACCTGTTCGAGGGGATCTTCGCCCGCGCCGGCCTGGTCTCGGACGTGGAGGTCGTGGAAGATTTTCCGCCTCGCTATGACGTCGCCGCTCTTCGCCACCACCGCTGGGCGCGAGGCGACTGGCAGCTGCTTCCTTGGACGTTCGGACGGGGCCCTCGAAGGGCCGATCGTCGGCCGCGAGGGGGCGTTCCCGCGATCGGCCGCTGGAAGATGCTCGACAACCTACGGCGGTCGCTGTCGGCGCCGGCGGTTGTCCTGGCCCTGATCGCCGGATGGGGCATGTCGCTCGAAGACGCGGCGGTCTGGACCGGCTTCATCCTGTCGACGATCGTTCTGCCACCGCTCATTCCCGTGATGGCGGAGATCGCGCCGCGCCGCCCCGGCGTGACGCTGCGCAGTCACATCCGCGCCCTGGGCGCGGAGCTGCGTCTTGCGCTCATCCAGTCCGGTCTGATGATCGTTTTCTTGGCGCACCAGGCCTGGCTGATGGGTGACGCCATCGTTCGCACCCTGGTTCGGCTCACGGTGACGCGCTGCCGCCTTCTCGAATGGGTGCCAGCGGCCCACGCCGCGTTCGGGCCGCGTCCACGGGTGCTGCATTTCTATCGCCGGATGTCGGGCGCGTTAGTTATCGGTGCTGTGGCCATAGCGGTGGCTTGGTTTTGGGGACGGCAAACGTGGCCGTTGGCCGTCGTGTTCGCAGGTGCCTGGTTCGCCTCTCCGTCCGTCGCCCTTTGGGCGAGCCTGTCGCCTCGGGTCTTGGGCCGCCGTCCGCTGGCCGAGGCCGACGCGCATGCTTTGCGCCGGGTCGCCCGGAGGACGTGGCGCTTCTTCGAGGCATTTGTCACACCGGCCGACAACATGCTGCCGCCGGACAACTTCCAGGAAGCTCCGAAGTCGGTGACAGCTCATCGCACATCGCCGACCAATATCGGCCTCTATTTGTTATCGGTAGCATGCGCGCGGGACTTCGGATGGATCGGGACACTCGAGACCGTGGAGCGGCTGGAGGCGACGCTCGCGACCATGGCTCGCATGGCGAAGCACCGCGGCCACTTCTACAATTGGTACGATACACACGACCTGCGTCCGCTCGATCCGCAGTATGTGTCCTCGGTCGACAGCGGGAACCTAGCTGGACACCTGGTCGCGCTCGCCAACGCGTGCCATGAGTGGCGCACCTCGTCCCTGGCGGACCCGCAGCGTTTCCAAGGCGTCGCGGACGCTCTCGACCTGGTCCGGGACGAGGCTCGCCGGCTGCGCGACCTGCGCAAATCGCAGGCGGTGTCATGGCGGCGGCTCGATGACGAGATCGGACGGCTAGCGTCTGGCCTGCTTCAAGCGAGTGCCAGCGTCGCCGGTATCGAACAGCGGCTGGCGGAACTCTCCGAACAGGCCGCGATCCTGACCGACGCGGTCCACCAGATCGTTCTCGAAGAAAGCGACCAGGCGGGGGTGGACCTGCAGTATTGGGCGGATGCAGTCCGCGCCTGCATAGAGAGCCACCGGCGCGATCTCGGCGCGCCGCGCGCGGCCTCGCTGGAGGCGCGGCTGAAGTCGCTGGAGGAGGGCGCGCGGTCGACAGCGCTGTCGATGGAGTTCGACTTTCTGTTCGACCCCGACCGGCTGTTGCTCTCAATCGGCTATCAGGCGTCTGAGGGCGCGCTTGATCCGCGCTGTTATGACCTTCTCGCCTCGGAGGCGAGGCTCGCAAGCTTCATGGCCATCGCCAAGAGGGACGCACCGGCGCGGCATTGGTTCCGCCTGGGCCGTGCGGTGACTCGGGTGGCGAATGGCGCAGCATTGATCTCGTGGTCGGGCTCGATGTTCGAGTACCTGATGCCTTCCATCGTCATGAGGGCGCCATCCGAGAGCCTGCTCGAGCAGACCAATCGGCTGATCGTCCGCCGCCAGATCGAGTATGGAGCGACGATGCGGGCGCCGTGGGGCGTATCGGAGTCCGCTTACAACGCGCAAGACCTTGAGTTCACCTACCAATACTCCAGCTTCGGCATTCCGGGTCTCGGCCTGAAGAGGGGGCTGGCGGACAATGCCGTGGTTGCTCCCTACGCCACCGCCCTGGCGAGCATGGTCGACCCTCAAGCCGCCGCGCAGAACTTCGAGCGCCTCGAGGCCCTCGGCGCCCGCGGCCGTTACGGTTTCTACGAAGCGATGGACTTCACGCGGGCCCGGGTCCCGGACGGCGAGCGCGTCGCCATCGTGCGCGCGTTCATGGCTCACCACCAGGGCATGACGATCACGGCGATCGCCGATGCCCTGCTGGACGGCGTGATGCGAAACCGCTTCCATGCCGAGCCGATCGTTCAAGCGACGGAGTTACTTCTGCAGGAGCGCGTGCCACGCGAGGTCACGGCGACCCCGCCATTGGTCTCGGAGACGATGTCGGCGGCCAAGGTCCGCGAGATCGAAGGACCTGTCGCTTGGCGAAAGGCCAGCCCGTACAGCGCCACACCGGCCACGCAGCTGCTGTCGAATGGCCGCTACTCGGTGATGCTTACGGCGGCCGGGTCCGGCTACAGCACCTGGCGCGACCTGGTAGTGACGCGCTGGCGAGAGGACGCCACTTGCGACGATTGGGGCTCGTACGTCTTCTTGAGGGAGGTCGCGAGCGGCGATGTCTGGTCGGCGACCTACCAGCCGATTGGGACCGAGCCTGAGGCGTACGAGGTCACCTTCAACGAGGATCGCGCCGAGTTCACGCGTCGGGACAAGACGCTGGCGACTACCCTGGAGGTGCTGGTTTCCGCCGAAGACGATGCGGAAGTGCGCCGCGTGACGATCTCGAACTTCGGCGACCAACCGCACGAGGTCGAGGTGACTTCATACGCCGAACTGGTTCTGGCATCACAGGCCGCCGACGTGACGCACCCGGCGTTCTCGAAACTGTTCATCGAGACCGAGCATCTCGCCGGCCTCGGCGCCATACTGGCGACGAGGCGGCGGCGGGCGCCCACGGAGCCGCAGGTCTGGGCCGCGCACCTGGCGGTTGTCGACGGTGTAGCGACGGGCAAGCGCGAGTTCGAGACCGATCGGGCGCGGTTCCTGGGCCGCGGCGGCAGCATTCGCGCGCCGGGCGCAGTAATGGGCGGCCGGCCACTCTCTGGCGCGACCGGGGCGGTGCTCGATCCGATATTCGCCCTGCGCCGCCGGGTGCGGATCGCGCCGGGCGCGACGGCGCGGATCGACTTCTGGACGATGGTCGCCTCCTCACGCAAGGAGATCCTCGATCTGGTCGACAAGCACCACGACGTCGGCGCCTTCGAGCGCGCCGCCTCGCTCGCCTGGACGCAAGCCCAGGTGCAATTGCACCACCTCGGCATTGATCGCGGCGAGGCCGGTCAATACCAGCGTCTGGCCGGACACCTCATCTACGCCGCGCCCATGCTGCGCCCACCGTCGGAAACCATCGAAAGCGGGAGCGGCGGGCAGCCGGGTCTGTGGCACCTGGGCATATCCGGCGATCTGCCGATCATCCTTGTCCGGATCTCCGACGTCGACCAACTCGACGTGGCCCGCGAAGCGCTCCAGGCGGTGGAATATTGGCGGATGAAACGGCTTGCCGTGGACCTCGTCATCCTCAACGAGCGCGCCTCATCCTACGTCCAGGATCTCCAGATCGCGCTGGAAACCCTAGTGAGGGCCAGCCAGTCCCGGCCCCAGATTGGCGAAGAGCGACTACCCGGGCACACCTTCATGCTGCGCGCCGACCTGACCTCACCCGAGGTGCGAGCCCTTCTCGCGTCCGTCGCACGTGTTGTCCTGATGGGAGAGCGCGGACGGCTTGCCGATCAGCTTGAGCGTGCGCCCGAGGCCAGGCCTTCGCCCCGGGTCACGGCAAAGCGCGCTCCGACCGCTTCCGAGCTTCAGGTCCCGCGTCGGCCGCCCGGCGTGGAATACTTCAACGGGCTCGGCGGCTTCACCGAGGGCGGCCGCGAATATGTGACGATCATCGGCCCGGGCCAATCAACGCCGGCGCCGTGGATCAACGTGATCGCCAATCCTGGCTTCGGTTTCCTGGTGTCCGCGGAAGGTGGCGGCTACGCTTGGTCAGTGACCAGCCGCGAGCATCAGCTGACGCCTTGGTCCAACGACCCCGTGACTGACCGGCCCGGGCAGGCCTTCTATCTTAAGGACGAAGAGACGGGGGATCTCTGGAGTCCCACGGCGCTGCCGATCCGGGACGAAATGGCCACCTATGTGGCACGGCATGGATGGGGCTACAGCCGTTTCGAGCACACTTCGCACGGCGTCGCCGCGGAGCTACTCGAGTATGTGCCGCTCGCCGATCCGCTGAAGATCTCGCGCCTGAGATTGCGTAATCTTTCGAGCCGCACCAGACGACTGTCGGTGACGGCGTACGTGGAATGGGTTCTCGGCGCTTCGCGCGGTGCGGCCGCGCCGTCGGTCACCACGCGCATCGATCCGGAAAACGGGGCGATGCTTGCGAACAACCCGTGGAACCCGGCCTTCGGCGATCGCGTCGCCTTCGCCGACCTCGCGGGACGCCAGACGAACTGGACCGGCGACCGCCGGGAGTTCATCGGCCGCAATGGCACGCTCGCCTGGCCGGCGGCCCTGGTCAACGGGACTTCGCTCTCGGGGCGCATCGGCTCCGGACTCGATCCCTGCGCCGCTCTCCAGACCACGGTCGAGATCGCGCCGAACGGTGTTGCCGAGATCGTCTTCTTCCTCGGTGACGCCCAGGACGAGGCGGAGGCGCAGTCGCTGATCGCCCGCTACCGCAAGACCGATCTCGACGCTGTGCTGTCGGATGTCCGGGGTTTCTGGGACGACATTGTCGGGACGGTTCAGGTCAAGACCCCCGACCGGTCGATGGACATCATGCTCAACGGCTGGCTGACCTATCAGACGCTCGCGTGCCGCGTCTGGGCGCGATCGGGTTTCTACCAGGCCAGCGGCGCCTATGGCTTCCGGGACCAGCTGCAGGACTGCATGGCGCTCGCCACGGTCCGCCCGTCGATAACCCGCGAACATCTCCTCAGGGCCGCGAGCCGCCAGTTCGTCGAGGGCGATGTCCAGCACTGGTGGTTTCCGCACTCGGGCCAGGGCGTGCGCACGCGCATATCGGACGACCGCGCCTGGCTCGCCTACGCCGTCGCGCACTATGTGAGGGTCACCGCCGACGCCCTCGTGCTCGACGAGGTCGTCCCCTTCCTGGCAGGCCAGGCGCTGCAGCCAGGCGAGAGCGACAGCTTGTTCCAGCCGACCGTCTCGGACGAGACCGCCAGCCTCTACGAGCATTGCGCCCGGGCCCTGGACGCCAGCCTGGCGGTCGGCGGCCATGGCCTGCCGCTGATCGGCAGTGGCGATTGGAATGATGGCATGAACCGCGTCGGCGAAGGCGGCCGCGGCGAGAGTGTCTGGCTTGGCTGGCTGTTGCACGCCGCGCTCGACGCCTTCGCAAGCATCGCTGATGCGCGCGGCGATGCGACGCGGGCGGCGAACTGGCGGAAGCACATGCGGGCGCTGACGACCGCCTTCGAAAGCCAGGCTTGGGACGGCGACTGGTATCGGCGCGGCTGGTTCGACGACGGCACTCCGCTCGGCTCGGCGACGAACGAAGAGTGCCGCATCGACTCTATCTCCCAATCCTGGGCCGTGATCTCCGGCGCGGCGCGGCCCGACCGCGCGGCCCAGGCCATGGCGGCCGTCGACCGCGAGCTGATCCTGCACCACGACGGGTTGGCGTTGCTGTTCACGCCGCCCTTCGACCGCACGCCGCTCGATCCCGGCTACATCAAGGGCTATCCGCCGGGCGTGCGCGAAAATGGGGGGCAGTACACCCATGCCGCCCTCTGGTCCGTGATGGCCTTCGCAGGCCTCGGGGAGGGCGACAAGGCGGCGGCGCTCTTCTGGATGCTTAATCCGATCAACCACGCCCGCACGCGCATCGACATGCACCGCTACAAAGTGGAGCCCTATGTCGTCGCCGCCGACGTCTACGCCGCTCCCGGCCATGTCGGGCGCGGCGGCTGGACCTGGTACACGGGCTCGGCCGGCTGGATGCAGCGCGCCGGCGTCGAGAGCATCCTCGGCCTTCGCATCGAGGGCGGCGCCCTGCGTCTTGACCCCTGCATTCCCAAGTCCTGGCCCCGTTTCGAGATCGCGCTCCGACACGGCGCGTCGCGGTACGAGATCGTGGTCGAGAACCCGCAAAGCGTGCAGCGCGGCGTCGCGGCCGCCGAGCTCGATGGCGCGAAGATCGCCGCGCGGCCGCTCTTTATCCCGCTCAAGGACGACGGCGCCGTCCATCGGCTGCAAGTCCGGTTAGGCTGATCCGAGCGGATCAGGGCCCATTGCGGGAGGCGCTGGCTGGAGCGAGAAGCGGTTCCGAGAAAGGTGCCTTGGTTGTCACGGCACGCTAGGCTTCGCCGCGCTTGGTGCTGGCGGACAGACGCGCTCGCTTTTCGTGTCGGCGGACCAGTTCGCCAACAGCGTCCATGGCGACGTATCAAGAACGTCTGGGTGGAACCCCGCTGCGCGAGGTCCTCTTCTAGTCTGAACTATCTCCCTACGAATTGCGGCTGGCTACGGTTTCGGCCATGATCGAGATCAATTCTCCGAAAATTTGATGCGTCGGTGCCAAGCCACGCGCGCTTACGCGAGCAAGCAGCGTAGAATTCCGACCCCGTTATAGGCCGCCATTTAATCAGGTTCGTATTTCTGTCGTCAAAAACGCCTCGGAAACGCATTATTGTCATCAAAAAAAATGCATACATACAAAAAGTTTGATTCAGTCTTCTAGGCCGCGCTGCGCTGCTACCCGTGTTGATTTTTGACGTGGAAGGACCCGATGAGCTGTAGCAGGGGGTCGAATTATTGGCCCCATTTAATCGTCCCCGACCTAGTGGCCCCAATATAGCTAGCGACAAAATGTATCATTCAGTGCCTTGGGTCGCGCTGCGCTGCTACCCGTGTCGCCATTTGGACGGGTCTGGACGGGTTGAATAGGCAACCCGTCCGCGCATTTTGCGATGGTTATTGAGCTTTGGACGGATTGGACGGATTGGACGGTTTATAAGAGATATAAAAAACAAGAGGTAGGGTAGTGATAATGGTTTGGCCGGACCCCATTTCCCGTCCAACCCGTCCAAAAATTCTAGATGCCCTTATGGCATCGGCGTAAGTCGGCGGACGGGTTGGGAGGCAACCAGTCCTAACCGAACTCGGACCCGTCCTCGGCTAATATGCCCGCGGTGGCGTCGTGCCATGTGGTGAGCTCATCATCGAAGGCCGGCCACCACGGGAACTTCTTGCGGAACTTGGCGCGCAGGTCGGCCAGCGGCGGGAACTGCCGCTTGCTGCCGTTGGAGCGGACGAGCTCGATCCCCCACTTGTCGAGGAAGGTGGCGAAGCGCCGATCCGACCAGCCGAACAGGCGGCGGTTTGTCTTCCTGGCGCGATCATAGAAGTCACTTGCGTGTACGAGAGCGCCGCCGCGGTGCGCCGCCTGGCAATCGAGCTCGCCGGTCTCGAGGTAGCCGGCTAGCCACTCGATCTCTGGCTCGACGCTATGGACCTTCTCTGGATTCTTGTCATCATCGACTCCAGCGGTGTCGCGCGGGTGCCAATCGCCCAGGTCAATCTCGAGCAGGTCATAAAGCATCCGCTCGTAACCGCCGGCGTCTAGCTGATCTTGAATTGCGCCGAAATACTTTTTGTCGCGAGCCCGGGCATCGCTCACTTGGAAAACCATAAACCGCCGATCACTACCGGCAATCATTACGACATGCTCCTGATTGCTCGAGGCCACGACTTTAAGATGGTTCGGCATCATAAAGGCGTCGATCCCCTTCGGCTCAATCGGGAGCGCGTCCTCAGTGAGCAGCGAGTTGAGCTTCGCCGATTCCTTGTTATCAGAGAGCGTCATCTCATCGATGAACAAGAGACAGGCGGTGGAGAGATGCGCGTTGAAGCGGCCAGTGAGCAGGCCATTGGAATTTACTTGCATGGCGTGAGCACCGAACAACTTACGCAAGGTCCGGAACAGGAAGCCTTTGCCGGTGCCATGTGTCGCCGATTTGAGAATGAGCGCGACCTCGGCAGGCTTATCGGGATTCTGTACCGCCCAGGCCATCCACCGGATGATATAATCGTCTCGGTCTCGCTTGCCATTGGCGACGATCTTGCGGACGTGCTCGCGCAGGAGACTCCAACTACCGCGGTCGCTGGCGGTGACACCATAGCCGCGCCATAGGTTGATCGCATCGGGCGACGCCGAGTCCATCTCGGCCTGCAGCACCACGCCATCATAAACTTTGCGCTTCGGATTCCGCAGGAAGTGATCGGCGATGTTGACGCGGATAACCTTTTCTTCTTTTTCGCCTTCTCTGTTTTTTACCGTGATCTTGCGAGTAAAATTTTTGTTGGAAAGCATGAGCTTAAACTCGCGCGGCGAGATGAACTGCGGCACCTTAACGCGGCGATCCAGAGCGGAGCTCGTCCACCATACAACACGAGTTCCTGCCGGTCAGGTTCACCAGGCGGCAGGCGCCCATAATATTATATTGATCCAGGTCGTTGAGCTTGACGGATTTGTGCCGGTTGAAAGCATCACCCGGCTTCTCCGGCTCGTCGGTATCGGCCTCGGCGCTCTCGTCGGCGAAGTCTTCTTCGGCGGTCGGCGACAGGCCGGCACCAGGCGGATTTTGCTTGTACGTTGAGGCCGAGCGGACAACGTGCTCGATCTCGCTCTCGGGGAGCGGGTCGTCCTGGCCCGCGTTCCACTCGCCGAGCATCTCGAGCACCGTGTCGGGAGTTAAGGCGAGATCGTTGAGCTTTGCCGCGGCTGCGTAAGCGATATTGTTACGCTGGCCAACGACCAGGACGAGCGAACTCAGGTACGAGCGCGCTTCATTGATCCCACGCTCACTATCCCACTCGATATCCGCCGCCGGCGTCGCCGGGAGCGTGGCGATCTTCGCCGGCTCCTGGAAGGCCACCGGATGCGCCTGCTCGAGTTTCTGCAGGCTATAGCGGGCGAAGTCCGGCGGGTTCTCGAGCTTGATGATACGAGAGCGGAAGGGCTCGGTCTTCTGATGATCGAATCCCGGCAGGCGCATGACCCGCGGCAGGTCGATCACCTTCCGATCGCCACCGTAAGCCGCGGCGAGCCTGGCCTGCACCTGGCGCCATTGCTCGAGATCGGCACATGGCGTGAGCAGCCAGTAAGCGTGATATCGATCTGGCGAGCTCTCGACAATGATATGAGGCTCGAGCGCCCAGATGGCCGGCAATGGCGTGCCGTCGAAGTCCACGAAGCTCGCCCGAACAGCGGTGATATTGGTGCTGCGCCGGCCTAGCCCATCGGTCTCGTTGACGGTGACAAAGACGCCGGCGCCTCGCTTAATCCGCGGGATGAGCCATTCCCGCGCTTTGCGGTCGCCGAGCCGGACGTAGCGGTGCTCGCCGAGCCTGGCATCGTCGCCCTTGTCGGCGAATAGCTGAATGGTGACGGCCTCGTCGGTGCTGCAGGTGAGCGCGTCGATAAAACGGGTGGCCTCAAACCACGCCGGCTTCGTGAGCTTACTCATGACCGCTCGTCCTCAGGCTCAGGTGGCCGATCCTCGGGCGGCGCCCTGAAGACACCGGGCCCCGACGGGAAAGAGAGATTGTGTTTGTCTCGTTCCGATAGTGCCTTCTGAACATCGAGGGGGAGATCGTCGAAGAAAACCCACTCGGTGTCGCCAGGCATTATAGAGCTTCGCGTCCCCACAGCTTTTGCGGGCAACGAAAAATCGCGATGTCCTACCACCTTGTACATTCGCGGCATCAAGAGCTCGGAGAACTCGGCGACTTCCGCGGGTGTCAGAATCTCGTCCAGTTTTATCAACTCACCATCTCCGGGTTAGGCGATCATGAATCCGCCGAGCTCGCAAAAGTCTGCAAAGGCGCGAACCCAATCGAGCTCGTTAGGGGAAAGGGTATTCAGCCAGAGCAGACAATTGTGTTGTCTGGCGTCGAGGATCGGGTCAGCGCCGAGCGTTAATTCGGTATGCGCCTCGAGCGCCTTGCGGACGGCGACGGCCATTGCTGCGGAATTGGTCTGCGATACACGTTGCCAATCATTGCCAAAATAATTGCCGTTCCACCGCTCGTCGCCTTCGATGTAAAGCGCACCCTGGTCTTCGTTGCAGGTCGGGAACAGTGTGCCTTCTGCTCGCCATCCGAAAGATTTGGCGAGCTCGAGCAGGTGACCCCAATTACCGGCGCAAAACGTTGCGCCTTTTTTGCCGATTAGATCATAACCCATAATAGTCTCCTGCCATTTGTGATTTAGTATTCGCCAAGAGAATTCGCCATTCTTGAACGTGTTGTTCATCGTGGCTGTGCTCCATTACCGCGTCGGTCTTCACATCAACACGCTTCGCGTGCTTCAAAATCGGACAAGTGCGAAAGGTTTGGCGCGGGACTTGAAGGGCTGGAGAAGCTCTCGGTGGCTATGCCGCGCGATTTGCAATTATCTCGCGCAGCTTTGCCTCGCACTCCGAGCGCAGCCATCGGCTGGTCTTGGGGCCGATTTTAACCGGACGGGGAAATTTCCCGTCCTTGATGCCCCTGTATAAGGTTGCCGAATTGAGAGGCTTGTCGCCGCCGAAGAATTTCAGCACTGCGGGCTTGGCGAGCAATTCCGAGGGGCTCTCCTCGAGCGCTGCGCCTCGGGAGGCCGGAGTATTTTGCGGGGACATATAGACCACCGTGATTGGGTGCGCCGGAGCGCAGGTGGTCGTCTATCTACGCGTGAAATCGCTGCTCGTAAAAAGGACAAATCGATGAAATTTTAGGAGCGATTTCTCCTTACAGCTTCCGCGCCTGATATGCTGGGCTGGCCTTGATATTGAGTACCCGGTACAGGCCGGCCAGAAAATCGAGGAAGGGGCCGTAATCCTCTGCTTTGCTTGCCTTCTGACCCTCGTTGAGGACTTGCCTGGTAAGTGCAGCGGCCTTGCGTCCAGTCAAGCCCGTGAAAGCGCTGGCGGCAGCTTTAGTTACCTCCTCTACAAACTTGTCAGGCCGCTTTGCGGCTCTTCCGGTGATCAAATGCGCCTCGGCGTTTGCGTTATGTAACACCGCAAAGACAGCATTCATCACCTCGATGTATCTGCGCCAGCTGTCGCCCTTCACCTAAAGCGGATCTGATTGCGGCTGTGGCTTCGAAGTGAAGCCCGTCCATTGTCGCAGCAATCTTTTCAGCGTGTTCGGCAAGTTTCTTTAGCTCTGCTTTCGCGGTGCGGGCGCCTGCCTTCCTGCTTACTGGGAGACGATGATTCATCGTAGCCATAACCACAACGCCATTCAGGCCGTTCGCCCAGGCTCGCAAATGCTCCTCAGTAATGTCCGGCTTTCTGATTAGGAATTGCCTTCAGAACAGCGAAAATCTTCGTCTCGATTTCGCTGGGCGGTTTAGGAGTAGCGGACGTGTTAATTCATGATGCCTTGCCCTGCAGAGAAACAATCTCGGCGACCGGTTTGCCGTCAATGATCCCGATCAACCGGTCGGCCCAGAGCTCTAAGGCCTGCCGCATCTCACGCTGTGGGATGCGCGGCGTGTAGTGTTTTTGCGTAACCGTCGCGCGTGTGACGCTGCGGTGATTTAAAACATGCCCGATGATGCTATCGAGCACGCCAAGCTCTTGCATCGAGTTTGCCGCGGTCCGCCGCAGATCATGCGACGTCCAGTGCGGCAAACCAATCTTGTCCCGGGCGTCAATAACGCCACCGGACACTGTGCTCATCGATATCCGGATGCCACGCAAACCCGGAAACACAAAGTCGAATTCGCCGGCGTCCGCTAATGCCTCATGGATAAGCTCGATGGCGAGCCGTGAAAGCGGCACTTCATGGGCATGTTTGTTCTTCGAGCGGGCTTCGGGGATTTTCCAGGTGCCGGCCTCCAGGTCGAGTTCAGCCCGCGCCATCCCCGCCACCTCACCGACGCGCTGGGCAGTGACAAGGCAAAGTTTCAGGATCCTGGCGACCGATTTTATTTCACATGCATCAGATATCCCGGCCCAGAGGGTCCTGATTTCAGCCTCAGACAACGTCCGCTCCCGCGGACTGTTGTCTTCGGGCTTCGGCATTTTCTCCATTGGGTTTAGGTCGAGGTCGCCGCGTCCGACAGCCCAGGAAAACATGGCCCGCATCATCTGAAAGGTCCGAGCGGCGGCAATCTTCTTGCCGCTCGCCAAAATCGGATCAATCACGCGATTCACATCGCGCTTGTGTAAATCAGCGAGTGCCACATTGCCGATGACCGGCAGCACATGCTTACGGAGCGTCCATTCGATTTTGTTCGCGCTGCGCAATTTAGGCCGAGCTCGCATTGTGAGATAGATTTCCGCAAGCGCTGCGACCGTCACCACATTCTCGTTCTTCTTTTTCATAGCGACGCGCGGGTCTACTTGGGGCGATGCCTCGAGGTAACTCCGCGCCTCGATCGCGCGGGTATGGGCCTCCGCTACGGTCACGGCAGGGTAGTTACCGAGAGACATGCGAACCCGTTTGCCCTGCCAGCTGAAGAAGAAGCACCAGGTCTTTAGACCGGTCCGTGAAACGCGAATGGCGAGGCCGCGCCACTTCGGCTTTGGCTCGAAGAAGTCGGATTGCACGGCGCCATTCGTGGATTTCACGCCGGCGACGAAGCGGTCGGTCAGCCCATACAGCTCGACCATCATTAGCTCCCAATCGTACCTAGCTAGGTGCAGAATACCGCGCTTAGGTGCATCAATGCGCGATTCACTGCGCCTCAAAAGTGGCATTTTTCGCAGCTCGGTTAATGGGTTAACCGTTGCGGCTTGTCGCAGTTGATTGCAGGAAATTGCACGAAAAGTGCTTACGAGCCCCGCGCGCGGGCGCCGCACCGACCGGGAGCGGTTGCCCGCCGCCGGTCCTTTGCGGGCAGGCGCCTGTTCTCCGGCGCCTTCCCGCATCGTGGCTCCATCATCGAGACGTCTCGCGACGACGCCCTCAGCCGAGCCAGGCAATGCGGAATATAGTCCTATAGCTTAAAATGTCAACCGGGCTATCGTGGCGCCGTGATGGCGCCGCCTCGACCACGGACCGCTGGCCCGAGCTGCCCTATGCCGCCTGGAAGGACACCCGCGACACGCTGCATCTGTGGACGCAGATCGTCGGCAAGATCCGGCTCGCGCTGACGCCCTGGCTCAATCATTCCTGGCACGTCACGCTCTACGTCACCGCGCGCGGGCTGACCACCGTCGCCGATCCCGTACGGCGGCCGCACGTTCCAGATCGATTTCGATTTCATCGATCACGTGCTGTGGCTGCGCACCAGCGACGGGCATTACCGGCAGGTCATGCTGCGGCCGATGGCGGTGGCCGAGTTCTACGCCGAGGTGATGGCGGCGCTCGACGCAGCTCGGCATCGACGTCGCGCATCAACGACCATGCCGTGCGAGATCGCCGACGCCGTGCCGTTCGACCAGGACACGCGTGCACGCGGCCTACGATCGCCGACTACGCCAACCGGTTCTGGCGCGTGCTGCTGCGCGCGCATCGAGGTGCTGTCGCATTTCCGCACCGCGCTTCCTCGGCAAAGTGAGCCCGGTGCATTTCTTCTGGGGCAGCTTCGATCTGGCGGTGACGCGCTTTTCCGGCCGGCGCGCGCCGCCGCATCCCGGCGGCGTGCCGCATCTGCCGGACGCGGTCGCGCGCGAGGCCTATTCGCACGAGGTGTCGAGCGCCGGCTTCTGGCCGGGCGGCGGCGGGCCGATCGACTATCCGGCGTTCTATTCCTATGCCTATCCGGCGCCGGACGGGCTTTGCCGCGGCGCGCGGTGCAGCCCGGCGCAGGCGTTCTTCTCGCAAGGAGCTGGGCGAATTCCTCCTGCCCTATGACGCGGTGCGCACGGCGCGCGACCCGCGACGCCGCGCTGATGGCATTCCTGCAGAGCACCTACGCGGCGGCGGCGGATCTGGCGCAATGGGACCGCGCGGCGCTGGAATGCGCGCTGGGCGAGCCGGGGAAGGTGAGAGCAATTTAGGTGCCAGCCTTAAATGGCCTTCCAGCCTGTGCTATGCGCTCGATAAATTCACCGCGCGCCTGCGCCGAATTACGGGCGCATGAATGATGTCGTCGCCGGCTTGACGTCACTACGTAACTTACGTATATTGCATCATGCACGCGGTCTGCGAAACCCACGCATTCCGCCGCGCCGCCGCCAAGTCCGGGATGAGCGAGGACGATATCTTCGCCCTCGTCAGCCATCTTGCGGAGAATCCGACGGCTGGCGACGTTGTTCAGGGCACCGGCGGCTGCCGCAAACTGCGCTGGGCCGGCCGCGGCAAGGGCAAGTCGGGCGGCTACCGCACCATCACGTTTTACAGCGGCGCAATGATGCCGGTTTATCTGCTGACGGTTTTCGGCAAGGGCGAGAAGGCCAATTTATCGGATGCGGAGTGCAACGCGCTGCGTACATTGGCCAAGGCCATCGCGGCCGAACATCGGAGCATGGTCGCTGCCATCGGACGAAGGAAGGACGACAAGAGATGAGCAAGAAGGCATACGACAAGATCGCCGAAGGCTTCACTGAGGCGCTGGCGATCGCACGCGGCGAGAGCAAGCCGGCCAAGCTGCACATCCCGCCGGAGATCGACGTGCGCGCCATCCGCGCGCGCACCGGGCTTTCGCAGGAGGACTTCGCCACCGCCTTCGGCTTCACCATCAACCAGATCAAGGACTGGGAGCAGCGGCGAGCGCGCCCGCTCGGCGGCGTGCGCGCTTATCTCATCATCATCGAGCGCGACGCCAAGCGGGTGCTGGAACTGTTGCGCAAGGCGAAGGGAAAGAAGGCGGCGTGAGCATGTCCCCTGTCATGGCCGGGCTTGTCCCGGCCATCCACGCCTTGCTTGACGTGCCGTCGTTAAGACGTGGATGCCCGGGTCAAGCCCGGGCATGACGGAGTGTGGTGCGGCGCTGATGCGCACCCTTGCCGGCAATTTCTCGGTCGGGCGGCTGATGGAATTCCTGACCGCGCTCGGGCAGGACGTGAAGATCACGGTGAAGCCGACAAGGAAAGCGGTGGGGGAGATGGTGGTGCTGGTTGGGTGAATTGTAGGGTGGGCTGAGCGAAGCGAAGCCCACCATCGTCATTTAAGGTACGGCAAAACTTAACGGTGGGCTCGGCGCGTTCCGCGCCTTAGCCTACCCTACGCTTGCTTCGCTATTCCGCCCTACGGGCTACCGCCTATCTCTGCGTGTATGCTAGGTATTTATTATCAAATAAATTTCTAATGTGTCGCAGAAAGGTTATAGGGGCGGATTTCGTGAATTGCTCAATAAGCCATGCGTCCTTAGTGGTCAGCATTGCCTCTAACAGTTCTGGCCGATATCGAACCAAAGAGCCAAGGAAAAACATACAACAATAGATCGCAATCAATTCTTGCATGGGCGCAAGCTGAGGAGTTCGTATTGGTCGATTAAGTACAAACAGGTGATCGTCGTTAAACGGACTATATGAGATAAACTGCGACAGTGATGAAACTACATCAGTTGTTATTTGCGAATTCGTAACTGGCATCACATATTCTTTTTTGCTTTCAAAAAAAACTGCACTCGATGTGTCCTCGGCAGTTATTTGAAAAATATCGCGAGTCGCGTGTAACGCCAGGTTGACCTGCTCAAACGACTTTTCGATGGCCTTTCGAATGGTTTTGAATTCTTTATGGTTTGCACCTCCGATTGCTATTAATGTTGATATTCGCTGTTTATCAGCACTGAACGTGAATGCTAGTTTGCATGGGAATGTGACTATAGGTCCATATTTAAGTTGGCCATACTCAAAGAGCACATCACTTGAATAACCTAGGAGATCACCAACCCCTAGCGAGGCGTTATTTGCCATCTGTCTGCTTGTGACCAGTTTGTAGAATAGTGGAAAGACTCCCAACTTTTTTATTATTATTCGCTGTTTTCGAATGGACCCCTTCGTTGCCTTTTGAGTGATGCCATGTGTCAGATTATGATCGACAAACGTCGGTGTTCTTAGAAAAATGAGGCCTTTAGCTAAGTTCATAAACGCATAATAATAATTTAGTGGGCTTGCTCTGTGGTGAAGTGTCTCTGCGGCTTCAAAAAACGCTTTTGCTTGTCGAATATATGCTTGGAAGCGCAAATATGCGGCTGACAGATCGGCATGACCATTAGCTTTCAATAAGTCCTTTCCAATCAACTTTATTTCCGCGTACATATCCAACGAGCCCAACAGCTCATCGCGAATATTCCCGCTGGACGAAAGCACCGCCTTTTGAAATGGCGGCGCAAATCCTTTCGCGATCCAATGCCCAATGGGACGTGGACTTTTCATACAATTCTCTAGCCGGGCTGGCAGCCTTTCAGCCCATGAACGGAATACTACATCGTTTATTGAAATAGGTCCGAAAAGCGCTTAAACCGGCCGACCTTGAATACATTTCAACAATCTAAAAATGCTTCCCCATGAACGCCCCCGTCACACCCCCCCCGTCCCCCCGTACCACCACACGCCCTTGTTCCCGCTCGGGCCCGACCAGACGCCCTACCGCAAGCTCGAGGTCGGCGGCGTCACGGTCGAGAAGGTGATGGGCAAGGACATGCTGGTGGTCGCGCCCGAGGCGCTGCGCGCGCTGGCCGAGGCCGCCTTCACCGACATCAATCATCTGCTGCGCCCGGCGCACCTCAAGCAGTTGCGCGCCATCCTCGACGACCCGGAAGCCTCCGCGAACGACAAGTTCGTCGCCTATGACTTCCTCAAGAACGCCAACATCTCGGCCGGCGGCGTGCTGCCGATGTGCCAGGACACCGGCACCGCCATCATCATGGGCAAGAAGGGCCGCCTGGTGTTCACCGACGGCTCCGACGAGGGCGCGCTCGCCGAGGGCGCGCGCGACGCCTACCTCAAAAAGAACCTGCGCTATTCGCAGCTGGCGCCGCTCTCCATGTTCGAGGAGAAGAACACCAAGAACAACATGCCGGCGCAGGTCGAGATCTATGCCGAGGGCGAGGACGCCTACAAGTTCCTGTTCATCGCCAAGGGCGGCGGCTCGGCCAACAAGGCGTTCCTGTTCCAGGCGACGCCCTCGATCCTCACGCACGACCGCATGCTCGCGTTCCTCAAGGAGAAGGTGCTCACCCTCGGCACCGCGGCCTGCCCGCCCTATCATCTGGCGATCGTGATCGGCGGCACCTCGGTCGAGCTCACCATGAAGACGGTGAAGCTCGCCTCCACCCATTATCTCGACACGCTGCCGACGCAAGGCGGCGAGGACGGCCACGCCTTCCGCGATCTCGCCATGGAGCAGGAAGTGCTGAAGATGACGCAGTCGTCCGGCGTCGGCGCGCAGTTCGGCGGCAAATATTTCTGCCACGACGTGCGCGTGATCCGGCTGCCGCGCCACGGCGCGTCAGTTTGCCGATCGGGCTCGGCGTGTCGTGCTCGGCCGACCGCCAGGCGGTGGGCAAGATCACCAAGGACGGCGTGTTCCTGGAGGAGCTCGAGCATCATCCGGCGCAGTACCTGCCCGACGTCGACCAGGAGAAGCTCGGCGGCGCGGTGGTCAAGGTCGACCTGCGCAAGCCGATGCAGGAAATCCTCGCGCAGCTTGTCCAAGTATCCGGTGAAGACGCGGCTGTCGCTCTCCGGGCCGATGATCGTGGCGCGCGATCTGGCGCACGCCAAGCTGCGCGCGCGGCTGGAGGCCGGGCAGGGGCTGCCCGACTATTTCAAGAACCATCCGATCTATTACGCCGGCCCGGCCAAGACGCCGCAGGGCTACGCCTCCGGCGCCTTCGGGCCGACCACCGCGGGGCGCATGGATTCCTACGTCGCGCAGTTCCAGGCCGCCGGCGGCTCGATGATCTCGGTCGCCAAGGGCAACCGCTCGGCGCAGGTGCGCGAGGCCTGCCAGAAATACGGCGGCTTTTATCTGGCCTCGATCGGCGGCGCGGCGGCCAATCTGGCCGAGCACTGCATCAAGAAGGTCGAAGTGCAGGAGTATCCCGAGCTCGGCATGGAGGCGATCTGGCGCATCGAGGTCGAGGACTTCCCGGCCTTCATCGTGATCGACGACAAGGGCAACGATTTCTTCAAGGAATTGAATTTGGGCTAAGTGGTGAGGCATCCTCCTGCCGTGCGATGTCCCGCGCAAGCGGGAATCCAGGTCGCTTTATTGCGTGGCCCTCCCGGGTCCGCCGCTTTCGCGGGGACGACACGGAATACCCTATGCAGCTAGCATTAATCGAACCGAAGGAGGCCGCCCATGATCACCGCCATCGTGCAATTCCAGTTGCCGGCGCCGGTTTCTTTGCAAGACGCCACGCGCATGTTCGAGTCGACGGCGCCGAAATATCAGAATCTGCCGGGGCTGATCCGCAAATATTATCTGCGCTCGGAGGACGGGCGCACGGCCGGCGGCGTCTACCTGTGGGAGTCGCGGGCGGCGGCGGAAAAAGTCTACAGCGGCGAGTGGCGCGAGCGCGTCGCCAAGCTTTACGGCAACGCGCCGCAGGTCATCTATTTCGACACGCCGGTGATCGTCGACAATCTCGCCGGCGGGGCCATCACCAAGGCGGCGTAGCGCATGATCCCGAAAAGCTTGTCCTCGACCTGATCGGGGATGGAACCGGTTTTCGGAAAAGATCATGCGCTAAGCAAAATATTTCCCGCGCTCAGGGCGTCGGCCGCTTCGGCATGTTCTTGGCGAACACCCCGAGCGTGATCGCGCGCGCCACATATTGCGCCAGGCAGTTGTAGTCGGCCTCGGTGTGCTCGAACTCCTCCGCCACCGGCGCGCTGTTGATGATCTGCATCGCCTCGAAGAAGCGCACCACGATCACGTTTTCCTGCGCCGCCACCCGGCGCAAGGTTTCGCGGATATCGATGTAGTGCGCGTCGCGCTGCATCCGCTTGGTGAATTGCAGGCCGACCAGCACGACGTCCACCTTGTGCGCCTTCAGCCAGTCGATCTGCCCCTTGATGGTCAGGGCGAATTCGGCGCGCGGCACATAGGCGAGCGCGTCGTTGGTGCCGACCTGCCAGAGCACCAGATCGGGCGCATCGAGCGCGACCTCGTTTTTCATGCGGGCCGCCGCGCTGGCGGCGAGTTCGCCCGAAACGCCGCGATTGATCATCACCACGTCGACGTTCTTGAGCGCGCTTTCCAGCATCGCCTCGATCAGCTCGGTATAGGCGCCGCCATGCGCGGTCACGCGGCCGGGCGCCGCGCCCATGGCCAGGATGCGCAAGCTTTTGCGCTGCTGCTTGAGCGCCGCCGCCACGTTCGGCAATGGCGATTCATCGGTGGTGGCGCTGGCGCCCGCCTGACAGGCTTTCGACAGCGTCGTGGCCGGCGGCGGGCTTTGCGCCCACGCCGCGCCGACGCCGATCGATGCGCCGACCAGCGCCGCGCCGATCAGGCCGGCCGATGCAGGTCGTGTGCGTTGTCGCAACTCGGCAAGCCATGCGGTGAACGCCATGATGATGATGCCGATAATTACCACGGCGCTGTCGGTGCCGACAGTGCCGTGATAGTAGAAACGCAGGACTTGGCCGCCGAGGCTCAACAGCGAGCCGATACAGAATACATACAGCGAATTGCGCCCGAGCATCGCCAACATGCGGATCAGCGGCACGATGACGTAATGCACATAAGGCAATTCGCCGAACCGGCGGATATAGGGAAATGCGAGCGAGAATACCGCCACCAGCGACAAGAACTGGATCAGCCGGGGCGGCGTCGCGTAGGTTTTGTCGAGCAGGAAGAACAGTTTCGGATCGGGGACGTCGGTCGGGTCCCACAGCCAGTCGAACACCACGGCCAGGGTGAAACAGATCAGGATCGGCAGCGCCACGATGCGCAGCCAGAATATGTTGCGGCGCACCCAGGCGCCGGGCCCGGCGTCGTGGCGGGCCAGCATGAAGCCGAGCACGAAGGTCAATTGCCAGGCCAGCGGGTTGAAGAACCAGGTGCCCGATACCGGCCAGGTCGGCAGCGTCAGCTGAAACGTCAGGACCACGACGTAGAGAGCAAGCGAGGCCGGCAGCACCAGGTTGGGCGCCAGGCGGTCGAGCACTGCGAAGAACGGCGCCATCAGCATCAGCACCACGTAGAGCGGCAGGATGTCGAAATAACCCAGTTGGTGGGTGAGCAGCGCCAGCCCGATATGGGTGGGCACCGGATCGTTGAACACGGCGGCGGCGTTGTGCCATTCCAGCAGCAACGGATTGCTGAGTTCGATCGAGGTCAAGGCCAGCATCGCGATCGCCAGCATGGTGATCAGCACCTGCGCGGCGTAGAGCTCGAGTGCGCGGCCGAACAGGCGCAGCACCACGTTGCGCGTCGGCATGGTGCCGCCGCCGCTGTCCGCCATCAGGCGCATCGACCAGCCGGCCAGGAACACGAACAGGTCGGCGGCATCCGTGATCGAGAAATTGATCAGCGTGTATTTCGCGTAGAACAGGCCGGGGATGTGATCGATGAAGATCGTGATCAGCGCGAACCCGCGCCAGAAGTCGACCGCATTGGCTTGGCGCGTCATGCTCGGTCCTGGCCGCGGTTCACTTGCCCGGCGCGCAATGTGCCGGGTGCAGACGCGGCCGGTCAAGGCGCCGGCCTAGTGCTTTAGGTCGATAGCGCCGGTTTTTCCGTTGGATGAAATTCTTACCGGTCTGTCAGGCCGCTATTTGCGGCGCGCGGCGGCTGCAACCTGCGGCGCGAGCCAGCCGGCAATCGCGGCGTGACCGTGCGCGTTGAAATGCTGGCCGTCGGGATCGCGGGAATCTTTCGGCGCGATGCGGCCCGGATTGATCAGCATGATCACAGGAATATGCCGCGCCGCCAGCCGCCGCTGGATCTCGGCGATATTTGCCGGAGGAGTTGCCGCTGCCGGCGCGGCGTGCATCGTTGCCGCCCGGCTGCAGAATGACGACGGCGGTTCCCTCGGGCACCGCGCTGTCGAGGCGTGCGAGCATTCCGGCGGTGGTATCGCCGGGGATACCGTTATTGCTGACGCGCGCAGCGATGCCGCGCGCGCGCAACAGGGCCTCGAGCTGCGCCGGAAAAGCCTGGCTGGGACTGACACCTCCGCCGTGGCGTCCGGAGCCGTAGGTGTTGCTGGCGCCGAGCGCCACGATTCTTACTTCCGCGGCGGCCTGCGCGATGCCGCCGGCCAGTAGCGCTGCGGTCAGCAAAGCATACGCGATGTGACGCATCCCCGAGTTCCCATCAAAACCCGGTGGCAAAGCGGGCCATCACGATAATGATGGCGACCTGCATGATGCCCTGCATCGCCACCACGCGCACGTAAATGCGCATCCAGCGCTTGAGCTTGTCGTGGTCGGGCGCGGGCTTCATGATTTCGAAATAGAGCCTGAGATTCATTGGCAGCAGAATGCCGAGCCCCTGCACGGTGAGCACGGTGACGATGGCGAGCGCGCCGATCACCCACCAGAATTGCGGATAGGCGACGTCGAGAAAGCCCATCCGCACCGCCAGGAACCAGCCCGACGTGGAGGTGATGGCCGACAGCGTCGGCATCAGGATGAGCGTGCGCGGGATGATGCCGGCAATCATGGCGCGGCGGGTATCGAACGAGACGCGGCGCAGCACCGGGCCGATCACGAAGCCCATGAACAGGTCGATGCCGGTCCACAGCGCGCCGGTCATCACGTGCACGAAATCGAGGAACCAGAGGCTCTCGCCCAGGATCGCCGCGATCATCGCCGCCACGGCGGCCGCCGCGGCGGCGATGTACCAGGGCCGCAGCGGCGTCACCACGCGCGCGGGCGGCGTTGCGGTCATCGTATCGGCCACGCGGCGCTCCCGTTGTCTTAACGAAAGCGACGCTAGCGGCGGCCGGCCGCTCTGCCAAGACCGCGCCGTTCAGGAACTGAAAGCGGATTCCGGTGGCTGTTGCCCGGCGGCCTGGCAATCTTGCACGCCGCTGATCTGCGCGCGCAGGTGATTGAAAACGAATACGCGGATGGCCGATGATAGATTGCTGCCATCCCGCTTTTGGTCGATGTGCTGCACCAGCGTCGTCAGTTTGGTCTTTTGCGAGCTGGCGATTTCGCGCAAGCCTTCCCAAAATTCCTTTTCAAGCGACACGCTCGTCTTTTGTCCGTTGCGGACGATTGAACGTTTGATATTGGCGGAATTCATGATCGTTCCGAGCCCTCTTCGCGGCGGACGAAAAATCGTCACCCACAACCCTGCCAACCGTATGGACGAAAGCCGCCGAGGCGGCCTTGATAGAGATCAATATTGTATGCATCCCAATGACTTCCCGCTTAGCAGCATAAATCTGGGGTTGTTGCTGCAGCGCCGGTGGCGGCGCGTCCTGAGTCGCCGTTAGCAATTGTTTTTAATGGACATTTTACGAGCCTGTGGCGGCACCGCCCGTTAGCGTGCGGCCAGCGTTGCGCGAGGCCGGAGGCAGCCATGAATTTCACGGGTGGACTGGTATTGATTGCTGTCGCCATCGCCATGGTTGTGCTGGCGCGGCCGGCCGATGGGGAATTGGCGCCATTCCTGAAGGTCTGGATCGTCGGCCAGATCTACGCCCTGGCCGCCATGGTGACCGCCGTGATGGGCGTCACCATCGTGATCATTTCCCGGCCGTTCTGAGCGCTTCCGTTCGAAAAGCCTTGCTGCAGCGCCCGCCGCGCCGCTAGGGCGCGTTCGGGTCGCCGGCCGGCGGCCGCGGCTTCGATTCGCGGATCAGCGTCTGGCAGCTCAAGCATTGGAATGTGTCGAAGTGCGCCAAGTCTTCCCGCGACTTGCTCGCCTGCATGGCAATCCCGCAAACCGGGCAGTGGCGCATCGGGGGGCGCGGGCGTGCTGTCAATTTCCGATCCGCGAAAAGTGAAAAATGATCGCGTTAGACTCGCCAAATACCGCCGCGCTGAAATTGATCCAGATCAATACCCCGGGAGCCAACCGTTACGGCATGCCGCCAGGCCGTCCCATGCCGTTGGCGGCGTCACGGACGGTGCGGGAAATGATTTAGGTCAATGCAGCGGTTGGTTGTCCCTACAAGATAATAAAATGTGGGAGCATGTTTCGTCCGCGCCGTTCGACCGCGACCTTGAACTGGCCGTCATCGATCACGACGGCCTGCATGCGCTCGTATTTCCGTGCCGGCGCATCCCCAGCGGCTGGGTGAAGGTGGAAACCAAGGAACGGCTGGACGTGCGCCCGACGCATTGGCGGGAATGGCGGGACGCCAACGAGGCCCTGTCCGATCCGCGCCGGCCGAACCAGGGTTCCGCCTAACGTTTTCCGGTACCGGCTGTTTTCCCAAATATAATTGCCATCCCGGAGCCAGGTCCGACCCGGGTGGCGATGCCGATCGGATTATCGCGGATAAGCGATGCCCGCGACGCCCGGCTCCAACGGCTCTGGCGCCGCCGCCGAACCGATGTAGACCGACCGAGATCAGCGCGATGATCGTAATCGCCATGCCGAGCCGCACCCACTGCTCCATCACGTCCGCCTCCGGTTCATCGTATCGCAGTGCAACCTAGTGGCGCGCTATAGCGCCGGCCATCGCGGTCTGCGAACGGGGTGAACCGGTAGGGTTAAAGCGGGCCGGTTTGCGGCAGTGCGGTGACCGCACTGCGGCATCGACGTCGGCGCGCCGCTCTACCGGGGCCCCGCGACGCATGGCCGCGGCTGTAGAGCGCGGCTATTCCAGCAAGGCCACGCTAGCGCATGGATTTCCAGGGGTCGGGCTTTTCCTTGGATTCCGGTATTTTATCGAGTGCGTCTCGATAGGCTTTTTCGTCGGCTTTCTTTTTGGCCTGATCTTCGGTCTTTTGCTCGGATTTCGCCGGCGATTGCCGCTTGCCACCGGCGCCTTGCGCATGGGCAGCGCCCGCCAAAGCCGCGATGAGCGCCGCGATTATGAGGGTTCGCATGGCCAACCTCCTCATCGGGTGGAACCGGATTTTGAACTTAGCCGCAAGCAAAGCGACGAACCAGGGCAGTCTTATTGGCCGGCGTTTGAGACGATGCCAATACCGTGAACGCCGCACAGGCCGTCCATGGCTTTCGGGAGCCGGCATTTCTGCTATCATTGCAAATCGGTGGAATTGGGAGGTGTCAATGAAAGTCTTGTTGAGTTTGCTGTCACCTTGCCTGTTGCTCGGTCTCGCGCTCGGTGCCGGCAGTGCGATGGCCGGTTCGACCGTCACAAGCAGCGCCACGGCGAGCGGCGGCTCCTCGACGATCGTGATCACCACGACATCGGTCTCGGGCGGCAGCGCCAGCGCCAGTGCGAGCGGCAGCGTCGGCTCTTCGGTGAGCGCAACCTCGAACGCGTCGAGTTCAAGCTCGGGCAGCCACGCCAGCGCCACCAGCTCGGGCGGCGGCAGTGTCCACGTTCGCTGTCATCACCACGACTATTCCGGCTTGAATTCCATTAGCTGCTAGCTGTCCTTTGGGCTGGTCCACAGACGGCTTGCTTCAGTAGCAGCGCCGATCGTTCGACGACGGCCACAGCCGGCCAAGCGGCCGCCGACCGCGGCGGCCTCATTATTTCTGTCACAGTTTGGCGATATGACGCATGGCGGTGTTTCGCAGCGTTGACGATTGCGCGCCCATGCCTCGCTATTTTTTTCATTTCAGCGATGGGAAGTTCACGTTCACCAACTCGGCGGGCGCCGAGTTCGCGGGAGCCGCGGCGGCGCGCGCCCATAGCAAGCGGCAAATCCGCGAAATCAAGGGCATGCTGTCCGAGCGCCAGATTATGGATTGGTCGGGCTGGAAAATGATCGTCTCGAACAATCGTGGGAAAACGATCTTTGAGGCCGGCTTTGATCCGCATCGGTGACGTGGCTCTTGCCACCGGGCTTCACATCGCTCGGATAGACGATAGTCGCGACGAAGAAACCCCAGCCGGCGGAAGCACAGCTGGGGTTCCCCGTGCGGAAGCGGCTCTAAAGGGGCAAACCAAAAGAGCCGAAACCCGGCACCCTGGAAATGTGCCTCAATTTTAATCAGGGATCAAATCAAGACCCGCAGCCGCAAATAAGCATCCAGGACGGATAAGCCGCGTGACCTGCCGCAGCGTCAGGGGCTTTGCCGATGGCAGGGATATCGGCTGGCCAGCATGTCGGCGACGACCATTGCGGCAGGCTCCTGCTGTCGCTCGGGATGATTGCGGGCGTAATTCAGAAACATCGCGATGATCTTCGTGAAGTTGAGTTGTTCGGCCGCCGGCGGGCAGGCCCCCAGCGGGTGGATGACGTTTTTATAATTGGGATCGTGCACCTCGATGGTTGCGAGGTCGAGATAGGCCTCCAGGTGCCCAAAGCACTTTCCGGAGTCGAGCACATCGCCAAGGGCCGCCGATTTCAGTTTGACCTCATTCTCTTTCGTCACATCGAGCTTCTCGCAGCGAACCATCAGTTGCCCCATGGTCAGCGGCGCCGCCTGGATATCGCTAGTCGCTGCCATAAACGCCGCCAACGCCGCCAATACCGCGACATGCACCCGCATTTTGCCACCTCCATCACCACAATGACGCCGCGACCAAACAGGAAGCCGAGCCGCACCCTGCCAAACGCAAATCAGGATAGCGATCCAACCCCATCGAATTACGACAGGGGGCTGCCGACATTGACGGTATTCTAGGGCAGCGCCGGCTCACTGGCCATGTGTCCGATGGCGACTGGCCATGGCGGGCGGTATTTTTGGCGGGTTATGCCGGCGTTCATGGGCGCGGCAAAGATCGGGCGCTTGTCGACGTGAAAGAGGCCGCCCCGCCGGGCCGGCCTGTCGCGCCCACGGAATCAAACGGCGCCGGCCGGTGGAACGGTCAGCTCGTTCTCGACGACGCGGGCCTCATCCATGAGCATCACGCTTAGCTCTTCCAGCGTGTCGTGAACCGCGCGGCTGCACACCTCTTTTGAAAGGCGCAGACACTTACGCGCCTGCCGTCGCAGGCAATGGCCGGAGCCCGCGACCAGCAGACAAAGCGCGCATTGCTCGCTCGTGCAGAAAATCATGGCGACCCAAAAAAATTGTGTCCCGGCCCGCCACCCGGAAAGACGGATGCGGGGGCCGGGGCACGTCAGAACGCAACGCGTAGAGAGGTCCAATCGGACCTCGTGCTTGAACCCTAGGTGGCAATCACTAACGGTTTCTCACGCCGCGTTAGCGATTATGCAGGCCAGCTATGCCCGAATTGCAAAAACCG
Source organism: uncultured Alphaproteobacteria bacterium (assembly GCA_963762285.1). GTDB lineage: Bacteria > Pseudomonadota > Alphaproteobacteria > Rhizobiales > Xanthobacteraceae > Pseudolabrys. The sequence continues at coordinate 138,017 of CAVXKE010000004.1, read as the reverse complement.
CCAGCGCGCTGGCAATAGTTCGAACGCGATTGCAGGTTTTGCAGCGCAATAAAAACGAGGCCGTCAACGAAGACCGCGCTATCGCACATACATCGAAACGTCGGAAAGCATATGGCTGACGGAGCGCGTGTAGAAACCGCCATAGAGCGCGGAATCCAGCGACGTGGCCAGAGCCAGTAACGCGACGGCCCAGAGTAGTTTCCGCATAAAATTAGGATTACGTACAATTCTTAATCGAAAGTTATGCGAATGAAAGAAGCCCCGGCAAACCGTGCCGGGGCCTCCCTGTTGTCCGGGGCTCAGACTTATTCCCGAACGCACCGATCATAAGCGGCGGTGATTATCGAAGCCTAAAGCAAGAACATGAAAAAACCGGGCCGCGCCAAATTTTGAGTGCGGGACTGCGAGGTCAAAACGGATCAGTATCGCGGTACTGACGCAGGGCCAGTGCCTCAGCGCGGGTACCGGCCGAACCACGCCATTCGCACAGGCGAAGAGAAAAAAGCGGCCGCCAACTGCGGCGGTTTTGGTCAACGTTCGATTAAACGTTGTTGCGTGGTCCAGGGAACGCCAGAACAATCCCATCAACGATGATGGCAGTTTCTGTCGGCACGGCTATGCGTCTCTCCTCGGCGGCGGCCCAATAGTGATCGTCAAACCGCACCGCTGACAAAGATGAACGATTTTGTCGTCTATCCTCGTTGTCTGCATTGCGACAAGGCAGACAAGGCAAGACTTTGGCGGTGGGGGCTTGGGCGGCTGGTTCACAGGGCGGGTACAGAATATTACCTGCCGCCATCCGCAACTCCGGATGTTTACTTAGTGCGCCAGCCATCGTTGACGTCAGGCCGCCAGGGGTCAAAGCAGGGCGATACGGATCCCGTGCACGATCGATTGTGCGTTTACGCCTGCCAATACAATGATGAATAGAATGGCTGCCACAATGAAAACAGCCGCGCTGTTTTCGCGCTCGGAACTATCGTTTCTGCGGCCTAGATTTGCCATGTCAATAATCCTAGCCGGCGCGGTTTCCGCACACGTTGTTCTGGATCAAAAGGGGCCACTCCTAAAATCAACAGGCACTACCCATAACGGTGGGTGATGGAATGGGGCCAGTGCCAGGCCGCCCACTGAGGCGGTTTTCATGCCGACACCGTTTGGGATGCCTGACGGTTCTGCGGCCTACGCTTGCGTTGATCTTTGGCGGAATGAGCGACGGATACCGCGCGTCTTTCCTCAAGGGCCGCACAGCGATCCCATCTTTCCGCCAACTGATTCCAGGCTGCCTTGCTTATTAGATCGCAGGTATTGCGGGCGACTTGCCTGCATTCGCTCGCGTATTTGCGAAATTCGTTTACCGGGATCATATCCGTTTACCGGGAGCACATCCGTTCTCCGCTCCTGGCCGGATAACTGACGCAACCGGAGATTCGTTCCACAGTCGGCAACTGAAAATCAAATCCGGCCAGAACAATGCACCGGATTTGACGTGGCCAATTATTGCGGCCTATTTAATATTTACGACAACATTTTCCGCATGCCCACAATTGGTGCAATCGAACATGCGCTTATCGTGGCCCGGACGATCCGGTTCAATTCTGGCGAGCCACATTTTCATTCCGCACTTTGGACATAGCGGCCGCAATACCGAATCCAATTCCAGGACGGCGGGTTGGGCGGCTGACATGTGATGGTCCCCCAGTTGAATTGTTCGTTCCATTGGAACTTCCAAATCAAGATACACGGCGCAAATGGCGACTATATGGTGTCAAATATTGGTCACCAATTTTCAGAACACATTTACGTGATTTAAAATGCCTTATAAAAATAGCCCGGTTTGTGGCCGGGGCTAAAAGTCGCTGTGCAAGACGTTCGAAAAGCCAAGCAACCATTTTTGTGCTGCTGCGCTGCAATGATCAAGGCCAGCAGCTCGTGTTTGGAACTTTCCTAATGCGGACGCTCCTTGAGGGAATTTAGGACAGCAGGAAAAAATCATATCTTCTTTGAGAACAGCCACGCGGCTACACAAGCTACGAGCAATGCGAGAGCGATGATTGTCCAATACTGGATCGTGATCCCGAACAGGGAAAAATCGCTTGTCAAAAATTCGAGGTATTCATCCATTTGGCAGAATTATACGTGCAGTTTTGAGTAAAAATCTCGTATTTTCCTCTTCGTCGATGACAGTGAGCTCGACCGCGGCCAAATGGTTCGTCATGAAACAGGCCGCCAACGAAGAGACCGAAATGCGTCTGACGCCGCTCATGCTGCTGCTCGCGAGCATCCTTATGGCGGGATGCGCCCGGCAATCCGTCGATTGCACGATGGGAGCCGGACACAATGGTTGTACGCCGGGAACGAAAGAATACGAGCAGATGGTGCAGCGGCAACAGCAGCAACAGGATGCAAAGACGGCTGATGAAATGGACGATGCGCTGTGCCGGTCTTACGGAGCGCAGCCGGGATCGCCGGCCTACAACGAATGCCGCCGCAAGCGGGCCGGCGATCGCCAGATGTTCGAGCCGCCGCGCAGTCCGCAAGCCGCATCAGCGCCGAAACGATGACGCCCGCAACGAAAGAGGCCGCCAACTGCGGCGGCGATCAATGTGAAATGGCCGCGAAGATCATGATTCCGCACATCGTGAAGGCGAGGATCATCGAGATCGTAACGCTGGTGCGGTAACTCATGGTGGTCATCGTACGGAACTTACGCCCCGGCCGGTGATGGCTTTTCAAGACCAGCCGGCCGGGGCGTGCGCCACGCAATACCGAGGATCGCGGGTTGGATAGTCGAACGCGAGGATTAACAACAATTCAATCTGCGATTACGGATAAATACGTAGTTCAACTCCCGGCGGCATTCGGACGCTTTAGCCAAAAAGGGACCAGCCATAACGAGGGGTGATGGAAAGGGGCCAGTACGGATGAGGAGCCCACAGCTTCGCCCAATCCGATTAAGCCGTCAGCATCGGTCCTTGGGTCCCTCCGCCCGGCGGCTATGCGGGCGGCAAGATCAGCTACACCCGGATTCCTCGCGTGGAGGACTTCTGGTGAACTGGAAAACCGACTTGAAGCTGTCCGACCTCGACACCCGGACGGAAATCGAGGTTGTCTGCAAGCGGTGCGGCCTTGCGCGCTATGAGACGCAAAAGCAGTTGCTTGAGAGCATGGAACTTAAGAACGCTTATCTCGATCAGGTCGAGGCCAGTCTGCATTGCGCTAACCGTTTCTGTCGTGGTGGCGTTAGGATTTCCCTCACTTACGACGACAAGAACGAGGGCTTTGTCGGCGGGATGGCGTGAATGATCCCAACTAGTTTTTGTCACCTTCAATTACCTTGAACCGCTTCCGCCGATCCGGCGCGGTCGTTACCGGCGTGATCGGCTGCGTGACGAGCGCAACATCAAGCAAATTACCAATCGTCCACACCCGATCAGCAATCCCGAGCGCCATCGCTGGCGTGCTGCGCAGGCTTTCATGCACGCGGCACAGATTGTAATGCGCGACGTAAACCGGACTCGGAGGACGACGGCAAGGGATTATAAATGAAAGAGGCCGCCAACTGAGGCGGCCTTGGATTGACTATCCCCACATCAAGCGGCGAGCGGATTTTTCAAATGATGTGGCCGCCAACTGAGGCGATCCCCATCGTTGCTGCACAGGTATTCGTAGACCGCGCCTTCGCAAGTTGGAACGACGCCCGATAGCGTCATTTCCTTACCGCAGGTCGGGCAAGTAGGGGGAATGGGCGGTACGGTTTTGGAGGATAAGTCTGATGTAGGCATGATGGACTCCCTGGAACTCTAGGGGCAACGGTCGCCTTTCTGGGTGCCGGTCGGGAGTTGATATCTCGGGGGCTTGAGCCGTCCTTGATTGCCGATGACTGTAATTCCAAAACGGGCCACTCGTCGGGAATTTAGCGGCGACGCTGAAACGAGAGAGCCCCGACGAGCTCCTCGAAACGCCGGGGCTCCCCGTCACTGTCGGAACAGCCTTTCCTCGGGTCGTTTCGGCAACGATTATTTAAAACGTAGACAGAACAGAACGCCCCGCATTGAGAAAAATCAAAATCGGCCACTCTTAAATTCAAATTCGGCCACTAAGGGTCAAAAACGGCGAGTACCAAAAGGGGCCACCCCTAAATTCAAAAGGGGCCACCCATAACGAGGGATGATGGAAAGGGGCCAGTACCCACCCCGCAAAAAGAACATATTGCGAACGGAGAACAAATGGTGTACATTGCCTCCTTCAGTCGATCCCGGCCCCACGGGCACGGCCGCGTTGTCGGGGAATCGATTCTTAGGCCATAAGGAGCGAGGACCATGAGTCAGCCTGCCCTGCGTCTCGTCGAAGGATCGTCCATGGACAAGTCGAAAGCCCTCTCCGCCGCGCTCAGCCAGATCGAGCGCCAGTTCGGCAAGGGCTCGATCATGCGGCTCGGCAAGAACGACAAGTCGATGGATGTGGAGACCATTTCCACCGGCTCGCTCGGGCTCGACATCGCGCTCGGGGTCGGCGGCTTGCCGCGCGGCCGGGTGGTGGAGATTTACGGGCCGGAATCCTCCGGCAAGACCACGCTGGCGCTGCACACCATCGCGGAAGCCCAGAAGCTCGGCGGCATCTGCGCCTTCGTCGACGCCGAGCACGCGCTCGATCCGGTTTATGCCCGCAAGCTCGGGGTCAATGTCGACGATCTCTTGATCTCGCAGCCGGACGCCGGCGAGCAGGCGCTGGAAATCGCCGACACGCTGGTGCGCTCCGGCGCCATCGACGTGCTGGTGGTCGATTCGGTCGCCGCGCTGGTGCCGCGCTCGGAGCTGGAAGGCGAGATGGGCGACGTGCAGCCGGGCTCACAGGCGCGGCTGATGAGCCAGGCGCTGCGCAAGCTCACCGCCTCGATCTCGAAGTCGCGCACCATGGTGGTTTTCATCAACCAGATCCGCATGAAGATCGGCGTGATGTACGGCTCGCCGGAAACCACTTCGGGCGGCAATGCGCTGAAATTCTACGCCTCCGTGCGCCTCGATATCCGCCGCATCGGCGCCATCAAGGAGCGCGACGAGGTGGTCGGCAACCAGACCCGCGTCAAGGTGGTGAAGAACAAGCTGGCGCCGCCGTTCAAGCAGGTCGAGTTCGACATCATGTACGGCGAGGGCGTCTCCAAGGTCGGCGAATTGATCGATCTCGGCGTCAAGGCCGGGGTGGTGGAGAAGTCGGGCGCCTGGTTCTCCTATGACAGCCAGCGCATCGGGCAGGGGCGCGAGAACGCCAAGACCTTCCTCAAGCAGAACCCCGACATCGCCGCCAAGATCGAGGCGCAGGTGCGCCAGAACTCCGGCATCGTCGCCGAGGCGATCCTGGCGGGCGAGGGCGACAAGGATGCCGACGACGACGAGGCGGCGGAGGCTTAGTTACTCGAGGCGGATTTGGTCGGGGCACAATCACCCGTTCGTCCCCGCGCAAGCGGGGACCCAGGGCGGTACTGACCGGCGGTGATTGTGGCTCTGGATTCCCGCTGGAGCCTGGCCCCGCGCAGGCGGGGGCGGGAATGAGCGGAATGAGGTTGTAAGGCGTGGCGGCGGCGCCGGTATTCCGCCGCACCAATTAAGGTGACGTGTCGCTTTAGGTACTGCGTTTTGAGCATTCGCCCCCGTCGGCACCCGGCTGCGTAAAGCGGCCGCCACCGAAGACGGGGGCGAAGTGCGTTTTGGGGAATCGCGCGCGCCGAAGTGTTCTGCCCTGTCATCGCCCGCGAAGGCGGGCGATCCAGTACGCCGTGTCCTTGCGATTGGCGCCGGGATTACTGGATGCCCCGCCTGCGCGGGGCATGACACTTGTGGGATGGTGAGGCAGAATGCTCCGCCCTTCCTGGACTTCACCCACCCCCGTCGCTAAATAGGCCCCGAAACATCAAGCCGGGCGGGGATTTAGCCCCGTGGCTTTTGGCGTTCCCCGGGCGCAGCGCAGCACGTGAGCTGGTGCGCTGCAGACCCGGGGTCCAGCTAAACAAGCTGGGTCCCGGATCTGCGGTGCACCGCTGACGCGCTGCACCGCGTCCGGGACACAAAGGCGGGGCTCGCACAGCGTTCCAATGAGCGGCGTCAACGACATTCGCAAAGGCTTCCTGGATTTCTTCGCCCGCAACGACCACACGGTCGTGGCGTCGTCCTCGCTGGTGCCGCGCAACGACCCCACGCTGATGTTCACCAATGCCGGCATGGTGCAGTTCAAGAACGTCTTCACCGGCCTGGAAAAGCGCCCCTATGCGCGCGCGGTGACGGCGCAGAAATGCGTGCGCGCCGGCGGCAAGCACAACGACCTCGACAATGTCGGCTACACCGCGCGCCACCACACCTTCTTCGAGATGCTCGGCAATTTCTCCTTCGGCGACTACTTCAAGGAGCGCGCCATCGAGCTCGCCTGGCAGCTGGTCACCAAGGAATACGGGCTGCCGAAAGACCGCCTGCTGATCACGGTCTATGTCGACGACGACGACGCTTTCAAGCTGTGGAAGAAGATCGCCGGGCTGCCGGACAGCAAAATTCTGCGCATCGCCGGGTCCGACAATTTCTGGGCCATGGGCGAGACCGGCCCGTGCGGGCCGTGCTCGGAAATCTTCTACGACCATGGCGCCCACATCCCCGGCGGCCCGCCCGGCTCGGCCGAGGCCGACGGCGACCGCTTCATCGAGATCTGGAACCTGGTGTTCATGCAGTACGAGCAACTGGCCGGTGGCCAGCGCCTCGACCTGCCGCGGCCCTCGATCGACACCGGCATGGGGCTGGAGCGCATCGCCGCCGTGCTGCAGGGCACCCACGACAATTACGCCATCGACCTGTTCGCCAACCTGATCGAGCACATCGCGGAGTTGACCAAAGTCGGCGCGCATGGGCCGCACAAGGCCTCGCACCGGGTGATCGCCGATCACCTGCGCGCCTCCGCCTTCCTGATCGCCGACGGCGTGCTGCCCTCGAACGAAGGCCGCGGCTACGTGCTTCGCCGCATCATGCGGCGCGCCATGCGCCACGCCGAACTGCTCGGGGCCAAGGACCCGCTGATGTGGAAGCTGGTGCCGGTGCTCACGCGCGAGATGGGCCAGGCCTATCCGGAATTGATCCGCGCCGAGGCCTTGATCGGCGAGACGCTCAAGCTGGAAGAGACCCGCTTCCGCAATACGCTCGAACGCGGCCTCGCCATCCTGGAAGAGGCCAGCAAGTCGCTCAACAAGGGCGCCATGTTCGACGGCGAGACCGCGTTCACGCTCTACGACACCTATGGCTTCCCGCTCGATCTCACGCAGGACGCGCTGCGCGCGCGCGGCATCGGCGTCGATATCGCGGCGTTCAGCGACGCCATGGAGCGCCAGCGCGCCAAGGCGCGCGCCTCCTGGTCGGGCTCGGGCGAGGCGGCGCAGGAAACCGTGTGGTTCGGCTTGCGCGAGAAAGTGGGCGCAACCGAATTCCTCGGCTACGAGACCGAGAGCGCCGAGGGCGTGGTGGCCGCGCTGGTGCGCGACGGCAAGGAAGTCAGCGAGCTGAAGAAAGGCGAGAGCGGCGTGGTGGTGATGAACCAGACCCCGTTCTACGGCGAGAGCGGCGGCCAGGTCGGCGACACCGGCGAGATGCGGCGCGAGGGCGTGCGGCTCGTCGTCACCGATACGCAAAAGAAAGCCGGCGACCTGTTCGCGCACCAGGTCGAGGTCGCGCAGGGCGCCGTGAAAGTCGGCGATCCGCTGCTCATGGAAGTCGACCACGACCGCCGCGCCGCCATCCGGCAGAACCATTCCGCCACCCATCTGCTGCACGAGGCGCTGCGCCAGGTGCTCGGCGATCACGTGGCGCAGAAGGGCTCGCTGGTGGCGCCCGACCGCCTGCGTTTCGACTTCTCGCATCCCAAGCCGATGACCGCGGCCGAGCTGGAGCGGGTCGAGGACATCGCCAACGACATCGTGCTGCGCAATGCCCCGGTCACGCACGCGGCTGATGGCGCTCGAGGATGCCCGCGGCTCCGGCGCGCGCGCGCTGTTCGGCGAGAAATACGGCGACGAGGTGCGCGTGGTGGCGATGGGCGAGCCTTCTTCAGGTTCTTTGGGCAACACGCTCGGCTGGTCGGTCGAGCTGTGCGGCGGCACCCACGTCAGGCGCACCGGCGATATCGGCTTGATCGGCGGCCTCAGCGATTCGGGCGTGGCCGCCGGCGTGCGCCGCCTCGAGGCGCTCACCGGCAAAATGGCGCGCAAGGCCGCCAACAAGCAGGTTCAGGTGGCCAAATCCGCCGCCGCTGAACTTAAGGTTTCACTGGAAGACATGCCGGCGCGCCTCGCCGCGGTGCTCGAGGAACGCAAGAAGCTCGAGCGCGAACTCGCTGATGCCCGCAAGAAACTCGCGCTCGGCGGCGGGGCGGCGGCCAAGGGCGGCGACGACGGCGTGCGCCAGGTCAACGGCATCAAGCTGATCGCGCGTTCGGTCTCCGGCATCGAGCTGAAGGACCTGCGCAGCCTGGCCGACGAGGGCAAGAAGCAGGTCGGCTCCGGCGTGGTCGCCATTGTCGGCCTGTCGGACGACGGCAAGGCCGGTCTCGTGGTGGGCGTCACCGCAGATCTCACGGCGCGCTTCAATGCGGTCGACCTGGTGAAAAAAGGCGCCGAAGTGCTCGGCGGCAAGGGCGGCGGCGGGCGGCCCGACATGGCGCAGGCCGGCGGCCCGGACGGTTCCAAGGCGGACGACGCGCTCAAGGCGATCGAAGCGGCGCTCGGCGGGCTGATAATATCGCAACCGTCGTCCCGGCCGAGCGTTAGCGAGGGCCGGGACCCATACCCCGCAGCTTATCGACAGGGCGCGGCGTATGGGTCCCCGCTTTCGCGGGGACGACCGGATGGTTAGGCTCAACTGCATGGCCGAACTCCACTTCACCAGCTGGCTGCGGGAACTGGTGCCCAACGGTCCGCTCACCGCCGGCGGCGACACCGTCGGCGCCGCGCTCGGGCAGGTGTTCGGCGAATTGCCGCATGTGCGCGGCTACGTGCTCGACGAGCGCGGGCAATTGCGCAAGCACGTCTGCATCTTCGCCGACGGCAAAGCGGCTGCCGCGCGAGGCGGCGCTCGGCCAGAGCATCCGTCCCGATTCGAAACTTTATATCATGCAGGCTCTATCCGGAGGCTGATCCATGGCGGAGCGCATGCTGGTGGCGACGCGCAAGGGATTGCTGCAGCTCGCGCGCAAGAAGGAGGGCTGGAGCGTCGCGCGCTTGAGCTTCCCCGGCGTTTCCGTCACCGCCGCGCTCGCCGACCCGCGCGACGGCACGCTCTACGCCGTGCTCAAGCATGGCCATTTCGGCTCCAAGCTGCATCGCTCCGACGACGATGGCCGCAGCTGGACCGAATTGCCGGCGCCGGCCTTTCCCGCCGAGGCCGCAGGCGCCCCGACACTGTTCCAGGTCTGGACGCTGGAAGCGGGCGGCGCCGACGAGAAGGGCACGCTGTGGGCCGGCGCGCTGCCGGCCGGGCTGTTCGTGTCCGCCGACCGCGGCGAGCATTGGCAACTGGTGAGTGCGCTGTGGAACGTGCCGGAGCGCGAGAAATGGTTCGGCGGCGGCTATGACGATGCCGGCATCCACAGCATCCTGCCCGATCCGCGCGACCCGGCCCGCGTCTTCGTCGCCATCTCCTGCGGCGGGGTGTGGGAGTCACCCGACGCCGGCGCAAGCTGGACCTTGCGCGGCGACGGGCTGGTCGCCGCCTATATGCCGCCGGAACTGGCGGGGCAGAAGGAGACGCAGGACCCGCACCGCGTGGCGCGCTGCGCCGCCGCGCCCGACACGATGTGGATGCAGCATCACTGCGGCATCTTCCGCTCAACCAACGCCGGCGCCACCTGGACGCAGCTCAAATTGCCGGTGGACGATTTCGGCTTCGCCGTCGCGGCGCATCCGAAGGACCCGCTCACCGCTTGGTTCGTGCCCGCCATCAAGGACGAGCTGCGCCTGCCGCGCGACGGCGCGCTTAGCGTTACGCGCACAAGCGACGGCGGCAAGAGCTGGCAATCGTTCCGCGCCGGCCTGCCGCAGCGCGACGCCTATGACCTCATCTACCGCCACGGCCTCGACGTCGACGCCTCCGGCAAGCAACTCGCCATGGGCTCGACCACCGGCAGCCTGTGGGTGAGCGAGGATGCCGGCGAGGGCTGGCAGCTGGTGAACGCCCACCTGCCGCCGGTCTACGCGGTGCGGCTGTACGCGGCCGATTGATCGAGCGCAAAGCGGGCCGACACCCGGGAATGTACTAATATCGCGTCCGATTCCAGCGGAGTGCGGCATGGCGCGCGTCCGGACGGCGAACTGCGGCGACGCATCTATCTGGTCCTCGAGCAGGGCCCGGTCGGCGACGCCGTGGGTGTCCTCGTCGACCGGCTCCTGGTCGCGCTCATCCTGGTCAACCTGGTCGCGGTCGCGCTCGAGTCGGTGCCCGAGATCGGCGCCAGCTTTAGGCTCGGCTTTGTGCTGATCGAATTTTTCTCGCTCGCCGTGTTCACGGCCGAATACGGCCTGCGGCTGTGGTGCGCGGTCGAGCATGGCCCGCACCGGCATCTCAACGCCGCGCGCGCGCGGCTCAAATATGCGTTGAGCCCGGCCGGCATCATCGATCTCGTCGCCGTGCTGCCGTTCTGGTTCGCCTTCGTGCTGCCCGACGATCTGCGGCTGCTGCTGGTGTTCCGCATCGTGCGCTTCTTCAAGATCGCGCGCTATTCGCCGGCGATGCGCTCGCTGCTCGACGTGCTTTATCGCGAGCGGCGCGCGCTGTTCGGCTGCCTGGTGATCACGCTCGGCAGCGCGCTGGTCACCGCCGCGCTCATGCATCTCGCCGAGGGCAAGGTGCAGCCGGACAAGCTCGGCACCATCCCGGATGCGCTGTGGTGGGCGATCGTCACCATCGGCACCATCGGCTACGGCGACGTGGTGCCGATCACCGCGCTCGGCAAGCTGATCGCCACCGGCACCATCTTCCTCGGCCTGATCATGATGGCGCTGCCGATCGGCATCATCGCCACCGCCTTCGCCGAGCAGATCCACCGCCGCGATTTCATCGTGACCTGGGGCATGATCGCGCGCGTGCCGCTGTTCGCCGAGCTCGACGCCGCGGAAATTTCCGACATCATGCAGTTGTTGCGCGCGCAGGTGGTGGAGGCGGGCGAGACGATCGTGCGCGCCGGCGATGCCGCCCATTCGATGTACTTCATCGCCGCCGGCGAGGTCGAGGTGGCGCTCAAGAAGGAACGCCTGCGGCTGGGCGTCGGCCAGTTCTTCGGCGAAGTGGCGGTGCTGCGGCGCGCCCGCCGCTCGGCCACCGCCACCGCGCTGACGCGCACGAATTTGCTGGTGCTCTCGGCGCAGGATCTGCACGCGCTGATGCAGCGCGATCCGCGCATCGCCGCGCGCATCAAGGACGTGGTGGAAAAACGCGTCGGCCGCGAGCTGGTCTCGCCCAAGGGCGATATCGTGACCGAGGAGATTGAGTAGCGCCGTAGCCGCATCGCTCCGTCATGCCCGGCCTTGTGCCGGGCATCCACGCCTTGCGGATTCAATGTAAAGTAAAGGCGTGGATGGCCGGGACAAGCCCGGCCATGACGTATTCTAGGATTGCGATGCGGCGGCTTACGCCGCCATCGCCTTCTTCAGGTTCTCGTCGACCTTGTCGAGGAAGCCGCCGCCGCCGGACTTAAGCGTCAGAGCGCGGCGATCGCGGCGTTCAGCGTGGCGCTCGGCCGCATCGCGGCCGATGCCTTGGCAAAATCGGGCAGGTAGTAACCGCCGATGTCGACCGGCTTGCCTTGCGCGCCGATCAGTTCGGCATTGATCTTGGCCTCGTTTCTGGCGAGCGTCTCGGCCAGCGGTTTGAAGCGGGCTTGCAGCTCCGCGTCCTTGGTCTGCGCGGCCAGCGCCTGCGCCCAGTACAGGGCGAGGTAGAAATGGCTGCCACGATTGTCGATTTCGCCGACCTTGCGCGCAGGATTGCGGTTGAACTCGAGGAACTTGCCGATCGCCGTGTCGAGCGTCTCGGCGAGAACCTGCGCCTTGGCGTTCTTGTAGGTCTGCGCCAGATGTTCGAGCGACGCGCCGAGGGCGAGGAACTCGCCGAGCGAATCCCAGCGCAGATAGCCCTCTTCCTGGAACTGCTGCACGTGCTTGGGCGCCGAGCCGCCGGCGCCGGTCTCGAAAAGACCGCCGCCCGCCAACAGCGGAACGATCGACAGCATCTTGGACGAGGTGCCGAGTTCCATGATCGGGAACAGGTCGGTCAGATAGTCGCGCAGCACGTTGCCGGTGACGGAGATCGTGTCCTGCCCCTTGCGGATGCGCTCGAGCGAAAACTTGATCGCTTCGACCGGCGCCAGAATGCGGATATCGAGCCCCGAGGTGTCTTCATCCTTCAGGTACTTTTCGACCTTGGCGATGACCTGCGCGTCATGCGCGCGCTTGGCGTCGAGCCAGAACACCGCCGGGGTGCCGGTGAGGCGCGCGCGGCGCACGCCGAGCTTGACCCAATCCCGGATCGGCGCGTCCTTGGCCTCGCACATGCGGAAGATGTCGCCGGTCTCGACCGGACGCTCCAGCAGCACCTTGCCGTCATCGGCGACGACGCGGACCGTTCCGTTCGCGGGAATTTCGAACGTCTTGTCGTGCGAGCCGTATTCCTCGGCCTTCTGCGCCATCAACCCGACGTTCGAAACCGAACCCATGGTCTTGGGGTCGAACGCGCCGTGCGCCTTACAGTCCTCGATGGTCGCCTGATACAACGTCGCGTAGGCGCGATCCGGGATCACGGCCTTGACGTCGTGCAGCTTGCCGTCGGCGCCCCACATGCGGCCGCCTTCGCGGATCATCGCCGGCATCGAAGCGTCGACGATAATGTCGCTGGGGACGTGCAGGCAGGTGATGCCCTTGTCGGAATTGACCATGGCGAGGCCCGGCCGTTTCGCGTACTCGGCCGCGATGTCGTCCTTGATCGCTTTTTTCTCGGCTTCCGGCAGCGTCTCGATCTTCGTCAATAGATCGCCGAAGCCGTTGTTGAGATTGACGCCGAGACGCTTCAGCGTGGCGGCGTGCTTGTCGATCACATCTTTGAAGAATACGGAAACGACATGACCGAACACGATCGGATCGGCGATCTTCATCATGGTCGCCTTGACGTGCAGCGAGAACAGCACGCCTTCCTTCTTGGCGTCTTCGATCTGCTCGGCAAAGAAGGCGCGCAGCGCCTTGCGGCTCATCACCGCCGCGTCGATGATCTCGCCGGCCTCAAGCGCCGTCTTTGCCTTCAGCACCGTGACGGCGCCGTCGGCGCCGACCAGCTCGATGCGGGCATTGGTCGGCGAGGCGAGGGTGGTCGCGATTTCCGAGCCGTAGTAATCGCCGGCCGGCATGTAGGCCACATGCGATTTGGAGCTGGAACTCCAGGCGGCCATCTTGTGCGGATTGTTGCGGGCGTATTGTTTGACGGCGCCGGCGGCGCGGCGGTCGGAATTGCCTTCGCGCAAGACCGGGTTGACGACGCTGCCGAAAACCTTGGCGTAGCGGGACTTGATGTCCTTTTCGGCTTCCGTCGTCGGGTTGTCCGGATAGTCCGGAACGGCGTAGCCCTTGTCTTGCAGTTCCTTGATCGCGGCCTTGAGCTGCGGGATCGAGGCGGAGATGTTGGGCAGCTTGATGATGTTGGCTTCGGGCCTCATCGCGAGCGCGCCGAGTTCGGCGAGTTCGTCGTTGATGCGTTGTGCCGGGGTGAGCTTCTCGGGGAAAGTGGCGAGGATGCGGCCGGCCAGCGAGATGTCCTTCAACGTCACGGACACACCCGCCGCGCCCACGAAGGCTTTGACGATCGGCAGCAGGGAATAGGTCGCGAGCGCCGGGGCTTCATCGACCTTTGTCCACATGATTTCGAGATTTGGCATGCTTGCACCTTTGGTCGCCGTGCTTGTTTGGGCCGGGCGGGAACTGAACACTGATGGGCGCGGTGGTATGGCTTCTCCCTCGGGCCCTCAAATGAATTGTTCTCGGCGCGGACAGCAGGAAGCGGTCACCGGCGGGCGAGCCTATAGCACCGCCATTTGGGGGAGGCAAAGCACGGATAAGTACATAGGTGCGTTGCGCGGCTGGGGCGGAAGCCGGCGGCGCGGGCGTGAAGCCATAGAAAATCGACGGTTTCCCAGAGCGCCGTTGCGGTGGTAACGAGCACCGGTATGGAGGGCTAAACGTCATGCCGGGCGCCGGCACCGACAAGACCAAGCGCTGGATCGAGCAGCCGGCGCCGATCGTCGTCCTGGTCGAGCCGCAGATCGGCGAGAACATCGGCGCGGCGGCGCGCGCCATGGCCAATTTCGGCCTGTCGCGCCTGAGGCTGGTCAAGCCGGTGCAGGGCTGGCCGAACGAGAAGGCGCGCGTGATGGCGGCGGGCGCCGACCGCGTGCTCGACGGCGCGCAGCTTTATGACAGCCTGGCCGAGGCGATCGGCGATTGCACTTTCGTCTTAGCCGCGACCGCGCGCCATCACGATCAGGCCAAGCCGGTGATCGGGGCGGCGCAGGCGGCGGCCGAGATGGCGCCGCGGGTGGCGGCGGGCGAGAACGTCGCCATCGTGTTCGGGCGCGAGCGCAACGGGCTGGAGAACCACGAGGTCGCGCGCGCCGACCGCATTCTCACGCTGCCGGTCAATCCGGCCTTCGCCTCGCTCAATCTGGCGCAGGCGGTGGTGATCGTCGGCTATGAATGGTTCAAGCAGGCGGGCGGCGAATTGCCGTTCGCGGCCCCGCAAAAGTCGCCGCCGGCGGCCAAGCAGCAGCTCGATGCGTTCTTCGCCGATCTCGAGCGCGAACTCGACAAGGTCGAATTTTTCCGCCCCGAGGAAAAGCGCGGCACCATGGGCGTCAACCTGCGCAATATTTTCCAGCGCATGGCGCCGAGCCAGCAGGACATCCGCACCTTGCACGGCGTGATCACGGCGATCGCGCAGGGGCGCAAAGGTCCCGCGCGCGGCGGCGTGCTCGACGGCGCCGGTGCCCAGAAGCTGCGCGATCTGCTGGCGGAGCACGGGCAGGGGCGCGCGCCGTCCGAACGCACGCCGCTGCGCGGCCTGCCGCGGCTGTTGCGGCGGAACCCGACCGACGCCGAGCGCGCGCTCTGGCAGGCGCTGGTCAACGACCGTCGCTTTGCCGGCCGCGGCTTCAAGCGGCAGGTGCCGATCGGCCCGCACATCGCCGATTTCGTGTCGTTCCCGCTCAAATGCGTGATCGATCTCAAGCCGGCGGCGGAGGACGCGGGCGCCGCAGCGCTGCGCGCCGAGAAGCGGGCGTGGCTGGAGGCGCATGACTACCGGGTGGTCGACGTGAGCGCGGCGGAGGTGGAGCGGGAGGTGGCGAAGGTGCTCGACGCGCTCTCGGTCGTTATTCCGGTTGAGCGAAGCGAGACCCGGGACCCATAACCCCGGTAGGCGCGATACGGATAGACAGTGGTTATGGGTCCCCGCCTTCGCGGGGACGACAATTAGCTTTTCAGCGCCTTCACCTGCGCCGCCGCGCCCTCGCGCAGGATGCTGAGATCGCTGCCGATGGTGATGAACTTGAAACCGCGCTTGGTTCATGGCCAGCGCACGCTCGGCGTCGCGGCAATAGATGCCCGGAATCTTGCCGGCCTTTTTCGCCGCCGCGCAGATTTGATCGATCGCGCGCTCGACTTCCGGCGCCTGCACGTCCTGCGCCTTGCCGCCGGAGAGCGCGGTCGACAGATCGTAGGGCCCGATGAACAGCGCATCGATGCCGGGGGTTGCGGCAATGGCGTCGACGTTGGCGAGCGCGGCCGGCGTCTCGATCATCGCCAGTGTGAGGGTGCCGTCGTTGGCCTCGCGCAGGTAGTCGACGGTTGCCGCCTTGCCTTGCAGCGCCATGGCGCGTTGCGGGCCCCAGCTGCGCTCGCCGAGCGGCGGAAACTTGGCGACGCCGGCGAACAGGCGGGCATCGGCGGCGGAATTGATCATCGGCGCGATGATCGCCTCGGCGCCGAAGTCGAGCGCGCGCGAAACGAAGGCGAAGTCGTTGAGCGGCACCCGCACCACCGGCGTTGAGCCGGCGTGATGCAGCGCGCCGATGCCGACGACGATCGCGCCGGTGTCCCACAGCCCGTGCTGAATATCGAGCACGACCGCGGCAAAGCCTTCGCGCCCGACGATCTCCGCCACGACGGCTGAGCCGAGCGTGCACCAGGCGGCGTACACGGTTTCACCGGCGCGCAGGCGGCGGGCGAGTGCGAAGGCGGTCACCTCAGCCGCTCTTCTTGATCTGCTCGATCGCCTGCTCGAGCAATTCGGTCATCTGCGCGCGAATTTGCTGCTCGGTGACGCCTTTGCCCTGCAAATCCTTTGCAACTTTACGTAAAACGTCCGCGTCGCCGACTTCTTCGAAATCGGCCATGACGACTTCCTTGGCATAGGCGTCCGCCTCGGCCCCGGTTTTGCCGAGAATTCCCGCCGCCCACAGCCCCAACAGCTTGTTGCGGCGGGCCATCGCCTTGAATTGGAGTTCCTCGTCGTGCGCGAACTTCTTTTCGAAGCCCTCCTCGCGCTTGTCGAATGTGGTCATGCCGCCCTCTTTGCTGCAAACGGATAGCCGTTGCCGCCTTGCATATCGCTGTGGCAGCGTCAAGGCAACACGCGGGCGTGTTGCTAACGCGGAATTACCAAGTGGAAAACGTGTTGCGCCCTCGATTGTGCTGGCCCGACCGATCGGCTAGGTTGACCTCGTGCCCGGAGCGTTTTAGCGCATTAGCAAATGTCCGGTCCCGCCGCCGCGGATCTCGAGACGTCACGAACAGGAGCCACGGCATCCAATGGACTTTCAGAAACCACGG
Source organism: uncultured Alphaproteobacteria bacterium (assembly GCA_963762285.1). GTDB lineage: Bacteria > Pseudomonadota > Alphaproteobacteria > Rhizobiales > Xanthobacteraceae > Pseudolabrys. Next base: position 121,126 of record CAVXKE010000004.1, on the reverse strand, counting down.
TACACTCCGATGAGTCGCCGCCGCCGCATTTATGAAGGCAAGGCGAAGATCCTCTATGAGGGCCCTGAGCCGGGAACGTTGATCCAGCACTTCAAGGACGACGCCACTGCCTTCAACGCCAAGAAGCACGAAGTGATCGAAGGCAAGGGCGTCCTCAACAACCGCATCTCCGAATACGTATTCCAGCACCTCAACGATATCGGGGTTCCGACTCATTTCATCCGCCGGCTCAACATGCGCGAGCAGTTGATCCGCGAGGTGGAAATCATCCCGCTCGAGGTGGTGGTGCGCAATGTCGCAGCCGGCTCGCTGGCGACCCGCCTCGGCATCGACGAGGGCACCCAGCTGCCGCGCTCGATCATCGAATTTTATTACAAAAACGACGCGCTCAACGACCCGATGGTGTCGGAAGAGCACATCACCGCCTTCGGTTGGGCCTCCCCGCAGGAAATCGACGACATCATGGCGCTGGCCATTCGCGTCAACGACTTCCTGTCCGGCCTGTTCCTCGGCGTCGGCATCCGCCTGGTCGACTTCAAGATGGAAACCGGCCGGCTGTGGGAAAACGACGTGATGCGCATCGTCGTGGCCGACGAGATTTCGCCCGATAGCTGCCGGTTGTGGGACATAAAAACCAACGACAAGCTCGACAAGGACCGCTTCCGCCGCGATCTCGGCGGGCTGCTGGAGGCCTATACCGAGGTCGCCAAGCGGCTCGGCATCATGAGCGAGGGCGAGCGCCCGCAAGGGTCCGGCCCGGTGCTGGTGAAAGGCTAGGCAGCCGCCGCAATTTCGGTGCTTTTTGGCCGTGAATTACCCGAAGCCCGGTCTTGTGCCGGGCTTCGGCGTCTTTAGTTTAGGGGTGGATGATCGGAAATTGACCGGTCAGGCCCGCCAACTCATGCCATAAGCGGAAAAATATGAAAGCCCGCGTCACCGTCACCCTGAAATCCGGCATTCTCGACCCGCAAGGCAAGGCGATCGAAGGCGCGCTGCGCTCGCTTGGCGTGCAAGGCGTCGCCAGCGTGCGCCAGGGCAAGGTGTTCGACATCGAAATCGAGGGTTCCGACCCGGCCAAGGCGGAAGCCTTGCTCAAGCAGGCGGCCGACAAGCTGCTCGCCAATACCGTGATCGAGAATTACCGGGTGGACGTGCTGGGATGAAAGCCGCCGTCCTCGTCTTTCCCGGCATCAACCGCGAGCGCGACATGGCGCGCACGCTGGAGCTGATCGCGGGACGCGCGCCGGCGATGGTGTGGCACGCCGAACGCGAGTTGCCCGCCGGCACCGACCTGGTGGTGATCCCCGGCGGCTTTTCCTATGGCGATTATCTGCGCTGCGGGGCGATCGCCGCGCGCAGCCCCATCATGGATGCGGTGCGCGCTTTCGCCGGCAAGGGCGGGCTGGTGCTCGGCGTCTGCAACGGCTTCCAGATCCTGTGCGAGGCCGGCCTGTTGCCGGGCGTGCTGATGCGCAATGCGCAGCTTCGCTTCATCTGCCGCGACGTCTATCTCAGGGTCGAGCGTTCCGACACGCCGTTCACCCGCGGCTACAACGCCGGCCAGGTGATCCGCGTGCCGGTCGCGCATGGCGAGGGCAACTACATCGCCGACGCCGACACCATCGCGCGGCTGGAAGGCGAGGGGCGCGTGATGTTCCGCTATTGCTCGCCGGACGGGCGCGCTCGACCCGGCCTGGAACGTCAACGGCGCCATCAATGCCATCGCCGGCATCGTCAACGAGCGCGGCAACGTGCTCGGCATGATGCCGCACCCGGAAAACCACGTGGAAGCGGCGCTCGGCGTCACCGACGGGCGCGGGCTGTTCGCCGGGCTGGTGGATCATCTGAAGCAGGCTGCCTAGTGTGATCCCCAACGAACCCCGCATCACCCCCGAACTGGTCGCCGAGCACGGTCTCAAGCCGGACGAGTACGACCGCATCCTGAATCTGCTCAAGCGCGAGCCGAGCCTGACCGAGCTCGGCATCTTCTCGGCGATGTGGAACGAGCACTGCTCGTACAAGTCGTCCAAGGTCCACCTGCGCACGCTGCCGACCCAAGGGCCGTGGGTGATCCAGGGCCCGGGCGAGAACGCCGGTGTCATCGACATCGGCGACGGTTTGGCTTGCGTGTTCAAGATGGAGAGCCACAACCACCCGAGCTACATCGAGCCCTATCAGGGCGCCGCCACCGGCGTCGGCGGAATCTTGCGCGACGTGTTCACCATGGGGGCGCGGCCGATCGCCTGCCTCAATGCGCTGTCGTTCGGCGATCCCAGGCATCCCAAAACGCGGCATCTGGTGTCCGGCGTGGTGGCCGGCATCGGCGGCTACGGCAATTCGTTCGGCGTGCCGACCGTGGGCGGCTCGGTGCGCTTCCACGCGCGCTATGACGGCAACAACCTGGTCAATGCCATGGCGGTGGGCATCTGCGAGAAGGACAAGATTTTCTACGCGGCGGCCTCGGGCGTCGGCATGCCGATCGTCTATCTCGGCTCGAAGACCGGCCGCGACGGCATCCACGGCGCCAGCATGGCGTCGGCGGAATTCGGCGAGGACTCGGAAGCCAAACGCCCGACCGTGCAGGTGGGCGATCCGTTCTCGGAAAAGCTGCTGCTCGAAGCCTGCCTCGAGATCATGGCCAAGGGCTGTGTCATCGCCATCCAGGACATGGGCGCGGCTGGGCTGACTTGTTCGGCGGTGGAAATGGGCGCCAAGGGCGATCTCGGCGTCACGCTCGATCTCGACAAGGTGCCGTGCCGCGAAGAGGGCATGAGCGCCTACGAGATGATGCTGTCGGAAAGCCAGGAGCGCATGCTCATGGTGCTCAAGCCGGAGAAGGAACAGGAAGCCGAAGCGATCTTCCGCAAATGGGGGCTCGATTTTGCCATTGTCGGCGAGACCACGCCGGGCAAACGCTTCATCGTGCGCCACGGCGGCGACGTGATGGCCGACCTGCCGATCAAGGAACTGGGCGACCAGGCGCCGGAATACAAACGGCCTTTCGTCAGCGCGGCGAAACCCAAGGTGATTGACGCGGAGGACGTCGCGCCGCCGATGGGCACCGCCGACGCGCTCGAAAAGCTCATTGCCACGCCCGATCTCTGCTCCAAGCGCTGGGTGTGGGAGCAATACGATCACATCATTCTCGGCAATACCGTGCAGCGGCCGGGCGGCGATGCCGCGGTGGTGCGGGTGGAGAACGGCCCGAAGGGGCTGGCGCTCACCACCGACGTGACGCCGCGCTATTGCGAGGCCGACCCGTTCGAGGGCGGCAAGCAGGCGGTGGCCGAATGCTGGCGCAATCTGACCGCGGTGGGCGCCGCGCCGCTCGCCGTCACCGACAATCTGAATTTCGGCAATCCGGAACGGCCGGAGATCATGGGCCAGTTCGTCGGCTGCGTGCGCGGCATCGCGGAGGCCTGCAAGGCGCTCAAGTTCCCGGTCGTGTCCGGCAATGTATCGCTCTATAACGAGACCAAATTTCCAGGGGAAGATTCGGGGCGCGCCATTCTGCCGACGCCTTCGATCGGCGGCGTCGGCCTGCTCGACGATTTCACCAAATCGGCGACGCTCGCATTCAAGCGCGCCGGCGAGACGATCCTGCTGGTCGGGGAAACCACCGGCTGGCTCGGCCAGTCGGTCTATTTGCGCGATCTATGCGGGCGCGAGGAGGGCGCGCCGCCGCCGGTCGATCTGATCGAGGAGCGCGAGAACGGCGATTTCGTGCGTGCACTGATCCGCGACGGCACGCTGAGCGCCGCGCACGATCTGTCCGACGGCGGCTTGGGCGTAGCGCTCGCCGAAATGGCGATGGCCTCCGGCATCGGGGCGAAGCTCGATGCGGCGCCCGACGATATCCCGGCGCATGCCTACTGGTTCGGCGAGGACCAGGCGCGCTACCTGGTCACCGTGCCGGCGGCGCAGGTGCAAACGGTGCTTGCCCGCGCCCAGGCGGCGAGCGTGCCGGTGTGGGCAGTTGGGACAACTGGCGGCGATGCATTGACGCTGGGCGACGAGCGCCCCATCCTGGTCACGATTTTGCGCGAGCGTTTCGAGGGCTGGCTGCCGGCCTATATGGCCAGCGAGCTGCCACAGGCTTAGCGCTCAGGAGTTACTGCACCATGGCGATGGACGCCGGCGAAATCGAGCGGCTGATCAAGGCGCGCATCCCGGACGCCCAGGTGACGATCCGCGATCTCGCCGGCGACGGCGATCACTATGCCGCCACGGTGATTTCCGCCTCGTTCAAGGGCAAATCGCGGGTGCAGCAGCACCAGCTGGTCTACGAGGCATTGAAAAGTCAGATGGGCGGCGTGCTGCACGCGCTGGCGCTGCAGACCGCCACGCCGGAAGCCTAGCGAACCCGCAAAGACTCGATGGGGGCGCCGTTATCCGGCCGCAAGCGGCGTTCGGCCCTGCGAGAAGCCTCGAAAACAAAGGCTGGCGCCCCTCTTGGGCTGGCAATGGAATCTGCGCTACATATATCGGCAAGCGAAGCGGCATGGCCGCGGGCCACCGCTCAAAAGGACTGAAATCTCATGGGCATCGAGCAATTCATCGACAACGAAGTGAAGGCAAACGACGTGGTGCTGTTCATGAAGGGCACGCCGCAGTTTCCGCAATGCGGGTTTTCCGGCCAGGTGGTGCAGATCCTCGACCATCTGGGCGTGGCCTATAAGGGCCTCAACGTGCTCGACTCCGCCGAACTGCGCGACGGCATCAAGGCCTATTCGAACTGGCCGACCATTCCGCAGCTCTACGTGAAGGGCGAGTTCGTCGGCGGTTGCGACATCGTGCGCGAGATGTTTCAGGCCGGCGAATTGCAGCAGGCGCTCAAGGACAAGGGCGTCGCGGTAAAGGCCGGCAGCGCGGCCTGAGCGGTTTCAGCGCCGTACTAGCGAGCACCACAAACGCCAATCCCCCGCCTGTTGCGGGCGGGGGATGGGAATTCGCAATCCGAAAGCGCCGGATCGCCGATCAGCGCGAGTAATATTCCACCACCAGGTGCGGTTCCATCTGCACCGGATAGGGTACGTCGGTGATCACCGGGATGCGCGAGAGCTTGGCGGTCATCTTGCCGGTATCGACGTCGATGTAATCGGGCACGTCGCGCTCGGCCAAGGCCTGCGCTTCCAGCACCAGATTCATCTGCTTCGACTTTTCCTTGATCTCCACCACGTCGCCGACCTTGACCCGGTAGCTCGCGATGTTCACGCGCTTGCCGTTCACCTTGACGTGGCCGTGGTTGACGAACTGGCGGGCGGCGAACACGGTCGGCACGAATTTGGCGCGGTAGATCGACGGCGTCGAGCCGGCGCTCCAACAGGCCGATCATGTGGGCGCCGCTGTCGCCCTTCATGCGGATGGCCTCGTCATAGATGCCGCGGAATTGCCGTTCGGAAATGTTGCCGTAATAGCCGCGCAGCTTCTGCTTGGCCTTGAGCTGCACGCCGTAGTCGGAGAGCTTGCTCTTGCGGCGCTGGCCGTGCTGGCCGGGGCCGTATTCGCGCCGGTTGACGGGGCTTTTCGGGCGGCCCCAGATGTTCTGGCCCATCCGGCGGTCGAGCTTGTACTTGGATTCCATGCGCTTGGTCATCGCGTCCTCGAAGTCTTGCTGTTGTTGGTTGAGGATCGCGCCCTCCTTTGCCCCGGGGAACCCGGGACCGACAGGAAAAGCCTCGAAAGCGCAAGGCCTTGCCACGGGTCGCGAAACACCCGACGGATCTGAAAACCCGCCGGGAGCCGGGTATTTAGGGGCGTACGGGCGCGGGTGTCAAACCGACCGGCCAATGGCTATCGAGGCCCATGAGCGAGCTTTTCTCACAGGCTGCGATCGCCGCCTTCCTGCAGGTGATCATGATCGACCTGGTGCTGGCGGGCGACAATGCGGTCGTCATCGGGCTGGCGGCAGCGGGCCTGCCGCAGGCGCAACGCGGGCGCGCGATCCTGGTCGGCATCGTGGCCGCGACCGTGCTGCGCATCGCGTTCGCCGGGGTCGCCCTCGAACTGTTGCAGATCGTGGGATTGCTGCTGGCGGGCGGCATTCTGCTGCTGTGGGTCGCCTGGAAGATGTGGCGCGAATTGCGCGGGCCAAACCAGAAGGAAACCGAGGCGGCGCTGACGGCGGGGAAGGTGCACCTGCCGCGCAAGACCTTCGCGCAGGCCGCCTGGCAGATCGTGGTCGCCGACGTCTCCATGTCGCTCGACAACGTGCTGGCGGTGGCCGGCGCCGCGCGCGATCACCCGACGGCGCTGGTGTTTGGGCTCGGCCTGTCGATCGTGCTGATGGGCCTGGCCGCGAGCTTCATCGCCCGCCTGCTCAACCGGCACCGCTGGATCGCCTATGTCGGGCTGGCGATCATCCTCTACGTCGCGCTGGACATGATCTGGCGCGGCGCGCACGAGGTGTGGCCGCATTTGTTCGGCTAAAACCCGAACCCGCCAGGGCGGCGGCGAGCGCGGGCGAGGGCGCGCGGCCGGAGGTGAACACAATCCGCGGCGGCGGCGGCAAAGCGGGCGGTCGGTCGTGCAACAGATCGGCGACGCGGCGGGCAATGGCCGGCGCCGGATCGAGCCAGTCCACCGGCCAGGGCGCGATGGCCTTGAAGCGCGCGATCAGCAGCGGGTAATGGGTGCAGGCGAGCACCACCGTGTCGGTGCGCCAGCCGCCGGCGTCGACGAAGCAGCCGGCGATCTCGGCCTTGATCGCGGCATCGGACACGGCTGAGCCGGCGAGTTCGTCTTCGGCGTAGGAAGCGAGCCGCGGCGAGCCGACCAGCACGACATCGCAGCCGGAAGCGAATTCGCGGATCAGCGCGCGGGTGTATTCGCGATTTACCGTCGCCTGCGTGCCGAGCACCGCGATGCGTTTGCTCTTCGACTGCGCGCAGGCCGGCTTGATCGCCGGCACCGTGCCGACGAACGGCACCGCAAAGCGCGCGCGCAATTCGGTAAGCGCGAGCGTGGAGGCGGTGTTGCACGCCACCACCACCAGATCGGGCGCGTGCTCGGCGATGGCCTTTCCGACCACCTCGACGATGCGCGCGATCAGTGTCAGCTTCCGGCTGGTTGCCGTAGGGGAAGCCGGCGTCGTCCGCCACATAGACGTAAGCCGCGTCGGGCCGCGCGGCGGCCACCTCGCGGTAGACGGTGAGCCCGCCGACGCCGGAATCGAAAATGAGGATTTTTACCGGGGTCCCGGGCACGTCAGACTCTTAAAGTGCGCATGATCTTGTCCGAAAACCGGCGCCCACTATTTCGGGATCAGGCGTTCCCGAACACCCGCTTGAAGATGGTATCGACGTGCTTGAAATGGTGGTCGAGGTCGAAATTGGCCTCGATCTCCTGCTCGCTCAGCTTGGCGCGCACGTCCTTGTCGGCCTTGAGCAGCGCCAGGAAATCCTTGTCGCCGCCCCACACTTTCATGGCGTTGCGCTGCACCAGGGCGTAGGCGTCCTCGCGCGGCACGCCCTTTTGCGTGAGCGCGAGCAGCACCCGCTGCGAATGGATCAGCCCGCCCAGCTTGTCGAGATTCTTCTGCATGGCGGCCGGATAGACCACCAGCTTGTCGATCAGGCCGGCGAGCCGCGCCAGCGCAAAATCGAGCGTCACCGTGGCATCCGGCCCGATCATGCGCTCGACCGATGAATGCGAGATGTCGCGCTCGTGCCAGAGCGCGACGTTTTCCATGGCCGGCAGCGCATAGGCGCGCACCATGCGGGCGAGCCCGGTGAGGTTTTCCGACAACACCGGATTGCGCTTGTGCGGCATCGCCGAGGAGCCCTTCTGCTTCTCGGAGAAGAACTCCTCGGCCTCCAGCACCTCAGTGCGTTGCAGGTGACGGATCTCGGTGGCCAGCCGCTCGATCGAGGAGGCGACCACGGCCAGCGTCGCAAAATACATGGCGTGGCGGTCGCGCGGAATGATCTGGGTGGAGATCGGCTCGACGCGCAGGCCCATGGCTTTGGCAACGTGGCTTTCCACCCGCGGATCGACCTGCGCGAAGGTGCCGACCGCGCCGGAGATGGCGCAGGTGGCGACCTCCTCGCGCGCTGCATGCAGACGGCGCCGCGCGCGCGCGAATTCGGCATAGGCATAAGCGAGCTTGAGCCCGAAAGTGGTCGGCTCGGCATGGATGCCGTGCGAGCGGCCGACCGTCGGCGTCATCTTGTGCTCGTGCGCGCGGCGCTTGAGCGCGGCGAGCAGGACATCGACATCGGCAATGAGAATGTCGGCGGCGCGCGTGAGCTGCACGTTGAAGCAGGTGTCGAGCACGTCGGACGAGGTCATGCCGGCATGCACGAAGCGCGCCTCCGGCCCGACGATTTCGGAAAGATGGGTCAGGAAGGCGATGACGTCGTGCTTCACCTCGGCTTCGATGGCATCGATGCGAGCGACGTCGAACTTGGCGGTCTTGCCCTTGGCCCAGATTTTCTCGGCGGCGGCCTTCGGGATGATGCCGAGCTCGGCCATGGCCTCGGCCGCGTAGGCCTCGATCTCGAACCAGATGCGGAACTTGGTGTCCGGCGACCAGATCGCCACCATGTCGGGGCGGGAATAGCGCGGGATCACGCCGCTTCTCCACGCGCCAGCGCCGCGGCGTTGCGGATCGCGGCGATGCTCGCCCGGTAGTCACCGCTCCTGAAGACCGCGGAACCGGCGACCAGCGCATTGGCGCCGGCGGCGACCACGCGCGGCGCGGTCTCCGGCGTAATGCCGCCGTCCACCTCGATGTCGATCGGCCGCCCGCCCACCAGGGCGCGCAGCTCACCGATCTTGTCGATCGCCGCCGGAATGAAGCTCTGACCGCCGAAGCCGGGATTGACCGACATCACCAGAATGAGGTCGACCAGATCGATGAGATGCGCGACGCTCGATGCCGGCGTGCCCGGATTCATGCTGACGCCGACTTTCTTGCCGAGCGCGCGGATCGCCTGCAGCGAGCGGTGCACGTGCGGGCCGGCCTCCACATGCACGGTGATGATGTCGGAGCCGGCCTTGGCGAAGGCTTCCAGGTAGGGGTCGCACGGGCTGATCATCAGATGCACGTCGAGGGTCTTTTTGGTGACCGGGCGGATCGCCTTCACCACCTCGGGACCGATGGAGATATTGGGCACGAAGTGGCCGTCCATCACGTCGACATGGATCCAGTCGGCGCCGGCGGCCTCGACCGCGCGGACCTCCTCGCCCAAGCGGGCGAAGTCGGCCGCGAGAATCGACGGCGCGATGAGTAGCGGGCGCATGGCGGCCTCCGTAAGGCCATTCGGGTATCATGCGGCGCGGCGGCGGGCAATGTTGCGCGCGCAATCCGGCCCGGCTGTTAACGCTTTTCGGCAAGGCGCCGCGCCAAGGGGTGCAGAACCGCCGGCAGCAGGAAGATCGGAAACTGCACCATGGCGAAATAGAACCAGGCGAGGTCGGGCAGCGTCGCCCCGAGCGCCGCCATCACCACGCCGATATTGCGGAAGGCGGCGAGCAGCCCGATCACCAGGCCGCGGTCGAGCCCGGCGCGCAGGAATACCAGAACGCTGAGGCCGATCAGCGCGAGGGTCAGCACGACGATCAGCACGAACAGCTCGAGCGCGAACAGCGGGTCCGCCAGCACGTGGCGCGGCACGCTTTCCATGGCGGCGATCGCAAAGACAAAGACCGCGATCACGTTGAGCCCGTCGATCGGCTCCTTCTGGCGTTCGATCCATGCCTGGCCGGCGACGCGGCGGATGGCATAGGCGACGGCGCCGGCGCCGGCGAAAAAGTAGAACAGCTTGACGCCCAGCTCGATCGGCGAGAACAGCGAGGTGCCGAGAAACAGATAGCTGAACGCGACCGTGGTGATCGGCGACAAGGCGTTGCTGACGATCAACGCGGCGAGCGAAAACGCCACGTCGAGCCCCATCAGCGCCGCGAAAGCCGCCGAAGAAGTGATCGGCGTGATCGCGCATTGCAGGATCATGATCGTGTAGAGGCCGGGCATGGCTTCGCGCATGCCCACGAGCGCATAGGCCGTGCCGAACAGCAGCGGCACCGCCACCATGACCCAGAGCGCGGCGACGATGACCAGGCCGGGCTCCCGCAGGTAGCGGCGGAAGGCGGTGGGGTCGGTGCGCAGATAGGAGAACAGCAGCAGCACGAATACCGTCTCGCCGAGATGCGGCTTGACGTAGGCCGCCAGCGGCGGAACGGCGAGGCCGAGAAAGATCGAAGCCGCCAGCGCGCGCGTGCCTTGCCGGCCGAGCCACGCCAGCGCGGCTTGCAGCGCCTTCAGGATCGGCATCGGCGGCGGCTCTCCGGCACGGGGTGTTGCCGGATGGTCATAGCGCCGGCGCCCGATCCATTCCATATAAAAGACGCCGCCACAGGCGGTCGCGGAAGGTCAGGGACAAAATGGCACGCACGGACGCCATCGTGCTCGGCGCCGGCATCGTCGGCACCTCGATCGCGCTGCATCTCGCCAAGCGCGGCTTGAGCGTTGCGCTGCTCGATCGCGCCGGCGTGGGCGAGCAGACCTCCTACGGCAATGCCGGGATCATCGAGGGCAACACGGTGTTCCCGCCGGCGTTTCCCGCCGACCTGAGCGCGCTGGCGCGCATCGCCCTCAAGCGCGCGAGCGAGGCCAACTATCATCTCTCGTTCCTGCCGCAGGCGCTGCCCTGGCTGCTCAAGTTCCGCGCGGCATCGCGGCCGCAGCGGCTGATCGAGAATGCGCGGCTGATCCGCCCGCTGTTCGCGAGCGCGGTGGCCGAGCACGAAACGCTGATGGCGGAGTCAGGCAGCTCGCATTACCTGCGCAAGACCGGCTGGCTGAAAGTCTATCGCAGCGAGCGCAGCTTCGCCGCGTTGCAGTCGGAATTCGATCTGGCGGCGCAATTCGGCCTGCCCCTGCAAGCGCTCGACAGTGCGGGTGCGCAGGCGCTGGAGCCCTCGCTCAAGCCGGTGTTCGCGCACGCGGTGTATTGGCCGCAGGCCGCGAGCGTGAGCAATCCGCTCGGGTTGACGCGCGCCTATGCCGCGCGCTTTCGCGCGCTCGGTGGGGTGACGCTTAACGGCGACGCGCGTTCGCTGCACCGCGCCGGCAATCGCTGGCGGGTGGAGACCAATGAAGGCGGCATCGATGCACCCGAGGTCGTGGTCGCGCTCGGGCCGTGGGCGAGCGATCTGCTGGCGCCGCGCGGGCTGAAGCTGCCGCTGATGGTCAAGCGCGGCTATCACCGGCATTTTCATGCGCAAGGCAATGCGGTCCTGGCGCGGCCGGTGCTCGATGCCGGCGTCGGCTATGTCATCACGCCGATGGAGCAGGGCATCCGCATGACCACCGGCGTCGAATTCGCCGCGCGCGACGCGGCGCCTTCGCCGGTGCAGTTCGAGCGGATCATGCCGAAGGCGCGCGAACTGTTTCCGTTCGGCGAGTGCGCGGACGATAAGACCTGGCTCGGCGCGCGGCCATGTTTCCCGGATTCCCGGCCGGTGATCGGACGCGCGCCCGGCCACCCCGGCCTGTGGCTCGCCATCGGTCACGCGCATTGGGGCCTTACGCTCGGGCCGGCAACCGGGCGCCTGATCGCGGAGTTGATGACCGGCGCGCCGCCGTTCTGCGATCCGGCGCCGTATCGGGCGGAACGCTTCCTTTCTTAACCTCTCCCATAGGGAGAGGTCGGATCGCGAAGCGATCCGGGTGAGGGGTTACAGCCTATCGAGAATCACTTGCCCCCTCACCCTAACCCTCTCCCCAACGGGGAGAGGGAGCACGCTCTCATTTGCCGAACTTATCCTTCCAGCTCGGCAGCGCGCCGGGGAAGGGCAGCGCGCTCGCCTCGTAGACGCCGCGCGCGATGGCGCGCGCCATCACGTTGGCCGCCACCATGCCGAGCTCGGCCAGCCCATAGTGCGGATCGGCGAGCGCCTTGCCGCCGGTGGCGGCTGCGAACACGACGTCGCCGTCGAGCGGGGTGTGCACCGGATAGATCGCGCGCGCGAAGCCGTCCTGCGCCATCACCGCCAGCCGATTGCACTGCGCTTTGGTCAATTTGGCGTCGGTCGCAATGACGGCGATCGTCGTGTTCTCGCCCGGGCCGCCTTTGGCGCGGATCGCGAGGTCGGCCGGCGTCACCTTCGCCGGCGCGCCGCGCCCGCCGAATTCCTTGTTCTGCTCGAACGGCGCCGCCCAGAAATGCGGGCCTTCGCCGATGACGGTCGAGCCGACGGCATTGACCACCGCCAGCGCACCGACTGACACGCCGTCGCGTGTCATCGCCGAGGCCGAGCCGACGCCGCCTTTGAGGGTAGCGGTAGTAGCGCCCAGCCCGGCGCCGGCGCTGCCGAGCGCGAACTCGGCGCTGGCACTTTTCGCCGCTTCGTAGCCGAGCTCGCGATAGGGCGGATAGCGGCCCCAGTTCTTGTCGCCGCCGTTGAGCAGATCGAACATGATCGCCGCCGGCACGATCGGCACCACGGCGTCGCGGATGCGGAAGCCGCGGCCCTGCTCGCGCAGCCAAGCCTGCACGCCGGAGGCTGCATCGAGCCCGAAGGCCGAGCCGCCCGACAGCACGATCGCATCGATGCCTTCCACGGTCTGCGCGGGATCGAGCAGGGCGGTCTCGCGCGTGCCCGGCCCGCCGCCGCGCACGTCGACGCTCGCCACCACGGCGGCGTCGAATACCACCACGGTGGTCCCGGAGCCGAGCTTGCCGTCGCCGGCGTGGCCGACCCGCAGTCCGGGGATGTCGGTGATGAGATTGCGTGGCGCCATGATTGCTCCTAGCCACAAGTCTATCACGGCCGATCACACATAAGTCAGACCCGCGCCGGCCGACTTGCCATCGCCACACTTGCCGGGGCATCTAAGGCGTCATGAACGGCAACGTCCCCATTGTGACCGCCCTGATCGCCGGCCTGGTCAGCTTCCTATCCCCTTGCGTCCTGCCCCTGGTGCCACCCTATCTGGTGTTCCTGGCCGGCACCTCGCTGGAGCGTTTCGCGGACAAGGAGCCGGAGCCCCGCGTCAAGCGCGAGACCGTGCTGGCGGCGGCGCTGTTCGTGCTCGGCTTCTCCACCGTGTTCGTTTCGCTCGGCGCCAGCGCCAGCGTGATCGGCTCGCTGATCCGCGCCTATTCCGGGCCGCTCGCCACCATCGCCGGCATCGTCATCATCGTGATGGGCCTGCACTTCCTCGGCATCACGCAAATCGGATTGCTGCATCGGCAGAAGCGGATGGAGGTGGCGAAGCCCGTCGGGCTGTGGGGGGCCTATGTGATGGGGCTCGCCTTCGCCTTTGGCTGGACGCCGTGCATCGGGCCGATCCTCGCCGCCATCCTGGCGGTGGCGGCGTCCGAGCAGACCGTTTCCAAGGGCGCCGGCCTGCTGGCGGTCTATTCGCTCGGGCTCGGCATTCCGTTCCTCATTGCGGCGTTCGCGATCGAGCCGTTCGCGGCGTTTCTCGCGCGCTTCCGCAAATATCTGCGCCGGGTCGAGCAGGTCATGGGTGCGACTGCTGGTGCTCACCGGCATCGCCTTCCTCACCGGCAGCATCAACCAGATGAGCGTGTGGCTGCTGGAGATGTTTCCGGTGCTGGGGCGGATTGGGTAACTGTCATTCCGGGGCGCGGCCAAAGGCCGCGAGCCCGGAATCCATAATCCCGGCGCTGCGGAGTATGGATTCCGGGTTCGCCGCTTCGCGTCGCCCCGGAATGACGGAGAAACAAAAAAAGCCCGCCAACGCGGCGGGCTTCTCGTTAGCGCGAATGTTCCGCCTATTTCATCTTCGAGCAATCGGAGCCCGGGCACTCGACATAGGTGACCTTGCCGCTGGCGTCCTTCTTCCAGATGTACATCACGTAATCGAGCTTGGTGATGTCGCCTTTCTTGTCGTAGGAAATCGGGCCGAGCACGGTGGAGAACTTCATGCCGGAATGCATCTTCTCGGCGACTTTCTTGGGGTCGAGCGATTTCGCCGCTTCCGCCGCCTGCTTGATGATCTGCACGCCGGCGTAAGAGTACAGCGTGTAGGCTTCCGGCTCGAATTTCTTGGCGCGGAATTCCTCCACCACCTTCTTGGCTTCCGACTTGTTGCGCGGATCGGGGCCGTAGGTCATCAGCGTGCCTTCCACGCCGGGGCCGCCGACCGAAGCGAACTCATCCGAGGTGATGCCGTCGCCGCCCATCATCGGCGCCTTGACGCCCTGGTCGCGCATCTGCCGCACGATCAAGCCGCCCTCGGTGTAGAGGCCGCCGAAATAGACCAGATCGGCGCGCGACTGCTTGATCTTGGAGACCAGCGCCGAATAGTCCTTCTCGCCGGTGTTGACGCCTTCGTAGAGCACTTCCTTCATGCCGCCCTTGGTGATCGCCTTTTTGGTCTCGTCGGCGAGACCTTTGCCGTAGGTGGTCTTGTCATGGACGATGGCGATCTTCTTGCCCTTGAAGTGCTTGACGATGTAGTTGCCGGCGACCAGGCCCTGCTGATCGTCGCGTCCGCAGGTGCGGAAAATGTTCCACATCTTGCGCTCGGTGACGGTCGGGTTGGTCGAGGCCGGCGTGATCTCCAGAATGCCGTTTTCCTGGTAGACCTCGGACGACGGGATGGTGACGCCGGAATTATAGTCGCCGATCACGAACTTGACGCCGTCGGCGGCGAACTTGTTGGCGACCGAGACGCCCTGCTTGGGATCGGAAACGTCGTCGCCGTATTCGACCGTGACCTTCTGGCCGAGAATGCCGCCGCCGGCGTTGATGTCGATGGCCGCCTGTTCGACGCCGTTTTTCATCTGCGCGCCGGTGGCGGCGCTCGGACCGGTGATCGGGCCGGCCATGCCGAATTTGACTTGGGCGGAGGCGGTTCCCGCCAGTGCAATCGCAAAGCCGAGCGCAAGGCCGAGTGTCGTGATGCTCTTCATCGATGTTCCCCTTAACTGAAACCGGCAGGTTTGATCCCGGCCAATGTTACGTCAGGGCGGCTTCCGGCGCCAGCGCAGAGGGCCGTCCGGCAGGTTGAGCCAGCGATACTGCGTCACCATCTGCGCGGCGCGGGTGAAGCGGAAGCCGAGCAGGGCGAACCCTAGGCAGACCGCGCTGTCGACCAAATAATAGTGGGCCGACAACAACGTACCGCCGAACAGGGCGAAATGAATGAAGCGCACCGCGCCGCCCAGGATGAGGCTGTAGGCGACCACCTGTGCCCAGGGCCGCCAGGTGGCGGCAATGGCGCGGCCGGACAGCGCCGCCGCCCCGCCGCCCAGGATGACGGTGACCAGGACGAACACGCCGAACGAGCCTTCCTCGTGCAGGAAGCCTTGCATCACGACCCCGCCTGTTGCCGGCCGCCTTCAAGATAGGCCGATTTGATTTCCGGCCGCTGCAGCAGCTCGCGCCCGCTGCCGGAGAGCGTGATCAGCCCGTTGACCATGACATAGCCGCGGTGCGCGAGCTTGAGCGCGTGGAAGGCGTTCTGCTCGACCAGGAACACGGTGAGGCCGTCCTGCGCGTTGAGTGTTTTGATGGCGTCGAAGATCTGCCGCACGATCAGCGGGGCGAGGCCGAGCGACGGCTCGTCGAGCAACAACAGCCGCGGCCGCGCCATCAGCGCGCGCGCGATCGCCAGCATCTGCTGCTCGCCGCCCGACAGCGTGCCGCCGCGCTGGTTCAGGCGCTGTTGCAGGCGCGGGAACAGCGCCAGCACGCGCTCGAGATCGCGCTCGAAGCCGGACGGCTCGGCGGTGGTCGCGCCCATCTGCAGATTTTCCAAGACCGTCATGCGCGAGAAGATGCGGCGGCCCTCCGGCGCTTGCGCCAGGTTGAGGCGCGCGATTTCGTGGGTCGGCATCTGGGTGATGTCGCGGCCGGCGAACGTGATCGTGCCTTCGCGCGCGCGGGGATTGCCGCAGATGGTCATCATCAGCGTCGACTTGCCGGCGCCGTTGGCGCCAATCAGCGTGACGATCTCGCCGTCATTGACGTCGAGATCGACGCCCTTGAGCGCCATCACGCGGCCGTAGAAGGTCTTCACGCCGCGCACGGAGAGCAGCGGAGAGCTCATATGCCAACCTCCGCTTCGACTTTCGCCACGTCCGCGTCGGCGACGCCGAGATAGGCAGCGATCACCTTGGGATCGTTGCGCACCGCCTCGGACTCGCCGTCGGCGATCTTGACGCCATAGTCGAGCACGACCACGCGGTCGGAGATCTCCATCACCACCGACATGTCGTGCTCGATCAGCAAAATCGACAGGCCATGATCGTCGCGGATCGCGAGCAGCAGTTCGTTGAGCTCGGCGCTTTCGCGCGGATTGAGGCCGGCCGCCGGCTCGTCGAGGCAGAGCAGCAGCGGATCGGTGCACATGGCGCGCGCGATCTCGAGCCGACGCTGGGCGCCATAGGGCAGATCGCCGGCCGGATCGTCGGCGCGCGCCGTGAGCCCGACGCGGGCGAGCCAGTCGCGCGCTTTTTCGATCGCCGCGCGTTCGGCGGCGGCATAAGAAGGAAAGCCGAGAATGCCGAGCAGCGTGTAGCCGGAGGCGAGCATCAGCCGGTTGTGCTGCGCGACCAGCAGGTTTTCGAGCACCGTCATGCCCGGGAACAGGCGGATATTCTGGAAGGTGCGGGCGACGCGGGCCTGCTGGGTGACCAGGTACTCCGGCATGCGCTCGAGCTGGTAGAGCGTGCCGTCCGCGCGCGCGCGGCGGCGCTTGCCGCTGGCGGTGAGGGCCTCCAATTCGCTCCACACCGAGGCATTGCCGTGGCGCAAGCCGAGGCGGCCTTCGCTCGGCTTGTAAAAGCCGGTGATGCAATTGAACACGGTGGTCTTGCCGGCGCCGTTCGGTCCGATCAGCGCGGTGATGTCGCCCTGCCGCACCTCGAACGACAGATCGTCCACCGCCACCAGCCCGCCGAAGCGCATGGTCAGGTGCTCGACGCGGAGCAAAGTATCGCCTGCGCGCGCCATCAGCCCCGGCCTTCCTTCACCAGATCGGCGGCGATGGCCTTGCGCTCGTTCAAGAACACCGAGGGCTCGCGCGTCGCGATCAGGCCGCGCGGCCGCCAGATCATGATCAGCACCATGGCGAAGCCGAACAGCAACATGCGGTACTGGGTCGGATCGAAGGTCGGACCGAAAATACGTTTGAGAAAATCGAGATCGCGCATGATCTCGGTGCCGCCGATCATCGCGACGGCGGCGATCGCCACGCCGACCTGGCTGCCCATGCCGCCGAGCACCACGATCGACAGGATGGTGGCCGATTCCAAAAAGGTGAACGATTCCGGCGAGATGAAGCCCTGGCGGGTGGCGAAGAACGAGCCGGCAAAGCCGGCGAACATCGCGCCCATGGCGAAGGCGGTGAGCTTGGTGTTGGTGGTGTTGATGCCGAGCGAGCGGCAGGCGATCTCGTCCTCGCGCAGCGCCTCCCAGGCGCGGCCGACCGGCAGGCGGCGCAGCCGCACGGTGACGAAGGCGGTCAGCATGGCGAGCGCGAGGATGATGTAATAGAGAAAAATCACGCGGTAGAGCGGGTGGAATTCCAGCCCGAACACCGCGGCAAAGCCGTCGTCATTGGCGTTGAACGGAATGCCGAACAGAGTCGGGCGCGGAATGCCGGTGATGCCGGCATAGCCGTTGGTGAGGTCGACCCAGTTGATTATGACGATGCGGATGATTTCGCCGAACGCCAGCGTGACGATGGCGAGATAGTCGCCGCGCAGGCGCAGCACCGGAAAGCCGAGCATGATGCCCCAGAACGAGGCGAGAATGCCGGAGAGCGGCAGCAGAATCCAGAACGCCAGCCCGAAGGTCTTGGCGAGCAGCGCGTAGGAATAGGCGCCGACCGCGTAGAACGCGACGTAGCCGAGATCGAGCAGCCCGGCCAAGCCGACCACGATGTTGAGCCCCCAGCCCAGCATCACGTAGATCAGAATCTGGATGCCGAAATTGTCGATCCATTTCACCGCGCCGCCGAAACCTTTTAACGCGACCACGATCGCCGGATAGGCAATGACAAAGCCGATGGCGAAGGGCACGAACCGCCGGCCGAGTTTGGCGCGCCAGCCGGCGGGCGCCGCCGCGGTTGGCCGCAGCGTGCGCTGCTTGAGCCAGGGCTCGAGCAACAGCGAAAACGCCAGCCGTCCGGCGCCGACCACGGCGACGATGGCGAACAGCAGCGGCCAGCGCGTGGCGAGGATCAGTTCATTGCGGATGTTGGTGACGGTCTGGAAGCCGATCAGCGGCAGGAACAGCCCGAACGCAAGCAGGGCGGTGAAGCCCGCGTCGCGCAGCGCGCGGGCCAAATCGACGCGCTGAACTGGCGCGCCATCGGCCATCTCACACCTTCTCGACATCCGGCCGGCCAAACAGGCCCTGCGGCAGGAAGATCAAGGTGATTGCCAGCACGGAAAAGGCGGCGACGTCCTTGTAGTCGATGGAGAAATACGCCGACCACATGGTTTCGATCAGGCCGATGAGAATGCCGCCGATCACCGCGCCCGGCAGCGAACCGATGCCGCCCAAGACCGCGGCGGTGAACGCCTTTACGCCCGGCACGAAGCCGTCGGAGAAGGTCACCACGCCGTAGTACATCAGGTACATGGTGCCGGCGACGGCGGCGAGCGCGGCCGCGATCACGAAGGTCATCGAGATGGTGCGGTCGACGTCGACGCCGACCAGCGCCGCCATCTTCTGATCCTGCTCGCAGGCGCGCTGCGCGCGGCCGAGCCGGGTTTTGGCCACCAGATACCAGAACGCCAGCAGCAGCGCGGCGGTGACGCCCCAGATGATGAGCTGCTTATACGACAGCGTGACCGGGAAATCGTTCTTGGTCATGAGCACGAACTCGCCCTGCACCATGGGCGGGATCGGCTTGTTGCGCGGGCCCTGGCTGACCTGCACGAAGTTGGACAGCAAAATCGACATGCCGATCGCCGAGATCAGCGGCGCCAGCCGGAACGAGCCGCGCAACGGGCGGTAGGCCACGCGCTCGATCACCCAGTTGACCAGCGAGGTGAACAGCATTGCCACGATCAGCACGATTAACAGCGCCAGCGCGATCGAGGTGATGCCGAGCCAGGTGGTCAGGATCAGGAAGGCGATCAGCGCGATAAAGGCGGAGACCATGAACACGTCGCCATGGGCGAAGTTCACCATGCCGATGATGCCGAACACCATGGTGTAGCCGATGGCGATCAGGCCGTAGATCGAGCCGAGGGTGATGCCGTTGATGAGCTGCTGGAGGAAGACTTCCATGCGTGGCGCTCAAGCCTTTCGGCGGCCGCCCGGCTGACGGCCAATGGTGCGATTCTACAAGGCTTAACAGGGCATGGCGGGAGCGGCAACGCTCACAGCGGAGCGTGTTATTAAGTCGGATCGCCGCAACTGGGGCTGAAAGGAAAGGCGGCTGTCTGCCAGCCTCGAAATCGCCGTCCGGGTAGGCGGCACATCCGTGGTTTTCGCGCCATGGCGCTGTGGGAATGGTTGGCCCCGCGGCGTCTCCTGACGGCTGGCCGGCGACCGCCATCGCGGAACCAATGGCGCGCTGGCGCGTTATTTCGACGTTGGGGCGGGGAGTAGCCAACGTTGGAAGGAAATAAAATGAGTCAGAATCAGAATCCCAGCCAGAACCCCGGCCAGCAACCCAAGCCCGGCCAGCAGCAACAGGGCGGTGGCCAGAAGCCCGGCCAGCAGCAACAGCAGCAGCCCAACCGCCCCGGCCAGGGCGGCAGCCAGCAGGGCCAGCAGAACCGCTGACGCGCTGCAACACGATCAACGGAAGCCCCGCCGCGTGGCGGGGCTTTTCGTTTGCGCGCGCGCGTGATTGCGTTGGCCCCGCGCGCGGCCTCGCATATGCTCAAGGGTATGGCTGCGTCCACGCTCCCGCTGTTTCATCTGTACGGCGATCCGCCGGACGATTCCGCATTCGACTTCATCCATATCGAAACCATCGCCTCGCGTTCGTCGGTGCACGACTGGACGATCCGCGCCCACCGCCACCGCAACCTGTCGCAAATACTGCTGATCGAGAAAGGCGGCGGCGAGATGAGCTTCGAGACAGCGACCGTGCCGTTTTCGGCGCCGGCCGCGATCCTGGTGCCGGCCACCACGGCGCACGGTTTCCGCTTCACCCCTAAGGTCACCGACGGATGGGTGGTGAGCTTCACCGAGGATGTCGCCCACGCGCTCGGCGACCAATCCGGCGAGGCGCTGGCGCGGCTGAAGGCGGTGGCGGCCGAACCGCTGGTGCCGCTGGCGAGCGCCACGGAAGCCAAGCGCCTATCGGCATTGTGCGCGGACCTCAACGAGGAAGCCTCGCTCGCGCGCGAGGGCTACCGCCTCGCCATGCGCGGGCTGCTGGCGCTGATTGCCATCGAGGTGGTGCGGCTCGCCGTCAGCCGCGCGCGCAGCGGCACCGTCACCCTCACACGCGCCGATGCGCGGGTGGAGGAGCTGCGCCGGCTGCTGGACGAGCATTTCCGCAAAGAGCGGCTGATCAGCTTCTATGCCGGGAAGCTGGCGATGACCGCCGACCGGCTCAACGATCACGTCAAGCGCGCGACCGGCGTGACCGCGGGTCATCTGATCCGCCAGCGCGTGTTGACCGAAGCCAAGCGCCAGCTCGTGTTCACCAATCAGCCGATCCACGAGATCTCCTACGATCTGGCGTTTTCCGATCCGTCCCACTTCACGCGGTTTTTCCGCAAGCAGACCGGCATGACGCCGCAGGCCTTCCGCGAGGGGCGCGGCGGTTAACTGTGCGCCTGCCCCGCGTGAACGCGCTTAAGCGGTAAGGTAAAGAAAGGGTTTGTTTTGAATTTGGCATTTGAGGCGCTTAGGCGTTGATCTCCTGTAGCGGGAGGAAGCCATGCGTAAGCTCTCCGGCGCGGCCGTGGTCTTGATCGTCGGCGTAGCGTTCTATTTCACCCTGGTCTGGGGGTACGACGCGCTGCGCACACTCACCTCGCCGACCTATGGTCTCGACGACGTCTGGCGCTCGCAATTCATTTTCGCCATCGGCCGGTCTGTTCGGCCTCGGCCCGATCGGGCTGATCAAGCTCGCCGCCTTCTTCGGCGCGCTCAAGCTCGCGGTGGCCGGCATCTGCGCCGTGCATATTCTCGACCGCTTGCGCGCCCTGCTCGGCGGCAAAGCGGATTCCGATGTGCTCGAAGGCGCTCTCATCCTGGTCGTGCTGATCAGCATCACGTCGGTCGGCCCGGCGGTGTTGTCGCAGAGCGTCGAATTGGTGCGCGAAGACACCGTGCAGTTGATGCTCGCCGCCATCGCTATCGCGCTTTGCCTGGTTGAGCGCAGCTATGGCGGCTCGGCGGAGAATGCCAAACCCGCCGTGGCGACCGAGCTAGCGGCTACGCCGCGCGGGGCGCCCTGGTACGCGCCGTTTCGCTGATAATTTGTTTGCGCGTGATCTTGTCCGAAAACCGGTTCCCACTTTTCGGGATCACGCGCTGACCGGCGCTATTTGGACTTCGCCAGCTCCGCCATCACCTCGGCGGCTTCCTTGAACGCGTGATTGGCGGCCGGCACGCCGCAATAGATCGCCTGCTGCAGGATGACTTCCTTGATGTCGGTCTCGGAAAAGCCGCCCTCGGCCAGCGCCGCCCGCACATGCAGGCGGAATTCGTCCCATTGCGCGAGCGCGATCATGGTGCCGATCACCAGCACGCGGCGGGTGCGCTCGTCGTAATGCGGCCGCGTCCAGAGCTCGCCCCAGGCGTAGCGGGTGATGAGGTCCTGGAATTCCTCGTTGAACGCGGTCTTCTTGGCATTGGCGCGATCGACCCATTCGTGGCCGAGCACCTTGCGGCGCCGGGCCATGCCGCGTTCGTGGCGTTCCTTTTCGTCCATTGAATTGGCCTCAGTTGATCCATTCAGACTGGATCAGTGCTCTCCCTAACATTTTGCTTGGCATGATCTTTTCCGAAAACCGGTTCCCACTTTTCGGGATCATGCGCTAGCCGCGCAGGAAATTCAGCACGGTCTCGGTATAGGC
This sequence comes from uncultured Alphaproteobacteria bacterium, assembly GCA_963762285.1. Taxonomy (GTDB): domain Bacteria; phylum Pseudomonadota; class Alphaproteobacteria; order Rhizobiales; family Xanthobacteraceae; genus Pseudolabrys. The sequence goes on along the minus strand of CAVXKE010000004.1, from coordinate 99,149 downwards.
CTGCGGCTGCTCGGCGTTGGAAATGTGCGCGGCTTCCATCACCGCGAGCTTGGCGCCGGGGATGCGCTCGCGCATGCTTTCGCCCATGGCCAGCGTGGTGGCGGGATCTTGGCGGCCGGCGATGATCAGCGTCGGCGCCTTGATCTTGGGCAGCAAAGCGCGGTGGTCCATGTCGCGCACGGCTTGCCCGCAGGCGATGTAGCCGTCGAGCTTGGTGGCGAGGAACATCTTGGTAAAGCGCGCGATCACCTCCGGATGGGTGTCGCGGAAGCCCTTGGTGAACCAGCGCTCCATGGTGCCGGCAGCGATATGCGCCAGGCCTTTCTCGCGCACGAGTTTGATGCGGTCGTTCCACGGCCCCTTGTCGGCGTAATAGTCGGTGCAGTTCGACAAAATGAGCTTCTCGATGCGGCCGGGCGCGTTGGCGCCGAGCCATTGCCCAACCATGCCGCCCATCGACAGCCCGCACCAGCTGGTCTTCGCGATCTTGAGCGCGTCGAGAATGGCCAGCACGTCCTTGCCGAGCCGCTCCATGGAGTAGGGCCCCGGCGTCAAGCCGGATTTGCCGTGGCCGCGCCGGTCGTAGCGCACCAGGCGGAAGTGCTTGGCCCATTCGCCGGCCTGGTCGTCCCACATGTGCAGGTCGGTGCCGAGCGAATTCGACAGCATCAGCACCGGTGCGCCAAGGCTGCCCTCGACCTCGACATTGAGCGGGCAGCCGTCGGCATCGATCATCGGCATGATTTCCTCCCGTAGGCTCGGATTTTGGTTGTTCCGGCGCGGCGTTGAGCGACACACTTAAAGGGCTCTGCGCCCGCTGCAAAGCTCTTTTCAGCGAGCCTGCGAGGGCTTAAGCCGTGGCCCGAGGCTCGATAAGCCGCTGCGCGAGGAGGATGTGCCGATGGCGATGACAATGACGGCGGAGGTGCAACTCCCCGCCAGCCGCGAGGTGGTGTGGGCCAAGCTCAACGATGCCGAGGTGCTCAAGGCCTGCATTCCCGGCTGCGAGGAGCTCAACAAGACCTCCGATACCGAATTCCAGGCGGTCGCCGTCACCAAGATCGGGCCGGTGAAGGCGCGCTTCAAAGGCAAGGTGCACCTCACCGACCTCGACCCGCCCAACGGCTACCGGATTTCCGGCGAGGGCGACGGCGGCGTGGCCGGCTTCGCCAAGGGCGGCGCCACGGTGACGCTGACCGAGAAAGACGGCGGCACGCTGCTCACCTACAGCGTCGAGGCGCAGATCGGCGGCAAGCTGGCCCAGCTCGGCCAGCGTCTGGTCAATGGCGCGGCCAAGAAGATCGCCGACGACTTTTTCCGCAATTTTGCCGCCACGGTGACGGGTTAGCGTCCCGATCACCGCGGTTTGAGCGACATCCGGCCTTGGACTCCCTTGACCCGGCGGGTGGTGGGGGTTCAAAGTTATTCCGGTTCCAAGGCGTATTCGGGCCGAAATCGGCTTCATTTCGAACTCGAGCCGCCGCCGCCCCGGCCGGGCGAAGCGAAAAGAGGGCTTTTGGCCCCGAATTTGGGAGGACGTTATGCCTGCGGTGTCCATGACGGTGAACGGCAAACCCGTCACCGGCGATGTCGAAGCGCGCACCTTGCTGGTGCAATTCCTGCGCGAAAACCTCCGGCTTACCGGCACGCATGTCGGCTGCGATACCTCGCAGTGCGGCGCCTGCGTCGTGCATGTCGACGGCATCGCGGCCAAGTCCTGCACTTTGCTCGCCCTGCAATGCGAGGGCGCCAAGGTCACCACCATCGAGGGCCTGGCCGAGCCGGGCGGCGCGCTGCACCCGATGCAGGAAGCGTTCCGTGAAAATCACGGTCTGCAATGCGGCTACTGCACGCCGGGCATGATCATGGCGGCGCTCGATATCGTGCGCCGCAAGGGCAACGATCTCGACGAGCACACCATTCGCGAGCAGCTCGACGGCAATATTTGCCGCTGTACCGGCTACCACAACATCGTCAAGGCGATCGCCGCCGGCGCCAAAACGATGGCCAAAGGCGGCGCGCGCCAAGCTGCGGAATAGGATTGCCGCCGAGTAGCTTAAAAAAATTCAACGGGAGGAGACCGCCATGAGCGCGACCGGGATCGGCGCGGCGGTGCGCCGCAAGGAAGACTTCCGATTTATCACTGGCCAGGGCCAATACACCGACGACGTGGTGCGGCCGGGCGAGACCCGCGCGGTGTTCGTGCGCTCGCCGCATGCTCACGCCAAGATTAAGAGCCTGGATGCCAGCGCGGCGAGAAAAATGCCGGGCGTGGTCGCCGTGCTCACCGGCGCCGATCTCGCCAACGACAAGATCGGCAATCTGATCTGCGGCTGGATGATCCATTCCAAGGACGGCTCGCCGATGAAGATGGCGCCGCATCCGGCGCTTGCATCCGGCAAGGTGAACTGTGTCGGCGACGCTGTCGCCGTGGTCATTGCGGAGACGATGGCGCAAGGGCGCGATGCCGCCGAGAAGGTGAAGGTCGACTACGAGGTCCTTCCCGCGGTGGTCGATCCGGCCAAGGCGCAGGCCAAAGGCGCGCCGCAAATCCATGCCGATATCGCCAACAACACGATCTATCAGTGGCACCTCGGCGACGCCAAGGCGACCGCTGCGGCTTTTGCCGGCGCCAAGCACGTCACCAAGCTCGACATCATCAATAATCGCCTGGTGCCGAACGCGATGGAGCCGCGCGCGGCGCTGGCCGAATACGACGCCGGCACCGACAACCTCACATTATGGAATACGTCGCAGAATCCGCACGTGGCCCGCCTCGTCATTGCCGCTTTCGTCGGCATGGCGCCCGAGCACAAATTGCGGGTGATCGCGCCCGATGTTGGCGGCGGCTTCGGCTCCAAGATTTTCATTTACCCGGAAGAAGTCGTCTGCCTGTGGGCCGCGCGCAAGGTGCGCCGCCCGGTGAAATGGACGTCGGATCGTTCGGAAGCCTTCCTTACCGACGCGCATGGCCGCGATCACGTCACCCATGCCGAGCTGGCGCTCGATGGCAATGGCAAGATCCTAGCGCTGCGCGCTCGAACGATCGCCAATCTCGGCGCTTACATGTCGACTTTCTCGTCGTCGGTGCCGACCTATCTCTACGGCACGCTGCTGTCGGGCCAATACGACATCCCGGCCATCTATTGCGAGGTGGACGCGGTCTACACCAACACCGCGCCGGTCGATGCCTATCGCGGCGCCGGGCGGCCCGAGGCGACCTTCGTTGTCGAACGGCTGGTCGAGGTGTCGGCGCGCCAGATGGGCATCGAGCCCGCGGAATTGCGCCGGCGCAATTTCATCAAGTCGTTCCCGCACCAGACTCCGGTGATCATGGCCTATGACGCCGGCGACTATAACGCCTCGCTCAAGAAGGCGTTGGAACTCGCCGACGTGAAGGGCTTCGGCAAGCGCAAGCGCGAGGCGGCGCGGCACGGCAAGCTGCGCGGCCTGGGCTATTCGACCTATATCGAGGCCTGCGGCATCGCGCCCTCGCAGGCCGTGGGTTCGCTCGGCGCCGGCGTCGGCTTGTGGGAATCCGCCGAGGTGCGGGTCAATCCGACCGGCAGCGTGGAAGTGCTCACCGGCTGCCACGCCCATGGGCAGGGCCACGAGACCACCTTCGCGCAACTGGTATCGGAACGCCTCGGCATTCCGTTCGAGAACGTCAGCATCGTGCACGGCGATACCGACAAGGTGCAGTTCGGCATGGGCACCTATGGCTCGCGCTCCGGCGCGGTCGGCATGTCGGCGATCGTCAAGGCGCTCGACAAGATCGAGGCCAAGGCCAAGAAGGTCGCCGCCTTCATGCTGGAAGCGGCGGAAGGCGACATCGAGTTCAAGGACGGCAAGTTCACCGTCGCCGGCACCGACAAGTCGGCCGCCTTCGGCGACGTCGCGCTCAACGCCTATATCGCCCACAAATTCACCGGCGCCGAACTGGAGCCGGGCTTGAAGGAAACCTCGTTTTACGACCCGACCAATTTCACCTTCCCGGCCGGCTGTCACATCTGCGAGGTCGAGGTCGATAGCGAGACCGGCAAGACGACAATCGTTAATTGGACCGCGGTCGACGACTTCGGCACCGTGATCAACCCGATGATTGTCGAGGGCCAGGTGCACGGCGGCATCGCGCAAGGGGTGGGGCAGGCGTTGCTGGAAGGCGCGGTCTACGACAAGAATGGCCAGCTCGTGACCGGCTCGATGATGGACTACACCATGCCGCGCGCCCACGACCTGCCATCGTTCCACGTCGGTCTTACCGAAACCAAATCGCCGTCCAATCCGCTCGGCATCAAGGGCTGCGGCGAGGCCGGCGCGATTGCGTCGCCCGCCGCGGTGATCAATGCCATCACCGATGCGATCGGCACCGAAAACCTGGCCATGCCGGCCACCGCCAACGCGGTGTGGTCGGCGTTGCAGCGCGCGATCCCGCGCCATGCTGCCTAACATTGCCGCCTAACAGGAGAGATCGATGTATAACTTCACCTTCCATCGTCCGACCACGGTCCGCCAGGCGGCAGGCCTGTTGGCGCGCAATCCCGATGCCAAGCTGCTCGCAGGCGGCCATTCGCTGATCCCGGTGATGAAGCAGCGGTTGGCGCAGCCGTCGGCGCTGATCGATCTGTCGCTGGTCGAGGGCCTGAGCGGTGTCGAGCAGAAGGGCCGCTCGATCGTGATCGGCGCCATGACGCGGCACGCCGATGCGGCCAATTCGCCGGTATTGCAGCAGGCGCTGCCGGGGCTCGCCGCGGTGCCGGCCTCGGTCGGCGATCCGCAGGTGCGCAACCGCGGCACCATCGGCGGCTCGATCGCCAACAACGATCCCAATGCCGACTATCCGGCGGCGGTGCTGGGTCTCGGCGCCACAATCATCACCAACAAGCGGCGCATCGCGGCCGACGATTTCTTCACCGGCATGTTCTCGACCGCGCTGGAAGACGGCGAGATCATCACCAAGATCAGTTTCCCGATCGCCAAGAAGGCGGCCTACGAGAAGTTCAAGCACCCGGCTTCCGGCTTTGCGCTCGTCGGCGTGTTCGTGTCCAAGCGCGGCTCGGATATCCGCGTGGCGGTGACCGGCGCCGGCAGCAATGGCGTGTTCCGCGTGAAGTCGTTCGAGGAGGCGCTCAAGAAGCGCTTCGCCGCCAAATCGCTCGACGGCATGAGCATCCCCGCGACCGGCATGAACAGCGACATTCACGCCAGCGCGGAATACCGCGCGCATCTGGTCGGCGTGCTGGCGCGCCGCGCGGTGGCGAAGGCGTAAACCGGTAGCGACTGAGCCGTTTCAGCCGCTTCGATAGAGCGGTCTCACAGGTCAGTCGTAGAACTGCGGGGCCAATTTGAGCGTGTTGCGCTGCGCCATGTCGTGGTTGATCCAGAGCTGCGCTTTTTCCTTCGCCATCACGTCCGCGATGCGCTGCATCGAAGTGGCCGTCTTGTCCTTGTCAAAATTGATAGCCGGCACACGGCGATTGTCCCAGTTGCTCTTGAAGTGAACCGCATCGCCGGACAAGACGATCGCGCCAGTCTTCGGCAGTTTTACCAGCAGCGATTGATGGCCGGGCGTATGGCCAGGGGTCGATAGGATCGTCACGCTGCCGTCACCGAAGACATCGTAGTCGCCTTCGAGCTTCTTGACCGGATGTTCCGGTTTGAATCGGCCGACGCCGAGCGGATTTGGCCACTCATATTCGGCCTTCTGCACCAGCAGCATGGACTGCGGGAACATTTCCACATTGCCGATGTGATCGGGGTGAGTGTGCGAAATTGCGAGAAAGTTTACGTCAGAAGGCTTCACGCCGACCGCTGCAAGTTCGCTGGCCAATGTTTTCGGCCGGCGCCAGTGAATTGCCCTTGGGTCGGACGGAGCTTGCCCGTTGGGCATTGCCGCAATGGCGTCTGTGACGCCCGTATCCCAAAGAAGCCAGCCCTGCGTGTGATGAATCAGGTAACAGTTTTCCGCCATCTCCATCGGCTTGCCGACATCGACTCCGGGTGACCAACGGGAAATGTCGCCGGCGACGCCTTCGCCGCAGTTGAGAATATAGAGTTTGTCGACGCCAGACTTGCTTTGCGCCGAGACTCCTGCAACCGCGATTGAAAGTGCTGCTGACGCGGCAATAATGATACCCGCACGTTTCATTGTCAGTTCCTTCGCGTGGTTGACCACAGGACGGTGCTTTCCCGGTCCGAGCGCGTGCCCTGGATTTTTCAGTGGTCGCCCGGCGGCGCAGACGATAGCCAACCGCAAGGCGCGCTGGAAGTCAGGGGAATCGACGAGGCTACAGAATAAATTTTGTATCAACTGAAGACAGCACCCGACAACGCGCGACTTGCGCCTGCGCGCCAGTTGCCGATTCGAGGTAAGGAGCGACGCTGCGCGACTACTCAGGCTTGCGGTCGAGCTCGGCCAAGAGGTCGTGCAGGTCGAGCGGATGGGTGAACATCTGCAAGCCGCCGTCCGGCCGCTTCGGCCACATGCTCCTTGGGCCGGTCCCAATAGAGCTCGACGCCGTTATCGTCCGGGTCGCGCAGGTAAAGCGCCTCGGAGACGCCGTGGTCGCTGGCGCCTTCAAGCGGGATCTTGGCGACGATCAGCCGGCGCAGCGCGTCGGCCAAGAGCCGCCGGGTCGGGTAGAGAATGGCGGTATGGTAAAGGCCGGTGGTGCCGGGAGCGGGCGGCGAGCCGCCCAGGCTCTCCCAGGTGTTCAAGCCGAGATGGTGATGGTAGCCGCCGGCCGAGATGAAGGCGGCGCCGGGCCGGCTGGTGGTGAGCGTGAAACCCAGCACCCCGCAATAGAAATCCAGCGCGCGCTGCAAATCGGCGACCTTCAGATGCACATGGCCGATGCGCACCCCCGGATCGATGGTGGGAAACCGCAGGGCTTCTTTTTCGAGCTGGACGGGCTTGGTCATGGCTGTATTCCTGGCTGGCTTGGCAGGCCTTCGATACCCACATGTAAGACGCCCGCGCGATCGGATAAAGTCCCTGCAAAGGACCGCATATGACGTTAACGCCGCTCCCGACCTCCATCGAAGCCACCCTCGACCTCTTGGCCAAGGCCGGCTACATCGCCGACCGCTCGCTGGCGACGGTGCTTTATCTCGCGCTGCGCATGGGCAAGCCCTTGTTTCTGGAAGGCGAGGCCGGCGTCGGCAAAACCGAGATCGCCAAGGTGCTCAGCCAGGCGCTCGGCCGCCGGCTGATCCGGCTGCAATGCTACGAGGGGCTGGATATTTCGTCCGCCGTCTACGAGTGGAATTACGGCGCCCAGATGATCGCCATCCGGCTGGCGGAAGCGGAAGGCGAGGGCGACCGCGCGCGCATCGAGCATGACGTGTTCTCCGAGCGCTTCCTGATCAAGCGGCCTTTGCTGCAAGCGCTCGAGCCCGATCCGGCCGGCCCGCCGGTGCTGCTGATCGACGAGATCGATCGCACCGACGAAGCCTTCGAGGCGTTCCTGCTGGAGGTGCTGGCCGATTTCCAGATCACCGTGCCGGAGCTTGGCACCGTGAAGGCCGCGCACCCGCCGATCGTCGTGGTGACGTCCAACCGCACGCGCGAGGTGCATGACGCGCTCAAGCGGCGCTGTCTCTACCATTGGGTCGGCTATCCCAACGCCGAGCGCGAGTTGAAAATCCTGCGCGCCAAGGTGCCCGGCATTGCCAAGAAATTGTCCGAGCAGGTGGTCGCCTTCGTGCAAGGCTTGCGCAAGGAGGACCTGTTCAAGGCGCCCGGTGTCGCCGAGACGCTGGACTGGGCCGGCGCGCTCACCGAGCTCGACGTGGTCGCGCTCGATCCGGCGACGGTGTCGGACACGCTCGGCGCGCTCTTGAAATATCAGGACGACATCGCCCGGCTCGACGGCAGCAAGGTGAAGACGCTGCTCGACGCGGTGAAGTCGGAGCTAAGAGCAGCGGAGTAAATGCGGGCTCCGTTCATTCCCGCGCAAGCGGGAATCCAGAATCTGGGTCCCCGCTTTCGCGGGGACGACGGATAGGAAAGGGAATGACGCAGATCGAAGGCAGGTTGGCCGAAAACATCCTCTACTTCGCGCGCGCGCTGCGCGCCGCCGGCATTCCGGTCGGTCCCGGCGCGGTGCTCGACGCGCTGGAGGCGGTGAACGTCGCCCGCATCGGCGACCGCGAGGATTTCTACTGGACGCTGCACGCGGTGTTCGTGAAGCGGCACGAGCATACGATCCTGTTTGACCAGGCCTTCCGCATCTTCTTCCGCAAGCGCGGCTATATCGAGAAGCTGATCGCCTCCATGCTGCCGGGCACGCCGACCGGCGCGCCCAAGCCGCCGCCGCCCGGTGCCCAGCGCATCCAGGAAGCGTTGTTCGGCGGGCTCAACGAGCGCGAAGACAAATCCGAAGTGGAGATCGATGCGCGGCTGACGGTGTCGGACCGCGAGGTGTTGCAGAAAAAAGATTTCGCGCAGATGACCGCGGCTGAGATCGCCGCCGCCAAGCAGGCGATCGCGCGGCTGGCGCTGCCGCTCGATCTCATCCGCACGCGTCGCCTTGCGGCGGCGCGGCGCGGCGCCATGATCGATATCCGCCGCACCTTGCGCGCCAGCATGAAGGCGGGCGGGGCGGTGATCGATCTGAAATATCTCGGGCCGCGCGAGAAGGAACCGCCGATCGTGGCGCTGCTCGATATTTCCGGGTCGATGAGCCAATACACGAGACTGTTCCTGCATTTCCTGCATGCGATCACCGACGCGCGTAAGCGCGTGACCACCTTCCTGTTCGGCACGCGGCTGACCAACGTCACCCGCGCCATCCGCCAGCGCGATCCCGACGAGGCGCTCGCCGCCTGCTCGGCCCATGCGGTCGACTGGGCGGGCGGCACGCGGATCGCGTCCTCGCTGCGCGCGTTCAACAAGCAATGGTCGCGCCGCGTGCTGACGCAAGGCGCGGTGGTGTTGCTGATCAGCGACGGGCTCGAACGCGACGGCGACGACACCTTGGCTTTCGAGATGGACCGCCTGCACCGGTCGTGCCGCCGGCTGATCTGGCTCAATCCGCTCTTGCGCTTCGAGGGCTTCGAGGCGCGCGCCAAGGGCGTGCGCACCATGCTGCCGCATGTTGACGAATTGCGGCCGATCCACAATCTGGAATCCATGGCCGAACTGGTGCGTGCCCTGTCGCGCGCGCCGGCGAAGGACTACGATCCGAAACTGTGGCTGCGGCAGGTTGCCTGAAGGGAGAACCGATATGCTCTCGCGCGATGAAGACATTTTGAAAGCGGCCGAGGACTGGCGCAAAGCCGGGCGCGGCGTGGCGCTCGCCACCGTGGTGGAAACCTGGGGCTCGGCACCGCGGCCGGTCGGCTCCAATCTGGTGATCGACGACGCGGGCAATTTCCTCGGCTCGGTGTCCGGCGGCTGCGTCGAGGGCACGGTGGTGACCGAGGCCATGGACGTGATCGGCAGCGGCAAGCCGAAGATGCTGGAATTCGGCGTCGCCGACGAGACCGCCTGGAACGTCGGGCTTCCTGCGGCGGCACCATCCGCGTCTATGTGGAGAAGGTGTTAGCGATGCGGCGAGCCAGTCTTACCTCCCCCTGCGGGGAGGTCGACCGCGAAGCGGTCGGGAGGGGGGTAAACGACACACCCTCGCTTCCCCCTCCCTACCCTCCCCGGGAACACGCATGCAAGGAGAGGCAAGTGAAACTCGATATCCTGCATGCGCTCAATGCCGAACGCGACGCGCGCCGCGCGGTGGTCGTCGTCACCGATGTGGCGAGCGGCGAGCAGCGGCTGGTGAAGGCCGCCGAGGTGGCGCGCGATCCGCTGCGCGAGGTGATCGAGAAGCGCATCCGCATGGCCAAGAGCGGCATGGAGGAGACGCCGCAAGGCCGCGTCTTCCTCACCGTGCACGTGCCGTCGCCGCAGCTCGTGATCACCGGCGCGGTGCATATCAGCCAGACGCTGGCGCCGATCGGGCAATTGCTCGGCTATGACGTCACCATCGTCGATCCGCGCACGGCGTTTGCCTCGATCGAGCGCTTTCCCGACGTGAAGGTGATCGCCGAATGGCCGGACGTGGCGCTGCCGCCGCTCAACGTCGATCGCTACACCGCCTTCGTCGCGCTCACCCACGATCCCAAGATCGACGATCCGGCGCTCAAGCACGCGCTGGCGCGCGACTGCTTTTATATCGGCGCGCTCGGCTCCAAGAAGACCCACGCCAAGCGTGTCGAGCGGCTGAAGGCGGCGGGGCTCAGCGATGCCGACATCGCCCGCATCCATGCGCCGATCGGGCTCGCGATCGGCGCGGTGTCGCCGGCCGAGATCGCCGTTTCGATTATGGCCGAGATCACCGCGCGGCTGCGCCTGAAATCGGACAAGGCGGAGGCGGCATGAATTCCTTTCTTCGTCATTCCGGGACGGTCCGAAGGACCGGACCCGGAATCCAGAGCCAAGGTAAAACCGTGTGTGGTTCTCGGTTCGCTCGCTGCGCTCGCGCCCCGGAATGACAATATTGGCGGAGGCGGCATGAAGTTCGGCCCGGTCGCCCCCAGCGATGCGCTCGGCGCCACCGCGGTGCATTCGATCCGCCAGGGTGATCTCGTGCTCAAAAAGGGCACGCTGATCGGGCCGGCGGACGTGGCGGCGCTGAAGGCGGCGGGCGTCAAGGAAATCGTGGTGGCGCGGCTGGAAGCCGGCGACGTGCCGGAGGATCAGGCCGCCGCCGAGATCGCCGCGGCCGTTAAGGGCGGGGGCGTGCGCGCCGACCGCGCTTTTACCGGGCGCTGCAATCTGTTTGCGGAAACGTCCGGCGTGCTGGTGCTCGACAAGGACGCGATCGACCGGCTCAACCGTATCGACGAGGCGGTGACGCTGGCGACGCTGCCGGCGTTCAAGCCGGTGGTGGAAGGCGAGATGATTGCCACCGTAAAGATCATCCCGTTTGCGGTCGCCGCTGCCGCGCGCGACAGGGCGGTGGCGGAAGCCGCGAAGGCGAAGCCGGTCATTCGCGTGGCGCCCTACAAAGTGCGAAAAATAGGCATTGTCTCGACTTTGCTGCCGGGCCTTTCGCCGAAGGTGGTCGAGAAGACTCTCAAGATCACCGCCGCGCGCATCGCACCGGCCGGCGCCGGCATCGTCGCCGAGCGACGCGTGCCGCATGAGCAGCAAGCGCTCGCGCGCGCCATCGAGGAGGTGCTCAAAGCCGGCGCCGAGTTGGTCATTGTGTTTGGTGCTTCCGCGATTGCCGACCGCCGCGACGTCATTCCGGCGGCGATCGAGGCGATCGGCGGCGAGATCGAGCAGTTCGGCATGCCGGTCGATCCCGGCAATCTGATGCTGATCGGACGCTTGCGCGGGCGGTCGGTGATCGGCGCGCCCGGCTGCGCGCGCAGCCCCAAGGAGAATGGTTTCGACTGGGTGCTGATGCGGCTGCTTGCCGGCCTGCCGGTGTCGCGCGCGGACATCACCGGCATGGGCGTCGGCGGACTGCTGATGGAGATCGTGACGCGGCCGCAGCCGCGCACCGCGCCGCCGCCGGAAAAAGGCCCAAGGAAAGATCAACGCATCGCCGCGCTGGTGCTGGCGGCCGGACGTTCTACCCGCATGGGCGCGATCAACAAGCTGATCGCCGAAATCGGCGGCAAGCCGCTGGTGCGCATCGCCGCCGAGCAGGCGCTGGCCTCGCGCGCCAAGCCGGTGATCGTGGTGACCGGCCACGAGCGCGAGCGGGTGGAAGCGGCGCTGGCCGGGCTGCCGGTCCGCTTCGTGAACAATCCCGATTACGCCGAAGGCCTCGGCAGCTCGCTCAAGACCGGCATCGCCGCCGTGCCGGCGGACGCCGACGCGGCAATCGTCTGCCTCGGCGACATGCCGCAGGTCGACAGTTCGTTGATCGATAAATTGCTCGCCGCCTTCGATCCGGAACGCGGCGCGCTGGTGGTGGTGCCGACATTCGACGGCCGGCGCGGCAATCCGGTGGTGTGGTCGCGCCGCTTCTTCCCCGACCTGATGTCGATTGCCGGCGACATCGGCGCCCGCCACCTGATCGGCAGCTATGCCGAGGCGGTCGTCGAAGTGCCGGTCGCCGGCGAGGCGGCGCTCACCGATGTGGACACGCCCGAGTCGCTTTCCGCCGTCAAGGCCGAAATCGAGCGCGCCTGAGACTCGAATCGTTGATCGCATCCGCGACTCACCCTTTAGCTAGCCGCGTGCCTGCGTAGGGGAAGGGGCGATGACGGATAGCTTCACGCCGACATTGCGCGCGCTCGTGGTCGTGACGCTATTGCTCGCGACCGCGACGCTGATGCTGGTCGCCGTCAACGCCGCGCGCGCGGCCGGCGCGCTCGCGGTCGGCGCCTGCGGGGCGTTTGGCGAGGCGTACGATTTCCGCACCGTCGAAGAGGCGCGCCAGAGCGCGCTGGCGAAATGCCAAAACGACACCTGCCGGGTGGTCGCCGTCACCAAGCACGGCTGCGCCGCCCTCGCGGTCGATTTCACCGATGCCTGTGGCGCCCATGGCTGGGGCAAGGGACCGCGGCTCGGCCATAGCCAGAACGAAGCCTTGCGCTCCTGCTACCGGGGCGGCGGCAAGGAATGTGTGATCCGCACCTTCTTCTGCGACGCCAAGGGCTGAGCCGGCCTGGCCGAACCCACGTCCGGCACCAGAGCGGCGGCCCGGCGGCAGCCGCGCTGCGGCCAACATCTTGATTTGATTGCTGCTCTTTGCGCTTGCCCGGCGGCTTGTTTGGCGTTAAAAATGACTGACCGGTCAGTCAATATCAGGCCATCGCCATGACCACAGCGCATCCACGATCTCACCGCAAAGCGCCGCGCCGCCGGCGCGCCGCCAGCCTGCAGCATCGCGCCGGATCGCCGCCGCGCAGCAATGCGCGCAAGCAACGCAGCGCCGCCCGGCGCGAGGCGATCCTGGCCGCGGCGCTCGATGAATTCTCGTCCCGCGGCTTCGAGGCGGCGCGGCTCGACGACGTGGCCAAGCGCGCGGGCGTCGCCAAGGGCACGATCTATCTCTACTTCCGCGACAAGGAGAATCTGTTCCAGGAGCTCATCCGCGCCATGCTCGTGCCGCTGATCGGCACCATCGAGGCGCTGGGCGCCGCCGACATGCCGATCGGCGCGCTCAGCGAGCAGATCGTCGAATTGTTCGTGCGCGAGGTCTACGAGACGCGCCGCAAGGACGTCATTCGCTTGATGATCTCGGAAGGGCGGCGGTTCCCCAAGCTCGCCGAATTCTATTACCGCGAGGTGCTCTCGCGCATCATCGCCGCGGTGCGCGCGCTGCTGCGGCGCGCCGCCGCACGCGGGGAGGTGCCCGAGGGTCTGGTCGAATTCCCGCAAATCATCGCCGCGCCGGGGCTGGTCGCCATCATCTGGAGCGGATTGTTTGAACGTTTCGAGCCGCTCGACGTTCGCAAGATGATGAAGACCTATGTCGAATTGCTGTTCGCACCGGGGAAAGCGCCATGAAAACGAAGCTTGCCGCTCTGTTGGCGATGGCGCTCGCAGGGCTCGCGCTCGCCGGCTGCGACAAGAGCAATAGCCGCCAACTGCAAGGCTGGGTCGAAGCCGAGCTGATCTTCGTTTCGCCCGACGAGCAGGGCCGCGTCGAAACCTTGAAAGTGCGCGAGGGCGACCGCGTCAAGCAGGGCGATCTCTTGTTCACCGTCGACGACGATCTGCAGAAGGCCGATATGCTGGTAAAGAAAACCGCCGTGGTCAATGCGCAGCAGAATTTCGATCGCGCCAAGGAACTGCTGAAGACCGCGGCCGGCACGCAAAAAAACTACGACGACGCCGAAGCGGCGCTGCGCCAGGCCAAGGCCAATGTGGCCTGGTCGGAAACCCGGCTGACGCGACGCAATGCCTATAGTCCGGCCGAGGGCACCATCCAGCAGATCTATTACCGCCCGGGCGAAACCGTGCCGGCCGGCCGCCCGGTGGTGGCGCTGCTGCCGCCGCAGAATCTCAAGCTCCGTTTCTTCGCGCCCGAGGGGTTGCTGCCGGAGGTCAAATACGGCGAAACCGTCACGGTCTCCTGCGACGGCTGCGCGAAGGGGCTGACCGCGAAAGTGAGCTTCATCGCGCGCAGCGCCGAGTATACCCCGCCGGTGATCTACAGCCTGGATGAGCGCGCCAAGCTCGTTTACCTGATCGAGGCGCGGCCCGATGAGCCGGAGAAATTCCGCGTCGGCCAGCCGGTGACCGTGACTTTGCCGAACGAGGCGCCAAAATGAGCGCGCAAAACGGCGCGCAAAATGGCGCCCAAGACGTCGTCATCGACGTCCATCACCTGACCAAAAGGTTCGACGGCAAAGCGGTTGTGCGCGACCTCTCCATGCAGGTCAAGCGCGGCAGCATCTACGGCTTCCTGGGGCCGAACGGCTCCGGCAAGACCACCACCATCCGCATGTTGTGCGGGTTGCTGACGCCCGACGAAGGAAACGGCACCTGCCTCGGCTACGACATTCGCACCGAGTCCGACATGATCAAGCGCCAGGTCGGCTACATGACGCAGCGGTTCAGCCTGTACGAAGACCTCTCGGTGCGGGAAAACCTGGAATTCATCGCCCGCATCTACGGCATCGACAAGCCGGCCGCCGCCGCGCGCGCGGCGATCGAGCGGCTCGGCCTTGGCGGCCGCGAGCGGCAAATCGCCGGCGAATTGTCCGGCGGCTGGAAGCAGCGGCTGGCGCTCGGCGCCTGCATGCTGCCGGGCCCGCAACTGCTGCTGCTCGACGAGCCGACCGCCGGCGTCGATCCGAAGGCGCGGCGCGAATTCTGGAACGAGATTCACGCGCTCGCCGCCAATGGGCTGACCGTGCTGGTCTCCACCCATTACATGGACGAGGCCGAGCGCTGTCACGCAATCGCTTACATTGCCTATGGCAATCTGCTGGTGCACGGCACCGTCGAGCAGGTGATCGAGGCCTCTCACCTCACGACTTATATCGTCAGCGCCGAGGACGGCGAGGGACTAAACCAATTATCCGCCGAACTCACCGGTAAGCCGGGCATCGACATGGTGGCGCCGTTCGGCGCCAGCCTGCACGTGTCGGGGCGCGAGGCGGGCGCGCTGGAAGCCGCGATCGCGCCCTATCGCAAGCGCGAGGGTCTTGCCTGGCAGCGCTCCGAGCCCTCGCTCGAGGACGTGTTCATCGATCTGATGGGCAAGGCACGGGACAATTTTCAATGACTCATCTTTTCCCGAGCCACACGGCGCGGCGCCTGCCCGGCGACGGCTTCCGGCGCAAGACCTGGGCGATGGTGATCAAAGAATTCATCCAGCTCAAGCGCGATCGCGTGTCCTTCGCCATGATCGTCGTGATCCCGCTGGTGCAGTTGATGCTGTTTGGCTACGCCATCAACACCACGCCGCGCAATCTGCCGACCGCGGTACTCATGCAGGAGCGCAGCGACCTTTCGCGCTCGATTCTGGCCGCGCTGCAGAACACCAAGTATTTCAAGGTCACCGAATTGCCGAGTAGCGAGAGCGAGCTCGACAGATTGCTCGCCTCGGGAAAGGTGCTGTTCGCGATCGAGATTCCGGCAAATTTTGAGCGCGCGGTCAGACGCGGCGACAAACCGGCCATGCTGGTGGCGGCCGACGCGACCGATCCGGTCGCCGCCGGCTCGGCGCTCAGTTCGCTCGGTCAGTTGCTGCAGAGCGCGCTGGCGCACGATCGCGATATTCCCGACAGCGCGCCGCTGCCGTTCGAGATCCGCACCCATGCACGCTACAACCCGGCAGGCGTGACCCAGCTCAACATCGTGCCGGGGCTGGTCGGCACCATCCTCACCATGACCATGCTGATCTTCACCGCGCTGTCGGTGACGCGCGAGAAAGAGCGCGGCACCATGGAGAGCCTGCTCTCGATGCCGATCACGCCGGTCGAGATCATGCTGGGCAAGATCGTGCCCTACATCATGGTCGGCTTCGTGCAGGCCGCGTTGATTATCGGCATCGGTGTCACGCTGTTCGGCGTGCCAGTCGTCGGCAACCTCGGCACCCTCGCCGCGCTCAGTACGCTGTTCATCGCCACCAATCTGTCGATCGGCTACACGTTTTCGACCGTGGCGCAAAATCAATTGCAGGCGATGCAGATGACCATCATGTGGTTTCTGCCGAACATCCTGCTGTCGGGCTTCCTGTTCCCATTCGCCGGCATGCCGGTGTGGGCGCAATACATCGGCGAGTCGCTGCCGCTTACGCATTATCTGCGCATCACCCGCTCGATTATGCTGAAGGGCTCTTCACTCGCCGATCTGCGTTACGACGCCGTGGCCCTGTTTATTCTGATGTTGATAGCGATGACGATCGCGGTCAGGCGCTTCCGCCGCACGCTGGACTAGGATACATCCTCATTCGTTCAGCTCGGTGAGTAGCGATTGGTCGATGTCGACTTACCGCAAAATGCTGCCGCGACCTTGTGCCGAACGAAGCGTAAAGTCTTTGCATGCAGCTCCCGCTCACATTCTTACTTGAGAGAATTTGACAGGGTGAATGAACAACAGGTTATCGTGGAACTTCTGGCAGACGGTGGAATAGCCGATGGCGTCAAGAAGGCCGAAAGGGACGTCCGATCTGGTATATGTCCACCTACATTGCAGGGACGTATCCGCACTGGTGCCGAGCCTCTCGCACGCCAGCACGAGTGCGGTCGGGACCGCAACCTCGACAAAAATATCGAGTGCGGCAAGGACGCCGCAATATTGATAAAAATTTGTCAACGCATCATTCCGAACAACGAAAAAATCGGATATCCCGACCGCCAGGGGATAAGGAAGATCCTGGTTGCGCCAAGGGCTCGCGGCTGAAACTTGTATTGGGCTGGCTAAGGAGGACATGCCGAACGCGGCAAAACGGCGCATGGCTTCTTCGCGGCTGGGCAGATACGACCATGCCGCTTCGCACCCCGAGCCGAATAATTGGTGCCTTGGCGCGTGAACCCGCGACAACACCCGACCCGTCCAGAACCAAGGACCGCGGCCATTCTCGTGCCAGTCACCCCCGAAATCGTCAATATTTCCGACCTGAACCGACGGCACCGACAATGAGCGAAACTGAGGAATGTAGCCGTCGAACCTATCGAGATGCAGCCGTGCATGGAGTTCGCGTTCGCCGAAATCGGGGTTGATCAACAGGTCGTCTGCGGCAAACACGAAAAAATCGACATCGATCTTCGACAGGAATTGCCGGGCGTCTGCAATGAAGCCGTGAAACGTGTACGAGCCGCGATAGACGGTGAATACGTCCGCATCGTTCATCTGTTCAATTGGCATGAGAAAGACCACCAGAGAAAACCGGCTGGAATAGATTTGCCTGAGCTTGCTGACATTGCCGGGATAGGGATGATTAAAGATGATGACGAGACAGCCTCGGGGGGATGCCGTCATCGGTCGCCTCCGCGCGCATGATGATGTCCCGCGGTGCCGCCGCCCTTCGTTAGATGCGCGACTGCGTCGATCCAGGCCTCGACGATAGGGAGTTCTTCAGGTGGAATTATCGCGATGTCGACGAGCTTACGATAGCACAGCAGGAGATTGGCTGCGTTGTCGTCCTTGGCCGTAGACAGTGGGAGTTCGATGAGCGTCTCAACGATCCGCGAATTGTTGAGATAGCCCGCGATTTCCTGGCGGAAATCATCCAATAGATCATGTTGATTGCGAATTTGTTTCATAGTGGCTGGGCCGAAGGCGACCGATAAACCTATCGCGTGCAGGCAGACCTGCGCAATGAACGAGCGCCAAATATCCGTCATTCGGAGACTTACATGGGTGGGCAAATAGAGAAATATGAATCCTTCGCGCCACCAGACCGTGTTTTGAGAATTGAAGGGACAGTACGAGCCGGGTGGAAGAATAATGAGCTTCCGGTGCGGATCAGATTTGAATTTGGTCGGGACATTATAGGTTAAGCGAAAAATCGCGTCGACATCGGGGTCCTCATCCGCCAGGTACTGTTGAACCGTGCAGTGATGCGGCCCGGGATTGCCAAGCGTATGCGCACCGCTCAGACTATGATTTATTTTCTCAAGCGGAAACCCGCGCGGCCAGATCCGCTCATCCGAGAAAAAACGGTAAACGTTCACCCAGCCGCTTTGAAGAGCTGGACGTGCTGTCGTATCGACGTGCACGTCTTCCAGAAAATTATCGTACGGGATATTATCGTCGTCGGTCTCAGCGATAACATTCGCGCCCGTCGCCATCGCATGGAGGTATCCGATGTTTTTCCTCGCGTAGTGATTAAATGGAAGCAGGGGTGCGAATGCCGGAAACAGTTCGCGCTGCGCATCGAGACCAAGATAGGTCACCCCAGGATGGGACCAGTTGGAAGGTGTCTTGCGGTCGCCCACCACGAGGCACTTCCAGTTTGGCAAATTAGCTGAAATCGAACGAACGGTTGCAGATGGGGGATTGATCGTCGTGATGACGATAGTTAAATCGGCGGATTGCGTTGTCATGGGCGGTTCTCTGTTAGCGACCCGTCGATGCAAGGTTTAGTCGGAAAGTCCAGATGTCCGGTCGGTTGACCTACCTATCATTTTAGAGCCGAACCAAGATGAATTTGAATCTGACAAGTCTACCGCCGCGTCAAGACGCCGATCCGCAGATAGGGGCTGGAACGATGGTCGCTGTCGCGCGCCCAGCCGGCCGCCACCGACCATTCGAGTTGCTGGGTCTTCAACCCGGTCAGGTGGAGGCCGACGCGCGCTTGCGTAAATCCGATGCAGGCGAAGGTTTGCGCCTCCGGGCCGAGGTAGAACCAATCGTGCAGCCGCCAGCCAAAGGCGGCACGCGCCGAATAGCTGTTGATGATCGACGACAGCGAGGCATCGGCCGCGACCATGGTTGCGGGCGTCGGCTCGAACCACAGATCGGCGGCGGCGCGGGCGCCGACGGTGACCCTGTGCAGGCGGTTGGCGGGATCGTAAGGACTGGTGGCATCGTCCTTGATATCGAGTCCGGCGAAAACCTTGACTTCCAGCCGGTCGCGCTTGAACCGCCAGCCCGGCAGCACCTGCACCTCCTCCTCGGCGCCGATCACCGAGGCATTGTCGAGCGCGCCGGAGCGGTAGCGGTACAGCCCGCCCGAGGCGATCAGCTTGCCCGTAAAACCCTCGTGGTCGAGTCCGCCGGGCGACCACAGCAGGCCGCCATGCGCAAAGCGGCCGTCGCGCCACAGGTCGGCGCCCGAAAACAACAGGAATTGTGCGCCGTCGTCGCCGGCCCAGGCGGGTCCGGTGGACACGCAAACGCAACAAACCATAAAGGCCGCGGCGACAACCATCGCCGCGCTTACGCGCCTCCCGCGACACATCGAGGCCCCCGAGCCCCAGAGCGGTCCGGCGGATACGCACCGGATTAGCTATGCAACTAAAGCGTGCTGGGCCTTACGAGTCGAGGCCGATTTGCAAAACCCGGCAGGACAAAGGGCGAAGCAAGCGGTATATGCATTCAAACGATACGGCGCTCGCCAAACGAGGGCTTCATGACCGCCGCAACCGCCGGTAACACAGTGCAAGCCGACGACAACGCCCGCCGGCGGTCGATCGCTTTCCTCAATTGGGCGCATGCGCTCGATCATTTCGTGCTGCTGATCTACCCGACCGTGGTGATCGGGCTGGAAGTGGTTTACCGGCGGCCCTATGCCGAGCTGATCGCGCTGTCGACCGCGGCTTTCGTCGCCTTCGGCGTGTTTTCGCTGCCGGCCGGCTGGCTCGCCGACCGCTGGAGCCGCCGCAACATGATGGCGGCGTTCTATATCGGCTGCGGCGGCTCGCTGGTCGGCGTGGCGGCGGCGCCCAATCTGGTCGTCCTCGCCGTCGCCCTGTTCGCGCTCGGGGTGTTCGCCGCGATCTATCACCCGGTCGGCATGCCGATGCTGCTGGAAGCCTCCAAGGCGCAGGGGCGCACGGTCGCGTTCAACGGCGTGTGCGGCAATCTGGGCGCGGCGCTTGCTGCCGGCGTCGCCGCCGCGATCGCCTCCTGGCTCGGCTGGCGCGCGGCATTTCTGGTGCCGGCGCTCGTCTGCATCGCCACCGGCATCGCCTATGTCATGCTGGTGCCGGACGACCGCCACCGCACGGCGAGCCGCAAGAAGACCGCCGACGTGGTGCTCTCGCAGCGCGCGGCGCTGATCATGTTCGGGCTTTATGTGGTGATCTCGCTCGCCGGCGGCTTGACCTTCAATACCATTTCGATCGCGCTGCCCAAGATCGTCGACGAGCGGCTGGGCGCCGACGTGCCGTTGCTGTGGGTCGGCTCGGTCGCGACCGCGGTGTTCATGTGCGGCGCAGTGGCGCAGATCGTGGTCGGCCGCCTGGTCGAACGGATCAGGCCCTATCAATTGTTCGCCTTCATCGTGGCGGCGCAATTCCTCGGCATCGTGTGGGCGGCCAATGCGAGCGGCATGACGCTGATCCTGGCGCTTGCCGTCACCATGGCGGCGATCTACGGGCAGGTGACGGTGGGCGATCTGGTGATTGCGCGCTACACCGCCGATGCCTGGCGCGGCCGCGTTTATGCGGTGCGCTATTTCCTCACCTTCGTGTCGGCGGGCGCGGCGGTGTCGATCATCGCCTGGCTGTACAGCCGCGGCGGCTTCGACCTGCTGCTGCTGGCGGTCGCCGGCATTGCCGCGGTGTTTCTGGTCGGCGTGCTGGGCATCGTGTTCCTGGTCTCGGGTGTTGAGCGCGCGCGGCGTATCGCGCAGCCGGCGGAATAACAGGTTCGGGCGATGCGGGGCGTTACGCCCGCTCTTTCGGCTCGTCGGCGTCCCTTGCATCGCCGCCTTGATGGAGAGGGAAGAGCCTACCGCGTCACCGCGGCGATCGCCCGAAACTCGAATTGGCCGCCGCGATATAGGCATTGGCTGTGCGCAATCAACCGACGCTATCGGCCTATTCGCAGTTCAAAACAGTGGCGGGATCAGGTCGTCGATCTTGACGCGCGTGCGCTTTTTCACCAGCGCGGCGATGCGGCTGCGGTGACACTGCTTCGGATCGCGCTCGTAGCACAACAGACAAATGCGCTGGCCGGACTTGATCAGCGCCAGCAATTCGCCGAGCGCGGCTTGCGCGCTCCGGCGTCTTGATGTGCGCATCGTAGATGCGCCAGAGCGTGTCGAGGTCGCCGCTGCGCGCGGCCTGGCGGCCTGCCGCGGGCGTGCCGAGTTTTTGCAGATGGATATAGGCGATGCCGGCTTCGTCGAGCGAAGCGGCGAGCTGGCGCTTGGAGAAGCCCGGCCGGCGCGAGGCCGCGACCGCGCGGGTATCGACCAGGAGATCGATCTTGGCGCGCTTGAGTTCGCCGAGCACCGCGTCGGGCTTGGCCTGCTCGTAGCCGATCGTAAACAAAGTCTGCATGGCGTTGTCACAATCATGACACAGGCGCCTGCTATATAACCCGCCAAGTTGGCGATTGCGAAATTGTTGAGTACCGATCGCCCTGACGGCCACAATGAGAATCAAGGCGACGGCGGATGTAACCGCGCCTCTCATTTGTGGTCGTTTTCATTTGTGGCGCAGCGCCAAAGTGAAAGGCCCGGGAAACGCTCCCGGGCCTTCTTTATTCTTGCGTTGAGCGAAAGGCTTAGAAATCCATCCCGCCGCCCATGCCGCCCATTCCGCCGCCGCCCGGCATGCCGCCGGCGGCCGCCTTCTTCTGCGGAACTTCGGCGACCATCGCTTCGGTGGTGATCAAGAGGCCGGCAACCGATGCCGCGCCCTGGATCGCCGAACGCACGACCTTGGCCGGGTCGATGACGCCCTTGCTGACGAGATTGCCGTATTCGCCGGCCTGCGCGTCGAAGCCCCAGTTGTACTGGTCCTTCTCGAGGATCTTGCCGACCACGACCGAGCCGTCTTCACCGGCATTGGTCGCGATCTGGCGCGCCGGTGCCTGGATCGCCTTACGCACGATATCGACGCCGTGCTTCTGGTCTTCGTTGGCAACCTTCACCCGCTTGAGAGCCTCGGTGGCGCGCAACAGCGCGACGCCGCCGCCCGGCAGGATGCCTTCCTCGACCGCGGCGCGGGTCGCATGCATCGCGTCGTCGACGCGATCCTTGCGTTCCTTCACCTCGATCTCGGTGGCGCCGCCGACGCGGATCACCGCAACGCCGCCCGCGAGCTTGGCGAGACGTTCCTGCAGCTTCTCCTTGTCGTAATCGGAGGTCGTCTCCTCGATCTGCGCCTTGATCTGGGCGACGCGCGCCTCGATGTCGGCCTTCTTGCCGGCGCCGTTGACGATCGTGGTGTTTTCCTTGTCGATCATCACCTTCTTGGTGCGGCCGAGCATGTTGATGGTGACGTTCTCGAGCTTGATGCCGAGATCTTCACTGATCGCCTGGCCGCCGGTCAGGATGGCGATGTCCTGCAGCATGGCCTTGCGGCGATCGCCGAAGCCCGGCGCTTTCACGGCCGCCACTTTCAGGCCGCCGCGCAGCTTGTTGACGACCAGGGTGGCGAGCGCTTCGCCTTCCACGTCCTCAGCCACGATCAGCAGCGGCTTGCCGGTCTGTACCACTGATTCGAGCAGCGGCAGCAGTTCCTGCAATCCGGACAGCTTCTTTTCGTAGATCAGGATGTAGGGATCTTCCATCTCAACGCGCATCTTGTCGGCGTTGGTGATGAAGTAGGGCGAGATGTAACCGCGATCGAACTGCATGCCCTCGACCACATCGAGCTCGGTCTCGAGCGACTTCGCTTCCTCGACCGTGATCACGCCTTCGTTGCCGACTTTCTTCATGGCGTCGGCGAGGAACTTGCCGATCTCGGCGTCGCCGTTGGCGGAGATGGTGCCGACCTGGGCGATCTCTTCGTTCGAGGTGACCTTCTTGGAGTTGGTCTTGAGATGCTCGACGATGGCTTCGACCGCGAGATCGACGCCGCGCTTGAGGTCCATCGGGTTCATGCCGGCGGCCACGGCCTTGCAGCCTTCGCGCACGATGGCCGCGGCCAGCACGGTCGCGGTGGTGGTGCCGTCGCCGGCCTGATCGGAGGTGCGGGATGCGACTTCACGCACCATCTGCGCACCCATGTTCTCGAACTTGTCTTCGAGTTCGATTTCCTTCGCCACCGTCACGCCATCCTTGGTGATGCGCGGGGCGCCGAACGACTTGTCGAGCACGACGTTGCGGCCCTTCGGGCCGAGCGTCACCTTCACCGCATTGGCCAGGATGTCGACGCCGCGCAGCATGCGGTCGCGGGCATCGACGGCAAATTTAACGTCTTTTGCAGCCATAGTTCGAATTCCTTCGGTTTTTGATGTCGGCTAAGCGCTTAGGCGGCTTTTCGCTTGGCGGCATGGCCGCCTTCGATCACGCCCATGATGTCGCTTTCTTTCATGATCAGGAGATCCTGACCGTCAATTTTCACTTCGGTGCCCGACCACTTGCCGAACAGCACGGTGTCGCCGACCTTCAGATCGATCGGGATCAGCTTGCCGCTCTCGTCGCGGCCACCGGGGCCGACGGCGACGATTTCGCCCTGCGAGGGCTTCTCTTTGGCGGTGTCGGGAATAATGATGCCGCCGGCAGTCTTTTCCTCGGCATCGATGCGCTTGACGACGACGCGGTCGTGAAGCGGGCGGAACTTCATGGCAGTCCTCCTAAATTATTGAACGGTTTTGTGTTTTGGTAGCCGGCGAGTCCCTTGCCAGCACCTGGATGGCAGTTGGGTGCGGGAATTTTGGCCCGCAAGGGGCATCCGAAAATTTTTTAGCACTCAATCCGGTCGAGTGCCAATAGGCCCGAAATCCCAACGGCCGCCATGGTTAACAGCCCGGCACTTGGAACGGCCTTTGCATCGTTTCCATTAGCTACCGCTGCGGGCATGCGGCCCGTGGCCTGGGCTGTTAGCAGGGTCGCGTGGTTGCTGCTAACGCCTTGATTTTGCACAGTATGTTTACCTTTTCGGCTTGCAATGCCGGGGGCCGAAATTGGAAACTTTACGTCCGACTCGAAGGAGGGCGCGATGGTTTCGGAAGACTTCCAAAAACAGGTCAACGGCTTTGGCCTGACGACGGCACACATCCTGTATCGGCGTCCGGATCATCAATGGCTGCTGCAATCCTATGTGTGGCAGGCCTATGACCTGTTTCCGAAATTTCCCGAATTGCAGAAGTTTCTCGAGTTCTGGCAGGCGAAGCTGGAGGGCCCGCTGCATTCGGTGCAGGTCGCGCACTGCAAGCTGATCAAGCCGGCCGAGCTGAAAGCGATCAACGGCGAGTTTCGGTTGCATTGAAATCTTCTGTCATTCCGGGACACCGCGAAGCGGTGGACCCGGAATCCAGAGGCGGCGCATTCAACGCGTGTCTGGATTCCGGGTTCGCTCGCTTCGCTCGCGCCCCGGAATGACGAGGTGATAGCCAACGCTCCGCCACCCGTATTCTTTGCGGCGCCGGGTACGCCGTCTTCCTTTCCTTCCCCCTCCGAAAAGCGAGGGGATGGCGCGCCGATGGGCGCGGCCATTGCACTTGATGCACGCACCGTTGCCGATGCGTGGCGCCTCTCGGCGCGCCATCGCGGCGTCTTGCCGGCGCCGGGCCGCGCTTTCTGACGGGCATTACCGCCCGCCGTCAGCGAGCTCCTCGCAGGGGATCGTAGTGTCCCCGGGCGGAGCCCCGGCGCCGCCCGAGCGCAGGAGGAGCGTTCATCTCCTGCCCGCGGGCGCCGCATCCTGCTCCATCACTTAGACGCCTCTAGATGACGCCCTCGAACGAGCAGGACGCGGCCATGATAAATGCGCCCGAGCGAGCGGGGATAAGTTTTCGTTTGGATATTTATTCGTGTGTCGGCGACGACACAGGGAGCGTGACGCTCCTTGTCCACTGTCGTCCCGGCCGAGCGCGTCAGCGCGAGAGCCGGGACCCATACGCCGTGTCCTCTCGATAGGCTGCGGAATATGGGTCCCCGCTTTCGCGGGGACGACAGCTGAGTTTGTTGTCGCGCGCGTTAGTTCAACACCCCGACGATCGCGCCCAGCAGGCAGGTGGTGAGCGTGCCGGAAACGATCGACTTGCCGCCGAGCGAGATGATGTCGGCGCGCCGCTCCGGCGCCATCACCGTGAGTCCCGCGATCATGATGCCGAGCGAGCCGAAATTGGCGAAGCCGCACATGGCATAAAGCATGATCAGGCGCGAGCGGGAATCGAGCGCGTCGGCCGGCAGCTTGGCCAGTTCGAGATAGGCGATCAGCTCGTTGAGCACGGTCTTGATACCCATCAGCGAGCCGGCGGTGACCGCCTGGTGCCAGGGCACGCCCATCAGCCAGCACACCGGCGCCATGACGAGGCCGAGCAGGCGTTGCAGCGTGATGGCTGAGCCGGCCACGTCCGGCAGCAGGCTCAGAATCGCGTTGGCGAGATGCACCAGCGCCACCAGCACGATCAGCATGGCGACGATGTTGAGCAGCAATTCCAGGCCGGCCGCGGTGCCGCGCACGATGGCGTCCATGGTCGAATGGGCGACGCGGCCGATCTCGATCGTGCCGATATCGGTGCGCTCCTCGGGCAAGTCCGGCACCATGAGTTGGCTGATCAGGAGCGCCGCCGGCGCGCCCAGGATCGAGGCCACCAGAATATGGCCGGCGACATCGGGAATGGCGCTGCGCAGGATCGTGGCGTAGAGCACGAACACGGTGCCGGCGATGCCGGCCATGCCGCCGGTCATCACCATGAACAATTCGCCGCGCGACAGCCGCGCCAGATAGGGCCGGATGAACAGCGGCGATTCCACCATGCCGAGGAAGATATTGGCGGCGGTCGACAGCCCGACCGCGCCGCCGACGCCCATGCTGCGCTCGAGCGCCCACGAGAAGCCGCGCACCACCGGCGGCAGGATGCGCCAATAGAACAGCAGCGTGGTGAGCACGCTCATCACCAGCACGATCGGCAGTGCCTGGAAGGCCAGCACGAATTCGGCGCCGGGCACGGTGAGCGCGAAGGGCAAGGTGCCGCCGCCCACATAGCCGAACACGAACGCGGTGCCGGCCTGGGTCGCTTCCGCGACGGCATTGACCGCGCGGTTGACCAGCGCAAAGCCGGTCTTGATCTGCGGCACCTCGAGCAGCAGCAGGGCGGCGGCCAGCGTCACGATCAGCGCCGCGCCCGCGCTGCGCCAATCGACCGCCCGCCGGTTCTCGCTGATCGCCCAGGCGAAAGCGAGCAGGGCGACGATGCCAAGCGCGGATTGCAGATGCTGCATGTCTTAATTCCCCAACACGGCGGTGGTTAAGTCGCGGCCCTTGCCTTGCCAATGCCAGCCCGTTCATCAAAATGCATGAATTGCCGGGGCCAAGGCAACAACCGGAGAACGCCCATGGCCCGCATCCGCTTCGATTTCGGCGCGCTCACGCTCGACGCCGAACTGCTCGACACGCCCACCGCCCGGGCGATTGCGGCGGCGCTGCCGATCTCCTCCTCGGTGCTGACCTGGGGCGAGGAGGTCTATTTCGACGTGCCGGTGGAGATTGCGCGCGAGCCGGATGCGCGCGCGGTGATCGTGCCGGGCGAGATCGCCTACTGGCCGCAAGGCCCGGCGATCGCCATCGGTTTCGGCCGCACGCCGATCTCCAAGGGCAACGAAACGCGGCTCGCCAGCCCCTGCAACGTGTTCGCCAAGGCGCTCGGTAGCGTGAAGAGCTTGAGCAAGGTGAAGACGGGCGCGAAAGTCGCGTTGACGGTGGTCCCGTAATTTCAACTTCTGTGGTAGGTCAGCTTGATCAAACAGATCAGCGTGAGGAACGACGATGGCCGGCGACGATAAAAAAGCTAAAACTGTCTCCGCGCCAAAACCGGAGACTGGCCTGCACCCGGTTCCGAAGACACCGAGTTAGGTGTTTTAATGGAACGGGAGGTGCGTCATGGAGCGGCGGAAGTTTACGCGGGAGTTCAAGCTTGAGGCGGTGCGGCTGATCAAGGAACGTGGCGTCTCGTTTGCGCAGGCGTCGCAAGACCTGAGCGTTCACGAGTTGCAACTGCGCAGCTGGGTGAAGGCATTTGCGGACGACCCGCAATATTCGTTTCCGGGCCAGGGGCAGATGAAGCCCGAACAGGCCGAGATCGCGCGTCTCAAGCGCGAGGTCACCAGGCTCAAGGCCGAACGAGACATCCTAAAAAAAGCCGCGGCCTACTTCGCGAAGGAATTCGACGTGAAGTTCTCCTTCATCGCGAAGCACCGGGGGATCTGGCCGGCGGACTGGTTGTGCGGGGCGCTCGGTGTCTCGCGGGGTGGCTTCTATGCCTGGCTGACACGACCGCGCAGTCAGCGCAGCCGGAGCGATGAAGAGCTCGCTGCGAAGGTTCGCACGAGCTTCCTGGCGAGCGACCGGACCTATGGCGCCAGGCGGGTGTGGCACGACCTGCTCGCCGAGGGTGTGTCCTGTGGGCTGCATAAGATCCAGCGATTGATGCGAATACAGGCTCTCAGAGCGCGTCCGCGACGGCGTCGCCTGCCGCCCGACCTGGGTGAGCGGCAGGCCACCGCCGTCGCTCCCAATGTGCTCGATCGCAGCTTTGAAGCGCCCGCTCCCAACCGCAAATGGATTGCCGACTTTACCTATGTCTGGACGGCGGAGGGCTGGCTCTATGTGGCTGCGGTCGTCGATCTGTTCTCTCGGCGCGTGGTCGGCTGGTCGATGAGTGCTGCAATGACGGCCCAGCTAGTCACCGATGCTCTGGTGATGGCAATCTGGCGACGGGGTAAACCCGACGCGCTACTGCATCACTCAGATCGCGGCAGCCAATACAGCAGCGAGCAGTTCCAGCGGCTGATGACGGATCATGGCGTCGTCTGCTCGATGAGCCGCTCGGGCAATGTCTGGGACAATGCGGCGATGGAGAGCTTCTTCTCCTCGCTCAAGACCGAACGAACAGGACGCAAAATGTACCGATCGCGGGATGAGGCCAAGGCCGACGTGTTCGATTACATCGAGCGCTTCTACAATACGAAACGAAGGCACTCGACGATCGGCTATATGAGCCCTATGGAGTTCGAGCGGCAGGCGGGATTAGCTTAGGCGGGTGTCAACCGAACCGGGTGCAGGCCAGACCGCTGCCGCGAAAAAAGATGAGAGCGTTGCGAAGAGCAAGAGCCCTTCAGCGGCAGAGGCTCCCAAGACTGAGCGCGGCGAGAAAGTAGCCGAGCCATCATCGGGCTATAGCCGGGGCGAGGGCCAGAAACCGGTTTCGCAAGCCTATAAGGATAACTGGAACGCGATCTACGGTAAGAAGAAGAAAGAAGAAACGATAATCAGCCTCGCCCGACGAACGGCATTGTGTTCGCCATCACCGTCATGAACAGCACATTGGTGTCGAGCGGCAGGCCCGCCATGTAGACCACCGCGTTGCCGACGTGCTCGGCTTCCATGCGCGGCTCGATCATCTTGGCGCCGCTCGGCTGCAGCACGCCCTCGCCCTGCACCATGCGCTCGGTCAAGGGCGTCGCCGCATTGCCGATGTCGATCTGTCCGGCGCAGATGTCGTATTTTCGGCAATCGAGCGAGGTGGATCTGGTCAGCCCGGTGACGGCGTGCTTGGTCGCGGTATAGGCGACGGAAAACGGGCGCGGCGCGTGCGCCGAGATCGAGCCGTTGTTGATGATGCGGCCGCCGCGCGGACTTTGCGCCTTCATGATCTTGATGGCTTCCTGCGTGCACAGGAACATGCCGGTCAGATTGGTCGCCACCACATTGCTCCAGGTCTCGTAGGGCAGCTCTTCGAGCGGCACCGCCGGCGCGCCGATGCCGGCATTGTTGAACAACACGTCGAGCCGGCCGAAGCTCGCTTTGATCGTCGCGAATAACGCCAGGATCGACTCGCGCTTCGATACGTCAGTCGGCACGACCAGCGCCTGCGCGCCGGCCGCGTTGATCTCGGCCGCAACCTTGTCGAGCATTTCCTTGCGGCGGCCGGCGAGCGCCAGGCTGTAGCCGGCTTTGGCCAAGGCGATGGCCACCGCCCGGCCGACGCCGGTGCCGGCGCCGGTCACCAGCGCAATTTTCGCGGACGCACTCATCGGGCTTCCTTCCTCATGGCGTTTGCTTGGCCGAACGCCATATCACAAAAGCGCGCGCCCGCCATCTCCGGGCGCGCATCGCGCGCGCGGCTGTCGGCAAGCCGAGGTCAGCTCGCCAGCGCTTCTGGCGCGTCGATGAGATCGAACGAGACGGGCGATTGCAGCCGGGCGCTGATTTCGGCGGCGGTCACCGCCTTGCCGAAACGATAGCCCTGCATGTAGTGCACGCCGGCCGCGCGCAGGAACAAATGCTGGTCGGCGGTCTCCACGCCTTCCGCCGTCACTTTCATGCCAAGGCCGCGTCCGAGGCTGACCACCGCATGCACGATGGCGGCGGCGTCGGCGGCCTTCTCGATGCTGAGCACGAAGCTGCGGTCGATCTTGAGCTTGTCGAACGGCAAGCGGCGCAGGTAGAGCAGGCTCGAATAGCCGGTGCCGAAATCGTCGAGCGCGAGCTGCACGCCCATGGCCTTGAGCCGCAACATGCCGGCTTCGGCGGTGTCGACATTGCCGAGCAGCACGCTCTCGGTGAGCTCGATTTCGAGGCGGGCCGGATCGAACTCGGTTTCGCGCAAGGTGCGTTGCACGGTGTCGGAAAAATCGGTGCGGCGGAATTGCAACGGCGACACGTTGACGGAGACGGTGAGGCCCGGCCAAGCCTTGCCGTCGAGGCAGGCGCGCCGCAACACCCAGGCGCCCAGCTGGATGATCAAGCCGCTGTGCTCGGCGACGGCGATGAATTCGCTGGGCGGAATCGCGCCGCGGGTGGGATGCGTCCAGCGGCAAAGCGCTTCGACGCCGACCACGGTCTCGCCGCTCTTGTTGACGATCGGCTGGTACAAGACCCGCAAGCGATCGTTCTCGATCGCCTCGCGCAGGTCGCCTTCCAGCAGCTTGCGGCTAGACAGATCGGCATCCATCGCTTCGTCGTAAATGCAGGCGCGGTTGCGGCCCTCGTTCTTGGCCCGGTACAGCGCCATGTCGGCAAAGCGCATGATGTCGGCGGCGCCGCCGCTATTGCGGGTGATCACCGCAATGCCGATCGAGGCGCCGATGATGATATTCTGCCCATTGATCGCATAGGGCGCGCAGAGCGCGGCGATGATGCGCTGGGCAACCGCCATCATGCTGATGGGGTCGTCGCCGAGCGAGGATATCACCGCGAACTCGTCGCCGCCGAGCCGCGCCACCAAATCGTCGCCGCGCAGCGTGTGCGACAGCCGCAGCGTGACATTGCGGATCAACTCGTCGCCCACCGGATGGCCCAGCGTGTCGTTGACGTCCTTGAAGTGGTCGAGATCGATATAGAACACCGCGGCCGGCGATGAGCCGTCGCGCACTTCGTCGATCACCGCCTCCAGCCGCTCGCCGAAAAAGATGCGGTTCGGCAGGCCGCAGAGCGGATCGTGCATGGCGAGATGACGCAGGCGCGTTTCGACGGCGGCGATCGCGACCGCGGTGCGGCGCATGTAGCGCAGCACGAAGGCGGCCAGCAGCGCGAAGCCGGCGAGCGCGACGGCGATGAACGGGACGACGCTGTGGACGATCTCGGCGCCGGGTTGCTTCGGCGTCCAGGCGAAATGGGCGAACGGGTGGCCGCGCGGCCCAACCAGCGCATAAGTCAAATCGGTGGCTGGTGCCGGCGCGTCGCCGATTTCGCGCAGGTTCGTCAGGCGCAGTTGCGCGGCTATGTCGGCGAGCGCGTCGTTGTCGATGAATTTCACCGACAACACGATCGGCGCCGCGTTGTCGAGCGCGGCGGCAATATCGTCGGCCGGCCCGACCGCAACCGCGGCGATGACGGCGGGCTGGCCCATGAGGCTGCGCACCACCGCGGCTTGCGAATGCGGGCCGTCGTCCGTCACGCTTGGTTCGCTGAGCCGTAGTGCGCCGCGCAAGGCCGGGTTGCGGCCGCGCATGTAGTCGAGCACCGACGCCAAAGCGGGCTTGGCCGACTCGAACCAGGAAGAATCCGCCGCCTGGTGGTCATGCTGCGAGAAGATCGGCTTGTCATCGCCGCCGAAGATGAAAACGTAGTCGTGATCGAAGTACGCCTCCAGCGAATTGCCAAGACGCTGCTTCGCCCAGCTCGGATCGAATTTAACGCGGATATTTTGCATCGCCGACGCCGTGCCGGCGACACTGTTGACTTCGCGCAGGACGCGCTCGCCAAAGTTGCTCAGGGCACGCGAGAACGACTGCTTCTCGTTCTGCAGGGCGACTTTGTCGGCGCGTTGGGCGGAGGACAGCACCGCGATGACGATGCAGATGATCGCCACGGCAACGATCAGCCCGACCGGAACCACGACGCTCAAGCGCGCGCGATCCCAACTCGTGTGCTGCCGTTCATCGGAGGCGCCCGGGCGAGCCACAGCCTGCAAGGTTTTGCCCCTTAAGGTGTCCCAACCATTAGACTTTTCAGGGCGGAAGCTAGGCGAGAAATCTTGCTATTCGCTTTCGTTTTGCACAACCGGTGGGCAGCCGGCCGCCGGTCGCCACAAATCGCGCGGCGCCATTAACCGAAGGTAAAAAATTACTACAGAATTCGTCAGGTCGGGCTGCGGTAGGGCGGGCGCGGAATGGCGATATGGGCGGCGCGCAGCGCGGCCGACCAGCGCTCGCGCAGGTCCTGGAAATAGGGTTCCCCCGGCTCGATGCGATAATTCACTTCCGAGGTGTAAGTGTCTCTGCGTGCAACCAAAAGATCGATCGGCAGCCCGACCCCGAGATTGGAGCGCATGGTGGAATCCATGGAGATCAGCCCGATCTTGAGCCCGTCATAAACATCGGTGTCGAAGCTGATGGCGCGGTCGAGCACCGGCTTGCCGTATTTGTGCTCGCCGATCTGTAGATAAGGCGTGTCGGTGGTGCATTCGATGAAATTGCCGGCCGAATAGATCATGAACAGCCGTAAGCGGCCGCCCTTGATCTGGCCGCCGAACAGGAAGGCGACGTCGTGGTCGATTTCGGCCGCCTCCAGCGCCTTGCCTTCCGCATTCTGGATGTTGCGGACGGTGCGCCCGATGCGCTGGGCGGCCTGGAACATGGTGGGCGAATTCATCAAGGTCTCGCGCTCGCCGGTTTCCGGATTTTCCACGCCCTCGGTGAGGGTCGAGCGCACCGACTGGCTGAGCGACAGGTTTCCGGAGGAGGCGAGCGCCATGATGCGTTCGCCCGGCTCGGTATAGACGTGCAACTTGCGGAACGTGGAGACGTTGTCGAGGCCGGCATTGGTGCGGGTGTCCGCGATCATCACCAAACCGTCACGCACCAGAATTCCGCAACAATATGTCATGTGGTCCGACTTGTTCTTACGTGACCCGGCCGCAAGGTTATAGCGACGCGGGCCCATGTCCGGCAATGTCACAACGCATGATCCCGCAAAGTGGGTAGCGGCTTTCGGGTAAGGTCATGCGCCATTTTAGACCGTGTAATCATAAATTGAGCTTGGTGGGCAACGGTTGATCAATGTCCGCCTTACCCCCAACAACGGACATGCGGCGGGCAGGCTGGCATGTCCGCTTTGTGCCACAGGGTTGCTTGTAACGTTCGCCCCTGGCCATCATCGCCCAGGCCATCCGCGCGATCTTGTTGGCGAGCGCGATGGCGGCGACCTTGGTCGGCCGCCGCGCCAACAATGCCGTAAGCCAGGGTCTATGCTTGGTGCCATGGATCTTGGCATAGCGGATGACGGCAAGCGCGCCAGCCACGAACAGGCTGCGCAGATAGCGGTCACCTTGCTTGCTGATACTGCCGAGCCTGTCCTTGCCCCCGCTCGAATGCTGCTTCGGCACCAGCCCGATCCAGGCCGAGAAGTTACGCCCTGATCGGAAGGCCTTCGGGTCAGCGACGCCGGCGACCAGAGCGGTGGCCAACATCGGACCGACGCCGGGGATGGCATCGAGCCGCTTGCTGATCTCATTGGATCGGTGCCAGGCCATGATCATACGGTCGAACTCTAGAATTTGCTCCTTGAGCCTGCGTAGGTGAGCTCCGAGAGCTGCAAGACATTTGCGTGCAATATCGGGAACCCGCTTGTCGGCCGGATCGGCAACAACGTTAAGCAGTTCCTCGACACCCTTGCGTCCGACCGGCGCGACGATCCCGAGCTCGGCAAGATGGGCCCGGATCGTATTGATCACCGCAGTCTGCTGGCGGATGAACAGATGGCGCGTGCGATGAAGCATCAGGCAGCTCTGCTGCTCGGGCGTCTTGGTCGCGACGAACCTCATGTTCGCCCTGGTGACCGCCTCACAGATCGCTTCCGCGTCAGCGGCATCGTTCTTCTGCCGCTTGACGTAGGGCTTCACGTAGGCCGGCGGCATCAATCGCACGGTGTGGCCGAGTGCTTTGAGTTCACGCGACCAATGATGCGATGAGGCACACGCCTCGATACCGACCAGGCATGGCGGCAGCTTCTCGAAGAATGGCAGAACATAGCGCCGTTTCAACTGACGGCGGATGATCACTTGGCCAACGGAATCAACGCCGTGGACCTGGAATACCGACTTGGCGATATCGAGACCGACTATTGTAATCGCATGACGCCGGACTTGGTCCGAGGGCGCGCCGTCTCGACAGCAGCATCACCACCGATGCCGGT
Organism: uncultured Alphaproteobacteria bacterium; assembly: GCA_963762285.1. Taxonomy (GTDB): domain Bacteria; phylum Pseudomonadota; class Alphaproteobacteria; order Rhizobiales; family Xanthobacteraceae; genus Pseudolabrys. The sequence continues at coordinate 65,528 of CAVXKE010000004.1, read as the reverse complement.
GGAAGCCGTCAAGCATCTCACGCATTCTGATGCATTGGCGATCGCCGCTTATCTCACGACCTTGCCGGCGGTCAAACACAAAGTTCGCGGTCCGTTCGACACGACCGAAAAGCCGACGTCGTTCGTCTTGCCGGCGCTGCCGCCAGCCCAAGTTTTGTGCCGACGCCTCCCGCTGCGTCGGGAATGTGACCTGGGCCACGATCTGGCGATGCCCTTCGGGTCAAAAGCGAACATGGCGGCAAGTCTGCGTTATGTCTGCTTCACCCCCGAAAGCGGACATGTGCGGCGTGTTTATGAGTTCACGCCTTAGCTTTGCGCCTGCCGTTGCGCCTGGTCGACATGCACCGCCACTTGGAGGGTTTCGCCGCTGCCGCCAAAGCGCGTGCCGCGCACCGGCGCCGCGCCGAGGTAATCCAGCCCGACTGCGATCCGCACATGGGCTTCGGTGGTGCCGATGCCGTTGGTCGGATCGAAGCCGACCCATCCGAGATTGTCGACATAGGCCTCGACCCAGGCGTGGCCGGCGTCCTGCGCGGTCACGCCGTCGACGCGGTAGAAATGGCCGCCGACATAGCGCGCCGGGATGCCGAGCTGGCGCGCCGCCGCGATGAAGATGTGGGTGAGATCCTGGCAGACGCCACGGCGCAACGCGAAGGCTTCCGCCGCCGTGGTGGCGGAATGAGTCGGATCGGTGTCGAAGGTTATTTCCCGATTGAGCGCCATCATCAGCCCGTGCAGCAGCGGCAGCGCGTCGGTTCCAGCGCTGGCACGCGCGCTTTCCGCGAAGTCGGCGATGGCGGCGTCGGGTTGCGTGAGCGCGGTCTCGCGCAGGAACAGGCCCGGCGGAAATCGCTCGACCGCGCCGCGAATGACGCCGTGGGTCTCGTGGGTGTCGACTTCGCCTTCGACCGCGATCGATAATTCGTTGAACGGTCCCTCGGCGGTGAAGGAGTGCATAATGTTGCCGAAGGCGTCCTCATGCTGGTGCAACAGGCAGTCCGCCGACAGATCGATGCGCCAATACACCACATACTGTCCTTCGTGATTGCGCGGGGTGAGGCGCAGCATCTGCGTCACGCTGGTGGGCGGCGTGTCGTAGCGATAAGTGGTCGCGTGGGAAACACGAATTCGCATGCGCTCGACGGGCTACCATTGGCAGGGATGTTTTAGCACGGGCGGGCGTCCTGTGGCGCTCTTGCGCTCATAGCAGGAACTGCGCGGTGATGGCAGCGCCAAGGCTGTTATTCTCGGTGATAAATTCGCCGATGAACTCATGCAGCCCGCGCTGGAAGATGTTGTCCATGCGGCTGTTCTGCAGCCGGGCACGAATGCCGCGGGCCTGGCGCTGGGCCGGACCCTGGCGGCCATAGGCGCCGGCAATCTGGTCGAGATTGCGCACGATCGCCTCGTAGCAGGAGGCGAGCGAGCGCGGCATTTCCTCCTTCAGGATCATCAGGTCGGCGACCAGCCAGGGCTTGAGGCTGTCGCGGTAGACCCAGTGATAGGAGGTGAGCGCGGACACCGAGCGCAGGATCGCCGCCCACTGGAAATAGTCGAGCGGGCCGCCGACCCGTTCATTGTCGGGCAGCAGCAGGTGATATTTCACGTCGAGGATGCGCGCCGTGTTGTCGGCGCGCTCCATATAAACGCCGAGCCGCGAGAACCAGTAGGCGTCGTTGCGCAGCATCGTGCGGTAGGCGGAGCCGTCGTAGCGCAGCGAGGATTCCTGCACCCAGCGCAGGAAGCGGGAGATTTCCTCGCGCGAGGACGGTCCATTGCCGTAGCGCTTGAGTTCGAGCCAGGTGCCGTTGATGGCGTCCCACATTTCCACCGTGAGCGCGGTGCGCACGGCGCGCGCATTGCTGCGTGCGAGCTCGAAGCAATTGCGGATGGAGGACGTATTGGTGGTGGAGAAGGCGAGGAAGTCGGTGACGTTTTCCTCGTTGGCCTCGTCATAGGCCTTGAAGAAGGCGTTGGCGCAGCCGGCGGTCAAGACCGCCGATTCCCATTCGTTGGTGCTGCCGACATAGGCGATCGGCAGTGCGGTGAGCCGCTGCGTGGCGTCGAGAATGCGCGCGAGATATTCCGCGCGCTCGATGTAGCGCGAAAGCCAATACAGGTTATCGGCGGTGCGCGAGAGCATTAGCCGGCACCGCTTTTGATCTTCGCCCTCCCCTGGAGGGGAAGGGTCGGCGAGCATCGAAGATGCGAGCCGGGGTGGGGTGAAAGTATTGCGGAAAGCGTCACCCCCTCCCGACGCGCTTCGCGCGTCGACCTCCCCCTTCCAGGGGGAGGTGAAGAGAGTGCGTGGCTACGCGCGTTCATTTCCATCATCCGTCCAACACCCAGGTGTCCTTGGTGCCGCCGCCCTGGCTGGAATTGACCACCAGGGAGCCTTCTTTGAGCGCGACGCGCGTCAATCCGCCCGGCACGATGCGGATGCGGTCGCGCCCGCTGAGCACGAAGGGCCGCAAGTCGACGTGGCGCGGCGCCACCCCTTGCTCCACGCAGGTGGGGCAGGTGGACAGCGCCAGCGTCGGCTGCGCGATGAAATTCTTCGGCGCGGTCTTGAGTTTGGCACGGAACTGCTCGATCGCGACCTTGCTGGCGCTCGGCCCGATCAGCATGCCGTAGCCGCCGGAGCCGTGCACTTCCTTCACCACCAGTTCGTGCAGATGATCGAGCACGTAAGCGAGGTGTTCGGGCTCGCGGCAGCGCCAGGTCGGCACGTTTTTAAGGAGCGGCTCCTCGTCGAGATAGAACTTCACGATCGCCGGCATGTAACTGTAGACCGCCTTGTCGTCGGCGATGCCGGTGCCGACCGCATTGGCGAGCGTCACGTTGCCGGCCTGGTAGGCCGACATCAGCCCGGCCACGCCGAGCGCGCTATCGGGACGGAAGGTCAGCGGATCGATGAAATCGTCGTCGATGCGCCGGTAGATCACGTCGACCTGGCGCGGGCCTTGGGTGGTGCGCATGTAGACGATCTCGTCCTTGACGAACAGATCGCGGCCTTCGACCAGTTCGACGCCGAGCTTGTCGGCCAGGAACGAGTGCTCGTAATAGGCCGAGTTGAAAACGCCCGGCGTGAGCAGCACCACCGTCGGCTCGCGCCCGGTCGAAGCCGGCGCCACCGATTTGAGCGTGGCGAGCAGTTCATCCGGATAGTTCTCCACCGGCGCGATGCGGTGGCGCGAGAACAGCTCCGGGAACAGCCGCATCATGATTTCGCGGTTCTCCAGCATGTAGGAGACGCCGGACGGCGTGCGCGCATTGTCCTCCAGCACGTAGAAGGTGTCGGCATCCACCCGCACGATGTCGATGCCGGCGACGTGGATGTAGATGTCGTGCGGCACGTGCTGCCCGCTCATTTCCGGGCGGAACGCCGGATTGCGGAACACCAGGTCGTCGGGCACCACGCCGGCGCGCAGTATCTCGCGCGCGCCATAGACGTCCTTGATGAACAGATTGAGCGCCTTGACGCGCTGGGTGAGACCCTTTTCCAACAGCCGCCATTCGGTGGCGGACATGATGCGCGGAATGACGTCGAACGGGATCAGCCGCTCCTGCGCGTCGGCTTCGCCGTAGACCGCGAAGGTGATGCCGATGCGGCGGAACAAGAACTCGGCCTCGCGCCGGCGGTGGTCGAGCACATCGGCCGGCACCTCGTCGAGCCAGCGCGCGAGCTCGGCATAGGCCGGGCGCACGCCGTCGTCGGCACCTTTCATCTCATCGAAGGCGGCAACCATCTCGGACCCCCAGCTCGCGGCCACTGACGTAAACGCCCGCAGGTACTATGTGCCCTTTCCCTCATCGGCAGGGACTGCCAGCGTCCCCGGCCATTAAGCTGCAAACTTCAGGCCAAGAAAAACCCAGGAAAACCACCTATTTGCGCGAAAACGGGACGCCGGTTGCTGCCTAATTAATGGGCGAATAGCGTCGCCGCGAGGGGGCGAGCCCGGCTGCGGGCTACCGCCGCAACTTGAGTGACCGGCGGGGCCACGCTAGGTGTTCGGCATGAGTGCCAATCCCGAGATCGTCAGCGCGGCCGTCCTTGTCATCGGCGACGAGATTCTGTCGGGCCGCACCAAGGACAAGAACATCGGCTTCATCGCCGACTATCTCACCGCCATCGGCATCGATCTCAAGGAAGTGCGCGTGGTCTCCGACGACGAGGCGGCGATCGTCGAGGCGCTCAACGCGCTGCGCGCGCGCTACGCTTACGTGTTCACCACCGGCGGCATTGGGCCGACCCATGACGACATCACCGCCGACTGCGTGGCCAAGGCGTTCGGGGTGTCGATCGATGTCCACCCGCAAGCGCTGGCGATCCTGAAGGAGCGCATGGCCAAGATCGGCGGCGAGCTCAACGCGGCGCGCCTGCGCATGGCGCGCATTCCGCGGGGCGCCGAGTTGGTGGCGAACAAGGTGTCGGGCGCGCCGGGCTTTTGGCTCGGCAATGTGATCGTGATGGCGGGCGTGCCGGCGATCATGCAGGCGATGCTCGACGAGGTGGCGCCGAAACTGAAAACCGGCGCCAAGCTGTTGTCGGAAACCATCCGCGCCGACGCCAAGGAAGGCGACGTCGGCACCGAATTGGGCGCCGTCGCCAAGGCCAATCCGGACACCATCATCGGCAGCTATCCGTTCTTCGACGAAAAGCTCGGGCCCAACACCAATATCGTGGTGCGCGCGCGCGATCCGGAAAAATTGCGGGCTGCGAAAAGCGCGGTCGAGGACATGCTCAAAACAGTGAAGGCGCAACTGGCGGCCGCGGCGCGCTAGCGAAAGAAAATCCATGCCGAAACCGCAAGCCGACAGCCCGCCGCGCCCGGAAAAAATCTTTCCCGTGTCCTGGGATCAGTTCCACCGCGACTCGCGCGCGCTGGCCTGGCGGCTGCACGAGGCGGGTCCGTTCGATGCCATCGTCGCCATCACCCGCGGCGGCCTGGTGCCGGCGGCGATCGTGGCGCGCGAATTGAACGTGCGGCTGATCGAGACCGTGTGCGTGGCGAGCTATCAGGACTACAAGAACCAGGGCGAGCTGAAGGTGCTCAAGGGCGTCGCGCCGGAAGTGACCTCGATGCGCGGGCAGGGCAAGGGCGTGCTGATCGTCGACGACCTGGTCGACACCGGCAAGACCGCGCGCGTGGTGCGCGACATTCTCCCGGCCGCGCATTTCGCCACCGTCTACGCCAAGCCCATGGGCCGGCCGTTGGTGGACACCTTCATCACCGAGGTGTCGCAGGACACCTGGATCTATTTCCCCTGGGATACTGGGCTGGCCTTCGTGCCGCCGATCCGCGAGGGCGGCGACTAGCGTATTATTCCGCAATGAAATCCCAGGCGCGCCCGGCCGCCGGATCGGCTAATATCGAATTAAAGAAAATGGGAGTTTTCGCCGTGACCGCTGCGACCGCCCAGAAGGCTCCGGCCCGCGACCTGCGCTCGCACCATCTGCGCCCGCAGGACATGCCGTGGCAAAAGATGCGCTTTCCCGGCTGCGCGATGAAGACGCTGCTGTTCGATCCGGCGAGCGGGCTCGCCACCATGCTGATGAAAATGGAGCCGGGCGCGGTGCTGCCCGACCACGAGCACGTGCTGATCGAGCAGACCTATGTGCTGGAGGGCTCGCTGGTGGACAAGGAAGGCCCCGATGCCGGCATCGAAGTCGGGCCGGGCGAATTCGTCTGGCGGCCGGCCGGCAGCCGGCACACGGCCTGGAGCCCGCAGGGCGGCACCTTCATCGCCGTGTTTCAGATTCCCAACAAGTTCTTCGAGCAGGACGGCCGGGTGGTGGACGCCAGCGGCCGCGAATGGGACCCGGCCTGGGCTCACTTATTACCGGCCTAGATTAAAACGCCGCCGCGTGGTGCTTATCCGCGCGCCGGCGCGGAGCAGGAAGCGCGTGCCACGCGGACGTGGCGGAATGGTAGACGCAAGGGACTTAAAATCCCTTGGGAGTAATCCCGTCCGGGTTCGAGTCCCGGCGTCCGCACCAATTGAACCGGGTGGCGTGTTATTAAATGTCGAAGGTGAACAGTCGCGTGGCCCGATTGACCGTCATTGCCGTGAGTGTTGCCGCGCTCGCCTTAGCGCTCGCCGGCTGCGCCGTATCGGACGATCAGGCGGCGCGTTTCCTGGTCGCGCCCGACAAATACGTGCTCTACAACTGCGACGAGATCGCGCGCGAGGCGCAGACCGCGGCGGCGCGCGAACAGGAGCTGCGGCAACTGATCGCGAAAGCCGACGTCGATGCCAGCGGCCGTCTGGTCAGCACGGTCGCCTATCGGACGGACTACCTCTCGGTGCGCGGCGAGATCAACGAATTGCGCGCCGCCGCCGTCGCCAAGCATTGCGATGTCGTGCCGGGCGCCGCCAGCCCCGTTGTGCGGGCGAGCGACAACGTCATCCGCTGACGAGACCGCTGGCCCAGGTCATCGCGCCAGGATAGGCTCTTGGAACTTCTCGTGAGCGGCGCGATTATCGCCGTTAGACAGCGCCACGTGCGTGGCATCAACCGGGGGCGGCCATGGCCACTAGCCTTTTAATCAGCATTCTCGTTACGTTTCTTGTCATTATCCTGGTGCTCTACCTCATCAATATGCTGCCGATCGATGGCCGCGCCAAGCAGATCGCGCGCATCATCGTCATCATCATCGGCGTATTATCGCTGTTGAAATATCTGGCGATTTACTAGCGCGTGATCCCGAAAAGCTTGTCCCCGAACTCGATCGGGGATGGGAACCGGTTTCCCGCCTACGCGAAGTCCGCTTCGGCGGGCGAAGGTAGGTCGGACAAGATCACGCGCAGATTCTAGTGTCGCCGGACCACGACCAGCGAGCCGTCGGCGAGGCCGAGTGCGATGGCCGGCGGGCCTGCGCTGTCCGCGACCAGACCGAGATTGGTCACCGCCTTGGCCGGCAGCGGCACGCTGGCGATCTCGCGTGGCTGCGGCGCAAAACTGACGATGCGCAGGCGGCTGCGGTCGAGCGAGGGCGCGGCGATATCGGCGACGCCGTCGCCGTCGAAATCGGCGACCGCCGCCATATCGATGGCGCGCGTGCCGGCAATGTGATTGGCGATGTCGGGAAGCTCGGCGGTCTTGCGCAAGCCGCCGTCGCGCCAGCTCCACAATTCGAGCGAGCCGATCACATGCGGCTGGCGCACCAGCGCGATTGATCGTTTGCCGTCGCCGTTGAAGTCGGCGATGCCGGCGGGATCGAGCCAGCGATGCGGGCCGCCGAGCGGCGGCGTTTCGGCGACGATCTCGTATTTGCCTTTGCGCAGGCCGATCACCGCCAGGCTGGAGCCGCGCTTGAGATAGGACTTCACCACAATGATCTCGTCGTGGCCGTCGCGGTCGAGATCGGCGAGCCGCGGCTCGAGATCCTCGAACACGGCATCGTCCTTGAGCCGCACGGTATGGCGTTTGCCGTCGCGCGCCTCGATCACCAGGGCGCCGGCTTCGATCTTGTCGCCGAGGATGCCGTGGTCGTAACGGGTGGTCGGCTCGGCCAGCCAAGCGCGGGCGATATCGTGCGTGCCGATGGCGACGCGGCCGTCGGGCAGGGCGCCGTCGGGGTGTTTCGGCGCTTCCGGCTTGTCGATGAAGGCGAGCGCAATGCCTTCGCCCGCCGGCACGATTCTGTACCAAAGGCCGCCGGCATTGACCTGGGTCTGTCCTGCGGCGGTCTCGATCGCGCTCACGCGCGCCGGCGTGTTGACGAGGTTCACGCGCCATTCGGCGGCTTGGCCGGCGGTGGCCAAAGCCACGAGGCTCATTGCTAGAACGGCGCGATGCATAGGCGGGGTCTACAATGCCGTGCGCCGCAGCCGCAAGGCATTGCCGACCACGCTGACCGACGACAGCGCCATGGCGGCGGCGGCGATGATCGGCGACAGCAGCAGCCCGAACAGCGGATAGAGCACGCCGGCCGCGATCGGCACGCCGGCGGAATTGTAGATGAAGGCAAAGAACAGGTTCTGCCGGATATTGCGCATGACCGCCTGCGACAGCGCGCGCGCTTTCACGATGCCGGTGAGGTCGCCCTTGAGCAGCGTGATGCCGGCGCTTTCGATCGCCACGTCGGTGCCGGTGCCCATGGCGATGCCGACCTGCGCCGCCGCGAGCGCGGGCGCGTCGTTGACGCCGTCGCCGGCCATGGCGACCACGCGGCCTTCGCGGGTGAGCCTGTCGATCACCGCGCTCTTCTGATCGGGCAGCACGTCGGCCTCGACTTCGGTCAGGCCGAGCCGCTTGGCGACGGCGAGCGCGGTGGTGCGGTTGTCGCCGGTGAGCATGACCACGCGGATGCCGTCGGCGGCGAGCGCCTGCAGCGCCGCCGGTGTGGTGGCCTTGATCGGGTCGGCGATGGCGATGAGGCCGGCGGGCTTGCCGTTCACGGCGAGGAATATCGCGGTGGCGCCGTCGCCGCGCAGGCGCTCGGCGTCGCCGGCGAGCGCGCCGGTGTCGATATTGAGCTCAGTGAGGAACTTGGCGCTGCCGAGCGCGAGCCGCTTGCCCTCGACCATGCCGACCACGCCTTTGCCGGTGCTCGCGTTAAACCCGCGCGCCGGCGCCAAGGCGATAGCGCGCGCGGCGGCAGCCTGCACGATCGCCGCCGCCAGCGGATGCTCGCTGCCGCGCTCGACGCTGGCTGCGAAATGCAGCACCTGCGTTTCGTCGAAGCCGGGCAACGCCACCACCGCCACCACCTGCGGCTTGCCTTCGGTGAGCGTGCCGGTCTTGTCGACCACCAGCGTGTCCACGTTTTCCAGGCGCTCGAGCGCTTCCGCATTCTTGATCAGCACGCCTAATTGCGCGCCGCGGCCGACGCCGACCATGATCGACATCGGCGTGGCGAGGCCGAGCGCGCAGGGGCAGGCGATGATCAGCACGCTCACCGCGGCCACCATCCCGAACGCGAAGCGCGGCTCCGGCCCGAACGTGGCCCAGGATGCGAAGGCGATAAGCGCCACCGCGATCACCGCCGGCACGAACCAGCCGGCGACCTTATCGGCCAGCCGCTGGATCGGCGCGCGGCTGCGTTGCGCGCTCGCCACCATCTGCACGATCTGCGCCAGCAGGGTGTCGCGGCCGATCTTGTCGGCGCGCATCACGAAGCTGCCGCTGCGGTTGATGGTGCCGCCGATCACGCGTGCGTCTTTCTCCTTGCTCACCGGCATGGATTCGCCGGTCACCATGGATTCGTCGAGCGCGGAGTGGCCCTCCAGCACGACGCCGTCGACCGGCACCTTGTCGCCGGGGCGCACCCGCAACTTGTCGCCGACCTGGATGAGATCGAGGGAGACTTCCGCGTCGCTGCCGTCGTCCTTGACGCGGCGCGCGGTCTTGGGCGCGAGATCGAGCAGGGCCTTGATGGCGCCGGAGGTTGCCTCGCGCGCGCGCAGTTCGAGCACCTGGCCGATCAGCACCAGCACGGTGATGACGGCGGCCGCCTCGAAATAGACGGACACCGCGCCGTGCTCGCGGAAGGCGGCCGGGAACACACCGGGCAGCGAAGGTGGCGACGAGGCTATAGACATAGGCGACGCCGACGCCCATGGCGATCAGCGTGAACATGTTGAGGTTGCGGGTGAGGAGCGACTGCGCAGCCGCGCACGAAGAACGGCGCGCCTGCCCACAGCACCACCGGGGTGGCGAACAGCGAACTGCACGTAGTTCGACGTCGTCGGCGTCGACCCAATGTGGGCCGGCGAAGTGGACGCCCATCTCCAGCACGAACACCGGCAGCGTCAGCACGAGGCCGATCCAGAACCGGCGCGTCATGTCGACGAGTTCGGGATTGGGGCCGCTCTCGGCGGTAGCAATCTCCGGCTCCAGCGCCATGCCGCAGATCGGGCAGGCGCCGGGGCCGACCTGCCGGATCTCGGGATGCATCGGGCAGGTGTAGATCGCGCCTTCGACGACGGGTTCGGGCGTGCGCGCGCCCAGATATTTCTGCGGGTCGGCGAGGAATTTGGTTTTGCAGCCGTTGCAGCAGAAATAATACGTGTGGCCCTGGTAATCGGCGCGGTGCTGGGCGGTCGCCGGATCGACCGTCATGCCGCAGACCGGATCGAGCGCGCCGGCGGCCGCCGGTTCAGGCATGCGCGGCGCAAGATATTTCTGCGGATCGGCGAGGAACTTGGTTTTGCAGCCGTTGCAGCAGAAATAATACGTCTTGCCCTCGTAGTCGGCGTGCGGCTTGCCGGCGTTGGGGTCGACGGTCATGCCGCAGACCGGGTCGATGACGCCGCCGGTGGCGGGGGCGTCGCGATGATGGTGCTGGTGCCCGGCGGTCATGCTCATGGCGGTCAACTCTTGGGCTGTTTCGGTTCGGTGGTATCCGGCGGCTCTTGCCTCTAATACCCCCAGGGGGTATATAGCGCCCATGGTCAAGCACGGCAAGACGGCAACGCTGAAGCGGCTCGGCCGCATCGAGGGCCAGGTGCGCGGGCTCGCCCGCATGGTCGAGGATGAGCGCTACTGCATCGACATCGTGACGCAGATCGGCGCGGTGCGCGCTGCGCTGCGCCGGGTCGAGGAGGAAATCCTGCGCGACCACGTCGCCCATTGCGTCGAGCACGCAATCACGAGCGGCGACAAGGCCGACCAGCGGCGCAAGGTCGCCGAGCTGATGGACGTGATGGGCCGCGCCGGACGCTGATTTGCTACCGCGTCGAGAGCCCGAACAGACTGTAGGCCGGGCAATTGCCGAACAGCGCGGTGAGGATCGGGATGCACGCCGATCCAGCCCACCCAGTTCCAGCTCACGCCGGGCGCGAGATAGCCGAGCGCGAAGGCTATCAGCGCAATGCCGACAATAATGCGTACGATGCGATCGAGCATTCCCATGTTCACGGTCATAACGATCTCCCTCTCGGTCATCGGTCGCGCTGAAACCTAGCGACGCCGGGACACAGCGGGTTGATGAATTTCAACCCGCTCAGCAAAATTTCTCACGTGCCAGCGCGGCGCCGGCGCCGAGCGCCATCAGCTTGGCCTCGGCGATGGCGCGCCGCATCGGCGCCATGCCGCAATTGGTGCAGGCGACGATACGCTCCTTGGGGACAAATTTCATCACCTCGCCGATCACCTGCGCCACCCGCTCCGGCGTCTCGACTTCGTCGGTCGCCACGTCGATGACGCCCACCAGCACGTCCTTGCCGTCGAGCAGCGACAACAACTTCAGCGGCACGTGCGAATTGATGCACTCGACCGACACCTGGGCGATGCGGCTCTTGGCCAGCGCCGGGAAAATTTTTTCGTACTGCCGCCACTCCTGCCCAAGCGCGTTCTTCCAGTCGATGTTGGCCTTGATGCCGTAGCCGTAACAGATGTGCACGGCCGTGGTGCAGGTGAGCCCGTCGATGGCGCGGTGCAGCGCCTCGATGCCCCAGCTGGGCACCTCGTCCATGAACACGTTGAAGGCCGGCTCGTCGAATTGGATGACGTCGACGCCATCGGCGGCAAGCGCGCGCGCTTCCTGGTTCAACAGGTCGGCGAAGGCAAAAGCCATTTTCACTTTGTCGCCATAATGGGCATCGGCGATGGTGTCGGAGATCGTCATCGGGCCGGGCAGGGTGATTTTCAGTTGGCGCTTCGTATGGGCGCGCGCGTGGCGCGCTTCTTCCCTGTGCACGCGGCCCTTCAGCGTCAGCGCGCCGCGCACCACCGGCACCATGGCTTTGTAGCGGTCGGCGCGGATGCCCATTTCGACTTTGTGCGCGAAATCGATGCCGTCGACGAATTCCAGGAAGCCGTGCACGAAATGCTGGCGCGACATCTCGCCGTCGCAGACGATGTCGATGCCGGCATCTTCCTGCAGCTTGATCGCCAGCAGCGTGGCGTCGAGTTTGCCCGCCGCCAGCTCGTCGCCGGCAAGCCGCCACTGCGGCCACAGCTTGTTCGGCTCGGCGAGCCAGGACGGCTTCGGCAGGCTGCCGGCGATGGTGGTCGGAAATATCATGTCGCTATGCTTTTGATCCGGAACTGCTCGGGCGGCTGCCAATCATAGAGCCAATCGTTGCGCGCGCGCAGCCTTTCTCCGCCCAACGCGCGCATGGCGAGATTGCGGACGAGCGCTTCCGGGCCGCTCAGCCCATAGATGCCGCCCTGGCGGCGGGACAGATGTTGGGCGCGGTAGGTACGGTGCCAGCGGGCGCCTTCATAGGCGCGCAGCGCATCGGCCGGATCGTCGAGCGATTTGCCGAGCCCGTCGGCGAGCACCGCGGCATCCTCGATAGCCATGCCGGCGCCTTGCGCGAGAAACGGCAGCATCGGGTGGGCGGCATCCCCGATCAGGGTCACCGGGCCCTTGCCGCCGTGAAACGGGGTCTTGCGGTCGTACAGCGCCCACTTCAGCCATTGCTGCGGGATCGCGATCAGCGCGCGCGCTTGCTCGGCCCAGGACCAGCGCGCGAAATGGCGCAGGATTTCCGCGCGGTCGCCGGCGGCGGACCAGCCGGTCTTGTTCCATTCGTCATGCACGATGCCGACGATATTGATGAGGCGGCCGGCGCGGACCGGATAATGCACGAGATGGGCTTCGTGCCCGAGCCAGAGATGCACCAGCGGCTCACGGAATTCCGGCGCCACCGCCTCGGCCGGCACCAGCGTGCGCCAGGCGGTGCGGTGGCGGAAGCGCGGCGGCTGTTGCCCTTGCAGTTGCGCGCGCACCGTCGACCACAGGCCATCGGCGCCGATCAGCGCGATGGCGCGCTCGTCCACCACGCGCTGGCCGCTGCGGCCCTGCACGGTGATGCCGTTGACGTGGGTGGCGAAGTCGTCGACCCGGGTGCCGAGCTTGATGTCGATATCCTGCATGCTGCGCGCGGCGGCGGCGAGCGCGGCTTGCAGGTCGCCGCGATGGATCGTCCAGTAAGGCGCGCCGTAGCGGCGCTCGACGCCGCTGCCGAGCGGAATGCGCACGATCTCGCGCCCCGAGCCGCCCGCCATCACGCGGATCGCTTGCGGCGCCATGACGGACGGCAGCAGCCGGTCGCGCAGGCCGAGCGCGATCAGCACGCGGGTGGCATTGGGCGCGAGCTGGATGCCGGCGCCGGTCTCTTCCAGTTTGGCGGCTTGTTCGAATAGCGTCGCCCGCAAGCCGGCGCGCGCTAGCGCCAGCGCCGCCGTCAGCCCCGCAATGCCGGCGCCGGCGACGATGACATGACGCGCGGACGCCAAGGCTTAAGCCTCCGATCTTGGATCAGGCGGCGGCGGTGAACGGCAGCGCGCATTCCGGCGGGCGCGCCGCATGGGGATCGAGCTTGCGGTCGAACCGGTACAGCGTCGAGCAGTAGGGGCAGATGATCTCGTTATCCTCGCCCATGTCGAGGAAGACATGCGGATGATCGTACGGCGGCGTGGCGCCGACGCACATGAATTCCTTGGCGCCGATCTCGATCACCGGCACGCCCGGATCGTTGTGGAAATGGGGGACGACGTGTTCCGCCATGGCAGGTCCTCTTCGCGGTGCATGGACTGCGGCAATTCGCGGCCGCACCATAGCGAGACGGCCGGCTTATGCCTAGGGTCGGCCCTATCCGGCCACCGTGGCGGCGAGCGGATCAGCAATGCCGTGGCGTCGGGAGTGTTTTCCGGCGGGCAACACGGAACCCGGCCAAGGATATCCTGGAGGCCGCGATTCCGCCGTCATTTCGGACGAGCGATGCGTATGGGAGACTTACAAGCAAGCGCGCCAGGGGAACCATCGAGCATGCGCCGGCCGAGCATCGGATCCGTGCTGCTGGTAGTCGCCTTATTGGCGGCCGTCGCGGTCTATGTGGTGCCGCGCGGGATCGAGGCGCGTGCGCTGCTGGCGATCGCGGACGATCCGGTGCGCATCGCCGACCGCGCGCTCGACGAGACATTCAACGCCGCGCTGGCCACCCGCGAAATCGAGCAGGCGCTCGCCGACAAGGATGCGGATCTGGCGCATAGCTTCGTCGAGCTGGCGGCCGCGCGTCATGTGGCGCTCGATCCGGCGCTGACGGAAAAAGTCAACGTCGCGGTCGCCGAAGCGGCCACCGCCCGGCAAACGGCCGAAAGTTTCGCGCGCGGGCTGATCACCGGCGAACCCAAGGACATGGCGGGGCTTGCCGGCACCACGCTTGGCGACCTGTTCGTGTTCGGCGACCTGCGCGACGCGGCGCGCGAGGGCGGCCGGCTGGCGATGGGGGAACCGGCGGACGAATTGATCCTCGGCCTGGCTGGCGTCGGATTGGCGATCACCGCCGGCACCTATGCCACGCTGGGCGCCAGCATGCCGGCGCGCGTCGGCCTGTCGGTGGCCAAGGCCGCGCGCAAATCCGGCCGGCTCGGCGCCGATCTGGCCGCAACGATCGGCCGCATGCTGCGCGGCGTGGTGGATTGGGGTCGGCTGAAGCAGGCGATCGCCGGCGCATCGATTTCCGCGCCGGCGCTGGCGATCCATGGCGCGCGCGAAGCCGTCAAGATCGAGCGTGCCGGCGGGCTCATTCATCTGGCCCGCGATGTGGGCCGGGTCGCAGGCCAAGGCCGGCACGCGAGCCGCGCTCGACGGCTTGCAGCTCGCCGAAAGCCCGCGCGAAATGGGACGCGTTGCCAAACTCGCCGAAAAGGAAGGCAGCCGCACCCGCGCCATTCTCAAGACGGTCGGCCGCGGCGCCATCGCGCTCACGGTCGCCACCTTCGACCTCGGGCTGTGGATGCTCGGCGCGCTGTTCACCGCCTTCGCCCTGGTGGCTTCGCTCAAGAGCATGACCGAGCGCATCACTTTGCGCGTGCTGCGCAAGCGCAAGGGGCGCCGCCGGCAACGCCATGCGGCGCATGGCACGCGCGGATGGCGCTTCCGCGTAGCGGTGGCGCCGGTTTCGGCCATGTGAAAAATTTAGGCAATGACCGGCGCCGGCTGGCACATGGCGGCGGCGACCTTGACGTCTTTTCGTTCCCGATTGCCCTCGGCTGGGTCAGCCGATAGGCTGCCCACCACAAAGTGAGCAGGATCAGGCACCTATCCATCATGCACTTGGACTGCATGCGGAGCGAAACGGCAGCCTGCAAAAAATAAAATCGGCGCTAACGACGTGGGGCATCGCGCTCGCGTCGGGCGCCAGACGGTTTGGGAGGCACTGAGTGAGCCGCGCGCGACGGATTGCCCAGCCATGAAAGGTCCGGGAGAAGCTCGCCTCGTGGTCGAAAAGGCGTGCCTGCGCTATGGGCAGCTCGACGTGCTCGCCGACCTCAGTCTCAGCGTCGGCAGTTCGGAGGTCGTCAGCATCGTCGGCCCGTCCGGCTGCGGCAAGACCACGCTATTGCGCTGCGTCGGCGGCCTGAACCAGCTCAATGACGGCGAAATCCGCATCGACGGGCAGCGCGTCGAAAAGCCGCTGCCGATCGTGTCGATGGTGTTCCAGCATTTCGGATTGTTTCCCTGGAAGAACCTCTGGAGCAATATCGCCTACGGCCTGATGCTTCGCCACACGCCGAAGCAAGAGGTCGAGCAGCGCGTCGCCGAGGCGATCGATCTGGTGGGCTTGAAGGGATTTGAAAAATCCTATCCGCATCAGCTCTCCGGCGGCATGCAGCAGCGCGCCGGTCTTGCGCGCGCGCTGGTGATGGAGCCTAAACTTTTATTGATGGACGAACCGTTCAGCGCGATCGACGCGCAGACGCGCGAGCAGTTGCAGTTCGAGCTCCTGCGAATTTGGGACAGCCGGCCGACCGCGATGATGTTCGTCACTCACGCCATCGATGAGGCGGTGCTGATGGGCGACCGGGTCGTCGTGCTGGCGGGCCGTCCGGCGCACGTGCGCGCCGTGCGCAAGGTGGACCTGCCGCGGCCGCGCGACCGCAGCGTGGTGTCGAGCCCGACCTTCATCAATCTTCGCGAACAGGTCTGGCACGATCTGTTCGACCAGCCGGCAGGAAATAATGGAGCGCGTGTACAGTAAGAGTTCGACAAGAAGCGTTCAAAAAAGACGTCAGTGTTAAACCCACAGGGAGGATACCAACTATGACTCGAATGATTGGATCAGGCCTCGTGCCGAAAAAGACGCTGCTTAGCGCCATGCTTGCGCTTTCGGCGGTGGCGTTCTGCGTTCCCACCAGTGCGAGTGCCGAGGACATCAAGCTCGCATCCTCGGCGATCGGCCGTCCGCCGATCTTCTCGAATACGTTCGTCGATGTCGGCGAGGACCAAGGCATTTGGAAGAAAGTCGGCCTCGACATGAGCTTCCGCTGGTTCCAGCGCGGCACCGATACCGCGAAGTCGGTCGTCACCGGCGACGTGCAGGTCGGCTACACCGCGACGCCGGTCGCGGTCAATCTGATCGCGGCGGGCGCGCCTATCGTGATCGTCGCCGGCATGCCCAATCAGGATTGGATCATCGGCTCGGACACCATCAAGGATTGCAAAGGCCTCAAGGGCCAGACGGTGGCGGCCGATGGCATCAATAATGCACGCTGGCTGTTCCTGAAGTCGGTCGCCGAATCCTGCGGGCTCAAACTGACCGACATGACGCCGATCGATCTTGCCAATGCGCCGCTGGTGAAAGCGGGCATCGCCGGGCAGGTTCACACTGCGGTGTTCCACATCGACGAGTTGTCGCTGATCGAATTCAACACCAAAAAGAAATGGACGCTGATCCCGATCCCGCCATCGATCAAGGAAGGGCTGCACTACGGATCGGTGCTGGCCAGCAAGAAGGCCATCGCGGAGAACCGCGAGGGCGTCGTTCGCTTCCTCGAGGGTTGGATCATGACCCAGAAGCTGATGAGCAGCACCAAGCCGGCCGATCAGGAGACTTTCGCCAAGATCGCGGCCAAGGCCGGATCGTTCGACGTCGGGGTGGCCAAGGGCGCCATCGAGTCCTTCCAGAAGATCAATTACTGGGTGAACAATGACGGGCTGAACGAAAAGCAGATGATGGGCCAGGTCGATGAAATGGTGAAGGACGGCCTGATGAAGCCCGAAGCCAAGCCGACCTACGACAAGCTCGTCGACAAGTCGCTTTATGCCGAGGCGATGAAGCGCGTCGAGAAAATGGGCGGCATGAGCAAGTAGGCGCGTGAATGGCGGCCGCAAGCGCGCGGGGACTAAAATGACAACGGCCGGAGGAGCAGAATCCTTCGAAGGGCGGCTCGCGCGCTTTCGCGTCGTCAACGCGTGGTGGATAAGGCTCGCCTGCTACGCGCTGAGCATCGTGCTTTTGCTCGGCGTGTGGCAGGCGCTCGGCCACAGCTTCGGCATCCTGTTCGTTCCGTTCACGACCACGATGCGCCGGCTGTGGGACATGCTGCAAAGCGGCCCGCTGCTGCCGGGGCTGCTGGTGTCGGGAAAACTTTACGGCGTCACGCTCGCCATCAATATCGTGCTCGGGGTCACCGTCGGCCTGTTGCTGGCGCGCATCAAGCTGATCGCCGCCGCCTTCGAGCCGTACATTTACATCTTGTACGCGACGCCGACGATTTCGCTGGTGCCGTTCGTATCGGTGATGTTCGGCTTCGAGTTCGGCTCGCGCGTGCTGGTATCGGTGCTGATCTCGATCTTCCCGGTCCTGATCGGGGTGACGGAAGGCGCGCGCAGCATTCCGCGCCAGCATCTCGACGTGGCGGCCATCTTCGGCTCGACCGAGGGGCAGCTCTGGCGCGACGTGATCGTGCCCTATGTCACGCCCTACGCGATGTCGGGCATCAAGCAGTCGATCGCGCTGTCGATGGTCGGCACGCTGGTCGCGGAGTTCTTTCTCAATCCCGATGGCGTGGCCGCGGTGCTGCTGCAAGGCACCACTATCGTCGATTCGGGCTGGGTGCTCGCCGTCACGATCTTCATCGCCGCGATCGCGGTGGTGCTGGTCGGCGTCGGCGAATTGATCGAACGATATCTGGTGCGATGGCGACATACAGCAGTCGGATAGACGCGGCGCCGGCCGCGCGCTGGACCTGGGGCAGCGGCTTGATCACGCGCGAGCGTGTGGCGCCGGCCGTGGCCGGGGCGGTGCTGCTCGTGATTTGGGAAGTATGGGTGCGCACCCAGCTTCCCGACTTCGTCGCCCGGCCGAGCGGGATCGTCATGGCGATCCCGTCAACCGTGGCGAGTTGGGAATTTTGGTCTGATGTCGGGGCGACGCTCGGCGCGATCCTGGAAGGTGTCACGATCGGCAGCGTGGCGGGGATTCTCATCGGCGTCGCCATGGGCCGGGTGCGCGAGCTCAACTGGTTTTTCTCCACCTATATCCGCGCGCTTTATGCCCTGCCGCTGGTCGCGCTGGTGCCGATCGTCATACTGTGGGTCGGCTATCAGCCGGCGGCGCGCCTGATAATCGTGGTGATCTCGGTGTTCCTGCCGGTCGCCGTCACCACCGCCGACGGTACGCGCGCCATCAACAAGGATTATCTCGACGTCGGCAAAATGTTCGGCGCGCGCACGCACAATGTCTGGTTCGGCATCGCGCTGCCGTCCGCCACGCCCTTCATCGTGGCCGGCATCGAACTCGGCTTTGCGCGCGGCATCACCAATGCCATCGCGGTCGAGGTTCTCGCCAGCGTCAACGGCATGGGCATGTCGGTGTTCACCAAATCGAACGAGCTCAATGAGAATGGCTCGCTGGTCTATGTGCTGTGCCTGGCGATCTTCGCGGTCGGCGTGCGCTCGCTCATGATTCGCTTCCGGCACTGGCTGGCGCCCTGGTATCACCGCTAGCGCGCGCTATCGCCGGGCCCAGAAAATATGCCAAGTTTCCAGCACGGCGACGTCGAGATCGCCTATCTCGACGAGGGGGCGGGCGCACCGATCGTGCTGGTGCACGGCTTTGCCTCCAACAAGGAAATCAATTGGCTGAACCCCGGCTGGGTGGCGACGCTGACCGGGGCGGGCCGGCGCGTGATCGCGCTCGACAACCGCGGGCATGGGGCGTCAAGCAAGCTCACCGATCCCGCCGCCTATCACAGTGCCACCATGGCGGAAGATGTGCGGGCGCTGCTCGATCATCTCAAGATCGAACGCGCCGACGCGATGGGTTATTCCATGGGCGCGCGCATCGCGGCATTCCTGGCGCTGAATCATCCCGCGCGCGTGCGCTGCGCCGTCTTCGGCGGGCTCGGATTTCGCCTGGTGGAGGGTTTCGCCTTGTCGGAAAAAATCGCCGTGGCCCTGGAGGCGCCGTCGCTCGCCGACGTGCACGACCCGACCGGCCGCCTGTTCCGCAGTTTCGCCGAACAGACCAATTCGCACTTGCCGGCGCTCGCCGCCTGCATCCGCGGCTCGCGCCAGACTTTGAGCCGCGAACAGGTCGCCGCGATCAAGGTGCCGGTGCTGGTGGCCGTCGGCACCGAGGATAAAGTGGCGGGTTCTGCTCAAAAATTAGCCGCGCTCATTCCAGGCGCGCGCGCGCTCGATATTCCCAACCGCGATCATATGCTGGCGGTCGGCGACAAGGTGTTCAAAGCGGCCGTGATCGAATTTCTTAACCAAAATGCATGAACTATGCGTTTTTCGGGGTCATGCGCCGGTGCGTTTTTACGGCCTCTTGGCCCCTGCCAAATTGTGATAAAAGACCTATCTAGGAGTTTCGATTGGCGCTGGAGAACCGATCCATGGCTCAGTTGCAGACGAAGGCCTCGAAGGTCCTCGACAAGGTCGATCCGGTTTGGGCACGCGTGCGCAGCGAGGCGGAAGACGTCGCGCGCCGCGAGCCGGAACTCGCCACTTTCATCTACGAGAACATCCTGCATCATGACACGCTGGAAACGGCCGTCATTCACCGCGTCAGCGAACGGCTCGGCAATGCCGACATCTCCGGCGATCTGATCCGCCAGGCCTATGGCGACGCGCTCGACGACGAGCCTTCGCTCGGCGAGATTTTCCGTGCCGACATCGTCGCCATCGCCGACCGCGATCCGGCGACCAACCGCTTCATCGAGCCGGTGCTCTACTACAAAGGCTTTCACGCCATCCAGACCCACCGGCTGGCGCATTGGCTGCTGGGCAAGGGCCGCAAGGATTTCGCGCTCTACCTGCAAAGCCGCTCGTCGGCGGTATTCCAGTGCGACATCAATCCGGCTGCCCGCATCGGCCGCGGCATCTTCCTCGATCACGCCACCGGCCTGGTGGTGGGCGAGACCGCGGTGATCGAGGACGACGTCTCGATCCTGCACGACGTCACGCTCGGCGGCACCGGCAAGGAGCACGAGGACCGCCATCCGAAAATCCGCCATGGCGTCATGATCGGTGCCGGCGCCAAAATTCTCGGCAATATCGAGATCGGTCACTGCGCGCGCATTGCCGCCGGCTCGGTTGTCATCAAGCCGGTGCCGAACAATGTCACGGTCGCCGGCGTGCCGGCCAAGGTGGTCGGCGAAGCCGGCTGCCCCGAACCCTCGCGCGCCATGGACCAGATGCTTTACGGCATCATGCTCGACGGCTGATTGCTTCGTTGCAATTGATCTTGTCCGACCTACCTTCGCCCGCCGAAGCGGGCTTCGCGTAGGTGGAAACCGGTCCCCATCCCCGATCGAGTTGGGGACAGGCTTTTTCGGGATCATGCGCTTGCGCCGGCGCGTGCGTTCGGGCAACTAGACCTCGCATTCAACAAGGAGCGGCCCGGTGGACGTATCGGAAGTCAGAAAGCTCGACGCCTATCTCAAGAAGCTGTTCGGCAATGCGCACATTCGCGTGGTGCCGAAAAGCGGCGATACCGCCGAGGTCTTTGTCGGCGAGGACGACCTCGGCGAACTGATCCTTGACGACGAGGATGGCGATCGCTCGTTCAATTTCCGCATGGTCATCCAGGTGAGCAACGATCCCAGCATCCAGCCGGTGCCGACGCTCAATGCCTATCTGCGGCACAAATTCGATAACGAGAATATTCGCGTGGTGACGCGGCCGAAGAAAACGGATTCGCTGGAAGTCTATATCGGCGAGGAATTTCTTGGCGTGTTGTTCCTCGAGAATGAAAAGGGCCGCAAGTCCTATATTTTCGAGTTGCCGATTTTGGATGTCGATCTGGCCGACGCGGGCATTTAGTTCATCTTCGCTCTCTCCGCTCGCAAGCGGGAATCCAGCTAACCCGGTTCAACGGGCATCGCACTGGTCCCCGCTTGCGCGGGGACGAGCGGATGATTGCTTAGCCCGGGTGCAATCGCGCCAACAGGCGGTCGATGCCTGAAGCGACGCTTTTCCAGTCGCTGAGCCAGTCGCGCGGAAAGCGCAGCGTGATGTCGGCATGGCCGATGCGGCGCTCGAGCAGGCACTCGCCGGTATTCACCACGCCACGCAGCGAGCAGCGCGCCAGGAAATGCTCGGGCGCGGCCGTTTCGAACACCAGTTCCTCGCCCTGGTAGGGCGTGCCGTCGCGGAAGTCGCGTCGCGTCAGCCCGTCCGGGCCGGCCGCTGCCTGCGCCGCCAGATAGCGCGGATAGATCGTCTGCACGCGTTCGATGAGCGGCAGCGTGCTGTCGCCCGATGCGATGGTCACGAACAATCGTTCATTGGGATCGACCGGCGCGCCTACCGTCGGCTTGCGCGCGGGATCGGGCGGCGTCAGCGCCGGCCAGAGATAGGCGAGGTCGATGCGCTCCTGCGTGCCCGGGCGGCGCTGCACGGCCATGCGGATCGCCGCCGGCTCGATATTGAAATAAACGCCCGCCACGATGATCGGCAGCGACGGCGCCTTGAGCGTGACCGGTACTTCCGGCCAGCGCGGCCACAGCACATAGGCCACATAAGCCGCCGCGATCAGGGCGGCGGCGGCAAACAGCAGAAGCGGGCCGATCAGCGGGCTGCCGCCGGCGTGGCGCCGCCGGCGGGGCTTTGCCGTTCGCGCCGGGGCTTGCGTGAGAGTGGCCATGCCGTTTCCTCGAATCAAAGCGATTATGCCACGGCGGACGGAGTGGCCCCCGATTCCGGCATTTACCATTTGTTAAGGATTGGCTGGCGCGCCCGCGCCGGCTTTGCGAGACATGGCCTCCCGTATTGCGTTGAGGCCGAAATGCCGCCGGAATCCCTGCAAAATGTGCTGGCTCTGGCGCTCGGCTTCGCCGCCGCCGGCTTGTGCAGCTCGGCCTATCAGCTTGTCACCAGCCGGCTGCCGAGTTTCGGCCTGCTCAGCGCTGGCCCCAGCCCGTCGACCTTGGTGGCGGTGCCCGTGCTGATGCTGTCGGCGCCGTTTCTGATCATGCGCAATACGCTGCTCGGTAGCCGCCAGGAAGGCCGCCGCTTCGAATTCGTCTTCCTGGCGACCTTGATCGCCGGCTTCTGGAGCCTGATGTCCGGCCTGGTGCTGGTGATGTCATTGCAGGCCTGCGGGTTGTTGCACGCCTAGCCACTTCCAATTTTCCAAATTCGTTGCAAAGGTCGCTCCCGACAGGAGGGGCGGGAATGCCGATTTATGAGATCGACGGACAAGCGCCGGAGTTTCCCGGCCAAGGCGAATATTGGGTCGCGGAGACCGCCACGCTGATCGGCCGCGTGCGGCTCAAGCGCGAGGCCAGTGTCTGGTTCGGCGCCGTGCTGCGCGGCGACAATGAATGGATCGAACTGGGCGAACGTTCGCAGATCCAGGACAACGCCACGCTGCATACCGATCCCGGCTTTCCGATGGTGATCGGCAGCAATTGCGTGATCGGCCACAACGTCATCCTGCATGGCTGCACGATCGGCGACGACAGCCTTATCGGGATGGGCGCGATCATGATGAACGGCGTCAAGATCGGAAAGCATTCGCTGGTCGGCGCCGGCAGCGTGGTGCCCGAAGGTAAGAGCTTTCCCGACCATTCGCTGATCGTCGGCGCGCCGGCGCGCGCCATCCGCACGCTCGACGAGAAAGCCGCGCAAATGATCCGCGGCGGCGCCGATATCTATGTGCGGCGCTGGAAGCAATACGCGCAGGGCTTGAAGCGGATCGGTTGAATTTCCGCACCCGCTTAAAAAGGGTGCGGCCGGCCTTTGGGGGAAGGCCGGCCGCTCGCGAACCCGGTCGGGGGACGGGGAGGGGTGGGGACGTGACCGGGAGCGCGAATTCCTCCTGATGATTTCGTTCAGTGCGCCGAGGCGGTGGCCGGCGCGCCATGCGGCTCGCCGAGCGCAACCCAGAGATTCGGATCGGATTGCGACTGCCGCTTAACGAAGCGGTAGCCGGTTTTGTTCCAGGCCAGGATTTGCGGTTCCTGGTTGTCGAGAATGAATTCGCCGCGATCGGTCTTGACCGTGAGCACCGAATGGCCGTCGCCCTTCTTGTCGCGCACCACGGTGATCAGCAGCGCCTCGCGCGGCCAGCCCGCCTGCACCAGCATGCGCCGCTTGAGCAGCACATAGTCCTCGCAATCGCCGTAGCCGTCGTCGGGATAATCCCATTGCTCGACCACGCCCCAATGCTCGAGATCGGTGACCGGCTTGATGTTTTCGTTGGCCCAGTTGTTGACCTTGACCATGTCGGACCAGGCCTTGGGCGTGAGCACGATGTCGCGCGGCGCCGATTGCCTGGTCTGGCATTCGGGCTTGTAGCGGATGCAGAACTCGACCCAGCCGATGGGCGAGCGCGTGACGTCGCCGACCGGGGCATAGGCGGCCCGTCCCTGCGACGTGGCCGGCCCGCCATAGGCGATCCGCTCGCCCGCCGCGGCGGCGCCCGCCGTGGCGGCCAGCATTGCCAGGCAGGCGAAGACCAGCAGGCCGCCGGTCGGCAATTGTTTGAACCTCCAGCCCATTATTGTGGCCCCTTGCCGTCGTATTGGGACCACAATTCTCACAAAGCTTTTGCGTCGCCGCTAAGTCAAGTAAGTTGTTTTGAAGATAACCAAAATAAACAAAGAGACGAATACAGTGAAACTTGAAGTAGAATTCGATTAAAATCTTATAGAATACATTTTATCTAAAATTTTATGCATTAATCGATTAAAAGCAGCAATGACGCGCCGCGCGCGCTCCCGCGCGCGGGACATTTACTTTATGCAGCTTCAGGATTGCGGTCCTCGGTTACCGGCGGCCGTGCGCAATCGGCGCGATTTTGCCGCCGCCGATGCGCGCAATTTT
Organism: uncultured Alphaproteobacteria bacterium; assembly: GCA_963762285.1. Taxonomy (GTDB): domain Bacteria; phylum Pseudomonadota; class Alphaproteobacteria; order Rhizobiales; family Xanthobacteraceae; genus Pseudolabrys. The sequence continues at coordinate 41,508 of CAVXKE010000004.1, read as the reverse complement.
AGGCAGCCCGTTTACCAGCGAATGACGCTGGCGCGCGATCCCGAAAAAGCCGGCCCGGTCTCGATCCAGGGGGCCGGGTCTTCGGCAAAGATCGCGCGCCCGTCTTATTCGGCGGTGGCGCTTTCCTCGATGAAGTCGGGGTGCTGCAGGCGGGTGAATTCAATGGCAAAACCGTCGTCGATATGACGGACCACCCGGCCCGGGGTCTTGCCGACGGTAACCATGGTGCCGATCGCCGGCCGCAGTTCCGGCGAGACGGCGATCGCGGCGCCGGACTCCGACAGGTCGATAATGCGGCACACCACATCGCCGCCGTTCGGCAGAACCAGCCGTGCCATCGTCTTGCGCGGGATGAAACGGCCGTGGCGGCGGTCTTCCGGCAAATTAAGGATGTGCCGGTTGGCGAGCCAGGTGAGCTGGGCGGCCAGTTTGTCGCGTTTGCGCAAAGTCGCCGAAATCGTCATGGCGAAGCCGTAGTCGAGCATGCGCGCAATTTTGCCCTCAAGCCGGCCGAGATGATCGATATAGGCGATGACCCGCTCGCCCGGCTCGCCGCATACCGGCGCGACCATCGCGATGCCGCCCGGCGACATGTTGACCACCTGGCACGGAAATTCGCGCCGGTCGGCCAGCATATAGCGCCCGAGCAGGTTAACTTTGACGCGCTGATGGCGCCGGCGTTCCTGGGCCAGCGACGATACTCTTGGCTTGGGCAGTGGCACGGCCATGATACGGCTGGTTTTTTGGGCCCATTTGCCCGCAAGCAACGACCCTATGGGTTTATCGTTAACGGGGAGTTAGCCAGTCCGCCCGCCGGATGGCGTCGCGCGGCCGCCACTATAGACCACAAAGCCATGCCGCACCCGGCTGCCATCGGGCACCGGCATCAAACGCGGCGCATAGCGGCTGTCCGCATCCGCTCCGATATGGCGCTGGGTGCCGAGCGTGAGCTCGATCACCGGTTTGGCGCCGATCCAATAGGGCGGAATGGTCGGCGCCAGCACGCCGAGCGCACGGACGCGGGCAGGCCCGCTATGGGCGAGCGGCAGCAGCAGCAGCTCCAGATCGGTTTCGGCGCCGTCTTCGGTGCGCCCGGTCAAACCGGCGACCACCCCCGCCGTTTCGTCGATGACAATGGCCAGCAGTTCGTCGATCGCCGCGCGGCTGCTCTCGCTCCATAGGTCGGCGAAGGCCTCGCCCTTGATCTCGCGGCCGAACAGCGCGCAGACCCGCGTGCCGGCGAGCCGGAACCGGAGCTGATCGACGAAATCCGCCGCCAGCATGAAGGTATCGCTGAGGGCGTGGCGGATATCGGCCGGATCGATGTCGGCGCGTTCGGGCGCCGGGCGGGGTCCCCGTTTGCCATTCCAATAATCGAACACCGCCCGTGTGGATGCATGTTTCATGGACGCCACCTGTTCCGTCGCGAGACGGCGGCGGCGATTTCTGTCCCCCACTGGGACATCCACGCCGGCTTTTCACCGCGACAGCGCAGATGGAGCAGGCGCCGTGCCGGGAAGGCGTCGGCCGGCCGGCTCATGCGGATTAATGTTAAAACCGGAATCGAATTGGCGGTGCGCCGCCGTCCGCTTATGGTCGCCGGCGATCCACACGAGTGCGCCGGCTTCGACCAACTCCAGCGTTCGGCGCGGCGACTTCAGGAGCCACGGGAGGCGAGGGGACGTGACAAGCGCCGGCAAGGCGCGAACATCTCCGCAAAGCGCGGCTTACAGGAGGGCGAAAGCCCTCCTTTTTTCTTGCGCATGATGCCGAAACGCCTGTCCTCGGCGCGATCGGGGATGCGCGCCGGTTTTCGAAAAAGACCATGCGCGCGCAAGAATATCTTTGCTTGCGGTCATGCGGCCAAACGGTTAGGCAGCGTAACTGGGCCTCCCACCACGCCTTTGGGTGCTTGTGAAACGCGAACCGCTCTTCAACATTCCGCCGGTCGTCGTCGCGGTGCTGGCCGCGCTGGCGCTCATTCATGTCGTGCGCACGCTGTTGCTCAGCGACGATCAGGACATCGAATTCCTGCTCACCTTCGCCTTCATTCCGGCGCGCTATGACACGTCCGCGCTCGGCGCCGTATTGCCGGGTGGCTTCGGCGCCGAATTGTGGACCTTCGTGACCTACGCGCTGATCCACGCCGACTGGACGCATTACGGAGTCAATGCGGTGTGGCTGCTGCCGTTCGGCAGTGCGGTGGCGCGGCGATTCGGCGCGCCGCGTTTCCTCTTGTTTTTCGCGGTGACGTCGGTGGCCGGCGCGGCGATGCATCTTGTCACCCATGCCGGCGAGCAATTCCCGATGATTGGAGCGTCGGCGGCGATTTCCGGCACCATGGCGGCGGCCATGCGGTTTGCGTTCCAGCGCGGCGGGCCGCTTGGCTTCTGGCGCGATGGCGATGACGCCGCCTATCGCGTGCCGGCGATACCGCTGAGTGGCGTGCTCAGCGATCCGCGCGTGCTTGCCTTCCTGGCGGTGTGGTTCGGGATCAATATTCTGTTCGGGCTGGGCTCCATACCGATCACCGGCAGCGACCAAGTGGTCGCCTGGCAGGCGCATATCGGCGGCTTTCTTGCCGGCCTGATTTTGTTTTCCTGGTTCGATCCGGCGCCGCATGAACCGCACGTCGGCGATATTGATGCACTGCGGCAATAACCCGGCTGCAACGCGGCGTTAAGCAATGTGATTGCCGGGCCGCGGCTGTGCCAACATTATTCTTGACGGAACCAGGATAACGGCAGGAACGTTTGCCTGAACCCGGGACTTGTGGCGGTTCTTAAAGCCGTAGCCCGGGTCCAAGGAGGCTGCCATGAACGTCAAATCAATCCTGGCCGCCAAGTCACGTAACTTGGGCGGCGACACGATTTGCATCGAGCCAACGGCCGATCTTGCGGCGGCGGCGCGCCTGCTGGGCGCACACCACATCGGCGCGGTAATGATCCGCGGCGCGGGAGGGCGCCTCGCCGGGATATTATCGGAGCGCGACATCGTGCGCGCGATCTCGCAACACGGCGCCGCCGCACTGATGTTCCCGGTCAGCCAAGTGATGACCCGCAACGTCGCCACCTGCGGCGAAGACGACAACATCGCCAGCATCATGGAGCGGATGACGGCGGGGAAATTCCGTCACATGCCGGTAGTGGCCAAGGGCGAACTGATTGGCGTGATATCGATCGGCGACGTGGTCAAGCAGCGCGTCATGGAGATTGAGCAGGAATCCGAGGCGATGCGGGATTATATCCGCACCGCGTAGCGCACGATTCCGAAAACTGTGAACCGGTTTTCGCACCAGATCGTGCGCAGCTAACGGAACTTACTTGGCGGCCCCGTTGGGGCCATAGGGCTGCGACAGCGCGGTGACCGCCTCGGTCACCGCGTCGATGGCCTTTTCGGCCGCCTCGGTGCCGATGGCGATCGCTTCGGCGGCACGATGGAAATCGAACCAGCCGACCGCGCCCAGCCGCGGGCTGATCAGAACGTCGGGCGGATCGCCCGCCAGCCGCGCGCGCGTAATTCGATCCTGCATGACGTTGAACGCCTCGATCATGACCGTCGGAATGCCCGGGCGGCCGCGCCGCCCGAGAAATTGCCGGCGCAGCGAGCGTTCGCCGCTGAACAGGCCGCGCAGTCCGTTCGGCTTGGGCTGCTCCTTGGCCGCGTCGTCGCTTTCGTCGGAGCCGTGGCTGGCGATGATGGTGCCGCGCCCGAACAGATCGGAATTGAGATTGACCGCGATGACCATCCGGGCGCCGAGCGCGCGCGCCGCCGACACCGGCACCGGGTTGACCAGCGCGCCGTCGACCAGCCAGCGTCCGCCGATCAGCACCGGCGGGAAAATTCCCGGCAGCGCGTAGGAGGCACGCAGGGCCTCGGCCAGCCGGCCGCGGGTGAGCCAGATCTCGTGGCCGGTATTGAATTCGGTGGCGATGGCGGCGAAGCGGATCGGCAGATCGTCGATGCGGCTGCCGGTAAGCGCGGTTTCCAGCCGGGCGGCGAGGTGGCCGCCGCGGATAAGACCGGAGCCGGACAGGCTGACGTCGAGATAGCTGAACACGTTGCGGATATTGAGGCCGCGCGCCCACTCCTCCAGCCCGTCCAGCTGGCGGGCGGCGTAGCAGCCGCCGACCACGGCGCCGATCGAGGTGCCGACGATGACGTCCGGCACAATGCCGTGCGCGGCCAGCGTGCGCATCACGCCGATATGGGCGAAGCCGCGCGCGGCGCCGCCGCCGAGCGCGAGCCCGATGCTCGGCCGCGTGGCGGTCGGCCGCAACGGCGTGGCGGTGGCTTCGGCCGAACGGTCGCCGTTGCGTACGCGCGTGAATAGACCTTCAAACACCAACGATTTCTCCCTGTCCCCCCGATTTTCAGTTCGGGCCGGCCCTCGGACAAGCAATTCAGGCCGATGGGGTAAAGACTGCTGGCGGAGTCTTGTGACCGAAACGTGACAGGGAGCGTGCGCTCACGTGATTACATAATGGTTAAATGCGACAGCGGGCATTTGGTTGCCCACCAGCCGCGGCGTAGGGGGCATAGGTCGATCGAGCGCGCTGACCGGCCGGACCGCTTAGCTCTCCGGCCGTTGCATCGAAAACAGGCTTTCGACCACGGCATATTGGTCGTAGCCGCAACGGGCGATCGGCTTCATCGCCGCGGTGTCCAGCAATCCGCCGACGATGAAGCGGTCGTCAATATGCACGCCGACCACCTGGCCGAACACCACGTGGCAGTCGACCGGCTTGCCGTCGAAAGTTTCCATCGGCACGATCTTGATGAGCTTGCATTCGAGCGCACAAGGCGAGGCCTTCACCCGCGGCGGCTTGACCAGCCGCGACGGCGCCGGCTCCAGCCCCGCGCGCTCCATCTCGTTGACGCCGCGCGGCAGCGGCGCCGAGGTCGAATTCATCGCGTCGCGCAAATCCCAGGTGGCGAGATTGCAGACGAATTCGCCGGTCTCTGCGATGAAGCTCACCGAATCCTTGCGCCCTTCGCTGGCGAACATCACCAGATTGGGCCGGCTGTTGATGCCGTTGAAATACGAATAGGGCGCGAGATTCACTTGACCTTTCAAATTCATCGAGGTGATCCAGCCGATGGGACGCGGTGCGACGATGGCTTTGAACGGATCCTGCGGCAGGACGCTCTTATCGCGCTTGTCAGGCTCGTAGAACATCAATTCCTCGGCCCCGAATAGTGGGTGACGATCGCCTCAAGCGGCGGGCGTTCGCGTTCCTCGGGCGGCTTGGCCGCGCGGCCGATATGGACGAAGCCGGCGAGGCGCTCATGGGGCGCGACGCCGAGCTTATCCAGCACGCGCCGGTCGTAGGCGTACCACTCGGTGATCCAGCTCGCGGCATAGCCCATGGCGTGCGCGGCGAGCACCAGGCTCATGGCGGAGGCGCCGGCCGACAGTTGCTGCTCCCATTCCGGGATCTTGACATGCGGCGCGGCGCGGCTGACCACCGCGATCACCAGCGGCGCACGCGCCAGCCGTTTGCGTTCGAACTCGATCTGATCGGGCGTGGCGTCGGCGCGGTCGGCGGCGAACGCGGCGGCGATCGCCGCGCCGGCGGCGATCCGCGCGTCGGCTTCGAACACGATGAAGCGCCAGGGCGCGAGCTTGCCGTGATCGGGAACGCGCGAGGCGATGGCGAGCAGGCTGTCGATCTCGGGTTTGCTCGGGCCGGGACCGGTCAATTCCATGGGCTTGACCGAACGGCGGGTCTTGAGCAGGTGCAGAGCGTCGGGCATTTCGTCCCCTTGGCGCATGCGCGAGTAAAAAGCCGATTGCGCCTAGCATAGGGCTTCCGTGGCGACAAACCGGCCAATCGGCTTGAAATCGCCGCGATTTGAGCCGAAAACGGCCTCGCCATGAGCCGTGCACCCGAAGCCGTTGCCCGTTTCCGGTTGTGGTCTGCGCTCGCGATCTTGCTGCCTATGCTGATTCCGCCCACGGCATCGGCGCAGACGTCCGGGCAAAATTCGCTATTTTCAACGGCGCCCACAGTCGGACTGATCGCGCCGCAGTCGGTCACGCGCGGCGTGTTGTCGCCACAGCCGGAATGGCCTCTGAATTCGTCGCGGGTGACCGCGCCGGCGATTGCCATGGTGCCGGCCGGAAAGGTGGCGCTTGCGCTCAGCGCGCGCTTTGGCAAGGACGCGCCTGCGATCGGCGGCGGTCTCACCTGGCGCGTCTTTGCCGCCAAGGCCGACGCTAGCGGCACGTTCCGCTTGATCAAGGAAGACCAGTCGCCGGCGCCCACGATGGTGCTGCCGGCCGGCGCCTATATCGTTCATGTCGGCTTTGGACTCGCCACCGCGGTCAAGCCGGTGACCTTGAACGGGCCGACCGTGCACGAGGAGTTCGATCTTCCGGCCGGCGCCTTGCGCATGGAAGCGCGCGTCGGCGACGTGCGCATTCCGCCCGCGCAGGTTTCGTTCGACGTCTACAAGGGCAGCCAGTTCGAGCCCGGCGATCGCCGGCCGATCGCCGAACACGTGATGACCGGCAGCGTGGTGGTGGTGCCGGAAGGCACCTATTACATCGTGTCGAATTACGGCGACGCCAACTCGGTGGTGCGCTCGGACATCCGCGTGCAGGCCGCCAAGCTTACCGATATTACCGTCACCCATCGCGCCGCCGCGATCACGCTCAAATTGGTGAGCGAGAAGGGCGGCGAGGCGCTTGCCAGCACCGCCTGGTCGGTGCTCACGCCCGGCGGCGACGTGATCAAGGAATCGATCGGCGCCTTTCCGCGCGTGATTCTGGCCGAGGGCGAATATCGCGCCATCGCGCGTAACGAGGGAAAGGTGTACGAGCGCGAATTCAAGGTCGTCACCGGCGTGGACGGCGACGTCGAGGTGCTGGCAAAGTGATGGCCGGCGCGATTTCGCGGAAACTTACGTTGGAATGAATATGGATACTGTGACGCAGCCCGCTGCGAACGATAAGGCCGTGGACAGTTTCGCTCGGCTTGATGCCAAATCGATCGCGCTCCTGCTCGATGTCGATGGCACGCTGATCGATTTAGGACCGACGCCGCACGAAGTGCATGTTTCCGACGAGCTCAAGGAATTGCTTGCGCGTCTGTCGCGGCTGACCGACGGCGCGCTGGCCTTGGTGAGCGGGCGGCCGATCGGCGACCTCGACCGGATGTTCGCTCCGCTCAAGCTGCCGGCGATCGGCGGGCATGGCGCCGAGATGCGCGTGCAGGGGGCGGGCGTCATCAATTCGGCATCGCCGCTGCCGCACGACCTGCGCCGGCATCTGGCCGATGCGGCGACGCCCGGCTCCGGCATCGTCGTCGAGGATAAGGGCTATTCGCTCGCGCTGCATTATCGCGAGGCGCCGCAGCACGCGGATCGCTTGCGGGCGCATATCGCGGCCGGCCGCGCGGCCTATCCTGGTGAGGCAACCGAAGTGCTGCCGGGCAAGGCAATGTTCGAAGTAAAACGGCCGAACATCAGCAAGGGCGATGGCGTGCGCGAACTGATGCGTCATGCGCCGTTCGCCGGCCGCATGCCGGTGTTCGTCGGCGACGATGTCACCGATGAATTGGTGTTTGCGGTCTTGCCGGAGTTGGGCGGCAAAGGCTTTTCCGTCGACCGGCATTTCACCGGGCTGGCGGGGATTTTCGATTCGCCAATGGACGTGCGCCGGGCCCTGCATCGGCTGGCGGCCGGCGGACAGGCGGACCGGTCATGAGCGCGGCCAATCTCGACCTCGCGGTTATCGGCAACGGCCGCACCGCGGCGCTGGTCGAGCCGTCCGGGCGCATCGTGTGGTGGTGCCTGCCGCGCTATGACGGCGATCCGGTGTTCTGCCGGCTGCTGGCCGGTGACGAAGAAAAGGGCTTCACCGACGTGGTGCTCGACGGCCAGGTCGAGATCCGCTCGGACTATATGCGCAACACCGCCATCGTGGTAACCGAACTCGCCGACGGCAATGGCGGTGCGGTTCGCATCACCGATTTCGCGCCACGCTTCCAGAATTATGGCCGCACCTTCCGCCCGCCGCAGCTCGTGCGCATCATCGAGCCGATCGCAGGGATGCCGCGCATCACGATCCGCTTCCGCACCGCGCACCGCTACGGCGTACCGGTGACCACGCGCTCGTCCGGCAGCAACCATATGCGCTTCTGGCGCGACGACGTGCCGGTACGGCTGACCACCGATGCGCCGCTCTCCTATGTCGAGAACGAGGCCTCGTTCGTGCTCACGCGCCCGGTGCACATGGTGATGGGCGTGGACGAGCCGTTTGAAGGCGCGATCGAAAGTACCTGCCGGGAATTTTGCGATCGCACGCGTGACTATTGGATGGAATGGGTGCGACGCCTGTCGTTCTCGATCGACTGGCAGGACGAGATTATCCGCGCCGGCATCACCCTCAAGCTCTGCAGCTTCGAGGAGACCGGCGCGATCGTGGCGGCACTCACCACCTCGATCCCGGAAGGGCCGGGCTCGGGCCGCACCTGGGACTACCGCTATTGCTGGATGCGTGACGCCTTCTTCGTCGTGCGCGCGCTCAACCGCATCGGCGCCACCCGCACGATGGAAGAGTTCATCTCCTATATCCTGAGCGTGGCCGCCAATCGCACCGACCCGCTCAAGCCGCTTTACGGCGTGGTGCACACCGATACGCTCGAAGAGCGCACCGCGGAGGCGCTCGCCGGCTTCAACGGCGACGGTCCGGTGCGCATCGGCAATGCCGCGGTCCATCAAAGCCAGCACGACGTCTATGGCAGCATCATCATGGCGGCCACGCCGATGTTCTACGACCGCCGGCTGCCGAAGCCGGGCGATGCCGCGCTCTTCCATGTGATCGAGCCGCTCGGCGAGCAGGCGGCCAAGCTGGCGTTTGAGCCGGATGCCGGCATTTGGGAATACCGCGGCCGCAAACGCGTGCATACCTATTCGGCGGCGATGTGCTGGGCCGGCTGCCAGCGGCTGGAGGCGATCGCGGCCCATCTCAATCTCGATGAGCGTGCGCGCTATTGGGGCAAAATCGCCAAGCGGATCGGCGACGAGGTCCTCGAGCGGGCTTGGAATCCCAAGCGCAAGGCGTTTTCCGCGGCCTTCGACAGCGACGATCTCGACGCCAGCGCGCTGCTGTTTTCCGAGATTGGACTGCTCGCGCCGGACGATCCGCGCTTTGTGTCGACCGTCGAGACGATCAATCGGGAACTCCGGCGCGGCATGAACGTCATGCGCTATGTCGCGGCAGACGATTTCGGCACGCCGGAGACGGCTTTTTTGATTTGCCGATTCTGGCTGATCGATGCATTGTGGGATATTCGGCGGCATTCAGAAGCCCGCGATATGTTCGTCGATGCGCTTCGATTGCGAAATCGCTACGGGCTGTTGTCGGAGGATGTGCACCCCCTGACCGGGAAACTGTGGGGGAATTTTCCACAGACCTACTCGATGTCGGGGTTGATATTGACCGCGATCAAACTGTCGAGGAGCTGGGGAGATCGATTTTGGCGCGGCTCGTCGTAGTGTCGAACAGAGTGGGCGTTCCGGATCGCAGCGCACGTGCCGGCGGGCTCGAAGTTGCATTACGGCCGATACTTCGGCGGCGCGGCGGACTTTGGTTCGGCTGGAGCGGGCGGGTCGCGGATCACGATCCGGGCCACGCCAAGATCGTCGAGCACGACAATGTCGCCTATGCCACCGTCGATTTGCGCGAGGAAGACTACCAGGAATTCTACAACGGCTTCGCCAACCGCGTGCTGTGGCCGATCCTGCATTACCGGCTCGACCTTGCCGAATTCACGCGCCGCGATCTCGGCGGCTATTTTCGCGTCAACGAATTCTTCGCCAGACATCTGGAGAAATTTCTCAAGCCCGACGATGTGCTGTGGGTGCATGATTATCATCTGCTGCCGCTGGCGAGGGCGCTGCACGAGCGCGGCCACAAGAACAAGATCGGCTTTTTTCTTCACGTGCCTTGCCCGCCGCCGGAAATCCTCACCGCGCTGCCCAACCACGAGCAGCTCATCCCGGCGCTCGGCCATTACGACCTGGTCGGCTTTCAGACCGAGATCGATGCCGCCAATTTCTCGCGCTATCTGGAAAGCGAAAGCCATCTGACGCGCGTCGACGCCGACAGCTTCGCCTTCGGCGAGCAGGTGGTGCGCATCGGGGTGTTCCCGGTCGGCGTCGAGACCGAAGCCTTCGCGCGGCTGGCGCGGCGTGCGATCGAATCGGGCTTTGTGCGCGAGGTGCTCGACAGCCTGTCCGGGCGCGCCATGATCATCGGCGTCGATCGCCTCGACTATTCCAAAGGCATCCCCGAGCGCATGAGCGCCTTCGAGCGGTTCCTGACCAATTTCCCGGACTGGCGCGGCAAGGTCACTTATCTGCAAATCACCCCGCGCAGCCGCACCGACATCCAGGAATATGCCGACATCGCCCGCGCGGTCGGCGAGGCGGTCGGCCGCATCAACGGCACCTTTGGGGAGGCGTCATGGACGCCGCTGCGTTACATCAACAAGGCGCACAGCCGCACGGCGCTGGCCGGGCTTTATCGGGCCGCGCGCGCGGCGCTGGTGACGCCCTTGCGCGACGGCATGAACCTGGTGGCCAAGGAATTCGTCGCCGCGCAGAACGCGGACGATCCCGGGGTGCTGATCCTGTCGCGTTTTGCCGGCGCCGCGCGTGAATGCGCGGCCGCGCTGCTGGTCAATCCTTACGATCCGGAAGGCGTCGCCATTGCCATCAACCGCGCGCTGTCGATGCCGCTGGAGGAGCGGCGCCAGCGCCAGGCCGCCAATTTCAAGGTGCTGGCGGCGAACGATCTCAGCCATTGGGCCGAACGCTTCCTGGGGACGCTTGAACGGCCGCACAACGCCGGCGGCGCGCAGGCGCAGTTCCGCGCCGCGGCCGCCCATTGAGGATTTGCTATTGATCTCGGTCAAGGGGCGGGTAACGTGCGCCGTTATAATATACGTTCAATAAGGAAGGCCGCCGCTCATGAGTCGAATGATCCCCACGCTGCTTTTTCTCGCCGCCGTCACGGCGCTGCCGCACGCGGCGGCCGCGGCCGATACCGCCAACGGCGAAAAACTGGCCAAGCGCTGGTGCGCGGCCTGCCATGTGGTGGCGTCCGACCAGAAAAGCGGCAACACCCAGGTGGCGCCATTCTCCGCCGTTGCCAAGGTGCCGGACTTCGATGCCGCCAAGCTCGCGTTGTTCCTGCTGTATCCGCACCCGAAGATGCCGGACATGAACTTGTCGCGCAGCGAAGCCGCCGACCTCGCCGCCTTTATCGCGGCGCAGGGCCGTTAGCCCGACAGCGCTATCGATCACGCCGTCCGAGCGACAAAGGGGTCGACCGACATGTTTCGCTTTCTTAAATCGACGGCCGCGCAATATATGACGCCCGCCGTCAAAAGCGTGACGCGCCAATGCAGCATGGGCGAGCTGGAAGCGTTGTTCGCGCAATATGATTTCGATGCGCTGCCGGTGGTGGAAGACGGCAAGCTGCTGGGCATCGTCACCAAGTTCGATTTCCTGCGGGCCTTCCGCTTCACGACCGGGCAACTGGTTCCGAGTTACGACGAGCTGATGAAGCGGACGGTCGGAGACGTGATGACCGAGGGCATCGTGCACGTCGAGCCGACAATGCCAATGACGCGCGTGCTGCAACTGATGGTGAACCTCAAGCTCCGCAGCTTTCCGGTGCTCGGGCCCGATCGTCAATTGCTCGGCATGATCTCGCGCGGCGACGTGATGCGCGCGCTCAAGCAGGCGACGCAAGCAACGAAATAGCCGGCTTTCCCGGCTTCAGGACGCTGCGGCTTTCGCCCGCTTCACATCCGGCGGCACCGCCTCATCGGCGAGCGCGGCGAGCGCGGCGTCGAGCGGCATCACCTGCTGGCCCTCGCTGCCGAGCCGGCGGATCGAGACCAGCCGCTCGGCGGCTTCCTTCTTGCCGACCACCAGCAGGGCCGGGACCTTGGCGAGCGAGTGCTCGCGCACCTTGTAATTGATCTTCTCGTTGCGCAGGTCGCCCTCGACGCGCAGGCCGCGCGCGCGCGCGGCGGCAATCGCCTCGCGCGCGTAATCGTCGGCGTCCGAGGTGATGGTGGCGACGACCGCCTGCACCGGCGACAGCCAGAGCGGCAGATGGCCGGCATAGTGCTCGATCAAGATGCCGGTGAAGCGTTCCATGGAGCCGAACATGGCGCGATGCAGCATCACCGGCGTCATCTTGTTGGAGTGCTCGTCGATGTAGAAGGCGCCGAGCCGCCCGGGCAGATTGAGATCGACCTGCACGGTGCCGCATTGCCATTCGCGGCCGATGGCGTCGCGCAGCACGTATTCGAGCTTCGGCCCGTAGAAGGCGCCTTCGCCCTTGTTGAGCGTCCACGGCCGGCCGGAGGCTTTCAGCGCCGCCATCAGCGCGGCCTCCGCCTTGTCCCAGACCGCGTCCTCGCCGATGCGCTTGTCGGGCCGGTCGGAGAATTTGATGCGCACGTCGTCGAATCCGAAATCCCGGTAGATCGACAGGATCTGGTTGTTGACCTTGAGCGTCTCCTCGGCGATCTGGCTTTCCATGATGAAGATGTGGGCGTCGTCCTGCGTGAAGGCGCGCACCCGCATCAGCCCGTGCAGCGCGCCCGACGGCTCGAAGCGGTGCACCTTGCCGAACTCGGCGATCTTGAGCGGCAGGTCGCGGTACGACTTCAGGCCGTTCTTGAAGATCTGCACGTGGCCGGGGCAGTTCATCGGCTTGATCGCGTAGATGCGCTCGTCCTCCTCGCGCTGGGCGGTCAAGAACATCATGTCGGAATAGGTCGGGATGTGGCCGGTGGTGACCCACAATTCGCGGTCCATGAGCTGGGGCGAATTCACCTCGATGAAGCCGGCATCCTGCTGGCGGCGGCGGATGTAGTTCTCCAGCGCCTGGAACAGCGTCCAGCCTTTGGCGTGCCAGAACACCGAGCCGGGCGCCTCCTCCTGGAAATGGAACAGGTCCATCTCGCGGCCGAGCCGGCGATGGTCGCGCTTCTCGGCTTCCTCGATCTGCTTCAGGTAAGCGTCGAGCTCGTCCTGCTTGGCGAAGGCGGTGCCGTAGATGCGGGTGAGCATCGGGTTCTTCGAGTCGCCGCGCCAATAGGCGCCCGCCACCTTCATCAGCTTGAAGGCGTTGCCGACCTTTCCGGTCGACGTCATGTGCGGGCCGCGGCAGAGGTCGAACCAGTCGCCTTGCCTGTAGATTTTGATCTGCTGGTCGGCCGGAATGGCGTCGACCAGCTCGACCTTGAAATTCTCGCCCATGTCGCGGAAGGTTTTCTTGGCCTGCTCGCGCGACCAGACTTCCTTGGTGAACGGTTTGTCGCGCGCGACGATCTCGCTTCATCTTCTTTTCGATGACGGGCAGGTCTTCCAGGGTGAACGGCTGGTTGCGCGCGAAGTCGTAATAGAAACCGTTCTCGATCACCGGGCCGATGGTGACTTGCGTGCCCGGCCACAGCGACTGCACGGCTTCCGCCATGATGTGCGCGGCGTCGTGCCGGATCAGTTCGAGCGCGCGCGGGTCCTCGCGCGAGACGAACTCGATCTTGGCGTCGCGCTCGATGGGGTCGGCGAGGTCGGCGAGCTGGCCGTCAAGGGCCATGGCCACGGTGCGTTTGGCCAGCGAGGGCGAAATGCCCTTGGCGATATCCAGTCCGGTGGTGCCTTGGGGGTAGTCCCGGCGTGCGCCGTCGGGAAAGGTCAGCGCGACCATGTCGTCGTCTCCTGTGGCTCACTCCCGCGAACGAGCGCGGGTAAGCGTTCAGGAGAGGGATATAGCAGGGAGTTCCAAGGACGCAACTAGCGTGGCGGGCTCTCATTGGTCCCGCGCCAGCGCCCAAAGCGCCAGGGCAGCCACCAGCGGGCGCGGGCCGGCAACTCGGCCGGCACGAAATCGAGCCCGTGCGTGCCCCAGGGCTGGCAGCGCAGGATGCGCGCGAGCGTCATCCAGCCGCCCGCCCACAACCCGAAGCGGGCGATCGCCTCGTCGGCATATTCGGAACAGGACGGCAGATGCCGGCAGCGCGGGCCGATCAGCGGCGACAGCGTGTAACGATAGAGCGTCACCAGGCCGCGCCCGGCGAGCCGCGGCAGCCGGGCAAGGCTGCCCGGGGTTGCTTCGGTTTCGTGCTTGCGCGTCATTAAGGTTCCAGTGGAAGTTTCAATTCAAGCGATGCTTGATGTTCCTCGCCAAGTTCCCGGCCGATGGAACTTTTATTCATCGAACAACGCGGCCGATAACAACAATTTTACACTAGACCGGAATCCGCCCGCTCATTAAAAATGACCCGGACCGGGGGACTTGAAAGCCGCCAACGCCCGATACGAACGCGGGGATAACCGCGCCCATCATAACGGCTCGGCGGCATGAAGGGGGAAGAATGACGCGCTCCCTTGTCGTCGCTCTTGCGCTCGCATTGACGGCGCCGGCCTCGCTGTTGTCGGCGGCGGCGCAGACCGACGATCGCACGCTGCCGATGCGTTTTGAACTGCGCTTGCAAGGGCCCGCCGCGGCCTGCGGCGCCAAGTGCCCGCTGTGGATTTCGGCGAGCGGCGCCATCACCGCCGACACGGCGCGCGACTTCGAACTGTTCGCGCAAGACCGCAATCTCACCGGCGCCACCGTGGCGCTCGATTCCGATGGCGGCTCGGTGCACGGCGCCATCGCGCTCGGCCGCACCATCCGCCGCCTCGGCCTCGGCACCACGGTCGGCCGCATTATCGATCTCGATGCCGCCGAGCAGGATACGCCGCGCGCCAAATTCTCTCCGCGCGCCGATTGCGAATCCATGTGCGGCTTCGTGCTGCTCGGCGGCGTGCACCGCACGGTGCCGCGCGAAGCGCGCGTGCTGGTGCATCAGATCTGGCTCGGCGACCGCCGTGACGATCCGACCGCGGCGGACTATACGGCCGAGGATCTCGTGCTAGTGCAGCGCGATATCGGCAAGCTCGCGCAATACACCATCGACATGGGCGGCTCGATCGAACTGCTCAATCTCGCGCTGCGCATTCCGCCCTGGGAGCCCATGCATGCCTTGACCGCGGACGAGACGCGCCGCACGCGGCTTGCGACCGATGAGCCGGCCGCGCCGGCGGTGGCGGGCACCGTCGCGTCGTCGCCGGCGCGGCCGCGACGCACCCGATTCCGCGCATCACCGACGGCGCGCGTGCCACCGAAATCAGCGAACGGCGCTGGGCGGTGATCGACCACGCCGGGGTTGCGGCCTTGGCGCGGCGTCAGCCGCTCACCGTCGAAGGCGACGACATCGGCAGCTTCGATCTCGTGCTCGCCTGCGGCGCCGGCGGCGACAGCTACGACGTGAGCTATGTCGAGCGGCGGCATAACGGCGGCCGCATCCAGATGCCGGCCGCGCTTGGCGCGGTGACCTTGACGGTCGGCCTGCAATCGGCCTCGCTCAAGGTGGTGTCCTCGCAGCGCCGCGCGCAGCCCGACGAACTCGTCACTTACGCCACCGGCCCAGTGCCGGCCGCGCTGATCGGCGCCTTTGCCGCCGTCGGCAGCCACTCGCTGCTGATCGAGACCGAGAGCGGCAGCACGGCCACCGGCATCCGCCTCGGCAATACCGGCGCGCATCAGAATTTGCCGCGGCTGACCGCCGGCTGCGCGAAGTCGATCGGCGATCGCGCCGAACTGGCCGATCCCAAGACCGGCGGCATGGCGGTGGCGAAATAACTTATTCCGCCGCCTGCTTCTGCGCGCGCTTGGCCTCGATCTGATCGAGCGCCGACACCACGGCATCGAAGGTGAGCAGGGTGGAGGCGTGGCGCGCCTTGTAGTCGCGCACCGGTTCGAGCACCGCGATCTCGGCCCATTTGCCGGAGGGCGGCGGGCCGTTTTCCTTCAGCATCTTGCGCACGGTCTCGCGCAGTTCGCGCAGCTCGGCCGGCTGCGAGCCGACGATATAGCGGGCCATGATCGAGGACGAGGCCTGGCCCGAGCGCGCAGGCCTTCACGTCATGGGCGAAATCGCCGACCACCGGCCCGTTCATCTTGAGGTCGACGGTGACCGTGGAGCCGCACAGCTTGGAATGGGCGGTGGCGCTGGCATCGGGCGCGGACAGCCGGCCCAGGCGGGGAATATTGCCCGCCAGGTCGAGAATTTTGGCGTTGTAAACCTCGTTCAGCATTGAAGTTTTACCGCTGTGCCCGTTGCGGCCGATTGCCTCGGCCGCGTAATCGAATATATAGGGACTGATCCGACGGCGCGAGAAGGGGTTCTTGGCGCCGGGGCATGGTCTTTGGAGCCATGCCGAATGGGAATGCGGCGTCCAGGCGCCCCGCATTGGACCTTGGCGGTCCGGCGGGTTACTGACGCGGCCACCCCGGTGACACTTCCGGCACTGCTCGTCGAGCGAAGCGCCGGTCGAACGGAGAGACCGTTATGGACGCCAAGAATACCATCATCAAGCCGTGGCCCAAGCAGGGGCTGTCCGAGCACGTGCGGGCGGCGCCCGCGCCGGTCGCGCCGCGCCCGTCGCGCGAACAGGCGGAAGCCGCCGTGCGCACGCTGATCGCCTATGCCGGCGACAATCCCGACCGCGAAGGACTGCTGGAGACGCCCAAGCGCGTGATCGGCGCCTATGAAGAGCTCTACCAGGGCTATCGCGAAAGCCCGATGGAAGTGCTCGACCGCACCTTCAGCGAGACCGGCGGCTATGACGACTTCGTGCTGGTGAAGGACATCGCGTTCAATTCCCATTGCGAGCACCACATGATGCCGTTCTTCGGCAAGGCGCATGTCGCCTATATGCCGGTGGAGCGGGTGGTCGGCCTGTCGAAGCTCGCGCGCCTGATCGATGTCTATGCGCGGCGTCTGCAGACGCAGGAGCATCTCACCTCGCAGGTGGCCACCGCCATCGACGAGATCCTCAAGCCGCGCGGCGTCGCGGTGATGATCGAGGCCGAGCATATGTGCATGTCGCTGCGCGGGGTGGAAAAGCCCGGCGCGCTGACGGTGACGACGCATTTCACCGGCGCGTTCCGCGAGGATGCCAACGAGCAAGTTCGTTTCATGACCATGCTGCGCGGGGCGCAACGCTAAGCCCCGCGGCAACACGCGAGGCCTCACTTGACCGACAAATTTTCATTTGCGCCGCGTGGCTCGACCGCCGAGGTCGAGGAGGGCTTGGCCTTTGCGCCAAAATTCGATGCCGCCGGCCTGATCACCGCGGTCGCCACCGACGCCGGTCGGGCGACGTGCTGATGGTCGCGCACATGAACGCCGAGGCCCTGCGCAAGACCATCGAGAGCGGCGAGGCCTGGTACTACAGCCGCTCGCGCAAGGCGCTCTGGAAAAAAGGCGAGAGTTCCGGCCATGTCCAGCGCGTGGTCGAATTGCGCGTCGATTGCGATCAGGACGCGCTCTGGCTCAAGGTCGCGCAGGAGGGGCCCGGCGCCTGTCACACCGGACGGCGCTCGTGCTTCTACCGCGCGGTGCCGCTCGGCAAAGCGGCGGCGTGACGCTGGAATTCCGCGACGGCGAGAAGACGTTCGATCCGAGACAAAGTCTACAAATAGTCGCATGAGTCGGCGCTCCCACGAACTGTGCAGAGCTGTCGCAAGAGCGATAGCGGTCGCCGAAGAGATTCGTATCCAACGGAGACTAACCATGCCGGACAAGGCAAAGCCTGACCTCGGTTGCCGAGATACGGGCCTCGGTTGAGCCGCGCTTGCCTTGCTGCGCGGGATGCAGCTCGGCGTGTTCACGGCGCTCGGGCAAGGCGAGCGCTCGGCGCAAGAGATTGCCGCGCAGATCGGCTGCGACGCTGGCGGCTATCGCGGCTGCTCTATGCGCTGGCCCATGTCGGTCTGCTGGAGGTGACCGACGGACGCTTTCGCAATGGAGCCGAAGCGGCCGACGTGCTGGTGGCCGGTAAGCCGGGCTTTATCGGCGGCGCGCATGAGGTGATCGCCAAGGTCTGGAGCGCCAATCTGAACACCGCGGAGTTGATCCGACGGCAAGCCGGCGGCCGAACACGATTTCTCGACGGCAAGCCGGAGGACACGGCGGCCTTCCTGCGCGGGCTTGGCCCCGGCGGGCTTGCCTTCGGTCGGATGCTGGCCGGCATGCTCGACCTGTCGATGGCTGGGCTCCGTCATCGACATTGGCGGCGGCGCGGGACGGTGCTGGCGGGCTTGCGCGAGCGCTGGCCGCATCTCAAGGCGACGCTGCTGGAACTGCCCGAGGTGATCGTCCACGCCGGCCCGATCCTGCCGAGCACAACGCAGGCGAGGTGGCGCGGAGGAGGCGGATATCCTGCAGTGGCCGTCGCGGCGAAAACATGATGCTCGCCATTCTGCGCGCCGGCATCGAGGTGCTGTCGCCGCGCGGACGTCGGACCGAGCGATCCGTCATACCGCGCAAAGCCTGAACCCCGGCGGCGAGGCCGTCTTCGCCGGCTGGGGCATCCTCGACGACGACCGGCTCGGGCCGCGCAGCGGGGTGTTCGTGAATCTCACCTTCCTCAATTTCTATCGCGCCGGCGAAGCCTATACCGAATCGCAATATCGCGGCTGGATGGAAGCTGCCGGGTTCACCGGGATCGAACGCGGCAGCATGCCCGACGGAACCGGGATGTTCCGGGGCCGCATCGCGGGCTGACGATCCGGCGTGAATTAATCAGGTTGTGTTCGATTAAACGGGTCGACTCGGGCCTAGGCCGACGATGACCCGCCCTGCGTCCGCGCCAGCAGCCGCTGCGCCCTGATCAAATGCGGGCGGTCATACATCTTGCCGTCGATGCCGACCGCGCCGGCGCCCGGCTGCGCGGCGAATGCCGCCACCACCGCCTTGGCCTTGGCGATCTGCTCGGGACCGGGCGTGAACACCTCGTTGATCACCGGCACCTGCGCCGGATGAATGGCCAAGCGCCCGCTGAAACCGTCGCGGCGCGAATCCTGCGTATCGCGGCGCAGGCCTTCCGTATTGCGGAAATCCACATAGACCGTCTCGATCGCCGGCACTTTGGCGGCCGCGGCGGCATAGAGGCAGATCGAGCGCGCCAGCCGATAGGGCTCGGTGAGCCCGCCGGCGGCATCGCGGTTGGCCTCGGCGCCCAGTTCCGCCGATAAATCTTCCGGTCCCCAGGTGAGCCCGATGAGACGCGCGCTGGCGTCGCGGAAAGTACCGGCGAGAAACAGTCCGGCGGCCGATTCCACCGCCTGCGCGAGAATTTTGATCTGGCCTTCCGGCAATCCGGCCATGGCCTCGCGCGCGGTCAGCTTGGCGTCGAGATGGGTCACGCTGGCGCCGCCTTCGGCTTTGGGAAACAGGATGGCGTCGGGCGCGCCAGCAACGATCGCGTCGAGATCGGCATCGGTCATGCCGGTATCGAGGCCGTTGATGCGCACCAGCAGGCGCGGGCGCGCTTTCCGTGCGCCGGCGGCTTTAAGAAAATCCAGCGCGGCGGCGCGCGCCTGTTGCTTGCGCTCGGGCGTGATCGAATCCTCGAGGTCGAGGATCACGGCGTCGGCGCCGCTGGCCATCGCCTTGTCGAGCTTGCCGCCGCCGTCGGCGGGAACGAAGAGAAGAGAACGCATCGAGTTTGCCGTTACGCCGCGTTCAGGACGGCTTTTTTGACAGCCAGGGGTAACGCGATCGGGCGAAACAACCTCTTTGGATAGAGATAGTCCTCGCCTGATTCGTCGATGATGCGGACAAGCCCATGCTCATCCGCCTCGGCGTCACGGAGCACGACGTAAATCTTGCGCTTCTCAAGAGAAGCCGGATAGCCGTCGTTCTTGATGCAAACGACCAGTTGTTTTGTCGCAGCCTTGGCCATGGACTTTCGCATTCTCATAAGAGGTATTTGATCTTGAACTCGTGGCGGCCAATGCCGCTGGCCTCGTACCAATGTAGCTCAGCTTTATGGATTGAGCCATCCGGGGTGGCGACATTTGGTCCCCGCCGCGTCACTTCGGCCGCATGTTGATGAACGCGTTGCGGTGGCATTCGGCCACCAGCGTGCCGTCCTGCTTGAACGCCTTGTGATGGAATTCGACGATGCCGGCGCCCGGCCGCGATTTCGATTCGCGCTTTGACACGACCTGCGTGCTGCAATGCACGGTGTCGCCCTCGAACAGCGGATTGGGGAACTTCACGTCGGTCATGCCGAGATTGGCGATGGTGGTGCCGACCGTCATGTCGGAGACCTGGATGCCGATCATCAGGCCGAGCGTGAACAGCGAGTTCATCAGCGGCTGGCCCCATTCGGTTTCCTGCTCGCAGAAATGCCGGTCGATGTGCAGCGGCTGCGGATTGAGCGTCATGTTGGAGAACAACATGTTGTCCATCTGCGTGACGGTGCGCGTGTAGCGGTGTTCGTAGGTCTTGCCGACCTCGAAGTCCTCGAAATAGAGCCCGCCGCGCTTGTGCCGCTGGATGGTGTCCGCCATCGCTGTCCTCCGCTTCGTGACCGGGCGGGCCGTCGCCGCCCTGCTTAATCATCCATTTACCATAACGGCCAAGGGCCGACAGTGCCCGCAAACGTCGGCGTCGCGTTTGGCCGGTCCGCGACGTTGTAGCCTGTCCTAACATAAATTCGGCTGGCGAGCGCGCGGATCGCAAGCCGGCACCGAGCGATCGCGCCGCTTACCGCATCGTTAACAGCCCCTCAATTTCTATGGTGAACGCTTTGTTAAGTCTCCTCGGCTAGGCTCAATGCTGCCGTCGCTGTTGACGATGGCTGTCAGTCGCGTCTGGTCGAGCCATGATCGTTCGTCAGTTTTTGCAGTGGATCCGCTACGCGCCGCCCAGCGATAGGGCCGAGGCCACATCCGCGCTCGCGCGCGCTTATCTTTATTCCGATCTGTCGCCCGACGATCTGGCCGCCGCCGAAGGCGCGATGATCATGTTGCTGGACGATCCCTCGCCGCTGGTGCGGCGCGCGCTCGCAGACGTGTTCGCCACCTCGCAGAAAGCGCCGCCGGCGGTGGTGCACGCGCTCGCCAACGATCAGCCCGAGATCGCCATGTCGATCCTCGCGCTCTCGCCGCTGCTGCAGGAAGACGATCTGATCGACCTGGTGGCCACCGCGCAGCCGGCGGCGCAGACCGCCATCGCCAGCCGCGCCATGCTGACGCGCTCGCTCGCCGCCGCCATCGCCGAAGTCGGCTCCGCGCAGGCCTGCCTGGCGCTCCTGGAGAATCCCGACGCCGATATCGCGCCGTTTTCGGTCGACCGCGTGATTGATCGGTTCGGCCATCTGGCGGCGATTCGCGAGACCTTGCTGACGCGCGACGATCTGCCGATGGCGAGCCGCCAGGCGCTGCTCGCCAAGCTGTCGCGGACGCTCGCCGGCTTCGTCGCCGGTCGGCAATGGATGGGTTCCGAACATGCCGAATACGCGGCGCGCGATGCCTGCGAGAAGGCGACCGTCGCGCTTGCCGCCGAGACGCCTTACGAGGAGGTCGGCGCGCTGGTGCAGCACTTGCGGCAAAGCGGACAGCTCACCGCCGGCATGATCCTGCGCGCGCTGCTCTCCGGCAATGTGGTGCTGTTCGAGGAAGCGCTGGCGGAATTATCCGGCGTGCCGCTCGACCGCGTCAGCAGCTATATCCACGACCGGAATATTTCCGGCTTCAGCGCGCTGTACAGCAAGGCCGGGCTGCCCGAGCTGGCCTATCCCGCTTTCCGCGAGGCCATCACGGCGATGCGCGAGGGCGTGCTGGTCGGCGAGCAGGGCGGGGTGGCGCGGCTCAAGCGGCGCATGGTCGAGCGCGTGCTCGCCGCCTGCGCGGACGAGCGCGACCGGGATTTGGCGTCGCTGCTGGCCTTGCTGCGGCGTTTCGCGGTCGAGGCCGCGCGCGACGAAGCGCGC
Organism: uncultured Alphaproteobacteria bacterium; assembly: GCA_963762285.1. GTDB lineage: Bacteria > Pseudomonadota > Alphaproteobacteria > Rhizobiales > Xanthobacteraceae > Pseudolabrys. The sequence goes on along the minus strand of CAVXKE010000004.1, from coordinate 19,641 downwards.
ATGTTCTGCGACGATCTGGTCGCGAACGATCATGCGATCGATGACGGCCCCTATGTCGCCGACGCACAGCTGGTGGCGTAACGTCGGCCGCGCTGTCTTCGGCTTCATTCGATAATTGCAACCGCGCAGCCTCCTGCGCATTTGGGCGCTCAGCGGTTATGCCCGGAGCAGGCTCGCCATGATGCGCTCGCGCGTCAGCGGCAGATCGCGGATGCGCGCGCCGAGCGCATGCGACACCGCGTTGCCGATGGCGGCGGCGGTGGGGCCGGCGGTCGCTTCGCCGACGCCGAGCGGCACCTCGTCCTTGGTGTTGATCAGCGCGATGTCGATCTCCGGCACCTCGCTGAATTTCAGCACCGGGTAGGTCTCCCAGTCGATCGCGCTCACCCCGTTATCGAAACGCACCTGCTCCTTGAGCACCCAGCTCGCCGACTGGATGATGCCGCCTTCGAGCTGGTTGATCGCGCCGTCCGGATTGATCACCAGGCCGGCATCGGTCGCGCACCACACATGGCCTAAGCGGATTTCCTCATCGACGTCGAGTTCGACCACCACGGCGGCGTAGGCGGCGCGGTTCTTGTAGCGGGCAAAGGCGATGCCGCGGCCATGGCCGGCGCCGCCCGGCTCTTTCGGATTCCAGCGCGCCATGGCGGCGACTTTCTCGATCACCGCGCGCGCGCGTTTGTCGGCGGTGAGCGACAGCCGGTAAGCGACCGGATCCTGACCCGCGCGCTCGGCCAATTCGTCGATCGCGCATTCCAGCGCGAATATGTTCGGCATGGCGCCGAGCCCGCGCAGCGAAGACACGCGCACGGGAGTTTCGGGCACCAGATGGTGGACGATGCGCTTGGCCGCAATGTCGTACAGCGGCTCGCCATTGCGGGTGGCGCCGCCGCCATTGGCTTCCGGCACGTCGCTCGGCGGCGGCAACGGCAGCGGATCGGGCAGGGCCTGGCCGCCGAGCAGGGGACTGCCGCCGCCGGGGCGGCCCTGATGGGTGCCGCTCCAGATTTCCTGCGTCCAGTCGGCGGGCTTGCCGGCGGCGTCAAGCAGCGCGTGCACCTTCACCACCATGGCCGAGCCTTTCGGCTCGTAGACGAACTCTTCCTCGCGCCGCCAGCGCACCCGGATCGGCTTGCCCGGCATCTGCATGGCGATGATGGCGGCGTCGGCGGCGGCATCGTCGGCGCCGTTGTGGCCGTAGCAGCCGGAGCCCTGCACGTGGTGCACGGTGATGGCCGATGCGTCGAGCCCGAGCGTTTTTGCGAGCGCCGCGCGCAGCGGGAACACGCCCTGGCAATGGGTCCACACCGTCAGACGGCCGTCGCGATATTCCGCCAGGCCACAGGACGGCGAGATCGAGGCATGGGCGAGATAGCCGCGGCTGTAAGTGGCCTCGAAGCGCTCGCGGCCTTGCGCCTCGCCCGGCGCGGGCGCGCCGAACAGGCGGTCGATCCACGGCCGCTGCAACAGCCAGGAGGCCTCGGCCTGCAGCGCGGTCGGCGCCTCGACGTTTTGCCAGGTCACGGCATTGACCGCGGCGGCGCTGGCCAGATCGACGGCGGTCTCGTCATTGCCGACGATGGCGAGGAAATTGCCGTGGCGGACGAGTTCGATCGGCCCCTTGGCGGCGCGCTTGATGGCGTTCTCGTCGATCGTGCCGACGGTGGCGCCGCGGTTGGGCTGGCGCACCACCCGCGCATGCACCATGCCGGGAAGCCGCATGTCGTGGATGAAGACGGCGCGCCCGAAAATCTTGTCCGGCAGATCGAGGCGCGCGCTGCTTGCGCCGATGTGCTGAAAATCCGCAACCGGCTTGCGCTGCCCGCTGCCGGTCGCCTTGACGGCGAGGTTCACCGCGGGCGCGAGCGTCCAGTAATCCTGGCCGGTCGATGCGCCATGGCGCAGGATGCGGCCGTCGCGGATCGCAAGCTCGCTGGCCTTGCAGCCGATGATCCTGGCGGCCTGCTCGAGAAACAGCGCGCGCACGTCGGCGCAGGCCTGCCGCAGCGCGACGCCGCCGAATTGGATCGACTGGCTGCCGGCGGTGTAGCCCTCGTTCGGTGTCAGCGCGGTATCGCCCGAGCGGATGGCGATGCGCTCCATCGCCACGTCGAGTTCGTCGGCGGCGATCTGCGCCATGGCGGTGAGCACGCCCTGGCCGATCTCGACGCGGCCGGTGCCGATGGCAACCTTGCCGGGCGCGGGGAACGAGACCCAGCGATCGAGGCTCGGATTGTCGTTGAGCGGGCCGGGCAGCGGGGCGTTCATAAGCAGGGATCTCCGCGCGCATCTGCGCGGCCGCCTTTTCGACCGCGCGCAGGATGCGGTTATGCGTTCCGCAGCGGCAGATATTTTCGTCGAGCGCCGCGGCGATCTCGGCGCGCGTCGGCGATGGGTTGTTGTCGAGCAGCGCCTTGGCCGTGATCAGGATGCCGGCGAGACAGTAGCCGCATTGGCCGGCCTGCTCGTCGATGAAGGCCTGCTGCAACGGGTGCGGGCGCTCCGGCGTGCCCAGTCCTTCGATGGTGGTGATGCTCTTGCCGACGACGCTCCACACCGGCTTGCCGCAGCTCTTCACCGCGGCGCCGTCGATCAGCACCATGCAGCAGCCGCATTGCTCGAAACCGCAGCCGAAGCGGGCGCCGACCAGGCCGAGCTCATTGCGCAGCACGGTCAGCAGCGGCGTTTCCTCGTTGTCCAGCGCCACGCTGACCGGTTTGCCGTTGACGGTAAAATCGAAATTTTTCGCCATAGGCTGATCTTAAAATCCGAACTGCTCGCTCAAGATGCGTTCGTCGAGACTGTGGCCGGGATCGAACAGCAAATTGAGCGAAACGCCATGGTCCATGCTGACATCGACGCTGTGCACCGAACGCACCTCGTCGGAATCGGCGACCGCGGCCACCGGCCGCTTGTCGGCGTCCTGCACTTCGATGGTGACCTTGGCCTTGTCGGGCAGCAGCGCGCCGCGCCAGCGGCGTGGCCGGAACGGGCTGATCGGCGTGAGCGCGAGCAGCGGCGCGTTGATCGGAATGATCGGGCCTTGCACCGACAAATTATAGGCGGTGGAGCCGGCCGGCGTCGACACCAGCAGGCCGTCGGCGACCAGTTCGGCCAGCCGCTCCTGGCCGTCGATCAGGATGCGCAGGTGCGCGGCTTGCGCGCTCTGGCGAAACAGCGACACCTCGTTGATGGCGCGATGCTCGTGCATGCGCCCGGCGGAATCGCGCGCGCGCATCACCAGCGGGTGGATGACGGTAATCGGCGCGGCGGCGAGCCGCTCGACCAGGTCGTCCAGGGAGAACTCGTTCATCAGGAAGCCGACGGTGCCGCGGTGCATGCCGTAGATCGGCTTCCCGGAATTCATGAATTTGTGCAGGGTCTGCAGCATCAAGCCGTCGCCGCCGAGCGCCACGATCACGTCGGCGGCCTTCGGTTCGACATTGCCATAGCGGGCTTGCAGTTGTTCATAGGCCTCGCGCGCCTCCGGCGTCGCACCGGCGACGAAGGCAATGTGCTGAAAACGCTGGGCCGGACGGCTCATTGACGCACTCTATGGGCGGTTTCTTACGCCCACTCAGGGGACTTCACGATGGAACGCGCGGTGCTCGTCTATACGACTTGGCCCTCGATTGTCGAGGCGGAGGCGGCAGGACGCAAAATCGTCGAAAAACGGCTGGCGGCCTGCGTCAATATCCTGCCGGGGATGATCTCGCATTACTGGTGGCAGGGCAAAATCGAACGGGCTGAGGAGGCGGTGATTATCGTCAAGACCCGCGCCTCGCTGGCTGAGCCGGTGCGCGCGCTGGTCAAGGAACTGCACAGCTACACGACGCCGGCCATCATGGTATTGCCGGTGGAAAGCGCCGATGCCGCCTATCACCAATGGATCGTTGAAGAGACGCGTTTCTAGTCCCGCCGCCAGCCAACAATTTTCCCCGCCACGATCCCGCCGCTGTTCCGACACCGGCCGGGCGGGTGTTTGAACGGCCGCTAACGGCGCGCTTCAGAGCGGGTTCAATGACTTGCGCGCATGCTGCCGGCAACGATCGGCATCATGCCGGTCGGCCGAACAACCCCAGGGTTCGCGGCAACCCGTTTCGATACGAGGATAACGACCATGTTGAGGACACTGAGCGCCGCCATCATCGCGGTGAGCCTGATCGGCGGTCCGGTGCTGGCGCAAGGCGCCGCCAACGCGCCCGCCACTACCAGCCAGCCGGCGGCGAAAGCCGATGCGGCCAAGACCGGCAGCAAGACCGGCGTGAAGCTGGTCAAAAAGACCAGGCATCACGCGGTCAAACTGGTGCACCACGTGAAGCATGTGAAACATGCCAAGCACTTCAAGCATCTGAAGCAGGTCAAGCATCCGGCCAAGACCAAGACGGCCGGCTGAGCAAGCGGCTTAACCGCCGACATCGCGCCACGAGCAGGCGCCGTCTCAGCAACGGCGCTTGACTCGTGCGCGCGCTAGAGAGAACATTTTGACGTGCTGGTTCCCCGGGTCACGCCGGGGACGAAAGAGGGAACACGGACACTGCGCGTTCGTCCTTGGCGAATTCGCAAGAATCCGTGGCTGCCCCCGCAACTGTAAGCGGCGAGCCCGCGTCCGTATGGCCACTGGGAAACCGGGAAGGCCGGGCGCAACTGGGCGACGACCCGCGAGCCAGGAGACCTGCCAGCGCGGTCACCCAACCGGTGGACGGGGCGTCCATACGGAGCGGTCTTTCGCAGCGGTGACGACAATGCCGGTGCGAAGCCGTGAGAGAAATTCCTCCCACGACACTGCACACGTAAGCATCGCGCGTCGTCCGTATGCGTTTTGCTGAACGTGTCCTTCGCAGCGGGTTTGCTCTCACCCGATGCGCCGCATTCACGCGCGCGCAAACGAAGGAACGTCGCGTCATGGGAAAGAAACGAAGCTTATGCGGCGCGCTGGTCGCGCTGGCCGGCCTGGCGGCTGGTGCCGCGCAGGCGCAAGAGACACAGGTGCTGCCGGCGATCGATGTCTGGGCGAGCCGCACCGGCGCTGGAATATCCGGCGCCTCCACCAGCGTCATCACCGCCGAGGACATCGCGCGCTCGCCCGGCGCCACGCTGCAAGAAGTGCTGTCGCAAGAAGCGGGTATCCAGACCATCAGCACGTCCGGCGGCAAGAACGGCGCCGGCACTACGGTCGACCTGCGCGGCTTCGGCGCTACGGCGGTTTCCAACACGCTGGTGCTGCTCAATGGGCGTCGGCTGACCGACATCGATCTTTCCGGCATCGATTTCAGCACGATCCCGCGCGACAGCATCCAGCGCATCGAAATCACCCGCGGCAACAGCGGCGCGGTGCTCTATGGCGACGGCGCGGTCGGCGGCGTCATCAATATCGTCACCAAGACCGGCGTGGCGCAGCCGCCATCCGGACGCGTGGAAGCCGGCTACGGCTCGTTCAACCAGCGCGAACTCAATGCGTCCGCGCTCGCCTCGCACGGTGCATTTTCCGTGTCGGCCTTCGGTAATGCCGTCAATTCGGACGGCTACCGCGTCAACGACTATGTGCGCCAGCGCAACGCGGTCGGCGATCTGCGCTACACCGGGGAGGAGGGCAGCGCATGGTTCAATATCTCCGGCGACGACCAGCATCTCGGGCTGCCGGGCGCGCGGCTGGTCGACCCCAGCATCGGCGTCAACGAACTGGCGACCGATCGCCAGGGCGCCACCACGCCGAACGCGTTTTCGAGCAAGACCGGCGCCAGCCTGACCTTCGGCGCCTCGCGCATGATCGGTTCCAGCGTCGAACTGATCGTGGACGGCAATCTGCGCCGCAAGGATCAGACGGTCTTTTCCTCGCTGTTTGGTTTCGACACTTCGGATGTGCGCGGCCTCACCAGCGGGTCGGTGACGCCGCGCGCGAACATCAACACCAAATTGTTCGGCGCGCCCACCAAGATCACGACCGGCGTCGACTATTACAATTCCAGTCTCGATGCCAAGCGCAGCATGGAGCTTTCCGACCCGCCGTACCACAGCTACGACCTCAACCAGCAGGCGGCGGCGGTCTATTGGCAGCAGACGGTCAGCGTGCTGCCGACCACTGACGTTTCCTTCGGCGGCCGGCTGCAACAGACATGGCTTTCCGCGCGCGATCGTTACGATGCCGCGGCGCCCGGTTCGTTCGGCCCGTTCGACACGGCAGCCACCCCGCTCGATTCGACCGACACCCAGCACGCACTGCATCTCGGCTTCGAGCACCGCTTCTCGCCGATGTTCGCCGTGTTCGGCCGTGTTGCGCGCAGCTTCCGCACGCCGAACGTCGACGAGCGCATCGGGGTGAATGCCTTCCCGGTCGATTTCAATCTGAAAACCCAGACCTCGCGCGACATCGAGGGCGGCGTGCGCGGCCACTTGGGCGCGCTCGAATGGCAATCGAGCGTCTATGCGATGCAGCTCAACAACGAAATCATGTTCATTCCGTTCCCGCCCATCGGCGCCAACATCAATCTCGATCCGACGCGCCGCGTCGGCGTCGAGAACAGCGCGACGCTGCGGCTGTCGGACGCGCTGCGCCTGAAGGGCGGCCTGGCCTATACGCACGCCACCTTCCGCGAGGGGCTCTATGCCGGCAACGACGTTCCGCTGGTGTCGCGCTGGACCGGCAATCTCGGCCTGACCTGGGACATCTACCGGAAACTCGCGGTGTTCGACGCGGTCGTGCGCTATGTCGGCGAGCGGCGCATGGACAACGATCAGGCGAATTTCCAGCCGCCGATCCCTGCGCACACCACCGTCGATCTCCGCCTTGGCGGCGAGATGAAGAACCTGTTCTGGTCGGTGGCGGTGCAGAACCTGTTTAATGTCGAGTATTTCGACTATGCCGTCGCCAGCTCCGCAACCTTCGGCCGCTATAATGCCTATCCGCTGCCGGGACGGACTTTCATGGTGAAAGCCGGCGCCACATTTTGACGGCGGCGCGGCCGGCGGCTGCGGCGGCTATTTCCGCGCGCCGGCCTAGCCGATCCGGCGCAAGCCGCTATGATTGTGGTGGCGGGCGCAAGACGGAAAAAATGCGGAGACGGCGGATGCGGTGGTTGGCGCTGCTAGCGGTGCTCTTGGTCGGCGGCTGCGCGACCGAAGTCGGGCCGAGCGAAGCCGAACTGAAGGCGCAGTGGGAGCAGCAGAACGTCTACCCGCAGAACTACAAGGCCGACCTGATGGCGTTCCTGCGCACCTATCTCAACGACCCGACCCATATTCGCGGCGCGGCGGTGTCGCAGCCGCAGCGCAAGAACGTCGGTCCGGGCGAGCGTTACTTCACTTGCGTGCGCTACAACGCGCGCAAGAGCGGCGGACAATATGCCGGCGCCAAGGACGGCGTCGCGATTTACCTGTCGGGCAAGCTCGACCGCTTCTTCGACACGCCCAAGGAGGTGCGGGAGATTTGCAAGAATGCGGCCTACGAGCCGTTTCCCGAACTGGAGACGCTCACGCGCTGACGCGTGGTCCCGATCAGCCTGGGCTCGGCTTGATCGGGGACGGCAATCGGCTTTCGGAAATGATCGTGCGCGCTAAGGCATGAGTTTTGGCGCGCCAAAACGGCGCGCGCCAGCCGCCGGGCTCGATGAGCTCGGCGGCGCCAGGTTCAGGCTAAAAGGCCGAAAGTAGCCTCGGGCGACGAGGTCACTTAACCTTGAGGTTTTCCGCGGATGTCTTTCCGCGGTTTTCGACGAGCTCGAACTGAACGGTCTGACCTTCGTTCAGAGTGCTAAGGCCGGCGCGTTCAACCGCCGAGATGTGCACGAACACATCCTTCCCGCCTTCTTGCGGCTGGATGAAGCCGTAGCCCTTCGTCGGATTAAACCACTTCACGGTGCCCTGAGGCATGCTAGATCTCCGAGGTATTGCGAGTAACGTTTATAGTTTGGCACAGTCGGCAACCACCGAACAAGGTCTTGCAAGCCCCGCCGTGGGTGACTTTCGGGTGAGTCGGCAGCCAGGCGAAAAGCGTGCTTTTCCGGTGCCGGTGCTGGAATTGAGCGCGCGACCAAATCTTCGCAAAAGCAATCGTTTGGTTGGAAATACCAACCATATCATCGGCTTGCTCAATTCTTGAGTTGCGGTCAAAGGCCGCAATGCGCGGGGACTCAGCGGTCGCCCAAAATTTCGCCAGCAATTCAGACGGTGGACGGCGGAGCCGAGACATCTGCCGCGGGCGCTTTTTCCTCCGCTGCGGTCAGATTCGGCCGAACGACCGTCACGGTACAGAGAGCCTCGGCGGCGACTTTGGCCGACACGCTGCCGAGCAGCTTGCGCAAAAGTGAGTCTTGGCGCGCGCCGATCAGAATATGATCGACATGGTTGGCTTGCGCGAATTCCAGGATGGCGGCTGCGGGATCGACCCCCTCCAGCACGTGCGCCGTCAGGCGGCGTTCATCCAGCTTTATCGGCTCGGCCCAGTGCTTGAGCGCGACCAGGCGGTCGATTTGCTTGTTGTGGCCATACTCATCGAGCGTGAAATCGATGGTAATGCGGCCTTGCTTGAGCACGTTAAGGCAGGCGAGCCGCGCCGACGGCAGCGTCGCAAGAATGCGTTCGGCGGTGATCCGCAATGCCTCATTGATCGGCCTGGATTCTTCGGCAAGATCGATGGCGACGGCGATGATTGGAGCGGAGGCAAGCTGGGCAGCAAGCCAGGGTTTTTCCCGCGGCCGCGTCAGTTCCTTGTTGAACCGTCGCCGCAGCACCGTGGTCAGCGGATCGCGCCGCAGACGTTCGGATCGCGCGGTCAGCTTGACCTCATTCTGGTGGGTCAGATCGAAGGCGAGTTGCGCCGCCGTCGGGTAGCGCCAGCCGGGCTCGATCTCGAGGCAACGCAGCACGATTTCCTGCAGCCAAGGCGGATAGTCGGGCCGCAAACGGCGCGGCGGAACCGGATCGCGCCACAGCCGCCGGCGCATGCCGCGCAGCGTCTCGCTTTCGCCGAAGGGCCGCACGCCGGTCGAAAAGAAGTAGAGCAATACGCCCAAGGCGAACAGGTCGCTTCTCGGATCGTTTCGGATGTCGCGCAATTGTTCGGGCGACATGTAGGGCGCCGTCCCGAACGGCAGCCGGAACTCTTCCTGCATCAGATCGGGCAGTTGGTCGTGATGGGAGAGGCCGTAATCGAGCAGAACGGCTTCGCCGGTCGGCCGGAACATGATGTTGCTCGGCTTGACGTCCAGGTGGACGACATGCTGCCGGTGCAGATCGGCCAGCGCCTGGGCGACTTTCACGCCGATTTCGGCTACCTCCGCATAGGGCAGGGGCAGTTCGGTGAGCCGTGGGAGCAAAGTCTTGCCCGGGATGGCTTCCATCACGATGTAGGGCTGCACCGCAAAATCGCCGGCGGCGATAAATTTCGGAACGTGCGGGCCGGTGAGCCGCGGCAGGATCATCTGCTCCATCTCGAAACTGACGATGGCCGCGGGGTCGGTGCCTTCGCCGATTCTGGGCACTTTCATCAGCAAGGGCGTTGTCGTGCCGGGGCGCGAGACACGCCACAGCGTCGCCATGCCACCCAGGTGCGCTATTTCTTCAAGCCGGAAGCCGTCGACAACCACGCCCGGCTCGTGCAGCGGCTTGACCATTCATTGGCCCACGAATAGGCGGTCGGCCAGCCATCGTGGCAGACCTTTTTTCCGGATCGCGGCAGCGGCCTCACCGACGTCATAGGGCGCGCGGCAGTAGGTGATCTCGCGCTTGTCCGTGTCCAGCATAGCGTAGGCGGCGGCCGGATTGCCGTCGCGCGGCTGCCCGACCGAGCCGAGCACGGCGAGCCAGCGGCGTCCCTGCAGCAACGGCACGGCGGCGCCGGTCGTCGGCGTGAACGCCGTCATCTTCGCCGTCGGTGACATGCTGTAGATGGCGGGCTGGTGGACATGTCCGCAAAAAGTGATCTGCGCGGAAGTGGTGGTGATGCTGCGGGCCGCCTCCACGGTGCTGGTCACATAGGTCCAGCTGGCGGGACTGTTCGCTTCCGAATGGACGTACAAGCGGTCGCCGGCGGTCGCCATCAGCGGCAAGTCGGCCAGGAATTTCCGTTCCGAGGCGCCGAGCTCGCCGCGCGTCCATTCGATGACAATCCGGGCTTCCAGGTTCATCGGTTCGCGCGGATTGGCGAGCGCATTGTCGTGATTGCCGAGCACCGCCACGGCACCCTTGTCGACCAGGTCCATGACGGTCGTCACCGTCCATTCGGGATCGGCGCCATAGCCGATATAATCGCCGAGCAGCACGATACGCTGCGCTCCGTAGTCGCGTGCCTGCGCCAGACACGCGCTGAACGCCTGCCGGTTGGCGTGAATATCCGCGAATAGTGCAATCAGCACGGCCTCGCCCTCCAGCCCCAACGGTGGTCCGATTGCGTCATATGGTATTGATCCTGGTCAAATCGTAAGCGGAGCGGCGCCCGACCGGGCAGCACTCTACGCCTTGAATAAAAAATGTCGCCGCCCCGGCTGAGCGCGCATGGCGATAACGGTCGAATTTTATTGATTATTTTTGGTGCCGGGTGAGGGAATTGAACCCCCGACCAACGGTTTACAAAACCGCTGCTCTACCGCTGAGCTAACCCGGCTTGGGTCAGAGAGCTATCAGCGTCGCCGCGCCGCCACAAGCCGTGGCGCCGATTGCGCCTTATGGGCCCAATAAAAACGCCCCGCACCGGAGGTGCGGGGCGCGAAGGTTGCAGGGCAGGGCGGCCGGCTGCAGCCGCCCCACCGTTTGTCACATGGTGGTGATGTCGCGATCCTTGGTCTCGGGCAGGAAGATCAGCCCGACAACGAAGCTCATCGCCGCGATCACGATCGGATACCAGAGGCCGGAATAGATGTTCCCGGTTGCCGCCACGATGGCGAACACAGTGGCCGGCAGGAAGCCGCCGAACCAGCCGTTGCCGATGTGATAGGGCAGCGACAGCCCGCTGTAGCGGATGCGGGTCGGGAACAGTTCCACCAGCCAGGCGGCGATCGGCGCGTACACCATGGTGACGTAAATCACCAGGATGGTCAGCAGGATCACCGTCATGACGTAGTTGATGTCGGCCAGATTGGCGCTGGGCGGGTAGCCGTGCTTGGTGATGGCGTCACCGAGCTGCTTGGCGAAGTCCGGTGCGGTCGTGGAGATGGTCTGATCGCCGACCTTCACGCTGGCCTTGGTGCCCGCCGGCGCGGCCTCATTTTGGTAGTTCACCGAACGGGTGACCAGCGCCGACTTGGCGATGTCGCACGAGGTGGTGAATTTGGCGGTACCAACCGGATTGAACTGGAACGAGCATTCGCTCGGATCGGAGATGACAGTCACCGGCGCGGATGCCAGGGCTGCTTCCAGTTTCGGGTTGGTGTAATGGATCAGGCCCTGGAAGATCGGGAAATAAGTCACGACCGCCAGGGCAAAGCCCGCCAGGATGATCGGCTTGCGCCCGATCCGGTCCGACAGCCATCCGAAGATGATGAAGAACGGGGTGCCGAGCGCGAGCGAGACCGCGATCATGATTTGCGCCTGGATCGCGGGCACCTTCGCCGTCAGGAGCAGGAAAAACAGCGCATAGAACTGTCCGCCGTACCAGACGACCGCCTCGCCGGCGGTGGCGCCGAGCAATGCAGCGATCGCGATCTTGGCGTTGGTCCAATTGCCAAAGGCTTCCGTCAACGGCTGCTTGGAGCCCTTGCCGAGCTCCTTCATGCGCTGGAACAAGGGCAACTCGTTGAGCTTGAGCCGGATCCAGATCGAGACCGCAAGCAGGATCGCCGAGAGCAGGAATGGAATGCGCCAGCCCCAGGCCGCGAAGGTCGGTTCGCCCTGGCTGCTGCGGATACCGAGCACGAGCAACAGGGCCATGAACAGGCCGAGTGTCGCCGTAGTCTGGATCCACGAGGTGTAGAGGCCGCGCTTGTTCTTCGGCGCATGTTCGGCGACGTAGATCGCCGCGCCGCCATATTCGCCGCCGAGCGCGAGGCCCTGCGCCAGACGCAGCCCGATCAAGATGATCGGCGCGATGATGCCGGCCGATGCGTAAGACGGCAGCACGCCGATGAAGAACGTGCCGACGCCCATCAGCGACATGGTGATGAGGAAGGTGTATTTGCGGCCGATGAGATCGCCGAGCCGGCCGAAGAACAGCGCGCCGAACGGACGCACCGCGAAGCCGGCCGCGAAGGCCAGCAACGTGAAGATGAAGGCCGCCGTCGGATTGACGCCGGAGAAGAACTGCGCCGCCAGAATTGGCGCCAGCGTGCCGTAAATGTAGAAATCGTACCATTCGAACACGGTACCGAGCGACGAAGCGAAGATGACCATCCGTTCTTCGGACGTCATACCGCCTTCGCGGTAAGTGTTAGCTGTCATTGCTGTCATGGGCGTTGTCCCTGTGTGCCGCGTAATTCGTTTTCTTGTTAGGGACAGCCTCCCCGCATGTTCGCCAAAAGACTGCCCCGGTTGCAAAATTATGCTGCGTGCAAGGGCTTAGTCTGTGCGCCTCAGGTCTTACGCCAAAAGTTGTAGCCGAGCTTCCTAAGCGAATGAAATAACTTGCGGAACGCCAGCCGAGCGAGACGGCTGCAGGCCCGCTTTATCCCGCTCGATCAGGTGATCGAGGTGAGCTTTTCCAGCAGGTCGATCAGCCAGGCGGCGGCCTGCAATATCGCCAGCCGCTGCGCCAGCTTCGCCTTGCGGAACGTGACGTTGAGCAGCTTGAGCGCGCGCTTGTAGGCGGGATGCCGCTGCCCGGCCTCGCCGAGCGCGGCCAGTCGCGCGACCAAGGCGGCGCGATGGCCTTCGAGCTGGTCATAGCGTTCGCGGAAACCCACGCGGAGTGGCTTGCGAGGTTTGGCGGCAGGGGCGGGGGATCGGCGGTGTGGCAATGGCGATCAACTTTTTAGTGGCCGCCAATATCCATTGGCGGCCGACGATCGGCGGTAAGATGTGCCGAAAATTCCGGCATGATCAAGGCATCGCCGCAATTAATGTTACCTCGCGAATGCAGGTGGCCGCGTAAAGCCTTCGTATAAAATGCCATCGAGTAGTTGCGGGTTTGAGATTGGGCTGGATGCGCGTTCTATTGGCGATCGCACGCTCAGGTTTCAGTGTCGGCGCGGTCGGCGAATAGATCTTACCGAAGAGTCAGCGGGAGCGAACGGCGGGCTGGGGGGCCCGCCGTTTTGCGTTTCAACTCGTGGTGAGCGACCGGCCCGCGACATAGAGCCCCAATGCCGCTGCGTTCGAAACGTTCAGGCTTTTGATTTCACCCGGCAGCTCGATGCGCGCGACGTGATCGCAGGTTTCCTTGGTGAGTTGGCGCAGGCCCTTGCCCTCGGCGCCGAGCACGAGCGCGAGCGGCGCGCGCAGCGGCAGGGCGGCGAGATCGTTATCGCCGCTCGAGTCGAGGCCGACGACGAGAAAGCCCTTTTGCTTGAGCGCGGCGAGTCCGCGCGCCAGGTTCTGCACACTGACCAACGGCACATATTCGAGGGCGCCGGACGCGGCTTTCGCCAGCGCGCCGGTCGCCTCCGGGCTGTGCCGCTGCGTCGTCACGATGGCCGTGGCCGCAAACGCCGCGGCCGAGCGGAAGATGGCGCCGACATTGTGCGGATCGGTGATCTGATCGAGCACCAGCACCACGCCTTGCGCCGGCAAGTCCTCGACCGCGGGTGAGGGCAGTGGGTCGGTTTCGAGATAGAGGCCCTGATGCACCGCGTCGGGCGTGAGCCGCTCGGCGATCGCCGATGGCCGCACGACTTCCGGTTTGAGCGGGGATGCAACGCCTTCGTCGGCCAACCGCCGCGCGGCGTTCTCGGTGGCCAGCAGCTTGCGCAGGCGCCGCGCCGGATTTTTCAGCGCGGCCGTCACCGTGTGCCAGCCATACATCACGACCGGGCCGTCGGCGGCCGGCCGCAGGCTGTCGCGGCGGGCGCGCTCGAAGCGCTCGCGCCGCTCGATCTGCTCGCGGGTGGCGCCCGGCTTGGCGCCGCGACCGGGCCGGGCGGGAGGTGGTCGTGAGGTCATCGCGGTGCCTTAACTGATCCGCCGCAGGCCGAACAGCCTCCATTGACTTCAAGGGGGTGGCTGCCCATAAAACCCGCCAATCCCGGCAGGCCGGCAAGCGAGGCCGTTTTTCTTATCGGATCAATACGGTGCGACGGCTTTGGGGGAGAGTGTCCCGAGCGGCAAAGGGGGCGGACTGTAAATCCGCTGGCTATGCCTTCGTAGGTTCGAGTCCTACCTCTCCCACCAGCCTTCGCCTGCTTCGAAGCTTCGGCTCGGCAAGCCAGCCCGGCCTCTCGTGGCGAAGCAACGAAGGCGGGCGACCGGCAAGCCAGCCTTGGCGAAGCCGCCCATTATCCTCTAAATGATCGCCGTTCCGCGGGTGTAGCTCAATGGTAGAGCAACAGCCTTCCAAGCTGATGACGAGGGTTCGATTCCCTTCACCCGCTCCAGCCTTCGCTCGCGAAGCGAGAGAAGGCTGTCGCGCCGAAGCCCGATAGGGCGAAGGCGGACTGTTCCCGCGCGCTGCGGCTCGGCAAGCCAGATTTGCGACTGAAGGCGGGCGTTGCCAGCTTTTAAGCCCAAAACCCGCCTAAACCCGCCATCTTCGGCCTTGCATTGGGCCCTTGTATAATGCATGACATCGGCGCGGCGGACCTTTAGGTTCGCCGCTTCCGCTTCCGGAGGAGTGTAGCTCAATGGCTAGAGCACCGGTCTCCAAAACCGGGGGTTGCAGGTTCGAAGTCCTGCCACTCCTGCCAGGCGGAGACACGGGCAAAAGCCGCCGGCGGTGACTACATAGGGAATCGCCGGGTCGGGTTTGCCGTGAACAGGCATTGGAATTAGGACGTTATTGGAATGGCGATATCTCCGTTCAAGTTTCTCCAGGAAGTGCGCGAGGAGTCCCGTAAGATCACGTGGCCGTCGCGCAAGGAAACCATGATCACCACCGCCATGGTGTTCGTCATGGTGGCGATCGCTTCGGTTTTCTTCCTGGTCTCGGATCAAATTATTCGGATCGCCGTTACCTTCGTGCTCGGCATTGGCACCTGAAAGCTAAAGAGCGATGAGCGACACCGCCACCACCACAACGACGCGACCCAAGCGCTGGTACATTGTCCACGCCTATTCGAACTTCGAGAAGAAGGTCGCGGAATCGATCCGCGAGCAGGCCAAGCAGCGCGGGCTGGAAGATCATTTCGAAGAAGTCATGGTGCCGACCGAAACGGTGGTCGAGATGCGCCGGGGCCGCAAGGTGAATGCCGAACGCAAGTTTTTCCCCGGCTATGTGCTGGTCAAGATGGATCTGACCGATGAGGTCTATCATCTGATCAAGAACACGCCGAAGGTCACCGGCTTCCTGGGCGCCGACAACAAGCCGATGCCGATTTCGGAAGCGGAAGCCAATCGCATCCTGCATCAGGTGCAGGAAGGCATCGAGCGGCCGAAGCCGTCGGTGTCGTTCGAGATCGGCGAGCAGGTGCGGGTGTCGGACGGGCCGTTCGCCTCGTTCAACGGAGTGGTGGAAGAAGTCGATGAAGCCCGTTCGCGCGTGAAGGTGGCGGTGTCGATCTTCGGCCGCGCCACCCCGGTGGAGCTGGAGTTCGGGCAGGTAGAGAAGCTATAGAGTTCACCTCTCCCCGCGTGCGGGGAGAGGTCGCCATCCGAGCGTAGCGAGGATGGCGGGTGAGGGGGCCTTGGATATGCCAAGGATTTGCCCCTCATCCCGGCCTTCTACCCGCAAGTGCGGGGAGAAGGACAAGCAACGTGGGAGGTGAGGCGGCCGCCAACCGTCAAAATCCGCACCACTAACAGGAGTGAGAGATGGCCAAGAAAGTCACTGGATTCCTCAAATTGCAGGTGCCGGCCGGCGCCGCCAACCCGTCGCCCCCGATCGGGCCGGCGCTCGGTCAGCGCGGCCTCAACATCATGGAGTTCTGCAAGGCGTTCAATGCGCAGACCCAGAAGATCGAGAAGAACACCCCGATCCCGGTGATCATCACCACCTATCAGGATCGCTCCTTCACCTTCGAACTGAAAACGCCGCCGGTATCCTATTTCCTCAAGAAAGCGGCAAAGCTCGACAGCGGCTCGAAAACCCCCGGCCGTGAAATGGTCGGCGAGGTGACCAAGAAGCAGCTGCGCGAGATCGCGGAGCAGAAGATGAAAGATTTGAACTGCGACACGATCGAAGCGGCCATGAAAATGATCGAAGGCTCGGCCCGCTCGATGGGCCTCACGGTGGCGGAGTAACGGTCATGGCACTCGGAAAACGCACGACAGCCGCCCGCGAAGGCATCAATCGCGACAAGACCTATCCGATCGCAGAAGCGGTCAAGCTCGTGAAGGAACGCGCCAAGGCGAAATTCGACGAGACCATCGAGATCGCGATGAATCTCGGCGTCGATCCCAAGCATGCGGACCAGATGGTGCGCGGCGTGGTCAACCTGCCGAACGGCTCCGGCCGCACCGTGCGGGTCGGCGTGTTCGCGCGCGGCGCCAAGGCCGAGGAGGCCAAGGCCGCCGGCGCCGATGTGGTCGGCGCCGAGGATCTGGTCGAGAAGGTCAATGGCGGCGCCATCGACTTCGACCGCTGCATCGCCACCCCCGACATGATGCCGCTGGTGGGGCGCCTGGGTAAGGTGCTCGGACCGCGCGGCATGATGCCGAACCCCAAGGTCGGCACCGTCACCATGGACATCGCCAATGCGGTGAAGGCCTCGAAGGGCGGCTCGGTCGAGTTCCGCGTGGAAAAGGCCGGCATCGTCCAGGCCGGGGTCGGCAAGGCCTCGTTCTCCGAGGACAAGCTGGTCGAGAACATCAAGGCGTTCGCCGACGCCGTGCAGAAGGCGAAGCCTCCGGGGGCCAAGGGCCATTACATCAACCGGGTGGCGATCTCCTCCAGCATGGGACCGGGCGTCAAAGTCGAGCCGTCCTCGCTGTTTGCGGCTGGCGGCGGCCACTAGCCTGTTTTTTGCCGCAATTTTTCGCGGGGGTTCGCGCGAGAAAAGGCTTGGCAAACGGCCTTGGAAGCTCTAAATATGGTGCATCGGGCGTGCCGGCCCAGTTTGTCGGCACGCCTTTGCGCGTCTCTAAAATCGCTTCTCTAGCAAAATGGTGATCGGAACTTATTCCTTTTGGGCATCCCGGCGGGACATCTGAAAGGAAGAAGGAGCTTTCGCCATTGGGAAACGCGCGAGGTTAGGTCCGGTGACGGATCTAACCGACCTGTCCAAGACTGCCGGCGCCGCGGCCTTCGGGCCAAGGCTTAATCCTGAAAAGGGCCAGCACAGACGGGGATGAGACCCGAGTTTGCGCGGCCTAACCGCTGCGCCAGTTTGGTTCGAACCTCGGAGACCCGATTGCCAGCTTCGGCTGCTTCGGGGGGCAGGCTTGTCGAAGCGTCGTCCTGCCCGGTTCGCTGCGCGTGAACTTAAAAGCGGGACGGCTGGTAGCAACCCGGCGGCTCCCGCGACACGTGGGCAAGCCGTCATAACCGGAAAGAGCTTGCAGTGGATCGAGCGGCAAAAGCGGAGTCCATCACCGAGTTGAGCGGGGTCTTCAAGACCTCGAACGTCGTGGTGGTGGCTCACTATGCGGGCCTCACGGTCGCCCAGATGCAGACTCTGCGTAAGCAGATGAAGCAGGCGGGCGCGCAAGTGAAGGTCGCGAAAAACCGTCTCGCCAAGATTGCGCTCAAGGACACCGACGCTGCCGCCATTTCGCCCCTGCTCAAGGGGCCGACGGTGCTCGCCTACTCAGGCGATCCCGTGGCGGCGCCGAAGGTGGCCGTCGATTTCGCCAAGGCGAACGAGCAGTTCGTCATTCTCGGCGGATCGATGGGCAAAACCGCTCTGGACCCGAACGGCGTCAAGGCCCTCGCCTCGCTGCCGTCTCTGGATGAATTGCGCGGCAAGATCGTCGGCCTCCTGGTGGCGCCGGCGACCAAGATCGCGCAACTCACCAACGCTCCCGCGGCCAAGGTCGCGCGCGTGATCCAGGCTTATGCCTCCAAAAGCGCGGCTGCGTGACGGCTCACAAGCATTCTCTGGTTCGAACCGATAGGAACTGAACAATGGCTGACTTGCAGAAGATCGTTGATGACTTGTCGAAGCTGACCGTCCTGGAGGCGGCCGACCTCGCCAAGATGCTGGAAGAGAAGTGGGGCGTCTCCGCCGCGGCCGCAGTTGCGGTGGCGGCCGGCCCGGCTGGCGGCGCCGCTGCCGCGGTCGAGGAGAAGACCGAGTTCACCGTGGTCCTCGCCGCGGTCGGCGATAAAAAGATCGAGGTGATCAAGGAAGTGCGTGCGCTCACCGGGCTGGGCCTCAAGGAGGCCAAGGACCTGGTCGAGGGCGCGCCCAAGCCGGTCAAGGAAGGCGTGAACAAGGAAGAAGCCGACAAGATCAAGGCCACCCTCGAAAAGGTGGGTGCGAAGGTTGAGCTCAAGTAAGCGCATGCTTACTTGACCGATATCCCCGGGGCCCAGGCCCCGGGGGTGTCGACCTGACGTAGATGCGAGCGACCGGGTAACGGTCGCTTTGGAGGCAGTGTGAACGGGAGCGGCCTGTTCACGCGAATTGTGAAGTATGCGGCGGTTCGGGCGAGGCCCGAATCACATAGAAACGGGTAGCCCCGACGCCTGTCCTGAGGGTCGCGATGGATTGCGACCGTTCGGAGAGGCGCCCGCGTTGGCCCGCCAAAATCGAATCGAGAGAGAAACGATGGCGCAGACGTTTACCGGTCGCAAGCGCGTAAGGAAGTTTTTCGGGACAATCAAAGAAGTAGCGGAGATGCCGAACCTGATCGAGGTTCAAAAGGCATCTTACGACCAGTTCCTGCTGGTCAAGGAGCCCGTGGGCGGGCGTCCCGACGAGGGCCTGCAGGCGGTCTTCAAATCGGTGTTCCCGATTTCCGACTTCTCCAATTCCTCGCAGCTCGAATTCGTCAAATACGAATTCGAACCGCCGAAATACGACGTCGACGAGTGCCGCCAGCGCGGCATGACCTATGCCGCGCCGCTCAAGGTGACGCTGCGGCTGATCGTGTTCGATATCGACGAGGAGACCGGCGCGCGTTCGGTCAAGGACATCAAGGAGCAGGATGTCTACATGGGCGACATTCCGCTCATGACCAACAACGGCACCTTTATCGTCAACGGCACCGAGCGCGTCATCGTTTCGCAGATGCACCGCTCGCCCGGCGTGTTCTTCGATCACGACAAGGGCAAGACGCACTCCTCGGGCAAGCTGTTGTTCGCCGCCCGCATCATTCCCTATCGCGGTTCGTGGCTCGACATCGAGTTCGACGCCAAGGACATCGTCTATGCGCGCATCGACCGCCGCCGCAAGATTCCGGTCACGTCATTGCTCTATGCGCTCGGGCTCGACGGCGAGGAAATCCTGCGCACCTTCTACAAGCACGTCACCTACAAGCGCGCCAAGGAAGGCTGGCGTGTGCCGTTCGATGCCAACCGGCTGAAGGGCTACAAGGCGGTCAACGATCTGGTCGACGCCGACACCGGCCGCGTGGTGGTCGAGGCCGGCAAGAAGATCACCGTGCGCCAGGCCCGCCAGCTCTCCGAGAAGGGCCTCAAGGCGCTGCGCATGACCGACGACGAATTGATCGGTCATTACG
>CAVXKE010000003.1:0-345665 GCA_963762285.1 uncultured Alphaproteobacteria bacterium | reverse complement strand
AGGATGTACGTCGAGGCTATCGCCGTGCCACCCGCGCCACCGCCGTAGGCATTGGCGTTTGACTCGGCGTTGATGCCCGGCGCGTGAGAGCCGGAGGTGAAGATGTTTCCACTATTGGTCACATTGGTGTTGGCTATCGCCGTTCCACCAATGCCGCCGGCGGCTGGCCCCGCGTAATAGACGCCTAAAAAGCTGTTGGCGTAGGTGAAGAGCTGGCCGACGGCAGTAACGTTCGTGGAAGCGGTGATACCGTCATTCCAGCTATAGATATCGCCGCTGTTGGTGATGCTTACAGTCGCACGTGCCGTACCGCCCGTGGCAGTGCCCTTGATGCCGTAGACCCCGTAGCCGCTGGCATACGCAGAAGCTTCTCCATGAATGCCGTGCCAGCCAGCGACGATCGTCTGATTGTTCGTTATCGTGGTGCTGGCAATCGCGGTTCCGCCAAACGCCTGGCGGGACGGAGGCGGCAGGAAGAAGTGGTTGAAATAAGGATTACCGCCACCATTAGCCGTGGCAGTCGAGCTGCCGTAGATGCCGTCGCGGCCCATACCGAAGGTGCTGTTGATCGGGCCGGTGTTGTTGATGGTCACGCTCGCGACCGCAGTGCCGCCCTTGCCGACGCCTGGATCCGCATAGGGCGAACCATAGCCGCTGGCATCAGCTCGCGCACCGCCCCTGATCCCGTCATCGCTCTGGATCGGTGCGCTGTTGATGATTAAGGTCGTGGCGCTTTACGTGCCGCCAGTCGCGCTAAAGCCATACGCATTGGTGTCGGCCCACGCGTAGCCGTCGATACCATTGCCGCCATGGGCAGTGACGCCGGCGCCCGAATTGTCGATCGTCACCGACGCGTTGGCCGTGCCGCCGATCGCGGTGCCATGCAGATCGAAACCGGGGCCTTTATGCCGGAAATATACGATCCCGCTGGATCGCCATGGCGTTCGCAAACGACCAGCCGTCTATGCCGTCGCCCGAAGCGCCGCTGGTGCCCAGATAGGCATGGATCTGACCGGTATTGTTGATCGTCGTGATGGCGACCGCCGTTCCACCCGTCGCCGTATTAGCGATGGGATCACCCCCCAAAACCGGCCGGTTTGTTGTTGAGATTGAAGGGACTGAAAGAATTGCCAACCGGACCGAAAAAGTATCCCGCATTAGCAGACGCGTACGACATGCCGGCGATGCCGGTCCCGTTGTTGTTCGGGAACGGAGGTTTAGACGGCCCCCCCGACCCATAGGTCGCACCGATATTGGCATGATTGGTGATCGCCACAGTCGCGCTGGCCGTGCCGCCGGTGCCGGTACGTTCAACTTATCGAAGGTGCCGATGCCATAGGCATTGGCGTTTGCGATCGCGCTGCCGTCGATGCCGTCACCGCGGTAGTTCGCGATCGTGCCGGTCACCGCGTTGATGATCGTTGTGGTGGCGATCGCCGTTCCGCCGGTTGCGGTATAGCCGCGAGCGTGCGCGCCGGCATACGAGTAGCCGTCAATGCCTTCTCCGTGTCCCTTAACGGAGATCGCGCCCGTATTCGTGATGTACACGTCCGCGACCGCGGTGCCGCCGGTGCCGGAGCCGCCGGCCACCTGCCGTGCCCGTCAGCAGCCGAGCCGTACGCATTGGCGTAAGCGTTCGCGCCGCCGTAGATACCATCACGGTGGCTGGTGATCGTGCCATAGTTGCTGATCGACGTGGTGGCACTCGCCGTCCCGCCAGTCGCCGCAAAAGCATGACCATTGGCTGTGGCGTAGCTGGAGCCGTCGATGCCCTCGCCGCGGCTGCTGGAGATAGTGCCGTCCGCATTATTGGTGATCACCACGCCCGCGATCGCCGTGCCGCCAACGCCCTTGCCTCCTTGGTCGGTCGACCCGTAACCGCTGGCGTTTGCTTGCGCACCGCCCTGGATGCCATCCCACCTGCTCGTGATCGCTGCAAAATTGGTGATTGTCGTGGTGGCATCTGCATACCCGCCAAAGCCGCTGAAGCCATGGCCGTCAGCACGGGCCCCAGCAAAACCGTCGATGCCCTCGCCGCGCCTGCTGGAGATGGTGCCGCCCGTGTTGTTGGTAATCACCACGCCCGCGACCGCCGTGCCGCCAGTGCCGGAACCGCCGGCGCCGGTGCTAGCCTTATCAAACGAGCCAAAAGCGCTCGCGTCTGCCAACGCGGTGCCTTCGATGCCGTCGCGGCGGCTGGTGATCCCTGCATAATTGGTGATCGTCGTGGTGGCGCTCGCCGTCCCGCCGGTAGCCGTGTACACATCTGCACAACGCTCTATACAAAAACCGTCATCAGCAATGGCCCTGGCCCCCGAATAGCCGTCGATGCCCTCGCCGCGGCGGCTGGAGATGGTGCCATCCGTGTTGTTGGTGATCACCACGCCCGCGATCGCCGTGCCGCCGGTGGCCGAGCTTAAGGGCGATGAGCCAAAGCCACCGCCGTAGGCGCTGGCGTTTGCCTTCGCAGTGCCCTGGATGCCGTCGCGGCGGCTGGTGAGCGCCGAAGAGTTGGTGATCGTCGTGCTGGCGTTCGCCGTTCCGCCCGCCGCATTATAGCCGCCAGCAAAAGCGTTGGCGTAGCTGAAGCCGTCGATGGCTTCGCCACGATGGCTGGAAATCGGGCTGTTGGCATTGTTCGTGATCACAACGTCCGCGACCGCGGTACCGCCAACCCCTTTGCCGCCAGCGAGCGTACCAGAAGGCCCATTGTATGAACCATAGCCGCTGGCAAATGCCTTCGCCCCACCATAAATGCCATCATTACTGACTATTGATCGCCGCGGCATTGCTGATCGTCGTGGTTGCGGTCGCCTGTCCGCCATACGCCTTGAAGCCATAACCTTTGGACTTGGCCCTCGCATAACCGTCGATGCCACCCGCGTTGGTGCTGTAGATGGTGCCGCCCACTAAGTTGGTTATTATAATGCCCGCGACGGCGGTGCCGCCGGTGCCGGAGCCGCCAGGGTTCGTGCCAGAAGGCCCAGTGTTGGAACCGTAGCCGCCGGCCCATGCCTTTGCGACATCATTGATGCCAGTACCAGAGCTGTTGATTGCTCCGCTGTTTGAGATGTCCAAGTTGCTAGTCGCCGTTCCGCCGACAGCTTTATAGGCAGAGCCTGGGTTGCCCAGAACGCCACCGGTAGCCCGCGCTGCCGCGTAACCGTCGATGCCCTCTGCTTTGCCGCTGGAGATGGTGCCGCTGTTGGTGATCACCACGTTCGCGCGCGCAACGCCGCCGAGGCCGAGGCCACCGCTGGCGCTGGACCCGTAGCCGCCGGCATATGCCACGGCTGATGCCCCTTTACCGCCCCACCCGCCGATGCCATCACCCGAACTGATGATCGCCGCAGAATTGGTAATCGACGTGATGGCCGTAGCATGGCCGCCCTGCCCTAGGATGCCAGTACCATTGGCTTCTGCATTTGCGTAACCGTCGATGCCCATTCCGCTCACGCTGGAGATGGTGCCGGTCGTGTTGTTGGTGATCGTCACGCTCCCGTAGGAGGTGCCGCCAGTGCCAGAAGTGGCCAAGGAATTCCCAGCGCTGTCAAGAACCCGCGCACGCCCGAAAATGCCGTCAGATGTGCTAAAGATCGCTCCGGAGTTGGTGATATTCGTAATGCCGGTCGCAGTCGTGCCCGCATAGCTATAAGGACCACCACCAGGGCCGGTCTTGGTTATAGGGGATGGACATACGCGTAACCATAAATGCCTTTGCCGCCAACAGGAGTTCCCGCATGCCGATTGGGTCGCTCGCTGCGTTGCTGATATTGATTGTGACGTGACCAGTCGTAGAAAATAATCGCGTATATTGACTCGATTCCGTTGGCGCTGACCGGCCGACATAGACGCCGGTGCCGATGCCGGCCCCGCCCGATGTAACGACAACGTCTGGCCGACGGGATTATTGTTATAGCTTGTGACCTGATGCCGCTGTCGTTACCGAACGAGGCGAAGCCGTCGCCACCTAAAAGCGTGGTCCCCGACGTCACGACCGTCAGGTCTTGACTCGTGGCGCACCAAATGCCGGTGGTCGAATTAGTGCTGGCCAAAGTCGCAGAGGGTACGCAAACAACAGCTGCATTTGCAGGCCGGCTATCGACGATCATAACCGTCAGCAGGCCCGCGCCGAGCGCGGTGCCGAGCAGCAATGTGGTGCGGGCATTTTTCCGTAGCGCTGAACGATCGAGCGACAACGGATCGATCGCCAGAACGGGAATCGTCTTCAGGGAGGGACGACGCACAACGTTAGCCTTTCCGAAGGCAGTCTTCCGCGAACGCTTGGTCATTTTAAACAACCCCCTGTTTATGGCGATATTGCTCTCTCGGCAATATTGCTCACTGACGTGTTCGTAACGGTTACTCTCTCGTTCGTAGGTGTGGGAGTCAACACTGATTTCCTTGAATCCACCGCCCATTTATCGACCCGCGAAAGTTAATTATCCTCGTAAATATTTGATTTAACGGCGTTATTTCGCACGGAACTTTTGCCGCTTATTGCCGACCTGGCGCCGATCCGCATTTGTTTTTCCAAGGACTGTGGCGAAAATGCTACTGTTTCCAGAGCCAGAAACCCCAATGTTTAACCGGTTACCGCCACTTTGTTTCGGGTCGTGGCTGCCTCCCGGCCCGGTAGATTCTCGCGCTGCGCACCGGCGCTTGTGCAGATGCGAAGGCTCTTGGCGGTCGCGAGGATATCGTTCACGGCCGTAAACCACAAGAACCGCCCAGAAACCGACGTTGTCGTGGTTAACGCGGGCGATGACCTCGACTTTCAGGGCCGAAACGTTGCGGCGGCCTCCCCATTCGATCGCGCGCTCGGCCTTCGATGGCACGATGAGCCCCGGCTCCATCGCTCGTTCGGCCCGTTCACCGATTTACCGAACATTTTCCACACGCCGGGCATGGGGAATCAAAAATCGTTGGCGAGCCCGCGGCGGATATTGTCGCGATCGAGCGCGTTTGGGCACGTCCCGCGCGTGAGGCTGCGAACTCAACTGAGTTAACGATGCCGGTGAACCGGCGAATCGCCGGCGGCCTGGCGTGCCGCGGCAAGTCCTTCGTCATCGCGCGCGACGACGCACGATGCTCGGCGCAATTACGCGCGAATTATTCGCCGCGAAAAAAATTCGCGGACCGCCGCTTTAGTTCCCGTGCGACAGCGGGAATCTTCGCGCATCGATTCGCCGGCCTGGCGCGGCTCGCCTACCAGACGCCGAACAGAAAACCGCGAGTCTTGTGGGTATTGGTGCTTCTCTCGATCAACTCATTCGGCAGCGTGACGCGAATCTTGCGCGCGCGCAGCCAGGCGAACAAGCGCTCATGCAGCTCGGCGCGAATCTTGGCATGACGACGGTCGCGCCCGAGATCGACCAGCTCATGCGGATCCTTGCGCAGGTCGAACAATTGCGGGCGGAAAGATTCGAACAGAATGTATTTCCACCGCTGCGTGCGGAGCATCCAGCCGCGCGCGCCGTCGACCGGCCGCTTGAGTTTATGGCGCGCCGCGCGGAAGGAATAATCGCATTCGCTGATCGCGGCTTCGCGCCAAGGCACGCCCGCGCCGGTGCCCGGATCGCGCGTGGCCGGCAGCAACGAACGCCCTTCCAGAATGTGCCGTGCCGGCACGCCGCCGGCCGCTTCGACGAAGGTGGGCGCCAGATCGATCGCCTCGACCAGGCGTTTGTCGACGGTATTGCGGGTCCGGTCGGCCCGCGCATCGGGATCGTAGACGATCAGCGGGATGCGCACGCTTTCCTCATGGAAGAGGTCTTTCTCGCCGAGCCAATGGTCGCCGAGATAGTCGCCGTGATCGCTGGTGAACACGATCATGGTGTTTTCCATCAGCCCGCGCTCCTCGAGGAAACGCCAGAGCCGGCCGAGATGATCGTCGATTTGCTTGATCAGGCCCATGTAGGCCGGGATCACCGCCTCGCGCACTTTCGCGCGCGAAAAATTGACGCTTTCCTCGTGCTGCATGTAGGCGCGATGCACCGGATGCGGATCTTTGCGCTCGCGCTCGCCGCGGTTGACAGGAATAATATCCTTTGGTCCGTACATCGCGTGATAGGGCGCGGGCGCGATATAGGGCCAGTGCGGCTTGATGTAGGACAGATGCAGACACCAAGGCACCTCGCCGACCTCGTCGATGAATTGCATCGCGCGGTTGGTCATATAGGCGGTTTCGGAATGCTCCTCTTTCACCCGCGCCGGCTTGACGGCGTTACGCATGTGCCAGCCGGACAGGATTTCACCATCCTCGCCCGCCGCCGCGTTGGCGTAGTCGTGCCAAGGATTGTCCGCGTCGTAGCCGAGCTCGCGCAGATACTTGTTGTACGGCAGATCGTAGGCCGCGCTTTCGTTGGGCCAGAGTCCGTCATCGCGTTCGTACGGTTCAAAGCCGCACTCGCCGGCTAAGACACCTTCGATCGAATACGGGTTGACGCCGAGCCGCGCCATGCCCACCCGGTCCGCCGCCATGTGGGTCTTGCCGACCAGGGCGACAACCATGCCGAGTGGGCGCAAGTGCTCTCCCATCGTCATCTCGCCGATGCGCAGCGGCACGCCGTTGTAGCTGGAGCCGTGCGAGCTGACGTAGCGGCCGGTGTAGAACGACATGCGCGAGGGGCCGCAGACCGGGGCCTGCACATAGGCCCGGCTGAAACGCACGCCGCGCGCGGCAAGCGCGTCGATGTTCGGCGTGCGCAGCGTCGGATGCCCGTAACAGGAGAGATAATCGGCGCGCAATTGATCGGCCATGACGAACAAGATGTTTTTGATTGACATTTTTTTGAGCTCAGCGCGCGCCATCGTTATGTCTTACGCGAAAAAGCAAGTGAGCCGCAATCGCCGGCCGTTTCCCTTCGGTGGCGACGCGGATGGCCGCGCGGCCTCGGTAAATCTCGATCGGCAATTTACGACGAGCCTTGAATGAAGTCGCGCAGCGCGGCGTGAACGCGCGCGATCACGTTATCCCATGCATGCGTCTCGTCTTGCCGAAACAAGCGGACGGTCGGGTACCAGGGGCTGTCGTCGCGACCGAGCAGCCAACGCCAGTCGGGCGTGGCGGGCAGCAACACCCAGACCGGTTTAGCCAGCGTAGCGGCGAGGTGAACGACGCTGGTATCGACGGCGACGACCAGATCCAGATTTGCGATCAGCGCCGCGGTATCGGAGAAGTCTCTGATTTCGTTGTCGAAATGCAAAAGGTCTTGGTTCTGGCTTTTAGCTCCGCCGCGTCTTCGGCGCGCACCTCCTTCTGCACGCTGACGAAGGTCGCATCGAGTATCCAAGAAGCGACAACAAACTGGCGAGACGGATCGACCGGTTATGATCGTTGACGTGCGTTGCTCGACCGGACCAGGCGAGTCCAATTCTGGGATGACGCTTCGGTCCCAGCCGGGTGTCCCAATCCTTCACAGCCTGCGCTGAGGCGCGCAGATCGGGGATCGGCGGCGGGATCGTCGCGAGCCGTGTCCGGAACGCCAGCGGCAAGCTGAGCAACGGGCATTGCACATCGAAATCCGGCAGCGCCGAGCCCCTGGAGATGACTTGCGTCGCGCCGCTGAGACCGCTCATCAACTCCCTGAGCGGTTCTTGAACGTCCAGAATGACGCGTGCGCCGCGCGCGGCCACGAGCGGAACATAACGACAGAACTGGATGGTGTCGCCCAAACCCTGCTCGGCGTACAGCAGAATGGTTTTCCCTGCGATCTCGCTTTGCCCGAGCCAGAGCGGCTGCGCGAAACTGCGTTTGCTATCCCGGAACTGGTCGACCTGCCATCGCCACTCATATTTTTCCCAGCCGCGATCGAGATCGCCGAACAGGAGGCGGCAGAGCGCTTCGTTGTAGTGCGCGTCGGCGTAATCCGGCCGCACTTTTCCCGCGCGCTCGTAGCTCGCGAGGGCTTCGTCGTAGCGGTTCAGTGCCTGCAGGGCATTGCCGCGATTGAGATAGGCATCGGCAAAGTCCGGCCGCAAAGCAAGCGCGCGGTCAAAGCTCGCCAGCGCTTCGTCGTGCCGCTTGACCTCCAGAAGGGCCGTACCGCGATTGAAGTGCGCCGCGGCGTGGTCCGGTTGCAGAGCGATCGCGCGGTCGTAGCTCGCCACCGCCTCGTCGTATCGCTTCAGCCCCTGCAGTGCACCCCCGCGATTGGAGTGAGCATCGGCGAGATTCGGTCGCAGACTAAGCGCACGGTCGTAGCTCGTCAGTGCCACGCGGTACCGTTTCAGCGTCTGCAGGGCATTGCCGCGATTCAAATGCGCCGCGGCAAAATTCGGCTGCAAATGAATCGCGCGGTCATAGCTCGCCACCGCCTCTTCGTAACGTTTCAGCGCCTGCAGGGTATTGCCGCGATTTAAATGCGCCACGGCAAAATTCGGCCGCACCTGAATCGCGCGGTCGTAGCTCGCCAACGCCTCGTCATGGCGCCCTAGATCGTTAAGAATATTTCCGCGATTGACGTGCGCCACGGCGTGGCCGGGCCGCAGGCTGAGCACGCGATCGTAGCTTGCCAGCGCCGCGGTTTTTTTCTCCAGTCGCGTTTGAACGCCCGCGAGAAGGTAGACCGCATCAAAGAAATCAGGTTCCGCGGCGAGAATTTGTTCACAGAGTCGCTCGGCCTCGACAAGATCTCCGGCCTCGAAGGCGGAAACAGCACGGGCAAACACCGGCGTTTCAACGATTGAAATGTCAACCATGCGATGCTGCCGACGCCTGCAACGAACCGTGGCACGGCGCGCCCGAAAAACGGCTCCGCTTAATCAGTTGCATGAGATGCTCAAGCCGAATTTTATGCCTGTCTCTTTCGATGGATGCCAGTCTCTTCGAACGGTCTCGTTTCGCTCAATCCGCCACGACATGCGAGAGGAAAATACACCCGCCGGCTCGGCGCTGGTTACCGCCCAATTCTTCGGGCTTTCGAGCCTTCGGGGGAATGCCATTCCAGGCGTTGAAACAATCTCTTAGCGTGACTTGTTTGAGATAAACTCAAAGCGGCGCCAAAATAGCCAAAGTCGAGCTTAGACAGCCAGCCCATGCCACCAGTCGCGCACGGGCGACCATCGACAGAATTAGCGCTTCCGCCTCTTGCGTAAATCATTATCGGCCGACGCGAACGCCACCGCTCGGATGCCGCCGCCGGCGCGGGCTCCGGCACTCACCGCGGCGCCGCCGGCAACCTCGCCCCGCACCTCGGTGCCTCTGACGGAGACAACACATTCCGCGCGCCCGGAATTGCCGTCGACCGCCCGCACGTCGACATCGCCGTGCAGTTCGCCGTCCTGCACCTTGCCGTCGATGACGACCTTGCCGTCGCGAATCGCGACGCTATTGCCGGCAAACCGCTTGCCGTTGACGATGATGGTTCCCATGACCTGCCATCCTTGGTCTGCGGACGTCGATCGCTAAATTACGTCATCGCGCGGCGAGCGCAATCGGCGAATTTCGCCGGGACGCCACGGCGTCAGCAGACGGCCAATGATCATTTTTGATCTCAATCGCGGCGGCACCATGGCTGGAGTTCCCGCGCGTGCGCCATTGTGCCGCGCAAGCGGCGGTCATGGCTGCCATGCGCACAATCTCTGCATTTCGCGGGAAATTTAATGTAGAAAATATGGGCCGGACGATTCATTGCGGGTACATTTGCGTTGCCCTGCAACGAACTCTCCTCAGGAGGGTCAGGCCATGATGAAAAGCAAAAATGTTGTGGCGACCTTGCGGCGCGACGTGCACTTCGTATGGAATGCCGTGATCGCCGTGGTGTTCATCGGCTTTGCCAGCCTGGCGGTGGCGGCGGCCCTGCTCGATCTGCTGGCGATCCGCCACCACTGAGCGGCCGCGTCTCGGCCGCCGCGCCGACGGCGGATAGCGATGCCGCCGCCCGTTGAAATCCTCAACGACGAAATGTTCGCCGCCATTGGTGCCGGTGCGCTCGAGATAATTCGGGCCGATCGGCGACTTGCCGTAGCCACCCGGAATATCGAGCACATAGGTGGGCTGACACAGGCCGGATAAGCGCCCGCGCAAACCGCGCATCAAGGCTTGGCCCGTCGCGATGTCGGTGCGCAGATGGCCGGTGCCAGGCGCCAGATCGCCGTGGTGCAGGTAATAAGGCTTGATCCGGCATTCAACCAGCGCGCGCATCAGTTCGCCGAGCACCTCCGGTGTGTCGTTCACCCCGGCCAGCAGCACCGATTGTCCGAGCAGCGGAATGCCGGCGTCGGCGAGCCGCGCACAGGCCGCGCGCGCCGCGGTGGTGAGTTCGCGCGGATGGTTGATGTGCAAGGCCACATAGGTGGGCTTGCCCTTGACCTTGATCGCCCGCACCAGTTCCGCCGTCACCCGCGCCGGCTCCGCCACCGGAACGCGGGTGTGGATGCGCAGCACCTTGACGTGCTCGATTGTCCCCAGGCGCTGCATGACGTCGCGCAAGCGGCGCGCCGACAGCACCAGCGGATCGCCGCCGGTCAAGATCACTTCCCAGATTTCCGGACGGCTCCGGATGTAATCGAGCGCGGCGCTGAGCGCCGCTGCCGGCAGCACTTGCGCCTCGCCCGGCCCGACCGTCTCGCGCCGGAAGCAGAACCGGCAGTAGACCGCGCAGACGGCGTTGAGCTTGAGCAGCACGCGGTCGGGATAGCGGTGCACGACGCCCTCCACCGGGCTGTGCGCATCGTCGCCGATCGGATCGTCGAGTTCTTCCGGTCGATGCTCGAGTTCCGCCACGTCGGGCACGAACTGCCGCGCGATCGGGTCATGCGGATCGTTCGGATCGATCAGTTCCGCCAAGGCCGGCGGCAACGCCACCGCATAGCGCGCGGCCACCGCGTCGAGCGCGGCGCGCCGCTCGGGCGGCGCCAGGCCGTGGTCGCACAATTGCGCGGCGGTGCGGAGCGTCCGATTTTTTGGCTTCATTGCTGCATCTCCACTCGTCATGGCCGGGCTGGTTCCGGCCACGGCGGATTATGAATCCGCCACCGGCGTCCATATCACCTGCTCGATGCGGCTCGCGCCCGTCGCCAGCATCACCAGCCGGTCAAAGCCCAACGCGATGCCGGACGCCGGCGGCATGGCCGCCAGCGCGGCCAGGAAATCTTCGTCCAGCGGATAGCGTTCGCCGTGGATGCGCTGCTTCTCCGCCATCGCCGTCTCGAAGCGCGCGCGCTGCTCGGCCACGTCGGTGAGCTCGCCGAAGGCATTGGCGAGTTCGACGCCGCAGGCATAAAACTCGAAGCGCTCGGCGACTTTATCGCTCCCCGGCTTTGGCCGCGCCAGCGCCGCCAGCGGCAACGGGTACTCATAGAGTATGCTGGCGCGACCGTTGCCGAGCCGCGGCTCGACGCGCTCGGCCAAAACCCGGCTGAAGATATCGCCCCAGCTATCATCCGCAGCGGTGGCGACGGCGGCCTTGGCCGCCGCGGCGGCGAGACGCGCCCGGTCGCCCTTCCCGTTGCTGACCGTCGCCAGCAGATCGATGCCGGCATGGCGCGCGAAGGCTTCCGCCACCGTTATGCGCTCCGGCTCGGCAAACGGATCGATGGACTTATCGCGGAAGGCGAACCGCGTGGCGCCGGCCGCGCGCGCGGCTTCGGCCGATCAGCGCCGCGCAATCGTCCATCAGCGTCTCGTACGGCTCGTTCGCCCGATACCATTCCAGCAGGGTGAATTCCGGATGATGCAGCGCGCCGCGCTCGCGGTTGCGGAACACGCGGGCGAATTCGAAGATGCGCGTCTCGCCCGCCGCCAGCAGCTTCTTGGCTGCGAATTCCGGCGAGGTGCGCAAATAGAGCGGCCGCCGCTCGCCGCCGGGCGAGATCAGCTCGGTCGCGAAAGCATGCAGATGGGTCTCGTTGCCGGGCGAGACCTGCAAGGCGGCGGTCTCCACCTCGACGAATTCGCGGGCGGCGAACCAGGCCCGCAAGCTCGCCGCGATGCGCCCGCGCGCCAGCAGGAAAGGCCGGCGGCCGGCATGGGCGCCGGGAAGCCAAAACGGCGGGCCTTGTCGCACATTTACCTCGCCGGAAACGGTCCTGAGAAATACTGGCATCTACGCCCAAGATCGGTATGGTGCGGCCCGAAACCGCGGTTCCGCGCCGCCCCAAACTCAAGGACTACCATCGTGAAGGTCATCGCCAGTTCGCTCCGCAAAGGCAACATCGTCGATCTCGACGGCAAGCTCTATGTCGTCCTCAACGCGGAAAATTTTCATCCCGGCAAGGGCACCCCGACGACGCAGGTCGATATGCGCCGGATTTCCGACGGCGTGAAGACCCAGATGCGCTACAAAACCACCGACCAGGTCGAGCGCGCCCATGTCGAGGACGTGGAATATTCCTACCTCTATCAGGACGGCGACGGCTTCCATTTCATGAATGGGGAAACCTACGACCAGGTTTCTTTGCCGGCCGACCTGCTCGGCGACCAGGCGGTCTATTTGCAGGAAGGCATGAAAGTGAACCTCGCCATCCACGAGGGCATCCCGGTCTCCATCGAGATCCCGCAGAAGGTGACGCTGGAAATCAAGGAAACCGAGCCGGCCATGAAGGGGCAGACCGCGTCGGGTTCGTTCAAGCCGGCGATCCTGTCGAACGGCGTGCGCACCATGGTGCCGACCCACATTCTGCCGGGCACCCGCGTGGTGGTGATGACCGCCGACGGCTCCTATGTCGAGCGCGCCAAGGATTGATCCCATTTGCACGAAATGAAAGGGCGGCCCTGCGGCCGCCCTTTGCATTTTCGCATTGCCGCTCGATCACTGCCGCAGCGACGCGGCGGTTGCCGGAATCTTCGCGCCCGCGCCGATCCAGTCTTCCCAGGTCTGCATGTGCAGACCGATCCGGTCGTAATAGACGCGCAGATAGCCGTCGCTGCCGCGCACGACCGCATCCGGCCTGACCGCTTCGACTTCCTGCGCCATCACGCCGACATAGGCCTTGTCGCTGCCGTTGTAGCTGAAGCGGTAGAAGCCGAGACCGTTGTCGAGATGGCCGAGCAGGACGATGTCGTGCTTGGCGTGGATGTCGGACAATACGGCGCCCATCCCCATGCCGCCACCCATGCCGCCGCCACCACCCATCGGGCCACCGCCGCCCATGCCGCCACCACCACCCATCGGGCCACCCATCGGACCACCCATCGGGCCACCCATTGGACCTCCCATCGGGCCACCCATGGGGCCTCCCATCGGGCCACCCATTGGAGCCATCCCATCGGGCCACCCATTGGACCGCCCATCGGGCCACCCATTGGACCTCCCATCGGGCCACCCATCGGGCCTCCCATCGGGCCACCCATTGGACCGCCCATGGGGCCTCCCATCGGGCCACCCATTGGACCTCCCATCGGGCCACCCATTGGACCGCCCATGGGGCCACCCATCGGACCGCCATGGATGTGGCCCGGGCCTCCGCGATGACCGCGGAAATTGACCCGATGACCGAAAACGCGATGACCGCGGTGATGCCAGTAGTGCCAGCCTATCGGTCCACCCCAGCCGAAGCCGCGATGGAAGTTTTCGCCGCACCAGTACCAGCCACTACCGTGCCAGCCGTCGTCGTACCAGCAATAGCGGTGGCCGGAGTACCAATAGTATTCGCGCTCGACAAAGCCAGCGACGGGAGCCGGCTGCGCGATTTCGCCGCTCACCCAGCCTTGGGTGTCAAGCTCGTTGCATTGCGCAAGCACGAGCGGAGTTCCCTGCCCGATCGTGGCGCCATCGACCGTAACGCACAGACCGTCCGGGTTGGCGATCGCCAGCACTTCCTGTCTGTTCTCGAACGGCTGCAATTCCCATACTTGGTGATCGCTGCCATTGCATTCGGCAATGACGACCGGGTCGCCGGCGCCTGGCGATTGATTGGGCGTCCCCGCCAGACCGTCAAGGCAAAGCCCGCCACTGGTCAGGTTGCTGCCATTCTCGAAACCGAAGGTCTGGCTGGGTTTTCCAGCGCAGTCCGATATCGCCAGGCGCTTGCCGGGCTGATACTCGGCTCCGGGAACATCGATGCACCAATTAGCGCCCCCGGAAGAAAGCACGGATTTAAAGGTGTAGAACGCGTCATCGGCGCGGGCCGTAAAGCTCGCGATCCCGATAAAGCTCGCCGCCAATGCGCTTAGCATTGCGAGCTTGGTCATGGATTTCATCGCATACCTCCCGGGTGGTAGCTCGTTATCAGGGAACTAACGTCCGCGTGCACGAAGCGAGAAAAATATACGCTAAATATTTGCAAAAACACATATTATTTCCAACCATTCCGCGGAATTTTCATTGATTTGCGTCAATGCATTTGGCGCAAGCGCGAGAACATATCCTCCGCCGATGCTCGGCATCTCTTCGGCTGCAATCCCGCGAACGCTGAAACAAGGGAAGCATTCGGTTACACCCTGACGCTGGCGCGCACTTCCTTCGGGAACAGATCGTCCGGTGTTAGCCTGCGTGCGGTGATACCCTGGTCGTGGGCGAAGCGGCAGAACGCGTCGAGCGTATTGCGGTTGGCTTCCAATCCATAAGGAAACGGATCGGCGCCAAAGCGCTGGCTCCATTCGCCGGCAATCGCCGCCGACCAAGGCACCGGAATGCGCGACGCCGTGAGATCGCTGATGCGTTCCAGGCTGCGCGCTTTCGCCTGCTCAAATGCCTTGAACATGTTCATCGCCACCCAGGGATAGCGCGCGAACACGGCGCGGCGCATGGCGATGACATGCATGATCGGGAAGATGCCGGTTAAGTCGTAATAGCGCATCTCCTCGCCGCGGTAGTCCGGATAGAGCCGCACGATTTTGCCGCCGCCCGCCGTTGAAAGCGTCCGGCACGCGCGCCGTAAGCGCCGCGTCGAGTTCGCCCGACAGCAACATCGCGGAGAGGCTGCTGTCGCGCCGTTGCCGGTATTGCATGCCCGGCGGCAGCGTGAACTCGACCTTTTCGTCGCGCCCGGCCTGGTTCAGGCCGGCCTGCACCCATTTGATCTTAGTGAGATCGACGCCGGCGGTTTCGGCCAGGAAGCCGCGCGCATAGATGCCGGCGGTCTGCGCCCATTCCGGAATGCCGACGGTCTTGCCTTCGAGGTCTTTCGGCGTGGCGATGCCGCGGTCGGCGCGCACGTAAAAAGCCGAATGGCGGAAGACGCGCGAGGGAAACACCGGAATGCCGACAAAGGGCGAATTGCCCTGCGCGGCAAAGCCGATGAATTTGCCGAACGACAATTCGGATATGTCCCACTCGCGGTTCTTGACGAAGCGAAAGGTGACTTCCTCGATCGGCAGGTTGAAAGCCGTGAGCACGATGCCGTCCGCCCGCACCTGCCCGTTGGTCAAGTCACGCACGTGGTCGTAGTCCATGGTGGCGAGCGTCAGGTGCAGCCGCGCCGTGCCGCCACTCTCGATGATTTCCGGTTCGCGATCGGCGCCCGCCGCGCTCATCCTGCTCGCTTCGTTGACCGTCATGTCGTCCCCGTTCGTTCCGCCGCTACCGGCCGTACCCTACACCGGGCGGCAACCCTTGTATGCCGGTGAGCGATGCCGTTAACTCTTGCAAACCGACCTTGCCGCCCGGGCTGACGGGCCGACCGAGGTAATCCCTGTTGAAACGCGCGGTTCTTGTAAGCCTGGCGTTGCTCGTCACCGGTCCGGCGGCCGCGGGCGAGATGGCAAGCCCCATCGTTACGCCGAGCGACGTCAATTGGGAGGCGGCGGCAGCGCGCCTGCCCGATCGCGGCACGCAGTCGCCGGCCGAGGCCTTCGCCCGCCTCAACGCCGTTACCGCCAAGCGCTTTGCCGGCATCGAAAAAGCACGGTTCCGGTGTTGCTGCCGTTCGATGTTGACGCCTTTCACAAGGATGCCGCCGACAACAAGCCGGAGGCGGTGAGTTCGGACAAGTATTTCGGCGGCTTCCATCCGACCAAATTCTTCCTGCCCGGCCCGGCCGGCTATGACGCGACCTTCACCCTCAGCAACAAGCAAGACGGGCTGAAGATCCGCTTTGCAAAGCCGATCGTGTTCGAGATTTCCGGCGCGGCTTTCATTTACGACCTCGACGGCCCCGACCACATCGAAAAGGAAATTCCCCCGCCGAAGGAGCTGCTCGAAACATTTCCCGGCATCCGGCGCGTCTTAAGCGAAGCGCATTTGCGCTATGTGTTCCAGCGCTTCGGCGTGCCTTACGTGCTCTCCATCCAGTGCTACGACATGCACCCTTCGTCGCGGCACCTGGCGTGCCGGGAGGCCGATCCGCTCGCGCTGCGCTTTTTGAAGCTGCTGCACATTGCCGGCGGCACGCCGGCGAAAATTCCGGAGCCGAAATTCGACCTCAGCCGGCCGGCGGCCAAGTCGGATTTCACCTATTACGGTCCCGGCGATCTGATCGAGAACACCGGCTGGAAAAAAATGCCCGGCCGCATTGACCGCCACGTCTATGCCCGCATGCGTTTTCCGGTCGCCCGCGCGCCGGCGTACGTAAAGTCGCAGTCGTTTTTGCCGTGGGGCGATTGTTACCGCACCGGCCATGTCGGGCGGCTGGGCAGGAAGGGCGCGCCGTACCAAGTGCAAGGTCAACGGCCAGCCGCTGGTGTTCGATGAATCGGCGGCGGTGAATTTCAGCTATCCGTGGCGCGACAATTTCTGCGAGCAGCGCGACTTCCTGGTCGGCCAGTGCCCCGGCGGTTACGGTCACCAGGGCGAGGACATTCGCCCCGCGCAATGCGTGCTCAACAACGCCGAGGCCGATCGCTGCCTGCCCTATCAGGATTACGTCGCCGCCGTGCAGGACGGTGTCATCCGGCGCCTGCCGGGAAATCTCGGCGCTTATATCGTGGTCAATACCGAAAACGAACACGTGCGCTTTCGCTACCTGCACATGAATCCGAAATTCATGGATGCGGACGGCCTGTTGAACGGCCGGCAAGTGAGCGAAGGCGAGATCATCGGCAAGGTCGCCACCTGGGGCGACCATGAGAATGGCACGTCCTACCACCTGCATTTCAACATTCAGGTGTTCACCGCCATCGGCTGGGTGTGGGTCAATCCGTACATGACGCTGGTCGCGGCCTATGAGCGCCTGGTCGGCGGCCGCGGCACCGAGATCGAACCGGGCGAGCCGGCGCCGCCGGTTCCCGTCAAGCTGCCGGTCGTATTGCACCCCACGCCGCCACCGGAAGTTCCTACGGCCTCGGCATTGCCGCCGGCAACGCCGGTGGCTTCGTCCGAGTCTCCGGCAAAAATCGAACAGGAAGCCGCGCGCGCCATGCCGCACAAACGCCACCGCATCCGCCACCGGCGCCAGCACAAGGCCGAGAACTGATGCCGGTGTCGTTCCGGCGTTCACTCCTAAGACGCGCCGCGCGCCATATCCGCTAGTTGCAAAAATTCCACGCCTGCTCGCCTTCGCATTTGGAAGTCTTGCGGCGTGGCCGATGAATGTTGTTTATTATGTTGGTTCCTCTTGCGAGAGGTCCGAGTTCCCGATGTCGCCATTCGCTTTGCGCGTGCTGGTCCCGTTGCTCAAAGCCATCGTCGTTGGCGCCGGCTGTTTTGGATTGGGCTGGATCGCTGCGGAGTAGAAGCTATGTCCAAACCGGAAAGCTTTCCAATCGACAAGATTTACGTTCCCGTGAAGAGGAGGAAAACTCTCAAATTCGAGGTGGTTCAGGAAATCGCGGAAAGCATCCTGGAAATCGGCCAACAAACTCCCATTCACGTTCGGCCCGACGAAGACCGCTTCGTTCTGGTCGAGGGACTGCATCGGCTGGAAGCGTGCAAGGCGCTCGGCGAAATAACAATCATCGGCCTCTTGGTCTCGGCCGAGGAGGCGCATCCGAAGGTGCTGTTGCCGCTCGACGCCGAAGCCGAGGCGGAACGCCAGAAGATGGCGCGATTGAGAAAACTCCGTCTCGAAAAAGAGGCCGCGGAGAAATTGGCCGCTGCAAGCGCGGTCACGGAGACGGAACCGGCAGTGGTTGCGCGCGAACGCCCGGAGAAACATGTCCGGGACGATGTCAAAACAGCGCTGCGCCGATCGGGCCGCAAGGCTTCAGGATCGGAACCAAAGACCCTGTCGGAATGGTTCTCAAAACAAGAGCGCGAAGGTTTTCGTTATTGATTGCCGCCGGAGTGAAAGATTTCGCCTGCGGGTTTTGGTCTGGCCTTTGGCCATCCGCTTTTGCATCCGCGTCCCGGTCAATTTTTGCAACAGGCTGTTGGCCGGACGCCGCGGCGAATAGACTGCCGCCATGCCGCGATTCCCTCCGCGCGAGGTCCCCCGAACGACCATGCTTTTGACCCGGCGCGCCTGCCTTTCCGCCGCGCTTGTCTGCCGGCGCGAGCCTCGCTTGCGGCGGACCGGCGCTTGCCAAGCCATCGCCCGACTTCGCCCGCTGGGTTGCCGATTTCCGCGCCCGCGCCCTGCGGCGCGGCATCTCGGAGGCAACCTATGACCGGGTGATGAACGAACTCACGCCCGACACCAGCGTATTCGAACAGTTTCGCGCGCAGCCGGAATTCACCGAAGCAGGTCTGGCAGTACATCAACCGCCGCTGCTCGGATTGGCGCGTCATCACCGGCAAGGAACGCGCCCGCGAATATGCCGGGCTGCTGGCGCGGATCGAGCGGGACTATGGCGTCGACCGCTACACCATGCTCGGCCTGTGGGGCATGGAGTTGTCGTTCGGCGATGTCATCATCAATCGGAAATACATGCGGCCGGTGATCCCGGCGCTGGCGGCGCTGGCC
Source organism: uncultured Alphaproteobacteria bacterium (assembly GCA_963762285.1). Lineage (GTDB taxonomy): Bacteria > Pseudomonadota > Alphaproteobacteria > Rhizobiales > Xanthobacteraceae > Pseudolabrys. The sequence goes on along the minus strand of CAVXKE010000003.1, from coordinate 326,939 downwards.
TGGGGCGAGCCGCGCCGGCGCTCCTATTGGGAAGCCGAATTGCTCAATGCGCTCACCATCGTCGATCGCGGCTGGGCGCAAGCCCCGGACATGATCGGCTCCTGGGCCGGCGCCATGGGCCACACCCAGTGGATGCCGGAGGTGTGGCTGCACATGGGCGTCGACTACGACCGCAACGGCCGCATCACGCCGTTCGGCAACCCCGACGATTCACTCGCCGGCACCGCGCGCTACCTGGTCGAGCGCGGAAAATACCGGCGCGGCGAAACCTGGGGCTGCGAAGTCAAACTGAGCGGACGCGAGGCCAGTGGCTGGCGCACCTACGGACAATGGCAAGCGCTCGGCGTCAATCGCGCCGACGGCAAGGCCTTCGAGCGGCCGGGCGACCGCGTGAAACTGTGGCAGCCTGTGCGCGGCGGGCCGGCCTTCCTGGTCGGGCAGAATTTCTACGCCGTCTATTCCTACAACCCCTCCACCAGCTACACGCTGGCGCTGCTCCATCTCGGCGACCTGATCCGCGGCGACCCGCCGTTCCGCCAGCAGTTCCCCGGCGGCGAGCGCACGCCGACGCTTGCCGAGGTCAAGGAAATCCAGCGCCGCCTCAACGAGCGCGGCTTTCCGACCGACGGCATCGACGGCCGCACCGGCTTGGATACGGTCAAGGCCATTCTCGCCTTCCAGAAAAAAGTCGGCATGCAGCCGGCCGACGGCTATGCCGGCCTCAAGGTGCTGGCGAGGCTGCGTCAGGGTTCGTGAAATCGCGCGCCGGCGATCACGCGCTGGCGGCGATCCGCGCGCTCGGCCGGCGGCCGAGGCCTTGCTCGGCCATCCAGACCTTCAGGAAATCGACGAAGGCCTGAATCTTGCGCGGGATCGCCGGCGTATGCGGATAGACCGCGACCAGCGGACGCGGCGCGACGCGATAGCGCGGCAGCACCGTCACCAGAGTTCCGGCAGCGAGATCGTCAGCCACCGCATAGCGCGGCACCAGCGTGACGCCCAGTCCCTCAACCGCGGCCTTGCGCAAGGTCAGCGCCGCGTTGGAGAAGAACGCGCCGCGCACTTTCACCGGGGCCGGTCCCTTCGGTCCCTCGAAACGCCAGACGCTGTCGTTCGGTGTGACATCCACATGCACGAGGCAGGCATGGTCGCCCAGCTCCGCCGGGCTCTGCGGCCGCCCGGCGCGGGCCAGGTAGTCTGGTGATGCGCACACCACCCATTCGAGCGTCGCGATCTCCTGCTCCACCACCGACGATCCGCGCGCGGTGGAAAAGCACAACATCAGGTCGAGACCGCGCTCGGCGAAATCGTAGGAGCCGCGATACGGCGTGTTTTCCAGGATCAGCGACACGCGCAGCCGCGGCTGCGCCTTGGCGAAGGCGATGACGGCATCGGACAGATGCATGGTGCCGAACGATTTCGGCGCCATGATCTTCAGCGCGCCCACCGGTTCCAGCCGTGTGCGCAGGATCGAGCGTTCGTTGCTTTCGATGTCGCGGAACACCCGCTCGCAGAATTCGAGATAGGCGGAGCCCTCCTCGGTCAGGCTGAGCGAGCGCGTGGAGCGGCTCAGCAGGCGCACACCGAGCCTGGTTTCCAAGTCGCTCACGTGGCGCGACACCAAGGCGCGCGAAAGACCGAGCTGGCTGGCGGCGATCGTGAAACTGCCGGCGCGCACCACACGCACGAAGCTCTCCATGGTGCGGAAACGATCCATGCGCGCTTCTCATTGTTGTGCAATATGCAACAATTATTTGCGCATTTAGCGGCTTCTGTGCGCTAATGTCAAAGCCTATAGTGTGCGACAAGCTCAAACGACGCGCGGCGCGTAAACTCGCGCGCATTCAAAGGGAGGAAGTCAGCCGGAAGCCGCCCACGGCCGCAACAGTCGAGGGTGCGACGGTCTGAACGCAATCGCATGTCGCTGACCAGTTCTGGCAAGGCGCCGCCCGCCGCCGCGCGCGCGCAATCTGCGGCCGATACCGCCACCATCGACCGCCCGGTGCTCGCCGGCGTCAACGCCGCCGGCTTCGGCAGCGACGTGGTGGCCGACGCGCTGCGCGCGCTCGACATTCCGTATATCGCGCTCAATCCGGGCGCCAGCTATCGCGGGCTGCACGACAGTCTGGTCAACTACCTCGGCAATGAGCGGCCGCAGATGCTGCTCTGCCTGCATGAGGAAAGCGCGGTCGCCATCGCGCACGGCTATGCCAAGGTGACCGGCAAGGCGATGGCGGCGGCGGTGCATTCCAATGTCGGCCTGATGCACGCCACCATGGCGTTCTTCAACGCCTGGTGCGACCGCATGCCGATGGTGGTGCTCGGCGCCACCGGGCCGGTCGACGCGACCAAGCGGCGGCCGTGGATCGACTGGATCCACACCGCGCGCGACCAGGGCGCGCTAGTGCGCGGCTACACCAAATGGGACGACCAGCCGGCGTCGCCGGTCGCCGCGCGCGAAGCGGTCTTGCGCGCCGGCTGGATCGCCAACACCGCGCCGCGCGGGCCGACTTACATCAATCTCGACGCCGAGATGCAGGAAGCCAAGCTGGCCGAGCCGGTCGCCCCGATCGACGCCAAGCGCTACATGCCGGAGACCGCGAGCGCGGCGCCGGCGGAGACCGTCAAGAAAGCCGCCGCGCTGTTGCTCGCCGCCAAGCATCCGGTGATGCTGGCCGGCCGCGTGTCGCGCGATCTCGACGCCTGGAAAGCGCGCGTGGCGCTGGCCGAACGCCTCGGCGCGCGCGTCATCACCGATCTAAAAGTCGGCGCCGCCTTCCCGACCGATCATCCGCTGCACGCTGGCGCGCCTGGCACCATCGCGCCGGTGCCAGAGGCAGCGGATGCGCTCCGCGCCGCCGACGCCATTCTCAGCCTCGACTGGGTCGATATTGCCGGCACCTTCAAGAATGTCGGCGGCAATATCGCGGCCAAGGTCGTGCAGGTTTCGCTCGATCATCGCCTGCACAACGGCTGGAGCATGGACTATCAGGGTCTGCCACCGGTCGATGTGCTGATCGCCTGCGAACCGGATGCCGCGGTGCCGGCTTTGCTGGCGGCGCTCGGGCCGAGCGGTCCGCGGGCGATGTCGCCGGTGACACCGAAATTTCCCAAGCTCAGCGACGACAAGCTCACCGTCGATCATCTGGCCGACGCGCTGCGCCGCGCCGTCGGCGACCGGCCCACTTCGCTCACCCACGTCTCGTTGTCATGGAACGGCGCCAGCTGGCCGTTTCGCCACCCGCTCGACTATCTCGGCTCCGACGGCGGCGGCGGCGTCGGCGGCGGCCCCGGCATTTCGGTCGGCGCCGCGCTCGCGCTCAAAGGCTCGGGCCGCATGGCGGTCGCGGTGTGCGGCGATGGCGACTTCATGATGGGTGTCACCGCGCTCTGGACCGCGGCGCATTACCGCATTCCGCTCCTGCTGGTGGTGGCCAACAATCGCTCCTTCTTCAACGACGAACTGCACCAGGAACGGGTCGCCCGCATGCGCAACCGGCCGGTCGAGAACCGCTGGGTCGGCCAGCGCATTTCCGAGCCCGATATCGACATCGCCGGCATCGCCCGCGCGCAAGGCGCGCAAGGCTTTGGCCCGGTCGGTTTGATCGACGATTTGCTGCCCACTTTCGAGAAGGCGATCGCCGCGGTCGAGGCCGGCGATGTCGCCGTCGTCGATGTGCGCGTGGAACCCGGCTACACTGCCGCGATGACCGCTGTGATGACCCGTAAAAGTGAGTAGGCTGTTCCGATGTCACCTGCACCGCCAAGGCAATCGGATGAGGCCATCCTGGTGGTGGACGATATCATCGTGCGCTACGAGACGCCGGACGGCCCGATCACCGCGGTCGACGACGTGTCGTTCAAGGTCAGGCCGGGCGAATTCCTCTCGGTCATCGGCCCTTCCGGCTGCGGCAAATCGACCCTGTTCAATGTGATCGGCGGGCTGCTCAGCCACCATGAGGGCGTCGTCAGCGTCGCCGGCGAGACCATTTCCGGTCCGCACAAATCGATCGGCATGGTGTTCCAGGAGGAATCCACCTTCCCCTGGCGCACGGTGATCGACAATGTCGCCTTCCCGCTCGAACTCGTCGGCATGGCGCGCGCCCAACGCGCCGAGCGCGCGCGCCATTTCATATCGCTGGTCGGCCTCGACGGTTTCGAGAACCGCTATCCGGGCGAACTCTCCGGCGGCATGCGCCAGCGCGTCTCGCTCGCCCGCACGCTCGCTTCCGAGCCGAAAATCCTGCTGATGGACGAGCCGTTCGCCGCGCTCGACGAGCAGACCCGGCTCCTGCTCGGCGACAAGGTGCTGCAGATCCAGCAGCAGCTCAAGCAGACCACGCTGCTGATCACCCACAACATCACCGAAGCGGTGCAGATGTCCGACCGCATCCTGGTGATGACCTACCGGCCCGGCAAAACCAAACGCATCGTCGACATCAACCTGCCGCGCCCGCGCACCTCCGAGATCGTCAGCAGCGAAGCCTTCGGCCGCTACGTGGCGCAAATCTGGAGCGATCTGCGCGAAGAGGCCAGCCGCGGCATGCGCGACGAGGAATCCCACGTGCTGCATCACGAAGGCTCATCGTCGTGACCGCCGCCGCGCCGGCAAAGCGTTCGCGGCCGAACGCCTTCGCACCGGCGGCCGTCGGCGTCGGCAGCCTCGTGGTGTTTTTTCTGGTCATCGAATTGCTGATCCGGATCGGCGCCATCAACCGTTTCATCGTGCCGCCGCCCTCGGAAATCCTGGCCAGTTTCGGGCGGGTGATCGTCGAGGAACACGTGTTCAGCCGCTTCCTGCTCACCCTCGCCGAATGCCTCACCGCCGGCGTCATGCTGACGGTGTTCGGGGTCGCCGGCGGCGTGCTGATGCACCGTTTCAAGTTGCTGCAAAAAGCGTGCGAGACCTGGGTCGCCGCCATGGCCTCGGCGCCGGTCGTGCTGTGTTACCCGTTGTTCCTGGTGATCTTCGGGCGCAGCGCCTGGACGATCATCATGATGGGCTTCGTCGCCGCGCTGCCGCCGGTGATCCTGAAGACCATCGAAGGCATTTCCGGCACCCGCAAGGTGCTCGTCAATGTCGGCCGCAGCTTCAACCTCAACGCGTCGCAGCAATTCTGGAAGATCCTGTTTCCGGCCGCCTTGCCGACCATCTTCGTCGGCGTGCGGCTGGGCTTGATCTTCGCGCTGATCAATATCGTCGGCGTCGAATTCCTGATCAATTTCGGCGGGCTCGGCCAGCTCATCAACGAGCTCGCCGAGCGCTACGACCTCGCCGGCACCTATGCGGCGATCTGCTTCGTGATCCTGGTGAGCGTGCTGTTCTTCATGGCGTTGGAAAAGGCCGAGCGATGGCTGAGACCGGTCGACTGAGACAAGCGGCGGTAGCGGCGCCGGCGCTCAGTCCGGTGACGCTGCTGCGCGTCGCCATCATCCTGGGCGTGCTGGCGGTGTGGGAGTTCCTGTCCCATTCCGGCTGGCTCTACCGCGACGTGGTGCCCTCGCTGCTGGCGATCGGCCGCGCGCTGATCGCCCTGCTCACCAGCGGCGAGTTTTATTTCAATCTCGGCGTCACCGCCGGCGAAATCGGCGTGGCCTTGACGGTCGGCGGGCTGTCCGGCCTCACGGTCGGTCTCCTGCTCGGCGGCAACCGGTTTCTGTCGAAGGCTTTCGAATCCTACATCTACTATCTGGGGCCGACTCCCAAGATCATCTTCTTCCCGATCATGATCATGTATTTCGGCGTCGGACCGGAATCCAAGATCGCGCTCGGCTCGCTGTCCTGCTTCTTTCCCGTGGCGCTCAGCGTCGCCGCCGGCATGCGGCAGATCGACAAGGTGCTGATCCGCGTCGGCAACAGTTTCCGCGCCACCACCATGCAGATGGTGACGAAAATCTACCTGCCGGCGATGCGCCACCCGATCATCAACGGCGTGCGCCTCGGCCTCGGCGTGGCGCTGATCGGCACGCTTCTGGCCGAAACCAAACTGTCGAACAAAGGCGTCGGCTTCCTGATCATCAACGCCTACAGCACCTTCGACATGCCGCGCATGTACGCCATGCTGATCGTGCTGTTCGTGCTGTCGATCGGAGCCAACGCGCTGGTCGGCCGTCTCGGCGGCCTCGACAGCATCAGACGCCAATAACAACGCAAACCACAATGGGAGGTTACATGAAACATATCCAGCACCTGGCCGGCGCCGCCGTCCTCGCCGCCGTCGCTCTGGCAAGCCCGGCATCGGCCGACGATCTGGTGAAAATGACCATCGGTCAGCGCGGCAATTGGGACACCGCCGTGCCGCATCTCGGCGAGAAGGCCGGCATCTTCAAGAAGCACGGCATCACCATGGAAATGGTCTATACCCGCGGCAGCGGCGAGACCGTGCAGCCGGTGATCTCGGGCAATGTCGATCTCGGGCTTGCGGTCGGCACGCTCGGCGCCATCGGCTATTACTCCAAGGGCGCGCCGATCCGCATTGTGGCGGCGGAGGCAACGGGTGCCGCCGACTACTGGTATGCCAAGGACCCGGCGATCAAGTCCTTGAAGGATCCGGCGCAGTCCAAGGGCAGGAGCATCGCCTATTCGACCAACGGCTCCTCGACCGATTCGATGGTGAAGGCCTTCATCAAGGAATGGAAACTCGACGTGAAGCCGATCGCCACCGGCAGTCCGCCGGCGACGCTGACCAATGTGATGAGCGACCAGGTCGATATCGGCTGGGCCTCGCCGCCGTTCGGCCTGAAGGAAATCGACGAAGGCAAGATCCACTTGGTCGCGCGCGGCAGCGATACCCAGATCGTGAAGGGTCAGACCATCCGCACCATCATCGCCAATGCCGACACGCTGAAGACCCGCCACGACGTGATCCGCCGCTTCATGCAGGCCTATCGCGAAACCATCGACTACATGTATTCGGACAATCCCCAGGTGATGACGGATTACGCCGAATTCGCCAAGATCACCCCGGCCATGGCCAAGCGCGTGCGCGACGAGTTCTTCCCGAAGTCGCTGCTGCAGATGAGCGAGATCAAGGGCATCGATCAGTTGCTGGTCGATGCGGTCGATCTCAAATATGCGGCCAAGCCGCTCACCAAGGAACAGGTCACCGACTTGATCCAGACCGACATCGCCAAATAGGCGACAAGTAAGCACGTCGCCGATCAGGCCGGGCGGGCGCGCGACGCCCGCCCGCGCCCGCACAAAGGAAAGAATGTCATGACGACCGCAATCTCCCCGCAGGCGGCCACGGCGCAGGCCGTGGCGCTGCCGACCAACCGCGGCGCCTATTACGGCGGCGCCTGGCACGAGCCGAAATCCGGCCGCTTCGTCGACACCATGAATCCCGGCACCGGCTTGTCGCTCGGCAAGGTGGCCGACGCCGGGGCCGAGGATATCGACGCGGCGGTGGCCGCCGCCAAGGCCGCGTTCAAGGAATGGCGGCGCGTGCTGCCGCTCGAACGCGCCAAGATCCTGCGCCGGATCGCGGAAATCCTGCGCCAGAATGCCAATGAGCTGGCCATGATCGACGCCGCCGACTGCGGCAATCCGGTGCGCGAGATGGTGAGCGACGCCATGATCGCCGCCGCGCAGATGGAGTTCTTCGCCGGCTTCGTGACCGAAATGAAAGGCTCCTCGATCCCGATGGGACCGGACGTGGTCAATTTCTCGGTGCGCGAGCCGCTGGGCGTCGTCGGCCGCATCATCCCGTTCAATCACCCGTTCATGTTCTGCGCCGGCAAATCCGCCGCCCCGCTCGCCGCCGGCAACAGCGTGATCGTCAAGCCGCCCGAGCAGGCGCCGCTGTCCTCGCTGCGGCTGGCCGAATTGATCGGCGGCTTGCTGCCGGCCGGCGTGTTCAATGTGGTGCCGGGCGGGCGCGAGGCCGGCCAACGGCTCGCCAGCCACCCGGACGTGGCGATGATCGCGCTGATCGGCAGCGTGCCGACCGGGCGCGCGGTGATGAAGGCCGCCGCCGACACGGTCAAGCGCACCATGCTGGAGCTGGGCGGCAAGAACGCGCTGATCGCCTATGGCGACGCCGACCCCGACGAGGTCGCCGGCGCGGTCATCGGCGGCATGAATTTCACCTGGTGCGGGCAGTCCTGCGGCTCGACCAGCCGCGCCTTCATTCACGAGGCGATTTATGACGCCGTGGTCGCGCGGGTGAAGGAGAAGATCAAACATTTCAAGCCCGGCATTCCGACCGATCCGGCCACCACCATGGGCGCGATCGCATCGCAGGCCCAGTTCGACCGGGTGATGAGCTATATCGAATCCGCCAAGCAGGAAGGCGCCGAACTCATTTCCGGCGGCGGCAGGCCGGCCGATCCGGCGCTCGCCAAGGGGCTCTATATCGAGCCGACCGTGTTCGCCGTTTCGGGAAAAAACCGCATCGCGCGCGAGGAAATCTTCGGGCCGGTGCTCGGCGTGTTCAAATGGAGCGATGAGGCCAAGATGCTGGCCGAAGTGAACCAGGTCGAATATGGCCTCACCGCCTCGATCTGGACCAACGATCTATCGACCGCGCACCGCACCGCCATGGCGGTGGAAGCGGGTTACGTCTGGATCAACGAGTTCGGCAAGCATTTCCTCGGCGCGCCGTTCGGCGGCTACAAGCAGTCGGGCTTGGGCCGCGAGGAATGCTTCGAGGAGATGCTGAGCTTCACGCAGGAGAAGAACATCCACGTCAAGCTCAGGCCGGCGAAAGCCTGAACGCATACTCCGTTCGTTCCCGCGCAAGCGGGAACCTAGGGGCCAAGCCCGCAAGCAGCAAAGGAAGGAGTCTGGGTCCCCGCCTGCGCGGGGACGAACGGGTTTGGATCAGGTCGTTGGATCAAACCCGCACGCCGTCCATACCTTGCGGCTCTCCGGTTCGATCAGGAACCGGATGAACTCGGCGGCCTCCTCGGCGACCTGGCTCGACGCCGTCACGCCCGCGCCGTAGGTGATGGTGAGTTGCAGCGACGGCGGCAGCGCGCCGGCGAGCGTAATGCCCGCGACGCTCACGATCTCGCTCTTGGGGAAGATGCCGAGCGTCGCCTCGCCGCTCGCGATCATGGCCAGCCCGCCGGCAAGCCCGACCTTGTGCGCGACGCGGCCCGCCAGCGCTTCGCTTAAGCCCAGCGTCTTGATGACCTTGTCGCTCTGCGCGCCGCTCGGCGTGGCGGTCGGCGGCGCATGCACCACGCCGCGCGCGGCCATGAGCGCCGCGCGCAGCGCCTCCGGCGTGGAGACATCGGGCACCGGCTCCCCGGCGGTCACGCCGACCGCGAGCCCGATATTGGCGAGCGGCGTGCAGGCGCCCTGCACGATGCCCTGCTTGATGTAGCTCTCGATCGTCTCCACCGGCATCAGCAGCACGTCGAGCGCCTCATGCGCGGCGACCCGCGCGGCAATGCCGCTCATGCTGTCGTACAGCGCGTTGAGCTTATGACCGGTGCGCTGCTGGTAAACCGGGCCGAGCCGGTCGAACACCGGCTTGGGCGCGCCGCCGGCGATGCTGGTGATCGTGGCCATGCGATCGCTAAAGCTTGAAGCTTTCGAGCGTGCCGGGATGGAACAGTTCCTCCGGCGTCACCAAGCGCGACGACAGGCCTTGCGCATGATGGTGGCGCAGGAACGTCTCCAGCGTCTTGCGGTTCTCCGCGACGCCGTAGGACCAGAAATCCTCGCCCATCAGCGCGCGCGCCTCCATCAGCCGCTCCTCGACGAAGGGCAGCGTCACCTTGGTGGCCGAGGTGTCGTTCAATTGCTCGAGCGCCGCGCTCTTGGCCTGCGCGAACGCCTTGAACACCGCGCCCGGCAGCCAGGGATGCTGCTCGGCCAGCGTGCGCCGCACGCCGACCAGATGCATGATCGGAAAGATGCCGGTGCGCTTGAAATAATCCTTGGCCGCCGCCACCGGGTCGGCAAACAGCCAGCCGACATGCGGCGTGTTCTTCGGCAGCGACGGCGGGCGCGGCGCGATGAAGCCGTCGATCGCGCCCTCGGCCAGCAGCGCCGAGATGGTCTTGCCGGCCGGCGCGTTGTCGAGCTTCACGTCCTTCGGCAGCGTGATCGAGATCTTCTCCGGCCGGCCGGCATCCTCGATGCCGCCGCGGATCCAATGGATGTCGGCGGGCTTGACGCCGTGGTCGTCCTCGAGAATGGCGCGCGCCCACACATTGGCCGTCAACTGATATTCCGGCACGCCGACGCGTCTTGCCCTTGAGGTCCGCCGGCTTCTTGATGCGGTCGGTGCGCACATAGATCGAGGTGTGGCGGAAGGCGCGCGAGACGAAGGCCGGCACCCCGACATAGGCGCCGCCGCCCTGCGCGGTCTTGACCGTGAAGCTCGACAGCGACAATTCGCAGATATCGAACTCGGCGTGGCGCAGCGCGCGGAAGAAGATTTCCTCCGGCGACAGCGTCATGCAGGTCGGCTTGACGCCGTCGATCTGCACGCTGCCGTCGATCAGCGCGCGCGTGCGGTCATAAGGGCCGACCGCGACGGAAAGATTGAGTTTGGCCATGGAGTGTCCGGGTTTGCATTGAAGTTCGGGCGCAAGTCATAAGGGAAACGCGGCCCGGACGCAAAACGCCCGGCGCCGCCCCCCGCGGCGCTTGCGCGCCTTGTTGTCCGGCGTCGTGCCGACGAGGCGCGCCTAGGCCCCGGAAATTTTCACACTCGTATTCGGTGTAACGCGCACGGTCTTCTCGGCGGCAATGTAGCGCTCGACCAGCTCCCACACCGGCGGGCCTTGCGTGCCCTCGTTCACGCTGGCCCAGCCGGCGACCGTGTAATCCTTCTTCGGCTCGATCGGCTGCCCGCTCTTGAGATGCGTCATCGCCGAAATGCGCTGGCCGATCGGCTTGCCCACATCGATGGCGTAGCCGAGCCCGCCGCAGCGCACCATGTCGCCGCCCTGCTGGTAGTACGGGTCGGGGTTGAACAGATTGTCGGCCACGTCCTCCAGCACCTCCTTCAGCCGCTCGCCGCTCATGGCGATGCGATAGACCTGCGGATAGGTGATGGCGGTGGCGTTGTGGATGTCTTCCACCGTGATCGCCTGCCCGGGCAGCACGCTGGTGCCCCAGCGGAAGCCGGGCGACAGCACGATCTCGGCGTCGCGCTCCTTCAGCAGCGCCGCGCAGATCACGTCGTCGAAGGTGCCGTTGAAATTGCCGCGCCGGTACAGCAGCGACTCCGTCTTGCCCACCACGCGCGCCAGTTCCTTGGCGTAAGGCGCGCGCGCCTTGGCGATCGCCGCCGTCATCTCGGCGTCGGGCGCAATCGCGTCGGCGAACAGCGGGATCAGCTTGTAGCGGAAGCCCTTCACCGCGCCGTTCTGCACGTCGAGGTCGAGGCGGGAGACGAATTTGCCGTGGCTGCCAGAGGCGATCAGCAAGGTGTTGCCGACCTTGATCGCTTCGGGCAGCGCGTCGTGCGTGTGCCCGGTCAGGATCACGTCGATGCCCGGCACGCGCGCGGCCAGCTTGCGGTCGACGTCGAAGCCGTTGTGCGAGAGCAGCACCACCAGTTGCGCGCCGCCCTTGCGCGCCTTGTCGACCTGGCTGCGCACCTCCTCCTCGCGGATGCCGAACGACCATTTCGGCATCATCCAGCGCGGATTGGCGACCGGCGTGTAGGGGAACGCTTGTCCGAGCACGGCAATCTTCACGCCGCCGCGCTCGAACAGTTTCATCGCCGGAAACACCGGCTCGTTCCATTCGGTGTCGCGCACATTGAGCGCCAGGAACGGGAAGCTTAACGACTTGATCAGCTCCTTCACCCGCGCCTCGCCATAGGTGAATTCCCAGTGGCCGGTCATGGCATCGGGCTTCAAGAGCGCCATGCAGTCGACCATGTCCTGGCCGCGGCTCGCATTGGCGCCGAGCGAGCCCTGCCAGGTGTCGCCGCCGTCGAGCAGCAGCACCTGGTCGCCGCGCTCAGCGCGCACGCGCTTGACCACGGTGGCGAGCCGGTCGAGCCCGCCGATGCGGCCGTAGGTTTTCGCCAGTGCCGCAAAATCCTCCGCGCTCAGGGCGTACGCCGCGGCGGATTGCGCCGGGATGCCGAAGCGCTGGAGGAAATCCTTGCCGGTGAGATGCGGCGGCTGTCCCCTCGCCTCGCCGACGCCGAGATTGATCGACGGCTCGCGGAAATAGACCGGCATCAGCTGGCCGTGGATGTCGGCGACATGCAGCAGCGTGACATTGCCGAGCGCGTCGAATTTCAGCAATTCGGCTTCGCTCAGCCGCTGCTGCGCCATGGCGCGCGTGAAGCCGCCCCCGACGGCGAGCGCCGCGGTGGCGGCGCCGACCTGGAGAATTTCACGGCGGGTGATCATGGAATGTTTGTCCTATTCCGTCATTCCGGGGCGCACGCGCAAGCGTGCGAACCCGGAATCCAGAACCATGCGAGAGCCGTGACGTGCGTCTGGATTCCGGGTTCGCGCCTTCGGCGCGCCCCGGAATGACAGTTTGTTAGTGCCTGATCCCCGGCACGCTGAGTTTCTGTCCCTCGTTCAGCGACGCCAGATAGAGTTCCAGATCGCCGTATTCCTTGGCGTCCGGCGGCAGTTCGTCGGCGCGGATGTTGACCTGGCACCACTGGAAGCGCTGGCGGATGTCCCAGATCGCCAGCAGGCTGGTGCGCCAGGTCGGGAAGTGGTCGAGCTGGCCCTTCGGCTCGCCCAGCCATTGCCCGCGGATCCAGTGATTGGCCGCCTTGCCGTGGCAGTCGCTGCAGGAGAAGTTGAGTTCGCCGAGCTTACGGTTGGCGAGCTCCTTGCCGCGTTCGATCGCCGCTTTCGCCTCCGCGCTGGTGGTGTCGACCGCGATCGGCGCGCCATTGGCGAGATTGTGCAGATAGACCGACATATCGCGGTTCTGGTCGGTTTCCATGAGCCAGGTCAGCCCGGTGGTGGCCTTGGCGTGGCGGGTAATGAATTCCTCGACGCCCAGCACCTTGTTCAGCCGCGGTTCCCATTTCGGCATCGACGCCGCCCAGGTCTTGAACGCCGCTTTCGGATCGTTGTGGCAGGTGCCGCACGCGAAGCCGGTCGGGCCGCGCTCTTTCCATAACGCCGCCGCCTTGTCGAGCGCCCACATGCCGGGATTTTCCATCGGGTCGAGATTGTCGCGCTTCTCGACCGGCGCCGGGCGCTTGTTGGGATCGTCGAGCGCGGTCTTGAACTTCGCCGGCGACTTCAGCGTCTTCAGGAACGCGACCATGTCGCTGACTTCCTGATCGCTGAACTCTCCATGGCTGCCCCAGGGCGGCATCACGGCATCCGGATTGTAGACGCGCGCGTCGTAGATATAGTTGAACAGCCACTCGTCCTCGCGCCCGGCATTGCCGATCTCGGACAGATCGGGCCCGACATTGCCCGGCAGATCGGCGTTGCCGGCCTGCCCCATCACGTGGCAGGCCAGACACGAGCCGCCGCGGTTGCGATCGGCCACCAGCTTGGCGCCCTTGGCGGCGTCGCCGACGATCGGGCCGGTGAGCTTGCGCGGCGCCTTCGGCGCCGGCGGCGACGCCAGTTGCGCCAGCGTGTTCCATTTGGATTCGTCGCGCGCGGGCCAGCCGGCATAGCGCTTCCACGGCCGCACCGACGCATCGTCCTTGAGCTCGAGCGGCGCCACTTTGCCCTTCGCCTGCGCATGGGCGTCGACCGCCAGACCAAAAGCGCCGGCCGCGATCAGTGCGACGGCGGCGACGCCGCTCCCCAGAATCCCTCCACGGGTCATCACATCCTCCCCGAACCGATTGTTGTCATTAATGCCGCTCCGCGCCGAGGCGGCGCGCAACGTTGGTCAGCCCACGGTAATTTTTTGTTCCGCGGTGGTGACGCTGCCGTCGTCGTCGGTCCACGTAAACTTGAACGTGCCGCTTTCCTCGACCTTGGCGAAGAATTGCATGTATGGATTGGCGGCGATCGCCGGATCCATATCGGCGCTGAACACCGGCTTGCCGTTGAACTCGGCCGTGAACTTGTTGATGATCTTGCGCGGGATCGGCTTGCCGTCCTTATCCTTGCGCTGACCCGACTCCATAATGTGCGGCATCAGCGTCTTGATCTCGATGATCTCGCCTTTCTTGGCTTCCGTGGGAAGCTTCAGCCGCGGTTTTTCCGCCATGGTTTCCTCCTCAATCTTTTGTTGTCTTTATAATTTCGCGCGCATGATCATGCGCTAGCCGCCGCAGCCGCCGATGGTGACCTTCACCAGCTTCTGGCCGGTGAAGAATTCGCCTTTGCTGGTCTTGGCGACCGCGACGATGTTCTGCGTGGTGGCGAGCCGGATGCGGGTCGAGGCTGCCGCCTTGCCCGACATGGCCGAGAAGTGGAACGTGGCCACGCCCGGCCTCGGATTGCCCGTCGGCGACCACCAGCACTTCGCTGACATAGTTGTCGGCCGTCATCGGCGCGTCGACCGCAACCGACAGCGGCACGGTGTTGCCGTTCTCGGCGATCTCGGGCAGCTCGATCGAGATCTTGCCCGGCGCGGCCGTCTTGCCGCCGGTGAATTTGGCGATTTCGTCCGCCGCTTCCTTGGCCCCGGCCCGGGCATTGCCGCCCCAGCCGAGGACGCTGAGCGCCGCGCCGCCGGCACCAAGCGCAAGCGTTGCGCGACGGGATAGCTGTCGCATCGGTCGTTCCTCCCACATGATCGTTTTGGGGCAGACAGAACAGGCCCCGCCCAGCCGCGACCATAGCCGCCAGCGCGGGCCGGTTCAAATCATATAGGCAAAAAAGAATATGCGTCCCGAGCGCGCACCGTCCGCGGGCATAAAGCCGTCAGCTCGGCAGCGCTTTGACGTAGTCCCGGAAGCTCTTGCCCTCATAGGCCTTTTCCCGGACGTAACGGAACATGGCGAGGAAATCCTCGGGCCGCATGTAGCCCGGCAGGCGCGCCACTTCGCGCTTTTGCGGCGGCAGGGCCTTGAGCGGGCCGGCCCGCTCCGGGAAGAACTGGAAGGTCGGCGTGAAGCGCACGTCATATCTGGCGGCCAGCGCCTTTTCCGACAGTTCCGTGCCGTCGAAATCGGTCACCTTGCGCGCGCCGATGATGTTGAGTTGCAGCACCTCGAAATTCGCCTTGATGTAGTCGGAAATGTCGCCGCGCGCGAAATTGACGAAATGCGTTTCCTTGCAATAGGGGCAGCCTTTCAGCTCCCACATGATCGCGAGGCGTTTTCCTTCCTTGTGGGCGGCTTCGAGATCGTCGGCGAGTTCGAGAAAGCTTTCCAGGAACCAGGGCTCCTTGTAGAGCCCGTCGTCGGTCAGAATCGGCTCGGCGGACGCGCGCGCGGCGCCCAGCACCGCAAGGGAGGCCGCGCCAACCAGCAGGTTTCGCCGTGTCGTCATGGGGTGCGATCTCATAAACCACGCGGGCAAAGCGGCCTCGCCGCCCTGCCCCACGACGGTTATATTCTTAACTCTATATAGCTTGCGTCAAAATCCGGTGAGAATCGATGTTTTCCAGTCTAGCCCGCATTGCATGCCTCGCGCTCGCTCTGGCGGCGGGTGCGGCGGCTGCCCGGGCCGGCGATCTTGCCGACTTCAACGCCGCGGTGGAACAAGCGGAATCGCATAACCGGGTGGCGATCGGCTATCTGCGCACCGGCAATATCGATCTCGCCTCGCTCGAACTCGACCGCCTGCGCGAAGCCTGGGGCGCGCTGCAGCAGCGCTTCATCGGCAAGCGGCCCGATGCCTTCGACGGCGTCGCGCGCTACGGCACGCTGTGGACCGAGGTGAGCGCGCGCCTGGTCGCAGCCGACCTCATGCTCAAGAGCGGACGCCCCGACGCCGCGCGCCAATCGCTCGACGCCATCCGCGGCGACTTCCACGACTTGCGCAAGGCCGCCGGCATCGCGGTGCTGGCCGACTGCGTGCGCGACGCCAATGCCGCCATGGACGCGCTGATGGTCTACAACGACCGCGCGCTCGACTGGACGAAATCGGAAACGCGCTTCGGCATCGCCAACAAGGCTTCGATCTACGGTTACGCGCTCGACCGCTGCGACGGCATGGCGGGCGATGCGCTGCGCCAAGCGCCGGAATTCCGCCGCCTGGTCGACGGCGCCAAGGCCGGGCTCGCGCTGATCCCGAAGGCGATCGCCACCCGCGACAGCGACCTGCTGCATCGCGTGCTGATCGAATTGCGCTCGTTCGACAATCTGCTGGCGTTCCGCTTTGGCTAGCGCGGATGCATCGACATATTCTGCAATTGTGATACATATTCGCGCGATTCAGCGCGGGTTTTTCGGGCAGAGAATGATGTTGGCGAGCAAGCGAACGATGCAGGAATTATTTTCTCGCGCCGCCCTGTTCGGCGCAATATTTCTTGCGTTGACGGTGTCGAACGCGCGCGCGGCCGAACTCGTGATGTTCGAGCAGGCCGGCTGCGCCTGGTGCGAAGCCTTCGATCGCGAGATCGCGCCGATCTACCGCAAGACCGCGGAAGGCCGGCGCGCGCCGCTGCGGCGCGTGAATATTGCGCGCAAGCTGCCGTCCGACCTGGCGTTTCTCGACCCGGAACGGCTGACGCCGCTGTTCGTGCTGGTCGACCGGGGCCGGGAAATCGGCCGCATTCGCGGCTATCCCGGCGAGGATCACTTCTGGGGCCTGCTCGGCGTGCTGATCAAAAAGTTGGACGCCGCCGGAACGGGCGATGAACGCGCGCAGCTTTTTAAAATACATTGCGCGCCGCCGACCGCTCTTCAATTTTCTTGCGCCGCGCGAACGTGAGTGTGGGTGGGCAAATGGAATTGCAACGTCAGGAAAGCCGCAGCCGTGCGCACGATGTTGACCGCATGCTCAGCAACGCCAAGCGGGCCAGCAATTTCCTCAAGGCGCTCGCGCACGAAAGCCGGCTGATCATCCTGTGCATTCTGGCCGAGGGCGAAAAGTCGGTGAGCGAATTGGAGGACGCGCTCGGTTTGCGCCAGCCGACGGTATCGCAGCAGCTCGCCCGCCTGCGCGCGGACGGCCTGGTGTCGACGCGGCGCGAGGGCAAGGTGATCTATTACAATCTCGCCAGCGACGAGGCGCGCACCATCATCGGCGCGATGTACGACGTGTTCTGCCGCAAGCTGCGCCGGCGCTGACGAAATTATTTCGTCCGCCAGCCCATGGCGCCGGCGCCGCACAAGGGCAGCGCAAACCCAACGACGAGAATAAGATCCGCCGGATTGCGATGGACGGCGGCAAACAGCAGGATCGCCACGCCTGACAGAAACATGATGGCCGCAATTCTGCGGCCGTTTTTGTTGCCGGCGTTACGCGGCCGGCTGCCATCGGGCGTCATGCCGGCGCCACATGCCCGGCAAAAGCGATCGCTCGCATTGATTTCAGCCTGGCAAGACCAACACTTCGTCATTTTGATTTTCGGTTGCGAAAAATTCGGGAACGGCGTTGGAGCGGATTATTCTCGGGCCGCCCGCTGTCGCGGTTTTAGGAATTTACCTTCGCCTGCGCAACTGTCTCATTTGATCGACAGGCCCAGCGTCTTCACCATCTTGCCCCACTTCTCGACCTCGGCCTTGAAGTAGGCGTCCGCCTGCGCCTGCGATCCTTCGATCGGATCGAAGCCGATGGAGGTGAGCTTTTGCCGCAGCGCCGGATCCTGCATCACCTGTTCGATGGTCGCGTTGAGCTTGGCGATAATCTCCGGGCTGGTATGGGCCGGCGCGAACACGCCGACCCAGGAGGCGGCTTCGAAATTGGGGTAACCGGCCTCCGCGTAGGTCGGCACGTTGGGCGTGACCGCCACCCGTTTTGCGCTGGCGACGCCCAAACCTTTCAGCTTGCCGCTGGCGATCTGCGCCGCCGCGCCGCCGCCCAAGGTCGTCGCCAACAGATCGACCTGGTTGCCGATGGTTGCGGCTGATCGCCGGCGCGCCGCCCTGGAACGGCACGTGCACCGCGGCGATCTTGGCGATCTCCTTGAAGAAATACTCGGCCGCGATATGCGAGCCGCTGCCGACGCCGGCCGAGGCGAAGGTGATGCTCTTGCCCTTCGCCGCTTTCAGGAAATCGGCGAGGTTGGCGGCCGCATTGCCTGGGCCGGTGACCAGCGCCTCGGGCGAGGACGCCACGATGGCGATCGGCTTCAGGTCGTCGGCGGCGAATCCCTTGTTCGGGCGCAGCGTCTCGTTGATCGCCACCGCCGTGGTGGTGACCAGCAGCGTGTAGCCGTCGGGCGCCGCGCGCGCGACCGCCGCGGCGGCGATATTGCCGCCGGCGCCGCCGCGATTTTCCACGACCACCGTCCGCCCCAGTCGCTCGCCCAGGCCCTTGCCGACGAAGCGCGCCAGCGTATCGGCGACGCCGCCCGGCGCGAAGGCGACGATGAAGGTGATATCGCGCGCCGGGTAGGCTTGCGCGCTCGCCTCGCGCGCGCTTTGCGCGCACAGCAACGCGGCCAATGCGAACGCAAGATGAGTGAGAAAACGCTTGCTCGGCATATCGATCCCCCCGCCGCGCCCGTTGTTATGGTTTTCGCAAAGTCGCGCGGACGTAAATTGTTCCACCCCGCCCGCGGCTTGACAAGGTTCGGATATCGTCAATTGGATCGATGCCGGGTCTTCGATTGGAAGCGGGGCATGTGCTTTAGCGTGCGAAATCTGTGGAACATCAACGAATCGGCTCGCGAGCCTCTGAAACGATCAGACACAATGCAGGCTTTCTTCGTAGATCGGGTTCTAGCGGGGTTCACGGAAGCGGCCGAGCATCATGGCAGCGATGATGCCCTTGGCTTCAAAGACACCATCGGATGTTGAATGGGTCTCGTCGAGAATCTTGGTCGCGCTTTCTAGAACGTCGCGCGCCTCGTCGAGGCTGAGCAGGTCCTTGCTGTAGAGGGCATCCAATAAGGCCGAGGCAAGTGCGCCCCCGGCAATTGCCAAGCCAAGTGTCTGGTTAGTGATAGCCATGACCTGCCTCATCGAACCGAAATGTCGCGTCTCGCTCACCGGTGGTGCTTCTTGAGACAGTCGTGGAGCGACTCGCAGCCGCGGTCCGCAGCACCGCCCGAGGGCGCGCCTCCGCTGTTGGCCTGTTCGCAGCGCTCAATAGATTACGCCGTCGACAACGGGCGCACCATCCGACAGACCTATCTTCCAGTTTCGACCCGCTCGGCGTCAGGCCATCTTGTTTTTGATGAGCCCGACAATTGCCGTAAGGACGGCGCCGGCGACGCCGCCGCCTGCGACCTGGCCAATGAGTGCGCCGACATCGACCGTGCTCGCGGTGTTGGCAAGTAACGGAATGAATGCCCCGAGAATCTGCCCGCCAACGCCGCCGCCAATTGCGCCGGCAATGGTGTTGCCGGCCGTTCCAAGGCTCATATCCTTCGACGCCGCGCCGGCAACATTGCCGCCGATCGCACCGGCAACAATCTGAATGATGAGATTTATGAGCATGCCAGACATAACAGTCTCCTCGGTACAGAGGTTTCAGAGTTCCTCGGTAAGAGCTATCGTTTCAGAACTGAATTTCAGGCTCTTGATGTCGCCGGGCAGTTTACCGCCATTGGCGGCGAGCTTGCCCATGATCTGCTTGTGCAACCAGATATTCATGGTCGCGGAGTCGTTCGTGTCGCCAGTGTATTTCAATTCGCTGGCGAGTTGCTTGCGGGCCGTCAGGCTGCTGTCGAGACCGAGGGCCTTCATCAGGTCGACGATGGAGGTTCGCCACGCAAGCTTCTCGCCCGTTGCCGCTGCCGCCTTGTCGACGATTGCTGCCACGTCGACCGTTTGTGCCGGGGGCGCAGCTTGGCGCTGCTGTAGGTGACGCGCTCGCCTGCGCAGAGCCGCTACCGAAAATCGCGCCCATGATGCTGCCAAAAATACTCATGATCCGCTCCTCGTTGATGCACGGGAAAGAATTGGGACAACTGCCCAAACCAATTGGATACTTTTGATAATCTTAACGCATAAAACGCGTTTATGGGCATTGCGCTGAATCAAATCGATGAGACCCAGCGACCCAAAAATTCCGCCCAATCGTAGGAAATATGAACGATCCCAGGATCGTGGTAATCGGGTATGCTCAACGTCGCAAACAAGTATCTCGCTGGAAAATCCTGAGATGGCTGAAATTCTCCAAAACTCGACTTCGCTGCCCAAAAAACCAATCTCAGAATACACAAGGGATGAAGATGTTATCCCTGTTATGGAAAATGCTAAGCGACACGACAACAAAGAGCTTTGGTGGGAGTGTTTGCGCCGCCGATGTGAACTCAAACGGAAAAGCACCTCCGAGAAAGGCTCTCCGCTAGAATTGGAGTTCTATGCCGTCATGCTTGCTTACGAGACGCTGGAAGCTGAACTCAGGCGCAGAAAGAACTATCGCGCAATTCGCACATGGAAAATGGCAGAAAATAAGGGAGTGAAGGCAGTCCTCGAGAAATGGGCGAGCAACAAGCAAAAGGGGAGCGCCTTCAAGGTTCTCATGGATCATGACGGCGTATGATCTAACCGGGGAATACTTGGTTCTAAAATATAAAAGCGATTTTTCACCCGAGGTTGTGTCTGCGGCACGTCAAAGTCTTCTCGATGCGGGCGTTCCGCCTGAAAAACTTGAACCTAATTGAATAACGGGTTTGTCATCGTGCTAAAAATTCTTCGACCACCGATCCGCTTTCATCGGATCGCGCTCGCCCTCGCCCTAGCTCATCGCCACATCGACGAGCCGCATCTGCACGCGCTCCTCGCCCTGCCAGCGATCGACCGCGAGGTGGCCGGCCGCGTGCATGGGGCGGCCGCGATTGTCCAACAGCGCCTGGCCGAGCGGCTGGCCGGCGGCGCGGAACGCGATCGCATTGACCATTTTGCCGTCGCCGGACTTGAAGCGCGCGCGGATATGATTGGCGCCGACCGCATCGGCATAGGCGAGCGTGTGCGCGGGCAGCGCCAGCAGCGGCTCCGGATTGCCGGCGCCGTACGGCCCGGCGCGCGCCAGCAGGTCCACCAGCGCCAGATTGACGGCGCCGGCGGCGACCGCGCCGTCGATCGCGAGCGCGCTCTCGCGCCGCGCCGCCGCGACGGCTGCGGCCAGCGCGTCCTCGAGATAAGCGCGGAAGCCGGCGAGCGCGTCTTTCCTGAGCGTGATGCCGGCCGCCATGGCGTGGCCGCCGCCCTTGAGCAGCAGGCCCTCGCGCACGGCGCGCCGCACCGCCTGGCCGAGATCGACGCCGAGGATCGAGCGGCCGGAGCCGGTGCCGGTGCCGCCCGGCTCGAGCGCGATGGCAAAGGCCGGGCGGCCGTAGCGCTCCTTCAGCCGCGCCGCCACCAGGCCGACCACGCCCGGATGCCAGCCCTCGCCGGCGGTCACCACCACGGCGCCCTTTTCTTCCAGGCCGAGCGCGGCCATGGCTTCGGCTTCCGCCTGCGCCACGGTCGCGAGCTCGATCTGCTGGCGCTCGCGGTTCAGGCGATCGAGCTCGGCGGCGATGCGCGCCGCCTCGCTCGGGTCCTCCTCCAGCAGCAGCCGCACGCCCAGATCGGCGCGGCCGATGCGGCCGCCGGCATTGATGCGCGGTCCGAGCAGGAAGCCGAGGTGCCAGGGCTCCGGCGGGCCCGACAAGCGCGATGCGTCCATCAGCGCGGTCAGCCCGACCTGCTCGCGCCGGCGCAGCGCGATCAGGCCCTTGGCGACGAAGGCGCGGTTGAGGCCCTTGAGCGGCACCACGTCGGCGACGGTGCCGAGCGCGACCAGATGCAGCAGCGACAGCAGGTCGGGCTCGCCGCGCAGGCCGGTCCAGAAATTGCGCCGGCGCAATTCCCGCGTCAGCGCCACCAGCGTGACGAACACCAGCCCGACGGCGGCGAGATGGCCGAGACCGGAGAGATCGTCGGCGCGGTTCGGATTGACGATCGCCACCGCCGGCGGCAATTCCTCGTCGGCCTGATGATGGTCGAGGATGACAACGTCGAGCCCGAGCTTGCGGGCTTCTACGAGCGTTACATGGCTGGTGGTCCCGCAATCGACGGTGACCAGGAGCTTGACGCCGCGCTCGGCGAAGGCGCGGATGGCGTCCACATTCGGCCCGTAGCCTTCGAAAATCCGGTCCGGAATGTGGACGACCGGATCGAGCCCGCAGTGCCGCAGATAATACGCCAGCAAGGCCGCGGCGGTGGCGCCGTCGACGTCGTAATCGCCGAAAATCGCTACACTTTCGCCGTGGATAACGGCGTGCGCGAGGCGCGCGCAAGCCGCTTCCATGTCGGTCAGCGTATGCGGTTCGGGCATCAGCCGCTTGATGGTGGGATCGAGATAGGCCGCCACTTCGTCCGGCTCGACGCCGCGGCCGGCGAGCACGCGCGCCAGCAATTCCGGCACGCCGTGGCGCTGCGCGATGGTCGTCGCGCGCGCCTGTCCCCGATCGTCCAAACGGTCGCGCCAGGCCCGCCCGGTCGCGGATTTTTCCACGCCGAGGAAGCAGCGCTCGCTTGGCTTCGAGACTGTTGCGGGCAAAGCCGCCATCGCCATACGGGTCCGCCGGGAATCGAATGTCAGAAGACCCTAGATAGTGACCGAAGCCGCCCCGCCAAGCCAGCCGGCCCCGATCTAGTTCTTGTAGCCATGCTTCTGCATGACGGCTTCGAGCCGCGTATTCAGGTCGCGCTGGAAAGCGTCCATGCGCGGCATCATCTGCGTCGTGACGTCGGCCATGACGGTCGGCATGATTTGCAGGGCTTTCTTGCCGGTCGGCGACTTGTAGAACGCCAGCAAGTCGCGCAGTTCCGGCGCGCTGAAGTGCTTGGCGTAGATCGCGGGCGCGTCTTTCATCATTTCGGCGGTAAACGACGCCAGCGTGCGCTCGAACTCGCTGCGCATTTCGGCCAATGTCGCGCCGTCGACCTTGCCCCCGAATTGACCTTCGATGCGCGGCCACAACTGGGCCGTCAGCGTGCGACTCAATTGCGAAATCGTGTCGCCGGTGATGATCGCGGCCAGTTCCTGCGCCGCGCGCAAGGCTTCGGGCGAACCGGCGTCCTGCGCGCGCACCGGGGCGGCGAGACAGCCGCACAGCAGCACGATCCCCAACAGGCGCTTCATGCAAATCTCAGCCGAGATGGAACTTCGCGAGGTGCCGGTGCTCGGCGCGCACCCAGCGCACCGTGCCGGTGACCGAGCGCATCACCACCGTCTCGGTTTCGATTACGTTGTTGCGGAATTTGACGCCCCTGAGCATATTGCCGTCGGTGACGCCGGTGGCGGCGAACACGCAATCGCCCTTCACCATGTCCTTGATGCCGTATTTCTTGCGCGGATCCTTGATGCCCATTTTGGCCGCGCGCGCGCGCTTCTCCTCGCTGTCGAGCACCAGCCGGCACTGCATCTGCCCGCCAATGCAGGCGAGCGCCGCCGCCGCCAGCACGCCTTCCGGCGCGCCGCCGATCCCCAAGTAGATGTCGATGCCGGTGGCGTCCGGCTGGGCGGTATGGATCACGCCGGCGACATCGCCGTCGGTGATCAGCGATACCGCCGCGCCGGTCTTGCGCACCGCCGCGATCATGTCGGCGTGGCGCGGCCGGTCGAGGATGAGCGCGGTTATTTCCGCAGGACTGACGCCCTTGGCCTTGGCAAGCCGCGCGATATTTTCACCCGGCGAGGCATCGAGATCGACCAGGTCGTTGGGATAGCCGGGGCCGATGGCGATCTTCTCCATGTAGACGTCGGGCGCATTGAGCAGCGTGCCGCTTTCCGCCATCGCCATGGTGGCGATCGCGCCCGGCATGTTCTTGGCGCAGAGCGTGGTGCCTTCGAGCGGATCGACCGCAATATCGACTTTCGGGCCCTTGCCGGTGCCGACATTCTCGCCGATGAACAACATCGGCGCTTCGTCGCGCTCGCCCTCCCCGATCACGACCGTGCCGCCGATCGACAGTTTGCTGAGTTCGCGCCGCATGGCGTCGACGGCGGCCTGATCGGCGTCCTTCTCGTTGCCATGCCCGCGCAAGCGCGCCGCCGAGACCGCCGCACGTTCGGTCACGCGCACGATCTCGATCGAGAGGATGCGATCCATTACTTGTTTGAATTGCGCGTTGGTCGACGCCATTTCTTAAGCTCCCCCTGGACGAACCCGGCCTGCCGGCCGATTTCGATATTAGCTGCGCATGATCTTTTCCGAAAACCGGTTCCCACTTTTCGGGATCATGCGCTCAATTCTTCTCGATTCGGATCACCTGCGGCCGGCCCGAGATCACCTTATCGCGCCCCACCGCCGCAAGAGCCTTGCGCACGGCGTCCTCAGTTGTCGCATAGGTAATGAGGATAACGGGGACGGAACCGGCCTTGCTGTCGCTGTCCGGGCGCCCCTGGTGGTGGCGCTGCACAATGGATTCCAGCGAAATATCCTGCTGGGCGAGCCGCTTGGCGATTGTTGCCGCGGTTCCGGGCTTGTCGCGCGCCTGCAGCCTTATGTAGTAGCCGCCTTCGTGCCGCTGCATCGGCGCCTTGCGCACGCTGCGCAGCCCCGCCGTCGGCCGCCCGAATGGTGCGGTGCGCACGCCGCGGGCGATGTCGCCGATGTCGGAGAGCACCGCCGAGGCGGTCGCCGCCCCGCCGGCGCCGGGCCCGACCAGCGTGAGCGGGTTGATGCCCTCGGCGTCGATGGTCACCGCATTGGTCACGCCCATCACCTGGGCGATGGCGGAATCCTTGCGCACCATGGTCGGATGCACGCGCTGCTCGATGCCTTGCGGCGTCTTCACCGCCACGCCGAGGAGCTTGACGCGATAGCCGAGCTCGTCGGCGGCGGCGAGATCGGCCGGCGCGATCGAGGAAATGCCTTCCACGTAGATCGCGCTCTGGTCGACCTTGGTGCCGAAGGCCAGACTCGCCAGGATCGAGAGCTTCTGCGCGGTATCGTGCCCCTCGATATCGAACGTGGGATCGGCTTCGGCATAGCCCAGGCGCTGGGCTTGCTTCAGACATTCCGCGAACGGCAGCTTGTCCTGCTCCATGCTGGTGAGGATGTAGTTGCAGGTGCCGTTGAGGATGCCGTAGATGCGCTCGAACGAATTGCCGGCCATCCCTTCGCGCAAAGTCTTCACGATCGGAATGGCGCCGCCGACCGCGGCTTCGAAATTAAGCGCGACATGATGTTTTTCCGCGCGCGCGGCGAGTTTGATGCCATGCTTGGCCAGCAGCGCCTTGTTGGCGGTCACCACCGATTTCCCCGACGCGAGCGCCGCCTCGACCGCCGGCTTGGCCGGATCGCCGGCGCCGCCGATCAATTCGACGAAGACGTCGATGTCGGAGCGAAGTGCGAGCGCCACCGGATCGGCGAACCATTTCATTTTTTTCAGATCGATGCCGCGTTCCTTGGCGCGCGAGCGCGCGCTGACCGCGACAATCTCGATGCGCCGCCCGCAACGCGCGGCGAGCGCCTCCTGCTGGCGCGTCACCTGGGCGATCAAGGCGGCGCCGACCGTGCCCAATCCGGCGACGCCCACTTTCAGCGAAGTGGTCATGAAATCAGCGCCGCGTGGCGAGCGGAACAACGTTGTGCAGTTGCTCCGGCCCGGATTTCAGGAAGCGGCCGACGTTGCGCGCGGCCTGGCGAATGCGCTGCTCGTTCTCCACCAGCGCGATGCGCACGAAACCCTCGCCATATTCGCCGAAGCCGATGCCCGGCGACACGGCAAGCTCGGCCTTCTCCACCAGCAGTGTGGAAAATTCCACGCTGCCGATGCTCTTGAACGGATCCGGGATCGGCGCCCAGGCAAACATCGAGGCGCGCGGGCTCGGCACGTGAAAGCCGGCACGGCCGAAGCTTTCCACCAGCACGTCGCGGCGGCGCTTGTAGGTTTCGCGCATCTCCTTGATGCAGTCGTCGGGGCCGTTGAGCGCGGCGATGGCCGCGACCTGGATCGGCGTGAAGGCGCCGTAGTCGAGATAGGACTTCACCCGCGCCAGCGCCGCGATCACGCGGTCGTTGCCGACCGCAAAGCCGATGCGCCAGCCCGGCATCGAGAAGGTCTTCGACATCGAGGTGAATTCGACCGCGATATCGATCGCGCCCGGCACCTGCAACAGCGACGGCGGCGGATTGTCGTCGAAATAGACTTCCGCGTAAGCGAGATCGGACAGCACCAGGATGCCGTGCTTCTTGGCGAACGCGACCAGGTCCTTGTAGAAATCGAGGCTCGCCACATACGCGGTCGGATTGGCCGGATAGCACACCACCACCGCGGTCGGCTTCGGGATCGAGTGGATGATCGCGCGTTCCAGCGTGTGGAAGAAATTCGGCGTCGGCTCCGACGGCACCGAGCGCACGGCGCCGCCCGCCATCAGGAAGCCGAAGGCGTGGATCGGATAGCTCGGATTAGGCACCAGCACCACGTCGCCCGGCGCGGTGATCGCCTGCGCCACATTGGCAAAGCCTTCCTTGGAGCCCAGCGTGGTGACGATCTGGGTTTCCGGATTGAGCTTCACGCCGAAGCGGCGCTCGTAATATTTGGCTTGCGCCAGGCGCAGCTTGGGAATGCCGCGCGAGGCCGAATAACGGTCGGTGTGCGGCTTGCCCAGGGTTTCCTTGATCTTCTCGATGACATGGGCGGGCGCCGGCAAATCCGGGTTGCCCATGCCGAGATCGATGATGTCGGCCTTGGCAGCGCGAGCACGCGCCTTTGCCCGGTTCACCTCTTCGAACACATAGGGCGGCAAGCGGCGGATGCGGTAGAAGTCTTCCATCGGCTCAAACCTTCAAATCGGCTTCGTTCTGCTTAGCGCTTCGATCCTGTCCAAAAACCGGTTCCCATCGCGGGTCTGGTCCGGGACCGGCTTACTCGGGATCGTGCGCTGGCCGCCCTCTCCAGCCGGCAGAGTCTACCCCGGCAGGCTTTTATCACGGGTTGGTCTTGGCGCCAGCGGCCTCGCCGTCATTGGCGGCCGCGGGCTTCTTTTTCGTCGGTTGCGCGGTTTTTTTGCCAGTCCCTTCATGGGCTTCCTGCTGGTCGCGGACCGCGGTCAACTCCTTTTCAAGCTTTATTTGTTGTTCCTCGGTCATGGTGCGGATCGTGCGGGCTGGCGGCATGTCATGCACGGCCGGGTACTCGTAAGCGGTCGCCGGCCGCGCCGGGGCCTCAGCCGGCAGCCCCATGCTGGACGGCATCCCGTCGATCATCGGGCCGGATGCGCAGCCGGACAGGGCCAGTGCCAGAGCCACCAGGATTGATCGTGTGAGGACCAGCGCCATGCTCCGCAAGATCTGTGAAAGAGACCGGGAAATCGATGCAGACTCAATGAATTATACCATAAGCCCGCTAACCGGCTAATATGGCCGGAGCAAGGTCGGCATTCAGCGTGAGGCTCATGCCGGCTGGCGCTCCGGTGACGGCATTCGCGCAAACGTGCCTTGCGGGAGGACGCGGTCCGGGCCAATTTCGACGGCGGGGGAACGACGGATCAGGGATGGACAAGCCTACGAGCGAGCCGGCCAAGATTGGCAGCGTCGATTACGAGGCGTTCGGCCGCAATCTCGCACGCATGATCGAGGAAGGCGGCAAGGCGCTTGCCGCCTATATGAAGCCGCGCGAGGAAGGCAAGATCAAAGGCGAAATGGCCGACGACATCGCCGACGTGGTCAAGACCGTCGGCCAGGTGGCGGAATACTGGCTTTCCGACCCCCAGCGCTCGGTCGAACTGCAAACCAGCCTCGGCCGCGCCTATCTCGATCTGTGGGCGAGCACGGTCAAACGCATGGCCGGCGAGCCGGCCGGTCCGGTGGTCGCGCCCGACCCGAAGGACAAGCGCTTTGCCGATCCGGAGTGGTCGCAGAACCAGTTCTTCGATTTCCTCAAGCAGGTCTATCTGCTCACCGTGCAATGGGGCGAGCGGCTGGTCAAAGACGCCGCCGGCGTCGACGAGCGCACGCGGCTTAAGGCCGAGTTCTACGTCAAGCAGATCGCCAACGCGATCGCGCCGACGAATTTCGTATTCACCAATCCGGAACTCCTGCGCGAAACGCTGGAGTCGAACGCGGAAAACCTCGTGCGCGGCATGCACATGCTGAGCGAGGACATCAAGGCCGGCCACGGCCATCTCAAGATCCGCCAGTCCGATCCCTCGAAGTACGAAGTCGGCCGCAATCTCGCGCTCACGCCCGGCAAGGTGGTGTTTCAGAATGAATTGTTCCAGTTGATCCAATACGAAGCGACCACGGCCGACGTTCTCAAGGCTCCGCTGCTGATCGTGCCGCCCTGGATCAATAAGTTCTACATCCTCGATCTCATGCCGGAGAAATCCTTCATCAAGTGGTGCGTCGACAATGGGATAACCGTGTTCGTGGTTTCCTGGGTCAATCCCGACGCCAAGCTCGCCGAAAAAAGCTTCGAGCAATACATGCGCGAGGGCGTGATCACCGCGCTCGACAAGGTCGAAGAGGCGACCGGCGAACGCAAGATCAACACCATCGGCTATTGCGTCGGCGGCACGCTGCTGTCGATCACGCTTGCCTATCTTGCGGCCAGAAAGACGACCGCGTGCTGTCGGCGACCTTTTTCGCGGCCCAGGTCGATTTTACCTATGCCGGCGATCTGCTGGTGTTCGTCGACGAGGAGCGCATCCAGCAGCTCGAAGCGCACATGAAGGAACAGGGCTATCTCGAAGCCTCGCGCATGGCCACGACCTTCAATATGCTGCGCTCCAACGATCTGGTCTGGCCTTACATCGTCAACAATTATTTGCGCGGCAAGAAGCCGTTCGCATTCGATATTCTGTTCTGGAATTCCGACGCCACCCGCATGCCGGCGGCCAATCACTCGTTCTATCTGCGCAACTTCTATCTCGACAACAAACTGACCAAAGGCGACCTGGAGATCGGCGGCGTCAGAACTCGATCTGCGCAAGGTGACGATGCCGGTCTACAATCTCGCCACCCGCGAGGACCACATCGCGCCGGCCAAATCGGTGCTCTACGGCTCGCGGTTTTTCGGCGGGCCGGTGAAATTCGTGCTGGCCGGCTCCGGCCACATCGCCGGCGTGATCAATCCGCCGGGCAAGCCGAAATATCAGTACTGGACCGGGGCGGAGCCGGGCGGCACCGAAGTCGACAAGTGGCTGGAATCGGCGCAGGAGCATCCCGGCTCGTGGTGGCCGGACTGGCTGGAATGGCTCAAAGCCCAAGACGCCACCACCGTGCCGGCGCGCGCGGTCGGCAACGGCAAGCTTAAGAGCCATCGAGGACGCGCCGGGCTCGTATGTCAAAGTGAAAAGCTGGACCTGACGATTGAAAGCAAAGGGCGGGATCGCCCCGGCGCTTTTGCCTTTGCCCGGCCGCCGGCTCGCGACGCGCCGCCGCACAATCCAAAAAGAGGAACCACAAGACCATGAGCCACCCCGAAACCATTTCGCCCGATGAGGCCGCCGCGTTGTTGCGCGAGGGCGCCGTGCTCATCGACATCCGCGAGGAAAGCGAGCACGCCAGCGAGAAGATTCCCGGCGCGCGCCATCACGCGCTGTCGCAGATCGACGCCCAGCATCCGGTGCGCGAAGGCGACACCGTGCTGATCTATCATTGCCGGTCGGGCGCCCGCACCCGGATGAATGCCCAGCGCCTGGCCGCCGTGGCCGGCGATTGCGAGGTCTATATCCTGGGCGGCGGCATCGAGCAGTGGAAGCGCGCCGGCCTGCCGACCTCGGCCGCGCCGGCGGGCCGCGCACCCGCCCGGGCGCAGGGCGGCCTGCTCAATCGCCTGATGGCCTTGTTCCGCTGATCGCCGAAAGTCGCGGCCGCGGCGCGATCGTCGCGTTAGCCGATGACGGCATGTTGATGCCATGGGGCGCGACAGGCGCCGCCGCATCGCTTATTCTCCCCTCCATTGCAGAATCTGAATGGGGATGGCGATGTCCAGGGAACTGATGTGGCTGACGCTGACGGTCATCCTGACCGGGGTGCTGTGGATTCCTTACATCCTCGACCGCGCCATGGTGCGCGGCCTGATGGGCGCGATGGCCAATCCCTCGCGCAACGACAAGCCGCAATCGGCCTGGGCGCAGCGGCTCTATTTCGCCCACACCAATGCGGTGGAAAACCTGGTGATCTTCGCGCCGCTGGTGCTCATCCTCGACGCCCAGGGCCATTCGACCCAGAGCACGGCGATCGCCTGCGCGGTCTATTTCTGGGCGCGGCTCGCCCACGCCATCATCTACGCGCTCGGCATTCCGGTGCTGCGCACGCTCGCCTTCTCGGTCGGCTTCCTGGCGCAAGCGGCGCTGGTGCTGGCGGTGTTCGGCAAGCTCTAGCGTAGCCCAAACTCCGCTCATTCCCGCGCAAGCGGGAATCCAGAATCAAAACTTGTGAGCCAAGAATTATTCCTGGGTCCCCGCTTTGGCGGGGACGAACGGAATGCATGGTCAGCACTGGCCATCGAGGAAGCGCTTGAGGGCCGCGACCACGATTGCGGTCTCGGTCGCGGTTGGGAAATGCCCGCTCGTCGGGCACACCACGAGCTCAGGCCTCGATACAAACTGTTGAAGGAACAGCGCCTCGGCATCCGGCGGAAAGCGCTTGCTCATGCCGCCGCGAAATACCAGTACAGGGCAGCGCACGGCCTTGGCTTTGTCGAACAGCTTGAAGTCGTTTGCCGGCGAGGCGCTGAAGGCGCGCAAGCGGCGCAATCTTGCGTGCGTATAGGGAAAGCGCCACGGCCCGCCGTCGCTGTCGCGCATCATGATGTCGCCGACCAAGCGCCGCAGCGCCGCGTCGGTCCAGGCGCCCTCCTCCGTGGCGCGGAAATGGCGTTCGGCGTCTTCACGCATCGCGAAGTTGTCCGGCGGCGATGAAGATAACGCGGTCGAAGCGGCGCGCGCCGCGGCGGCCGGCATCACCGGGTCCACCAGCACCGCCGCGGCGACGTTTTCGGCATCCGCGTGCGCGACCTCGAGCGCAATCGAGCAGGCGAACGAGTGGCCCATGACCACGTAGCGCCCACCCAGCAATTCACCCGCCAGCGCGACCGCGTCCCCGGCAAACGCGGCGCACGAGTCGATGCCCGGATCCTCGCTCAGCCCGAAGCCGCGCTGGTCCGGGCATACCATGCGGATCGAGCCCGCGGCCTCCGCCAGCGCAATCCACATGCCGCTCTGCAGCAGCGAGCCATGGAGCGCCAGCACCGGAAAAGAGCGCGCATCGCGCGGCAGCCATTCGCGATAGAACTGGCTGAAACCGTTGCCGCCGTGGTGGCCGGTGCGCCAGCGGCCGTTTGCGATGTCGGCACTCATGGTCGGTTACCCTTCAGGCGAGCGGCGCCGCCCGCTCCACGATCGCGCGCGTGTCACACCCGCGCGGCAGCGTGCCGAAGGCGGTGGCCCCCTCGCCCGCCAGGCGCGAGGCACAGAACGCATCCGCCACCGCCGCCGGCGCATGCTTGATGAGCAGCGCGCCTTGCAAGGCCAGCACCAGATCGCGCACCAGCACGCGCGCCTGCGACTCGTCATTGCGGTCGGCGGCGCGCAAGCGCTGGCGCAGCCGCTCGGCGAAGGTCTTCAATCGCGCATCGCCGTCGCCATCGAGTTCACGTTGCAGCACCGCCGCCGCCTGCGGCGTGCGCTCGATGGCGCGCAGCACGTCGAGGCACATCACATTGCCGGAGCCTTCCCAGATCGAATTGACCGGCGCCTCGCGATAAAGCCGCGGCAGCACGCTTTCCTCGATATAGCCGGAGCCGCCCAGCACCTCCATCGCCTCCAGCGTCACGAACGGCGCGCGCTTGCAGATCCAGAATTTCGCCGCCGGCGTCACCACGCGGCGGAACACTTGCGCGGTCTCGTCGCTCTCGTCATAGGCGCGCGCCAGCCGCATGCTCAGCACGGTCGCCGCCTCGCATTCGAGCGCGAGATCGGCCAGCACGTTCGTCATCAGCGGCTGGTCGATCAGCTTCTTCTGGAACGCGGTGCGATGGCGCGCGTGATGGATCGCCTGCGCCAGCGCCTGCCGCATCAGCGCCGAGGAGCCGATGCAGCAGTCGAGCCGCGTGTAATTGGCCATCTCGATGATGGTGGGGATGCCGCGTCCCTCCTCGCCGACCAATTGCGCATAGGCGCCGTCGAATTCCACCTCGCTCGAGGCATTGGACCGGTTGCCGAGCTTGTCCTTGAGCCGCAGGATATGGATGGCGTTGCGCTTGTCCTGCGGCGTCCAGCGCGGCAGCAGGAAACAGGAGAGGCCCTTTGCCGATTGCGCCAGCACCAGGAAGGCGTCGCACATCGGCGCCGACAGGAACCATTTGTGGCCGGTGAGGCGGAAGCTGGCCCGCGCCCGCCGGCTCGGCACGCGTCGAATTGGTGCGCAGGTCGGAGCCGCCCTGGTTCTCGGTCATGCCCATGCCGATGAGCGCGGCGGATTTTTCCCGCAGCGGGCGAAAGCGCTTGTCGTAATCGCGCGCGAAAATCTTCGGCAGCCATTCCGCCGCCACGGCTCGGCGCGTAACGCAGGGCCGGCACCGCGCCGTAGGTCATGGCGAGCGGGCAATAAACCCCGCTTTCGATCTGGTTGAGCATGTAGGTGCCGGCGGCGCGCGCCACGTGCGCGCCGGGCTTCGGATCGGCCCAGGGACTGGAATGCAGGCCGGCTTTCAGCGCAATCGCCATCAGCGCGTGCCAGGCCGGGTGGAATTCCACCTCGTCGATGCGGTGGCCGAAGCGGTCGAGGCTGTGCAGGACCGGCGGATAGGTATTGGCGTCAAAGCCGAGCTGAATGGTTTCCGGCTGGCCGAGCATGGCGCCGAGCGCGCTCAATTCGCCGTCCGCCCAGCCGGCCTGCTCGCGCTTGACCGCCGCGCGCAGCACGGCATCGCTCGCGAACAGATTATAGGGCTCGAGCGGCGGCGGCTGGTTGCTGACCTCGAACATCGATTTCCTCCGTCATGCCGGGACGGCTCGAAGTGCCGGACACGGAATCCAGAAGCAGACTCGGCAAGTGTATCTGGATTCCGGGTTCGCGACCTGCGGTCGCGCCCCGGAATGACAGTTAGGGAAACAGCGCCACCTGCTCCAGCCCCATGGTCTCGGGATAGCCCAGCACCAGGTTCATGTTCTGGATCGCCTGGCCGGAGGCGCCCTTGACCAGATTGTCGAGCGCCGAGATCACGATGGCGCGGCCGGCGATACGGTCGTTGGCGACCCCGATGAACGTCATATTGGAGCCGCGCACATGCCGGGTCTGCGGCGTCTCGCCGAACGGCAACACGTGCACGAAGGGCTCCTTCGCGTAGAACTTCAAAAGCAGCGCGTGAAGGTCCTGCGGGGTCCGCCCGCGTTTGCCCCGCACATAGATGGTCGACAGGATGCCGCGGTTCATCGGCACCAGATGCGGCGTGAAGGTCACGATCACCTCGCGGCCGGCGGCGAGCGAAAACTCCTGGTCGAGTTCGGCCATGTGCCGGTGATGCCCCACCCCATAGGCGTGGAAGCCTTCCGACACTTCCGAGAACAGCATCGCCTCCTTGGCCGCCCGCCCGGCGCCGGTCATGCCCGACTTGGCGTCGACCACGATCTCGTCGAGATCGATGGCCTTGGCCTTGATCAGCGGGATCAGCGGCAGTTGCGCGCAGCTTGTGTAGCAGCCCGGATTGGCCACCAGCCGCGCCTGCCGGATCTCGCGCCGGTGAATTTCGGTGAGGCCATAGACTGCCTCCTTCTGCAGCTCGGGCGCGTGATGCTCATGGCCGTACCATTTGGCGTAAGCCGCCGGATCGGCGAGCCGGAAGTCGGCCGACAGGTCGACCACCTTGGTCGCCGGCGCTTTCGCCAGCAGGTCCTTGATCACCTTCTGCGTGGTGGCATGCGGCAGCGCGCAGAACGCGACATCGAGAGCGGCCTTGGCCCAGTCGAGGCCTTCGATGGCGACCAGGGTCGGCAGTTCGAACGGCGAGAACTGCGGAAACACCTCGCCGCATCGTCTTGCCGGCGCTGCGCTCGGCGGTGAGCAGCACGATCTCGGCGCGCGGATGCCGCAGCAGCATCCGCACCAGTTCGGAGCCGGTATAGCCGGAGGCGCCGAGCACCCCGATCTTCGCTTTGGTGGCCATGGGTCGATTCCTTAATCCAGAGTCTTAACGAACGACCGGAGCAAGGCCAACAGCGCGGATTTTCGGAAAGCAAATGTGCCGCGGCCTATGGTCCG
The DNA here is from genome assembly GCA_963762285.1 of uncultured Alphaproteobacteria bacterium. GTDB lineage: Bacteria > Pseudomonadota > Alphaproteobacteria > Rhizobiales > Xanthobacteraceae > Pseudolabrys. Next base: position 292,810 of record CAVXKE010000003.1, on the reverse strand, counting down.
GCGGCACGGGAGACGGCTTAAATGCGAACGCACGCCCGTGCCGTGGCAATACGGCGGCGGCGGAGTTTCTGCGCTGCAACAAACGTCGTCATGGCGCGCGATATAGGCCGCGTGGCGGGTCCGGTCAAGATTGCCGCGGCGAGCGCCTAAATTCGGCGCGCGCGAATTATTCCGCAGTGCGGCCGGTTTTTCGCTCGAGAGCTTGGCCGTATAGGCAAGAGCCAAGCGGTTCGCTAAGTTGGCCGCCGTCGATAATCCTGCGCCCATCGAGGCCGGGACAAACAACGAAACCGGAACGCCGGCGATCATTCCAACGGGAGGAACATCATGATCGGAAAAATCTCGATCGGAATCTACGCTCGGGACTTGCTTCGCCATCTCGCAAGTGGCGATGGCGCCCGCGGCTTCCGCCAAGTCGCTGAAGGTAACCGTCAATTCCATCAAGAGCGGCGGAATGATTCCGAGCAAATATGCGTTCTGCCAGCCGGCGGCAACAGGGCATATGCGGGCCCGGTCCAGCAATATCAGTCCGCCGATCTCGTGGTCGAAAGGCCCGCGCGGCACCAAGTCCTATGCCGTCATCCTGCACGACACCAACTCGCCGAAGACCGATCGCGAAAAGATGAACAAGGAAGGGATGACGGTCCCCAGCACGGCGCAGCGGCAAACATTTTATCATTGGATCCTGGTCGATATTCCGGCCAACGTCAGATCTCTGAAGGAAGGCGCCGACTCGACCGGGCGCGTGCCGCACGGCAAACGACGACCGCCGCGGTCGGCAAGCCCGGCCTCAACATGTTCACGATGGTCGTTCGCCGCCAACGATGCGCTGAAAGGCAAATACTTTGGCTATGACGGGCCCTGCCCGCCTTGGAACGATGAAAACGTCCATCACTATCATTTCTTCGGTCTACGCACTGAGCGTGAAGTCGCTCGGCCTGCCCGCGGACTTCGACGGTCCCGCGGCGATGGAAGCGATGAAGGGCAAGATTTTGGCGGAAGGGAAATTCGACGCGATTTTCGTGACCAATCCGGCCAAAGGCGCGATAGTTCCGAAATAGAAGCCGGCCGACAATTACCGTATCGATTCCGCCGGGACGAAAGCTCCGGCGGAATTTTTTATTCACCAGAATCGCGACAGCCATTGCAGCCCGGTCGAAATCCCGTCGCCGAGCGTGAGCAGCACGGCGGCCCACACGAAGGCCGAGGCGAAATTGGCGAATTGAAAGCGCCAATAGGGCATCTCGAAAATGCCGGCGACCAGCGGCACCGAGGCGCGCAACGGTCCGAAAAACCGGCCGATGAAGATGCCGGGAATGCCCCATTTCTCCATGAAGCGCTCGCCGCGCGGGATCAGGTCGGGATGGCGCGAGAGCGGCCAGATATGCGCGACCGAATGTTCGAGCTTCAAGCCCACCCAATAGGACAGCCAGTCGCCGAAGGCGGCGCCGAGCGCGCCCGCGATCCACACCGGCCAGAAATTGATGCCGCTCGGCCCGATCAGCGCGCCGATCGCCACCAGCGCGCCCCAGGCCGGAATCAACAGCGAGATGAAGGCGAGCGACTCCCCGAACGCGAGCGCAAACACGATCGGCGGCGCCCACGCCGCATTGTCGCGCACGAAGGCGATGACCGGTTGGATGTAGCCGTCGAAATCCATGCAGACCCGGGCCGGGACGAGAATGGCCGTGTGTAGCGCGGTCGCGCCGGCAACGTCCACCACAGCCCCTGCAAATATTTAATTTATATCGGCGAAATCGTTCGTCCGGTCAGGCAGGTGCCACGGACAGCCCCCGAGGGCAACGCGGAAACCGGCCGCGAACCGCCGGCCATCGGAGGGCGGCGGCGCGCGGTTGCCGCAGCGGGTGGGTTGACACCCAGTGCCGCGGCGACGGAAGGTCTTGCCCACAATAACGCCGCCAGGCGAATAAGGGGGAGACGCATGACAGTCCGTATGCTCTTGAAAGTTCTCGCATTCACCGTTCTTGGCCGGTGCCGGCTCGTCGGCCATGGCGCAGGAGGTCATCAAACTGCGCATCGCCTCGGGCCACCCGCCGGCGAACACCTATGTCGCGCTGATGCAGAACTTCTTCGTGCCAGAGGTAACGAAGCGGGTGGCCGCAAAAACCAAATATAAGGTGGAGTTCATCGAAGGTTACGGCGGCTCGATGGTGAAGGTCACCGACACGCTGGAAGGCGTGCAGTCCGGCATCATCGACATCGGCGGCTACAACTTCGGCTTCGAGCCCTCCAACCTGCCGCTGCACCCATTTCAGGTGATGCTGCCGTTCGGCACCATGGATCCGGAAATGAGCCTGAAAATCGCGCGCGTCGTGTACGACAAGGTGCCGTACATGACGAAGGTGCTGGAGGACAAGTTCAAGCAGAAGCTGCTCGCGCTGATCGCCGACAATGGCTACAACCTCGGCACCACTTTCGAATGGAACAACGTCAGCGACCTCAAGGGCCAGAAGATCGCCGGCGCGGGTCTCAATCTGAAATGGCTGGAATTCGCCGGCGCGACGCCGGTGCAATCGTCTCTCCCTGAGTCCTATACCTCGATGAAGACCGGCGTCTACAACGGCTGGATCATGTTCCCGTCGGGCTGGGTCAACTTCAAGCTCTATGAAGTCGGCAAGTATTACACCGAGATCGGCTTCGGCGCGATCACCTGGCACGGCATGACCGTCAATCTGGCGCGCTGGAACAAGCTGCCGAAGGAAGTGCAAGACATCATCCTGGAAGTCGCCCACGAGTACGAGCTCAAGACCGGCACCGTGAACAAGGACGACTACCCGAAGCAGATCGCCGAGCTGAAGGCCGCGCGGCAGCATCGTGCGCACACTGCCGGAAAAAGTCCGTCAGGACTGGGCGCAATCGCTCGCTGCCTGGCCGGCCCAAAAAGCCAAGGAACTCGACGCCCAGGGCTTGCCGGCGACCGAGGTGCTGGAAACCGCGCTGAAGGCCGCCGAGGACTTGGGCTACAAATGGCCGGTTCGCTATAAAATAAAATAGAGCAGCTGAAACGGGCGGCCGATGCATTCGGCCGCCCGAATTTTTCGCCCGGCGGCGGGGGCTGCACGTGTTTCAAGACATGAATGCCTGGATCGTGCGCATCCTGCTCTTGGCCGCGGCGGCGATCATTTTGCTGCTCGGATTTCTGGTCTGCGCCGACGTGATCGGACGCACCGTGTTCAATTCTCCGCTCAAGGGCACGCCGGAGATGGTGTCGATGTCGATCGTCATCATCTGCTTCCTGCTCGCCGGCTATGCGGTGCAGAGCGGCGGCATGATCTATACCGACGTGGTGGCCTCGCACTTTCGGCGTGCGCGGACAAGCCTTCGCGCAGCTGCTGTCGGCCGTGCTCGGCATCCTCTTCTTCGGACTGATCGTGTGGGGCAGCTACGAGCCGACGCTGCATGCCGTGATCAGCGGCGAATACGAAGGCGAAGGAGCGCTGCGGGTGCCGGCTTGGCCGGCCCGCATCATCGTGCTGATCGGTTCGGTGCTGGTCGTCATCACCTATGTCTGCATCGGGATCGCGCGCCGTCGCGCGCCTGATGACCGGCCGGGCCGAGGACGATGCCGATCTCGGCGCCACCGCAAATCTGAGGACAGGGCACTCATGCTCGGCCATTTCGATATGATCATTATCGTGGTCGTGCGTGCTCGCGCTGGTGTTCGCCGGCGTGCATATCGCCATTGCGCTCGGTATCACCGCCGCGCTCGGCATTTATCTCATGATGGGCGACATCGAGGTGGTGCGCACCTTCATCGCCAATACGGCCTATGAGGCGCTGCGCGATTACGTGTTCGCAGTCATCCCGCTGTTCATGCTGATGGGCGACTTTCTCGCCAAATGCGGCGCCGCGCGCGATATCTATGCGCTTGCCAATCGGCTGAGCGGCTGGCTGCCCGCCCGGCTCGCGGTCGCGACGATCCTGAGCAATGCGCTGTTCGGCTTTGTCACCGGCGTCAGCATCGCCGCGGCGGCGGCGTTCTCGCGCATCGCCTATCCGGAAATGCGCCGCTACGGCTACCGGCGCGATTTCGCGCTCGGCGCGGTCGCCGGCAGCGCCTGCCTCGGCATGCTGATCCCGCCGTCGGTGCTGATGATCGTGTGGTGCGTACTGACCGAAATTTCGATCGGCAAGATGTTCCTCGCCGGCGTGATTCCGGGACTCATCGCCGCAGGCGGCATGATCGTCTATGTCGTGATCGCGGCTATCCTGAAGCCCGAACTGGTTGGCGAACGCCGGCGTTTGGCGACGGGTGCGGTCGGCGCCGATATCGTCGCGACGCCAACCGTTACGCCGCCGGTCGACGAACAACCGATCGGCGCCATGCTCTTCAGCACCTTGCTGGTCGTCTTGCTCGTTGCCGGCACGCTTGGGCGCCATCTGGCTCGGCGTGTGCACGCCAACCGAAGGCGCCAGCGTCGGCGCGGTCGGCTCGCTCATCCTGGCGCGTCATCAAGGGCATCAAGCCGCGCGAAACCTGGCAAGTTGTGCTCGATGTCGGGCGCACCTGCGGACCGCTGCTGTTGCTGCTGTTTTGCGCGCAGCTTTATTCGCGCGTGTTGTCCATGACCGGATTTACCGAGGCGGCCAAGGCATTCCTGTTAAGCACCGGGGCCGGCCCCTGGGGAATTCTCACGGTCATGGTCGCCATCTGGTTCGTACTCGGCTGTCTGATCAACTCGATCTCCATCATCCTGCTTACGGTTCCAATATTTGCACCGATCGCCAAGCATCTCGGTTTCGATCCGCTGGCCTTCGCCATCATGGGAATTCTGGCGATCGAAACCGGGCTGCTCACGCCGCCCTTCGGCATCCTGGTGTTCACGGTGAAGGCGGCGGTGCCCGACCGGAGCGTGACATTGGCCGAGATTTTCCGCGGCTCGGTCCCCTATTGGATCGTGCTGCTGGTGGTGGTCGTGGCGCTTGCGGTGTTTCCACAGCTTGCCACGTTCCTGCCCAGTCTCTAGCCGATCCTGCCGTTAACCCCCCCGGTTGGACGCAGCCCTGTCACGACGGCATCGCCGTCATGGCATAGTGGGTGGCAAACGAATCACCGTTTTCATATCTGAAACTGCCCATGGCCAAATCCGCGACCAAGAAAAAACCGTCGAAACAGCCCGACTTGTTCGACCTGGCCCCCCGGCCGGCGAAAGCGGCCGCGCGCAAGCCCGCCACCCGCGCTGCCAGCAAGGCCGCGGGCCGCGCCGCCAAGCCGGCACGCGCGGCAAGCGCGGAGTCCGGCTACACCGCCAAGCATATCGAGGTGCTGGAGGGGCTCGAGCCGGTGCGCCGCCGCCCCGGCATGTATATCGGCGGCACCGACGAGAAGGCGCTGCATCACCTGTTCGCCGAGGTGATCGACAATTCCATGGACGAGGCGCTCGCCGGCCATGCCAGCTGGATCGAAGTCGAGATGGAGGCGAACGGCTTCGTCAGCGTCACCGACAATGGCCGCGGCATTCCGGTCGACCCGCATCCGAAGTTCAAGAACAAATCCGCGCTCGAAGTGATCATGTGCACGCTGCACGCCGGCGGCAAGTTCGACTCCAAGGTCTACGACACCTCGGGCGGACTGCACGGCGTCGGCGTCTCGGTCGCCAACGCGCTGTCCGAGCGCATGGAGGTGGAGGTTGCGCGCGAGCAGCAGCTTTACCGCATGGCCTTCGAGCGCGGCAAGCCGAAGGGCAAGCTGGAAAAGGCCGGGCGCGCGCCCAACCGGCGCGGCACCAAAATCCGCTTCCGGCCCGATCCGCAGATTTTCGGGCCGAAGGCCGCGTTCCAGGCCGAGCGCGTGTTCAAGATGGCGCGCTCCAAGGCCTACCTCTTCGGCGGCGTCGAGATCCGCTGGCATTGCGCCAAGGAATTGCTCAAGGGCGTCGAGGACGTGCCGGAAAAGGCCACGTTCCGTTTCGCCGAAGGCTTGAAGGACTATCTCGCCAGCAATCTCGCCAGCGCCACGCTGGTGCATCCCGACATTTTCACCGGCTCGACCGGCAAGACCGGCCGCCACGGCGCGGTCGAATGGGCGGTGGCCTGGACCGCCGACGCCGACGGCTTCCTGCAGTCCTACTGCAACACCATTCCGACCCCGGACGGCGGCACCCATCGAGTCCGGCCTGCGCACCGCCCTGCTGCGCGGCCTGAAGGATCACGCCGCCCGCGCCGGCCAGGAAAAGCGCGCCAAGGACGTGACCAGCGAAGACGTCATGACCGGGGCCGGCTGCATGCTCTCGGTGTTCATCCGCGAGCCGGAATTTCAGGGCCAGACCAAGGACCGGCTCGCCACCGCGGCGGCGCAGAAAATCGTCGAGCAGGCGATCAAGGACCCGTTCGACCATTGGCTGTCTGGCAACCCGCTGCAGGCCAGCAAGCTCTTGGATTTCGTGATCGAGCGCGCCGAGGAGCGGCTGCGCCGCCGCCAGGAAAAGGACATCGCGCGCAAGACCGCGGTGAGAAAGTTACGCCTGCCCGGCAAGCTCGCCGATTGCAGTTCATCGGCCTCGGAAGGCTCGGAAATTTTCATCGTCGAGGGCGACAGCGCCGGTGGCTCGGCCAAGCAGGCGCGCGACCGCCGCACGCAGGCCGTGCTGCCGCTGCGCGGCAAAATTTTGAACGTCGCCAGCGCCGGCAAGGACAAGCTGGCGCAGAACGCCCAACTCGCCGATCTGATCCAGGCGCTCGGCTGCGGCACCGGCGCGCATTTCCACGAAAAGGACCTGCGCTACGAGAAGGTCATCATCATGACCGACGCCGACGTGGACGGCGCGCATATCGCCTCGCTCTTGATCACCTTCTTTTATCGGCAGATGCAGAAGCTGATCGAGGCCGGCCGGCTTTATCTCGCGGTGCCGCCGCTCTATCGCCTGCAGCACGGCGGCAAGATCGTCTATGCGCGCGACGACAAGCACAAGGAGCAATTGCTCAAGAAGGAGTTCAACGCCAACGCCAAGGTCGAAGTGTCCCGCTTCAAGGGCCTCGGCGAAATGATGGCGGCGCAATTGAAGGAAACCACCATGGACCCATCAAAGCGCACGCTGCTGCGCGTGGTGCTGGCCGAGAAAGAAGCCAAGCCGACCGCGAAATCGGTGGAGCGGCTGATGGGCACCAAGGCCGAAGCGCGCTTCGATTTCATCCAGGAGAACGCGGAATTTGCCAGCGAAGCGATGCTGGATGTGTGAGTTCTGCTGTCGTCCCCGCGCAAGTGGGGAGCCATACGTCCTGCCGTATCGATAGACTTCGGAATATGGGTCCGGCTCGCACTCCCCCGGATCAAGTCCGGGGTCGCTTGGCCGAGACGACAAAAGGATTACTCGCACTTCCTCAGCACCGGCGTCTTGCCGCCGTGCGCGAGCGCGATGCCGTCCTTGACGCGCACCGCCCCGCCCGCCGGCTGGTTGAACAGTGTGCGCCGCGTCCGCTCGCGGACCAGGAACACCAGCTTCTGGCGTTCCTCGGCATCGGTGCCGGGCTGGAAGATCACCTCGACCGACAAGCGCTCATCGGAAAGCCGTTCGGCCGACAGCACGCTGTAACGGTTGACCGCGTAATCCTGACCGAAATCGTAGTTCTCGACCACCAGCCCCGGGCTCGACGTCGCGATGTTCACATGCGGATTGTCGGGCGACGCCCCCTGCCCGCAATCGGACGCCCAGGTGCCGAACAAGCCGAACTGCTGGAACAACGCGTCGACCGGTGCGGCCTGGGCGGCGGTCTGGACGGCGGCCAACGCAACAACCATGACCGCCGCAATTCGCATGACCTCGCCGCCCCTAAACTCGAAAAATTGCCGCGACCGACAATAGCAGCGTGCCGCGCGACGGCAATCGGCGCGGCGCATGGCGCCGCGGCAAAATTGCGGTGTGCCATTCTTATTGCGGGAAGGTCAGCTTCGCCGCCGTCACCACTTCGCCGAAAGTCTTGATGTCGGCCTCGATCACTTTCGCGAAGGCGCTGCCGGTCGGCCCGCCCGGCGTCACCGCCATTTTCCGCAGGCCGTCCTGCACCGCCGGGTCGGCGAGCGCGCGGCCGAGCTCCTTCGTGAGCTTGGCGACGATCGGCGCCGGCGTGCCGGCCGGCACGAAGAAGCCGCTCCACAGGTGGGTATCGATCTCCGGATAGCCGGCCTCCGCCATGCTCGGCACGTCCGGCAGTTCGGGCGAGCGCTCGGACCCGGTGACCGCCAAGGCGCGGGTCTTGCCGCCCTTCACCAGCGGAACCGCCGGCCCGCCGTCGGAAATGGTGAACAGGCACTGTTCGCTGACCACGCACAAATTCGATTCATTGGTGCCCTTGAAGGGGATCGCCACGCCGGGCATGCCGGTCTTCAGTTTCAACAGTTCGCTGGCGATGGTGAAGGGCGGCGCCGAGGTGCCGTAATTCGACTTGTCGGGATGCGCCTTGGCCCAGGCCACCAGTTCCTTCACGTTCTTGGCCGGATGATTGGCCGGCACCACCAGGATCAGCGGGAACGAGGCGATCATGTTGAGCGGGATGAAGCTCCTGGTCGGATGATAGGGAAGATTGGGATAGATGGCGGCGGCGACCGCCATCTGTCCGGTGGCGGCGACCAATACGGTGTAGCCGTCCGGCGGCTGGCTTGCCGCGTAAGTGGAGGAAATGCGGCCGCCGGCGCCGGGCTTGTTCTCGATCACGACGGTGGCGCCGGTGTTCTGCTGGAACTTGTTCATCACCAGACGCGCGAAGATGTCGTTGCCGCCGCCGGCGGCGAAGCCGACGATGACGCGGATGACGCGATTGGGATAGGCGTCTTGCGCGCGCGCCGCACCGGCGGCGGCCAAGACCAGCGTCATCAACACGCAAGCAAGCAGACCGCGAATTCTCATCTTAATTCCTCCCGCCCTAGACCCGTTCACTGCCGGAACGTCGCGGGCAAAGCCTACACTGGCCGGCGCCATTCGGAAATGCCCCTGCCCGCGATGTGCTACGCTGCCCGCCGTAACGATTCCGCCGCTCCCGGATGACCGCAATTCCACCAGCCATCGCCGACCGCCCGGGAGCCCGCACCGACCGCTTCGGCCATCCGCGCGCGCTGAGCTATTTGTTCGCGACCGAGATGTGGGAGCGCTTCTCCTATTACGGCATGCGCGCCCTGCTCGTGCTCTACATGGTCAATTACCTGCTGGAGCCGCACCGCGCCGGCCAGGTGTTGGGCCTTACCGCCTTCCGCACCGCACTGGAATTCGTGTTCGGCCCGCTCGATCCGCAGCCGCTCGCCTCGCAGATCTACGGCTTCTACACCGGCCTGGTTTATCTCACGCCGATCTTCGGCGGCTTGCTGGCCGACCGCGTGCTCGGCCAGCGCCGCACCGTCATCCTCGGCGCCACGCTGATGGCGATCGGCCATTTCATGATGGCGTTCGAGCATCTGTTCCTGTTCGCGCTCGGCTTCCTCATTCTCGGCAGCGGCGCCTTCAAGCCGAACATCTCGACCCAGGTCGGCGCGCTCTATGCGCCCGGCGACCGCCGGCGCGACCGCGCCTTCTCGATCTTCTATGTCGGCATCAATCTCGGCGCCTTCCTGGCGCCGCTGGTGTGCGGCACGCTCGGCGAGCAATTCGGCTGGCATTACGGCTTCGCCGCCGCCGGCCTCGGCATGACCGCCGGCCTCGTCATCTATCTGCTCGCCGCGCCGGCACTGCCGAAGGACAGCTTTGCCAAACGCGCGGCGGCGCGCGCACCGATGAGCCGCGAAGTCTGGCTGTCGATCGGCGCCATCGTGGCGCTGATGCTGCCGGTGAGCCTGTTCTGGGCCACCTACGAGCAGCAGGGCAACACCATCGTGCTGTTTGCCGAGCACTATACCGACCGCCATGTGTTCGGCGCGGAAATTCCGGTCACCTGGTTTCAGGCGTTCAACCCGTTCATGATCTTCGCCTTCACGCCGTTCATCGTCGCGCTCTGGCGCCGCCAGGGCGCGCGCGAGCCGTCAACCGTCGCCAAGATGGCGATCGGCTGCTTCCTCAACGCTGCCGCCTATCTGGTCCTGGTCGCCGCCGCCTGGACGGCCGGCGGCGGGCAAGCCAGCTGGCTCTGGCTGTTCGCCTTCTTTGTGGTCATCACCGTCGGCGAGCTTTACTTGTCGCCGGTCGGACTTTCCTTGGTGACCAAGGTGGCGCCCCTGCATCTGCTTGTCGATGATGATGGGCGTGTGGCTGGCGACCAACTTCGTCGCCGGATTTCTCACCGGTTATCTCGGCACCTTCTGGTCGAGCATGAGCAAGGACCATTTCTTCCTGATGCTGGCGCTGATTTCCGCCGCAGCGGGACTCATGATCGCGCTGTTGAACCGCCCACTGCGCGCGGTGTTGAAGGACTAATCCAGCGGCAGCCCGACATATTGCTCGGCCAGCGACGTGGCGGCGGCTTGCGAACTGGTGAGGTAATCCAGATCGGACAACTGGCGGCGGCGGTCGAAGGCCGACTCGTTCGGGAAGCGGTGCAACAGTTGCGTCATCCACCAGGAGAAGCGCTGCGCATACCAAACGCGCCGCAAGCAGCGGGCGGTGTAACTCTCCACCAGATCGGTGCGCTTGCTTTTGTAGAATGCCTCGAGCGCGCGCGACAGCATCACCACGTCGGCAAACGCCAGGTTCATGCCCTTGGCGCCGGTCGGCGGCACGATATGCGCGCTGTCGCCGGCGAGAAACAAGCCGCCCGTACTGCATCGGCTCGACCACGAAACTGCGCATCGGCGTGATGCCCTTCTGCACCATCTTGCCCTCGATGAGCTTGCGCGCGCCGCCCAGCCGCTTGTGCAACTCGTCCCAGATACGGGCATCCGGCCAGGCCTCGATCTCCTCGTCGTGCTCGCATTGCAGATAAAGCCGCGACAGCGACATCGAGCGCATGGTGTAGAGCGCGAAACCGCGGTCGGTGTAGGAATAGATCAGCTCGTGATCGGGCGGCGGCCGACTCCGACAGGATGCCGAGCCAGCCGAACGGATAGTCGCGCTCGAACACGTTGAGCACGCCGTCGGGAAAGCTCGGCCGGCAGATGCCGTGAAAGCCGTCGCAGCCGGCGATGAAGTCGCAGTCGATCTCCTGCGCCTTGCCCTGGTGCGTGAAGCGGATCTTCGGCCGCTGCGAGGTCAGCTCATGCACGCTGACGCCGTCGACCTCGAACAGCAGCGGCCCGCCGTCGGCTGAGCCGGCGCGCCACCAGATCCTTCACCACCTCCTGCTGGCCGTAGATGGTGACGCGCTTGTCCACCAGCGCCTTGAAATCGATGCGGTGCAGCTCGCCGTTGATGCCGATATTGATGCCCCAATGCAGGATGCCTTCGGCTCTCATGCGCTCGCCGACGCCCACCTCGGTCAGCAGATCGGCGGCCCAATGCTCGATCAATCCGGCGCGGATGCGGTTCTCGATGTAATCGCGGCTGCGGTTCTCGATGATGATCGACTCGATGCCGGCAGATGCAGCAGCCGCGCCAGCATCAGGCCGGCCGGCCCCGCTCCGATAATGCCGACCTGCGTGCGCATGCGTTCTGCTCCCGGCGACGAATGAGAACCCTATAGAAGCAACATCGAGGCGGAGCAAAGGGACGATTGCCGGAAAGACTTGGATATTTCGATCGGCTCAGCCCGGCCAGCCGTAGCGCGGCACGCGCGCCTTGTATTGCCGGTAGGCCTCGCCGAATTTCGCCTCGAGATAGCGCTCCTCGCGCTTGACCACGCCGAAATGAATCACCGCCGCGAAAACAATTGTCATCACCAGCATCCAGTCGGACGCCAGCAGGATGGCGAGCCCGACGAGTATCAGGGTCAGGCCGACATACATCGGATTGCGCAAGTGGCCGAATATGCCGCCGGTGACCAAGGCCGAAGACGGCTTCCACGGCTCCGCATGGGTGCCGGCCGAACGGAAGCCGCGCAGGGCGGGGATCGCCAGCCCTGCCCCCGCGGCAAAAAGCACGACCGCGATGGCGATGCGCGCCCACAAGCTCAAGAGCACCGTCAGCACATAGGCCGGCAGCAGCCAATCGAGCGCGAGGCCGAGCAAGACCGCCGCCAATGCAATGAGCGGCGGCGGCGCAATGACTCCGGCAGTGTCACGGACTTCGGTCATGGCGATGGCTTTCCCTACAACGCGCGAAGTCCCCGACGGTTCAAGCGCCCAGCCATTCGGCCAGCGCGGCGTTCACCGCCTCGGGTTTCTCGATGGTGGACAGGTGGCCGCAATCCGGGACGACCGTGAACTTCGCGCCGGCGATGCCGTCGGCGATTTCCTTGTTGAGTTCCGGCGGCGTCCCTTCGTCGCCGTCGCCGACCAGCACCAAGGTCGGGCAGCGGATGGACGACAGCAACGGCCGCGAATCCGGCCGCGACATGATCGCCATCAGCTGGCGCACGAAGGCTTCCGGCCCGGTCTCCATGGCCATCTGGCGCACGATCGACGTCATGCTTTCGTCGCTCTGGCGATTGCGATGCAGGAAGCGCGGGATCGACATCTCGGGAATTTCGGCGAACCGGCCGCCCTGCGCCATGGCGATCTGCGTTTTGCGGGTCGCGGTTTGCTCGGGCGTGTCCGCGCGCGCCGAGGTATCGAGCAGCGCCAGCTTGGCGATGCGTTCGGGCGCCAGCCGCAACATGGCGAAGGCGATATAGCCCCCCATCGACAAGCCGGCGAGCGCGAAGCGCGGCGGCGCTTGCGCAAGGATCCGCGCGGCGGTCGCCGCGATGTCGGCATCGCGCCGGTGGTCGGCCACGGCCACCTGCCCGAACGGCCAAAGCGCGGGGATCTGCGCGGCATAGAGGCGCGCGCTGCACAGCAGCCCGGGCACCAGAACGAGTGGTAAAGATTGCGCCATTGCGACACTCCAATAGGCGAAAAGATTAAGCGTTAACGCGACTTATTGCACTGTCGTAGCATTGACTTTCGCCCCCGTGCGCCTATGTTTCGCGTGAAACGGTTCGACACGAAGATTCGACCGTCCATCCCCCGCGCATCGAAACCCGTTTTTCAATTCCGGCGCGGGCGCCGGGCCGTCCCAGCTAGAGGTTATATGTCTTTTTCGCATCTTGGCTTATCCGCCAAAGTTCTCTCGGCCATCGAATTGGCCGGCTACAAAACTCCCACCCCCATTCAAGAGCAAGCCATTCCGCACGTTCTCGCGCGACGCGACGTGCTCGGCATTGCCCAGACCGGCACCGGCAAGACCGCCGCTTTCGTGCTGCCGATGCTCACCATGCTCGAAAAAGGCCGCGCACGGGCCCGCATGCCGCGCACGCTCATCCTCGAGCCGACGCGCGAACTGGCCGCCCAGGTTGTCGAACATTTCGAGAAATACGGCAAGAACCACAAGCTCAACGTCGCGCTGATCATCGGCGGCGTGTCGTTCGACAATCAGGACGCCAAGCTCACGCGCGGCGTCGACGTGCTGATCGCCACGCCCGGACGCCTGCTCGATCATTCCGAGCGCGGCCGCCTGTTGCTCTCCGGCGTCGAGCTGCTGGTCATCGACGAAGCCGACCGCATGCTCGACATGGGCTTCATCCCCGACATCGAGCGCATCGGCAAATTGGTGCCGTTCACGCGCCAGACCTTGTTTTTCACCGCCACCATGCCGGCGGAAATCCAGCGCATCGCCGACACCTTCCTGCACAATCCCGTGCGTGTGGAAGTTTCCAAGCCCGCCACCGCCGCCACCACCATCACCCAGTTGCTGGTCGCCACCGGGCGCGATCCGGCCGACAAGCGCGAGACGCTGCGCCGGCTGATCCGCTCGGCCGACGGCTTCAAGAACGCCATCGTATTCTGCAACCGCAAGCGCGAGGTCGCGCAATTGCACCGCTCGCTGCTGCAGCACAAATTCAATGCCGCCGCGCTGCACGGCGATATGGACCAGCCGGCGCGCACCGCCGCGCTGGATTCATTCCGCAACGGCGATGTCACCGTGCTGGTCGCGTCCGACGTCGCCGCGCGCGGTCTCGATATCCCCGCGGTCAGCCACATCTTCAATTTCGACGTGCCGCATCATCCCGACGATTACGTCCACCGCATCGGCCGCACCGGCCGCGCCGGCTTGAGCGGCACCGCCATCACCATCGTGGCGCCGATCGACGGCAAGGCCGTGACCGCCATCGAACGGCTGATCGGCCAGACCATCCCCTGGATGGGCGAGCCGGCGGCGGCCGAGACCCATGAAACCCGCGAGAGCCGGCCGCACGAGGCTGAGCGCAGCCATCGCGGCGGGCGCCAGCGCAGCCAGCACCGCGACCGCCAGCCGCACCAGGCGCAACCCCGTGCGGACAAGCAACCGGCGCGCGCCGCCAAGCCGCAGCCGGCGCGCCCGCAGCCGCCGCGCGAGCCCGCCCAGGACTCCGACGGCAGCCACCTGCCCGCCTTCCTGCTGCGCCCGCTGTCGCTCAAGGCCTGATAACGGCCCATTTCCGAAACGCCGCGCAACGCAATATTGCGGCGCGGCCGGTTCCAAATTTACCGCCAGTTCACCTCCCTCGATTACCGTTCCCAGCGGGGACGGAACGTGGCCGCTCGGCCGCGAGTGCTGATTTGCGGGCGGAACGTCCGCACAGGGGGGCCGATGACCGGGTACGCCGACGAGCACGAACGCACCTTGGCGTTCGCGGAAATCGCACTCGGCCAGATCAAGGCGCTGCGTCACGCGGCCACGCCGCGCAATTACGAGATCTGGTACGCCTACGCCACCGGCTATCACCCCGCGCTCAACCAGCGGATCAATGAAACGCTCAAGAGCAACGGCGTTCTCGGCGAAGACGATCTGGAGAATATCTACGCGACCTATCTGTCGCCGGCCCGGCTGACGCGAGCGGATCGACGAGGTCGGCAGCCAGGTCAAGGGCGAGATCGAGCAGGTGATGTCGATGATCGACTGCGCCGCCGGTTCCGCCAACAGCTACACCGAGAGCCTGGCCGGCATGTCGGAAAAGATCGGCCAGTTGCAGGACCGCGAGAGCCTGCGCATGATCGTCGAAACCCTGGTGCATACCGCCAAGGAGATGGAGCTCTCCAATACAAAACTGGAAGAGCGGTTCAGCGCGTCACGGCGCGAAATCCTCGACCTGCACGCCAACCTCGATGCCGTGCGCAGCGAAAGCCTGACCGACCCCCTGACCCAGCTTGCCAATCGAAAATTCTTCGACACCACGCTGGAGGCGGCCATTGCCGGGGCGCGCGCCAAGAGAGAACCGCTGTCGCTGCTGCTGACCGACATCGACCATTTCAAGAAGTTCAACGACAGTTTCGGCCACCTCACCGGCGACCAGGTGCTGCGGCTGGTGGCGATGTCGGTCAAGCAGAACGTCAAGGGCCAGGACACCGCCGCGCGCTACGGCGGCGAGGAATTCGCCGTCATTCTCCCGAACACGGCGTTGCGCTCCGCGATCACGCTGGCCGATCACATCCGGCGCGCCGTGATGACCAAGGAACTGATGAAGCGCTCGACCGGCGAGCATCTCGGCCGCGTGACGATTTCGGTCGGCGTCGCCACCTTGCACAAGACCGATACCGCGCAATCGCTGATCGAGCGCACCGACGGCTGCCTCTACGCCGCCAAGCGCCAAGGCCGCAACCGCGTGATATGCGAGAGCGACCCGGAAGTCATCGCCGGCGGCACGCGCGATGCAGGTGGCCTAGGACCTACTGCTTTTTCTCGCGATTTTTCTGCGCCGCGCCTTCGGCTTGGCCGCGGCCTTGCGCTGAGCGGCGGCGAGCGCGCGCTTCGCCCATTGCGCGAGGTCGTCGGGGTCGTCATAGAGCCGGTCCGGCAGCCGCCAATAGGACATGACCGCCCGTTTGCCGGCCTTGGTGCCGTATTGCGAACGGGGCGCAGCCTTCGCGCTCGAAATCCGGCGCCGTCGCCGCATCCGCCTTCAGGATAGATCTGCCCGTCGGCCACCAGGCCGAACATCACGCCGTCGGCATAAAGCCCGGCGCCGCCGAACATGCGGCGCATCGATACGGCGCCGAAGGCCGCGAACAGTTCACGGATATGATCGGGGTCCACCGGATGCCCCCGCGCGCGAGCCTTGCGCCCTACTCCGCCGCGCCCTTGGCCGGCGCAAGCTGCACGGATTCGCCGCAGCCGCAGGCGCCGGTCTGGTTCGGATTGTTGAACACGAAGCGGGCCGACAGCTTGTCGGTCTGGAAGTCCATCTCGGTGCCGAGCAGGAACAGCACCGCCTTCGGATCGACCAGGATCTTGACGCCCTTGTCCTCCACCACCTCGTCGGTCGGCTTGACCGCGTCGGCATATTCCATGGTGTATTCCATGCCGGCGCAGCCGCCGTTCTTGACGCCGACGCGCACGCCGGCGACCGGCTTGTCGGCGCGCGCCATCACGTCCTTGATGCGCAGCGCGGCGGCATCGGTGAGCCGCATCACCTGAGGGTCGGGGTCGTGCAGTGGCCATGGCAGTCCTCGTCGATTTCTATCTGTAACTTCACCACATGTTCAGGACGAGTCGGGCTTCATCCGACATCCGGCTCGGATCCCAGGGCGGGTCCCACACAATATCGACCTTGACGTCGCGCACGCCCGGCACGCTGGCGACCGCGTTTTCCGCCATCACCGGCAGTTCCTGCGCCGACGGGCAATTGGGCGAGGTCAGCGACATGTCGATCTTCACCGAGCGGTCGTCGCCGATATCGATCTTGTAGATCAGGCCGAGCTCGTAGATGTCGGCCGGAATTTCCGGATCGTAGACGGTCTTCAAGCCGGCGATGATGTCGTCGGTCAGCCGATGCAGTTCGTCCTGCGGCAGCGCGGACGAGCCGGTCACGGCGGCGTTTTCCGGCGGCTTGTCCGTCGCGGCGGCCTGGTCGGTCATGTTGCCGGTCATGTTGCCAGTCATGGGCGTGTCGTCGGTCATGCGAAAAATTCCTGCGCCTTGATCAGCGAGGCGGCCAGACGTCCACCTCGTCCTTGGTGTTGTACATCGCAAACGAAGCGCGGCACGTGGCGGTGACGCCGAAGCGCGCCAGCAACGGCATCACGCAATGGGTGCCGGCGCGTACCGCCACGCCGGCGCGGTCGATGATGGTGGCGACATCGTGCGGATGCGCGCCCTCGATCTCGAACGAGACGATCGGCCCCTTGTCCGGCGCATTGCCGATGATGCGCAGCGAATTGATCGCGCCCAGTCTCTCCTGCGCGTATTTGAGCAGCGCGGTCTCATGCGCGCGGATGCGCGGCTTGCCGACCGAATTGATGTAGTCGAGCGCCGCGCCCAAGCCGATCGCCTGCACCAGCGCCGGCGTGCCGGCCTCGAAGCGGTGCGGCGGCGCGCCATAGGTGATGCGATCCTGGAACACGTCCTGGATCATCTCGCCGCCGCCGTTGAACGGCGGCATGGCCGCGAGCAGATCGTATTTGCCGTACAGCACGCCGATCCCGGTCGGCCCGTACAGCTTGTGGCCGGTCATGGCGTAGAAGTCGCAATCGAGATCGCGCACGTCGACGTCGAGATGCACCGCCCCTTGCGCGCCGTCGACCAGCACCGGAATGCCGCGCGCATGCGCGCGCCTGATCACCTCTTTCACCGGCACCACGGTGCCGAGCGCGTTCGACATCTGCGTGATGGCGACCAGCTTGGTGCGCGGCCCCAGCAGCTTCTCGAACTCGTCGATCAGGAAGTTGCCCTCGTCGTCGACCGGCGCCCATTTGATCACCGCGCCCTGCCGCTCGCGCAGGAAATGCCAGGGCACGATGTTGGAATGGTGCTCCATGATCGAGAGCACGATCTCGTCGCCTTCCTTGATGCGCTCGCGGCCGAAGGTATAGGCGACCAGATTGATCGCCTCGGTGGCGTTGCGCGTGAAGATGATCTCTTCCGCACGCCCGGCATTGAGGAAGGCGCGCACCGTCTCGCGCGCGCCCTCGTAGGCCTCGGTCGCCTCATTGGCCAGATAATGCAGCCCGCGATGCACGTTGGCGTATTGCTCGGTATAGGCCTTCATGATGCGGTCGAGCATCTGCTTCGGCTTTTGCGCCGAGGCCGCGTTGTCGAGATAGACCAGCGGCTTGCCATAGACCTGCATGCGCCAGCGCGGGAAAATCCGCGCGGATCTTGGCGACGTCGTAGGAGCCGTTGCTGACCGCCGGATGCTGGGTCATTCCCGGCTCCCCAGCCATTTGAGCGCGGCGAACATCAGCGCGTCGCGCACGCCCTCGTGCGCGATGTCGTCGACCACCTCGCCGATGAAGGCCTGGACCAGCAAAGCTTCGGCTTCCTTGGCCGGAATGCCGCGCGACATCAGATAGAACTTGAGCCCCGGATCGAGCGCGCCGGCGGTGGCGCCGTGACCGCAGACCACGTCGTCGGCGAAGATTTCCAGCTCCGGCTTGTTGTCGGCTTCCGCCGCGTCGGACAGCAACAGCGCCCGCGTCATCATCTTGGCGTCGGTCTTCTGCGCATGCGGCTCGACGATGATCTTGCCCTGGAAGATGCCGTGGCTTTCGCCGTCGAGCACCGATTTGAAGCGCTCGCGGCTGGTGCAGTGGCCGACGGCGTGGTTGATCACCAGCGTATTGTCGACGTGCTGGCGGCCCCTGAGCAGGCTGGCGCCGCCGAGCAACCCTTCGCTGCCCTCGCCGGCAAAGCGCACGAAAGTCTGATTGCGCACCACCGCGCCGCCGATGGTGAACGCAAAATCCTGGTAGTCGGCCTTGGCCCCGACGCTGACGCCGAGCGTCGACACCCGCAACGCCGCGCCGCCGTCGCGTCCGACCGTGACGTGATCGAGGCGCGCACCGTCGCCGATCGTGAGTTCGAGCGCCGAATTGACCTGATAGTCGATGCCCTCCGGGCCGGAGAACGACTCGATCAGCGTGAGCTGCGCGCCCGGCTCCACGATCACCACGACCCGCGGATACATCGCGGCACCGGCATCGCCGGAAAACACATGCTCGATATGGATCGGCTTGGCCGCGGCCGTCCCGCGCTTGACGCGCAGCGCCACCCCGCCGCTCATGAAGGCGGTGTTGAGCCAATGGGCGGGATCGTCGCCGCCGGGCAGCTGCCCGAGCCGGTAGTCCGGCGCGTCGGCGAGAAACTTGAACAATTCGGCGAGCGCGATGCCCGGATCGGAGCCGCTGAAATTGCTCCACGCCGGTTCATAGCGGCCGTTGACGATGGCGATGTGATCCGCGTCGACGCCGGACAGGATCGAGGCAAGGTCACCCGCGGGCTTTGCGCCGGCCGGGCCCGCCAGCGGCTTGGCCTCGCGCATCAGCGCGCGCAGGTCGGTGTATTTCCATTCCTCGACGCGGCGATGCGGCAGCCCGCGCGCGTCGAACCGCCGGAAGGCGTCCTCGCGCAGCGCCGCGACCGCGCCCTTGCCGGGCAGCGTGGCGCGCGCGGCCGCAAAGGCAGCCGCGAGCGCCTGCTCGGCCGGGGTCTTCATGGCGCGCACTTCCACGTTCATTACGCCGCCTCGCCTGCGAATTGCGCATAGCCGGTGGCTTCGAGCTCGAGCGCCAGTTCCTTGCCGCCCGTCTTCACCACCCGGCCCTTGGCCAGCACGTGCACCACGTCGGGCACGATGTAATTGAGCAGCCGCTGATAATGCGTGATCACGATCATCGAGCGCTGCGGCGAGCGCAGCCGGTTGACGCCGTCGGCGACGATCTTGAGCGCGTCGATATCGAGGCCGGAATCGGTTTCGTCGAGCACCGCCAGCCGCGGCTCCAGCACCGCCATCTGCAAGATCTCGTTGCGCTTCTTTTCGCCGCCGGAGAACCCGACATTGACCGCCCGGCGCAGCATCTCCTGGTCGATGCCGAGAAGCTTGGAAGTCTCGCGCACCCGCTTCATGAATTCCGGCGTGGAGAATTCCGCCTCGCCGCGATGTTTGCGCTGCGCGTTGAGCGCGGTGCGCAGGAACGTCATGGTGGCGACGCCCGGCACTTCCACCGGATATTGGAAGGCGAGGAATACGCCCTTGGCGGCGCGCTCGTCCGGCGCCATCCCGAGGATGCTCTCGCCGTCGAGCAGCACGTCGCCCTTGGTGACGTGATAGTTGTCCTTGCCGGCCAGCACATAGGCGAGCGTCGACTTGCCCGAGCCGTTCGGGCCCATGATGGCCGCGACCTGGCCCTTCTCGATGGTCAGCGTCAGGCCGTTGAGGATTTGCTTGCCCTCGACCTCGACATGCAGATTCTTGATTTCCAAAAGTGACATTTCTTATTCCACCTTGTCTTCGCCGTCGAAATAGTCGGCCTTTTCCATGCGCCCCATGCCGGCATAGGTCGCGCTGCGGAAATCGCCATTCTTGACGCCGGCCATCACGCCGATCTTGCCGGAATCCGGATAATCGACGACCTCGGTCGCCGCCGCGCTGGAAATGCCGAGATAGC
Organism: uncultured Alphaproteobacteria bacterium; assembly: GCA_963762285.1. Lineage (GTDB taxonomy): Bacteria > Pseudomonadota > Alphaproteobacteria > Rhizobiales > Xanthobacteraceae > Pseudolabrys. The sequence continues at coordinate 272,433 of CAVXKE010000003.1, read as the reverse complement.
GCAGGTCGCCATTGCCGGTATTGATGAGCTGGTGCGCCTTGGTGCCGGCAGGTGCCGACACCAGATCGCCGGTCTTGATCGGCAGCGTCTCGTCGCCCCAGCGATATTGGCCTTCGCCCGACAGGATGTAAGAACAATTCGTCCATCACATGATGGCGGTGAAACGGGAACGCCTTCTTGCCTGGCGGCACCACATGCACGGCGCAGCCCAGCGCATTGAGGCCCGAGCGCCGGCCCGACGCGGCCCCATTTGACGGCAAACGACTTGCCGTTGCCGCGATCGGCGAGCGGCACGTCGTCGATATTGATGACGGGTTTCTCGGTCATCCCACGCTGCCTTCCAGCGAGATCGAAATCAGCTTCTGCGCCTCGACCGCGAATTCCATCGGCAACTGCTGCAACACGTCCTTGACGAAGCCGTTGACCACCAGCGCGGTCGCCTCTTCCGCCGACATGCCGCGCTGCCGGCAATAGAACAGCATGTCCTCGGAGATTTTCGAGGTGGTGGCCTCGTGCTCGAAGGTGGCGGAGGAATTCTTCGCCTCGATATAGGGCACGGTGTGCGCGCCGCACTGGTCGCCGATCAGCAGCGAGTCGCAATTGGTGAAATTGCGCGCGCCCGTCGCCTTGCGGTGCGCGGAGACCAGCCCGCGATAGGTGTTGTTGGATTTGCCGGCCGCGATGCCCTTGGAGATGATGCGGCTGGTGGTGTTCTTGCCGAGATGCAGCATCTTGGTGCCGCTATCGACCTGCTGGCGGCCGTTGGAAATGGCGATCGAATAGAACTCGCCGCGCGAATGGTCGCCGCGCAGGATGCAGCTCGGATATTTCCAGGTGATGGCGGAGCCGGTCTCGACCTGGGTCCAGGAAATCTTCGAGCGCGCGCCGCGGCAGTCGCCGCGCTTGGTGACGAAGTTGAAGATGCCGCCCTTGCCGTCGGCGTCGCCCGGATACCAGTTCTGCACCGTCGAATACTTGATCTCGGCGTCGTCGAGCGCGACCAGCTCGACCACGGCGGCGTGCAACTGGTTCTCGTCGCGCATCGGCGCCGTGCAGCCTTCCAGATAGCTCACGTAAGCGCCCTTGTCGGCGATGATCAGCGTGCGCTCGAACTGGCCGGTGTTGGCCTCGTTGATGCGGAAATAGGTCGACAGCTCCATCGGGCAGCGCACGCCGGCCGGCACGTAGACGAACGAGCCGTCGGAGAACACCGCCGAATTGAGCGTGGCGAAGAAGTTGTCGGTGACCGGCACCACCGAACCGAGATATTTCTTCACCAGGTCGGGATGCTCGCGCACGGCCTCCGACATCGGCATGAAGATCACGCCGGCTTTCTTCAGTTCCTCCTTGAAGGTGGTGGCGACCGAGACGGAGTCGAACACGGCGTCGACGGCGACCCGGCCGGAGCGGAATTCGCCGCCGGTCGCCTCGTCGTCGAGTTTGCTCGGTTCGCCCTGCTTGCGCACGCCGGCGAGGATTTCCTGTTCCTTCAGCGGAATGCCGAGCTTCTCGTAGGTTTTGAGAATTTCCGGATCGACCTCGTCGAGCGAGGCCAGAACGTTCCGCTTCGGCGCCGAATAATAATAGGCGTTCTGATAATCGATCTTCGGATAGGCGACGCGCGCCCAGGTCGGCTCGCGCATGGTCAGCCAGCGCTTGAAGGCTTCCAGCCGCCAAGCCAGCATCCATTCCGGCTCGCTCTTCTTGGCCGAGATGAATCGAACGGTGTCTTCCGACAGACCCTTGGGGGCCTTCTCGGATTCGATATCGGTGACGAACCCGTATTTGTATTGATCAACGTCGATGCTGCGGACCTGCTCGACGGTCTCTTGTACGGCCGGCATTGATTCCTCCACTACGGTTTCAAGGACCGCGGGTTGGATTTGTCGGTTATGGTCGGTTCGCTATCGCGTTGCGATCATCCCTGTGCTGGCGCTCAGGCGGCTAGCCCTGAGTTCAAGCGTGAATTCTGATGCCTCTTAAGTAATGACGAACTGACTTTAGTCAAAGCATCGAGCAGATTCTCGATATCGCGTTCGCTCGTTGTCCCGCCGAGGCTGGCGCGCACCGCGCCCTGCGCCAGCGCGGGTTCCACCCCCATGGCCGCCAGCACGGCTGAGGCCTGCACCTTGCCGGACGAGCAGGCGGACCCGGAGGAGACCGCTATACCATTGAGATCAAAGGCGATTATCGCCGTCTCCGCCTTCAGGCCGGGAACCGCGAACAGCGTGGTATTGGGCAGCCGCGGCGCGCTTTCCCCGAAAATCACCGCCTGCGGAACTGCCGCCTTGATGGCCGTTTCCAGGCGGTCGCGCAGCGCCGCCATTGCGGCGGCCTCCGGCTGATTTGCCGCGGCCGCCGCCGCGGCGCCAAAGCCGGCGATGGCGGCGACATTCTCGGTTCCCGCGCGCTGACCGCGCTCCTGGCCGCCGCCCTTGATCAGCGGCTCGCCGATGTGGATATCGCCGCGGCGGATCAGCGCGCCGGCCCCCTGCGGCCCGCCCAGCTTGTGGGCGGATAGGCTCATCAGATCGGCGCCGAGCAGGCCGATGTCGCAATCGATGCGGCCTGGACCCTGCGCCGCGTCCACATGCAGCAGGCCGTCGGCAACATGCACGATGTCGGCAATTTGCCTGATCGGCTGGATCACGCCGGTTTCGTTGTTGGCGAGCATGACCGAAACAAGCGGACGCTCGGCCCGAGCAATGGCACTTCTAAGAGCATGAAGATCGACCACGCCGTCGCCGCTGACCGGCAATTCCTCGACCAGCTCGGCCGGAAAACGGCCGCCGCTGCGCACCGACGGATGCTCGATCGCCGACACAAAAAGCCGGTCGCGCAAAGACTTTACGGCCTGCGATCTCGATCGCCGGCGTCAGCGCCAGCATGTTGGCCTCGGTGGCCCCGCTGGTGAAGGTGACGTTCTTGGCCTCGGCACCGACAAGCGCTGCGACCTTTGCCCCGCGCGTCCTCAATCAGACGGCGGGCGGCGCGCCCTTCGGCATGCACCGAGGAGGCATTGCCGGTCAGCCCGAGCGCGGCGACCATGGCGGCGCGCGCCTCCTCCCGCAGGGGGGCGGTCGCATTCCAGTCGAAATAGGCTCGCTCGCTCATGGGTGTTGCCAGTAATCAGTTACCGTTTCGGCCCTAGAACCCGCAAAAAGCTTGCTTTTTGCCCTGGGGGTCATGTTAGAAGCCGCCATCACGCGGCAACTTATAACCTGTGTTGCCGTCATGAACAGTGGAATTCATATATTTAGAATAATTCTAAACTAGCGCCTGGACCGATTTCCGCCCGGCGCCGAACACAGAATCCCATGCCGCGATCGGTCATCGCGGCCAGCCTGCTTCGAGGTCGACAGCGATGCCTGAGGTTATCTTCACCGGTCCGGCCGGACGCATCGAGGGCCGCTACCACCCGGCGCGGCAGAAGAACGCGCCCATCGCCATCGTGTTGCATCCGCATCCGCAATTCGGCGGCACGATGAACCACCCGATCATCTACCAGCTCTACTACGCCTTCGTGCACCGCGGTTTCTCGGCGCTGCGGTTCAATTTCCGCGGCGTCGGCCGCAGCCAGGGCTCGTTCGATCACGGCACCGGCGAACTGTCGGATGCCGCCGCCGCGCTCGACTGGGCGCAGACCATCAATCCGGAAGCCAAGAGCTGCTGGATCGCCGGCTTCTCGTTCGGCGCCTGGATCGGCATGCAGTTGCTGATGCGCCGGCCGGAGATCGAAGGCTTCATCTCGATCGTGCCGCCCGCCAATCTCTACGATTTCTCGTTCCTGGCGCCCTGCCCGTCGTCCGGCCTGATCATCCATGGCGACAAGGACGCGGTGGTGCCGCCCAAGGACGTCACCACCCTGGTCGACAAGCTCAAGACGCAAAAAGGCATCGTGATCGAGCAGAAGGTGATCCCCGGCGCCAACCATTTCTTCGACGGCAAGGTCGAGCCGCTGCTCACCAATATCTGCGCCTATCTCGACAAGCGGCTGAAGACCGACCGCAAGCCGAGTGCGGCGTAATCGCTCTTTAAGAAAACTTCTTCACCGCCAGCACGGCATTGAGCCCGCCGAAGGCAAACGAGTTCGACAGCGCCGCGTCGATCGCCAGCGCGCGCGCTTCGTTCGGGACATAGTCGAGATCGCAGGCGGGATCCGGCCCGAGATAGCCGATGGTCGGCGGCACGACGCTGTCGCGCATCGCCTGCACGTCGCCACCAGTTCGAGCGCGCCGGCGGCGCCGAGCGCGTGCCCGACCATGGACTTGGTCGACGACACCGCCAGTTTCTCTGGCATGCGCACCAAACACCTGATGCAGCGCCTGGGTTTCGGTCGCGTCGTTGATGGCGGTGCCGGTGCCGTGGGCGTTGATGTATTGGATGTCCTGCGGCGTCAGCTTGGCGTCGGTGAGCGCGCCTTCCATCGCGCGCGACATGCCGCCCAGATCGGGCGCGGTGAGATCGGCGGCATCCGCGCTCATGCCGAAGCCGACGATTTCGCCGAGGATTTGCGCACCGCGCGCCCGCGCGCGCTCCAGCGGCTCCAGCACCACGATCGCCGCGCCCTCGCCGAGCACCAAGCCTTTGCGGTCGATGGAGAACGGGCGGCAGGTGTCGGGCGCCATCACCCGCATCGCTTCCCAGCCGCGCACGGTTCCGAACGTAATGCAGGCCTCGGCCCCGCCGGTAACGGCACAATCGACCTGTCCCGATCGCACCATGTGGAAAGCAAGGCCGATCGCATGCGTCGCCGAGGCGCAGGCGCTCGCCACCGCGAAGGCCGGTCCGCGCAGCCCGCAAAACATGGAAATCTGGCTCGCCGGCGCATTCACCATCAGCTTCGGAATGGTCAGCGGGAACACGCGCGTCTTCTTCTCAAGATAGACGCGGCGGAAACTGTCGTCGATGGGTGGTCTGGCCGCCGACGCCGGTGCCGATGATGGTCGCGGTCCGCTGCGACAGCGGCATATCGAAGGTGATCCCGGCATGCGCAATCGCCTCGCGCGCGGCCACCACCGCGAACTGCGAAACGCGGTCGAGCGTGGAGAGCTCACGTTCGGCGAAATGCCGGAGCGGGTCGAAGTCCTTGACCTCGCCGGCGACTTTCTGGGTCAGCTCTTCCGGCGTCGCGGCTTGCGTAATCGGACCAATGCCGCTCGTACCCCGCTTGAGATTGTCCCAATAGGAAGCAGCGCTGTGGCCGAGCGGAGAGACAGCCCCGAGCCCGGTGACGACGACACGGTTCAGGTCCATCACGATTTCTTTTTGGCGACCAGATTTTCGATGGCGCGGACGACGTCGCCGACGGTATCGAATTCGGTGCGCGGATTATTGGTATTGGCGTTGTAGGGAATCTGGATGTCGAACTTCTCCTCGAGATCGAAAATCATTTCGACGGCATCGAGCGACTCGAGGCCCAAATCCTCCAGCCGGTCGGACAGCTCGACAGTCGGCTTATCGACCCGCTTCTTGTTAGCGATGATCGCGATCACGTCACGCGCCACGTCGGTCATAACGCCAGAACCCCCCTCACTTTTTGTTCGCTCTTTCCAACGCGTCGATACGCGAGGCCATGTCTTCCACCCGGTCGTGAAGCCGCTTTTGCCGGCCTAAATACATGAATTGCTCCAAAGAGCGCTGATGCACCTGCGCCGGATACCCCGACACAAACACGCCAGCCGGCACATTGCCGGCAACGCCGGAACCGGCCGCCACCACCGCCTGGTCGCCGATACGCAAATGATCGCCGATCCCGACCCCGCCGCCGAAGCGGACGCGGTCGCCAATGGTCACGCTACCGGAAATTCCCACCATGCCGCACACAACACAGCTTTCGCCAATGGTGACATTGTGGCCGATGTGCACGTGGTTGTCGATTTTTGTGCCTCGCCCAATCCGTGTGAATTCGAGCGTGGCGCGATCGATGGTGGTGCCGGCGCCAATCTCCACGTCGTCGCCGATCACGACGCTGCCGAGCGAGTGAACCCGCATCAGTGCCACATCGGCCGTGAAGGCGCCAATCGAAGTGAGATCAGGCGCAAAGCTGAAGCCGTCCGAACCGATGACGGCATTGGCATGCACGATCACCCGGTCGCCGATGGTGACGCGGTCGCCGATGCGCACGCCGGCGTGCAACAGGCCTTGCGCACCGATCGTGACGTCGGCGCCGACCGTCACCTGCGGCATGATCACCGTCCCGGCGCCGATGCGGCTGCGCGGTCCCACCACCGCATAAGCGCCGATGCTCACCTGCTCGCCCAGCTTGGCGTCGGGGGCGACGATGGCGGTCGGATGAATGCCCTGGTCATGTGCCGGCCCGCGGTCGAACAAGGCGGTCAATTTCGCCAGCGCCGTGCGTCCCGCGTCGATGGCGATGACGGCGCGGAACGAACCGGATGGAACCGGGCGCTTGGCCGACACCACCACCGCCTGCGCCTTGCTGTGCACAAGCGTTGCGGCCGCATCCGCGCTGATGGCGAGCGCGAGATCGGACGGCCGTTCGGCGCGCGCGGGATGCACCAAGCGGTCGATCTCGATTGCGCCATCGCCGTCGAGCCGGCCCGCTAGCGCTTGTGCAATGTCCTGGGTCCGCATGAATTCTGAGTGCGATTCTCGGTAGTTAGCTGCAAGTGCGGGGGTACGGCAATGATTATAGCCGGGCGCCGAACCTGCGCTAGATCGGGCATCCGGTCAACTGCGCGGGCCGGCGAGGATGCCGCCCCGCATCGGCTGCGCCACGCCGGTCGTGGCCGGAAATGTGATCGGCAATCCGCGCAGACAACGCACCGCCAGATAAGCGAAGGCCTGCGCCTCGATCGATTGCGACGACCAGCCGACCGCGTCGGCGGTCTCCACGGTCGCCGGTTCCAGCCGCTCCGCCAGCATTCGCATGAGCGTTGGATTGCGCGCACCGCCGCCCGCCACGATCCAGGCGCGCGGCGGGGCCGGCAAATGCGGCACGACGCAGGCGACCGATGCGGCGGTCAGCGCCGACAGCGTCGCCGCGCCGTCGGCGATGGAAAAATCCGGCAGCCCGATATTGGCGAAAGCGAAAGCGTTGCGATCGAGCGACTTCGGACACGGCTGCTTGAAAAATCCATGCTCGAGCACGCGCTCGACGAAGGCCTCGTCCACGCGGCCTTTGGCCGCCTGATCGCCGTCGCGGTCGAGCGGCGCGCCGGTGCGCGCGCGCATGAAATCGTCGATCAGTGCATTGCCCGGGCCGGTATCGCAGGCGACCGGATCGCCGCCGTCGACAAAGGTGACGTTGGCGACGCCGCCGACATTAAGCACGGCGATCGGATGCGGCCGATCGAGATCGCGCGCCAGCGCCTGATGGAACACCGGCACCAGCGGCGCGCCCTGCCCGCCGGCGGCGACGTCGGCGGCGCGGAAATCATAGGCCACGGCAAGCCCAAGCCGGCGCGCCAGCGCCGCGCCATCGCCGATCTGCACGGTCAGCCGCGCCGCCGGCCGGTGCAGCACGGTCTGGCCGTGGAACCCGACGATGGCAATGGCGGCCTTGTCGATATGCTCGGTGGCGAGAAACTCCTCCACCGTCTCCGCATGGACGCGGGTCACGAAGGCGTCCGCTTCGGCGAGCACGCCCGGTCGCGCCGCGCGGTCGGTCAGGCCCGCGCCTTCCTGCAGCGCCTGCCGCAGCAGGGCCTGCTCGGCCGCCGTATAGGGCCGGTAGCCGGTCGGTCCGAAGCCGGCGATCTGCTCGCCGTCGGTCTCGATCAGCGCCACATCGACGCCGTCGAGCGAGGTCCCGCTCATCAGCCCAATCGCCCGCACCAGCCCCAACGCCTGCCCCTTCATTTATTTGCCGGACCTGTTACACCACCCGCCGCCGGGAAGCGACCGGGCCGCGGCAAAGAGTGTCTATCGATGAGCGCCTATAAATCCGACTTTCTTAACATTCTTGCCGAGCGCGGCTTCATCCACCAGGTATCGGAGCCCGACGCGCTCGATGCGCTGGCCAAGGCCGGCGCCATCACCGGCTATATCGGTTTCGATTGCACGGCGGCCTCGCTGCATGTCGGCTCGCTGCTGCCGATCATGATGCTGTATTGGATGCAGCAGACCGGTCATCAGCCGATCGCGCTGATGGGCGGCGGCACCACCCGGGTGGGCGACCCGTCCGGCAAGGACGAGAGCCGGCGCATCCTCACCGACGAGACGATCGAGCAGAACCTCAAAGGCATCCGCGCGATCTTTTCCAAGTTCCTGAAATTCGAGGGCGCCGGCGGCAATGCCATCATGGCCAACAATGCCGATTGGCTGAACACGCTCAACTACATCGACTTCCTGCGCGACGTCGGCCGGCACTTCTCGGTCAACCGCATGCTCTCCTTCGATTCGGTGAAGCTGCGGCTCGATCGCCAGCAGGAGCTTTCGTTCCTGGAATTCAACTACATGGTGCTGCAGGCCTACGACTTCGTCGAACTGCACAAACGCACCGGCTGCGTGCTGCAGATGGGCGGCTCCGATCAGTGGGGCAACATCATCAACGGCATCGATCTCGGCCGCCGCATGCTGAATGCGCAACTGTTCGCGCTCACCGCGCCGCTGATCACCACGTCGTCCGGCGCCAAGATGGGCAAGACCGCCGCCGGCGCGGTCTGGCTCGATCCCAATCTGCTGAGCCCGTACGACTACTGGCAATACTGGCGCAACACCGAGGACGGCGACGTTGCCCGTTTCCTCAAACTGTTCACCGTGCTCCCGCTCGACGAGATCGCGCGCCTCGCCGCGTTGCAGGGTCAGGAGATCAACGAGGCCAAGAAGGTGCTCGCCACCGAAGCGACCGCCCTGGTGCACGGCCGCGCGGCGGCCGATGAAGCCGCCGGCACCGCGCGCAAGACCTTCGAGGAAGGCGCGACCTCGCTCGCGCTGCCGAGCGTTACCGTCGCGCGCAAGGATGTCGCCGCCGGTCTTGGCGTGCTGAATGCATTCGTGACCGCCGGTCTTGCCACGTCGAACGGCGAGGTGCGCCGCGCCATCGCCAACAATGCGGTCGCGGTGAACGATGTGCGCGTGACCAGCGACAAACACATGATCGGCGAGAAGGACATCACGTCCGACGGCGTCATCAAGCTGTCGCTCGGGAAAAAGCAGCACATATTGCTGAAGCCGAACTTGATGCGCGCGTTCACTGCGCCTGCGGAATGAAATTGCGATCGAGGCCGCTCGGCGACGGTATGAATTTGCGCAGCAGCCCGGGCGCGATCGCGGTCACCGGATTGACCGTGATGCGCGGCGCCCCCGGCGGGCCGACCGCCTCGTAGGTGATGCCGAGCAGGCCCTCGTTGCTGCCGCCGCCGAGAATCAAGCCGACAATCGGCAACTGGCCGAACATGTTGTTGAGGCCGTAGAACGGCACGAACGTTCCGCGCAGGTGCACGTCATTCTTCACGTAGTCGATCTGCCCCTCGATGGTCGCGCCCACCACCGGTCCGCGCACCACGCCGTCGCGCACCGCCATGCGTCCGGGCACCCGCGTGAACTCGCTATGCATCTCGGAAAATTGCACGCCGCCCTGCCCCTGCCCGGGCGCGCCCGCCACAATGCGATCGAGCCCGGGCTCGCCGCGCACGATGAAATTGCGGATAAAGAGGGTGCCGATTTGCGGCGCGTGGTCCGGCGTCGGCGGGTCCATCGCCACCCACATTTCCCCGCCGAACATGCGCGGATACATGTCGGTGAACCGGAATAACGCACCGGCGTCGTCGGTCTCGAAAAAGATGACCTGGTGCTTGTCGCTCGCACGCAAGCGCAGGTCGCCATTCAGCGGCGTGTCGCGGCCGATCTTGGCGTTCATCGCGAAGCTGCGGATGCGTTCGCCCCGGCGTATGAGCTTGAGATCGAGCCCGCGCAGCGTTTCGCCATTATGGCCGACGACCGTGGCGATCTTGATGTCGAGATCGAGATCGACCTGTTTGTGTGTGGATTTCTCCGCCGTCGCCCCGGCGAGCGCCGATTTCACGAACTTCGTGCCATCGAAAATTTCGCCGCGCATCGCCACGCGCAGCACGCCGTCGTTTCCGCGGTCGGCCTTGAGCGAGACCTTGTCGCCCTCCGACACACTGAACACCGGAAAATTCGCCGCCACGACATCGCCCGCATCGTTGATTTCGACCGAGCCTTTCACGGTCGTGCCCGAACCGGCGATGGTGAGATCGTCAAAGCGCGTGGTTTGCGCGGTCTTGACCAGCGTGTAGGTGGCACGGGCCGGCTTGCCAGCCGGCTTCACCCACCCCGGCAACAGGTTGTCGATCTTCACCGGCGTGAGATCGGCATCCACATTCATCGGCGCGTCCTGGCCATCGTCGCTGATCCGCGCCACGAGCTTGATGGGGACCGTGCCGGTGACGGTGCCGCCGAAATCGATGCCGAGCACGACGGCGCGCGGCTTCGTCGATCATCGCCTGCAATCGCAACTCGGCCGCCGCATCGCCCTTTTTCTTGCTCAAATCGAGCGTGGCCAGCGTGCCATTGACCTTGGCGTCGCCGGTAATCTGGTAACCGTCGGACGACGCGGTCACCCGCAGCGACGATGCTTCGACCTTCTGGCCCAACAGCATCTTGTCGGCGGCGAAATTGCTCAAATCGGCGGTGATCGAATAGGTCACGGCATCCTGCACAAACTCGCGTCCGAGCGGCAAATTGACCGTGACCTGGGCGGCGATCGTGCCGCGGCTCGACGCCGGATCGAGCGCGATGCCAAATTTGTCGCGCAGCGCGTCGCTGGCCAGCAGCGCGGCCGCCGCCGGCATGGTTCCATCGATGCGAAAACGCACGCGCGCCGGCGCCGGTTTCAGATGGGTGTCCGCCACCTCGAAAACCCCGCTGGCGATATTGAGCTTGCGCCCCGGCGTCACTTCCACGGTGCCGCGTCCGAGGTTGACGGTGGCGGCGGCACCGGTGATGTGGACCGTGAGATCGGCATCGCGAATCGCCGGCAATGTGGCAAGCGGACGCAACGTCGTGCCGCTGGTCTCGATATCGATAGAAAGCCCGTCTGCCGACATCGGGGGACCATTGACCTTGAATTCCGGCAGCGTCGCGTTGCCGGCGATCACCACGCGTTCGACCACGCCACCGGAAATGTGCTGCTCGGTCCATTCGCGCACGTGCACGGCGATGAAAAACGGCCACAGCCGCTTCATCACGGCCGTCGGCATGCGCGTGCCGGCGACGCCGAACGCCAAACGCGGCTCGGCGCCGGAATAATCGAGGCTGCCGGTGATCGCGACGGCAATATTGTATGAAGGCCGCGTATCGACGCGGCTGAAGTCGCCCTGATCGAGGTCGATGCGGCGGTGCACCGTGTCGATGCGCGCGCGTACCGCCACCCGATTGATGGAAATCCCCTCGTCGTCGGATTTCCCCGCCGAAGCCAGGATCACCGGGTCGATCACCGGATCGCCGCGCACCACGCTGAGCAGCCAGATGCCGTTCTGCTCGGCGGGCGCCTCCAATGCGGCGCGCATGGTGAACTGATTGCCGCCGGATTGAATCTGAAAGGGGATAATCAAAGCCCGCTGCCGCGCTTCCCAATTGAACCGGAAGTCGGCGCGATCGATCTTTACGCTGCTTTCTTCCCCGGCGTGATCGACGATGGTGCCCGCTTCGGCGATCACCTGTCCCTGCAGCCGCTGCAGCGTGCCATCGGAGGAGATTTCCGCGCGCACGCTCGCCGACAGCGGCAAGTCCGCTTCGATATCGCCTTCGTTGAGGCGCAAGGCCAACAGAATGTCTCTGGAAGAAACATCACGTGCCTCGATGCCGACCGCGCGCACGCCCTCGCTGAGCGGCCGCATCGCAGCGCTGATGACCCATGGCCGCTCGGGGCTATCGGATGCCAGGCGAAAAATCACGCCGCCCTGCGTCGGCCGTCGCAAGCTCACATTGATGCGGCTGAAGTTCCAGCGCTTGCCGTTGCGCAGGTCGTCGACAATCAGATTGCCGTTCTTGAGGCCGAGTTCGCGCAGGTCGTGACCGTCGAGGCCGGTCGCACCCAGGCCGTCGATCCAGGTCAGGACGCCGGCGACATCCTGCAAGCCGGCGCGCAGCGCTCCCTGCGGCACCAGCGCGTCCGTGGTTTGGCCGGGTTTTGCCGGGGGCGAAGTCGGAGGCAATGCCGTGGACGCGGTGGCGATCGGCCGCTTGTCGGCGCCGGCGAACACAGTAACGCGGCCGTCTGTCTCGATCCGCACCGACAATTCGGCGCCGACCAGATTGAGACTTGCCGCACGCACCGTGCCGGTGAGCAGGCTGATGCCGGAAATGCCCACTTCCGCCTTCGGCGCGGTCGCGACCACGGTACCGTCGGCGTCGCGCAACACGATGTCGCGCAAGCGCAGGGAGGTGCGGCCGTTCTCGTCGCGCTCGATCTGCGTGCCGCCGACCGAGACGGTTTGATTGCCGCCGAAATTCTTTTCGATCGCCGCTTTCAACCACGGCGTCGCCATGTCGAGTTCGATCGGGCCGCTGGAAAGACGCCACCACAGGCCGGCAATGGCCACGCCAACGACCGCGAAAGTGAGCGTCGCGCCCCAGAAGGTCCGCCGCACCCATCGCTGGTGCAAGAAACTGACCGCGCCGCGGCGCAGCACGTTCCGCCGCCGATGGGCGGCACGGTGCGGCGCATGATGATCATGGTGTCCCGCCGGCTGATCATGATGCGGCCGATGGTCCGCGCCCGCCGCGTGGGAGGCCGGATGCCTATGCCGGTGATCGTGGTCGCTCGGTGTCATGCCCTATGGGGCGCCCTTCGTCCGGCGCATTGCGCGCATTTTGCCGCCGGGCGGGAATACGTCCTGCGCGGCTCGTGGCCTACCTGTCCGTGGAACCGCTTGCGTCCCCCCGGCGCAACTGGCAATTCCACCATTGACGGGTCGAAAACGACGAAAGGAAGGCATATGGAACGCGAACTTGTCGCGGGTTCGAAGGCGCCGGCGTTCACCCTGCAGCGCGATGGCGGGACGACGGTCTCGTTGAAGGATTTCAAGGGCCGCAACCTCGTCCTCTATTTCTACCCCAAGGCCGACACCCCCGGCTGCACCAAGGAAGCCATCGCATTCTCCGGCCTGCGCGCCGCCTTCGGCAAAGCCGGCACCGATATTCTCGGCGTCTCCGCCGATTCGGTGAAGGCGCAGGACAAATTCAAATCCAAGCATAAGCTCAAAATCGCGCTCGCCTCCGACGAGGCCAAGGAGATGCTGGAAGCTTATGGCGCTTGGGGTGAGAAATCGATGTATGGGCGCAAATACATGGGCGTCATCCGCAAGACTTTTCTAATCGACGGCAAGGGCCGCATCGCGCAGATTTGGCCGAAGGTGAGCGTGCCCGGACACGCCGAAGAGGTGCTGGAGGCCGCAATAGCCCTGTAATTCGGTCGAATCTCCGCGCAATTGCATAGGCAGAGGCCGCAAATTTCCGCTTTCTTAACCATAAGCGATTGATATCGACGGGCTGGTCCACCGGCTTTGGCCGCGGCCGAACCGGCGTGGAGCGTCGATGTCGCACTTGTCCCATCCCTATCAGCCGACCGCCGGCCGTCATGCGCCGCCCGGCGCGCAATCCGCCGCCGCCATGTCCCGCCACCTGCACCGGGCCCACGGCGACTACACGCTAGTGCACGGCGGACGCCAGGTTCGCATCGGCCCGGTCGCGTTCTGGATCGTGGTCGGCACCCTGGTGGTCATGGGCGTGTGGTCGATCGCCACCGGAACCTATTTTGCGTTCCGCGACGACGTGCTGACCCGCCTGATCGGCCGCCAGGCCGAGATGCAATTCGCCTACGAGGACCGCATCGCCGAATTGCGCGCGCAGGTCGACCGCATCACCAGCCGGCAATTGCTCGACCAGGAGCAGTTCGAGCAGAAGCTCAGCGCGCTGTTGCAACGGCAAGCGACATTGGAACAGCGCACCTCGGCGCTCAGCGGCGACGTGACCACCACCGGCTCGATCCGGCCCGCGCGCGATGCGCTGCCGGCGCAAGCGCCGGCCGGCAGGCCGCCCAAGGCCTCCCCGATCAACGACACCGTGATTTTCACGGCCCCGCCCGACCGCGAGGCGCGGCTCGAATCGCGCGAATTGCCGGCGAGCGCGACGCGCATCGCCAGCCGCAGCGATGCCGGCGGGCTTGATGGCATTCTCGGGCGAATCTCAGCCGCACTCGACATGGTCGACCGCCGGCAGGCGGCCGTGCTGACCGATCTGGAAGAACGTGTCGACACCAAAGCGCGCCGCATGCGCAGCGTGCTCAGCGATCTCGGCGTCGGTGTCGCCAAGATGCCGGCGGGCATGGATGTTGGCGGGCCGTATGTCGCGCTGCGAGCCCCGCGATCGGGCGCCAGCGCCTTCGAGCGCCAGCTCTACCACATCAATGTCGCGCGCGCCGAGATCAACCAATACGCCCGCACCTTCGTCTCTGTGCCGGTGCGCAAGCCGGTGACCGGCGAAGTCGACATGAGCTCGCCGTTCGGCATGCGCATGGACCCGTTCAACGGCCGGCCCGCCATCCACACCGGCATCGACCTGCGCGGTGAAACCGGCGAATCGGTGCACGCCACCGCCACCGGCAAAGTGAGCATCGCCGGCCGCGAAGGCGGCTACGGCAACATGGTCGAGATCAACCACGGTAACGGGCTCGCCACCCGCTACGGCCATCTCTCGGAAATCGACGTGAAGGTCGGGCAATTCGTGCGCATCGGCGAGACCATCGGCAAGATCGGCTCGACCGGGCGATCCACCGGCCCGCATCTGCACTACGAGACGCGCATCAACGGCGAAGCGGTCGATCCACAGAAGTTTCTGCGTGCGGGCGTGCGGCTCGGCAGCGCGCTGTCGGGCTAGGCGTTACTCCACATCCTCGACCTGCTCCGGCCCGCCGCCGAATGCCTTCTGCGCCAGCGCGGCTTGCATGAATTCGTCGAGATCGCCGTCGAGCACGCCGGCCGTGTTGGAGGTCGAAACGCCGGTGCGCAGGTCCTTCACCATCTGATAGGGCTGCAGCACGTAAGAGCGGATCTGATGGCCCCAGCCGATATCGGTCTTGGCGGCCTGATCGGCCTCGGCCTTGGCCTCGCGCTTCTTGATCTCCGCTTCGAACAGCTTGGCGCGCAGCATGTCCCAGGCCATGGCGCGGTTGCGGTGCTGCGAGCGGTCCTGCTGGCACTTCACCACGATATTGGTCGGGATGTGGGTGAGCCGCACCGCCGACTCGGTCTTGTTGACGTGCTGGCCGCCGGCGCCGCCCGAGCGCATGACGTCGGTGCGCACGTCGTTCTCATTGATGTCGATCTTGATGCGGTCGTCCACCACCGGATAGACGGTGGCGCTGGCGAACGAGGTGTGCCGGCGCGCATTGGCGTCGAACGGCGAGATGCGCACCAGCCGGTGCACGCCGTTTTCGCTCTTGAGCCAGCCATAGGCGTTGTGGCCCTTGATCACCACGGTCGCCGACTTGATGCCGGCGCCCTCGCCTTCGGTTTCCTCGATCCATTCCACCTTGTAGCCATGCGCTTCCGCCCAGCGCACATACATGCGCATCAGCATGCCGGCCCAGTCCTGGCTCTCGGTGCCGCCGGCGCCGGCATGGATTTCGAGATAGCAGTCGTTGGCGTCGGCCTCGCCGGACAGCAGCGCTTCCAGCTCGCGCCGCGCCACTTCCACCTTCAGGCGCCTGAGCGCGGCTTCCGCCTCGGCGATGGTTTTGTCGTCCTTCTCGGCTTCGCCCAGCTCGATCATGGTGAGCTGGTCGGCGAGTTCCTGCTCGATGCGGCCGATGGCATTGAGCCGATCGTCGAGCGCGTCGCGCTCGCGCATCACGCGCTGGCCGCGCGCCGGGTCGTTCCAGAGAGTGGGATCCTCGGCTTCTTTGTTCAGCTCGGCGAGGCGGCGCGTCGCGGTATCGACGTCAAAGATGCCTCCTCAGCAGCCGCAGCGACTGCTTGATTTCTTCGACGAGGCTCTGGGTTTCCGCGCGCATGGTCATTCCCATCCCGCCGAGGCGGTATTTCTATTCGTTGCGAGGGGGATTTAACGTCGCAAGCGCGGCGGCGCAACTCTCGAAGGCGCTTCAGCGGCTCAATACAGCCCGCCGGTGCCCGAACGCACCGCGCGCGCGGCATCGGGCGACACGCCCGCGCCGTAGGCCGGCGGCACGCTGCTGCTGCCATAGCCGACCACCGAATAGTTGTCGGGCGGCGCGGTGCCGGGCTTGAAGGCTTCCAGGATCGGCCGCTCGGTGCCCGGCCCGGCGCGCTGCCCGGTCTTCAGGTCGACTCGGATGAGTTTGATACCGGGCGGCACGCGGAACGGCACCGCCGGCTTGTCGGCGAGCGCCACTTTCATGAAATCCTTGACGATCGGCGCCGCCAGGCGACCGCCGGTCATGCCGCGGCCCAGGTGACGCGGCTTGTCGTAGCCCATATAGACGCCGACCACGAGGTCGGGCGTGAAGCCGATGAACCAGGCGTCTTTTTCGTCGTTGGTGGTGCCGGTCTTGCCGGCGACCGGCTTGCCGACTTCCTTTTGGAAGCCCGCCCCGGCAGCGGTGCCGCGCAGCACCACGCCTTCCATCATCGAGGTGATCTGATAGGCGGTCATCGGGTCGAGCACCTGCTCGCGCCGGTCGATCAGCGAGGGCTCCGGCTGGTTCTCCCATTTCTTGGCGTCGCAGCCGATGCATTCGCGCTCGTCGTGGCGATAAACGGTGTGACCGTACCGATCCTGGATGCGGTCAATCAGCGTCGGCTTTACGCGCCGGCCGCCATTGTCGAACATTGCGTAGGCGGTGACCATGCGCAGCAGCGTGGTCTCGCCGGCGCCCAGCGCGAACGAAAGATAGGGCGGCAAATCGTCATAGACGCCGAACCGCTTGGCATATTCGGCGATCAGCGGCATGCCGATGTCCTGCGCCAGCCGCACCGTCATCACGTTGCGCGAATGCTCGATGCCGAAGCGCAGGGTCGACGGGCCGAAGAAGTTGTTTTCGTAGTTTTCCGGTTTCCAGACGCCGATGCCCGGGCCCTGGTCGATCTCGATCGGCGCATCGAGCACCAAGGTCGACGGCGTGTAGCCGTTGTCGAGCGCGGTGGCGTAGACAATCGGCTTGAACGAGGAACCGGGCTGGCGCAGCGCTTGCGTCGCGCGATTGAACTGGCTCTGATCGTAGGAAAAGCCGCCGACCATGGCGAGCACCCGCCCGGTCCAGGGATCCTCGACCACCATCGCGCCGGAGACTTCCGGCACCTGATGCAGGCGGAACTGCCCGGAAAATTTGGCCGGCTCCACATAGACCACGTCGCCGGCATTGAGCACCTGGCCGACTTTGCTCACCGGCTTGCCGCCGCTTTTCGCCCATTTCACGCCGTCCAGCGGCACGATGCCGACGTCGCGTTCCTTGCTGACAGCGCCGCCCGGCTCGCGTCCGGGCTGCAGGCCGATGCGGGCCGACTGATCGTTGACCTCCAGCACCACCGCGAGCCGCCAGGGCGCCACGTCGTCCAGCGCCTTGACGTCGGCGAGCTTGACGCCCCAGTCGCCGGCAATGTCGATCTTGGCGACCGGCCCGCGCCAGCCTTGCGCCTCGTCGAATTGCACCAGGCCGTCGGTGAGCGTCTTGCGCGCCAGCACCTGCAGCTTGGTGTCGAGTGTGGTGCGCACCGAAAGGCCGCCATCGTACAGTTTTTTCTCGCCGTAGCGGTCGAACAGCTCGCGCCGCACTTCCTCGGCGAAATATTCCGCGGCGAAAGTGTGCGTGCTGGTCGCCGTTTGCGTCACGTTGAGCGGCGTATGTTTGGCCTTTTCGGCAACGTCGGCATTGATGTAGCCGGCTTCCGTCATACGGTCGATCACCCAATTGCGCCGCTCGATCGCGCGCTCGCGCTGGCGGAACGGATGATAATTGTTCGGCGCTTTCGGCAATGCCGCGAGATAGGCGGCTTCCGCGACGGAAAGCTCGTTCACGCCCTTGTCGAAATAAGTGAGCGAGGCCGAGGCGATGCCATAGGCGCCGAGGCCGAGATAGATCTCGTTCAAGTAAAGCTCGAGGATCTTGTCCTTGCTGTAAGTGCGCTCGATCTTGAGCGCCAGCAGCGCCTCCTTGATCTTGCGGGTGAACGAAACCTCGTTTGTTAACAAGAAGTTCTTGGCGACTTGTTGCGTAATGGTCGAAGCGCCCTGCGGGCGGCGGCTGGAGCCGAAGTTCTGCGATATAGTTTATCCCGGCGCGTGCGATGCCGGTGAAATCGAGCCCGCCATGCTCGTAGAAGTTCTTATCCTCGGCGGCGAGGAAGGCATTGATCACCCGCTTCGGCACCGCCTGGATCGGGATGTACAGCCGCCGCTCGCGCGCATAGGCGCCGACCAGCGACCCGTCGGCCGCGTGCACGCGCGTCATCACCGGCGGCTCGTAGTCCTGCAGCTGGGAATAGTCCGGCAGGTCCTTGGAATAGTGCCACAGCAGGCCGGCGGTCGCGGCCACGCCCACCACGAACAGGATGGTGCCCGCCGCGAACAGGAAGCCGAGGAAGCGCAACAAGAGCTTCATGCCTAAAGGGTCCCGCCTGCCGGCCTGGTGACGTGCGAAACTGACAGGTTTTTCATGGGCCTGCCACCGTCGCCGGGGCCTCCGCCCAGGGCTGCGGCGCAAGCGTTTGGTGGCGCGGTTTTATGTTGAAACTGAGGCCGCAAATCTCCCGTCATTCCGGGCAAAATATCGTGCGCCGGGAGCTGGATTTCAGGTTCGCTTGCGCCCCGGAATGACAAAATCATGCCCATCTCAGTTGGCCCCCCCGGCGGCGCCGGCCAGGCGCGGCGCGAAAAACGCGTCCACCGCATGGACCAGCGAATTCACCGTGCGCGAACGCCAGTCGGGCGACATCAGGTGCACCAGATCGTCCTTGGTCGACATGTAGCCGAGTTCCACCAGCACCGAGGGGACATCGGGCGCCTTGAGCACGATGAAGCCCGCCGATTTCAGCGGATGCAGGTGCAGCCGCGTGGTGGGCTTGAGCTCGCTGACCAGATCGCGGGCGAATTGCAGCGAGAACGCCTTGGTTTCGCGCTGGGCCAGATCGATCAGGATATTGGCGACGTCGTTGGACTCGGAGCTGAGATCGACGCCGGCGATCACGTCGGACTTGTTTTCGACTTCCGCCAGCCGCGCGGCTTCCGCATCGGATGCATGGTCCGACAGCGTGTAGATCGAGGCGCCCTCGGCCTGGCCCTCGCTGCGCGGGATCGAGTCGGCATGGATCGAGATGAACAATGACGCCTTGCGGGCGCGCGCGAAACGCACCCGCCCGTCGAGCGGAATGAAGGTGTCGTCGCTGCGCGTCATCGCCACGCGATACTTGCCGGTCTTCTCGAGCTTGTCGCGCAGCGTCAGGCCGAAGGCGAGCACGACGTCCTTCTCGTCCTGCCCGCTGCCCGACTTGGTGCCGCTGTCGATACCGCCATGGCCGGGGTCGACCACGATCAGCGGCCGCGCATCGCCGTTCGTTTCCGGCGGCGTGCTGGTGCTTTGCTTGCCGGCGATGGCATGCAAACTGCGGTCCTGCATGGCGATGTTGCGCAGATAGCTGGCGCGGTCGGTGGCCGAGAGTTCGAGCACCAGCCGCGCCGGCTGATCCGCGGCGGCGGCAAGCGTGAACGCCTTGTCCACCCGCACCGGCCCCTTGGTGTCGAGCACGATGCGCGAGCCGCCCTGCATGATCAGGCCGTAGCGGAACGCCTTCACCAGGCCGCGGCCATGCTCGCCGGCCTGCGCCGGCAGCTTGAAGGTCACCTGCGGCAGGTCGATCACCACGCGATAGGGGTCGGCCAGGGTGAAGACGGCGAGATCGACCTTCTGCGTCAGATCGACCACAAAACGAATCTGCCTGTCGTCGCCGCCGACGCGCACGTCGGTGGCGACCGGAAACGACGTCGGCGGCGTTACCGGCAGCAACTGGCGCGCGACAACGGCCGGCTCGGCCGCCAAGGCCGCCGACCCGCCCAGTACAATGCCGCCCAAGACGAGTGCGATCGCACGGAATGTCACGAATCCAGACCCTTTCCGCCCGGTTTTACTCCATTAGGGAGTGCTTCGGTTAACGGAACTTAAGCAAACAGGGCATTCCGGGCGCCAGTGTGGCCAGCCTGCACAAGCTCCCTTGCCAGCACGAGTATCCAGCCGTATGTAGGGTCTGCTGACGGTTAAAGTTCCGGTTGTGCCGCGTTCGGGCCCCGGCCCGCCAGTCCAGGATCGCCCCTTCGAGGAAGCCGGGCGGACGGACGGCGAAGCGAGCCGAAACCCTTGTGAAGGACAGCCGGATCAGCGGGTGGCCAAGTTGGTCGCTCGCATTTTAGGCCGTCAGCGACGAGAAACCTCGGCGGCGCTTTCCAAGGCGCGGCCGCAGCGCTACGGGTCGCAAGTTTCATGCTGCCACTGTCGCAGCAAAGGCAATTCGAGGTCCCCCGCTCTCGCGTAACAAGCGCGACTGCGCGGCTTGCTATGGGCCCCGGCGAGCTTTCGCGTGAAAACGCGCCCCTTTCCCTCAACATCCAATTGGCCGACCAGCCCTTGCGTCGTCTTGCGCCGTCAATGTCGCGCGAGAACGCGGGCTGCTCCGCCGCAGTGAGATTATCCAATGGCCGACAAAATGCTGATCGACGCGACCCATCCGGAGGAAACCCGGGTGGTGGTGCTGCGCGGCAACCGCGTCGAGGAATTCGACTTCGAATCCGCCAACCGCAAGCAGCTTCGCGGTAACATCTATCTCGCCAAGGTCACGCGCGTCGAGCCGTCGTTGCAGGCGGCCTTCGTCGATTACGGCGGCAACCGCCACGGCTTCCTGGCGTTCTCGGAAATCCACCCCGACTATTATCAAATTCCGGTCGCCGACCGGCAGGCGCTGATCGAGCAGGAAGAGCGCGACGCGCGCGCCGCCGATGCCGATGCCGATCATCGCGCCGGCCGGCGCGGCGGCCGCAATCGCCACCGCCAGCGCGGCGCCGACCGCCAGCGCGAACGCGATGTGGTGCAGAGCGAGCCGCTCGCCGGCGAGGAGATCGCGCGCGAGACCGCCGAGATTCACGCGGGCGAAGCCACCGGGATTCCCACGGGCGAAGCGATCGAGTTTCCCACCGGCGAAGCCGCCGCCGGCGCCCCCTCGCCTGCCGAGATGGCCGATTTGGCCGCCGTGATGGCGGCCACCACGCCGTCGGCCGAGCTCGAAGCGGAAGAATTGGTCCACGAGGCTGAAGAAATTCCAGCCGGCGAAGAGACGGCCGAGAGCGCCGCCGCGCCGCAGCCGTTCGAAGCGGAAGCCGCCGACGCGGGGCCGGAAGGCGGCGAGGATCACGCCGAGACCGGCGACCATCTTGCCGCCGAAGCCGAGCCCGCCGACGCCGAGTTTGCGCCGGCCGGCACCGAGCCAGCGCCTGCGGGCGAGCCGGAGGCCGAACACGGCAATGGCGAAGACCACCACGAAGAAGAAGCGGTCGAATCGGTCGGCGGCGCCGACGCCATGGAGGAAGTGCAGGAGCGCGCGCCGCGCTTCCGCCGCCAGTACAAGATTCAAGAGGTGATCAAGCGCCGCCAGGTGATGCTGGTGCAGGTCGTCAAGGAAGAACGCGGCACCAAGGGCGCCGCGCTCACCACCTATCTCTCGCTCGCCGGCCGCTATTCGGTGCTGATGCCCAACACCGCGCGCGGCGGCGGCATCAGCCGCAAGATCACCAGCGGCGAAGACCGCAATCGCCTGAAGGAAATCGCCCAGGAGCTGGAAGTGCCGCAAGGCATGGGCGTGATCCTGCGCACCGCCGGCGCCAGCCGCACCAAGACCGAAGTCAAACGCGATTTCGAATATCTGCTGCGGCTGTGGGAGACCGTGCGCGATCTCACGCTCAAATCGATGGCGCCGAAGCTGGTCTACGAGGAAGGCTCGCTCACCAAGCGCTCGATCCGCGATCTCTACAGCAAGGACATCGACGAAATCGTCGTGTCCGGCGAGGAGGGCTACAAGGAAGCGCGCGAATTCATGCGCATGCTGATGCCGAGCCACGCCAAGAATGTGAAGCTCTACAAGGACGCCACGCCGCTGTTCACCCGCTACGGCATCGAGAGCCAGCTCGACGCCATGTTCTCGCCGATGGTGCAGTTGCGCTCCGGCGGCTACATCGTGATCAACCAGGCCGAAGCGCTGGTCGCCATCGACGTGAACTCGGGGCGCGCCACGCGCGAGCACCACATCGAGGACACCGCGCTCAAGACCAATGGCGAGGCGGCGGAGGAAATCGCGCGGCAATTGCGCCTGCGCGATCTCGCCGGCCTGATCGTCATCGACTTCATCGACATGGACGAGAGCCGCAACAACCGCACCGTCGAGCGGCGGATGAAGGACGCGCTCAAGCACGACCGCGCCCGCATTCAGGTCGGCCACATCTCGCATTTCGGCCTGTTGGAAATGTCGCGCCAGCGCATCCGCACTTCGGTGCTGGAGTCTTCGACCGAAAAATGCCCGATCTGCGGCGGCAGCGGCCATGTCCGCTCGGTGTCGTCGGTTGCCTTGCAGTTGCTGCGCGCCATCGAGGAAATGCTGAACAAGGGCGCCACGCACAATCTGATCGTGCGCACGCGCTCGGAAGTGGCGCTCTACGTGCTCAATCACAAACGCGCGCACCTGCGCGCGCTCGAGGAGCGCTTCCGCATCACCATCACCATTTCCGCCGACACAACGGTGAACGCGCAGGTCTCCTACATCATCGATCGCGGCGAGCAGGTGCACACGCCGGAAGCGGCCAAGACGCTGGCCGCGGCGGTGCAACCGGAATTCGTCTCGCCGGTCGAGGCGGCAGAAGATGTGCTCGACGCGGAGGCTGAGGCGGAAACCGAAGCCGAGCCGGACGAAGCCGCCGAGGAGCCGGATCTCGCACAAGCCGACATCGGCGGCCCGCCGCCGCGCGACAATGGCGAGCGCGAAGGCGGCCGTCGGCGCCGCCGGCGTGGCCGCGGTCGCGGCCGTGGCGGCGAGCCGCGCGAACCGCGCGAGGAGACCCCGCAATTCACCCACGAAACCGTGCCCGAGCACCCGATCGCGCACGAGGATCACGATGCCGGCACTCCCGAGGAATTCGGTCTCGACGAGCAGCAGCCGCGCCGGGCGCCCCGGCGGGGGCCGAAGGCGGCGACGTTCGCCGGCGCCGGCGGCGCGGCCGCCGCGGCGGTCGCCGCAACCGGCCCGGCCGCAACGGCGAAGCGCCGTTCCAATCCGGCGGTGGCGGCGGCCCGGAACGAGATATGCAAGATATGCAACACGCGGGCGCGGATTTCCCGCCCGTGAGCGACGAGGATGCCTCGGCAATCGCGCCGCCGTTCGATGAACCGGCTGCGCCGCCCGCCGAAGCCGCACCGGCACTACCGCCACCGGCGGCCGCGGCGCCGCCGGCGTTTGCGCCGGAGCCGCCGCGCCGGCGCTCGACCATCCGCGAGCCGGCGCCGATCGCCGCCGAGAGCGCTCCGCCGCCGCCGGCGAGCGCTCCGCCGCCGCCGACCCCGGTGGTCACCAGCACGGCCAGCGAAGACGGCGGCCAGCCCAAGCGCGGCTGGTGGGCGAAACGCTTCTTGGGCGACAAGAGCTGACATGGGCTTGCGCGTGATCCCGAAACCGCCGGCCGCGGATTTGATCCGCGGCAGCCGGCGGTTTTCGGACGACCTCATGCGCCGGACAAAATGAAGTCCGCCTGGGTCGAGCGCGACGCCAAGGCCGCGGTCGACCGCTATCGCAAGGCCGGCGTCGCCGCCGACCTGGCGCTGCGGACTTATTCCACGCAGCTGCTCGGCCGCGACGCCAAGCTGGTCTTGCATGGCGGCGGCAACACCTCGCTGAAGACCGCGATGCGCGATTTGACCGGCGAGGACGTCGCGGTGCTGCGCGTTAAGGGTTCGGGCGCCGACATGGGCGCCATCGAGCCCGCCGGCTTCCCGGCGGTGCGGCTCGAGCCGTTGCGCAAGCTGCGCGCGCGCGAAACACTTTCCGACGACGAGATGGCGAGCGCGCAACGCGCCTACCTGATCGATCCGCAGGCGCCCTCGCCTTCGGTCGAAATGCTGTTGCACGCCTTCGTGCCGGCGACGTTCGTCGACCACACCCATGCCACCGCCGTGCTGAGCCTGATCGATCAGCCGAACGCGGCCGAACTGTGCGCGGAAACCTTCGGCGGGCGGCTCGGCTTCGTGCCCTATCTGATGCCGGGCTTCGGCCTCGCCCAAAAAGCCGCCGATGTGTTCGAGCAAAACCCACAGGTCGAAGGGCTGATCCTCGACAAGCACGGCATCTTCACCTTCGGCGGCGACGCGCGCGATGCTTACGAGCGCATGATCGAGATGGTCACGCTGGCCGAGCAACGCCTCGGCAAGAACCGCAAGGCCGTGTTCGCGGCGGCGAGCCTGCCGCAACGGCTGGCGTCCGCCGTCGACATCGCGCCGATCCTGCGCGGCGCCTGCGCCGTGCGCGACGCCATGGGCGAAGGCGCGCATAAGCGATCGATCCTCGAATTCCGCACCGGCGCTGCGATCCTGAATTATGTCAACGGCAAATATGCCGCGGCCTACGCCCGCGCCGGCGTCATCACGCCCGATCATGTGATCCGCAGCAAGCCATGGCCGCTGATCGTGCCGGCGCCGGAAGCCGGCAAGCTCGACGAATTCAAAAAGGCCGCGCAGGCCGCCGCGCAAAAATTTGCCGGCGACTACGCGGCCTATTTCGAGCGCCACAAAGCGCGCGCGCACGGCGCCGCCATGCACGATCCGATGCCGCGCGTGGCATTGGTGCCGGGCCTCGGCCTGTTCGCGCTCGGCGCGAGCGCCGCGGACGCCCGCATCGCCGCCGACATCGCGCAAGCCGCGGCCGAAGGCATCACCGACGCCGAGGCGATCGGGCGCTTCACGCCGATTTCCGAAGCCGACATGTTCGACTGTGAATATTGGCCGCTCGAACTGGCCAAGCTCCCCACGCGCAAAAATTTGCCGCTCGCGGGCCAGGTCGCGGTCATCACCGGCGCCGCCGGCGCCATCGGCACGGCGACCGCCGACGTTTTCGCGGCGGCCGGCGCGCAAGTGGCGCTGCTCGATATCGATGCCGGCGCGGCGGCGGAGCGAGCCAAGGCCATCGGCGGCGCGGCCGTCGCGCTTGCCTGCGATGTGACCGACGCGGGCTCGGTGCGCGCGGCCTTCGATCGGGTGGTGAGCGCCTTCGGCGGGGTCGATCTCCTGGTGTCGAACGCCGGCGCCGCCTGGCAGGGCAAGATCGGCGAAGTCGACGAGGCGATCTTGCGCGCGAGCTTCGAACTGAATTTCTTCGCGCACCAGAAGGTGGCGCAGGCGGCGGTGAAGATCATGCTGGCGCAGGGCACCGGCGGCTGCCTGTTGTTCAACGTCTCCAAACAGGCGGTGAACCCGGGCGCCAATTTCGGCCCCTACGGCCTGCCCAAGGCGGCGACCTTGTTCCTGATGCGGCAGTACGCGCTCGACTACGGCGCCGACGGCATCCGCGCCAACGCGGTCAACGCCGACCGCATCCGCTCCGGCCTGCTGACCGAGGAGTTCATCAGGGAACGCGCCCAGGCGCGCGGGGTGTCCGAAAAGGAGTATATGAGCGGCAATCTGCTGGGCCGCGAAGTCACCGCGCAGGACGTGGCGCAGGCATTCCTCGCCCAGGCGCTGGCGCTGAAAACCACCGCCAATGTCACCACCGTCGATGGCGGCAATATTGCAGCGGCGCTACGGTAGTATGTTATCCTGACCCGGCTTTGTGAATCCCCAAAGGAGCCCTGCCCATGCTGCGAACCTTGAGCGTCATAAGCCTGCTGCCTCTCCTGCTATTGGCCACGCCGGCCTCCGCGCTCACCAAGGCGCAGAAGATGGAAACCTGCAAATTCGGCGCCGACGACCAGAAGCTCAAGGGCGCCAAGCGCAACGCCTTCATCGCCAAGTGCATGGCCAACAAAAACGACCAGCGCGGCCCGGCCACGGCGACGTCGGCCAAGAAACCGGCGGCGAAGAAGCCTGTGGCGAATAAGCCTGCTGATGCGGCTCCGCCCAAAGGGTATTGAGCGCTGGCCGATCTTCGATCATGCGCACCGCGAGTACCCATGCCGGAAGCCGATAAAGCAGGTCAGCGTTACCAGGCCGACCGCCCGCAAGCCGCGCCCGGCTTTTTCCTGAAAGGCGCGCACCAGTACGACTGGGGCATGAAGAACCGCCTCGCCCGCGTGTTCAATCCGGTATCGGGACGCACGGTGATGCTCGCCGTCGACCACGGCTATTTCCAGGGCCCGACCGCGGGGCTCGAGCGCATCGATCTCTCGATCGTGCCGCTGCTGCCGCATTGCGACGCGCTGTTCTGCACGCGCGGCATTTTGCGCTCGCTGATCCCGGCCGACAGCCAGAAGCCGATGGTGCTGCGCGCCAGCGGCGGCCCCTCGATCCTGCGCGAGGAATTGTCCGACGAGCAGATCGCGCTTGCCATGGACGACGCCGTGCGCCTCAACGCCGCCGGCGTCGGCATCCAGGTGTTCATCGGCGGCGAGCATGAGACCCGCTCGGTGCACAACATGACGCGCCTGGTCGACGCCGGCCTGCGCTGCGGCATGCCGGTGATGGGCGTCACCGCGGTCGGCAAGAACATGACGCGCGACGCGCAATATTTTCGCCTCGCCTGCCGCATCATCGCCGAACTCGGCGCGCAATACGTCAAGACCTATTACGTCGACGACGGCTTCGAGACCGTCACCGCCTCCTGCCCGGTGCCGATCGTGATGGCGGGCGGCAAGAAGCTGCCGGAACTCGACGCGCTCACCATGGCCTACAACGCCGTGCGCCAAGGCGCCGCCGGCGTCGACATGGGCCGCAACATTTTCCAGTCGGAGGCGCCGCAGGCGATGATCGCGGCGGTCAATGCCGTGGTGCACAAGAACGCCAAGCCGAAAGAGGCGCTGGAGATTTACACCTGCACTTAAGGCGCCAGGGCTAAGCCGCGAATCGTCGGCGCTGAACCTCCGGTTGCCTGACCAAGGGGCACTGCGCCTCTGGTGGGCCAAATCCGCGCAGCCGCTGCTACGGACTTGACTCCGCTCCAGCCGCTTGTGACACCCCGCCGCGTCCCGCGGTCGGCCAATCGCCTGGCAAAGTGCAACGCCCGCAAATTATACCGGCGAAAAACGTAGTAACGGAGTAGTAGTCATGCTCAGAGTTTTCCTCGCGGCGGCGTGCCTGGTGCTGTTTGCCGCAACCGTGCAGGCCGGCGGTCTCGACGATCTCAAGGCGGCGAATACGGCGGCGGAACAGGGCAAGGCCGACGACGCCATCCGCCTGTTCAGCCAGGCGCTGGCGGCCGGCGATCTTTCGCCCGCCGATCAGCTGGCTGCCCGCAAGGGCCGCGGCGGCGCCTACACCGCCAAGAGCCTGATCGCCGACGCCTTCGAAAAGCTCGATCAGGCGCGCGGCCTGCGCGCCGACGCCATCGCCGATTTCACCGCCGCTCTCGGCATCAAGGCCGACGACGAAGATATCCACATTGCGCGCGCGCAGGCCTACACGTTGAACGGCGAGCACGATGCCGCGATCGCCGATCTCGATGCCGCGCTGAAGCTTAACAACTCGCTGACCACGCTGGTTCAGCGCGCCTCCAGCGAGCGCGCCAAGGGCGACTACGATCGCGCGGTCGCCGACTACACCGCCGCGCTCGCCCTCGGCCCCAAGGCTCTCAAGGATGCCAGCGTCGACGCCTGGGATATCCAGAGCGAACGCGGCTACACCCAATTTGTCGCCGGGCGCTACGCCGCCGCCGCCGCCGATTTCGACCAGGCGCTGACGCTGGGCTCGGCCACGCGCTCCGGCGACGTGCTGTGGCTGCCCTACCAGGCGGCCTGGCTGCACATCGCCCGCGCCAGAGCCGGCCAGAACGACGCCGAGGAACTTGCCCGCAACGCCGGCAAGATCGATCTCAAGCAATGGCCCGGCACGCTGGTTGCGTTTTTTCTCGGCAAGGCGACGATCGATCAGATCTCGCCGCCCTCGAACCACGGCGCCATGGGGCACGCGCGCGAGTGCAACCTGTCGTTTTTTACCGCCGAGCACGCGCTCAGCAAAAACGACAGCGCGGAGGCAACGCGGCTGTTCACGCGCGCACGCGCGGTGTGCAACATCCACACGCTGCACTACCTCGTCGCCGGGGTCGAATTGAAGCGCCTGGGGAAATGAGAAACGGCGGCCGTCAATAAGTCGGCTCTGGCCGTTTTCGCGATAGATGCGCCGCCGAACGGCCATGGCGCAAAACGACGGGCGCCCCCGGCGGTATCGACGCCGATACCTGCCCAAGAGCGTCCTCGGTTTGCACATTGAAGAAAGCCCGTAAGCTCCTCAGCAACGAGCTCCTTCGCCATGCTTTAAAAGTAAAGCTGCAAGTCCGCGGCGCGGTCATTGATCCAGATCAGACAGCGTTGCTGACCGGTCATTCGGCGGGCCGCTTCGGGACGCCGGCCGCCGCGCCCATCGACCGTGCCTGCAGGCATCAAATATAGTCGCCGGTGCCTTGCGGAATCGGATGCCGCGGCCGCGAAAGGAACAAACTTGAAAGCGCCGATCGGCCGGCGGAGCGCCGGTTCAACAGATCGATTGAGGGCCCATGCAGGCTTCGCCTCCCCTGGAACTCGCCGGCCGGCTCGCGCTCGCGATCGGGCTCGCGGTTTTCATGGGGCTCGCCTTCGAGGAGGTCTACAAGACCGAGGAGCGGTCGATCCCGGGCGGCATCCGCACCTTTCCGATGCTCGCCATGTGCGGCGCCACGCTCTATCTGATCGAACCGGCGAACGCGCTCGCTTTTATCGCCGGTCTTTTGGGATTGGCCGCCTGGCTGCACGCCTATCTACGCAACGCGCCGGCAACGCGTGTGGCGCCGAGCTTCATGTTCCCGGCCTCGAACCTGCTGGCCTACGTCATCGGGCCGATCGCCCTGATACAGCCGCCGTGGGTGGCGGTCGCGCTCACCGTCGCGGCCGTCCTGCTGCTCGGCGCGCGCGAGCGGCTGCACCGGCTCATTCACATCGTGCCGCGCGACGAATTGATCACCGCCGGCATGTTCCTGATCCTGGTCGGGATCATCCTGCCGCTGGTTCCGCACCAGCAGGTCAGCAGCCTGACGCCGCTCACGCCATACGGAATTTGGCTGGCGGTGGTGACGGTCTGCTCCCTGTCCTACCTGAGCTATCTGCTGCAACGCTACGCACCGATCAAAGATGCCGCGCTGCTGCCGGCGGTGCTCGGCGGCGCCTATTCCTCCACCGCCACCACCGTGGTGCTCGCCAAGCGCCTGCGCGAGACCAAGCAGGCCCCGGCGGAAATCTCGGCCGGCATCGTCGCGGCCACGGCGATCATGTATGTGCGGATTGGCCTGGTGGTCGCTGTATTCGACGCGCATGTCGCGCTCACGCTGGCGCCGGCGCTTGCCGTCTTGGGCGCGATCGGCGCAGCGCTGGCGGCCTATGAATGGCACCGGCCGCGGGCGCGCAGCGCCAAGACCAAACTTGCCGTTGTGTCGAAAAACCCGCTGCAAATTCAGACGGCGGCGATCTTCGCCGCGCTCATCGTCGTCATCTCCATCGTCTCGGCCTGGGTGCGCGGCGCCTTCGGCGAGACCGGGATTTTCGCATTGTCGGCGGTGGTGGGCCTAACCGACATCGATCCCTTCGTGCTCAATATCGCGCAAGGCGGCATCGGCGGCATGTCGGTGGCGAGCCTAAGCGCCGCCGTGCTGATCGCGGCCGCGTCGAACAATGTCGCCAAGGCGGCCTATGCGGTCGGTTTCGGCGGCATGGCGGCGGCGCGCCGCCCGGCCATGATGCTGCTGGCGCTGTCGGGGCTCGGCGTCATCGCCGCGGCGAGCTATATCGCCTACGTGTGAGCGCTGCCCTCAATCGCTCTGCAAGATGACGTTCTTCACCATCGGATAGATCTGCTGCTGCCAGGTGCGGCCGGAGAACACGCCGTAGTGCCCGACGCCGGCCTGCATGTGGTGGCGCTTGCGGTAGGGCCGCAAGCTCGTGCACAGATCGTGCGCGGCCAGCGTCTGCCCGACCGCGCAGATGTCGTCCTTCTCGCCTTCCACCGTGAACAGCATGGTGCGCTTGATCGCCTTCGGCTCGACTTTCTGGTTTTCGTAAGTGAGCGCGCCGAGCGGCAGCGCGTGCTCCTGGAACACCAGCCGCACCGTCTCCAGATAAAATTCCGCGGTGAGGTCGAGCACGGCGAAATATTCGTCGTAGAACGCCTTGGTGGCGGCGGCCTTGGCCTCCTCGCCGCGCGCCAGATGCTCGTACAGCTCCCGATGCGCCTTCAGGTGGCGCTCGATATTCATGCTCATGAAGGCGGCGAGCTGCACGAAGCCGGGATAGACGCGCCGCCCGCCGCCGCCATAGCGGTAGGGCACGGTTGCGATCAAATTCTTCTCGAACCACTCGATCGGTTTGCCTTTGGCGAGCTCGTTGACCTTGGTCGGATTGACGCGGGTGTCGATCGGGCCGGCCATCAGCGTCATCGAACGCGGCTGCGCCGGATTGTCGTCCTGCGCCATCACCGCCGCCGCCACCAGTGCGGCCACGCAAGGCTGGCACACCGCCACCAGATGGCCGCCCGGTCCCATGACCTCCAGGAAACGGACGATGTGGCCGATATACTCGTCGAAGCCGAAGCGGCCGTGCGCGGTCGCAACGTCGCGCGCATTGTGCCAATCGGTGATGTAGACGTCATGTTCGGCGAGCATGGTGCGCACGGTGGCGCGCAACAGCGTCGCGAAATGGCCGGACAGCGGCGCGATCAGCAGCACGCGCGGCTGCGCCTGCTCGATGTCCTTCTTGAAATGCAAAAGCGTGCCGAACGGCGTCACCTCGGCCGCCTCCTCGCTCACCGCCACCTCGCGGTTCCCCACCATGACGCTGTCGATGCCGTACGGCGGGCGGTCGTGGGTTAAGCCCGCGCGGGCGATCAGCTCATAGGCGGCGGTGAGGTTGCTGAGCGGCGATGGCCGCGCCGAGCCGTTGAGCCGCTCGCCCATGCTCCGCGCCGCCATGGTGGCCAGCGTGCGGATCGGCATCATGATGTCGGAATGCGCTTGATACGCCTGATACAGCATCCAGTCCCCGGCGGCCCCGGCGGACCGCAGGGGGACGCTAGTGCATTTCATGTTGCAGTGCGAGATAATATTCGGGATGAGCCGGCCTGGGGACAAGCCGGCAGGCATGCTTTTTTGCAGTACGGGAAAGTATTGATCGGGCAGAACTTTCATCTAAGCTGTGAAAGCCGGGCCGTTTCGAACAGGGATGATTGCGCCCCATGGCCAAGGCTGCCCTCACCATTGCCAGCAAGAATTACGGCTCCTGGTCGCTGCGCGGCTGGCTGTTATGCAAGATGGCCGGATTAGACTTCGTCGAGCAGCCGGTCGGCAGCGACGATCCTTCGACGCGCGCCGAACTGCTGTTGCTGTCGCCCTCGTTCCTGGTGCCGTGCCTGACCCATGACGGCATCAAGGTATGGGATACGCTGGCGATCGCCGAATATCTCAACGAGATCCTGCCCGACGCCGGGCTGCTGCCGAAGTCGCGCGCCGACCGCGCGCATTGCCGCTCGATCTCGGGCGAGATGCATTCCGGCTTTTCCAATATGCGCTCGGCGCTGCCGATGAACCTGAAGGCGCATCATCCCGGCTTCAAGGTCTGGGCCGGCGCGCAGGCCGACATCGACCGCATTATTTTCATCTGGCGGGAATGCCTCGACGCCCATGGCGGCATCTACCTGTTCGGCGACAAGCCTTGCATGGCCGACGCCATGTTCGCGCCGGTGGTGACGCGTTTCCTCACCTACGACGTCAAACTCGAATCCGATTGCGCCGGCTATTGCAAGGCGGTGATGGCGATGCCGCAGATGCAGGAATGGGTCGAGGCGCGCCAAGGCCGAGCCGGACGAGGTGGTGGAACTGGACGTGGAGTTCTAGAGCGGGCCCTCACAAATTTAGATTGGCAATTAACGCTCCTTCATTGTCCGCTTTGCCCCTAAGTGCAGACATTCTTTGCAGCGATCGGCATGTCCGCTTTGTGCCAATAAGCGACATCGCAGCCCTATTAACCCCTCAGGCAGGTGTTGAGTCAGGTCGCGGAACCAATGGCGGTCCGGCGTTATAGGCCGGATCGCAGGTTAGCGCTAAAAATGTGGTTGCAGTGGCGGCCGAAGATAGTGGCGCAATAAGGCGCTACTGCAACAACGACACCTGCCTGAACGGCAATCATACCGGACGAGATTTTCGGTATACTCAGCCGGCGAAATAAGCGTGGAATTCGAGCAGTTCGGCCAAAATGGATCGGGTAGACCGGAAAATGAGCGAGCGCACAACGCCACTTGTGCAGGGTAGAAGCATGGACCCGATGCAGGCGTTTCAGCAGGCGGCCCTCTTGCACGGCCAGGGCCGGCTGTGGGAGGCCGAGCAGATCTATACGGCCGTGCTGAAGAAGGATCACCGCCAATTCGATGCTGTTTATCGATTGGGCCTGATTCGGTTACAGCAAAAACGCCTTGCCGACGCCGAAGTGCTATTTCGGCGGGCGGTCAAGATCGACAAGAAATCCGCCGATGCCCGACATCATCTCGCAATCGCCCTGACCGGCGTCGGACGCCTCGATGAGGCAATCGAGCATTACCGCAAGACGCTTTCGCTCAAGCCAAACTATGCTGAGGCGCACAATAATCTCGGCTATGCGCTGCAGATGCTTGACCACCATGAGGAAGCGGCAAGGCATTATCAAAAAGCCCTAGCTATCAATACTGACTACCCGGAAGCCCGCGCAAATTTCGGCAATGCACTACAAGCGCTCAAGCGCAATGAAGAGGCTATTGAACAATACCGGCAGGCAATCGCACTGCGGCCAAATTATCCGGAGGCGCACAATAATCTCGCCAGCGCGCTTG
Source organism: uncultured Alphaproteobacteria bacterium (assembly GCA_963762285.1). Classification (GTDB taxonomy): domain Bacteria; phylum Pseudomonadota; class Alphaproteobacteria; order Rhizobiales; family Xanthobacteraceae; genus Pseudolabrys. The sequence goes on along the minus strand of CAVXKE010000003.1, from coordinate 239,417 downwards.
CAGCGCTGGATCGTCATCAGGAAGCGATCGCGCATTGCGAGAAGGCGCTCGCATTGGCGCCCCACAATCCTGAGGCACATATCAATCTCGCCAATGCGTTCGGTGCGCTCGATCGGACTGGTGCGGCAATCGCGCAATACGAAAAATTGCTCGCCATCGACCAGAGCCATACCGAAGCCCAAATGCGGCTGGGGCAAGCTCTGTTTCTGTCTGGCCGCCCCGAAGACGCGCTGGCGCATTTCGAAAAAGCGCTCGCCATCAAGCCCGACAATGTCGAAGCTCTCAATAGCGCGGGCAATGCACTGCGGGCGCTGGGCAGACTGGATGCGGCGATTGCCGCCTTCGAAAAGGCCATCGCCTCGGCGCCGCGCAATGGCATTGGCTATTACAATCTGGCTGTTTCCCGGCGATTTACCGCAGCCGACCCGCATTTCGCCGCCATGAAAGAACTCGCGCGCGGCACGGAGTCCGCTTCGTTCGAAGAGCAGATCGCGCTTCACTTCGCACTCGGCAAAGCTTTTGCCGATCTCGGAGATCATCAACAGTCTTTCCGGCACCTGCTGCAGGGCAATTCGCTCAAGCGGCAGCAGATCGACTACGACGAGGAAAAAACGCTCAATCAGCTCAAGGCCATACAAGATGCATTCAATGCAGAGATGATCCGCAGCAAGCAGGGGCTCGGCGATCCGAGCACTTTGCCCGTTTTCATTATCGGCATGCCGCGCTCTGGCACGACATTGGTCGAGCAAATTCTTGCCAGCCACCCGAAAGTCTTTGGGGCCGGTGAGCTGCGTGAATTAGGGAAACTAACTGCAAATATCAGCGGACCGAACGACAGCAAATTTCCCGAAGCCGTTGCCACCATGTCGGGTGCACAATTACGTGAGTTCGGCGCGAAATACGTTCACGCGCTTCGAAGCCGAGCGGTCACCGCGGAGCGCATCACCGACAAGATGCCAGTGAATTTTCTTCATGCCGGCCTGATCCACCTCGCGCTGCCGAATGCGCGGATCATTCACACCCGCCGGGATATCCGCGATGTCGCGTTGTCATGTTTTTCGATCATGTTCGCGGCGGGTCAGTATCATACCTACGACCTGGTCGAACTTGGCAGGCACATCCGCGCCTACCAGACGCTGATGCAGCATTGGCGCGACGTGCTGCCGGCCGGCGCGATGCTGGAGGTGGACTACGAACAGGTAGTCGGCGATCTTGAAGGAAATGCGCGGCGGATCATCACCTATTGCGGACTCGAATGGGACAACGCCTGTCTTGCCTTCCACAAGTCCAAGCGGCCTCTGCAAACCGCGAGCGTACTCCAGGTCCGCCAACCAATCTATACCAGCTCGGTTGGCCGCTGGCGCGCATACCAAGACCAGTTGAAGCCGCTTCTCGAGGTGCTGCAAGAGCCGTGAGTGGAATTGCAGATCGGCGGGAAACCGATTCCGCCGCCGAAGCTGACGTCCTATATCGACAACGCAGATCGTTGATGCACACCGCCAAAGAAAAAGCCCCGAGTGATGCCGGGGCCTTTTATTCGCCGAGATTGGCTCAGTCCTTCGCGCTCACGGGCCGAAGTGGAAATTCACACCAACTTTGACCGTATTGATGGTCTGTTTGATGTCGGTTAAATAGTTATCAGTAAACACAGCCTGCTTAGTACCGAAATCGTAGTAGTCATATTCTAGAAAGGTCGACCAACGTGGCGCGAACGCCCACTCCCAACCTGCTCCTATGGTCCAGCCGGAGCGATTCTGATCGGGTCCGGAATAACCCTGGTTTGAGTCGAATTTATCCCTGACCCAGGCCCAACCGCCCTTGGCGTAGAAGAGATGTTGCGGATTCCAACCATTCCATCCGACGCGGCCAGTGATGCTCCCTAAGGTCGTCGCCTTTGCATAATCGATGTACCCTGACCCGTAACCGTCGGCGGTCGACCCATTTATATTTGCTGCCGAAATTGAGCCTTCGATGCCGACAATCCAGTTGCTGGCGGGGAACTGGTAATTGCAACCGAGTTGACCACCACCTAGCCATCCATCGACGTTAAAATTGCTTGAGAGGAATCCGGAGTCACTGGTCCCGCTCCAGTCCTTCTTTCCCCACCCATAGCCCACATGAGCGCCGACATAGCAGCCGGTCCAGCTGAATACCGGAGCCACCATCGGTATCGGCCGCGCCTTCACCGGCATATCAGCCGCGTTCGCAGGAGCAATTACTCCCAATGCCAGCGCAGAAACGCTAACCAACAATAACTTTTTCATTTTTTAATCCCCCTTAACACCGCAAACGCACCATGCCACCGCAAAGATTGCATGGCGGAACAAAACTCTACGTAAAAATTAGCACATGGGCTCACCCAGCCACAGCAGGATTGAATGCCGATCTTTAAATGCTGTGGATTGTTGTAATTTGGATACAAGTCCGCGAGAGAGGGCCTAAGCCGCAGCGCGGCAAAGGATTTTTCCAAGGCGGCGGTGGTGGCGGCGAAGACTTCACCGCCTGGCGTTTATGGGCAGTGCTGCCTCGTGAGACGCAGCCAGCGATCTGATCTCGCTATATCTACAAATTGAAAACCCAGGGCAAAATGTCCGGGGTTTTCCTTTTTTCATGTTAGAGCCGCATGTCCGAGATGGGTCATTAGCGAACATCCCGTTATGTCCATGTGACGTCCGCTCTACCCTCAATAACGGACGTTCGTCGGCGACGCTGGCTTCCGGGCACGTCGGACTACCGCTTCAGCCACTTTCCGATCCGCGCCACCGCCTCGCGCATCTCGGCGGCCGAGCCAGCGTAGCAGAAGCGCAAGAAATTGTGGCCGTTCACCGGATCGAAATCGATGCCGGGCGTCGCCGCCACGTGCGCCTCGTTCAGCATGCGCTTGGCGAAGTCCAGGCTGTCGCCGGAGAACTTCGAGATATCCGCATAGAGATAAAACGCACCGTCCACGGGCAGGAATTTGTCGAGGCCTGCATTCGGCAGCCCTTCCGTGAGAATGCGCCGGTTCTCCTCGTAGCCGTGCTTGACCGCTTCCATCTCGGCGCGGCCGTCGAAGGCGGCTTCCGCCGCCACCTGCGCCAGCGTCGGCACCGAGATCGCCAGATTGCCTTGCAGCCGCTCGACCGCGCGCACCAGGCTCGCAGGCACCACCATCCAGCCCACGCGCCAGCCGGTCATGCAGAAATATTTCGAGAACGAATTGATGATGAGTGCGCGCTCCGACAGCTTGGCCGCGGTCTCGGCGGCGAACGCATAATCGAGGCCGTGATAGATCTCGTCGGAGATCACGCGGATGCCTTCCGCCTCGGCGACCGCGATCAGGCGCGCCAGCGCGTCCGCATCCATCATGGTGCCGGTCGGATTGGCCGGGCTCGCCACCACCACGCCCTTGAGCGGGCGGTTGCGGTGGGCGGCGAGCAGCGCCTCGGCCGACAGTGCCCAGCGCGTGTCGGCGGAGGTCTCGATCAGCACCGGCTCGCAGCCGAGCGCGGACAGGATGTGCCGGTAGGGCGGATAGCCCGGATTGGCCAGCGCCACCCGGTCGCCCGGCTCGAACAGTGCCAGGAACGCCAGGATGAAGCCGCCCGAGGAGCCGGTGGTGACCACCACGCGGGCCGGGTCGAGCGCGAGCGCATAGGCGTCGGCATAGTGGCGGGCAATTCGGGCGCGCAAAGACGGAATGCCGAGCGTCTCGGTATAGCCGATGCGGCCATGCACGAGCGCCGCCTGCGCCGCCGCAATCGCCGTGGCCGGCGCGGGCGCCGCCGGCTGGCCGACCTCCATGTGCACGACGCGGGCGCCCTTGGCCTCCAGCAGCGCCGCCGCCGCCATCACGTCCATGACCATGAACGGCGGCACATCGCTGCGTTTGGAGGGCGTTATGAGCTGTTTTGCCGTCTCAAGCATCGGTTAGTCGGCTACCCCCGCCCCGCTGTTGCCCCATTTTCCGGCTTGCTAGGCGCTAGCGCTTGTCATGACTCAGACGTGATCGCAAGCTGCGTTGACCGCCTTTGGCGCCGTCACTAGGTTCACGCCCATCCGGCCGTGAAGATTGGCATGATCGAGAACGGGACACCTATCAGGGCAGGCCGCATGGCGCCAGCAGGGCGCGCGCTCGCCTTTATCACCGCCATTGCGATCGCGGCGGCCGGCGGCGGTCCGGCGCTCGAGCGGGCGCGCGCGCAGGAGCCGGCGACGCGCGGCATGCCGGTCATCCGCGACACCGAGATCGAGCAGCTGTTGCGCGACTATGCGCGGCCGATCCTGAACGTGGCCGGCCTTGCCAAGCAGAACGTCAGGGTCGTCATCCTCAACGACCGCGCCTTCAACGCGTTCGTCATGGACGGCCGCCATATTTTCATCAACGCCGGCGCGCTGTTCGATGCCAAGACGCCGAACGAGATCATCGGCGTGTTCGCGCACGAGACCGGCCACCTTGCCGGCGGCCATCTCCAGCGCCTGCGCGAGCAGCTCGCGACGGCGCAGACCGCCTCGATCATCGCCATGCTGGCGAGCGTCGGCGCCATGGTCGCGGGCGCCCGCTCCGGCGCCGGCGACGTCGGCGGCGCGGCGATCATGGCGCCGCAGATGGCGATCCAGCGCTCGCTGCTCGCCTATGTGCGCACCCAGGAAGACCAGGCCGACCATGCCGGCGTGAAATTCCTGAACGCCACCGGCCAGTCGGGCCGCGGCATGCTCGAACTGTTCAAGCGCCTGGGCAACGAGCAGTTGTTCAATTCGCGCTATGTCGATCCTTATCTGCAGAGCCATCCGTTGCCGCCCGAACGCGTCGCCGCGCTCGAAGTGCTGGCCAGAGCGAGCCCCTATTTCGACCGCAAGGATGCGCCGGAATTGCAGATGCGCCACGACATGATGCGCGCCAAATTGTCCGGCTTCCTGGATCGCCCCGACACGGTGGCGCGCCGCTATCCGCTCGGCGATCACAGCCTGCCGGCGCGCTATGCCCGCGCCATATCGACCTATCGCTACGGCGATGCGCGCGAGGCGATCGCGCAGATTGACGGCCTGATCCAGACCCAGCCGAACAATCCTTATTTCTATGAGCTCAGGGGCCAGGTGCTGCTGGACGGCGGCCGCCCGGCCGAGGCGATCGCGCCGCTGCGCCGCGCGGTGGCGCTCTCGCACGGCGCGCCGCTGATCGATATCATGCTCGGTCAGGCGCTGATCGCCACCAACAACACCACCTTCGCCGAGGAAGCGGTCCCGCTGCTGCGCAACGCGCTGGCGCACGAACCGGAGGCGAGCGATGCCTATGCCCAGCTCGCCATGGCCTATGGCCGCAAGGGCGATCTCGCCAATGCCGACCTCGCCGCCGCGCAGGCCGCCTTCACGCGCGGCGATCTCGTCACCGCGCGCCAGTTGGCCTCGCGCGCCAAGACCCGTCTGCCCGTAGGCTCGCCCGCCTGGGTGCGCGCCGACGATATCGTCAGCATCAAGCAGCCGAAAGCCGCAGACGCAAACCGATGACCACAGCAAGGACAAAACCTATGACATCGAGCTCGCGCACCATCGCCGCCATTTGCGCCGCGTTGCTGGCCGTCGCCATGCCGCAAGCCGTGCGGGCGCAAGCGTTCTCGCCCGCGCAGCGCGGTTCGATCGAGACCATCGTGCACGACTACCTGCTCGCCCATCCGGAAGTGTTGCAGGAGGCGATGGCCGAGCTGGAGAAACGCCAGACCGCGGCGGAAGCCGAGAAGCACAAGGTCGCGGTCAAGGAGCACGCGCAGGCGCTGTATTCCTCGCCGCGCCAGGTCACGCTCGGCAATCCGAACGGCAACGTCACCTTCGTCGAGTTTTTCGATTACAATTGCGGCTACTGCAAGCGCGCCATGGACGACATGCTGACGCTCTTGAAGGACGATTCCCAGCTCAAGGTCGTGCTCAAGGAATTCCCCGTGCTCGGGCCGGGCTCGGTGGAAGCCGCGCAGGTCGCCGTCGCCGTGCGCATGCAGGACAAGACCGGCAAGAAATACCTCGAATTCCACACCAGGCTGCTCGGCGGCCGCGGCCAGGCCGACAAGGCGCGCGCGCTCGCGGTGGCCAAGGAAATCGGCCTCGATATGAACCGGCTCGAAAAGGACCTGGCCGGTCCCGAAGTGAAGGCCACGCTGCAGGAAGACTTCAAGCTCGCCGACGCGTTGGGCTTGAACGGCACGCCGAGCTACGTGATCGGCTCCGACGTGGTGGTCGGCGCCATCGGGCTTCCCGGCCTGCAGCAAAAGGTCAATACCGCGCGCTGCGGCAAACCGACCTGCTGACGGCGGCGCGGCGGCCCGGTCGCTTCCGCCCGATCACGCCGGCATTTGCGGGGTTGCGAACAAAGCGCTTGGTCCCAATATGGGACTATGGTAAGCTGCGCACGTGAGGGTGATCGCGCTCAGCACGCTCAAGGCCTTCCTCGACCGAAGTCCCAGCTACGTCGATGCGCGGGAGCCGGTGATGGCCTGGTATCGGCAGGTCAGGAGCGCCGACTGGGCGACGCCTGCGGACGTAAAGCGTGACGTCCGCAGCGCGAGCGTGCTCAAGGACGGACGGGTAGTATTCAACATTGCCGGCAACAAGTACCGGGTCGTGGTCTGGATCAATTTCCCCTACCGGGTCGTTTACATTCGTTTCATCGGCACGCACCGCCAGTACGACAAGATCGACGCACAGACCGTTTGAGGGTTGCCATGGATATCGCACCGATAAAGACCCAGCGCGACTATCGCCGCGTCCTCAAGGAAATTGAGGGCCTGATGACGGCGAAACGCGATACGCCCGAAGGCGACCGGCTTGACGTACTCGTCACGCTGGTCGAGGCTTGGGAGCGGAAACATTTTCCGCTCGATCTCCCCGATCCGGTAGAGGCGATCAAATATCATATGGACCAGAACGGGCTGCAGCCGCGCGATCTCATCCCTTTTATCGGTAATCGCAATCGCGTTCATGAAGTGCTTAATCGCAAGCGCCCGCTGACGCTCAAAATGATTTGGCGATTGCACGAGGGCCTTGGAATTCCCGCAGAATCGCTCATCAAGAATCGCGCAGCCTGATACCGGCCTCCCCGCCGGCTCGTCCGGCGGCCGCATCTGCGTCGGGATTTAGCTTGGAACCGCTTCCCATCGCCGCGAGTTAACGCGCGCATGTATTCGGTCGGCATGGAAGAAGAATATTTCGTGTTCGACGCCAAGACGCGCCGGGCCGTGCGCCGCGTTGACAAAAAATTCTTCGCCCTCGCGCAGCAAAAGCTTGGCGACCGCGTGATGACGGAGATGCTGCAGTCGCAGATCGAGGTGGCGACGCCGCCCTGCGCTACCATGACTGAGGCGCGCAATCATCTCGCGCACTATCGCCGCGCGCTCGGCGAGATCGCCGCCGAGCGCAAGCTCGGCCTCGCCGCCATGGGCACCTTCCCGCTCGCGTTCTGGCCGGAGCAGATCGTCACGCCAAAGGCGCGCTACGGCGCGATCATGGACGACCTGCAGATGATCGGTTACCGCAACATGCTGTGCGGCCTGCACGTGCACGTGCAGGTGCCGGACCTCGACAGCCGCATCAATCTCATCATGCGGCTGACGCCCTATCTGCCGCTGCTGCTGGCGCTCTCGACCTCCTCGCCGTTCTGGCAGGGCCACCTCACCGGCCTCGTCGGCTATCGGCTGGCCGCCTATGACGAGCTGCCGCGCACCGGCCTGCCGGAACTGTTCCGCACCAATGACGACTACCGCGAATTCGTCGCCGCGCTCACCTGGGCGAAGATCATCCCGGATGCCAGCTATATCTGGTGGGCGTTGCGGCCGTCTTTGGGAAACCCGACGGTCGAATTGCGCGTCGCCGACAGTTGCACGCGGCTCGACGATGCGGTGGCCATCGCCGCCTTGTTCCGCTGCCTGGTGCGCGCGCTCGACCGCGACCGCTCGCTCAATGCCGGCTTCGACCGGGTCGGGCGCGCCATCACCGTGGAGAATAAATGGCACGCCCAGCGCTACGGCATCGCCGCCACCTTCGTCGAGCCGTTTGCGCGGTCCCCGCTCACGCTCAAAGAATGGCTCGACCAGGTGTTCGATTTCATCGCCGAGGACATCGATGCGCTCGGCTGCGCGGCGGATGTCCGCCGCCTGTACCGGATCCTCGACGACGGCACCAGCGCCGACCGCCAGATCGACCTGTTTACCAAAGCCAAAGCCGCCGGCCGCAGAAGGTTAACGGCGATCAAGGAGGTGATCGACTGGGCGGCGGCCGAAACCCAGGCTTTCGGCGGTAACGGCCATTAATGCCGGGTGCCGTCCGGGCTTCCCCTTCCCGCCCGGGCCACCTATAAAGCGCCAAAGTTTCATGCGCATCGATGATGGCGCGCGCGGCCGCCGCCGGGAAGCCATGCCCAAGACGCTCTACGTCCTCAACGGTCCCAATATGAACCTGCTCGGCACCCGCGAGCCGGAAAAATACGGCCGCGCCACGCTCGCCGACGTCGAGAAGCTGTGCCGCTCGACCGCCAAGCGCTTCGGGCTCGAGCTGGTATTCCGGCAGTCGAATGTGGAGGGCGAACTGGTCAACTGGATCCAGGAAGCGCACGCCAAGAAGGCGGCCGGCCTGGTGATCAATCCGGCCGGCTACACCACCACCTCGATCGCCATTCTCGACGCGCTGCTGGCGCTGAAAATGCCGGTCGTCGAGATCCACATCACCAATATCCACGCGCGCGAAAAATTCCGGCAGAATTCCTTCGTCTCCAAGGCGGCCAAGGCGGTGATCTGCGGCTTCGGCATCGACGGCTATGCGCTGGCCATTACCGGATTGGCCGCCATGATCGGCGCCAAGGCCAAGAAGTAGCGCATGATCCCGAAAAGTGGGAACCGGTTTTCGGAAAAGATCATGCGCAAAGACAAAGTGTAACGGAAAGGTTCTATGGCAAAAGCGCCGAAAACCACCATCGTCGACCGCGAGTTGATCCGCGAGCTCACCAAGCTCCTGGAAGAGACCGGGCTGACCGAAATCGAGATCGAGCAAGACGGCCAGCGCGTGCGCGTCGCGCGCAACGCCGCGCCTGCCCGCCGCGCCGCGCATGGCGGCGGCGCCCGCGCCGCAACCGGTCGTGGCGGCGTTCGATCCGTCGAAACATCCGGGCGTGGTGACCTCGCCCATGGTCGGCACCGCCTATGCCGCGCCCGAGCCCGGCGCCAAGCCGTTCATCGAGATCGGCACCGCGGTGAAAGCCGGCGACACGCTGCTGGTGGTGGAAGCGATGAAGACCATGAACCAGATTCCGGCCCCGCGCGCCGGCACGGTGATCCAGATTCTGTTCGAGGACGGCCAGCCGGTCGAGTTCGGCGAGCCGTTGGTGATTATCGAGTGAGGGACGAATGCGACCCTAGCGAGTCGTCATGCCCGAATTGTGCCAGGAATCCACGTCTTACTTTCTGCCAAGGCGTGATGGCCGGACTAGCCCGCCATTCGGCGTCGAAGGTTGCGAAACACATGTTCGATAAAATCCTCATCGCCAATCGCGGCGAGATCGCCCTGCGGGTGCTGCGCGCCTGCAAGGAGCTCGGCATTCCGACCGTGGCGGTGCACTCCACCGCCGACGCCGACGCCATGCATGTGCGCTTCGCCGACGAGAGCGTGTGCATCGGCCCGCCCGCCGCCAAGGACAGCTATCTCAACATCCCCGCCATTCTGGCGGCCTGCGAAATCACCGGCGCCGACGCCGTGCATCCCGGCTACGGCTTCCTGTCGGAGAACGCGCGCTTTGCCGAAATCCTCGGCGAGCACGGCGTGCATTTCATCGGCCCTAAACCTGCGCACATCCGCCTGATGGGCGACAAGATCGAGGCCAAGCGCACCGCGCGCAAGCTCGGCATTCCGGTGGTGCCGGGCTCGGAAGGCGGCGTCGGCTCCGACGCGGAAGCCGCCAAGATCGCCAGCGAGATCGGCTATCCGGTGCTGATCAAGGCGGCGGCCGGCGGCGGCGGGCGCGGCATGAAGGTCGTGCGTAGCGCGCCCGAGCTTTCCATCGCGCTCGCGAGCGCGCGCGCGGAAGCCAAAGCCGCCTTCGGCGACGACGCGGTTTATCTGGAAAAATATCTGGAGAAGCCGCGCCACATCGAAATCCAGGTGCTGGGCGACGGCAATGGCCGCGCCATCCACCTCGGCGAGCGCGACTGCTCGCTGCAACGCCGTCATCAGAAGGTGTGGGAGGAAGGCCCCTCGCCCGCGCTCAACACGGTGGCGCGCAACGCCATCGGCGAGACGGTGGCCAAGGCCATGCGCGAGATCGGCTATCTCGGCGTCGGCACCGTCGAGTTCCTGTACGAGGACAATCAATTCTATTTCATCGAGATGAACACCCGCATCCAGGTCGAGCATCCGGTGACCGAGATGATCACCGACATCGACCTGATCTTCGAGCAGATCCGCGCCGCCGCCGGCAACGACTTCACGCTCAAACAGAGCGACATCGAGTTTCGCGGCCACGCCATCGAATGCCGCATCAATGCCGAGAACCCGGTGTCGTTCCGCCCCTCGCCCGGAAAGATATTGCACTATCACCCGCCCGGCGGCCTCGGGGTGCGCATCGATTCGGCGGTGTATCAGGGCTACGCCATCCCGCCCTATTACAACTCGCTGGTCGGCAAGCTGATCGTGCACGGCAAGACGCGCCAGGAATGTTTGATGCGGCTCAAGCGCGCGCTTGACGAGGTGGTGGTGGACGGCATCGAGACCACGCTGCCCTTGTTCCGCGCGCTGGTGCGCGAGAAGGACATCATCGACGGCAATTATCACATCCACTGGCTCGAGCAGTTCCTCAGCCGAGGCGGGATGGAGAGCTGAGCGAAAGCCGGGCCGCCGCGCCCCCGGGCGCCCGCGCGGCTATTCGCCGGTCGCCGAATTGTCCCCGATAACAGCGCCTGAATTCGCACGCTTCGGCACGAGCCCCGCGCTCCGAACGAAGCGGCAGAATCCGCCTATTTGGCCGCCGCATTGATCTAACGCAATGCGCGCATGCGCCTTTCGGCCACAACCAAAACAACGAATCTGCGGATGCTGGGACCCTGACAAGGGGCGAGCCAGCCCCTGGTCTGTGGTGTCGGTCTTCGCGGGTATAAAAAACACCCAAGGAGATTCCGATGGCCATGCCTAGCGAACAACACGACTACATTACCGGCAGCGTCGCGGGGATACTGACATTGCTGATCGTGGTGGCCGGCCTCGTGCTGGTGGCCGCCTGGTTCTACGGCTACTGACCGTTCTCTCCAGGAGGAACCCGGCAGACGCGCCGGATGGCCCGCTGGTCGCGTGCGATGATTTTTCGGTGGCGCACGACCGCGCACGCACGGCGCTTGGGTGTTTGCAGAATATTGCGTCTTATTAATTAGCCTTCGCGATCACCGGCCGGTTAAAATCCGCGCTCCCCAATCAACCCGCCGGCGCCTAAGATAGGACACCACCGGATACCGCTCCGCATGGCCAATCGCGAAAACTCGCTGATCGAGATCACGCCGGAAGTGCTGCTCAAGGCCTATGCCTGCGGCATCTTCCCGATGGCCGAAAATGCCGACGATCCGGCGCTCTATTGGATCGAGCCGGAGATGCGCGGCATCATCCCGCTCGAAGGCTTTCACCTGCCGGCGCGGCTCGCCCGCACCGTGCGCACGACATCGCTGACGGTCCATGTCGACCGCGATTTCGACGCGGTGATCGACGGCTGCGCCGAGGCCAAGCCCGACCGCGCCCGCACCTGGATCAATGCGCGCATCCGCAAGATTTACCGCGGCCTGTTCGAGCGCGGCCATTGCCACACCGTCGAGGTCTATGACGGGCTTGCGCTGGTGGGCGGGCTCTACGGCGTCTCGCTCGGCCGCGCCTTCTTCGGCGAGAGCATGTTCCACCGCGCGCGCGACGCCTCCAAGATCGCGCTGGTGCATCTGGTGGCGCGGCTGCGCGCCGGCGGCTACCGGCTGCTCGACACCCAATATGTCACCGAGCACCTGAAGAGCTTCGGCGCCGTCGAGGTGGGCAAGCGGCGCTACCACCGGCTGCTGGAAGAGGCGCTTGTCGGCGAGGCCGATTTCGGCGCGCTCCCGCTCGACCGCCCGGTCAGCGGCGCGCAGGCACTGGAATTCCTTCGCTAAGACAATGCCGGCAGCGTCGCGGTGACGATGTTCGAGCTGCCGCCGCCCTGACCGGCCGAGCCGTAGGCGCGCACGTGATAGCGGTAGGGCATGCCCGCCAGCAGATTATGATCCTCCCAGCGCGTCACCTTGACCGCGTCGATTACCTGGACATTGCCCAGGGGATCGGCGCGGCAGACGTCGTAACGGGCGGCACCCGCCGCCTTGTTCCATTTCAGCACGGCCTTGCCGGTGCCGGTGTGCGACGGTCAGGTCGGCGCCGGCCGCCTCCCAGTGCGGCGCCGCGGCGCTGCGGTCGTCCGGCGGCGCCTGCAGCGCGCCTTGCGGCCACAATGCGCAGATCACGCGCATATGCGTGCCGTCGAGATGCTTGCACACATTGCAGTAGTCGCATTTGACGATGCGGTCGCGTTCGCCGCGCAAAACTTTGTGCGGCCAATCGGGATCGGCCAACAGCCCGCGCGCAATGCCGATGATGTCGACCGCGCCGGTGGCGACCAGACGCTCGGCATCCTCGGGATCGGAGATCTTGCCGGCGGTAGCCACCGGCGTGTCGTAGCCATAGGCCTTGATGAAGCTTTTGATCTCGGCGGAAAAATGCGCATGCGGCACCGGCGGATACCAGTCCCCCGGCATGCAGCGATCGCCGGAATAGCCGGTGTAGGGATAAGGCACCTGACCCGGCAGATGCACGGCATCCTCGAATTTGCCGCCGACCGAGAGCGACAGGTAGGCGGCGCCGAGCTGGGCCAATCGCAGGCCGATGAGCTTGGCATCGCTGACCGTGTAGCCGTCCTTGATGAATTCGTCGGCCAGGAAGCGAACGCCCACCGGGAAATCCCCGCCGACCTTGCGGCGAATATTCTCGAAAATCCGCGTGATCAGGTGCAGGCGGCCTTCCAGCGTCTCGCCGCCATAGTCGTCCTTGCGCGGATTGGCGCGCGACAGAAACGACGCCAGCGTGTAGGCGTGGGCGGAATGCAGCTCCGCGCCATCGAAGCGGGCCTCGCGGGCGCGCGCCACCGCATCGCCAAATTCCTCGACGATCCGGTCGATGTCGGCCAGCGACAGCATGTCGACGGTCTGCCGCCAGCCCGATTTCGCCACCTTCATGAAATGGATGATCTGCGGCACCACCTTCGAGTCCGAGGTATCGTGGATGCGCCGGGCAAGATCGGCCAGGCCCGGCACGAAGCGATCGTCGCTGATGCGCAACAGCGGGCCGGACTTGGCATGGTGCACGGCCATCGCCTCGATCACGATCAGGCCGGCGCCGCCCTGGGCGTAACGGACATAGCGATCCATGATGTCCTGGTTGACAAGGCCATCTTCGCCGGAAAGCCGCGTCACCATCGCCGGCACCATCACGCGGTTTGCGATGCGCATCCCGCCGATGTCGAGTGGTTCGAACAGTTTCATGACAGCCATATCCTCAGGATTGTGCCGGCGCAGTTTCCTTGCCGACGATCCGGCGCAGTTCGCGGCGGAGAATCTTGCCGGCCGGACTGGTCGGGAACTCCGGCACGAGCTCGAGCCGCTCGGGCAGCTTGAATTTCGCGATATCGCGGCTGAGCAAAAAGCGGTTCATCTCGTCCAGGTCGAGGATTGCGCCATCGACCGGGATGATGAACGCGCACGCCTTCTCGCCGAACACCGGATCGGGCATCGCCACGATGCAGGCGTTCTTCACCTTCGGGTGGCTTAAAATGTAGTTTTCGACTTCCTCGCAACTGATCTTTTCGCCGCCGCGATTGATGATGTCCTTCAGCCGGCCTTCGACATAGAGATTGCCGTCCACGCGCCGAACCAGGTCGCCCATGCGATAGAAGCCGTCGCCGGTGAATGCGGCGCGGGTTTTTTCCGGTGCCTTGTAGTAGCCGCGGATCGTGTAGGGGCCGCGGCAGATCAATTCCCCGGTCTCGCCATCGGGGACGTCGTTGCCGTTCTCGTCGACGATGCGAATCTCGTCGGCCGGCGAAATCGGCCGCCCGGAGCTGGTGAAACGAATCTCGGCGGGATCGTCGAGCCGCGTCATGTTCAACAGGCCCTCGCCGGTGCCGAAGCTCTCCTGGAACACGCAGCCGAACCGCAACTCGACGCGGCGGCGCAGTTCCGGCGCGAGCTTGGCGCCGCCGTTCATCAGGACGCGCAACGACGAGAAATCGCGCTGCTGCGGAACCCGGGCGTTGAGCCAGTTGACGATCAGCGGCACGGCGGCCGAAATGACCGATACGCGCTCCTCTTCAATCAAGCGCGCCACGGTGTCGAACGTCGCATCGGGCGCGATCACCGCCGTGCCGCCCCACGCCAACATGCCGAGCACGCCGGGACAGCCGAGCGTGTAGTTGTGCGCCATCGGCAGCAGGGCCAGGAATACTTTGTTGGAGTTGAAGCCGGCGACCGCGCCGCTCTGGCGGCAATTGTAGACGTAGTCGTTATGGGTGCGCGGGATCATCTTGGGCAGGCCGGTGGTGCCGCCGGACAGCAGCATCAAGGCGACCTCGCTAGGTGACGGCGCCAATTCGCCGGCGCGATCGGCCGTCATCGCCGCCATCGCCCGCCAGCAGGGCGGTGAGCGACAGCTGGTTCGCGCCCGGCTCGCCCAGCACCAGCACGTGGCGCAGCGACGGCGTGCTGGCGGAAATTTCCGCGGCCAGCGGCCGGTAGTCGAAACCGCGCCAGAGGTCCGGCACGATATAGGCGACGGCCCCGGCATGCGTGACAAAGTGAGAGATCTCCTCGCGCCGGTGCGCCGGCAGCGCCAGCACCGGAATGACGCCGATGCGCAGCAGCGCGAACAACGCGATCACGAACTCGATCGAGTTGGGCAGCTGGAACACCACCCGATCGAGCGGCCGCAATCCCAGAGCGAGCAGCCGGCCGGCCAGCCGGTCGATCGCCTGGCCCAGTTGCGCATAGCTTAAGCGCCGCTCGCCCTGCACCAAGGCGATCCGCTGCGGCGCCGCCCGGATCGAGCTCGCCAGCATGTCGTGCAGCGTAACGTCCGCCCAATAGCCTTGCTGCCGGTAACGGCGGGCAAATTCCTCGGGCCAGGCCGTGCAGTGCTCCAGCATTTCCCCCCGGCTGCTTTTTCTGCGCCGCACGACAAGGCCGATGGCGCGGCAGGGGAAAACCTATCCGCCGCCGGCCGCGGGTGCCTTGACCTTGGTCAACGGTGGCGGACGCAGACGATGAAGCGGCGTGAAGCGCTTCGACCGGGCTCTTGCTGTGACTGGTTGCGCGGCGAGCTAGCGTATCGGCGGCAGGGCGCCGGGCTGCTGCGCGCCCGGCGGCGGGCGCCGCGGCGGCGGCGTGCGCGCCGGCTGCTTGGGCGCGGGCGGCGGCGCCACGGCCGGGGCTTCCGCCACGTTGGGATTCTGGCCGCCTTTGCAGTCGGTCAGCCAGACGTCATAGATCGGATGCTCGACCGCGTGCAGGCCGGGACTGGCCGCGAACATCCAGCCGGTGAAGATGCGCTTGATCTCGCCTTGCAGCGTCACCTCGTCGACTTCGACGAACGAGTCGGTGTTCGGCGTCTCGGTCGGCGGGCGCGAATAGCACATACGCGGCGTCACCTGCAGCGCGCCGAACTGCACCGTCTCGTTGATGGCGACGTCGAACGAGATGATGCGGCCGGTGATCTTGTCGAGGCCGGCAAACACCGCGGTCGGATTGGCGATGCGCTGCGGCGGCGGTTCGACCACGACCTCGTCGCCGGGCTGCGGCGAGGTATCGGCCGGCTGCGGCGGCGCGCCGCGCGGCGGCCGCACGCCGGGCGGCAGGCCGGGAAGCGCCGGCAGCCGGACCGGCGGCGCCGGGCGGCGACGATGCCGCTGGCGGCGGCGGCGCGATGCCGGGCGGCGGCGCCAGCGGCTGCGACTGGATAGTGCCGCCACCGGGGCGGCTGGCCGGCGGCAGGCTCATCGGCGCCGGCAGCGGCTGCGCCGGCGGCTGATCGGCGCGGACGGCGCCCGGCGGACGCTGCACATTGTCGCGCGGGAAATTGCCCGGCGGCGGCTGGTTAAGAATATCGCCGGGCGGCGCCGACGGGGGCGCATTCGGTATATCGGCCGGCGGCCGCGGCGGGGCCTCATCGCCCAAGACCGCGCCGGATTGCGCGAACGCCGGGCCCACCGCCAGCAGCAGCGGAACAAACGCAAGCAGGCAGATCGAAAGACGGGGTCGCGCCATGAAGCCGATGTTTCCGCAAGGGAAACGGCGCGGATTCGCCGTTGACCCAGGGCAGCGCCCGGTTAACACGGCGAATACGGCGGCGAAAGGGCGGTCAGGCCGGCCGTGCGCCCGGCGGCTGCGCGACGGCCAGAAGGCCGGCAAGGCCAACCGCCGTCACGGCGGCGCCGGCGGTAAAGGTCGCCGCCGGCCCGAAACTGTCCCACAGCGCGCCGGCGCCAATGCTGCCCACCAGGACGGCAATGCCGCCAGCCAGATTGAACAGGCCGAAGGCGGTGCCGCGCAAGTTCACCGGCGCGGTGTCGGCCACCATCGCCGACAGCAAGCCTTGCGTCAGCCCCATATGCAGGCCCCAGAGCGCGACGCCCACCAGGGCAAAAACAATGCTGCCGGAAAACGCCAGCACGAGGTCGGCGACGATCAGCGTCGCGGTTCCGGCGATCAGCATGCCGCGCCGGCCCAGCCGATCGGACATGGCGCCGGCCGGATAGGCGGTGAGCGCATAGACGACGTTCATCACCACCATGACCGCCGGAACGAAGGCGATCGGGACGCCGATATTCTGCGCCTTGAGCACGAGGAAGGCTTCGCTGAAGCGCGCCAGAGTGAGCACGCTGGCGATCGCCACCACCATCCAGAACATCATCGGCATGCGCATGCAGTCCACCATGCGCAATTTCTCCGCCGGCTTACCGGCCGCCTTGTGCCGCTCCGGCTCTTTCACCACGAAGGCGATCAGCGCGAACGACATCATGGCCGGAATGACCGCGATCCAGAACACCAGCCGGAAACGATCCGCGCTCAGCCACATCAGCGCGATCGCGGCCAACGGACCGAGAAAGGCGCCGACCGTGTCGAGCGCCTGGCGCAGGCCGAAGGCGGCGCCGCGCAACGCGCCCGGGGTGATATCGGCGATCAGCGCGTCGCGCGGCGCGCCGCGGATGCCCTTGCCGATGCGGTCGACGAAACGCGCCGCGACGATCCATAGCAGGCTCGTGGCCAGCGGAAACACCGGCTTGGTGAAGGCCGCGAGCCCGTAGCCCACGGCCGCCACCAACTTGCGCCGGCCGAGCCAATCGCTGAGCGCGCCGGAGAAAATTTTCACGATCATCGCCGTGGCTTCGGCAATGCCCTCGATGACGCCGACCTCGACCATCGAGGCGCCGAGCACGGTGACCAGATAGAGCGGCAACAAGCGCATGGATCATCTCGGAGGAGAGATCCATGAACAGGCTGACGAGGCCGAGAACCCAGACGCTGCGCGGAAGCTGTTGCAGAGACGAACGCGCCGGCGCCGCCGGTGGCATCAGCGCTCTGGCGTCCAGGCCTTGTAGTCGCCGGTCGCCTTCGGGCGCCGGCCGGCGGCCAGCGTCGAGCCTTGCGGGCGGTAAGCGCCCGCCGTGCCGGTCATATTGGGCCGGTGCGGCTTCTGCCAGGGCTGCGGCTTGTAGGTCTCGCGCGTGGGCGGGGTATCGACGGTGTGGTGCATCCAGCCGTGCCAGGACGGCGGTATGGTCGAGGCCTCGGAATAGCCGCTAAAGATCACCCAGCGCCGCTCGAAACTGAGCATGCGCGGGTCGATCTTGCCGCCCTTGGTGCGGTAGTAGCGGTTGCCGAATTCGTCCTCGCCGACTTTTTCGCCGTACATCCAGGTCCAGAACTGGGTGCCGAAAGTCTGCGAATTCCACCAGGTGAACAGCTTCAGCAGAAAACTTTTCATCGCGGCCACGCATTAAATGACGTTGAATACGTGGCGTATTGCCACCTCGCCGCGCCCATGTCCAGCACGGCCGCTGCTGCGCGCGTGAGCAGTTGCTCATTATCCTGCAAAAGCAATTCAGGAGGCGCGGCCGCGTAACGGAGTTGCGTTTGCCCATGCGGCGCGGTTAAGCTGCCTAGGAATTCATCAGCATGGCTGCGAGTCGCCGAGTTCCCGCCTCAGCCGCGTTGAAATTTGCGATGACAGTGCCGGTGCGAAAGGCGGGCCCCTAACACGGGTCCGCCTTTTTCGCTGGGCAAGCACAATCGCACGGCGGCCGATGACCCTTCCGGCACGAACAGGTTGAATTCACAGGCGTGGGTTTCGCCACCACCCTCCTCCAACGCCACCATGAGGGCGCTAACGCACTGACTTGGTTTTGAGAATCACCGACTCTCGGGCGCCGATCCGGCGGCTTTTCCCGCCCTTATCCCCGGCCGCGCCCGCTCATGATTTTTGCTGCGGATAACCGCGAAACCGCATTTTTGCGTCACTTTTCTGTCATCCGGCAAGGCATAAAAACCTACCCGGCCGCAGCGATAAAAACGCTTCCCGGGGCCGCCGGATCGCTCAATACTGTCAGTGGTTTCGCGGTCTGTTGTCCCCGCAGTTCACCGATCGGACACAAGATTTAGTATTTGATTCAGATTTGATGACTATCTATTGACGGGTACGAAAAGTCCTCTTAGTTTTGGTGCGTTCGGTGCAGTCGCGTTTTCGGTTCCAACCGGGCTTCCATAACGACGCCGAGTCGCCAGCCTCGCCCACGCCAGAAATGGCGTTTTGGGACAGGGGATTTGTGCGCCCGGGGGTCAAAAAGCCGGGAATAGCCGGCGCCGGAACCGAGTAGCGGGCTTAACAGGGGTGAGTAACGGGTTGTCGAACAGCGTGCCGAGCAAAACAGGCGGACAAGACAGGGTCCGTCAGGGATAATCGAGCGGTCGCCAGCCGCCCGGCATTGAAGGGGCTTGAGACACATGCGGATCGAACGGCGCTACACCAAGGACGGACAATCGGCCTATGCGGACATCGCGTTCCGGCTCACCACCAGCGAGATCCGCAACCCGGACGGCTCGGTGGTGTTCAAGCTCGACAATGTCGAGGTGCCGGAATTCTGGTCGCAGGTCGCCTCCGACGTGCTGGCGCAGAAATATTTCCGCAAAGCCGGCGTGCCCGCCCGCCTGAAGCGGGTGGAAGAAAATTCCGTTCCCTCGTTCCTGTGGCGCTCGGTCGCCGACGAAGAGGCGCTTAGCCAGCTGCCCGAGAAGGAGCGCTATATCGGCGAGCAGACGTCCAAGCAGGTGTTCGATCGGCTGGCCGGCACCTGGACCTATTGGGGCTGGAAGGGCGGCTATTTCGATGCGGAAGCCGACGCCCAGGCCTTCTTCGATGAGCTGCGCTACATGCTGGCGGCGCAAATGTGCGCGCCCAATTCGCCGCAGTGGTTCAACACCGGCCTGCACTGGGCCTATGGCATCGACGGCCCGAGCCAGGGCCACTACTACGTCGATTACGCCACCGGCAAGCTGACGCGCTCGAAGAGCTCGTACGAGCATCCGCAGCCGCACGCCTGCTTCATCCAGGGCATCACCGACGACCTGGTCAACGAAGGCGGCATTATGGATTTGTGGGTGCGCGAGGCGCGCCTGTTCAAATACGGCTCCGGCACCGGCACCAACTTTTCGGCGCTGCGCGGCGAAGGCGAGAAACTGTCGGGCGGCGGCAAATCGTCCGGCCTGATGAGCTTCCTGAAGATCGGCGACCGCGCGGCCGGCGCCATCAAGTCGGGCGGCACCACGCGGCGCGCGGCCAAGATGGTGATCGTCGACGTCGACCACCCGGACATCGAGACCTACATCGACTGGAAGGTGAAGGAAGAGCAGAAGGTGGCGGCGCTGGTCACCGGCTCCCGGATCAACCAGAAGCACCTGAAAGCCGTGCTGAAGGCCTGCGTGAACTGCGAGGGCTCGGGCGACGACTGCTTCTCGCCGGAGAAGAACCCCGCCTTGAAACGCGAGATCAAGCTCGCGCGCCGGGCTTACGTGCCGGACAATTTCATCAAGCGCGTGATCCAGTTCGCCAAGCAGGGCTACACCGATATCGATTTCCCGATCTACGACACCGACTGGGATTCGGAGGCCTATCTCACCGTCTCCGGGCAGAACTCGAACAATTCGGTGCGCGTCACCGACGGCTTCCTGAAGGCGGTCGAGAGCGACGCCAAGTGGGACTTGACCTTCCGCAAGAACGGCAAGATCGCCAAGACGCTCGACGCCCGCGCGCTGTGGGAGAAGATCGGCTACGCCGCCTGGGCCTCGGCCGATCCGGGCCTGCAATACCACACCACGGTGAACGACTGGCACACCTGCCCGGCCTCGGGCGAAATCCGCGCCAGTAATCCGTGCTCGGAATACATGTTCCTGGACGACACCGCCTGCAATCTGGCGTCCATGAACCTGCTCACCTTCCGCGACGAGAAGACCGGCCAGTTCCAGGTCGAATCCTACGAGCACGCGGTGCGGCTGTGGACCGTGGTGTTGGAAATCTCGGTGCTGATGGCGCAGTTCCCGTCCAAGCAGATCGCGCAGCTGTCCTACGAATTCCGCACGCTCGGCCTCGGCTACGCCAATATCGGCGGCCTGTTGATGACCTCCGGCATTCCCTATGACTCCGACGAAGGCCGCGCCATCGGCGGCGCGCTCACCGCCATCATGACCGGCGTCGCCTACGCCACCTCGGCCGAAATGGCGGAAAAGCTCGGGCCCTTCCCCGGCTTCAAGAAAAACCGCGAGCACATGCTGCGGGTGATCCGCAATCACCGCCGCGCGGCCTACAACGAGCGCACCGGCTACGAGAAGGTGGCGATGCCGCCGGTGCCGCTCGACCACGCCGCCTGCCCCGACCAGAACCTGGTGGCGCACGCCAAGGCGGCCTGGGACAAGGCGCTCGCACTCGGCGAAGCGCACGGCTATCGCAACGCGCAGGCCACCGTGATCGCGCC
Organism: uncultured Alphaproteobacteria bacterium; assembly: GCA_963762285.1. Taxonomy (GTDB): domain Bacteria; phylum Pseudomonadota; class Alphaproteobacteria; order Rhizobiales; family Xanthobacteraceae; genus Pseudolabrys. The sequence continues at coordinate 218,332 of CAVXKE010000003.1, read as the reverse complement.
CACCGGCACCATCGGCCTGGTGATGGACTGCGACACCACCGGCATCGAGCCCGACTTCGCGCTGGTGAAGTTCAAGAAGCTCGCCGGCGGCGGCTACTTCAAGATCATCAACCGCGCGGTGCCGGAGGCGCTGCGCACGCTCGGCTATTCCGAAGCCGACATCGCCGAGATCGAGGTCTACGCGGTCGGCCACGGCTCGCTGGCGCAGGCGCCCGGCATCAACCACACCACGCTGAAGGCCAAGGGCTTCACCGAGGAAGCCATCGCCAAGATCGAGAAGGCGCTGCCGACCGCCTTCGACATCAAATTCGCCTTCAACAAGTGGACGCTGGGCGAGGAGTTCTGCCGCGACAAGCTCGGCATCAGCGCCGAGGATATCGCCTCCCCGACCCTCGACCTGCTCGCGGCCATCGGCTTCTCCCGGCGCGAGATCGACGCCGCCAACATCCATGTCTGCGGCGCCATGACGGTGGAAGGCGCGCCGCATTTGAAGCCCGCGCATTATCCGGTGTTCGACTGCGCCAATCCGTGCGGCCGCACCGGCAAGCGCTATCTGTCGGTGGAAAGCCACATCCGCATGATGGCGGCGGCGCAGCCGTTCATCTCGGGCGCCATCTCCAAGACCATCAACATGCCGAACGAGGCCACCGTCGAGGACTGCAAGGCGGCCTATCTGATGTCGTGGAAGCTGGCGCTCAAGGCCAACGCGCTCTACCGCGACGGCTAGCAAGCTGTCGCAGCCGCTCAACTGCGCAGCTGATCGCCGACGAGGACGACGAAGAGGACGCGGTGGAAGCCTTCATCGAGCGGCCCGCGGCGGCGCGCGCCACCGGCTTGGCCGAAAAGGTGGTGGAGAAGATCGTCGAGCGCATCACGGTGCTGCGCGAGCGCGAGCGGCTGCCGACACGGCGCAAGGGCTACACCCAGAAAGCGGTGGTCGGCGGCCACAAGGTTTATCTGCGCACCGGCGAATACGACGACGGGCGGCTCGGCGAGATCTTCGTCGACATGCACAAGGAAGGCGCGGCGCTGCGCTCGCCTGCTGAACAATTTCGCCATCGCCATCTCGCTCGGCCTGCAATACGGCGTGCCGCTCGAGGAATATGTCGACGCCTTCACCTTCACCCGCTTCGAGCCGCAAGGGCCGGTGCAGGGCAACGACTCGATCAAATACGCCACCTCGATCCTCGACTACGTGTTCCGCGAGCTGGCGGTGTCGTATCTCGAGCGTTTCGATCTCGCCCATGTCGACCCGAGCGAGGCCGGCGGCTTCGACGCGCTCGGCAAGGGCGTCGAGGAAGGCAAGCCGGCGCCAACGCAGAACTTCGTCTCGCGCGGCCTGACGCGCTCGCGCTCCGACCGGCTGTCGGTGGTGGGCGGCGCCACAGCGGCCTCCCCGGCTGCCGTGGCGGGCGGCGGCAACGTCACCGCCTTCTCCGGCGCGGCCACCGCGCTCAAGGCCGAGCCGGAGGCCAAGCTCTCGCCGGCCGAGAAGCTGGAAGTGCTCAACGTCGCCGACGTGCGCGCGCACGCCAAGGCGGCGGCCTCCGAGAAGCGCGCCGAGGCGCGCGCCAAGGGCTACGAGGGCGAGGCCTGCGGCGAATGCGGCAACTTCACGCTGGTCAGGAACGGGACCTGCATGAAGTGCGATACGTGCGGGTCAACGACGGGGTGTTCGTGATCTCAACCGTAAGGCGCGATCGTGACGAAATAGCCTGGACACGACGGTCGGCATCGCATTACAACGGTGACCTCCATCGAAAGATTGGAATCACGCGGATTGAAAGCTTCCGGCGGAAATTTCGGCGTAGTCGTTCCCAATGTCGACCTAGCGAGATGAAACTTGAGCAAATTGTACGGACGGGAACGCGCCCGACTATTGGAGGAATACTCACGCGCGGAATTCCTATTAAAAACAACAAATATGTAATTGTTATGCGCATACCAAAGAGTTGGGCTGGCCCGCATCAAATTGGTCAGCTCGGTTCTTTTCGTTTTTTCGGAAGAAGCTCGAACGGTAAATATCAATTTGACGTAGATGCCCTTCGCTCTGCTTTTAGACAAGGCCCCGAACTCGCTGAGCTGGTTAGGCAATTTAGGGCCGACCGATTAGGTAAAATCATCTCGAACGATTCACCAATTAAGGTGCATGAAAAATCAAAAATTGTAGTCCATATCGTTCCGCTTAATAACTTTGCAACGAGAGCGCCAATTGATCTCACTCCTATTCGCAAAAGCCAGACTTTGTTACCAGCCTTGCTGATTTCTGGCGGGACGTCGCGCATAAACCTGGACGGAATTCTTTCGTTCACATATCGATCAGACACCGATGCACATGCATACGCGCAGTTATTTCGAGATGGCACAATCGAAGCAGTGCAAGGGATATTGGATTGGGAAGTGCGGGGACACAATTTCTTGCCGGGTCAGCATTTCGATGAAATCATTCAGCAGATCATTAAAGGAACGAAAGCGATTTATGGATCGCTAGAAATTTAAGCTCCAGTTGCGATATTACTGGCCTTACTTGGAATGGAAAACCGTAAAATGGGCGCGGGCAAGCAATATGGATACGATTCAGATCCCACTTTCGGCTCCGCTGAAATCGTGTGCCCCGATATTATTCTCGAATCACTAGACGACAGTCCCGAAAGACTCGCTTTTCCAATTGTAAACCTTGCATGGAACGCTGCTGGCTACGAAAAATCCGTTTTTTATGATGAAAATGGAAGATTCAAAAAGGGATAGCGCTCCAACAGTGAAGTTAGCTAAGACGGATTGCGCCGAGCCAGCGCGTTCGCATACTCAACCCCGTCATCACCGGGCTTGTCCCGGTGATCCCGCTTGGCGGGCACATGCCGCGCGAGCCGCGCCGGTCACGTCAGGGCGTCGGGCGCGAGCCAAAATCTTGTTGGCGCCTGAAGTCGCGATCGCCGACGCTCACGGCTTTAATTCCGCCGCTTGGCGCGCGTTCTACGTCTTGTCTCGGAGCGCCGAGAGCTGATCCTGAGGGCCTGGCATCACCGTTTCGGCAACGCCGTCCGCTTTGACGAGCATTCGATGTGGGCCGATTTGACCGACGGCCGCACGCTCGGCGTGCCGCTCGCGTGGTTTCCTCGCCTCCTGAATGCTACGGCCGCGCACGGGCCCGTTCACATGCACGGAATAGCGCCGCGGCTTACCGTGCAAAGCATGAAAATTAAACCCTTGCGCGTTCATGTCTTCCGGTCGGGCTGCGCGGTCCAGCGCATCAAGCCGGACAACGCAGCGTTCGTGCATTGATTTCTGAATCCGCGCCGTCGTGCCCTTTTCAAACAGCTCCTTCAGACCCTTATGAAAGAAGCTGCGGATCATGCGGCAAGTGTAATCAAATGCGCGACAGTGTCAAGAGATAGGTTACAGCAAGCGTAGGGTGGGCTAAGGCGCGCAGCGCCGAGCCCACCGCAAATGTTCGCGCGCATTTTCGGTTCAGCCGGTGGGCTTCGCTGCGCTCAGCCCACCCTACTCACGCACATTTCCGCCCCCGGCCTGCGCGGGGGCAGGCTCCAACGGGAATCCTGCTCTTTCAGACGGAGCAAGGTTACCTGGGTCCCTGCTTGCGCGGGGACGAACGGAGGAAAGCGCATGTCGTCGCAGCCCGGCTCTTACTGCATGGCGCTGGTCAAGCCGGCCATGATCGGAGTTGTCGAGTCGTCCTCCCGCTCCGCTCCATCTTGTCCCCCAACTTACTGCGGCAGCACCGGTTGGTCATGAGGGCGACGAGGATCAAGACCGCGAGGATGGCGACCAGCGCGTAACCGGCGACGCGGTCGAAACCGCGCGCGGCGGGCTGGGTCAGATGTGGCTGGGCATGGCTGAGCATGGAACACCCCCGTTTCAAGCGGGAAACCGGCAGCAGGCGTGCTTTCAATACCAATTCCCGTGCCACCGCAATGACTTGGATCAAATGCGGTCAGAAAGCCCGGCCGCGCGGATGAACGCGATCACCCGCCCATTGCCGCCTCCGCCTGCGCACGAGCAGGCTTCAACGGGAGTTCAGTTCTTTGCACTGAGTCAGTTGCCCTGGGTCCCCGCTTGCGCGGGGACGAACGGCGGATATTGCACGCCTCGTGCCCGGCCTTGACTGCTTAAGCGCCCCAGTTTCACCACGAACGGCGCCGCCAATGGCGTGCGCGCGTCACGCCTCATCGCGTTGGAAGGCCAGCCATGTTGCGAACCATTTCAGCCGCCCTCGCCGTCGCCATTGCATTGTCGCTGTGCGCCGGCCGCGTTCGCCGCGCCGGCGGAACAAGCAGGCCGCCGCCAGCGACAAGCGCATCGTGCCCAAGAAGCGCCACGTCACCCGCCACTGGCACGGCTACGGCTACCTGCCCGGCTATCGCCCGCCCGAGGAGGTGCAGGCCGCGCGCGACGAGCATTATGACCGGCTGTACGGCCGGCGCTATTACGGCCCGGCCTGGCCGGGGTTCTACCGCGGGCGCTGGAACGGCGGCGGCTTCGGCCCCTGCTGGACGCAGACGCCGATCGGACCGATGTGGAATTGCGGGCGCTAGCGCATGATCCCGAAGGGAACCGGTTTTCGGAAAAGATCATGCGCAAGCAAAATGTCAGCGAGCACCGTGATTTAATCTAAACGGATCGCGCTCTAGCGGCGGCGCAACCGCCGCGCCCGGCCCGCTAGTAGACGAGGCCGGTCGCCCAGGAAACCAACGCGCTGAACTGGTCCGGAAACAGCGTGAAATAAACGATCAACACCACCGGCGCCAACACCAGATTCCACTCTCGCATGGGAGCCCCCTCGCAAGGCTGACCTGGCTATTAAACAGCACCGGCTATGTAGATCTACCTATGGCCGCGCGGACAATTTGCCTAAAATTTTATGCAATCCGGCGCGGCCGTTCAGGCGCGCGCCTACTCTTCCTTCTCGGTCGTGAAATACAGCGGATAGCCTTTGGCCTTGCCCATCTCGGTCGCCTCCTTGGCCTTGGTCTCCGCCACGTCGCGGGTATAGACCGCGATCACGCAGGCGCCCTTCTGATGCGCCGTCATCATCACGCGGTAGGCTTGGCTTTCGTTCATGCGGAACACCGCCTTGAGCACCAGCACGACGAATTCGCGCGGCGTGAAGTCGTCGTTGAGCAGAATGACCTTCCACAGCGGCGGGCGCTGTGTCTGCGGCTTCACCTTGGTGCGCGGTTTGACGACGGTCTGGCTCATGATGGCCGTCCTGGGGTCCGCAAGCGGGCCCGGCGCCAGCATGATTCAACGCAATCGTTTGGTCAGGCAAGAGCGCCGCTAGGCGCGGTTGCGGCGCAACATCGCGTCCAGGCTCCACGGCCCCGGTCCGGCGACGGCGATATAGAGGAACACGAAGCAATACAGGATCGCCGAGTCGCCGCGGTTGAGGATCGGGAAGATGGCGTGCGGCGCGTGGCTGAGGAAATAGGCGAAGGCCATCTCGCCCGACATGATGAAGGCGGCCGAGCGCGAGAATATCCCGGCGAGCAGGATGGCGCCGCCGACCAGCTCGATCGCGCCGGCAAACCAATGCAGGGAGAGCAACTCCGGCGCCGGCAGCGGCGAGGGCCAGGCGAACAGCCGCGAGGTGCCGTGCTCGAAGAACAAGACCGCCGCCACGATGCGCAGGATCGACAGCGCATAGGGCGCGTAACGCGCGACAGTTTCCTGCGATTGGCGTATGGCGCTTGGCGGCGCGCCCGGCCGTTCGACATGCAGCACGGCAAATCCCCGACTTTGGCTGGCCCCCCGCGGGGCGGTGTAGCAATGGCTTTTGATTAAATCACATCACAAAAACCTGACTGTTAGCGGCTTCGGCGCGGGCCAGCCATGCGCATCTGGGGGGCAGGTAAAGCGGCCGCGAGCCGTTGCCGCAACTTTGACTCAATCTGTTGCGCGTTGCGTCGCAAATATTTCATCGGATTCACGCCCTGTTACGTCAGCATCGCTGCTTCAGTCCCGCGCGCATCGCGATATGATTTAAAAAATAAGCGATGGGGGGTTGGGGCAGACGCGACAAAAAAATCGGAGGAGCCCCATGGATCTTCACACCCGCGACGCCGCGAAATCTCCGCACCCGCGCGCGCAGCTCGAATGCGCGCAATGCGGCAATAGCCTGTTCATGCCGGAATGGTCGGAACTGGTCGACGAGCGCCGCGTCCGCCATCTGTGGCAATGCGACGCCTGCGGCTACGCCTTCGAGACCACCGTCCGCTTCGCGGCCGCGGCCTAGCGACGCCCCGGGCATTCACGAAATATTGCGCCCGCGCGGCCGGGCGCAGCGGCTATACTGCACGGCATGATCGATCGCCGCCATCTGCTGCTGGGGGCCGCCTTGGCGGGCCTCGTCCCTTACCGCGCGCAGGCCACGGCCATGAGCCGCGTCACCGCCTATGCCTTCACCTTCATAGGCCTGGACGGCGGCGACATCCTGCTCTCGTCCTTCGCCGGCCACCCGATCCTGGTGGTCAATACCGCCTCGCTGTGCGGTTACACGCCGCAATACACCGGCCTGCAGGCGCTGTGGACGCGCTACCGCGACAAGGGGCTGATGGTGCTGGGGGTGCCGTCGAACGACTTCGGCGGCCAGGAGCCGGGCGGCGCAGCCGAGATTCAAAAGACCGCCCATGACGACTACCATGTCACCTTCCCGCTCACCGAGAAGGTCGCGGTCAAGGGCAAGGACGCCCACCCGTTCTACCGGTGGGCGGCGCAGGAGCGCCCGCTGGAAGCCCCGCGCTGGAATTTCCACAAATACCTGATCGGCCGCGACGGCCGCCTGCGGGCGGCCTTCACCTCGGCCGTGGAACCGAACGATCCGCGCCTGATCGCGGCAATCGAGCAGGAATTGGCCGGGGAATAGCGCGCGTCGTGGCTTCGCCATTGTTGCACGACGGTCACGCAGCAGCGGCGGCGTCATAAAACCGATAAATTCCGATTGACGAATCGGCAGGCTCATGACGAATTATCAGTTGAATTTAGCGATTTGGGCCGGCGGCAGCTGACTCTTGATGAGGTTCCTCCCGCGTGGCGTATAGACTGGGCGGCCGCAAGGCCGCCCTTTTCATTTTGTGCAATGCGCGCCGGTTCCGCTACCATGCCCTCCTATGCGGGATACCGCGCAGCCGGCCCCGCCGCCGGCAGGTGGGCGTAACCAACTAGACAATGAGGGATGGCTAAAAAATGAAGCTCTACATGCACCCGGTTTCCATGACCACGCGTCCGGTGCGCCTGTTCATGGCCGACAACAATATCGCGGCCGAGGAAGTGTTCATCGACCTGATGACCGGCGCGCATATGCAGCCGCCCTATTCCAACATCAACCCGAATTGCCTGGTGCCGATGATCGAGGACGGCGATCTCAAGCTGACCGAGAGCTCGGCCATCCTGAAGTATCTCGCCGACAAGATCGGCTCGCCGGCCTATCCGAAGGATTTGAAGCAGCGCGCCAAGGTCAACGAGGTGATGGATTGGCTCAACACCAATTTCTATCGCGAGTGGGGCTATAACCTCTGCTACCCGCAACTGTTCCCGCATCTCAAGCGCCGCAGCGACGAAGCGCAGGCGGCCACGCTCGAATTCGGCAAGCAGAACGCCAAGCGTTGGCTGCAAGTGCTCAACGACTATTGGATCGGTCCGAACAAGACCTATCTCGTCGGTAACACGATCACGATCGCCGACTATTTCGGCTCCGGCATCGTGACGCTGGGCGAGATCATCGGCGTCGATTTTTCGCCCTATCCCAACGTGCAGCGCTGGCTCGCCGCCATGAAGAAGCTGCCGAACTGGGGCAAGATCAACGAGGCGTTCGAAGGCCTGCGCGAGGCGGTGAAGGGGCAGAAATTCGTCACGCTGGCATAGTGCTGGGGCGACAAAGGAGCCGCGCATGAGTTTCTTTCCCGGCAAGGACCCCGAAGCCGGCAATGTCTACCAGTGCGCGGCCATCGCCCATGTGGTGGTGCCGCGCACGGTCGATCTCGGCGACGGTTTCTCCGTGCGCCGCGCGCTGCCCTCGGTGCGCTCGCGCATGGTCGGGCCGTTCATCTTTTTCGATCATTTCGGGCCGGCCGAATTCAAAGCCGGCAACGGGCTCGACGTGCGGCCGCATCCGCATATCGGGCTCGCTACCGTCACCTATCTGTTCGACGGCGAGATCATGCACCGCGACAGCCTCGGCACCGCGGCGCCGATCAAGCCGGGCGAAGTCAACTGGATGACCGCGGGCAAGGGCATCGTGCATTCCGAACGCACCGGCCCCGAGTTGCGCTCAACCGGCAGCCCGATTCATGGCTTGCAGATGTGGGTGGCGCTGCCGGCGGCGAAGGAAGAAATCGATCCCGGCTTTGCGCATCACAAGATCGACGAATTTCCGCTGATCAGGGACGACGGCACCTTTGCGCGCGTGGTGGTCGGCGGCGCCTATGGCGCGAGGTCGCCGGTGCCGACCGTGCACGAAACGCTATTCGTCAATGCCGCGCTGCGCGCCGGCGCGAGCCTGCCGCTCGACGCCGATTACGATGAGCGCGCGATCTATATCGTCGACGGCAGCATCGACATTGCGGGCGACAAATTCGAGCCCGGCCGCCTGCTGGTGTTCAAGCCGGGCGACAAGGTGACGATCACGGCCGCCACCGACGCGCATTTCGTCATCGTCGGCGGCGCGCCGATGGACGGCCCGCGCCACATCTGGTGGAACTTCGTGTCGTCGCGCAAGGAACGCATCGAACAGGCCAAGGCGGAATGGGCGGCCGGCCATTTCGGCAAGGTGCCGGGCGACGAGATCGAGTTCATCCCGCTGCCGGAGACACCGGGCGTCAACTCGGTCGCTAAACCCACGCCATTGTAAGACGAGACGGCGTATTATTTCTTCGGCAAATCCAGCCGGATATGCAGCTCGCGCAGCTGCTTCGCCGTCGCTTCCGATGGCGCGCCCATCATCAAATCCTCGGCGCGCTGGTTCATCGGGAACAGCACCACCTCGCGCAAGTTCTCCTCGCCGGCCAGCAGCATGACGATGCGGTCGATGCCGGGCGCGATGCCGCCGTGCGGCGGCGCGCCGAGCGAGAGCGCGTGCAACATGCCGCCGAATTTCGCCTCCAGCACGTCCTCCGGATAGCCGGCGATGGCGAAGGCCTTCTTCATCACCTCGGGACGATGGTTGCGGATGGCGCCGGACGACAGTTCGGTGCCGTTGCAGACGATGTCGTACTGGATCGCCTTGATGGAGAGGATTTTGTCCTGGTCGCCGGCGTCGAGCGCGAGGAATTCCTCCACCGACAAATTCGGCATCGAGAACGGGTTATGGGAGAAGTCGATCTTCTTCTCCTCCTCGTTCCACTCGTACATCGGGAAATCGACGATCCAGCAGAACTCGAAGCGGTCCTTGGCGATCAGGCCGAGCTCCTCGCCGATTTTCGTGCGCGCGGGACCGGCAAATTTGACGAAATCCTTCGGCTTGCCGGCGACGAAGAAGCAGGCGTCGCCGACGCCTAAGCCGAGCTGATCGGCAATCTGCTTGGTGCGTTCCGGCCCGATGTTCTTGGCGAGCGGGCCGGCGCCGCCTTTCCTCGCCTTCGCGCCAAAAGATGTAGCCGAGGCCGGGCTGGCCCTCGCCTTGCGCCCAGGAATTCATGCGGTCGCAGAAGGCGCGGTTGCCGCCTTTCGGCGCGGGGATTGCCCACACCGCGCCCTTGGGATCGCTGGCGAGAATGTTGGCGAAAATCTTGAAGCCGGAGCCGCGAAACGCCTCGCTCACGTCCTGCATGACGATCGGATTACGCAGGTCGGGCTTGTCGGTACCGTATTTCGACAGCGCTTCGGCATAAGGGATGAGCGGAAACTTCGGCGTCACCGCCTTGCCCTTGGCGAATTCCTCGAACACGCCGCGGATCACCGGCTCGACCGCGTCGAACACGTCCTGCTGGGTGACGAAGCTCATCTCGAGATCGAGCTGGTAGAACTCGCCGGGCGAGCGGTCGGCGCGCGCGTCCTCGTCGCGGAAACAGGGCGCGATCTGGAAATAGCGGTCGAAGCCCGCCACCATGATGAGCTGCTTGAACTGCTGCGGCGCCTGCGGCAGCGCGTAGAATTTTCCCGGATGGATGCGCGAGGGCACCAGATAGTCGCGCGCGCCTTCCGGCGAGGACGCGGTCAGGATCGGCGTCTGGAATTCGAAGAAGCCACTCTCTTTCATGCGGGTGCGGATCGAGTTGATCACCTTGCCGCGCAGCATGATGTTGCGTGCAGATGCTCGCGGCGCAGGTCGAGGAAGCGGTACTTGAGCCGGATATCCTCCGGATAGTCCTGCTCGCCGAACACCGGCATCGGCAATTCGGCGGCCGGGCCCAGCACCTCGATCTCGTCGATATAGACCTCGACCTGTCCGGTCGGCAGCTCGGGGTTCAAGGTGCCCTCCGGGCGCTGCCGCACCTTGCCGTCGATGCGCACCACCCATTCCGCGCGCAGGGTCTCGGCCAGCTTGAAGGCCGGGCTGTCCGGATCGGCCACCACCTGGGTAAGCCCGTAATGGTCGCGCAGATCGATGAACAGCACCCCGCCGTGATCGCGGATGCGGTGGCACCAGCCGGACAGGCGGACGGCCTTGCCGATGTCGCCCTCGCGCAGTGCGCCGCAGGTATGGGTGCGATAGCGATGCATGGCGTTTTCTGGCGGTTCCGGGGCGATTCAAAGAGGGGGTGAGGCGCGCGAAAAGCGCATGGGGGGTCGGCTTTGTCAAGGCAAGCGGCGCAACGGCCGCAGCGACAATTGCGCAGCCGGGCGCGGTCGCGTATCGGGTAGCGCCATGCCCCCATAAAGCCCGCCCAAAAGAAGAACAAGCCGGCCCCGGTCGAAATGTCCACCGGCGAAGCCACCGTCGCCACGCTGCTCGCGCATGGGCTCGAGACGGTCTACGCGCTGCCGGGCGTCCACAACGACCACCTGTTCGACGCCTTCCAGCGCGCCGGCGAATACCTGCGCGTCATCCACAGCCGCCACGAGCAGGGCGCGGCCTATATGGCGCTGGGCGCCGCGCTGGCGACCGGCCGCCCGCAGGCCTATGCGGTGGTGCCCGGCCCCGGCCTGCTCAATTCCGGCGCCGCCCTGCTCACCGCCTATGGCATGAACGCGCCCGTGCTGGCGCTGATCGGGCAGATCCCGGCGGCGGCAATCGGCCGCGGGCTCGGCCACCTGCACGAAATCCGCGACCAGGCCGGCATCATCGCCCGGCTGGTCGATCACTCCGCCCGCATCGACGGACCGGCGGAAGCGCCGGCCAAGGTCGCCAAGGCGATAGCGTCGATGCATCAGGGCCGCCCCGGACCGGCCGCGCTCGAATGCGCCATCGATGTCTGGGGCAAGCGCGGACCGGTGGCGCTCGCGCCGCCCAAGCCGCCGCGCGCCGCCCGCATCGACGAGGACGCCGTGCGCGCCGCGGCCAAGCTGCTGGGCAAAGCCAAGCGCGTCCTGATCGTCGCCGGCGGCGGCGCGCAGGATGCCTCGCCCGAAGTGACGCTGCTCTCGAACCTGTTGCAGGCGCCCGTGCTCGCCTACCGGCGCGGACGCGGCGTGCTCGACGGCCGCGATCCGTTCAGCGTCACCCTGCCGCTCGGGCGCGAATTGTGGGCCGAGGCCGACGCCGTGCTCGCGGTCGGCACCCGCCTGCTCGAGCCGGTCACCATGTGGGGCATCGACCGCAACCTCAAGATCGTGCGCGTCGATGCCGACCCGCAAGAACCGGCGCGCCTGCACAAGCCGAACGTGGCGCTGATCGGCGATGCCGCGCCCATCCTGCGCCGGCTGATCGACGATCTCGCCCGCTTCAATCAGCGCCGCGCGCCGCGCGATGACGAGATGCGGGTGCGCCAGAAAAAGATGCGCGGGCGGCTCAGCAAGCTGGCGCCGCAGCTTGCGTTCCTTGACGCGATCCGCGCTGAGTTGCCCGAGGACGGCATCTATGTCGACGAGGTCACGCAGATCGGCTTCGCCGCCCGCCTCGCCTTTCCGGTCTACAAGCCGCGCACCTTCCTGTCGCCCGGCTATCAGGACAATCTCGGCTGGGGCTACGCCACCGCGCTCGGCGCGCAGCACGCGCGGCCCGACGTGCCGGTGCTCTCGATCAACGGCGACGGCGGCTTTCTCTACACCGGCAACGAACTCGCCACCGCCATGCGCCACCGCATTCCGCTGGTGGCCGTGGTGTTCGTGGACGGCGCCTTCGGCAATGTGCGCCGCATCCAGCAGGAGCATTTCGGCAACCGGCTGATCGCCTGCGACCTCGCCAATCCCGATTTCGTCAAATACGCCGAAAGCTTCGGCGCCGCGGGCCGGCGCGCGCGTGACCCCGCCGAGCTGGGCGCGGCGCTCAAGGCCGCGTTCGCCGCCCGCGAGCCGACCTTGATCGAGGTGCCGGTTGGGCCGATGCCCTCCCCTTGGGAATTCATCCACATGCCGCGCATACGAGGAAAGTGAGACGGGTTGCCATGACCGGCCCGGATCGGGTTAGGTTGCCCCTGTTACCCATGGATTTGATCACCACCACCGAGGAACTGGCCGAGGTCTGCGCGCGCATGGCGCGGCATCCCTTCGTCACCGTCGACACCGAGTTCCTGCGCGAGACCACCTATTACCCGCTGCTCTGCGTGGCGCAGATGGCCAGCCTCGACGAGGCCGTGGTGGTCGATGCGCTGGCACCCGGCATCGATCTTGCGCCTCTGTTCGCGCTGATGACCGACGAGAAGGTGGTCAAGGTGTTCCACGCCGCGCGTCAGGACATCGAAATCGTCTGGAACATGGCGAAGAAGATCCCGCATCCGATCTTCGACTCGCAAGTCGCCGCCATGGTGCTCGGCTACGGCGACTCGATCTCCTACGACCAGCTGGTGCAGCGCATCACCGGCGACCAGCTCGACAAGTCGCACCGCTTCACCGACTGGACGCGGCGGCCGCTCTCCGACGCGCAGGTTTCCTACGCGCTCTCCGACGTCACGCATCTGCGTTCCGTCTACCTCAAGCTCGCCGCCGATCTGGCCAAGCAAAATCGCTCCAATTGGGTCGAGGCGGAGATGGCCGTGCTCACCTCGCCCGAGACCTATCGCGCCGAGCCGGAGCGCGCCTGGGAGCGGCTCAAGAGCCGGGTGCGCAAGCCGAAGGAACTGGCCGTGCTGATCGAGGTCGCCGCCTGGCGCGAGCGCGAGGCGCAGACGCGCGACGTGCCGCGCTCGCGCGTGCTCAAGGACGACGCGGTCGGCGACATCGCGACGCAGGCGCCGACCACGGTCGAGCGGCTGGGACATTTGCGCTCATTGCCCAAGGGCTTCGAGCGCTCGCGCTGGGGCGAGGCGATCGTCGAGGCGGTCAAGCGCGGCGTCGAGCGCGATCCCAAGTCGCTGCCGCGGATCGAGCGCTTCCGCCCGGCGCCGAACGGCGCCGCCACCGTCGAACTGCTGAAAGTGCTGCTGCGCATGACCGCCGAGCGCCATGGCGTCGCCGCCAAGGTGATCGCCACCGTCGACGAGCTCGACCGCATCGCCGCCGACGACGAGGCCGACGTGCCGGCGCTGAAAGGCTGGCGGCGCGAACTGTTCGGCGAAAAGGCGCTCGCCCTCAAGCACGGGCAACTGGCGCTGGCGGTGGAAAAAGGCCGCGTGGTGACGGTGGAGAAGAACGTTTTGACTTAGGCGCCGCGATCGGCAAGCCGTGAAAAAGGCCCCGGCCCCAGCCGGACGACTTTGCACACTCTCGACAGACCGGCAACTGCGGTGGCAGATCAGCTTGCCGCAACGGCTTGGCCAGGCGCGTCAAACCTCCCGTCTTTTGCTCGCTGACCGACGCATACTGAAGCGACTGCGATCAAATTCGAAGCAGCAACATAATCACTCGGATCGAGAATGCTTCCGCTAAAATCGATATTGAGGCTCGGAAAGCTGCGGATTTTGACATCACTATGAGAAACGGCAAAACCTCGTCCACTTCCATGTCCGGCCTCAGCGACTCTGAAGCGCAAACGCGGCTGCAGTCTGAGGGGTACAACGAACTGCCCCACCAAGACCGGCGCACACCGCTGCGCATAATCCTGGAGGTTCTTCGCGAGCCGATGCTCGCGCTCCTGCTCGGTGGCGGCATTATCTACCTCCTGCTCGGAGACCTGAAAGAAGCGCTCATCCTGCTCGTGTTCGCGCTCATGTCGGTGGCTATTACCGTCATTCAGGAAACGCGCACCGAGCGCGTGTTGGAAGCGCTGCGCGACCTCACCAGCCCGCGCGCACTGGTGATCCGGGACGGCGCGCACAGGCGTATCGCCGGCCGCGAGGTGGCGCGCGGAGATTTGGTCGTGCTCGCCGAAGGCGACCGCGTTCCCGCCGACGCCGTGCTGGTACAGGCCCACGATCTTCAGGCCGATGAATCGCTGCTGACGGGGGAGTCGGTGCCGGTGCGAAAGATCGCAGCCGACGGTATCCCGGCCAACCGCGCGCGACCGGGCGGCGACGATCTGCCATTTGTCTATTCCGGCGCGCTGGTGGTGCGGGGCAGCGGACTTGCGCATGTCGTAGCCACCGGGCCGCGCAGCGAAATTGGCAAGATCGGCCAATCGCTCCGTGCGCTGGAAACCGAACCGCCCCGGCTGCAGGTACAGACGGCGCGACTGGTGCAGCTGGCTGCGCTCGGCGGAGCGGCCGTCAGCGTCGTGGCCGTCGTACTTTACGGCACGTTACGGGGCGGATGGCTCGATGCAGTGCTCGCGGGGATCACCATTGGCATGTCTATGCTGCCGGAAGAGTTTCCGGTCGTGCTCACCGTATTCATGGCGATGGGGGCGTGGCGAATTTCGAAGGCACGCGTGCTCACCCGGCGCGCCGCTTCTATCGAGACGCTCGGCTCGGCGACGGTGCTGTGTACGGATAAGACCGGCACGCTGACCGAGAACCGGATGTCCGTCGCTGAACTTCGGCTTCCCGACGGCGACGTTTTCCGTCTGCGCGATGCCGCCGACGCCGTCATCCCCGGCGCTTTCCGGGAGCTCGCACTGCATGGCCTGCTCGCCAGCGCGCCTGTGCCATTTGATCCCATGGAAAAAGCCTTCCATGAATTCGCACGCGACGGACTGAAGATCGCGGACGGTCTACCGGGGCCGGACTGGAAACTCGCGCATAGCTACGGGCTGCGGCCCGATCTTCTAGCCATGACCCAACTTTGGCAAAGGGACGAGGGCACGCCCGCCTTCGCGGTCGCGGCCAAGGGCGCCCCCGAAGCCGTCGCCCATATTTGCCGTCTTGGGCCGGCGGAACTGGAGGTCGTGCGTCATGCGGTGGACGCCATGGCCGCCGAGGGCCTGCGCGTGCTGGGCGTGGCGAAAGCCGTGCATGAGGGGGAGCGCTGGCCGGAATCGCAGCGCGATTTCCCGTTCGTGTTTCTCGGTCTGGTTGGCCTTGCCGATCCGCTGCGGCCGAGCGTCCCGGAAGCCGTGCGGGAATGCCGCTCCGCGGGAATCCGGGTCGTGATGATCACGGGCGATTACCCGGCGACCGCGCGCGCCATCGCGCAACAGGCTGGGCTCGACGCTGCCGAGGTGCTGACCGGCGATGCAATCGAACATCTCGACGATTCCGAACTGGCCCGGCGCGCGAAGACAGCAAGCGTATTCGCGCGCATCATGCCCGAGCAGAAGCTGCGCATCGTCCAAGCGCTGAAGGCCGACGGCGAAATCGTCGCGATGACCGGCGATGGCGTGAATGACGCGCCATCGCTCAAAGCCGCGCATATTGGCGTTGCCATGGGCGGGCGCGGCACCGACGTGGCGCGCGAGGCGTCATCCATCGTGCTGCTGGATGACGATTTTGGGTCGATCGTCACTGCGATCCGGCTGGGGCGACGGATTTACGACAATGTGCGCAAGGCCATGGGCTTCATCTTCGCGGTGCACGTCCCCATCGCAGGGCTGGCGCTGTTGCCGCTGGTCTTCGGCCTGCCCATCATCTTCAGCCCCATTCACATCGCCTTCCTCGAAATGGTCATCGATCCGGTGTGCTCGCTGGTCTTCGAGGCCGAGACGGATGAAGAGGACGTGATGCGCCGCAAGCCACGCGCGCCCGAGGCGCCTCTGTTCTCATGGCCGCTGGTCGGCTGGAGCGTTCTGCAGGGCGGGCTCGCGTTCGGTCTTGTTGGCGCGATTTTCGTGATCGCTCACCAACGTGGCATGCCGGACGACGAGGTGCGAGCGCTCACGTTCTTCACACTGGTACTCTCGATCGTTAGTCTCATTCTGGTCAACCGCTCGTTCAGTACGTCGCTGGTCGCGGCCTTCCGCCGTCCCAACCCAGCGTTCGCCTGGATACTATTGGCGATCACGGTGATTTTGGGCCTGAGTCTCGTCTGGCCCGACGCAGCGGCTCTGTTCCGGTTCGGCCCGCTCCATGCCGACGACCTGGCATTGACACTCGCTGCCGGCATCGTCGTGCTAGTCGTCCTCGAAACGCTCAAGCATCTCTGGCGCGCGCGCCTGGGCTTGTAAAAGCGCTAACTCTCAATCACCGGCTCTCTGCCGACCAGCCTCGCGAGCTGGCGCAGGCGGTTGAACAGCCGATCGCTGCCGAGCGGGGCATATTTGCCGGGCAAGGTCAGCACCAGCTTGCCGCGTTTCACCTTCAGCGGCGTCTTCGGCAACACGCCGCCCTGCCCCGCGGTGATGATGTAGGCAACCCGCATGGAGGCGCCAAGCACACGCGCGCGATCGAGCATGCGCGTGGTGGCGAGCTCGCGCAGGCGCGGCGACAGGTCCTCCTCGCTCAGGCCGGCGTGGCGGAAATAGACCGACAGCGCCAGATAGGCGCGGCTCGGGTGATCGATGGCCACGAAGGCGCCGTGCGCGATGATGTTCATCGACTGCTCGCCGCGATAATCCGGATGCGCGCGCCAGCCGATATCGGCCAACAGGCAGGCGGCATGGCGCAGCCGGCGCTCGTCGGCGGTCTCGTCCAGGCCGGACGACAGCATAAAGCGATCGGTCCAATCGATCAGCTCCTCGCCATGATGCGGCGAGCGCGAGCGCAGCACGTTGAGATCGGCGGCGGCCGAGATCAGCGGATCGCGCGCGCGTTCCTCCGGCTTGAGCAGCGAATACAGCAGTCCCTCGCGCACGCCGAGCACGGAGATGATGACCTGCTTGGGCTTGATCGTGCGCACCAGGTTTTCCATCACCAGCGCGGCATAGGCGAGCAGCGGCCGGCGGGCGGCGTTGACGACTTCGATCTTGGACAGCGTCTCGGTGTCGACCCGGTGCACCAGCCGGGAAAACTCCAGCGCCTCGCGCGCGGAGATGCGGTAATTGTGCATGACGTGGAACGGATAGCCGGTCTGCCACATGTGCAGCCGCGCCAGCGCGCGCCAGGTGCCGCCGACCGCGTAGAAGGTGCGGCCCTCGCCTGCGTGCAGCATGTCGAGGTTTTCGAACGCGTCCTCGACGATTTTTTCCGCCTTCTTGAGCGAGCGGCCGGCGATATCCTGCAAGGCCAGGCCGCCGAGCGGCAGCGTCACGCCGCCGCGCACGCGCGCGCCGTGCACGTCGATTAGCTCGAGCGAGCCGCCGCCCAGGTCGCCGACGATGCCGTCCGGCTTGTGGATGCCGGAAACGATGCCGAGCCCGGTGAGATGGGCTTCGCGCTTGCCCGACAGCATCGCGATCGGCGTGCGGCAGATGCGCGTCGCCTCCTCGATGAAGGCGCGGCCGTTGCGCGCGTCGCGGCAGGCGGCGGTGGCAATCGCCCAGATCTTGCGCACACGCAACGTGTCGCACAGCGCGCGGAAGCGCTTGAGCGCGTCGAACGCGGTGTCGATGGCATCCGGCGCCAGCAGGCCGGTCGACTGCACCTGGCGGCCGAGGCCGGCCAGCACTTTTTCATTGAAGATCGGCGTCGGCGACCGCGTCAGCCCTTCATAGATGACGAGGCGGATCGAGTTCGAGCCGATATCGATGACGGCGATCGGCGGCCCGTGGTCGAGCCGGCCCTGGGCCGAATTCTTGATCGCATGCCGATGCTTGATGGCGCGGGAACGTTTACGCGCCTTCGACGAGGCGGCGTATAAGGCTGCGCGGCGACGATTCCTTGAGCGATTTCCCACGACCCGACAGGCTCGGATTAGTCATGAAATACTTGTGGGCGTTGAAGGGTTCCTCGCCCGGCGCGGCCTTTATGCGCGTGGAACTGCCGTCCGGCAAGAGCGTCCAACTTTGCTCGTTATCCTTGAAGTTTGCGACCATGATCTGGCCGAGCACCTGCTCGTGCACGGTCGGATTGAGAATCGGGCACAGCACCTCGACCCGGCGGTCGAGATTGCGCGGCATCATGTCGGCCGACGAAATATAGATCGCCGCCTTGGCATGCGGCAGGCTATTGCCCGAGCCGAAGCAATAGATGCGGCCGTGTTCCAGGAAGCGGCCGACAATGGATTTCACCCGGATATTTTCGGACAGCCCCGGCACCCCCGGCCGCAGGCAGCAAATGCCGCGCACCACCAGATCGACGTCGACGCCGGCGCTCGATGCCTCGTAGAGCGCGTCGATGATTCCCGGATCGACCAGCGCGTTCATCTTCATCCAGATCGCCGCCGGCTTGCCGGCCTTGGCATTGGCGATCTCCTGCGCGATGTGATCGAGGATGCGCTTGCGCAGGTTGATCGGCGAGATCGCCATTTTTTCGAGTTCGGCCGGCTCGGCATAGCCGGTGATGTAATTGAAGATGCGCGCCACGTCGCGCCCGATCACCGCGTCGGCGGTGAAGAACGACAGATCGGTATAGATGCGCGCGGTCACCGGGTGATAATTGCCGGTGCCGGCATGAATGTAGGTCGCGAGCGCGCCGCCCTCGCGGCGCACCACCAATGACAGCTTGGCGTGGGTCTTCAATTCGATGAAGCCGTAGACGACCTGTACGCCGGCGCGCTCGAGATCGCGCGCCCAGCGGATATTGGCCTCTTCGTCGAAGCGGGCCTTGAGTTCGATCAACGCGGTGACCGACTTGCCGGCCTCGGCCGCCTCGATCAGCGTCTTGACGATCGGGGATTCGGCGCTGGTGCGGTAGAGCGTCTGCTTGATGGCGACCACGTCGGGGTCGCGCGCGGCCTGCTGCAGGAATTGCACCACCACGTCGAAGGATTCATACGGATGGTGGACGATCAGATCCTTCTGCCGGATGGCGGCAAAGCAATCGCCGCCGTGATCGCGGATGCGCTCGGGATAGCGCGGATTGTACGGCACGAATTCGAGATCGGGCCGGTCGAGCCGGGTGAGCTGCGAAAGATCGTTGAGCGCGATCACGCCGTCGACCAGAAAGACCTCGTCGTCGGCCACCGCCAGCGCGCGCTGCACGAAGCCGCGCAACTCCACCGGCATGGTGGCATTGAGCTCCAGCCGGATCACCGAGCCGCGGCGGCGCTGCTTGAGCGCGGTCTCGTATAGCCGCACCAGATCTTCCGCCTCTTCCTCGATTTCAACTTCCGAGTTGCGGATGGCGCGGAAGGCGCCCTGACCCTTGACCGTGTAGCCGGGGAACAGGCGGCCGATGAACAGCGCGGTGGTCTCCTCAAGCGTGATCAGCCGGATGCCCTGCTCGGGCTCGCTCGGCAGCCGGATGAAGCGCTCGATCTTCTGCGGCATGCGGATCAGCGCGTTCATGGCGCGGCCGTCCTTGGCGCGCGACAGTTGCAGCGCGATCGAGAAGGCGAGATTGGGAATAAACGGGAACGGGTGCGCCGGATCGATGGCGAGCGGCGTCAGCAGCGGGAACACGTGGGTGAGGAAGCGTTCTTCCAGCCAGGCGCGCTCGGCTTTCTTGAGATCCGGCCCATCCACCAGAACGACGCCGGCGGCGGCCAGCGCGGGACGCAAGTCCAGCCAGCGCTTCTGCTGATCGCTGGCGAGCTGCGACACCGCCTCGCCGATCCGCGTGAGTTGCTCGTTGGGGGTGAGCCCGTCCGGACTCCTGGTCGTGATGGCCTGGAGCACCTGACCCTTGAGCCCGGCCACGCGCACCATGAAGAATTCGTCGAGGTTGTTGGCCGAGATGGACAGAAAGCGCACCCGCTCCAGCAGCGGATGGCTCTCGTTGGCGGCCTCTTCCAGGACCCGGCGGTTGAAATGCAGCCAGGACAATTCCCGATTGATGAAGCGCTGCGGCTGCGACCGCAAAGTCGTCTCGGGCGCGGCAGCGATGACCAATGGGAGTTCGTCACGGTCGGCGACCGCAGCGATTTTCTCAACCTTTGCAATAGCTTGTGCGCGATCTGCCATCGTAATGGAGGCCTGAAAGGCCAAATCCCTAACCGAAAAAAGTGGCCGGCGGATGACAGTTCGCGCCGGGAGGGCTTCCGCGTCAAGCCTGAAGCGTGAACGGGCTTAAAGTTCTCGGAACAGCTCCGCCGCCAGCGCCCGCGTCACCGGGCGGTGCTGGCGCATCGCCTCCTCATCGAGCCGGGCGACCGCCGCGCGGGCGCCCACGAAGGATCGCTCGATGCGGTTGGCGAGATAGTTCACCAGCGCCTCGTCGAGCGCGAGCTGGCGGTCGGCGGCGAGCTTGACGATCAGCGCGCGCAGCAGCGCGTCGTCCGGGGCGGAGAGCGCGACGCTCGGCAGCGCGCGCAAGCGCGAGGCGAGATCGCGGATGGCCACCGGAAAAGTCGCCAGCGGCGAGCGCGAGGTGATGAGCACGTAAGCGCCCTCCTCGCGCGCGAGATTGATCAGATGAAACAGCGCCCGCTCGTCCAACCCGGCGAACGCCAGATCCTCGAGCACCAGCGCGCCGGTGGCCAAGGCCGCCGGCAGATCGCCATGCTCGAGCAATTTCGCCGCCAGCACGCGCGCGCCCGCCGCTTCCGCCCAGATCGCGGCGAGATGGCTCTTGCCCGATCCTTCCGGCCCGATCAGCGCCATGATGCGATCCGGCCAATCCGGCCAGCGGTCGATCAAGGCCAGCGCGGCGGCGTTCGATGGACCGCGCAGGAAATCCTCGCGCGCGAAGCTTGTCGCATGATCGAGCGCGAGCACGAGCTGACGCGGACTGAGCGGACTACCCATGCAATTTACAGCGCGATCCATTTAAATTGGTTCGCTGTGCTTCCCTGACATTTTGCTGGCGCATGATCTTTTCCGAAAACCGCTTCCCACTTTTCGGGATCATGCGCATCAACCCGGTTTCTCGCCGGTATAGAGCGAACTTTCGCGATAGCGCGCAAGCGCGAAGCGGGTGAGCACGCCGATGGTGGCGGCCAGCGGCACCGCCACCAGCAGGCCGACAAACCCGAACAGATAGCCGAAGGCGAGCAACGCGAAGATGATCCAAACCGGGTGCAGGCCGACGCTCTGGCCGACCAGCTTGGGCGCCAGCAGATTGCCTTCGACGAACTGGCCGACCAGGAAGATGCCGAGCACCATCAGGATCGAACCCCATTGCGGCCAGAACTGCGCCACCGCCACGCCGACCGCGAGGATCAGGCCGGTCATCGAGCCGACATAGGGAATAAACGTGATCACGCCCGAGATCAGCCCGATCAGCAGGCCGAAATTGAGCCCGCTGAGCGTGAGCGCCACCGCGTAAAACGAACCGAGGATCAGACAGACCGCAGTCTGACCGCGCACGAAACCGGCAATGGCGGCATCGATCTCGCGCGCCAACTGGCGCACGGTTTCGCGCTGCTGCAACGGGACCCAGCTGTCGGTGGTGCGGATCATGCGGTGCCAGTCGTAGATCAGGTAGAACGCGACCACCGGCGTCACCACCACCAGCGAGAACAGCGAGACCAGCGCGCGGCCGCCCGACCACAACGATCTTGCAGGAATGTGGTGAGCCAGCCCACCCCTTGCGTCACCAGATCGCCGATCGATTTGTCGGCGCTGAAGCTGGCGCCCAGCAGCTTCTGGATCCACGGCCGGCTCGGATCGCTGAGCAGCGATTGCAGCCGCGTCACATAGCCGGGGATGTTGTCGATGAAGGACGACAGCTGGCCGCCCAGGATCGGCGCCACCAGCAGGATGAGCAACACGATCGCCAACACCACCAGCGTGATGATCAAGAGCGCGCCGGCCAGCCGGTTGACGCCGATCGATTCGATGCGGTCGGTGACCGGCGTGAGCAAATAGGCGATGGCCGCGCCGGCGATGAACGGCAGCAGAATCTCGCTCAGCAGCCAAAGCAGCAGCACGATGGCGGCGAGCGCCGCCAGCCAGAACACCAATTGCCGCTCGAACGTCATGCCATCGCCCTCCGGCAATTCGCGGCGCGGACGGGGCCGTGCGCGCGGGCTCACGGTCCGGCCGCCGTCGTGTTCATGTGCCGGACCCATTCGGCGAGATAGGCGGCGACCGACAGCAAGGTCAAGACCGCGACCAGGCCCATGAGGACAAGGGTGAGGGTATCGGCCGGGATGGCGAAGCCGAGCGAGCCGAGCACCACGCAGGCGAACACGATCTGCGCCACCGTGTTGAGCTTGGAAACCAGCAGCGGCTTGATCTTGAGCGGGCTACCCATCACCCACGACAGCATGATCCCGCCGACAATCAGGATGTCGCGCGACACCACCAGGATCACCAGCCAGCGCGGGATCAGATTGTTGATGCCGAGCGTGAGATAGATCGAGACGATCAGCGCCTTGTCGGCGAGCGGATCCAGATAGGCGCCGAGTTCGGTGGTCATCTTGAAGCGCTTGGCGAGATAGCCGTCGACGGCATCGCTCACGCCGGCGGCCACGAACAGCACGAACGCAATCCACATGGTGCCGGGCGTGGCGATCGCCCAGACCACGATCGGCACCAGTAGAATGCGCCCCAGCGTTATGAGGTTCGGAATACTCAAGACAATCCCGGCTCGTGGCCCCGCCCCGGCTTGTGCGGCCGGAAACACGCCAATCTCGGCAGAGTATAACGGCGCTTCGACCATTGCGCGACTTGCGTTTTCCACGTAGGACCCCGGCGCTAGGGCGTGACCCGTTGAGAAGGGCCATCATGGCGGAAAAGGAGCGCGGCCTCACTTACGCGCAAGCCGGCGTCGATATCGATGCCGGCAACCGGATGGTGGAGCTGATCAAGCCGCTGGTGCGCGCCACCGCGCGTGCCGGGGCCGACGCGGAAATCGGCGGCTTCGGCGGCCTGTTCGACCTCAAACGGGCGGGCTACAGCGATCCCATCCTGGTGGCCGCGAATGATGGTGTCGGCACCAAGGTCAAGATCGCCATCGAGACCGGCCGCCACGATACCATCGGCATCGATCTGGTCGCCATGAGCGTGAACGACCTGGTGGTGCAAGGCGCCGAGCCTTTGTTCTTCCTCGACTATTATGCGTGTGGAAAACTCGAGCCGGAAATCGGCGCCGCCGTGGTCGCCGGCATTTCCATCGGCTGCCGGCAAGCCGGCTGCGCGCTGATCGGCGGCGAGACCGCGGAAATGCCCGGCCTCTATCAGGGCGACGACTACGACCTCGCGGGCTTCGCGGTCGGCGCCGCCGAGCGCGGCGCGCTGCTGCCGCGTTCCGATATCGCGGCCGGTGACGTCATCATCGGGCTCGCCTCCTCCGGCGTGCATTCCAACGGCTTTTCGCTGGTGCGCAAGGTCGTCGCCAAGTCCGGGCTGCTTTGGACCGCGCCCGCCCCATTCGACGCCGCGCATTCGCTCGGCGAAGCCATCCTGACGCCGACCCGCATCTATGTGAAGTCATGCCTTGCCGCGATCCGCGCGACCCAGGGCGTGAAGGGCCTCGCGCACATCACCGGCGGCGGCTTTCCCGACAACATCCCGCGCGTGCTGCCGGACGGCCTCGGCGCGCGCATCGATCTCGCCCGCGTACCGGTGCTGCCGGTGTTCAAGTGGCTGGCCGACGAAGGCAACATCGCGCAAAATGAAATGCTGCGCACCTTCAATTGCGGCATCGGCATGATCGTCATCGCCGCGCCCAAGGATGCCGCCGCGGTCGCGCAAGCCTTCACAAGCGCCGGCGAGCGGGCGGTCAGCATCGGCGAAGTCGTGCGCGCAGTGGCCGGGCCACGCGTCGTCTACGATGGCAAGCTCGATATGGCCTGGTGACGCAAGGGAGCGCCCATGAGCCGCAAGCGCGTCGCCATCCTGATCTCCGGCCGCGGCTCCAACATGGCGGCGCTGATCGAGGCGGCAAAGGATCAAAATTATCCGGCCGAGATCGCGCTGGTGGTGTCGAACAAAGCCGATGCCGGCGGCTTGGATGTTGCGCGCGCCGCCGGCATCCGCACCCACGTGATCGATCACAAAATTTTCGGCAAGGACCGCGCCGCCTTCGATGCTGCGCTGCAAGACGTTCTCACCCAGCACCGCATCGAGATCGTCTGCCTCGCCGGCTTCATGCGGCTGCTCACGCCCGGCTTCGTCGGGCAATGGCGGAACCGCATGCTCAACATCCACCCCGCCCTGCTGCCCGCCTTCAAGGGTCTCGACACGCACAAACGCGCGCTCGAAGCGGGCGCGAAAATCCACGGCGCCACGGTGCATTTCGTGGTGGCGGAAATGGATGCCGGTCCGATTATCGCGCAAGGCGCCGTTGCAGTGCGCGCAGACGACAACGAGGCGACGCTCGCGTCGCGCGTACTGGCGGTGGAGCACCACATTTATCCGATGGCGCTCAAACTATTGGCCGAAGGCCGAATTCAAGTTGAAACCGGGCGCTGCCTGATCGACGGCGTGGCGGTGCCCGACACTGCCTCGATTGTTCCCACAGAATAATTTTCTCCACACCTTAATGTGAATATTGACCGCGCTCGCGGTGTTATTGTCATGACACGCCGCCAGCAGAGCGGCCGAACACAACACTGGGAGTGACGCCATGTTTGGACGGGCCGGCAGCGCACCGAAGCTGATATTTCCGGGGTTAGCCGGGTTTTACGCGTCGGTCTCCGATCTCTGGTACCCGATGATCCGCGTCACAGCCGGCGGCTGTCTGCTGTATCACGGCTGGGGCAAGCTCATGAGCGGCGCGACGCCGGTCACGGCCGCGATGGCGAGGAACGGCATCCCGGCGCCTAGTGCGTCGGCCTATATCGTCATGTTCCTGGAGACCGTCGGCGCCGTCGCGATTATCCTCGGTCTGTTTACGCGTTTCTTCGCGGCCGGGATCGCCATTGAGATGGCGGTGATCGCCTTTTACGTGCAAATGCCACAGGGCTTCCCTCGCATGGAGTTGTTCCTGCTGTGGGGCATCGTCATGTTCGCGATCGCGCTGCACGGCGGCGGCCCCTACTCGCTCGACCGCAAGATCGGCAAGGAACTCTAGGGCTCCCCACCGCGAGGGCTTGCCCACTGGGGATGATCGGGCCGTAGGCAATTGCGGACCGGGCCGCGGGAGATCATCATTGCCGCATAGGGGAGAACAACTCCTGCCGGGCCACTGAGGGGGATCCAGTTATGCCGCAATACATGCAAGCGATCAGCCGCGTGCTTATAGCGTCCGTTTTTATCGTGTTCGGATATATCCAGGCCACGCATATCGGCAATTACATCGTCAATCCGGCGGTCGTGAAAGTCGCCGGCATGACCGGCATTCTCACCCCGACGATCCTCGCCTATCTGGTCATGCTCATAAATCTGGTCGGCGGAATCCTGATCCTGGTCGGCTACCAGACGCGCTGGGCGTCGATCGTGCTGATCGCCTTTGTCGTGCTCACGTCATCTTCGTGCACAATTTCTGGACCATGGAAGGCCCGGCGCGGATCGGCAATCAGGTGAACTTCTACAAGAACCTCGTCATCATCGGCGCGCTGCTCTTGCTCACATCCACGGCCCGGGGAGCTGTTCGCTGGATCACCGCTTCGCAAGGAAATAACGAACTAAGCTCGGGTTGAAAATTTCGACGCAAGCCGAGCGGCTCTAGTCGATCGAAACAAACATAACTAGGGGGAGACCAAGCCTATGCCGAATGGATCATCGCATCCGCTGCTGTCTTGCACCGATGGCGTTGCTGCGGGAATGAGCGATACGCTGCTACTGATCGGCCGCTTGCTTATGGCAGCCGTATTCTTAATGACGGTATGGACCGGCGGTCCGGCCGTCGCCTATCTCAAGTCCATCAACTTTATCGCTCCCGAGTTCATGAGCGTACTCGCGCACGTCGTCGAATGGATCATTGTCGTCACGCTTATCCTCGGCCTCGCCACACGTTACGGCGCATTGCTCGCGTTCGCCTTCGTGGTGATCGCCCTTCTGAGCGCGCACCTCTATTGGCAATTTCCTGCGGCTGCACAAACCCTGCAATACGTTTTCCTCAGCAAGGACCTCGCCATCGCTGGCGGCGCGCTCGCGCTGTTCGTGACCGGCGGCGGCCGTTTTAGCGTCGATAATTTGCTGGCGGGTAAAGGCTGAAGCCGCTACGACGCGCGCCGCCTGATCCACACTTTGTTGTCGTGGAACGCCGCGCCGCCATAGGGCGCGACCGGATCCGCAGCCGTTAGCGTGTTGATGCCGCAGCCGTCGGGATAGGCCGAATTCGGCCAGATCGACTCGGCGATCAGCACGCCGCACCGCACGCCGTCGAAAATCTTTGCGTGCAGGCGCACCTGGCCGCGCGCGTTGCCGAGCACGACGTAATCGCCATCGCCGATCCCGTGCGCCTTGGCGTCGTCGGGGTGGATCATCACCGTCGGGCGCTTCTCCTGCGCCAACGAAGTCGGCGTCTCATTAAAAGTCGAATTCAGGAAACCGCGCGCCGGCGAGGTGGCGAGGCGGAACGGATGCTCACCGTCGGCCTCTTCGATCGACGTCCAATGATCGGGCAGCTTCGGCATTTGATCGACCGGCCCGCCCTTGTAGGGGCTGCGGAACGGCACATTGTTCCAATCGGGCTTGAAGCGGAACTTGCCGTCCGGCCACGGGAAGCCGTCGAGAAAATGCGATTGACGGAACGGCGGCTGACAGTCGAGCCAGCGGTTGGCCTCGAGCTGGGCAAGCGTGCCGCGCTTCGACACTTGCAGCATCTGATCGATCAACTGGCGCGGGCTCATGGTGAAACCGCGGTGCCCGGCGCCGAGGCGTTTGGCCAGCGCTGAGATCACCTCGTGATTGTTGCGGCATTCGCCCGGCGGCTCGACCAGTTTGGGTCCGAGGATGAGGTATTGGTGGCCGCCGCCGCGATAGATGTCGTCATGCTCCAGGAACGTGGTCGCCGGCAGCACCACGTCGGCCATCCGCGCGGTCTCCGTCATGAACTGCTCGTGCACGCAGACGAACAGGTCCTCGCGCGCAAAGCCCTGCTTGACCTTGCTCTGGTCGGGGCAAACCGAGAGCGGATTGGTGTTCTGTACGATCATCGCCGTTACCGGCGGCCCGTGCGCCAGCGCTTCGGCGTCGCCGGTGAGGATCGCGCCGATGCGCGACTGGTCGAGCATGCGCACGGAACGATCCCAGACGTCGAGCCCTTCGATCAGCGTCTTGTCGAGCTTGAAAATATCGGCATTGTTGTGGAAGGCGCCGCCGCCCTCCAAAGTCCAGGCCCCCGTCACCGCCGCGATGCAGCTCGCCGCATGCATGTTGGCGGCGCCGTTGCGCGAGCGCGAGAAGCCGTAGCCGAGCCGGAAAAAGGCGCGCTTGCGCTCGCCGATCAGCCGCGCGAATTCCTCGATCGTTTCGACCGGCGTGCCGGTGAGCGCCGACGCCCAAGCCGGATCGCGGCTGCGCAGATGCGCTTCCAGCTCGCGCGGCGCGTCGGTGTATTTTTCGAGATAGTCCCAATCGGCCTTGCCGTCGCGGAACAGGCAATGCATCACCGCGCAGGCGAGCGCGCCATCGGTGCCGGGCTTCACCAGCACCGGCCAAATCGGCCTGCTCCATGGTGCCGTTCATGTAGATGTCGACCGCCGCGATCTTGGCACCGCGTTCCTTGCGCGCCCGCACCGCGTGGGTCATCACGTTGACCTGGGTGTTCACCGCATTGGTGCCCCAGATCACCACCAGATCGGATTTCGCCATTTCGCGCGGATCGGGCCCGGCGATGGTGCCGACGCCGGCGGCAAAGCCGGCATAGGCCGGGTTGACGCAGATCGAAGAATGGAAGCCGGAATATTTCTTGACGTGACGCAACCGGTTGATGCCGTCGCGCATCACCAGGCCCATGGTGCCGGCGTAGTAATACGGCCAGACGGATTGCGCGCCGAAGCGCTGCTCGGCTTGCAGAAACTTTTCGGCGACCAGATCGAGCGCGTCGTCCCAGGAGATCGGCGCGAATTCGCCCGAACCTTTGGCCCCCGTGCGCCGCAGCGGGTGCAGCAGCCGGTCTTTGTGATGCTCGCGCTCGGCATAGCGCGCGACCTTGGCGCAGATCACGCCGGCGGTGTAGTCGTTGTCCTTGGCGCCGTGCACCCGGCCGATGGTGCGTTCGTCGATCAACTCGACGTCGAGCGCGCAGGTCGACGGGCAATCGTGCGGGCACGCGGTAAAGCCGATCCGCTTGGTCGCCGAGAGCCTGGCCGGCTGATTCATCGCGCCCACTATAACCCAGGTCGCTAAACTTCGCTCTCCGCCGGCTTCTGCTTCGAACGCCGCCAGAGGCCGCCCACCAGCAGCACCAGCGCGGCGCCGACCGCCGCGGCACACGTATTCGATCCTGTGCGCGACCGCCGGTCCGTATTGCCGGTGAGATAGCCGACCGACACCGGATCGGTGGCGATCACCTCGCCGACGATCCAGCCGAGCAGCGCGGCGCCCGCCCACACCAGAATCGGGAAACGGTCGAGCAGCGCCATGATCAGCGCGGCGCCGGCCACGATCAGCGGGATGCTGATGGCAAGTCCGATCACCACCAGCGCCATGTTGCCGCCCGCCGCCGCGGCGATGGCGATCACGTTGTCGAGGCTCATGATGATGTCGGCGATGGCCACGATGCGCACGGCGCGCCAGAGATGCTCGACCGCCTCGGTCTCGCCCTCATCCGGATCGTCCGGTACCAGCAGCTTGGCGGCGATGTAGAACAGCGCCAGCCCGCCGACGATCTTGAGATACGGCAGCAGCATCAGCGAAGCGACCACGCCGGTGAAGACGATGCGCAGCAGCACCGCGACGCCGGCGCCGAGGATCATGCCCCAGACCCGCTGCCGCTGCGGCAGGCCGCGGCAGGCCATGGCGATCACCACCGCGTTGTCGCCCGACAACAGGATGTTGATCCACATGATCTTGGCGAGGGCGACCCAGAACTCGGCGTGCCCCATGCCGCTCCAGCCGCTGCCGACCATAGCCAGCCAGGCGGACGGATCCATCATCTGCGCGAGTGAGTGCACCCGATCTCCCGATGCGCGCTAGCCGACGATCTCGTTTTCGGAAAAGAACTGCGCGATCTCCCGCCGCGCCGTTTCCGGGGCGTCGGAACCGTGTACGGAATTCTCGCCGATCGACTTGGCGTGGACCTTGCGGATGGTGCCCGCCGCGGCCTTGGCCGGGTCGGTGGCACCCATGAGTTCGCGGTACCTCGCGATGGCGTTTTCGCCCTCGAGCACCTGCACCACCACCGGGCCCGATACCATGAAATCCACCAGCTCGCCGAAGAACGGCCGCTCGCGATGGACGTCGTAGAATTTTCGCGCTTGCGGCAGCGAGATACGCACGCGCTTCTGCGCGACGATGCGCAGGCCGGCCTGCTCGATCATGGCGTTGATGGCGCCGGTCAGGTTGCGCGCGGTCGCGTCTGGTTTCAGAATCGAAAAAGTGCGCTCGATCGCCATCGGGTCATCCTTCACTGAGATTGATCGGAGAGTTTAGCGGCATTGATTGGAATGTCTAAGTGGCGCGGCTTATACCGGGGGGCGTTTCGCGCGGCAAGATCGCCCACGTTCGTATTCTGGATTTGCAGTGATTTTCGCCCATAGGAGCAATTCATGAAATCTCGATACCAAATGTTCGCCGGCTACAACGCCTGGTGCAATGAGCGGCTCTATGCGGCCGTCGCCACGCTTACCGACGCCGACTATCGCGCCGACCGCGGCGCCTTCTTCAAGTCGCTGCACGGCACGCTCAACCATCTGCTGGTCGGCGACCGTATCTGGATGCATCGGTTTACCGGGAAGGGCGAATTGCCGAAGAGCCTCGATGCCATCCTGTACGACGACTTCGCCCGCCTGCGCGCGGCGCGCGTGGCGGAGGACGCGGCGCATCAGCCGCCATATCGACGGGCTGACCGAGGCGGACCTTGGCCGGCAGCATCCGCTACCGCACGTTCGTCAATCCGACCGATATCGAGCAGCTGCTGGCGCCGGCGCTCGACCATTTCTTCAATCACCAGACCCATCATCGCGGCCAGGCGCATGCGCTGCTGTCGCCGTCATCGGCAACGACGCAACGCCGAGCTTCGACTTGATCATTTACCAGCGCGAAACCGGCGTCGGGATGCACAAGGCCGGCTGAGCCAGCCAGTCTCCGTTTCCGCTCTGGATTCCCGCTTGCGCGGGAATGAGCGGAGTGCTTGGAAGGCAGCCGACAAGCCCGCGCCTATATCGACAAGGACCGCTTCCATGACGACCAATCGAGTCTACCGCATCGCGGTCATTCCCGGCGACGGCATCGGCAAGGAGGTCATGCCCGAGGGCGTGCGCGTGTTGCAGGCGGCGGCGAAGAAATTCGGCTTCGAGCTGCGGCTCGACGATTTCGATTTTGCATCTTGCGACTATTACGAGAAGCACGGCCGCATGATGCCGGAGGACTGGAAGGACCGCATCGGCCAGCACGACGCCATCTATTTCGGCGCGGTCGGCATGCCGGACCGGGTGCCCGACCACATCTCGCTGTGGGGTTCGCTGATCCTGTTCCGCCGTGAATTCGACCAGTACATCAACCTGCGCCCGGTGCGGCTGATGCCCGGCGTGCCCTGCCCGCTCGCCAACCGCAAGCCCGGCGACATCGACTTCTGGGTGGTGCGCGAAAATACCGAGGGTGAGTATTCCGCCATCGGCGGGCGCATGTATCCCGGCACCGAGCGCGAGGTGGTGGTGCAGGAAACGGTGATGAGCCGGATCGGCGTCGACCGTGTGCTCAAATTCGCCTTCGAGCTCGCCCGTTCCACCCCGAAGAAGCACCTCACCTCCGCCACCAAGTCGAACGGCATCGCCATCACCATGCCGTACTGGGACGAGCGCGTGCGCGAAATGGCCAAGGCCTATCCCGATGTGAAGTGGAATCAGTTTCACATCGACATCCTCACCGCGCGTTTCGTGATGAACCCGGACTGGTTCAACGTCGTGGTCGCCTCCAACCTGTTCGGCGACATCCTGTCCGACCTCGGCCCGGCCTGCACCGGCACCATCGGCATCGCGCCGTCCGGCAACATCAATCCGGAGCGCAAATTTCCCTCGGTGTTCGAGCCGGTGCACGGCTCGGCGCCCGACATCTACGGCCAGGGCATCGCCAATCCGATCGGCCAGATCTGGTCGGGCGCGATGATGCTCGAACATCTCGGCGAGCCTGAAGCCGCCAAGGCGGTCGTCGGCGCGATCGAAAAGGTGCTGGCCGAGCCAAGCTTGCGCACCCGCGACCTGAAAGGTCTGGCGGATACCGTCACCTGCGGCAAGGCGGTCGCCGACATGCTCGGCTGACCTTCCCGTTCGTGGCGAGGGATTGCATCTGCGCGCCGGCTCGGCCACAAGGCGGCGCCATGCTTGTCATCGACGACCTCACCGTCCGCATCGCCGGCCGCGCTCTGCTCGAAGCGGCGTCGGCCCGCATCACGCCCGGCGCCCGCGTCGGGCTGGTCGGGCGTAACGGCACCGGCAAGTCGACGCTGTTCAACGTCATCACCGGCGATATGGGCGCCGAGCAAGGCACGATCGAATACCCGCCGCGCTGGCGCATCGGCCGGCTGGCGCAGGAAGCGCCCAACGGACCGGAAAGCCTGCTGGAAGTGGTGCTCAAGGCCCACACCGAACGCACGCAATTGTTGGAAGAAGCCGAGACCGCGCACGATCCGCATCGCATCGCCGAGATCCAGACCCGGCTGGTCGATATCGACGCACATTCGGCGCCCTCGCGCGCCGCCGCCATCCTGTCGGGCCTGGGCTTTTCCACCGCAGACCAGGCGCGGCCCTGTTCGGAATTCTCCGGCGGCTGGCGCATGCGCGTCGCGCTCGCCGCCACGCTGTTTTCCCAGCCGGACCTGCTGCTGCTCGACGAGCCGACCAACTATCTCGATCTCGAAGGCACGCTGTGGCTGCAGGATCATCTGGCGGGCTATCCGAGCACCATGATCATCATCAGCCATGACCGCGACCTGCTCGACACCGCGGTCAACCAGATCCTGTCGCTGGAAAACAAGCAGCTCACGCTTTACCGCGGCGGCTATTCCGACTTCGAACGTCTGCGCCGCGAGCGCATGCTGCTCGACCAGAAAATGGTCAAGAAGCAGGAAGCCCAGCGCAAGCACATGCAGGCCTTCGTCGACCGTTTCCGCGCCAAGGCGACCAAGGCGCGGCAAGCGCAATCGCGCCTGAAGATGCTGGCCAAGATGGAGCCGATCGCCGCGCTGGTCAGCGAAGAGGTACGGCCGATTCATCTTCCCGCGCCGGAGAAGCTGTTGTCGCCGCCCATCATCGCGACCGACGACGTCGCGGTCGGCTATGACGGCCGCGCGGTCCTCTCCGGTCTGTCGCTGCGCATCGACAACGACGACCGCATCGCCTTGCTCGGCGCCAACGGCAACGGCAAGTCGACGCTGGTCAAGCTCTTGGCCGGGCGGCTTGCGCCCATGCAAGGGACGATTACCCGCGCGGCCACGCTCAAGGTCGGCTATTTCGCCCAGCACCAGCTCGACGAACTCGATCCCGACGCCACCCCCTACGACCACGTGCGCAAGCTGATGCCCGACATGCCGGAAGCCAAGGTGCGCGGGCGCGTCGGCGCCATCGGCTTTTCAGGCCTGGCCGCCAATCACGCCGTCAAGACATTGTCCGGCGGCGAGAAGTCGCGGCTGATGCTTGGTCTCGCCACCTTCGCCGCGCCGCATCTGATCATCCTCGACGAGCCGACCAACCACCTCGATATCGACAGCCGCGCCGCACTGATCGAGGCGATCAACGATTATCCCGGCGCGGTGATCCTGGTGTCGCACGACCGTTATCTCTTGGAAGCCTGCGCCGACCGGCTTTGGCTGGTCGCCGGCGGCAAGGTCGCGCCGTTCGAGGGCGACCTCGACGATTACCGCCGTCAGGTGCTCGCCGACGGCAACCGGGGAAACTCGGTCGGCTCGAAATCTTCGCCGCGCTCCGATCCGGGCGAAGTGCGTCGCGCCGCCGCCGGCAAACGCGCGGAGACGGCCCCTTTGCGCAAGCGCATCTCGCAGGCCGAAGTGGTGATCGCGCAGCTCACGCGCCAGCTTGCAAAACTCGACACCACGCTCGCCGACGGCGCGCTGTTCGCGCGCGAGCCGGCGCGCGCCGCCGAGCTTGCAAAAACCCGCGCGCAGGTCGTGGCTGCCATTGCGAAGGCGGAAGAGGAATGGCTCGCCGCCAGCACGGCGCTCGAGACCGCATAACTCCAGGCTTGTTCGGGTTACTGCACGTAAACGCGGTCGATCTCGCGGGTGGCGGTTTTCGGTTTCGCCGGCTTTTTCTTGGTCTTGGCTTTTTTGGTTTTCGCCGGTTCGGGCGGCGGTGCCGGCGGCGCGGCGACCGCGTCGACAACTTTCAGGCGGCCGGCGCTGAACGTGTAGATGCCGGGCCAGGGGCCGCTGAGATAGGTAAGCACGACCTTGCGGCTGCCTTGATCCCCAACGCCGATGTCGACGTTGCCGGGCAGCCCGGCGCGCCGCACGACTTCGCATTCGCTCATGCCGAGCGCGACGCCGCCCAGGACCGGGGCGGCGCCGGGCTCCTGATTGGCGGAGGCAAGCGTGGCCTCGGGCATCGGCGCGCGGGCGAGATCGCCGGCCACGGAGCCGACCGGCCGGTCGGGCGGCGGGGTCGGCGCCGCGGCGGCTGCCGGCGGCGGCGACGGCGCGGCGGGGGCGGCGCAGCGGCCGTCGGCACCGACCAGGTCTTCGGGAGCGACCGGTTTGCTGGGACTGAGCGGCGCGCTCTGGTCGCCGCTGCTGGCGACGGCCCAGTCGGGTTTGCGGAAAATGTCGACCGGCTTGGAGAACCAGCGTTCATCGCCGTTGTCCGGCAACATCTGCAGCGAATTCTTGCAGCCGGCGACGGCCACCGCCAGCACGGCAGCACACAAAACTAACGTGAGCCTGGAAACGGCGCGACGGCGCAAAGCGATCTCCCCCGGACGTCTATCCGCTTGTCCCTTAATATGTATTTTGCGTCATCACGATGGCGGGGACAACCCGAGGGTGGCCATGGGGTTAACCCGGCCATTGGCCGATGGGGCAATGGCCGATGGGTCATTGGCCTAGTGCGCAATGCTCCGCCGCCCGTATTCTTTGCGGCGCCGGCGTACGCCATGCGGCTTCACTCCTTTAGAGCTTCCCGGCTGGCAAGCCGTTGATGGCGAAGGCTGCCCGCCGAAGCCTCGCGCGAAGGCGGGCGTGCCGAAATCGCCCCTATTCTTTAACGGCGTCGGCGGACGCCGGCCTTCCTTTCCTTCCCTCGCCAAAATCGAGGGGATGGCGCGCCGATGGGCGCGTCATGCAGTTTTAGTCACACCTTCTTGCGAAGGTGTGGCGCCTCTCGGCGCGCCATCGCGGCGTCGTTACGGCGCCGGGCCGCGCTTTCTGACGGTCCGTTTCGCCCTGCCTCCGGCGCTTTCGACGCTGGCCCCTTTTGGGCGGCCTTGTCTGAGAGCCTCGGGCAAGCCTAACGGCCCGCCGTCAGCGAGCTCCTCGCAGGGGGTCGTAGTGCTCCCGGGCGGAGCCCCGGCGCCGCCCGGGCGCAGGAGGAGCGTTCGTCTCCTGCCCGCGGGCGCCGCATCGCCGATGTCGGGTTTACCCGATATCGGCCCCGTTAAGGCGATCCCGCCATCACGACGCCTCATGAGAGCGCCCTCGCTGGATCGGACGCGGCCATCATAAAGCCGCCCCGGCGAGCGAGGATAAGTTCTCACGAAGATGTGATTTAAATCCTAGAGCGCCGGCTCACGCCTTCTTCGCCCAGCGCCCCTGCTCGTCCGGCTGCCAATAGGTCGCTTCGAAGCCTTTCGCCTTGGCCTCGCTCCAGCGCGCGCGCGCGGCGGCGACGGCGTCCTCATCCTCGCCGTCGAACAGCAGCACGATGCGCTGGTAGGCTTCGGCGTCGGCCGGCACCGGCGCGCCGTCGATCAGGAAGCGCACGCTGGCGTCGTTCGGATTGCTGTCGGTGAGGGTCAGCAGCACCGGCTGCGCGGCGGCATCCGGTTCGCGCCAGGTGCCGTGCGGCAGGAAACCGTCGTCGCGATAGGTCCACAAATGGGCGTCGAGCGCCTCGATGCGCTCCTCGGATGCGCCCTGCACGATCACCTTCCAGCCGCGCTCGAGCGATTTCTCCAACAGCGCCGGCAGCACGCCTTCCAGCTTCTGGCCTTGCAGATGGTAGAACAGCATTTCGGTCATGGCATCGCGACCAACAAGACCCTGTGTCACCGCTCGTAATAATCCGCCACCAGCCGATCCAACAGCCGCACGCCCCAGCCCGAGCCCCAGCTCTTGTTGGTGTCGTTCTGCGGCGAACCGAAACCGGTGCCGGCGATGTCGAGATGCGCCCACGGCGTCTTGTCGGCGACAAAGCGCTGGATGAATTGCGCACCGGTGATGGCACCGCCATTACGGCTGCCGCCGGCGTTTTTCACGTCGGCGAATTTGGAATCGATCTGCTTGTCGTATTCCGGTCCGAGCGGCATGCGCCAGACCCGTTCGCCGGTGTCCTGCCCGGCCTTGGTGAGCCGCTCGGCCAGCTTGTCGTCATTGGAAAACAAGCCGGCATATTCGTGCCCGAGCGCGACCACGATCGCGCCGGTGAGGGTCGCCAGATCCACCATGAATTTCGGCTTGAAACGCTTGGCCGCGTACCAGACCACGTCGGCCAGCACGAGACGGCCTTCGGCGTCGGTGTTGATGATCTCGATGGTCTGACCGGACATCGAGGTCACGATGTCGCCCGGCCGCTGCGCCTTGCCGTCCGGCATGTTCTCGACCAGGCCGATGACGCCGACCGCGTTCACCCGCGCCTTACGCGCCGCCAGCGCGCGCATGAGGCCGGTGACGCAGGCCGCGCCCGCCATGTCGCCCTTCATGTCCTCCATGCCGCCGGCCGGCTTGATCGAGATGCCGCCGCTGTCGAAGCACACGCCCTTGCCGATGAAGGCGACCGGCGCATCATCCTTTTTGCCGCCGTTCCAGCGCATCACCACCACCCGGGTCTCGCGCGCGGAACCTTGGCCGACGCCGAGCAGCGCATTCATGCCGAGCTTCTTCATCGCCCTGAGGTCGAGCACCTCGACCGCAACGCCGAATTTTTTCAGGACCGCCGTGCGGCGGGCGAATTCTTCCGGATAGAGCACATTGGCCGGTTCGTTGACGAGGTCGCGCGCCATCAGCACGCCATCGCCGATCGCCGCGCGCCGCGCATAAGCGGTGCGCGCGGCAGCCACGTCGCCGACCGCGACCGTTATGCTGCGCTTGGCGGGCGGCGTCTCGTCTTCCTTGCGTTTGGTCTTGTAGCGGTCGAAGGCATAGGCGCGCAGCAGCGCGCCGAGCGCCACGTCGGCGGCCTGCTCGGCTTTCAGCGCAATGCCCGGCAAATCCGCGAACACGGTCGCCTCGCTGGCGGCGAGCGGCAGCTTGCCCATGGCAAGCCCGCCGAGCTTGAGCAGGTCCTTCTGCTCGAGGCCGGCGGTCTTGCCGGCGCCGATCACCACCAGGCGCGCGACCTTGAGCCCTTCCGGCATGATCAGTTCGAGCGCGGTGCCGCTCTTGCCGGTGAAGCGCTCGGCCTTGGCCGCGCGCGCCACCAGACCGGCGGCCGACCCCAGCGCCTTGGCCGTTGCGGTCCCGAATCGGAGCCCGTCGTCACAGAACACGATGAAGACGCCCTTGGCCGGAACGGCGAAAGGTGCAAACCCGAGCTTAAGGGCATCGGACATCGGCTAGATCCTTAGTTTTGGGGTCATCGGCGGATGGGGCTTTGGCGCTAGCGCATGACCCTTTTCGAAAGCAGCTACCCGATTTTCGGGGGTCATACGCCAATCCGTCATATGGCCTGCCGCACCACCCTCTGCAAAGGCCCAATTTGCTCGATTTCCGGGCTTTTCACCGAGGCCGGCCGCCCGGCTTGCGCCATGCTGAAATTTGCGGCCCGATTGGCCTGCCAGAATCGGGCCAGCCGGGCACGGCCTGGGCTGGCGGCTTTTACTTTTTGTTGTGTATGTTCAACAGCTTTGCCATTGGGCGGCCACTTTGTCGGTGGATCAAGGTTAACCTGACGGGGCTTGGGGTGAGGCTGGTTGCGCTTTGCGTTCGGGCCGGGTGCCGGACGGGGGTGGCGTTTGCCGGAACTGGGGGACGACGCTACGGATGGGGTCCATCAGCCGATATATTTTCCGCACGACGTTGAGCACTTTCTTGGTCGTGTTGGTCAGCCTGACCGCCGTGATCTGGGTCACGCAGGCCCTGCGCGACATCGACATCATGACCAGCCAGGGCCAGACCATCCTGGTCTTCGTCGGCCTCACCGGCCTGATCATTCCCCTGCTCATCCTGGTGATCGCCCCGATCGCGCTGCTGATCGCGGTCGCGCACGTGCTCAACAAGCTGTCCACCGATTCCGAAATCATCGTGATGAACGCGGCCGGCATGTCGCCGTGGTTCCTGTTCCGCGCCTTCATGGCGGTGGCGATCGTGGTGTCGCTGTTCGTGATGGCGATCAGCGCCTATTTCGCGCCCAAGGGCCTGCGCATGCTGCGCGACTGGCTCACCGAAGTGCGCGCCAATGTGGTGAGCACCATCGTGCAGCCGGGCCGTTTCACCTCGATCGAGAACGGCGTCACCATCCATATCCGCGAACGCAACCGCAGCGGCCAGTTGCTCGGCATTTTCCTCGACGACCGCCGCAATCCGGCCGAGCGCATCACGGTGATGTCGGAGGTCGGCGAGTTGATCGACAACGACAACGGCACGTTCCTGATCTTGCAGAAAGGCGTCGTGCAGCGCCATGCCGCCAAAGAACGCGATCCGGCCATGGTGGTGTTCGACCGTTATGCCTTCGATCTCTCGCAGTTCGCCGGCGGGGCGCAGGCGGTCAAATATTCGATCCGCGAGCGGTACCTCTGGCAGTTGATCTCGCCCGACGCCGGCGACCAGTTCTATATCGAGCAACCGGGCCAGTTCCGCGCCGAGCTGCACGACCGGTTGATCTCGCCGCTTTATCCGATCGCCTTCGTGATCATCGCCTTCGCCTATCTCGGCGCGCCACGCACCAACCGGCAAAGCCGCACCGTGTCGATGTTCGGAGCCATTAGCGGCGTGGCGCTGTTGCGTCTGACCGGATTCGTTTCCACCGTGTTCGGCGCCAATATGCCGTGGCTGCTGTCGCTGCAATACGTGGCGATGATCGTGGCCTGCGGCGGCGGCCTCTACGTCATCTGGCGCGGCCTGATCCTGGAGCCGCCCGCCTTTGTCACCAACTGGCTCGCCGCGCTCACCGCGCGCATCAACCAGCGCTTCGCCACGTCATGAGCTGATCATGCAGATGTTTGCAGGAACACTCGCGCGTTACTTCGGTCTGCGTTTTCTGAGCGCGGTGCTGCTGACGTTCGTCGGCATTTTCGTGCTGGTCGCGCTGCTCGACTACATCGAACTGATGCGCCGATCGAGCGACATCCCGCACGTCTCGGCGCTGCTGGTGGCGAAGACCTCGTTCTACCGGGTGCCGCAGGTGACCGAGCGGATCATGCCGTTCTGCGTGCTGATCGCCGCCATGTCCTGCTACCTCAACTTGTCGCGCCGGTTGGAGCTGGTGGTCGCCCGATCCGCCGGCGTTTCGGCCTGGCAATTCATTGCGCCGGCGCTGATCGTGGCTTTCCTGCTCGGGGTTTTTGCCACCACCGTCTACAATCCGGTTTCCGCCATCCTGCAGGAGCGCTCGAAGCGCTACGAAGCCGAGCTGTTCGGCAGAAATCAGGGCGCGCTGAGCGGCAGCAATTTCTGGACCAGCCAGCGCAGCAGCGAAGGCCAAGCCATCATCAACGCCAAGACCAGCCGCGACCAGGGCGTCAACCTCAACGGCGTGACGGTGTTCACCTTCGACAATGCCGGTCATTTCAAGCAGCGCATCGAAGCCCGCGCGGCGGTGCTGGAAGCCGGGGCCTGGCAGCTCCAGGATGCCCGCGTCAACGAGTTGGGAATATTGCCGGTCGACTATCCGGTGTTCCAGCTCAAGACCAGCCTGACGCCGGAACAGGTTCGCGAAAGCTTTGCCACTCCCGAAACCGTACCGTTTTGGGAGCTTCCACTGTATATCAAGATCGCTGAACACGCAGGACTTGTTGCCGCAGGCTATAGACTGCAATTCCAAAAGCTTCTGGCGCGGCCATTTTTGATGGTTGCCATGGTTTTTCTTGCCGCCGCCGTCAGTTTACGGTTCTTCCGCTTCGGCGGGGTACAAAAGATGGTTTTAAGTGGCGTGGCCGCGGGCTTTCTGCTTTACGTTTTGTCGAAAGTGACTGAGGATTTGAGCAAGGCCGACCTGATGCATCCCGTGGCAGCGGCGTGGCTGCCCGTGCTCGCAGGCGGTCTGACGGGGTTTATTGCGTTGCTGTACCAGGAGGACGGGTGATGGCGGGGCCAGCTTGCGCTCGTCCACCAGCGCCCCGGGCCCATCGCCGTGGCGTCGCAGCCTTTATCGCCGTCCTCAGCCTTCTGGTCTGCGGCGGCTTGCTCGCGTCCGCGCCGGTGCTGGCGCAGCAACTCACGTTTCCGCAGCGCCCGCCGCCGCCGCCAAAATCCAAGATCGCCATCGAGCGCGATAAGTCCGGGCAGAAGCAGATGCTCGTGCAGGCGCGCGAGATCAACTACGACTACGTCAACCATCGCGTCGCCGCCGTCGGCAACGTGCAGATCTACTATGGCGGTTCGACGCTCGAAGCCGACCGGGTGATCTACGACCAGACCACCAAGCGCCTGCACGCCGAAGGCAATGTGCGGCTGACCGAAGAGGGCGGCAACGTCACTTATGGCAACATCATGGACCTGTCGGACGACTATCGCGACGGGTTCGTCGATTCACTGCGGCTGGAGTCCCCCGATCAGACGCGCATGGCGGCCGCCCGTGCGGAGCGCACGAGCGGCAACTTCACGGTTTTGCATAACGGCGTTTACACCGCCTGCGCGCCCTGCAAGGACGATCCGAAGAAGCCGCCGCTGTGGCAGGTGAAAGCCGCCCGCATCATTCACGATCAGGGCGAGAAGATGATCTATTT
The DNA here is from genome assembly GCA_963762285.1 of uncultured Alphaproteobacteria bacterium. GTDB lineage: Bacteria > Pseudomonadota > Alphaproteobacteria > Rhizobiales > Xanthobacteraceae > Pseudolabrys. The sequence continues at coordinate 177,951 of CAVXKE010000003.1, read as the reverse complement.
CGAGGACGCCCACCTCGAATTTTTCGGCAAGCCGATCGCCTGGCTGCCCTATTTCTCGGCGCCCGATCCGACCGTCAAGCGCAAGACCGGCCTGCTGATGCCGATCGTCAATTCGAGTTCGAAATATGGCGTCGCGGTCGAGGTGCCCTACTACTGGGCGTTGGCGCCGGACTACGACGTCACGCTGGCGCCGATGATCACCTCCAAGCAAGGCCTGCTGATGCAGGGCGAATTCCGCCAGCGCCTGATCAACGGCGCCTATTCGATCCGCGCCGCCGGCATCCACCAGCTCGATAGCGAATACTTCCAGCACAGCAGCAATGGCTTGCCGACACCGGGCTATCGCGATTGGCGCGGCAGCTTGGAAAGCTCCGGCCAGTTCGCGATCACCGACAAATGGGTATGGGGTTGGGACGCGGTCATGCTGTCCGACAGGGCGTTCCTGCAGGACTACAACCCGTCATTGTCGCGCTATCGGACCACCGATCCGTTCCAAAATCCCACCAGCGAGGGCATCTCCCAGCTTTATCTCACCGGCAAGGGCAACCGCAGTTATTTCGACGCCCGCTCCATCTACTACCTCGGCTTCTCCGAAGCCGACACGCAAGCCCAGATCCCGGTCATCCATCCGGTGATCGACTACAACTACACCTTCGACCATCCGGTGCTTGGCGGCGAGCTCGGTTACAATTTCAATTTCACCAGCCTGTCGCGCAACCAGGCCAATTTTGACGCGATCACTCAGACCGCCCTCAACGCCGGCTCTTGCGCGCAGACCGCCGACCCTGCGTTGCGGAACTCGAGCAACTGTTTGCTGCGCGGCATACCCGGCATCTACAGCCGTTTCTCGGCGGAGACGCACTGGCGGCGCAGCTTCACCGACTCGTTCGGCCAGGTGTTTACGCCTTTCATGTCGCTGCGCGCCGACGCCGGCTCCATGAAAATCAACTCCGATCCGGGCGTGTCCAACTTCATCAACACCGGCGACAGCAACCTGGTGCGCGTGATGCCGACCGTCGGCATCGAGTACCGGTTTCCGTTTATCAGCGTGGAATCCTGGGGCACGCAGACCGTCGAGCCGATGGCCCAGGTGATCGCGCGGCCGAATGAGCAGCAGATCGGCAAATGGCCGAACGAGGACGCGCAGGCCCTGATCTTCGACGACAGCAACCTGTTCCGCGTCGACAAGTTCTCGGGCTGGGATCGGGTCGAGGGCGGCGGACGCGCCAATTACGGCGTGCAGTACACCGCGCAATTCAACCAGGGCGGGTCGGTCAACGCGCTGTTCGGCCAGTCCTATAGCCTGTTCGGGCAGAACTCCTTCGCGGCCGGCGGCATCGCCAATACCGGCCTCGCCAGCGGCCTGGATACCACCCGCTCCGATTATGTGGCCCGGGTCTCCTACCAGCCGAACAAGACCTACACGTTCACCTCCCGCTTCCGCTTCGACAACGACACCTTTGCGGTGCAGCGGTTCGAACTCGAGACCACGGCCAAGTTCGATCGCTGGAACGTCGGGCTGCTCTATGGCGACTATGCCGCCCAGCCCGAGCTCGGCTTCCTGAACCGCCGCCAGGGCGTGCTCGGATCCGGATCGGTCAAGCTCGATGCCAATTGGGTGCTGTTGGGTGCCGCCCGCTACGATCTCAATGCCAACAAATTCGACCAGACCCGCCTCGGTATCGGCTATGTCGACGATTGCCTCATCTTGGCCCTGAATTACATTACTAATTACGCCTACAGTGGAAACCCGTCGGCCGATCATCAGATCATGCTGCAACTGACCTTGCGCACGCTCGGCGGCGCCGCCGTCAGCCAAGGGGTCAGCGGGATCGGCGGGCTTTGATTCGTGCCAGCGGCGAGGCAGCCGGCCATAGATCAGGCCCGATGCAACGGATATCGCGATGCCGAAAATTGACCTGACACTTCGTTCATTCCGCCGATGGCTGGCAGTCGCCGCGTTCGCCGCGGCCGTTGCCTTGCCGGCCGCCGCCTTTGCGCAGGTGGTGGTCGTCGCCAACGGCTCGCCGATCACCGTCTACGACATCGATCAACGCACAAAGCTGATCGCGCTATCGACCCACAAGACCCCCACGCGCGAGGAGGTCATTAAAGAACTGATCGACGACCGCATCAAGATTACGAAGGCCAAAACCTATGGCTTCGAGTTGCCACAGGCGGAGATCGACAGCGCGTTTAACACTATGGCCAAGAACCAGCACATCCCGCTCGAACAGTTCACCCAGTTTCTCGAGCGCGCCGGCATTGCTCCGGACACAGTCAAGGCGCGCGTCCGCGCCGAGCTGACCTGGAGCCAATTGGTCCGCGGCAAATTCAGCGCCTCTTTGGAGGTCGGCGAATCCGATATCTCCAAAGCGCTGCGGTCGCGCAATGAAAAGCAAGCCGACGTCGTTGGCTACGTCTACACGCTCTACCCGATCATGCTCGTGGTTCCGCAAGGGTCGAGCGCGGCGGTCATGGAGGCCAAGCACCGCGAGGCGGAAAACCTGCGCAGCCGTTTTCTCTCGTGCAAGGAGGGCCTGGCTTTTTCGCGTGCGCTGCGCGACGTCGCGGTACGCGAGCCGATTTCCCGAAACTCGGCAGAACTCGCACCGCAATTGCGCGAGCTGCTCGACAACATGCAGATCGGCCGCCTGACCACACCGGACGTGACGCCGCAGGGCCTGCAGATGTTCGCGTTGTGCGACAAAAAGGAGAGCAAGGCCGACTCTCCGATGAAGCGCGAAGTGCGCCAGCAGCTGTTTTCGCAACGGTTCGAATCCGAGGCCAAAAAATACCTCGAAGAACTCCGCAGATCAGCGATGATCGAATACAAATGAACGCAACCGCCGGTCTTCCTCTGGCGTTGACGATCGGCGAGCCGGCGGGCATCGGCCCCGATTTGACGATCGCGATTTGGCGGCGCCGGGCCGAACTCGATGTGCCGGCCTTCTATCTCATCGGCGACGTGGAATTTATCCGCCGCCGCGCGAGCGTTCTCGGTCTCGATCTGCCAATCGCCGTGGTGACGCCCGCAGAGGCAAACGCCGCCTTCGCGCGCGCTTTGCCGGTCGTCCCGCTCGGCCTGTCGGTCACCGCGGCGCCGGGCAAGCCCGATGCCAGCAGCGCGCCGGCGGCCATTGCCTCGATCCGCCGCGCGGTCGCCGATGTCATGGCCGGCCGCGCCGCCGCCATGGTCACCAATCCGGTCGCCAAGAACGTGCTCTATCGCTCCGGCTTTGCCGAGCCCGGCCATACCGAATTTCTGGCCAAGCTTGTGCAGGAGGCGACCGGCAAACAGCTAAGGCCGGTGATGCTGCTGTGGTCGCCGGAGCTGGCGGTGGTGCCGGTGACCATCCATCTGCCGCTGCGCGAGGTGGTGTCGCACCTGACCAGCGACCTCGTGCTGGAGACCGGGCGCATCGTCGCGCGCGACCTGACGGCGCGTTTCGGCATCGCCCACCCGCGCATCGCGGTGGCCGGGCTTAATCCGCACGCCGGCGAGGATGGCGCGCTCGGCGCGGAGGACGCGGCCATCGTGGCGCCGGCGGTCAAGCGGCTGCAGGCGGAGGGCATCGACGCCATTGGGCCGCTGCCGGCCGACACCATGTTCCACGAGCGGGCGCGCGCGACCTACGACGTGGCGTTGTGCATGTATCACGACCAGGCGCTGATCCCGATCAAGACGCTCGCCTTCGATCGCGCGGTGAATGTGACGCTCGGCCTGCCATTCGTGCGCACCTCGCCCGATCACGGCACCGCCTTCGACATCGCCGGCACCGGGCGCGCCGATCCGTCGAGCCTGGTGGCGGCGCTGGCGCTGGCCGCGCGGCTCTCCGCCAATACGCCGGCGCTCGTGCCCGCAAAATAGCATGGCGCAGATCGACGACCTGCCGCCGCTGCGCGACGTCATCCGCCGGCATGGCCTGTCCGCCAAAAAATCTCTCGGCCAGAATTTTCTGCTCGATCTCAATCTGACGGCGCGCATCGCGCGCGCGGGCGGGCCGCTTGCGGGCGTCACCGTGGTCGAGGTCGGTCCCGGACCGGGCGGGCTGACGCGCGCGCTGCTGGCGGAGGGCGCCCGGCGGGTGATCGCCATCGAGCGCGACGACCGCGCCATCGCAGCGCTTGAGGACATCGCCGCGCATTATCCCGGCCGGCTTGAGATCGTCCCCGGCGACGCGCTCGAATTCGACGCGCGCGCCCAGCTCGGCCACGAGCGCGCCCGCGTCATCGCCAACCTGCCCTACAACATCGCCACCGCCCTGCTGGTGGGCTGGCTGACGGCCGAACCGTGGCCGCCCTGGTACGACGCGCTGGTGCTGATGTTCCAGCGCGAGGTGGCGCTGCGCATCGTCGCCACGCCGGGCGGCAAAGCCTATGGCCGGCTGTCGGTGCTGGCGAACTGGCGCTGCGAGACGAAGATCATGTTCGACGTGGCGCCGACCGCCTTCGTGCCGCCGCCCAAGGTGACGTCGTCGGTGGTGCGGCTGGTCCCGCGCGCCCAGCCGCTGGCTTGCGACGCGCGGCGCTGCAACGCCTGACCGAAGCGGCCTTCGGGCAACGCCGCAAGATGCTGCGCCAGAGCCTTAAGTCGCTGGGTGTGGACGCGGGCGCGCTGCTCGCTGCGGCCGCTATCGAGCCGACCGCGCGGGCGGAGGAAATTCCGGTGGAAGGCTTCGTCAGGTTGGCCAATGTTTTTGCTGGGCAGGCAAAGCCCCGCGTGTAAAGTGCGCTCGCCCATGCAGATGCACCGCCAATCCCTGACCGCCTATGGCGCCCCCTTGTGCGAGACCGTGGTGGAGGCCCCGCGCCCGCAAGGCAGCGAGGTGCTGGTGCGCATCGCGCGCTGCGGCGTCTGCCATTCCGACCTGCACATGCAGGACGGTTATTTCGTGCTCGGCGACGGCAAGCAGCTCGACGTGCGCGGCGGCCGCACGCTGCCGTTCACGCTCGGCCACGAGATCGCCGGTGTTATCGAGAGCGCCGGGCCGGACGCCAAGGTGGCGCTTGGGCAGCCGGTCGCGGTCTATCCCTGGATCGGCTGCGGTCAATGCGCCGCCTGCAAAGTGGGCGATGAGAACATCTGCGCCGCGCCGCGCCATCTCGGCGTCACGGTGGACGGTGGCTTTGCCACCCATGTGCTGGTGCCGCATGAGCGTTACCTGATCGATTATGCGCCGCTGCCCGCGTCCTACGCCGGCGCGCTGATGTGCTCGGGGCTGACCGCTTACGCCGCGCTCAAGCGGCTGGCGGACCGCGCCGCGCGCGCGCCGCTGCTGCTGGTGGGGATGGGCGGCGTCGGCCTGATGGGGCTGGCGCTGACGCGCGCCATGTTCGGTACGGCGCCTTACGTCGCCGATATCGATCCGAAAAAACGCGAAGCCGCGCTCGCCGCCGGCGCCAAGGAAGCGTTCGATCCAGCCGATGCGGGCGCGCGCAAGGCGATCTTGAAAGCGAGCGGCGGCATCTATGCGGCGGTGGACTTCGTCGGCTCCGACAAGTCGCTCAATTTCGCCACCGGCGTCTTGGCCAAGGGCGGCAAAGTGGTGGTGACCGGCCTGCTCGGCGGCGCTTTTTCGACCGCGGTCGCCATGTTCCCGCTCAAGGCCATGAGCCATCGAGGGCACGCAGACCGGCACGCTCAAAGAAGCGCGCGAACTGATCGATCTGGTGCGCGAAAAGAATATCGCGCCGCCGCCGATCGCCGAGCGGCCGCTGGCCCAGGCGTCGGCCACGCTCGACGATCTGCGCGGCGGCCGCATTGTCGGCCGCGTGGTGCTGACGGCATAAAATCGGGGCGTTATGCGTCGATGATCAAACCAGATGAATGTCGGTATTGTGCAGGATGTAATTGGTTTGCAGATGCGCGATCGCAATTTGCCCGCCGGCCGCCGAGCCATTGGCGTCAAAATAGAGCGTATGATTTGCCGTATTGAACCAGAATTCCTGCAGCGCGTTGGCCGGGCCGGTCGCATTCGCGATAAAATGCGATGCATCGAGGATCCCGGCGTTGGCGCCACCGGCAGCCAAACCGTTGCCGAAGCCCAGGTGCGAGAAGTCGATCAAGTCGCCCAGGCTGAAATCCTTGATCTGGTCCAAGCCTTCATTCGTCATATTGAACACGAATTGATCGAGCCCGGCCCCGCCGGTCAGCGTGTCATTGCCCGTGCCGCCGATCAAAACGTCATTTCCGGCACCGCCTGAGATGGTGTCATTGCCGGCGAGACCGAAAATCGTGTCGTTACCCGCGGTGCCGCTCAACGTATTGGCACTGCTGTTGCCGACGACGATGGGAATTGCGGTCGACGCATTGTTGGTTTCGTTGCTCTCGGCAACCTGGCCGTTCATATCGGCAAGAGCGCCAATGTAATAGGTCCCCAGCCTGAGATTTGTCGGCAGCGACAACGGAATGATTTCGCCGTCCGATCCGCCGACATTCAGTGCCGGCGAGGAAAACGTGCCGAGCAGAATATCCGAGGTCGTGATGTTGCTGTCGGTGGAGAGATAAAGGCCCGTTGTTGAAGCCGCGGCCGCAGCCGAACCGATATCGTTGAGATTGAATCCGACGGTCGTGTCGAACAGGCTCAATCCACTGACGGTAAGATCGGGTTGGGTGGCGGGCGGCGCCGTTAACGAGGCCAAATTCCATCCGAGAACATCCACGGCTGCGATGTCGGCGGACGTCATCGGCTCTATGGCGCCTGGCGTGCCGAACGCATTCATGGCGTCGAGCTTGGTGCTCGCCCAATCGCCGAAATCGCCGCCCGGAATGGTGTTGAAATTGGCGAGGTTTGTCGCACCGCCATCGACCGAGAAGTAGCCGGTTTGCGTGCCCGAAAAGGTGTGGACGCCCGGCGCGGAATAATGGAACAGATCGAGCGGCTCGTAGCCGGTTGTGCCCGCGAAGCTTTGGCCGTTCATCGTTTGCCGGCCCATGACCTCGGTTAGTTCGTGCAGGACGACACCGTAGAAATCATACTGGCCGGCCGTCACGCCGTCGGCGTTATTGTAGTCAAAGGCGTTCGCGCCGCTGCTGAACCCGACGTAACCATCAATGCTGGTCCCACTGGCCGCCAGACCCAACGCCTTTGCCTCGGCGGTCGCCACCCAAAACGTGCCGTTGCCGGTCGGGTTGGTGGCCAACAGCGAAGCGATCGCTGCGGCGTCGCTCGCGCTCGTCGCGTCGGCCTTCATCGCATTGACCAGTTGCGCATACGAATAGGAACTGAGATATGTCTCGCTTTCGCCAAGCGCGCCGCTGCCCAGCGCTGCCCCGCCGATTTCGCCATAGCCGACGGCAATCGTGATCGTGATCGGGTCGTTAAACTGGCTCTTGAGATACTGGACCGCGGCATTGACCTGCGTCATGAAACCGGCAGGAGCGCTGCTGACGCTCGAATCATAGATGATGTTGACGATCAGCCCCGATGCGGCCGTGTTGGTGACCAGGGACGAACCGGCAGCGCCCGACGTTCCGCCGCTACCGGATGTCGAACCTGGACTTGACTGCGTGTGGCTGAGCGCCCCGGCGCCATTGGCGAACGCATCAAACGCATTGCCAGCGTTGCCGGCGTTCCAGCCCAAATCGGCGAAAACCGCGTTGAACCCATCGTGCTTATTTAAAGTCGTGTCTGCGCTCGGCGGCGGCACGACCAGGCTACTTGAAAAATGAAATGCCGGTTCGTCAACGATCGCCGGAGCGCCGCTCTCGAACGACACCAAAAAGCTATCCGATGAAGAATGCAGGGCGTCGACGGCGGGCAGCTGGCTCGCAAGTGAATTATCGATCGAGCCATCGGATGAATTATCGATCAAGCCATCCGTATTGTCGGCGGCAAACGGATTGAACAATTGAGAGAAAGAATATTTATTCATAGCGATTTCGCTCCCGGCGCTCTTCAGCAAGCGTCACGATCACGCGCACCATGAACTGCTACATTTCGGTGATTGAGCAATTGTAAATGCAATGGGCCGAATAATAGCCAATCAGCCGCCGCCACAGGAGGCCCCGGTGCGAGTCAACGCCCATTCGGCGTCAGCAAGATGACCGGGTCATAGGCGGTAAACCACGGAACGAACATGAATTTTCCGCTTGCTCGCGAGAGCGCCCGGGCGGGCGGACTTACCGGGCGCTCAAACGGGTCAAATGCTGCTTTTCATGTTTTGTTAATATCGATTGCTGCGGTTCATTAGCGGATATGGCGACGCGCCGGCGCAATAGGCGCTTTGCCGTCAGGGGCGCAAACGTCGCTCGGCGGGCCCTACCGGGGTAGCTTTGCGTTTCAAGAATTTGCGACGTCGCTCGGCGGGCTCTACCCGGTCAGCTTTGCGTTTAGAGAGATCTGCGACCTAGAGCTTCGCCTGCAAGCCGCGCACGAAGTCGGAGAGACCCGGCTGGCGCTCGCGCTTGAGCCGCTCGGCGGAAAGAATCGCCTGCACGTCGGCGAAGGCCTGATCGAGTTCGCGGTTGATCACCACATAGTCGTACTCGGCCCAGTGGCTCATCTCGTCGGCGGCCTTCGCCATGCGGCGGTGGATGGTCTCGTAATCGTCCTGCGCGCGCGCCTTCAGGCGGCGCTCCAGTTCGGGGATCGAGGGCGGCAGCACGAACACGGCTACCAGATCGTTGCGCGCCTTCTCGCGCAATTGCTGGGTGCCCTGCCAGTCGATGTCGAACAGCACGTCGCGGCCTTGCGCGAGCGCATCCATCACGGGCTTGGCCGGCGTGCCGTAATAATTGTCGAATACCTCGGCCCATTCCAGCAGCTCGTCCTTGGCGATGAGCGCGTCGAAACGCCGGCGGTCGATGAACCGGTAGTCGCGGCCGTCCTTTTCGCCCGGCCGCATTTTGCGCGTGGTCACCGACACCGACAGCGTCACGCCCTTGTCCTCGGCGAGCAGGCGGCGCGACAGCGTGGTCTTGCCGGCGCCCGAGGGCGACGACAGCACCAGCATCAGTCCGCGCCGGGCGACGCCGGTCTCCTGCCGCACCTGCGCCATCACATCGTCACTCCAGGTTCTGCACCTGCTCGCGGAACTGCTCGACCACGCTTTTCAATTCCAGGCCGATATTGGTGAGGTCGACGTCATTGGCCTTGGCGGTGAGCGTATTCGATTCGCGGTTGAGCTCCTGCGCCAGAAAATCGAGCCGGCGGCCGACCGCCCCGCCGCCGGCGATGAGCTTGTGCGCCTGCTCGACATGGGAGGCGAGGCGGTCGAGTTCCTCGCGGATATCGGCCTTGCTGGCGAGCATGATCGCTTCCTGGTGCAGGCGGTCGCTGTCGAACCGTGCGGAGGCCGAAAGCAGCGTCGCCACCTGCTCGGCGAGCCGCGCCTTGATCGCTTCCGGCTTGCGGCCGGGCGCGGCTTCCGCGCGCGCGGCGAGCGCGGCGATTTCATCAAGCCGCGCGGACAGCAGGCGGCCGAGCGTTAAGCCTTCCTCGCGCCGCATGGCGAGCAGATCGGCGAGCGCCTTATCGAAGCCGGCGAGGATCGCGGCTTCGGCGGCGCGGCGATCTTCCTCGCGCTCGTCCTCCTCGGTGACCTCGATCACGCCTTTCAGCGCAAGGATACCGTCGAGCGTCGGCGGCGACGCCTCGACCACGCCGCGCAGGCCTTTCAGCGTCGCCAGCACGGCCGCCAACACCGGCTCGTTGACCTTGACGGCGGGCGCCACGCCTTTTCGTTCGACGGTGAGATTGGCATAGACCGTGCCGCGCGCCAGCTTTTCGGTTGCGCGCGCGCGCGCCGGCACCTCGATCGCATCCCAGCCCGGCGGCAGGCGTAAGCGCAGATCGAGGCCTTTGGCGTTGACCGATTTGAGCTCCCAGCTCCAGGCGTAGGAGCCGGCGACACCGTGGCCGCGAGCGAAGCCGGTCATGCTCGACAAGGCCATCGGGGTTCGATCTCGTGCTGTTTAGACTTTCGCAAGCGCCGGCGAACTTAGCCGCGCACCGCCTCCGTCACAAGGCCGCCGGACTGGCTACACGAATTACCAATTCGCGGGTACCGGGGCGCCCGCGCCGTTCTTCTCGATCACGCGCAGGCGCGCGACGTTCTTCTGGTGCTGTTCGTAGGTTTCCGAGAACACGTGACCGCCGCTGCCGTCGGCGACGAAATAGAGGTCCTTGGTGCGCGCCGGATTGGCGGCGGCTTCGAGCGAGGCGCGGCCCGGATTGGCGATCGGGCCCGGCGGCAGGCCGTCGATCACATAGGTATTGTAGGGCGTAGGCTGTTCGATCTCGCTTTTCAGGATCGGGCGGCCGAGCGGACCCTTGCCGCCGATCAACCCGTAAATGATGGTCGGATCCGACTGCAATCGCATCTTGTTCTTCAGCCGGTTGACGAAGACGGCGGCGACGCGCGAGCGCTCCTCCGGCTTGCCGGTTTCCTTCTCCACGATCGAGGCGAGCGTAACCAATTGCTCCGGCGTCTTGATCGGAAGATCCGGCATGCGGTGCTCCCAGATCTCCTGCAACAGTTGGCGGTGCGCCTGGTTCATGCGCTGAATGATCTGCTCGCGCGTCGTGCCGCGGGTGAATTTGTAGGTTTCCGGCAGCAACGTGCCCTCGCGCGGGATTTCCTTGATCTGGCCGGCGAGCGCGTCATTCTCCAACAGGCGGGCGATGATCTGCCCGGAGGTCAGCCCTTCGGGGATCGTCAGCGCGTGCTGAACCACCTTGTTTTCGACGATGGTGTTGACCACGTCGGCGAGGCTGGCGCCCTTGGTGAACTGATATTCGCCGTGCTTGAGGTCGCCGCGCGCCTTGAGCACCAGCACCCCGCCGATGAACACCCAGGGCTCATCGATCACCCCTTCGCGCACCAGCAGATCGGAAATATCGCGGATGCCGAGCCCGCGCGGAATATTGACCACCTTGTCTTCGCCAAGCGGTCCGGGCGCTTCGAAGCGCTGTTTGCCGACATAGAGCGCGCCGCCGACGGCAACCGCAAACACGATCAGCACCGTGAAGATCGCATTGCCGACGATCACCAGCGGATGGCGCACCCGTTTGGAGCGCCGCTTAGGCACTGGCACGCGTTCCGGCTCGAGTGCGGTGCGCGGGCTGCGCGGAGGCTTACTGCTGGGCGGCGGCGGAACCCGCGCGGGAGCCGGCTTGCTTGGGGCTCCGCGGCCGGCCGGCACATGGGGCGGGTTAGCCGGAAGCTGGCGGCGCCTGCGGGGTACCTGGCCGATGCGTCGATGGGTGATGGGCCGCCGGCTTTGCGGCATCGTGGCGATGCGGATCGCGACCCTCGCCGCCATGCGGTGGCTTCGAATTCACGCGCCCGCTCCCGCTTTCGGCAATGGCAAGCTCACCTTCGACACACTCCAGTTCGGCCATCGGTGGCGCGGCAATCCCACAGAGCGGGACATTATGGCGAAAGCTTGGGGCGCACGGTCTTTAATCGGAATAGCGGCTGAAGATCAGCGAGGCATTGGTTCCGCCAAAGCCGAACGAATTCGACAGGGTGGTGTGGATGTCGCGCTTGCGCGCCACATGCGGCACCAGATCGATCGGCGTTTCGACCGAAGGATTGTCGAGATTGATGGTGGGCGGGGCGACCTGGTCGCGGATCGCCAGGATCGAGAAGATCGCCTCCACCGCGCCGGCGGCGCCGAGCAGATGGCCGATGCAGGATTTAGTCGACGACATCGTGACGCGGCCGGCGGCATTGTCGACCAGCCGCTGCACGGCGCCGAGCTCGATTTCGTCGCCCATCGGTGTCGAGGTGCCGTGTGCATTGATGTAGTCGATGTCGCCCGCGGAAATTCCGGCGCGCTTAATCGCCATGGACATGCAGCGCAAGGCACCGTCGCCGTCCGGCGACGGCGCCGTAATGTGGTAGGCGTCGCCCGAAAGCCCGTAGCCGATGAGCTCGGCATAGATTTTGGCGCCGCGCGCCTTGGCATGATCGAGTGCTTCCAGCACCACCGCGCCGGCGCCCTCGCCCATCACGAAACCATCGCGATCCCGGTCGTAAGGACGCGAAGCGCGCGTCGGATCGTCATTAAAATTGGTCGATAGCGCGCGCAGTGCCGCGAAGCCGGCCAGCGCGATGCGGTTGACCGGCGATTCGGTGCCGCCGGCCACCATCACTTCGGCATCGCCGAGCGCCACCATGCGCGCCGCGTCGCCAATGGCATGCGCGCCGGTCGAGCAGGCGGTGACCACCGCGTGATTGGGACCTTTCAGGCCGAATTCGATGGAGACGAAGCCGGAAGCGAGATTGATGATGCGGCCGGGGATGAAGAACGGCGACACCCGGCGCGGGCCCTTCTCATGCAGGATCACGGCCGTCTCGGCGATGCCTTCGATGCCGCCGATGCCGGAACCGATCAGCACGCCGGTGCGGGTCTGATCCTCGTAGCTTTGCGGCCGCCAGCCGGCATCGTCGAGCGCCTGCTTCGCCGCGCACATGGCATAGACGATAAAGTCGTCGACCTTGCGCTGCTCCTTCGGCTCCATCCATTGATCGGGATTGATAGGTGCCGTTGCTGCCGTCGCCGCGCGGGATCACGCAGGCAATCTTGCAGGATATGTCGGCGACGTTGAACGTGTCGATCTTCTTGGCCCCGCTCTCGCCTTTGAGCAGGCGCTGCCAGGTCGGCTCCACGCCGCATCCGAGCGGCGTGAGCATCCCCATCCCGGTGACGACGACACGTCTCATGGCCGGCTCCGAGCCAAACTAAACGCTCCTACGCACCGCACGACCGGGCATAGCCCACAAATCAGCGACTAATGAAGCTATCGAGCGGCCGCAGCGGCTTTCGCTCAGCTTTTAGCGTTTTTCTCGAGAAATTTGACCGCGTCGCCGACGGTAAGAATCGTCTCGGCGGCATCGTCCGGAATTTCGCAGCCGAACTCCTCCTCGAAAGCCATCACGAGCTCGACGGTGTCGAGACTGTCGGCGCCAAGATCGTCGATGAAACTGGCTTGTTCGGTCACCTTGTCGGGTTCTACCCCCAGGTGCTCCACGACGATCTTTTTCACCCGCTCGCCAATATCACTCATCGTTCCATCCTCGTGCTTTTTAGATTGGGCCGCGACCGGGACCGGTTCGCAACCATCGCGGTATTGCCTCGTCGTGGTTGACGGTGGTGAAGCGACTGTCGATCGCGGAGTATCGGTTGCGTCCGCCAGCGGCCGCCCCAGCCGGGCCGAATTTCGGTTACCATACTTCAAATGCGTTGACTAGCGCGCGCCAGCCTAGTTGGGAACGCCCCGAAAAGCCAAGCATTTCCACCTCTTATTTGCGTATGATTCTTCCGGCAGACCGGTCTTCGTTTTTCGAGACCATGCGCTAAATCATGGCCATCCCGCCATTCACGTGAATGGTCTGTCCGGTGACATAGGCGGCCTCGTCGGAGGCCAGGAACACCGCCGCCGCCGCCACGTCGGCCGGCGTTCCGAGCCGGCCCGCCGGTACGCGCGCCACAATGCTCTCGCGCTGCTTGTCATTGAGCTTGTCGATCATGGCGCTGGCGATGATGCCGGGGGCGATGCAGTTGGCGGTGACGTTGCGCTTGGCGTATTCCGCCGCCACCGATTTCATCATGCCCACCATGCCCGCCTTCGAAGCGGTGTAATTGCCCTGCCCCGGATTGCCGGTGAAGCCGACCACCGACGCTATACCGATCACGCGGCCCCAGCGCCGGCGCATCATGCGCATCACCGCCGCGCGGGTGAGCCGGAAGGTCGCGGTCAGGTTGACCGCGATGACTTTGTCCCAATCCTCGTCGCGCAATTGCACGAACAGGTTGTCGCGGTTGACGCCGGCATTGGCGACCAGGATGTCGAGCTTGCCCATTTTCTCTTCCGCGCTCGGCACCAGCGCCTCGACCGCGTCCTTGTCGGCGAGATCGCAGGGCAGCACATGCACGCGATCCTTCAGTTCGCCGGCGAGCGCGTCGAGCACCTCGCGCCGCGTGCCGGAGAGCGCGACGGTGGCGCCCTGGCCGTGCAGCGCGCGGGCTATCCCTGAGCCGATGGCGCCGGTAGCGCCGGTCACCAACGCGGTCTTGCCGGTGAGGTCGAACATCATGAGCTCCTCCCCGCTTTATATGCGGCGATGTCCTCGGGGCTGCCGATCGCGCTCGCGCTCGCACCCTCGGCGATGCGCTTGATGAGACCGCTCAGCACCTTGCCGGCCCCGACTTCATAGAACGTCTTGACGCCGGCGGCCGCCATGACGGCGACCGACTCGCGCCAGCGCACGGTGCCGGTGACCTGCGCGACCAGGGCGCGCACGATTTCGGCCGGCTCGCTGATCGGCTTGGCCAGCACGTTCGCCACCACCGGCACCACCGGCGGCTTTACGCTCACTTTCGCCAGCGCCTGCGCCATCACATCGGCGGCAGGCCTCATCAAGGCGCAATGGAAGGGTGCGGACACCGGCAGCAGCATGGCACGCTTGGCGCCCTTGCTCTTGGCGATTTCCACCGCGCGTTCGACCGCCGCCTTGTCGCCCGACACCACCACCTGGCCGGCGCCATTGTCGTTGGCGGCCTGGCAGACCTGCCCTTGCGCGGCCTCGGCCGCGACCGCGGCCGCCGCATCGAACTCGAGCCCGAGCAGCGCCGCCATGGCGCCGACGCCGACCGGCACCGCCTTCTGCATGGCTTGCCCGCGCGTGCGCAGCAGCCGCGCGGTGTCGGCAATGGTGAAAGCGCCCGCCGCGGCGAGTGCCGAATATTCGCCGAGCGAATGGCCGGCGACAAATTTCGCGTCGCGCGCAAGATTGAGCCCGGCTTCGGCCTCCAGCACGCGCATGGCGGCCAGCGAGACCGCCATCAGCGCCGGCTGGGCGTTCTCGGTGAGCGTCAGCGTCTCGGCCGGGCCCTCGAACACGATGGTCGAGAGCTTGCTGCCAAGCGCCTCGTCCACCTCGTCGAAGACCTGGCGGGCCGGCGCAAAATTTGCGGCCAGCGCCTTGCCCATGCCGACCGTCTGGCTGCCCTGGCCCGGAAACACGAAAACGACCGTCATACCCCCTCACCACCGCTTCTTTCTGACGGAATTGGGCCGAAAGACACCGCAAGAAGGGTCCTGTCAAGTTAGGCCGGCCGTGCTAATCGAGCGGCAAGACCGCCCATAATCCGGACCCGCTGGTGGCCTGCCCCTCGGGTCGGCCATGGCCACCATTCGCTTGCCTTTTTCGGCCCAAACCGCCTATAACCCGCGCGCTCCGTCGATCCCGGTTGGAAGCTGAACGGACGGCCGTTTTTCTTATGCGAAAGCGGCAGGGCCTCATGGCCCGGCGTCCGGTGTTTCCGCCTTCAGAGCATTCGAGCCTTTCCCGAAGGGCTCGAGGGGCTAGGCGCCAGGGTCGAGGACATTGGGTAACTCAAGGGAAAGGCATTTCATGCCGCTGTACGAACACGTCTATCTCGCGCGCCAGGATCTGGGCGCGCAGCAGGTCGAGGAATTGACCGCCAAGCTCTCCGGCGTCATCGCCGAGGCCGGCGGCAAGATCACCAAGACCGAATACTGGGGCATGAAGTCCCTCAACTACCGCATTCGCAAGAACCGCAAGGCGCACATGACGCTGCTCAATGTCGACGCGCCGCCGGCCGCCCTCAACGAGGTCGAGCGCCAGGAGCGGCTCAACGAAGACGTCCTGCGCTACCTCACCATCCGCGTCGAGGCGCACGAGGAAGGTCCCTCCGCGATGATGCGCAAGTCCGACCGCGATCGCGACGAGCGTGGCGACCGCGGTGATCGTGGTGACCGTGGCGATCGCGGACGCGGCGAACGCCGGCCGCGGCGCGACGACGCCGAAGATGACGTCGAGGCCCGCGGCGATCACGCGGTGGAGGAATAGACCATGGCATTCGGATCATCCCAAGGCGGGGTGGTGGCGCCCGCCGTCCGTTCTTCCGCCGGCGCAAGACCTGTCCGTTTTCCGGCGCGAACGCGCCGAAGATCGACTACAAGGACGTCAAGCTGCTGCAGCGCTACGTGTCGGAGCGCGGCAAGATCGTGCCGAGCCGCATCACCGCGGTGTCGGCCAAGAAGCAGCGCGAACTGGCGCAGGCGATCAAACGCTCGCGCTTCCTCGGCCTGCTGCCTTACGTGATACGATAGCGCGCATGATCCCGAAAAGTGGGAACCGGTTTTCGGGCAAGATCATGCGCAACGTAAATAACTGAACGAGGCTTGCGGGGACACCCGCAAGCCGATGGTTGGGGCGGATGTCCGTCTCTAACCGCTCGGAACGGAGCGGGACAGCTCGTGATGATGCAATTCGGATTGATCGGTCTTGGTGCCGGCGCCGCGGCGGCTTTGCTGTTCGCTTCGGTGACCTCCGGCGCGTGGCTGTCGATCCCGCTGTTCTATCTGGCGCCGCTGCCGATCATGATCGCCGGGCTCGGCTGGAGCCATTGGTCGGCGCTGATCGCCGCGCTCGCCGGCGCGCTCCTGCTCGGATCCTTTTTGGGCGCCGCATTCTTATTCGCCTTTCTGGCCGGCGCCGGGCTTCCGGCCTGGTGGCTCGCTTACCTCGCGATGCTGGCGCGCCCCGTCGGCAACGGCACGGCAACGCTCGAATGGTACCCGCCGGGCCGGCTGGTGGCCTGGGCCGCCGTGCTCGCCGGGCTGGTCGTGGTGGTCGCCATTCCCAATTTCGGCATCGATGGCGAGAGCTTCCGCGCCGGCCTGCGTAACGCGCTCACGCATATTCTGCGTGTCGAAATGGCGGCGCCGGCGGATGCCCCGCTCAGCGTTCCCGGAGTATCCAATACCAGCCGCCTCATCGACTTCCTGGTGGCCGCCATCCCGCCGGCGGCCGCGGTGCTCGCCACCATCACCAACCTGCTCAATCTGTGGCTCGCCGGCACAATCGTGAAATTCTCCGGCTTGCTGAAGCGGCCATGGCCGCAGCTCGCCGCCATGACGTTTCCGCGCGCGCTTATAGCGGCGCTGGCGATCGCCGTCGTCCTGAGTTTTGTCGGCGGTCTCATCGGCATCGTCGCCGGCGTGCTGTCGGCAAGTCTGCTGATGGCCTATGGCGTGCTCGGCTTTGCGGTGCTGCATGCCATCACGCAAGGCATGGACGCCCGCATCTTCCTGCTCGGCGGCGTCTACGCCGCGGTGCTCGTGTTCGGCTGGCCGGTGCTGGCGCTTTGCCTGCTCGGACTGATCGAGGCGGCCATCGACTTGCGCGCGCGCGTCGCCCGCAAGCGCGGGCCCCCTGCCCACACCTGACGAAGAGACAAACAACCCGAATTCAGATCAACACCAACAAATCGAGGAGTAACGACAATGGAAGTAATTCTGCTCGAGCGCATCGGCAAGCTCGGCCAAATGGGCGACGTGGTGCGCGTGAAGGACGGTTTCGCCCGCAATTTCCTGCTGCCCCGCGGCAAGGCCTTGCGCGCGACCGCCGAAAACAAGTCGCGCTTCGAGTCCATGAAGGGCGAACTGCAAGCGCGCAATCTCGAACTCAAAGGTCACGCCGACACGGTTGCCGCCAAGCTCGACGGCAAGACCATCGTGGTGATCCGCCAGGCGAGCGAAGCCGGCCAGTTGTTCGGCTCGGTCTCGACCCGCGACATTGCCATTTTGCTCAACGCGGACGGCGCCGAGGTAAACCGCTCGCAGGTCGTGCTCAACGCGCCGATCAAGACCATCGGCCAGTACAAGGTGCCGCTGGCGCTGCATCCGGAAGTCGAGACCGTCATCACCGTCATCGTTGCGCGCAGCGCGGGCGAAGCCGAGCGCGTCGCGCGTGGCGAGGACGTCACTGTCCGGCGCGAGCAGGCGGAGGAAGAAGCGGCCGCCGCCCTGGAAACCGCGGAAGCCTTCTTCGAACCGGAAGCGGCCAAAGCGTTGCACAAGACGGAAGAGCCGGAAGCCGAGCCTGAGGCTGCCGCCGCGGACAAGGAGAAAAAGCCCGCCAAAACCGCGAAGAAAAAGAAGAGCGACGCCGATAAGGCTGAGGCCTAGTCGGACTTCTCCGGCTTATCCGGTTTGGCTTCTGCTTTCGGCTGGCTCGGTATGGCCTCGGGCGGCCTCGGCGCTGAAGTCTTCGGCTCGGAAGTCTTGGGCTCGGAAGTTTTGGGCTCGGAAGCTTTGGGCTCGGAGGCCTTGGATTTCGGAGGCCTTGGGCTCCGAAGCCTTGGGCGCGGAATTCTTAGGCCCGCCGAGGTCGCCGGATTTTGCTTCGCCGGATTTAGCCGTACCCGGCTTTTTATCGTCCGTCTTGGCCTTTTCGTCGCCTTTGGCCTTGCGTTTGGTGGCGGCCGAGCGCTTGCCCGGTGTCTGCGCCCGGGCCACCGATTCCAGATAGGCGGCGATGATATCGGCCGATTGACTGCTGGACGTGTAGTGCTCGCGCAGGAAGCTGGATAGTCCAAATATGCCGCCGGCCTTGGCCAGGCTCGCGGGACTCTTGTGACAAAGAACGCAATCCGAGGCGAACAGTTGAGCGCCGGTTTTGCCCGAATCCAGGTTTTCCACCGCCCCGGCCGGTCCCGCCAGACAGAGCGCCACAACTGCCATCGCCAACCCGATGCCGCGATTAAAACCCATCATAGACTTCGACCTTCCAATAGCTTGCCTTGCATATCGCCCGCCCGCCGCAGTGTTGATAGCGCATTATCGCGGGATTGTGACCACCGGCAAAATTGCCGGGCTGGCTGCGATTTGTGGCATTGCCGGAGCGGCCGAACTTTGATTAAATACCTACGTTGAACGTTTGTTCGTCCGGCGCGTTTGTTCGACGAGGAAAGCAAAAAGCCTCGCAGCGCGAATGCTTAGGTGGCGGGGGCGGCCGATGGACCGGTTGCTTCAGTTTCTGCTGAAGACCTTTATCCGGCGGGGGACATTTCGCGTTACCACCTCGCGCGGGACGGTCTTTACCTTCGGCGATGGGACCGGCCAGCCGGTTTCTGTGCGTTTTGCGACCCGCGCCGCCGAATGGGGAATTCTGCTCGATCCCGAGCTCAAGTTCGGCGAAGCCTACATGAACGGCACGTTCGTGGTCGAGCAAGGCTCGATCGCCGATGTGCTGGCCATTTGCCTCGGCCAGAAGTCCGAGGTACCGCACTGGGCGCGCCCGCAAGGGTGGCTTCGCTACCTGCGCCGTCGTTTGAGCCAGTTCAATCCGCGCCCGCGTGCACGCCGCAATGTGGCGCATCACTACGATCTCGACGGCCGGCTCTATTCGCTGTTCCTCGACGCCGACCGGCAATACAGCTGCGGCTATTTCGAAAGCCCCGAGCAGTCGCTCGACGACGCCCAGCTCGCCAAGAGGCGGCATCTCGCCGCCAAGCTGCGGCTCGCGCCGGACAAGTCGGATCAAGACTTGCGCGTGCTCGATATCGGCTGCGGTTGGGGCGGGCTCGGGCTCTATCTCGCCGAAGTGGGCGGCGCCAATGTGACCGGCGTCACGCTCTCGCGAGAGCAGCACGCCATCGCCAACGCGCGCGCGGCGGAAAAAGGCTTGGCCACGCGTGCGCGTTTCAATCTGCAGGATTATCGCGACGTCAATGACCGGTTTGACCGCATCATTTCGGTCGGCATGTTCGAGCATGTCGGCATCAATCACTTCGATACGTTCTTCCGCAAGAGCGCTCAGTTGCTTAGCCCCGATGGCGTGATGCTGCTGCACTCAATCGGCCGCTCGGAAGGCCCCAGCGTCACCAATGCGTGGATTTCGAAATATATTTTCCCCGGCGGTTACATTCCGTCGCTGTCGGAGACGCTGGCGGCAATCGAGAGATCCGGCATGCTGGTCACCGATATCGAGATCCTGCGCCTGCATTACGCCGAGACACTCAAAAACTGGCGCGAGCGATTCCTCGCTCATCGCGAAGAGATCGAGCGCATCTACGATCAGCGCTTCGTACGGATGTGGGAGTTTTATCTGGCGGCGTCCGAAATGTCGTTCCGCGAGCAGAACTTGATGGTGTTCCAGATCCAGCTCACCAAGCGGCAGGGCGTGGTGCCGATGACGCGGGACTATATCGCCCGCGAGGAGCGCCGGCTGCGCGGCGCCGAAGGCGAACGTCACCCGCCGTTGCGGCTTGCCGGCGAGTAGTGCGCGGAAACCGCCGCGCAGGCGCTCCATCGGTCAAGAAAAAACCAATCTTGTTCACTGCTGTTTAGCCCTTGTGAATTGCGGGGCAACCGCGGGCGGCGTGCGCTGCCCGTCAATTAGCTCGTGCTATGCCACAATTCCCGGGTAAGCACAGACATCATGGCTCTTATCGATTCGGCTCTCCGCAAGCAGGTCGAAGAACCTGTTCAGAATTTTCGTTCCGCTCCGCACAATATCGAGGCGGAGCAGGCGCTATTGGGCGCCATCCTGGTCAACAACGAGGCCTTCTACCGGGTCTCCGATTTCCTCAATCCGGAGCATTTCTTCGAGCCGATTCACCAGAAAATCTATCAGCTTGCGCGCGATCTGATCCGCGCCGGCAAGGTGGCGACGCCGGTCACGCTGAAGACCTTCATCGGCGCCGACACCGATATCGGCGGCCTGACGGTGAGCCAGTACCTGGCGCGGCTCGCCGCCGAGGCGACCACCATCATCAATGCCGAGGATTACGGCCATACCATCTACGACCTGTCGATCCGCCGCGCGCTGATCATCGTCGGCGAGGACATGGTCAACGTCGCCTTCGACGCGCCGGTCGATTTCTCGCCACGCAACCAGATCGAGGACGCCGAGCGCCGGCTGTACGAACTGGCCGAGACCGGCCGCTACGACGGCGGCTTCCAGCGCTTCGCACAGTCGCTCACCACCGCGATCGACATGGCCGCGCACGCCTTCCAGCGCGATGGCAAGCTGTCCGGCGTCGCCACCGGGCTCGACGATCTCGACCGCATGATGGGCGGGTTGCAGCCGTCCGACCTGATCATCCTCGCCGGCCGTCCCGGCATGGGCAAAAGCGCGCTCGCCACCAATATCGGCTACAACGTCGCGCGCGCCTGGCGCGGCGAAGTGCGGCCCGACGGGCACACGGTGACCGCCAATGGCGGCATCGTCGGCTTCTTCTCGCTCGAAATGTCGGCCGAACAGCTCGCCACCCGCATCATCGCCGAGCAGACCGGCATTCCGTCGAACCAGATCAGGCGCGGCGGCATCAGCGAGGCCGAATTCGAGCGCATCAAGGACCACTCGATCGAATTGCAGAACTTACAGTTCTTCGTGGACGAAACCGGCGGCCTGTCGGTGGCGCAGCTCGCCGCCCGCGCGCGCCGGCTCAAGCGCCAGCGCGGCCTCGACCTGCTGATCGTCGACTATCTGCAACTCTTGCAGGGCTCGACCCGCCGCTCGGCGGAAAACCGCGTGCAGGAAATCACCGAGATCACCACCAAGCTGAAAGCCCTGGCCAAGGAGCTCAACGTGCCGATCCTGGCGCTGTCGCAGCTCTCGCGCCAGGTGGAAAGCCGCGACGACAAGCGCCCGCAACTCTCCGACTTGCGCGAATCCGGCTCGATCGAGCAGGACGCCGACGTGGTGCTGTTCGTATTCCGCGAGGAGTACTATCACCAGATGCGCAAGCCGCTGGAAACCAACCGCGAGAAATTCGCGGAATGGCTGGCGGAGGGCGAAAAAGTACCACGGCCGCGCCGAGGTGATCATCGGCAAGCAGCGCCATGGCCCCACCGGCACGGTCGAACTGCAATTCGAAGGCGCCATCACGAAATTCTCGACCTTGGCGAAGCTCGACCACTTGCCGGAGCGGATCGGCTAACGCCTCTCGCCGCATGGACGCCCCCGCTCGGGGCGGCTAAACCCAGGCCCATGGCCGAAGCCGAACCCGCAGCCCCCGTAGGACTTGAGTCCGCCCGACGACAGCCGGGCGGAAAAGCTCGTCACCACCGGCCCGCCGGCGGCGCAAGCGGGCGGCATTCTCACCATCGATCTCGCGGCCATCGAAGCCAATTGGCGCATGCTTTCCCACCGCGCCACGCCGGCGGAATGCGCGGCCGTGATCAAGGCCGACGGCTATGGCTGCGGCATCGAGCAGGTCGCGGCCGTGCTCGCCAAGGCCGGCTGCAAGACCTTCTTCGTCGCCGATCTCGGCGAGGCGCGGCGGGTGCGCAGCGTCGTGTCGGAGCCGGCGATCTATGTGCTCAACGGGCTGCTGCCGGGCACCGCCGCATCTTACGCCGATATCCGCGCCCGGCCGGTGATCGGCAGCATGGTCGAACTGGCGGAATGGGACGTCTTCTGCACCACCAACGCGTGGCGCGGCGGCGCCGCGCTGCATGTCGACACCGGCATGAACCGGCTCGGCATCTCGGTCAGCGAGGCCGCCGCGCTGGCGCCGCGCATCCGCGCCGAAAACCACGGCATCACCCTGTTGATGAGCCACCTCGTCTGCGCCGAGCAGCCGGAGCATCCGCTCAACGCCCGCCAGATCGACGCGTTCCGCGAGGTGCGCGTCCTCTATCGCGGCATCCCCTCCTCGCTCGCCAATTCGTCCGGCATCTTTCTCGGCGCCTGCCGCCCATTGCGACATGGTGCGCCCGGGCGTCGCGCTCTATGGCGTCAATCCGATCCCGGGGCAGAGCAATCCGATGCGCCCGGCGATCGAATTGCAGGCGCACATCGTGCAGGTGCGCAACGTGCCGCGCGGCGAGACCGTCGGCTACGACGCCGGCTGGACCGCCAAGCACGCGACCCGCATCGCGGTGGTGGCGGTCGGCTATGCCGACGGCTACCTGCGCGCGGCCAGCGCCTCCGACGAGGCGCCGGGCGCCGAGGCGATCGTCGCCGGCCAGCGCTGTCCGCTGGCGGGCCGCGTCTCCATGGACCTGCTGGCGATCGACGTCACCGAACTGCCCGACAATGCCGCCCGGCGCGGCGACCTTGCCACCCTGATCGGCGGCGAGATCACCGTCGACGCGCTCGCCAGCGCCGCCGGCACCATCGGCTACGAGGTGCTCACCAGCCTGGGGCGGCGATATCATCGGGTTTACCGAGGTTAAGCAGTGAAGTGTCATGGCCGGGCTTGTCCCGGCCATCCCGCTTATGGTGGCGCTGTACCCAGTTGATCGGGATCACCGGGACTCGCCGCTGCGCGGCGGCCCGGTGATGACAAGCAAAATTAGGGGTTTCCTAAAGTATGTTCTTGTATTGTTCTCATAGGCGGTTTAGCCTGCCATAGAGCAGTCCAAGGACGATTCCTGTGTCGAAACGCACCCTTAGCTTCATCTGCCAGAACTGCGGGGCGGCGGCGCCCCGCTGGCAGGGCAAGTGCGAGGCCTGCGGCGAGTGGAACACGCTGGCGCAGGAAGGCGCCGAGAGGGCGGCCGGACCGGGGCGAAAGCCAAGCAAGGGCCGCCTGTTCGCGCTCGAGCCGCTTACCGGCCAAGCCCATGAGGCGCCGCGCCTGCCCTGCGGCGTCGCCGAATTCGACCGCGTCACCGGCGGCGGCTTCGTGCGCGGCTCGGTGCTGCTGATGGCGGGCGATCCCGGCATCGGCAAATCGACGCTGCTGCTCCAGGCCGCCGCCGCCATGGCGCGCGCCGGCCACCGCGCGGTCTACATCTCCGGCGAAGAGGCGGTTGCCCAGGTGCGCCTGCGCGCCGAGCGGCTGTCCTTAAGCGATGCCGCGGTCGAACTGGCGGCGGAAACCGCGGTCGAGGACATCATCGCCACCCTGTCGGAAGGCAAGACGCCGCGGCTGATCGTCATCGATTCGATCCAGACCATGTGGACCGAGCTGGTGGAGTCGGCGCCCGGCACGGTCACGCAAGTGCGCGGCTCGGCGCAGGCGCTGATCCGTTTTGCCAAGAAGTCCGGCGCGGCCATCATCCTGGTCGGCCACGTCACCAAGGACGGCCAGATCGCCGGCCCGCGCGTGGTCGAGCACATGGTCGACGCCGTGCTGTCGTTCGAGGGCGAGGGCTCGCACCAGTTCCGAATCTTACGCGCGGTGAAGAACCGCTTCGGCCCGACCGACGAGATCGGCGTGTTCGAGATGACCGGCGCCGGCCTGCGCGAGGTCGCCAATCCGTCCGAACTGTTCCTGTCGGCGCGCGATCTTGGCTCGCCCGGCACGGCGGTGTTCGCCGGCATCGAGGGCACGCGGCCGCTGCTTGGTCGAGATCCAGGCGCTGGTGGCGCCGACCTCGCTCGGCACGCCGCGCCGCGCGGTGGTCGGCTGGGACCCGAGCCGGCTGTCGATGGTGCTGGCGGTGCTGGAGGCCCATTGCGGCGTGCGGCTCGGCGGCCATGACGTTTACCTTAACGTCGCCGGCGGCCTGCGCATTCAGGAGCCGGCGGCCGATCTCGCCGCCGCCGCCGCGCTGGTGTCCTCGCTCGCCAACGCTCCCCTGCCGGCCGATGCGGTCTATTTCGGCGAAGTCTCGCTGTCGGGCGCCATCCGGCCGGTGGCGCAGGGGCCGGCCCGGCTCAAAGAGGCCGCAAAGCTCGGCTTTACCCGCGCCATCGTGCCGGAAGCCGCGCGCGCGGAAGCCGGCGAGCCCGGCCTCAAGGTCACCGATGTGGCGAGCCTCGCCAATCTGGTGGCCGACATCGCCGCCCGCGGCACCCGGGGCACGGCGGCCAAATCCCGTGGACAAGACGGGTGACGGCACCGTGACGCCCCGCTATACACGGGGCCTCGAAACCGCCGCGCGCGGCCGCATCCAGCAGGCGAGAGCGCGAGCAGAAATGGGCGTAAAATTAAGCACTTAAGATCCACAGCGTCGCCCTGTCCCGGAGCCGCCGCGGCGGGTCCGGATTCGCCGCACCGGCCCAGCCGCAAGCGCGGCGGCGGCCGCGCGCAGCCGCCGGGCCGATGAGGCGCCGATGCCGATCACGCTGCTCGACATCGTCCTCTTGGTGGTCATGCTGGTCTCGGGACTCCTGGCCATGATTCGCGGCTTCATGCGCGAGATCCTGTCAATCGGCGCCTGGGGCATCGCCGCGCTGGTCACGCTCTATTCCTATTCGCGCGTGCTGCCGCTCGCCAAGCAGTACGTCGCGAGCGACATGGTGGCGGCCGGCGCCAGCGTCGGCGCGGTGTTTCTGCTTACGCTGCTGGTGGTTTCGATCATCACCGCGCGCATTTCCGACATGGTGCTCGACAGCCGGGTGGGTGCGCTCGACCGCACCCTCGGCTTTCTGTTCGGGCTCGGCCGCGGGCTGCTCATCGTGGTGGTCGCCTTCCTGTTCTTTGCCTGGTTGGTGCCCGACCGCAGCCAGCCGGAATGGGTGCGCGACGCCAAGTCAAAGGTTGTGTTGCAAAGTACGGGACAATGGTTGATGTCCATGTTGCCGGATGACCCCGAAAGCACCATCTTGAAGCGGTTGAAGCGGCAGAAGCCGGAAGACCAGGAACCGCCGGATACCAGCCCCGACCAGAAGTCGGAGCTTAAGCCCCGGACCGGAACGCTCTAGCGATGCAACAGCAGACGCAAGACCTCGTTGAGACCACCGGCGCCGAATTCGATCCGGACGCCGACCGGCTGCGCGAGGAATGCGGCGTGTTCGGCATCTTCGGCCATCCCGACGCCGCCGCCATCACCGCGCTCGGCTTGCACGCGCTCCAGCATCGCGGCCAGGAAGCCGCCGGCATCGTCTCGTTCGACGGCAAGCGCTTCCACTCCGAACGCCGCCTCGGCCTGGTCGGCGATACTTTCTCTCGCCGCGAGGTGATCGACCGCCTGCCCGGCACCACGGCGATCGGCCATGTGCGCTACTCGACCACCGGCGAGACCGTGCTGCGCAACGTGCAGCCGCTGTTCGCGGAGCTTGAAGGCGGCGGCTTCGCCATCGGCCACAACGGCAATCTCACCAACGGCATCGCGTTGCGCCGCAGCCTGGTGCACGAAGGCGCCATGATGCAGTCGACCACCGACACCGAGGTGATCCTGCATCTGGTGGCGCGCGCGCGCCGCAACCGTTTCGTGGACCGTTTCATCGAGGGCTTGCGCCAGCTCGAAGGCGCCTATGCCTTTGTCGGCTTGACCAACAAGAAGCTGGTGGGCGCGCGCGATCCGCTCGGCATCCGCCCGCTGGTGGTCGGCAAGCTCGACGGCTGCCCGATCCTGGCGTCGGAGACCTGCGCCCTCGATATGATCGGCGCGCAATATGTGCGCGACGTGGAAAACGGCGAGGTGGTGATCTTCGACGAGGATGGCGCGCAATCGCACAAGCCGTTCCCGCCGATGGCGCCGCGCCCGTGCATCTTCGAATACATCTATTTCGCGCGGCCGGATTCCATCGTCGGCGGCCGCCACGTCTATAATGTGCGCAAGACCATGGGCGCCGAACTGGCGCGCGAGGCGCCCGCCGCGGTCGATGTGATCGTGCCGGTGCCCGATTCCGGCGTGCCGGCGGCCATCGGCTTTGCCCGCGAGTCCGGCGTCCCCTACGAGCTCGGCATCATCCGCAATCACTATGTCGGCCGCACCTTCATCCAGCCGACGCAGGCGATCCGCGATCAGGGCGTGCGCATGAAGCATGCGGCCAACCGCGCCGTGGTCGCCGGCAAGCGCATCGTGCTGGTGGACAATTCCATCGTGCGCGGCACCACCTCGCGAAAAATCGTGCAGATGATGCGCGACGCCGGCGCCAAGGAAGTGCACTTCCGCATCGCCTCGCCGCCGATCACCCATCCCGACTATTACGGCATCGACACGCCCGAGCGCGACAAGCTGCTCGCCGCCACCCACGATCTGGAGGGCATGCGGCAATTCATCGGCGCCGATTCGCTGGCGTTCTTGTCGGTCGACGGCATCTACCGCGCCATGGGCTTCGAGAAGCGCGATGCGGCGCGGCCGCAGTTCACCGACCACTGCTTCACCGGCGAATACCCGACCGCCCTCACCGACCAGGCTGCGCACGAAGCCAGCCCGCGGCAATTGTCGCTGCTGGCGGAAGCCATCTAGGCTTTTGCACTAGCATTTCCGCATGGCCAAACCCCTCTCCGACCGTATCGCGCTGGTGACCGGCGCCTCGCGCGGCATTGGCGCGGCGCTTGCGCTCGAATTGGCCAAGGCCGGCGCCCATGTGGTGGTGGTGGCGCGCACGGTGGGCGGGCTGGAAGAACTCGACGACAACATCAAGGCGGCCGGTGGCTCCGCCACGCTGGTGCCGCTCGATATGAAGGACAGCGACGGCATCGCCCGCCTCGCGCTCGCGCTCGACGAGCGCTATGGCCGGCTCGACGTTCTGATCGGCAATGCCGGCGTGCTCACGACGCTGTCGCCGCTGGGCCATATCGAGCCCAAAGATTGGGACAACGTCATCGCCGTCAACGTGACGGCCAACTGGCAGCTCATCCGCGCCCTGGATCCTCTGCTCAAGAACGTCGGATGCCGGACGCGCGGTGTTCTGACGTCCGACCGTCGCGTACCTGGCGCGCCCTTATTTCAGCCTCTATGCCTTGTCGAAAGCGGCCCTCGACGCGCTGGTTCGCACCTATGCCGCCGAATGTGCGGGCACGAATGTGCGTGTCAACCTGTTCAGCCCGGGCCAGACGCGCACGCGCATGATGTCGACCGCCTTTCCCGGCCTCGATCCGGAGACGCTGCCGACGCCGGACGAGCAGTTGCGCACGGCGATCGTGCCGCTGTGTCTGCCCGATTGCGCGGAGAACGGGAAAATCTACGATTTCCGCGCGGGGAAGTTTTTGGAATTCCGGGCGCCGGCCTAACGCTTACGGCCAAATTTCGGCGCGCGCGCTTCGAGTGCCGTGCCGAAGACATGATCCCATATGGCCGTCGTCACGCCGAAATTTCCGCTATGGGATAAGTGGTGGTGGCGGGCGTGGCGCAACCGTGCCCGGTAAAGATAGGAATTCCGCCGCGGCTGCCAATGGTGGATCGCGTAATGGACGAAGACGTACCAAAGGTAGCCGGTGACGAGGCCCGCCGTCGCCGCGGTCCCAAGATCAAATCCGAGCGCCTCCCAGGACGGGCTTGCAACCGCGAACAGGCCAACCGCAGCGCTCGCCCAGGCCGGGGTGCCGATGAGGTCTTGTGGCGATTGATGGTGGCGATCGTGGATTTCCGACAGAACCGGCGCGTGATGAAACAGCACGCGATGCAGCAGATATTCGAACAATGTCCAGGCAATCAATCCAGCACCGTAAACGACCGCCCAAGTCAAAGGATGCGGCGGCACCGAGCTGCGAAACGCGAACAGCGCAGCGGCAAGAACAAGCGGCGGGAAAAGCAGGAACTCGGAAAAATAGCCGAGCTTGCTCATTTTCATAGCATTACCCCAGAGGCTGCATGACTCGCGACTGCAGGCCTTTTCTGCGTGCGCCGCCCCCGAGCTACCAGAGACGATATCAACAAAGCGCCGTCGTTTGAAGAACGTTCCGCGCTTTGTCAAAAAAATGCGCCGCCGTATCGGCCGGCATGAGCAACAAAACCTCGACTGACGACAGCTTCGTGCCCCCCATGCGAAATTAATTTTCTGTAACGTGAGCGCCTCAGTGCTTGCGCTTCGCGCGGCCCCTGAACGGGTTATCCTTCTCGCGCAGCGTCAGGCGGATCGGCGTGCCGGGCAGCTCGAAGCTCTCGCGCAGGGAATTCACCAGATAGCGCTTATAGGCGTCGGGCACGGCGTCGGCGCGGGTGCAGAACAACACGAAGCTCGGCGGCCGGCTCTTGGCCTGGGTGATGTAGTTGAGGCGGAGCCTACGCCCCGACACCGCCGGCGGCGGATGCGACTCGACGCGTGCTCGAACCAGCGATTGAGCGCACTGGTCGGCACGCGCCTGTTCCACACCGCATAGGCGTCGACGACCGCCTGCATCAGCCGGTCGAGGCCTTCGCCGGTCAGCGCCGACACCGCCACCAGCGGCACGCCCTTCAGCTGCGTGAGCTTCTCGTCGGCTTGCGCGCGCAGCTTGCCGATGGCTCCCGCCGTCTGCTCCTGCAAATCCCATTTGTTGACCGCGATGACGATGGCGCGGCCCTCCTGCTCGACCAGATCGGCGATGCGCTGGTCCTGCTCCTCGAAAGCGTTCTCGACATCGAGCAGCACCACCACGACTTCGGCAAAGCGCACTGCGTTGAGCGCGTCGGCGACCGACAGCTTCTCCAGCTTCTCGTCGACGCGCCCGCGGCGGCGAATACCGGCGGTGTCGTGGACACGAAATTTCTGCCCCCGCCAGTCGAGATTGACCGCGATGGCGTCGCGGGTGGTGCCGGCCTCCGGCGCGGTGAGCAGGCGCTCCTCGCCGATCAGCCGGTTGACCAGCGTGGACTTGCCGGCATTCGGACGCCCGACAATGGCGACGCGGATCGGATGCGGCCCGGATGGCTCGGCCGCCGCTGCGATCTGCTGCGCGGTGCGCTCCGGCAATGCCGCACGCAAGGCATCGTAAAGATCGGCCAAACCTTCGTTGTGCTCGGCGGAAATCGCGACCGGCTCGCCGAGGCCGAGCGCATAAGCATCCAAACGCCCCGCTTCACCGGCCGTTCCTTCCATCTTGTTGGCGATGAGCACGGACGGCTTGCCCGATTTGCGAACGAGTTCGGCGAAGACTTGATCGACCCCGGTCGGACCGCTCCGCGCGTCGATCATGAAGAAGATCGCATCGGCCTGCGCCATCGCGGTTTCGGTTTGCGCCCGCATGCGGCCGCTGAGGCTCTCGGGCGCCGACTCTTCCAATCCGGCGGTATCGATCACGGTGAAATCGAGATCGCCGAGCCGGCCCTCGCCTTCGCGCCGGTCGCGCGTCACGCCCGGCCGGTCGTCGACCAGCGCGGCCCGCCGTCCGACCAGCCGGTTGAACAAGGTCGACTTGCCGACATTGGGCCGGCCGACAATGGCGATGGTGAAGCTCATGGCTTTTTCTTTCCCCTCTCCCCTTGTGGGAGAGGGTGGTCATCGGAGCGAAGCGACGATGACCAGGTGAGGGGTAATCAATGAAATAGAATTTGCCAACGCCAAAGACAAATCGACCCCTCACCCGGCTCGCGCTTCGCGCTCGCCACCCTCTCCCACAAGGGGAGAGGGTAAAAAGGGGTCAGCGCGAGAAGGTGCCGGGCGGCGGCGCCGACGGCCAGGGCGATGCGCCCGTGTTCTGCCCCTGCGCGGACTGCGGCGATTGCGCCTGTTGTTGGTCCGGCCAGGGCGACGATTGTTGCTGGCCGCCAGTTTGTTTCTGGGCCGCGGGCTGCGCGGTGCCCTGCGCAACCGGATGCTTCGCGGTGCGCGGCTTCGGCTTGCGCTTCGGCTTGGCCTTGGGTTCGGCTCCTCCACCGGCTCGACCGCAGCCGTCTTGCTCGGTTGCGGCGGCGCGGCAGCATTATTGATCGGCGCGCCGGCGGCCGGGTTCGCGGGCAACGCGGGCGGCATTTGCGCCGTATCCGGCTGCGACTGTTTGTCCTTCAGGTATTCGGGCGGCAGCCCTTGCGTCACCCCCGGCACACCTTCCGGAAACAGTTCCTTGCGCTCACCTTTGAGTTTTTTCTTCTCGTTGAGATTGAATATGTCGAACTTATCGTCTTCAGAGCCTGCACAACCGGCGAGCACCGGTGTGAGCGCGACCAGCGCGACCAGCAACACGATGCAATGCGAGCGGCGCATCGGCTGATCCTCAACCCTTGCCGCCGGCGGCGATCAAGGCCGAAAGCACATCGGCGCGCGCGCGGCTGCCTGGCGGGCTCTCGCCATCGGTCGCGATCATATCGATATAACGGCGCGCGGCGGTGAAGTCGTGATTGCGCCAAGCCGACAGCGCCAAAAGTTCGCGCGCGATGTGGCGGAAGGTGCGGCCGGGCTCGCTGACCGGATCGAGACGGCGCTGCAGATCGGCAAGCGGCGCGCTATCCACCATCAGCATGCCGGCGCGCACGGCGGCGAGATCGCGCAAGGTGGCTCCGAGCGAATTATCGGCGGCAAGTTCGTCATAAGCCTTCACGGCATCGGCCGGCTTTACTTGCGCGAGCTCGGCGGCGGCCCGCAAGCGCGCCAGGATGCGATAGCCGGCCGGCGACTCGGCGGCGACCTTGGCGAAGACTTCTTCCGCCTCCGCGTGCTTGCCCTCTTCGCTCAAACTCAGCGCGGACTCGAATGCGGCGCCGGCGGTCGCGGCCTTTTTGGCCTGCCACCATTCATAGCCGCGCCAGGCGGCGACCCCCGCGACGAACAGGACGGCCAGCACGATGAGGTAAATACCGTAGCGGTCCCACAGCTTCTGAAGCCGTTCGCGCCGGACTTCCTCGTCCACTTCATGAAAAATATCGGCCACGACTTGCTCCAAATCCCCGTAGCGCCCGTCCCCCGGCGCGAATTGCGGCGTAACCTAGCGATGTGGCGATGCCAAGGCAAAGCTTGGCGCCGGCAATCGTTAAGAATCAAGGGGTTCTACGGCTTTTTGCCCTTCATCGGGTAGACATGCGCGGGGCCCGGAAAGGCGCGCGCGCGCACCTCGGCGGCATAATCGGCGACCGCCTTTTCGATGCCGGGGCCAAGCTCGCCATAGCGCTTGACGAATTTCGGCACCCGCGGCGACAGGCCGAGCATGTCCTCCAGCACCAGGATTTGCCCGTCGCAGGCGACGCTCGCGCCAATGCCGATGGTGGGAATGCGCACGGCGGCGGTGAGCTTGCGCGCCAGCGGCTCCGCCACCGCCTCGATCACCACCGCAAAGGCGCCGGCCTCGGCCACGGCGATGGCATCCTGCTCGATGCGCGCCCAATCGGCTTCCTCGCGCCCCTGCGCGCGAAACGAGCCGAGCACGTTGATCGCCTGCGGCGTTAAGCCGACATGCGCCATCACCGGCACGCCGCGCTCGACCAGGAAGGCAATCGTTTCGGCCATGCGCGTGCCGCCTTCCAGCTTGATGGCGCCGCAGCCGGTTTCCTTCAGCACGCGTGCGGCGTTCATGAAGGCCTGCTCCTTCGAGGCCTCGTAGGAAGCAAACGGCATGTCGACCACCACCAGCGCGCGCTTGGAGCCGCGCATCACGGCGTGGCCTTGCAGGATCATCATCTCGAGCGTGACCGGAACGGTGGTTTCCAGCCCGTGCATCACCATGCCGAGCGAGTTGCCGACCAGGATCACGTCGCAGTATTTGTCGACGAGCCGCGCCGTGTGCGCGTGATACGACGTCAGGCACACGATCGGTTCGCCGCCCTTGCGGGCGAAAATGTCCGGGGCGGTGAGCCGCCTGATCTCGTCCTGCACTGACAAGGGTTACCTCCCGAAAACGGGCGCACCGATGACCATCGGATGGAAGGCGTAGCCGAGCGCGAGATAAATGACGATGCCGAGCACGACCACGATGATATCGTTGGTCCAGCCGGCCGGCGCGGTTGCCGGACCGATGTCGCCGCGCTTCTTGGCGGCGATGCGGGCGTAGACGCCCCAAGCCAGGAACGACCCGAACAGCAGGATCGAACCAAGATCGCCGTTCGACAACAGATGCGCCAGCGCCCAGGTCTTGATGCCGGCGAGCATCGGGTGCTTGAGCCTGGTCTTGATGTGACTGGGCACGAAGGCGGCGGTGAAGAAAATGACCGCGAACAGCATCAGGCCGACGGTGATGTGCCGCATGAAAGCCGGCGGCGACCAGACCTGCACCAAGTCATGCGCGCGGTATTGCCGTAGCCCCAGACGATCAGGGCAAGGCCGACGATCGAAACGATCGAGAACAGCGCGCGATAGCCGTTCTGACCGACCCGCTCAATCAATCCGGCGCGCGCGTCGCGGAACGTCACGAAGACATGGGCGCCGAGCATGACGACCAGTCCGAGAATGAGGATACTCAGAGCCCATGCTATACTTTACCCCGGCTACGCATGATCAATACAGTGGCCGCAGTAAAGGATCGCAGCCGCCAATGCAACCGCACCCCGCCGTAAGTACCCGCCATACCGCACCCTCATATTTATCCCCGTTTAAACGCATCGCCCTGGCGTTCGCGCTACTCGGCGCCGCCAGTATGCCCGGTTTGGCACAAGAATGGCCGGCCAAAACCGTGCGCATTCTGGTTCCGTTCGGCCCCGGTTCGACGCCCGACATCGTGGCGCGCATCGTCGCCGAGGGCCTGACCCAGAAGTATCCCGCCGCCACATTCCTGGTCGAAAATAAGCCGGGCGCGAGCGGCAATCTCGCCACCGACGCCGTCGCCAAGGCCGCCCCCAACGGCGCCATCATCGGCATCAGCATCGGCGGCCCGCTCGCCATCAATACGCTGCTGTTTTCGAATTTGCCCTACAATCCGAGCAAGGACATTGCGGCCATCACCTTGCTCGTCACCCAGCCGAGCGCACTCGCGGTCAATCCCGACCTCAAAGTGAACACGGTCGGCGAGCTGGTCGCCCTGCTCAAAGCCAATCCGGGCAAATACAACTTCGCGTCCATCGGCAACGGCTCGCTGTCGCATCTGGCGATGGAGGCGGTCGCCATCAAAGCCGGCGCCAAGCTGGTGCACGTGCCCTACGCCAGTTCGCCGCAGGCGATCACGGCGGTGATCCGCAACGACGCGCAGATGGCCTGCCTGCCGGCGATTTCGGTGACGCCGCAGGCGGCGGCCGGCAAGGTGAAAATCCTCGCGGTCTCGACCGCCAAGCGCTCGCCCTATCTGCCGGACGTGCCGACGTTGAAAGAAAGCGGCATCGACGTAGAGGCCGATGCCTGGAACGGATTGATCGCGCCGGGCGGCACGCCGAAAGCGATCGTCGACAAGATCAACCAGGATGTGGTGGAGATCATCAGGCAACCCGCCGTGCGCGCGCGGCTTGCGGCGCAATTGATGGAGCCGGTCGGCTCGACGCCAGAGGAATTCCGCGCCCGCATCGACGGCGAAATCGCGCGCTGGGCGCCGGTAATCAAGGCGGCAAATGTGAAGGTGAACTGATTTTTTTGAACTGATTTATTTTCATTGCGGGACGCGGCCAAAGGCCGCGAACCCGGAATCCAAAACCCCTAGCGCTGCGGAGTATGGATTCCGGGTTCGCCGCTTTGCGACGCCCCGGAATGACAGAATTAATTAAGCCGCCTTGTTCTTCACGTCCTTGATATCGCTGAACACGATGCCGGGGGCGCGCTCGGCGGTGTAATCGAGGATGAACTGGTTACGCGCCATGAACACGCGATCGCCGTCCAAATCCTCGGCCACGCTGGAATAATTGGCCTGCACGAAGTCGTCGAGTTTCTTGGTGTCAACACAGGCAATCCAACGCGCGAGCTGGAACTCCGGCGTCTCGAACCCGATGTCGAGGCCATATTCGTCGGCCAGCCGCACCTTGAGCACGTCGAGCTGCAAGGGCCCGACCACCCCGACAAGCGCTGGCGCGCCGTCGAGCGGCCGGAACACCTGGACGACGCCCTCCTCCGCCATCTGCTGGAGCGCCTCCTTCAACTTCTTGGCCTTCATCGGGTCGCCCAGCTTCACCCGCCGCAGAATTTCCGGCGCGAAATTCGGC
Source organism: uncultured Alphaproteobacteria bacterium (assembly GCA_963762285.1). GTDB lineage: Bacteria > Pseudomonadota > Alphaproteobacteria > Rhizobiales > Xanthobacteraceae > Pseudolabrys. Next base: position 143,587 of record CAVXKE010000003.1, on the reverse strand, counting down.
ACGCCGAGGAAGGCGATATCCTCGCCTTCGGTGAGCGTATCGCCGATGCGCAAGGTGCCGTGGTTGGGAATGCCGACCACGTCGCCGGCATAGGCCTCGTCGGCGAGCGCGCGGTCCTGCGCGAAAAAGAACTGCGGCGCCGACAGCGTGATCGGCTTCTCGGTGCGCACCAGCTTCGCCTTCATGCCGCGCCGCAGCTTGCCCGAGCACAACCGCGCGAAGGCGATGCGGTCGCGGTGATTGGGATCCATGTTGGCCTGGATCTTGAACACGAAGGCCGTCATGGCGCCCTCATGCGCGTCGATGATGCGTTTGTTCGACACTTGCGCGCGCGGCGCCGGCGCGAAGCTGGCGAGCGCGTCGAGCAGGTCCTTGACGCCGAAATTCTTCAAGGCCGAGCCGAAGAACACCGGCGTCAGGTGGCCCTCGCGGAAGGAATCGAAATCGAAGCGCCGGCAGGCGTCCTTGACCAGCGCCAGCTCTTCGGTGATGGCCTTGGCATCGAGCATGGGATTTTTTTGCGCCAGCGCCGCCAGATCGAGCGGCTGCGGCTTGGCGGTGCGGCCGTCCTCGCTCAACAGCCGCATCTCGCCGGTGGCGATATCGAGTGTGCCGGCGAAGTCGCGGCCGCGCCCGATCGGCCAGGTCATCGGCGCGGTGTCGAGCGCCAGCGTCTTCTCGATCTCGTCGAGCAGTTCGAACGGGTCGCGGCTTTCGCGGTCCATCTTGTTGATGAAGGTGAGGATCGGGATATCGCGCAACCGGCAGACCTCGAACAGCTTGCGGGTGCGCGCCTCGATGCCCTTGGCGGCGTCGATCACCATCACCGCCGAGTCGACCGCGGTGAGCGTGCGGTAGGTGTCCTCGGAGAAATCCTCGTGGCCCGGCGTGTCGAGCAGGTTGAACACGCGGCCGTCGTAATCGAAGGTCATCACCGAGGTGACCACCGAGATGCCGCGTTCGCGCTCGATCGCCATCCAGTCCGAGCGGGTGGCGCGCCGGTCGCGCTTGGCCTTGACCTGGCCGGCGAGATTGATGGCGCCGCCGAACAGCAACAGCTTCTCGGTCAGGGTGGTTTTACCGGCGTCCGGGTGTGAAATGATGGCAAAGGTGCGCCGGCGCTCGACTTCCGCCGCGAGTGGCGTGAGCGGGATCGAATCGATGGCGCTGAGCGGCTTGTTCATGGCCTGCATGTGGCTGCAATCGTAAGCGAAATCAAGCCGCTAAGGCACGATCTCGCAATGGACCTTTGCCTCGCGCAGCCGAGTCCGAATCGCCCTCGATCGGGATGGCTTTGCAGGGACGAGCCTGTTGCGCCAAAGCGGCGTCAGGCTCCGGTTAACTAAGCGAGATTAAGACACATTCGGATAACCCTCCATTAGCCCGCCCGTGCGAGATAAAGGCGAAGATTTTCGCCATTTCCACACGTTTGGGGACTGGTTTTGGCCTATCACGTCGATCGTTTGACGCTTTCCGCAGTCCCGCGGGCGAACCGCCGCGCCGCGCTGTTCCGCGAGAGCCCGATCGGTAGGGCCGAGCGCTGGGCGCTCGGACTCGCGCGGGCGCTGATGCCAAACCGCATCGCCGGCTTGCCGGGCCTGCTCAAGCTCTGCTTCGACGAGATTCTGGCGCCCAATCATGCGCTGCCCGATCCCGAGCGCGCGCTCGCCAATCCGCCGGGCCTCGCCGGCATCGTGCATGATCTCTCGCTGCCGACACTGCTCGACGCCTACCGGCGCGGGCTCTACCCGCTCGCGCATGTCGCGCCATTGAAATGGTGGTCGCCGCCGCAGCGCTCGCTGCTGTTTTTCAGGAATTTCCATATCTCGAACAATCTGGCGCGGCTGATGCGCCAGGGCCGCTACAGCGTGACCTTCGACCGCGATTTCGAAGCCGTGATCGCCGCCTGCGCGGGACGCCGGCCGGGCCGCTGGCACCTCACCTGGATTACGCCGCGCATCATGCGCGTCTATGCCGAGGCCTACGATGCCGGTTACGCGCATTCGTTCGAGGTCTGGAACAAGGCGGGCGATCTGGTCGCCGGCGGCTACGGCTTCGCGACCGGCGGCAGCTTCACCTCGGAGTCGCAGTTCACAGCTGTGTCCAATGCCTCACGCATCGGCATGACCGTGCTCAACTGGCATCTCGCGCAATGGGGCTACCGGTTCAACGACGGAAAATTGATCGGGCGGCTGTGGGCGAACATGGGTTTCCGCGACGTGCCGCGGCACGATTTTCTTGCCATGCTCGCCGAGGCGGTGCAGGCGCCGGGCAAGAGCGGCCCCTGGCAGGTCGAAACCGACATCGAGACCGTGTCGCGTTGGCAGCCTGACAAGGGCTAGCCGCTCTTCAACACGCTGACAAAAAAGCCGTCGGTTTCGGTCGTGCGCGGCGTCATCAGAATTCCCTCGTCCGACAATCGCGCCGCCTTGCGGAACATGAAGGCACGCTCACCGAGCGCATTTGCCACGTCGGCCGGCGGCTGCACGGAAAATTCCGCATGGCGCGCCAGGAACCCGCGCACCTGCGCGCCGTTTTCCTCGTCGAGTACCGAACAGGTCACGTAAGCAATGCGCCCACCGGATTTGAGCAAGGGCACGGCGCGGTCGAGGATTTCCGCCTGCTCCTTCTGGCGCTGTTCGAGCGCGCCGGGCCGCATGCGCCACTTGGCGTCCGGGTTGCGCCGCCAGGCGCCGGTGCCGGTGCAAGGCGCGTCGATCAGCACCAGATCACAGCGCGCGGCAAGGTCGGCGATTTCGCCGCCGACCGATTTCGGCGTGCGCACTTGCACATTGCGGGCGCCCGAGCGTTTGAGGCGGTCGTGGATCGGAGCTAACCGTCTTTTGTCGTCGTCGGTCGCGAAGATCTGCCCCTTGTTTTCCATCATGGCGGCGAGCGCCAGCGTCTTGCCGCCGGCGCCGGCGCATAAGTCGACCACCTGTTCGCCCGGTTTGGCGCCGGAAAACAGCGCGGCGAGCTGCGAACCTTCATCCTGCAATTCGACCATGCCTTTGAGAAAGGCGGGTTCAGCATGGATTGCCGGGCTCTTGGCGTCGGCGGCAAGCCGGATACGCAGACCCCAGGGCGACCAGCGCGCCAGCTCCGGCTTCAAATCCGACAGCATCGCGGCGGCCTTGTCGCGCTCCGCCTTCAATGTGTTCACCCGCAGGTCGAGCGGCGCGCGCGAGGCCAAGGCCGCGCCCTCCTCGGCGCGCGCGTCGCCAAAGGCGCGAGTGAAATGCGGATCGAGCCATTCCGGATAGTCGCCGGCGACGTGCGCGGGCGCGCCGGCCATGTCGGCGGCATCGAGGCGCTTGCGCTCGTTCTCGCTGAGCGCTTCCGGGCCATATTGTGAGCCGTCGGTAAGTTTCGTCGATCGCGCCAGTCGAAACCGCGTTCGCGCTTGAGCATGCCAAGCAAGATGGCGCGGGGCGTATCGGCGCCCATCAGATAGGCGCTCGAGGTGCGCCTGCGCAGCGCGTCGTAAACCAGGCCCGCGATGGCCGCACGGTCGCCGGAGCCGGCGAAGCGATGACCTAAGCCCCAACTCTTGAGCGCGTCGGCCGCCGGGCGGCGCTCGCTTTCCAGATTACCGAAAATGTCGATAGCGGCGGCGAGCCGCGCGGCCGGCGTCATGGCAGGCCGATTAGCATGCGGAATGCGTAGATCAGCCACATCGCCAACAGGATCATCGCGCCGAGCGCAAAGGCGTTGAAACGGTGGCGGACGAAGTTGCTGCCAGTGTGAATGTAAGCGTGCAGCAGGCGCGTGAACACGAACAGCCAGGCCATGACCACGAACACGACATCGGCGTGGCGCGTGACAATTGCGAGGACAGTCAACACATAGAACAAGACTGGAAGCTGCAGCTGGCTATGGTAACTATTGCTGATCTGCTGCACGCGCGGCGGCCAGTTCAATTGGCCGAGCGCGACGTCCGCCATTCTTGTTTCCTTGCGCTTGATCGCGCCGATCCGCGAAAACGCCATCCAGAACATCAACCCGAAGGTCAGCGCAACCTGAACGAACAGCGGCAGTAAAACGAATTGGATTGCCATTCGAGGTTCAGCCGCCCAACGGATAATTCGGGCTCTCACGCGTAATCGTCACGTCGTGCACGTGGCTCTCGCGCAGGCCGGCGCCCGAAATGCGCATAAACTCAGCCCTGCCGTGGAAATCGTCGAGCGTCTTGGCGCCCACATATCCCATGGCGGCGCGCAAGCCTCCGGCGAGCTGGTGCAGCACATTGGCGACCGGGCCCTTGTAGCCGACCTGGCCCTCGACGCCCTCCGGCACCAGCTTGAGCGCGTCCTTGATGTCCTGCTGGAAGTAGCGGTCGGCCGAGCCGCGCGCCATGGCGGCGACCGAGCCCATGCCGCGATAGCTCTTGTAGGAACGGCCCTGATAGAGGAATACCTCGCCCGGCGTCTCATCGGTGCCGGCGAGCAGCGAGCCGACCATGGCGCAATCGGCGCCGGCGGCGAGCGCCTTGGCGAGATCGCCGGAATATTTGATGCCGCCATCGGCGATCACCGGCGTGTTCGAGGCTTTCGCCGCCTCGACCGCGTCCATGATGGCGGTGAGCTGCGGCACGCCGACGCCGGCGACGATGCGGGTGGTGCAGATCGAGCCCGGGCCGATGCCGACCTTGATGGCGTCGGCGCCGCAATCGATCAGCGCCTTGGCGCCCTCGGTAGTGGCGACATTGCCGGCCACCACCTGCACCGCGTTCGACATGCGTTTGATGCGGGTGACCGCATCGAGCACGTAGCGCGAATGCCCGTGCGCGGTATCCACCACCACCAGATCGACGCCGGCGGCGATCAGCGCCTCGGTGCGCATGAAGCCCCTGTCGCCTACCGTGGTGGCGGCGGCGACGCGCAAACGGCCCTGCTCGTCCTTGCAGGCATTCGGATTGGCCACCGCCTTCTCGATATCCTTCACGGTGATCAGGCCGACGCAACGATATTGATCGTCCACCACCAGCAGCTTCTCGATGCGGTGCTGGTGCAGCAGGCGCTTGGCTTCGTCCTGGCTCACACCCTCGCGCACGGTGACGAGCTTGTCCTTGGTCATCAGCTCGGCCACACGCTGGCGCGGATCGGTGGCAAAGCGCACATCGCGGTTAGTCAGGATGCCGACCAGCTTGCCGGCCTTGCCGTTGCCGCCGCCTTCCACCACCGGCACGCCGGAAATGTGGTTCTCTTTCATCAGGTCGAGCGCCTGCTGCAGCGTGGCGCGCGGTTCGATGGTGAGCGGGTTGACCACCATGCCGGACTCGAATTTCTTCACCTGGCGCACCTGCGCCGCCTGCTGCTCCGGCTCCAGGTTGCGGTGGATGACGCCGATGCCGCCGGCCTGCGCCATGGCGATGGCCATCTGCACCTCGGTCACCGTGTCCATGGCGGAGGCGATGATCGGGATGTTGACGGCGATCGAGCGGGTGACGCGGGAGCGGATATCGACGTCGGCGGGCAGCACCTCGGAGAGGCCGGGCCTGATCAGCACGTCGTCGAAAGTAAGCCCTTCGCGCGGACTTCCGTTGTTTTTTGCGGCCATCGCCAACTCCGTCTCACCCGAAAAGGAAAACGCGGCCGGCTGCCGAAGGCTTATAAAATGCCTGTCGCGAGGGGGTTCCTCGCCCGACGTCACGGCCCGCTTTTGGGTTGGCGTCGGTCGGTTAGCACGGGATGGCGCCAATTCCTAGGGCATTCGCGGATGGCTGTTATGAACGTAGCCGCCTTTGTTCGGCCTCCGCTCTGCTATTGAAGGACGCAAGCTTCTAACCCTTGACCGCCCACCCGGATGCCCATGCGCCGTGACCGCATCATACCGCTGATCATCGCGGTCGCCCTGTTCATGGAAAACATGGATTCGACCGTGATCGCCACCTCGCTGCCGGCGATCGCGGCCGATATCGGCACCAATCCGCTGGCGCTCAAGCTGGCGGTCACCTCCTACCTGCTCTCGCTCGCGATCTTCATCCCGGCCAGCGGCTGGACCGCCGACCGCTTCGGCGCGCGCACCGTGTTCCGCGCCGCCATCGCCGTTTTCGTGCTCGGCTCGATCGGCTGCGCGCTGTCGAACTCGCTCACCGATTTCGTCATCGCCCGCATCGTGCAGGGCATCGGCGGCGCCATGATGACGCCGGTCGGCCGCATGGTGCTGGTGCGCTCCATCGACAAGCGCGAATTGGTCAACGCCATGGCCTGGGTGACGACGCCGGCGTTGATCGGCCCGGTGCTGGGTCCGCCGGTCGGCGGCTTCATCACCACCTACGCCTCCTGGCACTGGATCTTCATCATCAACGTGCCGATCGGCCTCATCGGCATCGTCCTCGCCACCCGTTATATCGAAGACCTGCGCGCCGAGCATCGCGAGCGCTTCGACATCGTCGGCATGGTGCTGGCCGGCCTCGGCATCGCCGGCGTCGCCTTCGGATTTTCGGTGCTGGGGCTCAACTTCCTGCCCTGGACCGTGGTGGTCGCACTGATCGTGGGCGGTGTGATTTTCATCGCGGCCTATCTTGTACACGCGCGGCGCACCGCCAATCCGGCGCTCGATCTCACGCTGTTCCGACTACCGACCTTTTTCGCCAGCGTGACCGGCGGCTTCATCTTCCGGCTCGGCCTGGGCGCGCTGCCGTTCCTGCTGCCGCTGATGCTGCAGGTCGGCTTCGGCATGTCACCGTTCCAGTCCGGCATGGTCACCTTTGCCACCGCGCTCGGCGCCATGGGCATGAAATGGGCGACCGCGGCCATCCTGCGCCGGTTCGGCTTCCGCGCCATCCTGGTGAGCAATGCCGTGATCAGTTCGGCATTCCTCGCGGTCTGCGCCGGCTTCACGCAGACCACGCCGATGGCGGTCATGGTGGCGCTGCTGCTGGTCGGCGGCTTTTTCCGGTCGCTGCAATTCACCAGCATCAACACCATCGCCTATGCCGAGGTCGAAACGAGCCGGGTCAGCCGGGCGACCGCGCTGATCAGTGTCGGCCAGCAATTGTCGGTATCGACCGGGGTGGCGCTGGGGGCGCTGGCGGTGGAACTCACCGTCCAGTTTAAGGGCAGCGGAGTTCTGCAAGCTGCCGATTTTCCACCTGCTTTCCTGGCAGTGGCGGCGATCTCGGCCCTGTCTGCGCTGATTTTCGCACGGCTTTCGCCGCATGCCGGGGCGGAACTGGCCAATCGGCTGCCGGAGCCAAGCCCAACCGATTCGTCCGACCAACGCATTGGCTGAGACTAACTAGCGCCGCCGCGAAATCCCGTTGCCAGCAGATAAAGCTCGGCCGAATCCGAGCGGCTCGCCGCCGGCTTCACGTGCTTGACGCTTGTAAAGTCGCGCTTGAGGGCGGCGAGCAGCGCGGCCTCAGTGCCGCCTTGCAGCACCTTGGCGAGGAACGTGCCGCCCGGCGCCAGCACCTCGCGGGCGAATTCGGCGGCGATCTCCACCAGCGCCATGATCTTCAAGTGATCGGTGCGGGCGTGCCCGGTGGCGTTGGCCGCCATGTCGGAGAGCACCACATCGGCGAGCCCGCCCAGCATCGCCTTCAGTTTCTGCGGGGCGTCGTGATCGAGGAAATCGAGGTGCACGAAATCGACGCCGGCGATCGGCTCCATCGGCAGGATATCGATGGCGACGACGCGGCCTTGGGCGGGCGCGCCGACGCGCTTGGCCGCCACCTGGCTCCAGCCGCCGGGCGCGGCGCCGAGATCGATCACGCGTGCGCCTTTCTTGAGGAAGCGCGCCTTGTCGTCGATCTCGATGAGCTTGTAGGCGGCGCGCGAGCGATAGCCTTCGCGCTTGGCGCGCGCGACATAAGGATCGTTGAGCTGGCGCTCCAGCCACAGCTTGGACGACAGCTTGCGGCCCTTGCCGCTCTTGACGCGGACCTTCAAGGCGCGCGAGCCGCTGCCCTTGCCGCGCGCCGTCACGATGCCGCCGGCTGATGGCCGCCGCCCCACACGCCGTCCTCGCGCATCATCTGCACCAGCATGCCCTCGCGCAGGCCGCGGTCGGCGACGCGCAGGCGCGGACATGGAAACGCGCGGCGGATCGCTTCCAGGATGGCGCAGCCGGCGAGCACCAGATCGGCGCGCTCGGCGCCGATGCACGGGCTCGCGACGCGCTCCTGGTAGCTCATGGCCAGCAGTTTCTCGATCACCGCGCTGATTTCCTGCGCGCTCATCCAGCAGCCGTCCACGCGGTTGCGGTCATAGCGCTTGAGATCGAGATGCACGCCGGCAATCGTCGTCACGGTGCCCGAAGTTCCGAGCATGTGGATGCCGCTTAAAGCCTCGCCGCCATGCTCCTGCGCGAATGGCGCGATCAGCGCCGCCACTTCGGCCACCATCGTCTCGTAGATTTCCGGGCTGACGCTAATGCCGCCATGACGCTCGGCCAGCGTCACCACGCCGTGCGGCAGCGAGATCCAGCCGCGGATTTGCGGCAACGGCGGCCCGCCGCGGGATTTCTGCGAGCGGTTGAGCCGCACCAATTCCGAGGAGCCGCCGCCGATATCGAACAGCACCGCGCCGTCGGCGTGCGGATCGATCAGTGTCGTGCAGCCGGTGGCGGCGAGCCTCGCCTCGGTCTCGCGGTCGATCACCTCCAGCTCGAGGCCCACCTCCTGCGCGACGCGGGCGCGGAAAGCCTCGCCGTTCTCCGCCGAGCGGCAGGCCTCGGTCGCGATCAGGCGGGCGCGGGTGACGCCCTTGTTCTTCATCTTGTTGCGGCAGATCGTGAGCGCTTCGATGGCGCGTTCGATCGCCGCCTCGCTCAAACGCCGGGAGGCGGAGACGCCTTCGCCGAGCCGGATGATGCGGGAGAAGGCATCCACCACGCGGAAGCCGTCGCCGGTCGGACGCGCCACCAGCAGGCGGCAATTATTGGTGCCGAGATCGAGCGCGGCGTAGCTCGCGCCGCCGCGATCGCTGCCCAAGCCGCTGTCGAGCCGTCCAGGCGACCGCCGACCCCATCGGGACCGCCCCGGCGGCGCCCGATCAATAGCGGGGTCGAGGCCCGGGATATCCCCGGCCTCGCCGCTCATATGTCACAGCCTTCCTGCCGCCCCCGGAACCGCTTCCCAGCGCGCCAAGGTTGCGGCAATGTTCCGTCGATCGCGAAAAGTCTAACAGCGCCCGTGGCCCACGCAACCCTCCTGCCCAAAACCCATTCTTGTGCGGGCGGCTGGCCTGCTTTATCTCGTGCTTTCCACGCAAACGACCGCTAAAGCCCCGGCATGGATGACAGAACCACCGAAGCCGCCCTTTCGCTGACCAAATTCGGCGTCGGCCAGCCGGTACCGCGCAGCGAGGACCCCACGCTGGTACGGGGTGAAGGCCGCTACACCGACGACATCAGCCGGCCCGGCCAAGCCTATGCGGTGATGGTGCGCAGCCGTGACGCCCATGGCGTCATCCGCGGCATCGACACCGCCGCCGCCAAGGCGATGCCGGGCGTGCTCGCGGTCTATACCGCAGCCGATCTTGCCGGCTATGGCCCGCTCAAATGCAACTTGCCGCTCAAGAGCCGCGACGGCTCGCCGATCCGCTATACGCCGCGGCCGGCGCTGGCCGGCGACAAAGTGCGCTATGTCGGCGATCCGGTCGCCTGCGTGATCGCGGAGACAGTCGCGCAAGCCAAGGACGCGGCCGAAGCGGTGGCGCTCGACATCGAACCATTGTCGCCGGTGCTCAAGCCGGCAGAGGCGGTGAAGCCCGGCGCGCCGCTGGTGTACGATGCGGTACCGAACAATATCGCGCTCGATTATCACTACGGCGATGCCGAAAAGGTGGCGGCAGCCTTCGCCAAGGCCAAGCACGTCACGCGGCTCGAAACCTCCAATCAGCGCATGGTGGTCAACGCCATGGAGCCGCGCGCCGCGATCGGCGAATTCGATCGCCGCGCAGGCTAAGTGGACGCTCTATTCCACCAGCCAGGGCGTCTTCGGCATGAAGACCACGCTGATGGATATTCTCGGCGCGCCCGCCGACAAGGTGCGCGTGATCACCGGCCAGGTCGGCGGCTCGTTCGGCATGAAGGCGGCGGTCTATCCGGAATATGTCTGCATCCTGCACGGCGCGCGCGCGCTCGGGCGGCCGGTGAAATGGACCGACGAGCGCTCCGGCAGCTTCGTGTCCGATCATCATGGCCGCGCCCAGGACATGACCGTCGAAATCGCGTTCGACGAGAACGCACATATTCTGGCGCTGCGCTTGAGCGGCTACGGCGACATGGGCGGCTATCTCGCGCAATTCGGGCCGCTGCTGCCGACCGGCAACCAGGTCAAGAACATCGCCAGCGTCTACCGCACGCCGCTGATCGAAGTGGCGACGAAATGCGTGTTCACCAATACGACCCTGGTGTCCGCCTATCGCGGCGCCGGCCGGCCCGAAGGCAACTACTACATGGAGCGCGCGCTCGACTTCGCCGCCGCCGAACTCGGCATCGACCGCATCGAATTGCGCAAGCGCAACATGATCCGCAAGAGCGACCTGCCGTTCAACGCCGCCTCCGGCATGACCTATGACTGCGGCGACTTCCTCGGCGTACTCAAGCAGGCACTGGAGATGGCCGACTACAAAGGCTTCAAGAAGCGCAAGCGCGAGAGCAAGAAGCGCGGGCTGCTGCGCGGCTTCGGCATCGGCTGCTATCTCGAAGTCACCGCCGGCGGTGGCAAGGAGCTGGGCGCCATCCATTTCGAGGCCGACGGCACGGTCACGATCGTCGCCGGCACCATGGACTTCGGCATGGGGCACGCAACCACCTATGCGCAGATATTGAGCGACCTGCTCGGCGTTCCGTTCGACCGCATCCGCACCGTGGAAGGCGACAGCGACCGCATGGCCTTCGGCGGCGGCAGCGGTGGCTCGCGCTCGGTGATGTTCGCCGGCGCGGCGCTCACCGAATCCTCCGCGATCGTGATCGAGCGCGGCAAGCAGATCGCCTCGCACGTGCTGGAAGCCTCCGTCAGCGACATCGAATTCAAGGCCGGCCGCTTCGTCATCGCCGGCACCGACCGCTCGATCGGCCTGCTGGAACTGGCCGCGCGGCTGCGCGGCGGGCTCAAGCTGCCGGACGGCGTGCCGACCTCGCTCGACAACGATCACGTGGGGAGCGAGCCGGTCCCGTCCGCGTTTCCGAACGGCTGTCACGTCGCCGAGGTGGAGATCGATCCGCAGACCGGCGACACCCAAGTGGTGAAATATTCCGCCGTCAACGATCTCGGCACCGTGGTCAATCCGCTGCTGGTGGCGGGCCAGATCCAAGGCGGCGTGGTGCAGGGATTGGGCCAGGCGCTACTGGAGCAGGCGGTCTACGACAGCGACGGCCAGCTGGTGACCGGCTCATTCATGGACTACGCCATGCCGCGCGCGCACGACGCGCCGATGATCGAGGTGGCGAGCCACCCGGTGCCGACCAAGAGCAATCCGCTCGGCGCCAAGGGCTGCGGCGAGGCCGGCACTTCCGGCGGGCTGCCCGCCGTTGCCAATGCGGTGATCGACGCGCTTTCGGAATATGGCATCCGGCATCTGGAGATGCCGATGACGCCGGCGCGTATCTGGCAAGCGATTGAGGCAGCCGGGGCCAAACAAACCGCCAAATAGCAAACGGGGCCACCGTTGCCGGCGGCCCCGCTTATTCGACAGCGCTTCAGCTCACGCCGGCCCGGCGAGCTTCACGTTCTTGAGCGGCAGCGAGCGCACCCGCGTGCCGGTCGCGGCGAACACCGCATTGGCGACCGCGGGCGCGGTCGGCGCCGTGCCGGGCTCGCCGATGCCGCCCCATTTCGTGCCGCCGGAGAGCGCGAGGTAGACCTCGATCTTCGGCGTGTCGGCCAGGGTGACGACCTGGTAGCTGTCGAAATTGCCCTGCTCGACGCGGCCGTCCTTGATGGTGATCTCGCCGTAAAGCGCGGCGGAGAGGCCGTAGATCACCCCGCTCTCGATCTGCGCTTCCACGATTGACGGATTGACCACATGGCCGCAATCGACCGCCGCGACCACGCGATCGACTCTGACCTCGCCCTTGCGGCTGACCGTCACTTCGGCAACCTGGCCGACGATCGTGCCATAGCATTCGTGGATGGCGATGCCGCGGCCGCGGCCCGCCGGCAGCGGTTTGCCCCAATCGCCCTTCTCGGCGATCTTGTCGAGCACGCCGATGAAGTCGGGCCTGTGCATCAGCAGCGCGCGGCGGAACTTGTAAGGGTCCTGGCCCGCCGCGTGCGCCAGTTCGTCGATGTAGCTCTCCATGAAGAACGCGTTCTGCGAGGAGCCGACCGAGCGCCAGAACATCACCGGCACGTGGGTGTTCTTGAGCATGCAGCCGACGCGCAGGTTGGCAATCTTGTAGCTGGTGTTGGCGAAGCCTTCGACGGCCTGCGCCTCGACGCCATTCTCCACCTTGCTCATGCCGACCGAGCGCAGAATCGACCCGACGGCGATCTTGGCGTCGAACGCGATCGGCATGCCGTCGGCGCCGAGCGCCGCTTTCAGCCGCACCGCCGCCTGCGGCCGATAGCGGTCTTGCGTTATGTCCTCTTCGCGCGTCCACACCAGCTTCACCGGCTTTTTGATTTGCTTGGCGACCAGGATCGCCTGGCGCATTTCGTCATTGGCCGTGCGACGGCCGAAGCCGCCGCCGAGGAAGCAATTGTGAATGACGATTTGTTCCGGCTTGAGGCCGGAAGCGGCCGCCGCCTGATGGATGGTGCCCATCGGCGCCTGCGTGCCGAGCCAGACCTCGAGCTTGTCAGCGTCAAACCGCACGGTGGCGTTGAGCGGCTCCATGCAGGCATGCGCCAGATGCGGCGCTTCGTAGAGCGCCTCGATGACCTTGTTAGCCTTGGCGAACACCGCATCGACATTGCCGTCGTTGCGCGCGCCCACCATCGGCCCGTCGAGCGTGTCGCGATAGAGCTTGGCGAACTGCGCACTGTCGGTCTTGCCGGCCGCGCCGGTTTCCCATTCCGGCTTGAGCAGGGCGAGCGCTTCCTTGGCGCGCCAGAAGCGGTCGGCCACCACCGCCACGGCGTCGTCGAGCTTGACCACCTCCAGCACGCCGCGCCGGCCCTTGACCGGAGTATCGTCGACGCTCTTGAGCTTGCCGCCGAACACCGGGCAGGCGGCGACTGCCGCATACACCATGCCGGGGATCTGCGTATCGATGGCGAACTTGGCCGCGCCGTTGATCTTGAGCGGGGTATCGAGGCGTGGCAGCGATTTCCCGATCAGCTTGAACTGCTCGGGCGTGCGGATCGCCGGCTCCCGGTCGAGCTTGATCTTGGCGGCGTCGGCGGCGAGCGCGCCGAAATCGAGGCTGCGGCCGGATTTTTTGTGAGTGACCTTGCTATTGGCCGCTTCGCATTCGGCCTCCGGCACGTTCCAGCGCCGCGCCGCCGCCGCGACGAGCCGCGCGCGCGCGCTGGCGCCGGCTTGCAGCAGCATTCGCCACGTCGTGCGCACGCCGCGGCTGCCGGCCGTCACCATGTCGCCGTAGACATTGCCTTCGCGCAGATTGCGCGCCGACGACGCATATTCGACCTTTACCTTCGACCAGTCGCATTCCAGTTCCTCGGCGACGATCATCGGCAGCGCGGTGATGGCGCCCTGCCCCATCTCATTGTGCGGCGAGCGGATGAGAATGCTGCCGTCCGGATCGATCGCCAGGAAGGCGTTGATATCGTTTGGCGCGCTATCGGCGCCCCAGGCCTGCGGCCCGATGCTGGCGGCGTCCGCCAAACCGGGGAATGTCACGCTGATGGCCAGCCCGCCGGCGGCTGAGGCCGAGGCGACGACGAATTGGCGGCGGGTGACGGAGGTGTTGACGATCTGATTCATGGCTGCCTCCCGCTCACGTCTTCATCAGGGCCGCGGCGCGATGAATCGCGCGGCGAATGCGTGGATACGTGCCGCAGCGGCAGATCTCGCTGAGATTGGCGTCGATGTCGGCGTCGGTCGGCTGCGGATGCTCCTTCAGGAACGCCGCCGCCGCCATGATCTGTCCGGACTGGCAGTAGCCGCATTGCGGCACGTCCTCGGCGAGCCAAGCCTGCTGCACTGGATGTTTGCTGTCCGACGACAGACCTTCGATGGTGGTGACGGTCTTGCCGACGACGTCGCCGACCTGGATGCCGCAAGAGCGCACGGCCTCGCCGTTCACATGCACGGTGCAGGCGCCGCACAGCGCGACCCCGCAACCGAATTTTGTGCCGGTCAGTCCGATCTCGTCGCGGATGACCCAGAGCAGCGGTGTCTCGGGCTCGACGTCGAGCCGATGCAGCTTTCCATTGACGGTGATGGAGATCATGGCGATACCCGCAGCGCCTTGATCGTGCGCGGCAAGCGGTTGGCGCCCGGAGAACCGCAGCCGCCAGATAATTTTATCTAATTATACTAGCACGAAGCGCGGGCGTCCTGTTTCAATAAGCCATGCTATGTCTTGAAGGCCGCCCTGCCCGCGCACATAGCCAGCCCACTGGATATCCGCTGGATTGACGCGGCCACCCGGGCCATAGTCCGCCCCCTGCCGGGAACCCATACCGCATGAGTCAAGCGACCGAATTGCTGGCCGTGAGCCGCGCGCCCCACGTCCGCATCGTCGGCGCGGTGAGCGCGGCGCATTTTGTCTCGCACTATTACATCCTGCTGCTGGCGCCGCTGCTGCCGTTCGTGCGCGCGGATTATGGCGTGAGCTACACCGAGATCGGCTTCGCGTTCGCCGCCTTCAACGGCGTGTCGGCCGCGCTGCAAACGCCGGCCGGGTTCCTGGTCGATTGGCTGGGCGCGCGCATCCTGCTGATTGCCGGGCTGGTGATCGGCGCCGGCGCCTTCATGGCCGCGGGCCTGATCGATTCGTTCTGGGTGATGGTGGCGATGTTCGCGCTCGCCGGCGTCGGCAACACCGTCTACCACCCGGCCGACTACGCGCTGTTGTCGCACCATGTTCCGCCCGACCGCATCGGCCAGGCGTTCTCGATCCACACCTTCTCCGGCATGCTCGGATCGGCGGTGGCGCCGGCCAGTCTGCTGATGATGCAAAGCCTGTGGGGCTGGCGCGGCGCCTTCATCGGCACCGGCATTCTCGGTTTCGCGGTGGCGGCTGTCTTGCTGATGATGCGCGATAACGCGGAAACGAAAGCGCCCGCCCCGGCACCGGACACTGGCGCAGACAACGCCGCGGCCGGCTGGCGGATGTTGCTGTCGGCGCCGATCCTGCTCAATCTCGTTTTCTTCGTGCTGCTCGCGATGACTGAGCGGCGGCATGTACAATTATTCCGTGGTCGCGCTCGGCGCGCTCTATGCGAACGCCGGTGACCACCGCCAACGCGGCCTTGTCCGGCAATCTGTTGCTGTCGGCGATCGGCGTGCTGATCGGCGGCGTGCTGGTCGGCCGCACCACGCGCCACGGCATGGTGGCGGCCGTCGGCCTCGCCGGCATCGCGCTGTTCACCGCACTGATCGCGCAATTCGATCTCGGCACGCTGGCGCTGATCGCGGCGATGTCGGCAGCCGGCTTCTGCTCGGGCGTGATCATGCCGTCGCGCGACATGATCGTGCGCGCGGTCACCCCGCCCGGCTCGTTCGGCAAAGTATTCGGCTTCGTCACCACCGGCTTCAATATCGGCGGCATTATTTCGCCGTTGATTTTCGGCGCTATCATGGACCACGGCAGCCCGCGCCTGGTGTTCCTGCTGGTGGCGGCGTTCAGCCTGATCGCCATCGTGACGGTGGTGACGCGGCCGCGCCGGCCGGCCTGACCCCGCGCCGCCGGTGAGCGAGGGCGGGCTTGTCAAATCGGCCGAATTGCCCCATGTCAGGGGCCTCCGGCACGGCGACGGCGGCTCATTTCGACCGCCATCGATCCCGGCCTGCTGGGGGATAGTTCAACGGTAGAACTGCGGACTCTGACTCCGTCAATCTAGGTTCGAATCCTAGTCCCCCAGCCAACCCCGCTTCTTTTCACAAACTGAAATTGTCGGACGCCGTCCGACCGCTAGTTTCCGCTAGCCATAGGCAAAGCGGCAGGCAACAATTCGCGGCCTTCACGACGGAGCCATCAACGCATGACCACGAAGTTCGGCCGGCTCGCCCTGCACATGTGGACCATCGACACCACGCCGCTCGCCACCGCCCTCGATGCGGCGAAGGTTGCCGGCTTCGACGCGGTTGAATTGCGCCGCACCGATTTCAAGCGCTGCTTCGATGCCGGCATGAGCAACGCGCAGGTGCTCGACCTGATCGAGAAGGCCGGCATTCCGGTCGGCGTGCTGGGCGTCGAATATGGCTGGCTGTTCGCCGCCGGCGAGGAGAGCAAGCGGCTGTTCAAGGTGTTTCGCGAGTCTTGCGAGAACGCGGTGGCGCTCGGCTGCGACATGCTGATGAGCGCGCCCGGCCAAATCAGCGGCCCGGTTCCGCAGGCGATCAAGTTTCTGCGCGAGGCCGGCGACATTGCCGCCGAGTACAAATTGAAGCTGGCGATCGAGTTCAATTCGCAGCACGACGTGCTCAACAGTCTGGGGGTGCTGACCGAACTGATCGAGAGCGCCAACAAACCGAATTGCGGTTACCTGATCGACGCCTATCACTTCACGCGCAGCGGCGCCGGCGGCCGCGGCTTCGAGAGCGTGCCGGCGGAGAAAATTTACTGTTTCCAGTACAGCGATCTCTCGCCCAATCCGGTGAGCGGCGTGCGGCGGCCGACCGACCGGCTGCCGCCTGGCAAGGGCGTCATCAAATGGCGCGAGATGCTCGGCCTGTTGGCGGAAAAAGGCTACACTGGCTATCTCTCCTACGAAGCGCCCAATCCCGAGCAATGGGTGCGCTCGCCCTATGACGTCGCCCGCGAAGGCGTCGAACTCACGCGCCAATTATTGCGGGACGCCGTCCCGAATTACGCCAATTGAGGTCAATCATGGCAGAACAGGAACTTCCGCTCTTTCTCGGCCTGAACGACAAGTCGATCACCGCCATTCCGGCCACGGTCGAGAAGCAGCGCTATATGGTGAGCGTCGCGCCCAAGGCTGCCAATCCGGGGCGATGGGTCGAGATGCCGCGGATGCCGATCCCGACCGGCGAGCACGCGGTGATCGAATGCCAGGGCAAGATCCATTCGGTCGCCGGCTACGCCAAGCATCGCGTCGATCAGAATTTCCACCAGGTCTACGATCCGGCGAGCAAAACCTGGTCGCTGAAGGCGCCCTTCCCGCACCCATGCAATCACGTGGCGGGCGTGTCGATCGGCACCAAGCTCTACACCTTCGGCGGCTTCGTCGAGCAGAACCGCTGCCCGCATTCCAAGTGCTTTGTCTACGACACCGCGAACGACCAGTGGGCACCTCTTGCGCCGATTTCGCGCCCGCGCGGCGCTATTTCCGCCATTGTGCTCGACGGCAAGATCCACCTGCTCGGCGGCCGCGACGTGCGTTCGGTCGAATGGCACGAGGTCTATGATCCGGAGACCAATAAATATTCCGACCGCGCCAGCATGCGCGGCTCGACCGGCACGCAGCCTTTTGTCGGCCACCGCGACCATATGGGTGTTGCGGTGGTCGACGGAAAAATCCACGCCATCGCCGGCCGCATGGACAGTTACGACTTCAACACCAGCTTAAACGCGGTCTACGATCCCAAGACCGATGCATGGTCGTTCCGCGCCCCGCTGCCGACCGCGCGCAGCGGTCCCTCCTGCGTCTATATCGGCGGCAAGATCGTGGTGTTTGGCGGCGAAGCCACCGGCCGGGTGTTCGGCACCAACGAGGCCTACGATCCGAAGACCGATAGCTGGGAAGCGCTCACGCCGATGGCCATCCCGCGCCACGGCCTGCATGGCGCGACCTGTGCGGTGATCGGCAACATGGTGCATGTGCCGGGCGGCGGACCCGTCCCCGGCGGCCAGGTGCAGGGCGCCTATCACGACGCCTTCACCTTCGGCTGAGCGCAGCGTCCACAGCGAGGCTCGATGGCCCTCATCGAAATCGACGGCGTAAGCAAGACCTATGCGCTGGAAAACGATCGCGAACTGACTGCCATCGATCGGATCGCGCTGTCGATCGGCGACGGTGAATTCGTCTCCATCATCGGCCCGAGCGGCTGTGGCAAAAGCACGCTGCTGCACATGATCGGCGGCTTCGTGCCGTGCTCGGCCGGCGAAATCCGCGTACGCGGCACGGCAGTCCGCGAGCCGGGGCCGGACCGCGGCATCGTGTTCCAGCATTTTGCGCTGTTTCCCTGGAAAACCGTGCTCGGCAATGTGGAATACGGGCTGGCCGAGCGCGGCGTCGGCAAGCAAGAACGCCGGCGCACCGCGCAAGCCTTCATCGACATGGTCAAGCTCAACGGATTCGAGAACACCTATCCGAACCGGCTGTCGGGCGGCATGCAGCAACGCGTCGCCATTGCCCGCATGCTGGCCTGCGAGCCGTCGATCCTGCTGATGGACGAGCCGTTCGGCGCGCTCGACGCGCAGACCCGCAAGATCATGCAGGAGGAGCTGCGTGAGCTGTGGCAGCGCTTCCGCAAGACCGTGGTGTTCGTCACCCACGACGTGCGCGAGGCGGTGTTCTTGTCGCAGCGCGTGGTGGTGATGAGCGCGCGGCCCGGCCGCATCAAGACCATCGTCGAGACCGGGCTCGGCCCCGACGCCAGCCGCGCCGCCATCGACGAGAAAGCCGACGAGCTGTGGGACATGTTGCGCGACGAGGTGGTGCGCACGATCGCCGAGGAAAGGCGCGGGCTATGAGCAAGGCGCTGCGCATCCCGATTTTCTATCTGCCGATCTTCGCCGGGCTCGTCTTGTGGGAACTGGCGGCGCGCGCCGGCCTGCTCAATCCCGCGCTGTTTCCTTCGCTCGGCGACACGCTGGTGGCCTTTATGCGCCTCGCCGAAAGCGGACACCTGCTCGAGCATGCGGAGCTTTCGCTGTTCCGCCAGTCGAGCGGATTTTTTCTGGCCGCCTCGTTCGGCATCGTCTCCGGCATGCTGATGGCGGAAAACCGCTGGGTGCGCAATGTGCTCGAGCCGTTGCTGCGCGCCACCTTCCCGCTGCCGAAGTCGGCGTTGATCCCGCTGTTCATCCTGTGGCTAGGGATCGGCGATGCCGCCAAGGTCGCCGCCGTGTTCCTCGGCTGCCTGCTGCCGATCGTGGTGACCACGTACAACGCGGCGCGCGGCATCAACAAGCAGCTGGTCTGGTCGGCCTGGAGCCTGGGCACGCCGAAATGGCTGATCCCCTGGAAGGTCGTGCTGCCGGCGGCGCTGCCCGAAGTGATGAGCGGCTTGCGCACCGCCTTGGCGCTGTCGTTCACGCTGATGGTGAGCGCGGAATTCCTGATCGGCCAGCGCGGACTTGGCTACCTTATCGCCACGCTCGGCGAGGACGGCGACTATGCCGGCATGTTCGCCGCGGTGCTGGCGGTGACCATCATCGGATTTTCCGCCGACCGCTTGTTCCTATGGCTGAACCGCGTCTTCCTGAGCTGGCGGGACTGATGAAAGCGCGCACGCAAATCAATTGGCTGCGGCGCGGCTTCGAGCGCAATCTTTCGGTCGTGGTTGTGCTGATCCTGTGGGAGATCACGACCCGTACCGGCGTGTTCAACAATTTTTTGCTGCCGCCGCTGAGCAAGGTGCTGGTGCGCGGCTGGCTCGACCTGCTCGACGGTGAAATTCCCCGCCAGGTGCTGGCGACCGGCACCCTTACCTATTGTCGGCTTTGCGCTCGCTGCCGTATCCGGCGTCGCCGCCGGGGCGCTGATGTCGATGTCGGCGATCGCACGGCGGATCATGGAGCCGCTGGTCTCGGTCGCCTTTCCGATTCCGAAGATCAGCTTCCTGCCGATATTCATTCTTTGGTTCGGGCTCGGCGACCTGTCGAAGACCATGATGATCGCCTTCACCTGCGTAGTGCCGATCGTGAGCGCCACCTATCTCGGCACCACCACGGTCGACAAATATTTCCTCTGGTCGGCGCGGAACCTCGGCACCAAACCGTACGCCTTGTTCTGGAAGGTGGTTATTCCGGCCGCCGCCCCGCAGATCATCAGCGGGTTGCAGGTGGCGTTTCCGCTCGCCTTGATCATCGCGGTGGTGACCGAAATGCTGACCGGCGGCGACGGGCTTGGCGGCTATATGATCCGCGCCGTGCGCTTTGCGCAATCCGACAAGGTGTTCGCCGGCCTGCTGGCAACGCTGCTCACCGGCATGGTGTTCATTCAGGGCTTCGCCGCATTGCGCGCCCGCTTGCTGGTCTGGCACGCCGAATCCGCACTCGCCGCCGGCGCCTGAACCCACGATACGGGTCAACAATTTTTGGCCAATCTGGCGAAAAAACACGCTAAAGTCGGCCGTCGGCGCATAAGCAGCCGGTGCCGGATCGCCGATCGCGGGGGCGGGTCAGCGAATTCACGGCCAACAAAGGTGGGAGGACAACCGATGTTTCGATCAACCTTGAAGCAAGGGCTATTCGCGGCGCTCGCCGCCGTCGCGCTCGGCGCGATGGCGCCTGCATCCGCCGAACCGTTCAAGCTGCGCGTCAGCTACGACACCATTCCGACGCACCTGGCGCCGATCATTTTCAAGATGCCGGACCAGACCAAATATTTCGGCAAGGACTACACCATCGACTTCATCCGCTTCAAAGGCTCATCGCTGGTGTTGCAGGCGTTGGCCGCCGACCAATGTGACCTGGGCGTGCTGGCATTCTCGACCTTCGCCACTGGAATTGTGAACGCCAATCTGCCGATCAAGGCCGTCGCCGACGTGGCACAGGATGGACCGAGCTTTTCCACCGTCTATGGCGTGGCCGCCAACTCGCCGATCAAGTCGGTGAAAGACCTGAAAGGCCAGACCATCGCGGTCAACGCCTTCGGCGGCGCGGTCGATATGGCGGCGCGCGCCGTGGTGCGTAAAAACGGGTTGACGCCCGACCGCGACGTGCGGTTCATCGAAGCCGGCTTCGGCGCCATGGAAGCGCTGACCAAGGAGAACAAAATCCAGGTCGGCTCATTCCTCGCGCCGTTCTGGTGGAAGGCGCAGAAGGATGGCGGCTTCCGCCAGCTTTTCCAACAAAAAGACGGGATGGGCACCACGCAATTCCTGTTCTTCGCGGCCAAGGAAGATTTCATCAAGACGCATCGCGACGTGCTGGTAAAATTCCTCGCCGACTATGTGCATGGCATCCAGGTCGTGCACGACCCGGCAAACCGGCCGCGCGTGCTCAAGATCATGGCCGAATTGACCAGCCGGCCGGAAGCGGCATTCGCCGACTGGGCGCTGCTGCCAGGCAAGGACATCTTTCACGATCCCAAAGGCCTCGTGAACGAGAAGGCGCTGCAGAGCAACATCGACAGCCTGGCCGAGCTCAAGATGATTCCGAAGTCGTTCGATGTGAGCAAACACATCGACAATTCATTGGTTACGGACGCCGGCCACGGCATGTGACGCCGCCAGTAGCGCGCGTCAAATAAAATTCGGCCGCCCTCGCTGCGAGGGCGGCCGTGCAACTATTCCAACAACAAACTAGCGTGCCGGGCGCAATTCAAGTCCGGCCACGCCAACCGCCAGATTGAGGCCGGCCTGCCCCTGCACCGAGATCGGCTGCAAGGTCACGGTGCGGTTCGAGCCGCCGACCAGGACATTGGCGCCGACGCCGGCGCCGACCGTCGCCTCGGCACTGGCGCCGCCGTAATGGCCGGCGAGCGCGCCGAACCGCCGCGTGGTCGGCGCATACACCGCCCAGACCATCTCGCCGCCGGCGGTGGCGCCGAGATCGAGGCCGAATTTGGTGATCGATCCGGTATAGACCTCACGCGGTCCCGGCTGCGACGGCGTGAACATGCACGCCACTTCCTTTTTTGACGTGATGATGAGGCCGATGCCGCCCGAAATGTCGCAGGTCAGCGCGCCGACTTTGGTTCGTTCCCGACCTTGGGCCATGGTCGGTGCCGGCAATCCGATCGCTGCGGCGACCGCAATAGCGGCAAGAACGCTCAGAGGTTTATGCATGTCGAACTCCCAATGCGATTGATATTTTCGCGACAACGTCTAGTCGCGCGAAAAGTTCCTTGCCTGCCGGCCAGTCGCCATTTAGCCGGTTAGCACCACATGGCCAATTTCCGCAACGCAACGGCCTGGATTAGCGGCGCGCGCGGACGCCAATAGTGGGCTATAGGGCGGATCGCAGCCGATCATCACCGCGCGCGGCGTCGCAGGTGGCTGCTGGTTACCGAGGGATGTCGGCACGTCCAACCGATCACCCTTATGCGTGCGATCAACGACCTGCATTGCCGCACTGGGCGGCGTCACCGGCCATGCCCCAACCGCCAATCCAAGCCCACACCGGCGGCGCAAGAAAATCCATCGCCAGCACCACCAGGATGCCTCCCATCAAATATGAAGCAATGCCGCGCATCCGCGTCCTCCAGACCCTCGCGTCGTGGGCGTTGCAGCAACGACTATTGCAAGGGACGGATAACAACGCCGGATGGTGCAGAATGTTCCGGCTTGCGCTCAGCGCGCGGCGAGAATCTGGCTTGCCGGAATCACGATGTGACAGCGCAAGCCGTCCGGATCGAATTCGAGGGCGACCTGGGCATCGAGCGCGCGGGCCAGATTGTGCTCGATCACCATGCTGCCGAATCCTTTCTTGCGCCTCGGCTTCACTTTCGGACCAAATTGCTCGATCCACTCGAGCGCGAGCGCATGGTCGCCCAGTGCCCAGGTGATCGACACGCGCCCGCTCGGCACTGAAAGGGCGCCGAACTTCGCGGCATTGATCGCCAGTTCATGCAGTGCGAGCCCGAGATTTTGCGCCGCTTCCGGCTTGAGCGCGACCGCCGGACCGTCGATGGCGACCTGCGCTTCGCCGCTACCGCTATAGGCGGTCAATTGCGATTCGATGAGCTCGCGCAACGATGCCCCGTACCAGCTCTCGCGCACCAGCAAGTCGTGCGACGCGGCCAATGCCTGCAATCGCGCGCCGAATTGGTTGAGAAATCCCTCAATCGACCCGGCATGACGGGCGGTCTGCCGCGCCATCGCCTGGATCACCGCCAGCAGGTTTTTCGAGCGATGCGTAAGTTCGCGCATCAGCAGCCGCAAATGGGCTTCGCTCTCCTTGCGCTCGGTGACGTCGATCGCCGCGCAGGTCAGGCCAACGATGTGGCCCGCTTCGTTACGCAGGGGTTCAATATGGAGATCGTGCCAACGCAGGCCGGGCCCCTCATCGAGCGCGACTTCCGCGCGCTTCGGCTCGCCGGTCGCGAGCACCTCGCGTTTCAAGGCGATGACGGTCGCGCCGCTATCCGGCGGAAAAATCTCCTCATCGGTGCGTCCGAGAATATCCTCGATGGCGCGCCCCATAATGGGATTACTGATCGAGGTGTAACGGAGGTCGCGATCCTGAGTGTACACGGTGACCTGAGAGCCGCGCAGCGCCGTTTCATAACGCGCAAATCGAGCGCGCAGCAGGCTGAGTTCCCGATCTTGCGCGCTGATCTGCGCCGCAAGGCGCAGGGATTCCTGTTGCAGCCTAGCCAGATCCGTATCCACCGCCCCCGAAATGTCGTGCACCATGGCGGTCGTTCCGTCCCTATCCGTCGCCCGCACCCGTTATCCGGTGCGAACATCCGGTCCGGCAACATTGGAAACAGATTTCCCTATGGATACGGCTCTCGATCGACCTGTCAACGAACTGAGCCACGAAAAGTGCACGCGCATGTCAACTCGCCTTCCGCTCGCGCCGCTTGGCGTTGCGCTCGAAGAACAGCGCCTGGCTGAGCACGGCCGACACCGTCGCCGGCTGGAACGGCTTGGCGATCAGGAACGCGGGCTCCGGCCGTTCGCCGGTGAGGAAGCGTTCCGGATAGGCGGTGATGAAGATCACCGGCACCTCGAAAGTGCGCAGCATCTCGTTCACAGCCTCGAGGCCGGAACTGCCGTCCGCCAATTGAATATCGGCCAGAATAATCCCCGGCTGCTTGGCTTTGGCGAGCGTCACCGCTTCACGATGGGTGCGCGCGACGCCGAGCACCCGATGGCCAAGGCCTTCCACCAGGCCTTCGAGATCGAGCGCAATGAAGGTTTCGTCCTCGATGATCAGCACGTCGGTGGCGATTTCGGCGGCGAGCTCGCGGCCGGAATCCTCGACCAGCGCGCGCAGGGCCGGCACGTCGATATCCAGCACCTTGGCGGCGTCGTCTTCCGAAAGCCCCTCCAGCGCGACCAGCAGAAACGCCTGGCGCGGCATCGGCGCGATCTGGGCGAGGTGCTTCTCGACCGGCTGGCTCGATTCGACGCCGCCCGATTTGCCGTTGAGCGCGACCGAATTCCAGATTTTCGTGAACAGCCGGTAGAGCGCGACCCGCGTCGATGCACTGCTATCCAGCACTTTGGGATCCTGGATCAGGGCTTCCAGGGTCGCCGCCACATAGGCATCGCCCGAGGCCTGGCTGCCCGAAAGCGCCCGGGCGTAGCGGCGAAGATAGGGTAAATGCTGTGCAACCGATTGAGATGTCGACAAAATTCCCTCCCGAATGAAACCGCCCCAAGCCGATTGGGGCACTGCCCCGATCGCCGATCCAGCCTGCTTAGCGGTCCCAACGTGGCAGTTGGAAAAAAGTTCCCTGGCCATGGAACTATCAGCCTGTTGAAGTGTTTTGCCTGCAAGCCAGCGGGGGAGACCTCGGATGAGGGCAAAGGGATTCGGGGTTGAACGATGAACGAGCGCAAACCGGTGGGACAACAAAAGCCAATGGAAACCGCGGAAAATCGCCACCGGAAATCCAGTTCAAAGCCAGCCAAGCTCAGCCGCGAGGTACAGGCACGGCTCGGGCAGCAGCTTCGCTCCATGTACGACGATGTGGTGAACCAGGGCGTCCCCGACCGCTTCACCGAGTTGCTCAACCGGATCAATGGCGACGGCAACAAGGACGGACATTAACGGATGGACGAGTCAGTCCGCAAAGCCGTTCTCAGCGCAGTGCCAAGCCTGCGTGCATTCGCGATCTCGCTTTGCGGGAACGTTGATCGCGCGGACGACCTGGTGCAGGAGACGCTATTGCGCGCGCTCGCCAATATCGATTCATTCCAGCCCGGCACCAACATGGCCGCCTGGCTGTTCACGATCCTGCGCAATCATTTCCGTTCCGAATATCGCAAGCGCCGTCGCGAGGTCGAGGACAGCGATGGCCGTTATGCCGAGAGCCTGAAATCGCAACCAGAGCAATATGGTCAGGTGGAGCTCACGGAATTCCGCAAGGCGTTGGTGCAATTGCCGGCCGATCAGCGCGAGGCGCTCATCCTGGTCGGCGCCTCCGGATTCTCGTACGAAGAGGCCGCCCATATCTGCGGCTGCGCGGTCGGCACCATCAAGTCGCGCGTCAATCGCGCGCGCACGCGGCTGGCCGAAATGATGTCGATCGGCGGTGCTGACGATTTCGGGCCGGACCAGCAGACCCGCGCGGTGCTGGCCGGCGGCGGGGAGTGAATATAGGGAGCAATTTTAGATCACTTTTTGCTCACAATTTTTCTTCCCTTGCATCTTCCCAAATGTTCACCTGGACACGCTCCGGCGCCTGCGCTGACGGTGCGCCACTCAATTTTGGTATCATTTAAGACTAAATGCGGATTAGATCCGCCCCAGCAACATCAGCACAACAATAATGATCAAAATCGTGCCGATAAGGCCAACGCCGCCGTGGCCGTAACCGTAGCCATAGCCGCCGAAGCGGCCGCTGAAGCCACCGACCAGGAAAATGATGAGGAGGATGACGAGTATGAGCCCGAGCGACATGGTCTTATCTCCGTTCGCTGTGTCGGAAGAAGTTACTTCTTGTCGATAGAAATGCCGGTTTTGCCGACACTGATCTCGATGCCGGTGGTTTTCTGACGCTCCTGGTAGAGCTGATAGCCAATCACCGCGGTGACGACCGCGAGCGCGCCGATGGCGAGATAGAGAATGTTACGATTCATGCTGTCCCCATTGCGTTTCAAACGTCGAGATTTTCGCCTCCAATTTTGAGGCCTCGAAGCAATATTCCTCGGCCATGAGCCGGAGGTCCTTGGCGGTTCCGAGATCCATGCAGGCGCGCGAAAGTCTCTGACAGCGGTCCGCTTGCAGCCGCAGATAGGCCGTACATGATAGCTTGCTCAATTCGAAGGTCACGATTTGAAGGTCACGTCACAGCTCCAACATTAAGCCAGTTCGGTTTCAATGAAAAGAAACCCCGGAGCGGCGAACGGCCGCCCCGGGTCGCGACGGCGCGAACGTCGACCGGACGTTCAGCGCCATCCGCAACGACGATAACCGTTGTGGTTGATCCAGCAGTGGCGATGGCGGTGCCCTACGATATTCGGACCGCCAACCACGCCGCCAACCACGCCGCCGACGACCGCGCCGGGAGGTCCGGCAACAACGGCACCGGTGCCGGCACCGATGGCGACGCCTTCCAGCGTTCCGGCCTGAGCCGCGAGCGGCATGGCCGCCAGCATCAACGCGAACATTCCAGTCTTGAGCATCGAGCGCATAACAATCTCCTTGGTTAAACTTATTGACGTGAGCATCTGCCGGGTCAGAGCAAACCGACTGCCGCGACCCTTGAAGAAATCGAACTGAGTCGGCCTCAGTAATGTTGGACAAGCGCGGATCGTAAGTCTGCAGTGCAGCGAAGTGCGAGAGGTCCGCTTCGGCGGCAACCAGAAAAGCCGGTAGGTATTTGTCAAAATAAATGACTTTTCATGCCGCTTTGCCCAATCTACACAGTCAACGTCGATGATGAGGTAATTGTTCCATGAAAACGTGGCAAATATTTATCGAAAGTAATACTTTTGGAGCTAAAGCCATTATCAGAGTGATTATTTGTAATTTACTTTGCGAAGAGCGGAACGTCTCTACCTTTTCGAGCGTTACCTGGCCATGCACGTTTTAGATGTCCAGGGGAAGCGAATGTCCAAACCGATCATCTCGATGGCCGTTGCTGCCGCAATTGCAGGGCTCTTCGTTGTCGCCACCGCCGCTGCCCCGAAGGCGAACGTCCCCGACGGCACGCGTGCGCTGCCGCAAGCAGCCGCGAAGGGCGATCGACTCCCGCACCATGTAAAGGGAGCGGCGTGCTCGCAACACGGCTGGCCGGATTTCGAGCGCAAATGCCAATTCGATCTCAGAAGGGCTGCCAACGAAGCGCAGACCGTTCGGGTGATCGCGCTTCGCTAGATCAGGACGCGCGCAATTCTTCGCCCTTGGCCGGTTTGGCTTTGAAGGTCGCGTGGGTGACGGACACCGCCGTGCCGTGGGTGTCGCTGGCGATATCCACGACAGCATCGAGCTGCCTCGTCAGTGCTTTGACAAGACTGGTGCCGAGCCCGGGCTTTGTGTTGCTGGCGCTCACATACGGCTTGCCGACCCCGTTATCGGAAACCGTCAGCTTCCAGTCCGGGTCTGCGGCCTTGTACGAAACGAGGATCGCCGCGTCCGGCTTCTCGCCCGGGAACGCATGCTTCAAGGCATTCATCACCAATTCGGTAACGATCAGCCCAATGCTCACCGCCTGGTGGGATGCGACCGTGCCGGAATCGGCGACGACTTTAAGCGTGATCGGCCGGCTATCGCCGATCATTGACTGCGCCAGTGTCTCGCATAGTTTGGTAAGATAATTGCCGACCTCGATTTGCTTGCCGGCACCGGTGTCATGCAGATGTCTTTGCACGGCGGCGACCGATAAGACGCGCTGATGCGCATCCTCCAATTGCAATCGGGTTTCCTCCGACTGCACGGTGCGCGCCTTGATAAGCAAGATGCTGGCGATGATCTGCAGACTATTGGCAACGCGGTGCTGCATTTCTTCCAACAGCAGGTCTTTTTCCCGCAGCAGGTCCTGCACCTGCTGCTCTACCGCACGCCGGTTGGTAATATCCTCGAATGCCAGCAATACGGTGCTGTCGGCACCTTTTTCATAAAACACCTTGCGCACGTTCAGCAGCATGATGCGCCGGCCGATGACGGGAAACTCGCGGTCGACTTCATAGCCCTCGATCGTCTCCCGATCCTTTGCGATCGTCTCCAGCAGCTCGCGAAGTTCCGGAATATCCCATTGACCGCCTTCAATATCGAAAATCAGACTGCCGCGTAGGTCGCGATCGGCGAGCTTAAAAGTTTGGTAAAAGGAACGGCTGGCGGCGATGATGCGCTGGTTCCGGTCGAGCACCAGGAGCGGATCGCGAACGGTGTCGATGATGGCGCGGGAGAGCGCGAGCGCGATCCCGACCGGGATGTCGGCAAGTGACGCGTCCTTCGACAGTGCCGAAGTGAACATGTAATCCTTTCGCCCCGCTTTCGAACGTGGGCAAGGCAGCGCGGATTTTCGTTAAGTTGGCTTAAATGCCGAGACGCTTTTGGATGAGCGTCTAATAAAAAAATACTACGCCTATGTTTGCGAATAAGCGAGGGTGCGGCTCGCACAAAAAGAGCTGCCTGCCCTGCAAGGCCATGCGGCAACGCGCTGGTGCATTTACTCTTTTTGCAACTCCACCGGCGTGGATATCCGTTCTGCGGCGTCCAGCACCGCGACCTGAATCACCGGGAAACTTTGCTTGAGTTTTGTGCCCGCCGTCATGGCAGCTTCCGAAGTGTCGTAGCTGGTTTTCAACTTGCCATCGACGATCAATACATAACCATCGGTCGGCATCGCATTCGCGCGCAGATTTACGGGTTTCGTCGCGGCCTTGCTCATTCGCCTTATCTCCAAAATATCGGGAAAACATCATCTGAATGTTCATCATTCAAACAATGCCTCTATATAGGGACGAATTGCGATAAACCCAGGGCTGGAGAGCGCTTTAGCGGCAACTCGCTTAACGATCCGCAATTGCCTGTAACAGGTTAGAAACCCGGAAATGACGAACAATGACACCGAGGTCGCGATCATCGGCGGCGGCGCGGCCGGCATCGCGGCCGGCCGGCGGTTGCGCCAGGCGGGCATCGACTGCCTGTTGATCGAGGCGCGGCCGCGGCTGGGCGGGCGAGCCTGGACCGTCGGCGATGCAGCGGGATTCGCGCTCGACCTCGGTTGCGGGTGGCTGCATTCGGCCGACCGCAATCCGTGGGTGGCGATTGCCGAAGCGCAAGGCCGCACCATCGACAAGACGCCGCCGCCCTGGATGCGGCCGGCGCTGCCGATCGGCTTTTCGCCGGCCGAGCAGCACGAATTCCGCGACGCCATGGAGAGATTTTATGCGCAAGTTGAGGCAGCCGCCGCCAAGCAACCCGATATTGCGGCTGCCGAGGTGCTCGAGCCGGGCGGCCGCTGGAACAATATGATCAACGCGGTTGCCACCTACATCAGCGGCGCCGAGCTCGATCTCGTTTCCGCCCGCGATTTCGCCAATTACGAAGACACCGGCGTGAACTGGCGCGTGACCGAAGGCTTTGGCGCAACGATTGCCGCGAGCGGCCAGGAGCTGGCCGTCGTGCTCGATTGTCCGGTGCGCCGGATCGACCACGGCGGACGGCGATTGACCATCGAAACGGCGAAGGGCGCGATTGCGGCCGACCGTGCCATCGTAACGCTGCCGACCACGGTTCTCGCGGAGAACGAAAGTCTGTTCACGCCGGCGCTGCCGGAGAAGACGGCAGCCGCGAGCGGCCTGCCGCTCGGCCTTAACGACAAGCTGTTCCTGTCGCTCGATCGGGCGGAGGAATTCGAGCAAGACACCCGCCTGTTCGGCGCCACCGATCGCAGCGCGACGGCCAATTATCATCTGCGGCCGTTCGGCCGCCCGCAGATCGAGGTCTATTTCGGCGGCCAGCTCGCGTCCGGCCTCGAAGCGCAGGGCGAGCGCGCCTTTTTCGACTTCGCCGCGTCGGAACTTGTCGCCCTCCTCGGCAGCGCTTTCGCCCGCCGCATCCAACCCATCCGCATGCATCGTTGGGGCGCCGATCCGTTCGCGCGCGGCTCTTATTCGTATGCGACTGCCGGGCATGGCGGATTGCCGGGCAAAACTTGCCGCCCCGGTGGATGACCGCCTGTTCTTCGCCGGCGAGGCCTGCTCGCGCGGCGACTTCTCGACCGCGCAGGGCGCCTGGTTCACCGGCGTATCCGCCGCCGACCAGATCATTGCCGCGCGCCAGCGCGAACAATCCTCATGAGGCGTGCCAGTCGAGCGCTAACAAGAAGCCCCGTGCGGCCGCGCCTGCAGCCGTGCCGGGCTTTCTTCGTCGAATTCTGATGGCGAACGCAATGCTATGGCACGGTCGGGGCGCAGTCTCGCAGATATGATCAACCTGATGGACGCGCTACGCCGCAGCGCCGAGGCCGACCGGCGGCGCCCGGCGAGCGCGTGCAAGAGCGGCAATCATCGCAAGCGGCCAACGGCACGGCGGAAAGTGAAACACAGCGCTTGATCGGCGAGCCGGGGGCGCCAAATATCGGGTAAGATCGGGCGAACAATAGAGATCATGCATGGCGGGGCTGAAAACCTACCGCGCCAAGCGCCGCTTCGGTGTCACGGCCGAACCGCGCGGCAAGCCGGTGCGGCGGCGCGGCCATGCCTTCGTCATTCAGAAGCACGCGGCGCGGCGGCTCCATTACGACCTGCGGCTCGAGCTCGACGGCGTCATGAAAAGCTGGGCGGTCACGCGCGGCCCCAGCCTGGTGCCGGGCGAAAAGCGGCTCGCCGTGCAGGTCGAGGACCACCCGATCGAATACAACAAGTTCGAAGGCACGATTCCCGAAGGCGAATACGGCGGCGGCACCGTGATGATCTGGGACCGCGGGTCCTGGCAGCCGCAGGACGATCCGCACGAGGGGCTGCGCAAGGGCCATCTGTCGTTCGAACTCGACGGCGAGAAGCTCACCGGGCTCTGGCATCTGGTGCGCATGAGCCGTAGGCGCGGCGAGAAGCGCGACAACTGGCTGCTGATCAAGGCGCATGACAAAGCCGCGCGCGCGCCCGGCGACAAGGACATCCTCGAGCAGAAGCCGCGTTCGGTGATATCCGGCCGCTCCATGGATGAGATCGCCAAGGGCGCGAAAATCAATGCCGGGAAGCGCAAAAAAACAACGAAGGGCATACGCGCCGTCGCGGCATTCGGCAAGACGCTAGCCGCAAAACGCAGCGCCCCGGCGCGCAATGCGAAGGCGGTGATCAGCGGCGTGACGCTGTCGCATCCCGACCGCGTCTATTGGGCGGACGCCGGCATCAGCAAGCGCGACCTTGCCGAATTCTACACGCAAATCTGGAAATGGATGCGCCCGCATGTGGTGGGGCGGCCAATTGCGCTGCTGCGCTGCCCGGAGGGCGCGGCCGGGCAATGCTTCTTCCAGAAACATGCCACCATGGGCATCGCCACCGAGCATCTGCATCTCGTGCCCGAGAAGGGCGACAAGATCATCTCGATCGACGATCTCGCCGGTTTGATTTCGCTGGTGCAGGCCGGCGTGCTGGAAATCCACGTGCGCGGCACCACCATCGGCGACCGCGAGCGTGCCGACCGGCTGGTGTTCGATCTCGATCCCGGGCCGGGCACCGGCTGGACGGACGTCGTGGCCGCCGCGCGCGAGGTGCGCCAGCGGCTTGCGCGCCTGAAGCTCACGAGTTTCGTCAAGACATCGGGCGGCAAGGGGCTGCATGTGGTGCTGCCGATCAAACCGTCGCCCTGGAATGCGGCCAAGGATTTTGCGCATGCGATCGCGGCCAGCATGGCGGCGGACGATCCCGGTCGCTACACGGCGACCGCCAGCAAGAGCAAACGCAACAACCGGATTTTCGTCGATTACCTGCGCAACAGCCGCGAGGCGACGGCAGTCGCTCCCTATTCCACCCGGGCGCGCCCGGGCGCGCCGGTGTCGACGCCGGTGGATTGGTCGGAACTCGGCACGCTCAAGGCTTCGAACCAGTACACCGTGCTCAATCTGCCGGCGCGGCTAGAGCGTCTGCGCAAGGACCCCTGGGCCGCTATCGGCCGCTTCCGGCAGGCGCTGCCGAACAAGGTCTGATGCAGGCGCGGCGTCATCCGTATTGACGGCGGCGGTGCAATAGCCGGCGCGACTACGACGGCGGCAACACTCTCAGCGAACTGACCGACGGCGAACATCGAATCCAGGTTTCCGGATTGGCGGCGAAGGCTTCGCCCAACCGCAGATGCACGGTATTTTCGTCGAGCAGCGTCATGAAGACGGTCTTGCCGGCACCGGGCTCGGACGCCGGCACCGCGTAGGAGAAAGCGTGCCGGCTGTAATCGCCTTGTATGTGCGCGCCGCCAGGCGTGACGATGTCCGGGCCACGGATGCTGAAGCGACGGCCGTCGGGCCTATAGCACCAATCGCCGTCGATGGCGTCGGCGAAGGCGGGCGCGGCGAAGAGCGTGAGGCCGAACGCCGCGGCGATGATCTTCAGATGGCCGGTCATGATGGTCGTCCCCTTATGATCCGTCGGTTTCAATCCACTTTCGCTTCGTCGCGATACATGACCTTGTGGCGCGTCTCGCGCACCCAGGCATCGATATCGTCGACGGTCATGTAGTTCTTCATGTCGAATTTGTCCCAGCTCATGATCTGCGGCAGCGTCTTCTTCCAGCGCTTGTAGGGCGGTTTCGCCGGCACGCCGAACAGCATGATGTCGATGATGGCGAGGTCGTCCGGCACGCCGAGCAGCGGGCGCAGCGATTTCTGCGCGTGCTCCTGGCCGATCGCGGTCACCCACCAGACCTGATAGCCGAGCGCGGCGGCGGCGAGATGCGCCGACATGGTGGAGGCGGCGACGCTTTGCAGCAGGATGCGTTCGGCATTGGCCTGGTAGAGCTTGTCGAGATCGGAGCCGTCGAGCAGCACCGGAAAAGCGCGCACGAAGCGGAAATCCGCCACCACCACCACGAAGCCGGGCGCGGTCTCCAGCCCGCGATAGTTGGGGGTGGGGAATTTCATCTTCATCTTGGCGCGGGTGGTGGCCTCGGCGACGAAATAGTCGGCGATCTGTTTTTTCACCGCAGGGTCGCTCACCACGATGTAATGCCAGGGCTGCGCATTGGCTCCGGACGGCGCATGGCGCGCGGCCTCCAGCACCATCTCGATATGCGCGCGCGGCACCGCGATGTCGCCCCGGAATGCGCGGGTGGTCATGCGGTTGCGCACCACATCCATCAGCGCCTCGTAGCGCGCCAGATTGGGAGTGAATTGGGTGACGTCATCCATGCGGGTCCTCCCCGGAGATTTTGCGCTATAGTAATCGCGTTTCACCTTCCGCGTCATGGCCCTCCCCGCCTGCCCCGCCACCACAAGGATTTAGCCCATGCCCGCCAAGCGCCCGGCGCCACGCCTGCCCTTGATCGACGAAGCGCACATGAACGACAGCCAGCGCACGCTGCTGGAGGCGATCCGCTCGGGGCCGCGCGGGACATCGATCACCCCGCGCGGGCCGTTTGCGGTCTGGCTGCATGCGCCGGAATTCGGCCATCTGGCGCAGGCGCTCGGCGGCCATTGCCGCTACAAGACCGCGCTGCCGCCAAGGCTGTCGGAATTCGCCATTTTGTGCACGGCGCGATTATGGCGCGCGCAATATGAGTGGTTCGCGCACGCGCCGATCGCCGAGAAAGCCGGCGTGAAGCCGAAGACGATCCAGGATTTGCGCGCCGGCCGCGTGCCGAAATCCGCGCCCAAGGACGAGCGCGCGATCTACGATTTCACGCAGGAGCTGTACAAAACAAAACGCGTGAGCGAGCGCGCCTACAAGCGCGTACAAGCACTCCTCGGCGACGGCGCCACGGTCGAACTGGTCGGCATCCTCGGCTATTACGCACTGATCTCGATGACGCTCAACGTGTTCCGCATGCTGCCGCCGCCAGACGCGGAACTGGCGTTTGCCGAACCGAAATAATCGACCGGCGGAGCCGGCCGGCTGCCAAAGGCGATCGGCTGGCAATCGCCTTCGGCGCCGACCTGCTGGCGGCCGCTACTTCATCTTCATGGTGCCGTCATGCATCTGCATGCCCGGCATGGCATGGTCGCCACCGCCGGTCTGCGCGCCAATGCCGGCGACCGAAAAGTCGACATCGACCTTGCCGGCCTTGGCGAACTCCAGCGCAGCCGTGAAGTGATCGCCTTGCATGAGTTGTTTCTTCAGGCCGACGAACATCACGTGGTAGCCGCCCGGATTGAGCTCGACAGTCTGCCCCGGCTTGATCTCGAGACCGTCGGCCAGCGGCCGCATTTTCATCACGCCGCCTTCCATCTTCATTTCATGGAGCTCGACGCGGCTGGAAATGTCCGTCGAGCCGCCGACCAGGCGGTCGGGCGCGGTTCCGGTATTGGCGATCGTCATATAGCCGCCGCCGACGCTGGCGCCTTTCGGGGTGGCACGCGCCCAGGGCGCGGAGATTTTCAAACTGTCGACGGTGACGTCTTCGGCCTGCGCCGGCATTGCCGCCCATGCGGCGAATAGGGCGGCGATAATAAACGCAGTGCGGGTCATCATTCTAACTCCTGACGGCGCAGCGCGCGCTTCGTTGCGGCGCGGCTTGCGCAATAAAAGATGTGATGAGGCTTGGATAAGGATTGGTCAGGCGGCGGGCGGCGCGCGCGGGATTTGCGGGCTGCGATCGGCCAAGCGGATGACGGGCGAAAGTGCCGGCGCCGGCGTCATCGCGACGGCACGCGTCAGTCCGAGCGCGGCCACAACAGGCGGCGGACCGGCCAGCGCCTGCCCGCAGCATTGCATCCCGCAGGCGGCGCAGGGGCAGCCGGTGTCGTGACCGGCCGGCGACGACGAACCATCGGCCGATGTAGCCGCAGTGCAGATACTGCTGTCGGATGCGCCACCGGCCACGACCGACAGCGGCAACAACAACGCCTGTAAAGCGATTACATAGGCCGCGGCCAGTGCGACAAGCCGCCGGGATTGGAAGAATTCGCTCATCGACGCAGTCTAGGCAGGCCGCCTCCGGGCGTCCACCGGGCCGAAGCCCCCGCTCAGGCCGAGGCCGGATAGCGGCGAATCATCTGGGTCTGCCGGATCAAGCTCCCGAGAAAATCTCCGACCCCGGTCGGGCGGAAGCCGCGCTTGCGGTTGCGTTGCCCGATCATGAACAACAGCCGCTGCTGATCGGCCAGGCGCCGGTAGACCTCGCGTACGGCCAGGCGCGGGTCCCAGCAATCGATCGCCTCGCCGCCGATGCCGTTGATTTCCACGATCGAGAAGTTCTCGCCACGCATGAAAGCGTCCAGCGATTCAAACCGCAGATCGAAGCGACCGTAATGGAACTCGCCCATGCTGCGGGCGATACTATCGAAGCGCGCCTCCAGCGCGGCGGTGATGTGGCGGCGACCGTCACGGTAGAGGGCGCCGGCGCGTTGATTGCCGATGAGCGCGATACGCACCACCTCGCCGCGCGCCGGTACCATGTCGAGTTCGCCCCGTTCGACGCCGCGGTGGCTCGGATCGACACCGAGATGCAGAGCGGATTTCCATCGCGCGCGCTCGTCACGGCCGATGAGCTGGCGCACCGTCAGGGAGCCATTGCCGACCACATGCGGGAAATAGCGGAAGGTGAGCGACAGGATGCGCCCCGCCGGCTCTTCCGGCAGCCGCGCGTAAAGCACCGCCGCCTCGCCCGTGTGCGGCACGAAACGCTGCAGCATCAGCGTGGCGGATTCCGGGTAGCTCGCGATGTAGCTCTCGAGTTGCGCCAGGTCGTTGATGAGGCGCACACCGTAGCCATGCCAGCCGATGTCCGGCTTGGCGATCACCGGAAAGTCGAGGCCGGCCTCGGCGAGCGTGCGCGCCGCCCGATCGATATCGGCTCGCAGGCTCCAGGCACCGGCATTGCGCCGGACGACCACGAAGTCGGCGATCCATTTGCGCAACGCCGGATCGACATCGAGAAAATACGAACTTTTCGATTCGCCCCACATGCCGCCGGCGAAAATCCTGGGGTTCGCCGCGGTCGGCAAGGTCAGCGATCGATAGCGCAGCCCGAGCCGAAGCCAGTTCAACACCAGCGGCACATAGAACAGACCCGGCGGAATGCGCTCGGCCTTGGCGACTTTGCGGTCAGCGCGCGCGAGCGGCGGCATGCCAAAGCAGGTAGCCGGCAGCACCGGCTCGTCGGCCGGCTCCGGTTCGCTCACCTTGCCGAAGGCGAACACGCGCTTGCGCGCGAAGCTGGTGGCCGCGACCACGAGGAACAGCATCGGCCAGGCCCAAAGCCCGAGACGATCGTCAAGCGAGTCGCCGAATATGATCACCAGGTAAAGCATCAGCGGCAGATAGAGCGCCGATATGACCAGGCTCGCGGCCGTAAACCGGGCGAGCGAAACGCGTGTCCAGCCGCAGGCGACAAAGGCCACGAACACCACACCCGGCACCACCCGGCACAAGGCGACCAGCCCGAACACGTTGCGCTTGAGCGTGTCGCCGAAGCGGCGCACCCGTTCGTCGACCGCAAACCGGCTCAACCACGGCACATGGCGCGCCGCCGCGCCGATGCCGTAAAGCGCAAAATCGCTAGCGACCATGCCGCCATAGATGCAGGCCGCGACCAAGCCGACCGGCATCAAATCATTCACGACGATGTAGCCGCCGAGGACGATCGCGAGGTCCTCGTGCGCGAACGGCAAAGCCAGCAAAACCCCAATTCTCGCGAGTTCGGATAGATCGAGAGCCGAAATAGGTCCGAACGCAGCAAGCGTTTGAATCAAGCCACCCCCCACCCTCGTCTCTTCGTCGTTGCGAAAAGACTGACAACCCTTCACCCGCCGCGGCTTTACCGTCGCGATCGCGGCTCGGGACTAGCCCGCGATGAAAGGCAGAGCCTTATTTTTATGACCCTGGCTCCGAAATTCATCTTGGCTTAATGGCATGCCAGGCACAAGGAACTTCGCGGGGGGCTGCCGAGGCCGCTGGCCGAAAATCCCGCGATTTTTCAAGGCGTCGCGGACCCGTCGCGCACCAATTTTGGGTACGGCCAGGCCGCGGCCGGGTGCCGTCGAATGGCCATGAGCGCCATGGTAGAGTGGGTCATTATGACCAGCGATGGATCGCCTTCGTCCGATAATGAGCCGCGGGTGGTGAGTTTCCCGCGCGGCCGCGCCGGCGCGCGTGCGCCGGTGACAGCTCCACCGGCGGTTGACGATCTTGCAAAATTCGAGCAAGGCGCGGACAGCGACGATTACCGCCACCGCATGATCGTGAACGCGGCGGCGTTCCTGTTCGTGATTGCATTGATCGGCGCCGGCCTTTGGCTAGCCGACACCATGGCGCAGATGCGCAAGAACCAGGACTGCGTCTTGTCGGGGCGACGCGGTTGCACGCCGGTGGAAGTGACCAAGCAGCGCTGGTAGGCCCGCGCGCCCGCGCGTTTCTGTCCGCTTGGCCCCATTTTCCAAGAAATGCCCGCCGCCATTGAACTTACCCCTGCGCTTCGCTATACGGGCAGCCAACCGCATGCTGGTGAATGGCCGTGCCGGGAAGCTGTCGCGCGGGACCGGGCACCGAGGCTGTTCTATTGCCAGAACTCAAAATAAATCAGAGAGTTACCGATGTCTTCGACATTTGAAACCATCGCCAATATTATCGCCGAGACCTGCGATATTCCGCGCGACACCATCACGCCCGACAGCCACGCCATTAACGATCTTGGCATCGACAGCCTGGATTTCCTCGACATCGCGTTTGCCATCGACAAGGCATTCGGGATCAAGCTCCCGCTCGAGCAGTGGACGCAGGAAGTCAACGACGGCAAGGCCACTACCGACCAATATTTCGTGCTCAAAAACCTGAGCGCCCGTATCGACGAGCTCGTCGCTGCCAAGGGGGCGTAAAGCCCACTAAAGCCATATGCGTATTGAATATTTTCAGCTGATCGACCGGATCGTCGACCTCAATCTCGCCGGCCGCAGGATCAGCAGCGAGGCCACGGTCCCCCAGGAAAGCACGATATTCGAAGGTCATTTCCCCGGCTATCCGCTGATGCCGGGCGTGTTGCTGATCGAGGCAATGGCGCAGACCTCGGGCTGGCTAGTGGTGGCGTTGCACCGCTTCGAGCGCATGCCGTTTCTCGTGGCGGTGAAAGAGGCGAAGCTGCGCACCTTCGTCACGCCCGGCCAACGGCTGTCGATTAATGCCCATCTCAATCATGACGGATCCGGCTACGCGATCGTCGACGCGAAAATCAAAATCGAAGGCAAATTGATTTGCGACGCGACGGTGACGCTGCGCGTACTCGATTTTCCCAATGTCGAAATGCAAGATCGGATGCGGGACTTTGCCGCCCGGATCGGACTGAATGTCGGGGCACCCGTCGATGGCTGAGGCCGCTCGCGAAGCATGGATTACCGGTATCGGCATCGTTTCCTGCCTCGGGGAAGGCCCGCAAGCGCACTGGCAGAAACTGATGGAGGGCCATCCCAGCGCCGATACCAAGACCTTTGCTCCGTTTATCGTGCATCCATTGGCGCCGATCAATTTCGACGCGCAGATCCCGAAGAAGGGCGACCAGCGCCAGATGGAGGCGTGGCAGCGTATCGGCACTTATGCCGCCGGCCTGGCGCTCGATTCCGCCGGCGTCAAAGGCAAACCCGAGATTCTTTCGCATATGGACATGATCGTGGCCGCCTCCGGCGGCGAGCGCGATCTCTCGGTCGACTCGACCATTATGAGCGGTGTGCCGCACGCGCAAAATCCGGCGGCGTTCCTCAACGAAAGGCTGATGGGCGACCTGCGGCCAACGCTGTTCCTGTCGCAACTCTCCAACTTGTTGGCCGGCAACATCTCGATCGTGCATGGCGTGACCGGCTCCTCGCGCACCTTTATGGGCGAAGAATTGGCCGGTATCGACGCCGTGCGTATCGCGCTCTCGCGCATCAATGCGGGCCAAAGCGAAATCGCGCTGGTCGGC
Source organism: uncultured Alphaproteobacteria bacterium (assembly GCA_963762285.1). Lineage (GTDB taxonomy): Bacteria > Pseudomonadota > Alphaproteobacteria > Rhizobiales > Xanthobacteraceae > Pseudolabrys. Next base: position 104,704 of record CAVXKE010000003.1, on the reverse strand, counting down.
GCTGCCTTTAATTCGGAGCGGCCCGACCTGCTGATGTTCTATCAATTCGGTCAGTTCGCGCTGAAAGACCGCTTTGCGCCTGTCTGGGAGCGCGGTGAGAAAGGCGGCTTTGCGTTAGGTTCGCTCGGCGCTTTCCTGGTGATCGAAGCCCGCGAGCACGCCGAGAAGCGCGGGGCCAAGCCGATGGCGCGGCTGACGGCGGTCGTTTCCGACCGCTCCGACCGCAAACCCGGCGGGGTTACCGCAACGCTGTCGCGCCTGTGGGACAAGATCAAGGAAAAGGTCGTGAGCGGGCATGCCGCCGCGATCTCGGCGCCACCGGCGCCCAGCCGGCTACCGGCGAGGAACGCGCTTTTCTGAGCGGCCATAGTGACCTTGCCGTGCGCGCCACCGGTTCATATCTCGGACATGGGCTTGAGCCGCAATTCGCCATGAATGTGGCGCTGGCGGTGGTCGCGCTCGACCATGGCAGTTTGTTTCCACCCTGCGACTCGACTGGCCTGGAACGGCCGATGAGTGGGGATTTAAGCCAAGTCGTGGTGACCAGCGTCGGACACTGGCGGGGCGAAGGTCTGGCGCTGGTGGAGCGGGTTGGCTGAAGGAGAGCGAAGATGGCGACCACAAAGGACAAATTGGGGCGGCCGATAGTCGTGGTAACCGGGCTCGGCGTGGTCACTTCGCTCGGCGCCGGCAAGGCCGACAACTGGGCCAAGCTCACAGCCGGGGAATCCGGCATTCGCGCCATCACGCGCTTTCCGACCGACGGCCTGAAGACGCGTATCGCCGGCACCATCGATTTCCTGGGGCCGCAGCCCAGCTCGGCCGCATTGTCGGAAACGATTGCCGATCTCGCTGTCGAGGAGGCCATCGCTGAATCCGGCATCGGCATGCGCGGAGACTTTCCCGGTCCGCTGTTCCTCGCGGTGCCACCGATCGAAATCGAGTGGCCGCAGCGGCTGGAGGTCAGCGCGCGCTCGGGGGCGAACGACCAAATTACCTATGCCGACCTGCTGCGGGTCAGCGACCAGTTCCCGGCCTATCACCAGCGCTTCCTGTTCGGGTCGGTGGCCGACTATCTGGCGCAGAAATACGGCACCAAAGGCTCGCCGATTTCGCTGTCGACCGCCTGCGCCTCGGGCGCGAGCGCGATCCAGCTCGGCGTCGAGGCGATCCGGCGCGGCGAGACCGACGCCGCGCTCTGCATCGGCACCGATGGCTCGATCAATCCGGAATCGGTGATCCGTTTCTCGTTGCTCTCGGCGCTTTCCACCAGCAATGACGCGCCGCAGGGCGCAGCGCGGCCGTTCGCCAAGAATTGCGACGGTTTCGTCATGGCCGAGGGCGCCGGTGCCCTGGTGCTCGAAAATTACGATTCCGCCAAGGCACGCGGCGCCAAGATTCTCGGCGTGCTCGAAGGCTGCGGCGAGATGGCCGACGCCTTCCATCGCACCCGATCGAGCCCGGACGGCAAGCCGATCATCGGCTGCATCGTTAATGCGATCAAAGACGCCGGCCTCGCGCCTGGCGACATCGATTATGTCAATGCGCATGGCACCGGCACGCCGGAAAATGACAAGATGGAATATCTCGGCGTTTCCACCGTGCTTGGTGAGGGCGTGAAAAACGTGCCGATCTCGTCGAACAAATCCATGATCGGCCATACGCTGTCGGCGGCCGGCGCGGTCGAGGCGGTATTCTCGATCCTCACCCTGCAGCACCAGCGCATTCCGCCCACCATCAATTACGAGGTGCCGGATCCGGCGATCCCGCTCGACGTGGTGCCGAATAAGGCGCGCGACGCACGGTTGCGGCACGCCATCTCGAACTCGTTCGGCTTCGGCGGGCAAAATGTCTCGCTGGTGATGGGCGTCGAGCCGGCCTGACGGCCGCGCCCGCTTAACCCCCGCCATGCGCTCCTTACGACTTATCGCCGATCGCAAGCTTGAACTTGCCGAAATCGCTTCTCCCCCGCCGCCCGGTGACGGCGAGGTGCAAATCCGCGTCAAGGCAGTCGCACTCAATCATCTCGATTTGTGGGGCTTTCGCGGCATGGCTTTCGCCAAGCGCAAGCTGCCGCTGGTGGTTGGCGCGGAGGCATCCGGCGAGATTGCCGCGACCGGCGCCGGCGTGACCGGCTTCAAGTCCGGCGACAAGGTGGTGATGTACGGCGCGATGACCTGCGGGCATTGCGCTGCCTGCCGCGAGGGCCGCGATAATCTGTGCGAAAACGTCGGCGGCATCATGGGCTTCCATATCGACGGATTCGCGCGCGATCTGATCAATCTGCCGGCGCGGCTGGTGATCCCGGTGCCGGCCGGCGTATCGCTGCGCGACGCCGCCTGTGCGCCGATTGCCTTCGGCACCACCGAGCACATGCTGTTCGACAATGCCAAGCTCAAGCCGGGAGAGACCATTCTGGTGCACGCCGGCGGCTCCGGCATCGGCTCGGTCGCCATCAAGATGGCGAAAGCGATCGGCTGCACCGTCATTACCACGGTCGGCGACGATGCCAAGGCGGAGAAAGCCAAGGCGCTTGGGGCCGACCACGTCATCAACTACAAGACCGAGCGCTTCGAGGGCGTCACCCGCAAGCTCACCGCCAAGAAAGGCGTCGATGTGGTGTTCGAGCATGTCGGCGGCGAAGGCTTCAACGCGTCCCTATTCTGCCTCAAGCGCGGCGGCCGGCTGGTCACTTGCGGCTCGACTGCGGGGCCGACCGTCACTATCAATCTGATGCAGTTGTTCCAGCAGCAGTACAAGATTTTCGGTTCGTTCGGCTGCACGAAGCGCAATATCCGCGACAGCCTGTCCAAGATCGCCGCCGGCATGGCGCCGATCATCGACACCGAAGTGGCGCTGGCGGATTTTGAGCGCGGCCTAGCGCGGCTGGAGAGCCGGCAAGTGTTCGGCAAAGTGGTCGTGAATTTCTAGTCTCAACAAATTCGGCGTGGCCCGATGCGCAATGCGATGAGGCGAACAATGCGGCGCCTGCAGCGCGGCGGACAGCGTGCCGGTAACGCGCTGCTGGGTACGCTCGCGGTCGGCCTGCTCAAAGCTCTGCGGCGCACCAACCCCGACCGAATGGCCGATTTCAGCGGCTGGCTGATGCGCACCATCGGTCCGCTACTGCCGGAAAATCGTATCGGCCGCGACAATCTCACGGCCGCCTTCCCGGAAAAATCCGCCGTTGAAATCGACGTGATCCTGAGCGGCGTCTGGGACAATCTCGGCCGCATAGGCGCCGAATTCGCCCATCTCAACCGACTATGGGATGTCGATCCCGACCGTCCGGAGCGGCCCGGCCGCATCGAAATCCCGCCGCAAACGGTCGAACGCTTCATCCAGCTCTTGCACGACGGCAAACCGGCGCTGATCTTTGCCGCGCATCTGGCCAATTGGGAACTGCCGGCGATTGCCGCGGCCACCTATAAACTCGACAGCGCGGTGCTGTATCGACGCCCCAATATTGCCGGTATCGACAAATGGTTGCGCGAGACACGCACCGCCAATATGGGCGAATTGATCCCGACCGGTCTCTCTGCGCCGCTGAAGATCACCGAGGCGCTCCAGCGCGGCGCCCATGTCGGCATGCTGGTGGATCAGTATTACGTGCGCGGCGTCGAGGTGACTTTCTTTGGCCGCCGCACAAACGCCAATCCGCTGCTGGCCCGGCTCGCCCGCCATTTCGACTGCCCGATCCACGGCACCCGCATCGTCCGGCTGCCCGGCCATCGCTTCCGCGCCGAACTCAGCGAAGAGATCGCGCCGGTGCGCGACGCCGAAGGCAAGATCGACATCGCCGGCACTATGCAGGTCGTCAGCAACGTGGTCGAAGGCTGGATCCGCGAGCATCCCGAGCAATGGCTCTGGCTGCACCGCCGCTGGCGGCCGCAGGATCAAAAAACGATCGGTAATTGATCTAGACCGACGGAATATCAGGTCTTGGTCGGCAATCCTGCCGCTTTCCAGGCGATGATGCCGCCGGCAAGATGGGATTTGTAAGGATAGCCCTGATCCTGGGCGGCGAGCGAGGCCGTCACCGAGCGGTGGCCGGCACGACAGGCGAACACCACTTGGCGCCCTTTCGGATCCGGAATGGCGGCCGGATTGAACCTGGAGAGCGGCACGATCACCGCGTCAGGATAACTTTCCACCGAGGTCTCGTTCGGCTCGCGCACATCGACCAGCAGCATGCGGCCTTCAGTGAGCCCGCGCGCTACCTCCGCCGGCGTCAAATTCTGCACTTCATCGGCGCGCGGCATTCCGTTCGCCATCATGCAACTCCGTTCCCAAACGTCTGCGCTTTTAGCCGGAATCGAAGCGCGCCGCACCGGTCTCTCAGACCGTTACTTGGGTGCCTACTTCCACCACCCGCCCGGTCGGAATTTGGAAATAGTCGGTGGCGTCGTTGGCCACCCGGGTGAGCGCGATGAACAGCCGGTCCTGCCAGCGCGGCATGCCGGAATGGGCGGCCGGCTTGAGCGAACGGCGTGACAGGAAAAAGGATGTCGACATGATGTCGAACTGCCAGCCGAGCTTGCGCGCGATCACCAGCGCCTTCGGTACGTTCGGCGTCTCCATGAAACCGAACCGCAGCACTACGCGCGAGAACGTCTCGCCGACGGGCTCGATGCGCACCCGCTCGGCGGTGTTAATGCGCGGTGTGTCGGCCGTCTCGATGGTGAGAATGACGTTCTTCTCGTGCAGCACCTTGTAGTGCTTGAGGCTGTGCATCAGCGCGGTCGGTGCGCTGAACGGATCGCTGGTGAAGAACACGGCGGTGCCGGGCACCCGGATCGGCGGCTTTTTCTCCAGGCTGGCGACCAAAGACTCCAACGGAGTTTCCAACCGCCGCGTCTTCTCGAACAGCAGCCGGCTGCCGCGCTTCCACGTGTACATCACGGCCATCACTACGGCACCGAGCGCCAGCGGCATCCAGCCACCCTCCACGATCTTGAGCAGGTTGGCGGCGAGGAAGGTGAAATCGATCAACAGGAACGGCAGCATCAGCGCCAGCGCCCAAATCAGATGCCAGTGCCATACCCGCCAGATCACCACGATCGCCATCATCGCGGTCACGACCATGGTGCCGGTGACAGCGATGCCGTAGGCGGAGGCGAGCGCGCTCGAGGAGCGAAACAGCGCCACCAGCAGCAGGACCCCGATCAGCAGCAGCGTGTTCACCTTCGGCATGTAGATTTGTCCGAACAGCGCCTCCGAGGTGTGGCGGATCTCCAGGCGCGGCAGCAGGCCGAGCTGGATCGCCTGTTGCGTCAACGAATAGGCGCCGGTGATCACCGCCTGGCTGGCGATCACGGTGGCGGCAGTCGCGAGCGCCACCATCGGCAGCAGCGCCCAGTGCGGATAAAGCAGGAAGAAGGGATTATCGATCGACTTCGGATCGGCCAGCACCAGCGCGCCCTGCCCGAGATAATTGATCACCAGCGCGGGCAGCACCACGACCAGCCAGGCAAAACGGATCGGTCCGCGGCCAAAGTGACCGAGATCGGCATAGAGCGCTTCCGCGCCGGTGACGACCAGGAACACGGCGCCAAGAGTGTAGAACGCGATGATGCCGTGATGCAGCAGGAAGTAAACGCCGTAATAGGGATTGAAGGCGAGCAGGACATTGAGATTTTGCCCGATGTGCCAAAGCCCGGCGGCGGCGATGGCGGCGAACCAAACCAATGTGATCGGGCCGAAGAAGGTGGCAACCTTGGCGGTGCCGCGCGACTGCACGGCAAACAGCGCGATCAGGATCACCACGGTCAGCGGCACGACGAAATCGTCGAACGCGGGCGTTGCCACCTTCAAGCCTTCGATCGCCGAGAGCACCGATAATGCCGGCGTAATGATGGCATCGCCGTAGAACAGCGCGCCGCTGATAATGCCGAGCAGGATGACGATGCCGCCGCCGCGGGTGCCGCCGAGTGCACGTGAGGCGAGCGCCATCAGCGCCAGTGTGCCGCCCTCGCCGTTGTTGTCGGCCCGCAGCAGGATGAGCACGTATTTGGCGGTGACCACCAGCAACAAGGCCCAGATGATCAGCGACAGGATGCCGAGCACCACCGGCTCGCTCGCCGCTTTGCCGGGCCCGACCGCCGCCAGCACCGACTCGCGCAAGGCGTAGAGCGGGCTGGTGCCGATGTCGCCATAGACGACGCCGATGCAGCCGACGGTGAGCGCCCAAAAACCAGCCTTTAGTGGCGCGTCGCCGTTTCTCTCGGCGGCGGCCGAGTTGCCGCGCCCGGCGGCAATCGTCTGCGACATGGAGGATTGGCCTAGGGTTGTTGCAATGCAAAAAATTGAGCCGCGGCTTATAGCGCCGTCGAAGGCACCCCGGCACCATTAATTGCGCAAATCGAAAAGGCAAGCCATGCAGAAAGCACAGGCTGAAATTGAAATATTTAATTTATTTTTCAATGCATTAGGTAGAAATCCCGGGCTAGCCGCGGTTTATTCAGACCGTCACCTGGGTGCCGACCTCGACCACTCGCCCGGTCGGAATCTGGAAAAAGTCGGTGGCGTCGCTGGCCGAGCGCGCCAGCGCGATGAACAGATGATCCTGCCAGCCCGGCATGCCCGATTGCGGCGACGGCTTGAGCGAGCGCCGTGACAGGAAGAACGAGGTCGACATGATGTCGAATTGCCAGCCGTGCTTGCGCGCGATCGCCAGCGCTTTCGGCACGTTGGGCTGCTCCATGTAGCCGAACTTCAAGGACACGCGCGAAAAATGTTTCGACAGCGGCGTGATCTGCACCCGCTCATCCTCGCGCACGCGCGGCGTGTCGGCGGTGATGATGGTGAGGATCACATTGTGCTCGTGCAGCACCTTGTTGTGCTTGAGATTGTGCAACAAGGCGGTCGGCGCGAAGTCCGGATCGCTGGTGAGAAACACCGCCGTGCCGGGCACGCTGTGCGGCGGCTTCTTCTCGAGACTGCGCAGCAGAGTTTCGATCGGTACCTCAGTGCGCCGGGTCTTGCTGATCAGTATCTTGCTGCCGCGCCGCCAGGTCAGGATCAGCAGCACCATGCTGGCGCCGAACAAGAGTGGCGCCCAGGCGCCCTCGAACAATTTCATGAAATTGGCGGAGAAGAAGGTTACATCGACGATCACGAAGGGCGCCATCAGTAGCGCCGCTTTCCACAGCGGCCAGCGCCAAAGCTGCCAAATCACGATGAAAGCGAGCAGCCCGTCCACCACCATAGTGGTGGCGACCGCGATGCCATAGGCGGAGGCGAGCGCGCCGGAGGTGCGGAATAATCCGACCAGCAGCAGCACGCCAAGCAGCAGCGCCACCGTCACGCGCGGAATGTAAATCTGACCAACATGGGAAGCTGAGGTATGCAGGATGGTGAGCCGCGGCAGCAGGCCGAGCTGGATCGCCTGATGCACCAGCGAATAGGCGCCGGTAATCACCGCCTGGCTTGCGATCACGGTCGCAGCGGTTGCCAGCACGATCATCGGCATCAGGTAAGTCTCCGGCACCAGGCGGTAGAACGGATTTTCGATCGCCAATGGATCGGCCAGCACCTTGGCGCCCTGGCCAAAATAATTGATCAGCAGCGCCGGCAGCACCAAGCAAAGCCAGGCGGTCTGGATCGGCTTGCGGCCGAAATGGCCGAGATCGGCGTAGAGTGCTTCACCGCCGGTGACCACCAGGAACACAGCGCCGAGTGTGACCAGGCCAATTTGGCCGTGATTGAGCATAAATTCGAAGCCATAAAGTGGATTGATCGCCAACAGCACATGCGGATCGTCGCGGATATGCAGCGCGCCGGCGATCGCGATGGCGACGAACCAGACCACCATAATCGGTCCGAACAGCGCGGCCACCTTGGCGGTGCCGCGGCTTTGCGCGGCGAACAGGGCGATCAGGATGGCGACCGCGAACGGCGCCACGTAGTCGCTGAAGGCTGGGCTTGCAAGCTTCAAGCCCTCCACCGCCGAAAGCACCGAAATCGCCGGCGTGATCACGCTATCGCCGAGAAACATGGCGGCGCCAATAACGCCGACGACTAAGACGAACGCAGTGCGCCGCCCGATCGCACGGCTGGCCAGCGCCGTAAGCGAGAGCGTGCCGCCCTCCCCGTTATTGTCGGCGCGCAACAGGATGAGCACGTATTTCAGAGTGACCGTGACGATCAGCGCCCATAGGATCAGCGACAACACGCCGAGGACGGTGCCGCGGGTCACCGGCTGGTCGTGGCTCGCCGCGATCGCCGCCTCGCGAAAGGCGTAAAGCGGGCTGGTGCCAATGTCGCCATAGACGACGCCGACGCTGCCGAGCGCGAGCGCCACAAGGCTCGGCGGCGCTTCTTTGCCGCCACCGGAGATATTGGCCTCGGCGGAAGCCGCGCTTTGGTTCACGCCGTCACTCATCGAGATTGTTGCGGTCCGCCGCTGGGCTGCAAGGCGGGCCTTATATCACCGTCAGGCTTGGCAGAATACCGGCCATTTTCCGCAGCCGATTGACCCGTATCAAAGAGGGCCGAGCCGGCTAACGGTGACTTTACAGGGTCAAATCGGCCGGAATTGGCGGCTCTCACCGCATCGGGGTAATTGTGGTGCGGCGATAAGTCGACCTCGACGGGGTATCCGCAACCAACGGTTCGAACGCGAATTTAGCGCCAAGCGGCAGGTCGCGACGCGCATGCATTGCGGAACGAAACGGCATATCGGCCGCCGCAAACAACCCTGGACTGGCGCTGTAAAGAGGCGGTACAGGCTAGCCTTGGCGAAACGCCGCATCCGCCGCTCACCCCCGTGACCGGCCGAGAAAAAGCTGCAAAAATCGCTGCAAATTGACATCAAAGCCATAAGGTCCCGCGGCGGACCTTTTAAAACCCGGAGGAGTTCGACCCATGCGTGAGATCGGCCATTTTATCGGCGGCAAGGCCATCAAAGGGACCTCTGGGCGGTTTGGCGACGTCTTCGACCCCAATACCGGCGAAGTGCAGGCCAAGGTTGCGCTCGCCAAGCATTCCGAAGTCGAGCACGCCATCGCCAACGCGCAAGCCGCGCAGCCGGCCTGGGCCGCGACCAACCCGCAGCGCCGCGCCCGCGTGATGTTCAAGTTCCTCGAGCTGGTGCAGAAGGAACACGATAACCTCGCCAAGCTGCTCTCCAGCGAGCACGGCAAGACCGTTCCCGATGCGCGCGGCGATATTCAGCGTGGCATCGAGGTGGTGGAATTCGCCTGCGGCATTCCGCATTTGCTGAAGGGCGACTACACCGAAGGTGCCGGCCCCGGCATCGACCTCTATTCCGTCCGCCAACCGCTCGGCGTGGTCGCGGGGATCACGCCATTCAATTTCCCGGCGATGATCCCGCTTTGGAAATGCGCGCCGGCCATCGCCTGCGGCAATGCCTTCATCCTCAAGCCATCGGAGCGCGATCCGTCGGTGCCGATGCGGATTGCCGAACTGTTCATTGAGGCCGGATTGCCGGAAGGCATACTCAACGTGGTCAATGGCGACAAGGAAGCGGTCGATACGCTGCTGACCGACGACCGCGTGAAGGCGATCGGCTTCGTCGGCTCGTCGGCGATCGCGGAATACATCTATTCGACCGGCTGCGCCAACGGCAAGCGCGTGCAGTGCTTCGGCGGCGCCAAGAACCACATGATCGTGATGCCCGATGCCGACATGGATCAGGCGGTCGATGCGCTGATCGGCGCCGGCTACGGCTCGGCCGGCGAGCGCTGCATGGCGATTTCGGTGGCGGTGCCGGTCGGCAAGAAGACCGCCGATATCCTGGTCGAGAAGCTGATCCCGCGGGTGGAGAACCTGAAGATCGGCCCCTCCAACGATCCGCAGGCCGATTACGGTCCGCTGGTGACCAAGGCGGCGCTTAACCGGGTGAAGGACTATGTCGATCTCGGCGTCAAGGAAGGCGCCAAGCTCGTGGTCGACGGCCGCGGCTTCAAAATGCAGGGCTATGAGAACGGCAACTTCATGGGCGGCTGCCTGTTCGACGAGGTGAAGCCGTCGATGAAAATCTACAAGGAGGAAATCTTCGGACCCGTGCTCTCGGTGGTGCGCGCCAAGGACTATGAGGAAGCGGTGCGGCTGCCGTCCGACCACGACTACGGCAACGGCGTCGCCATCTTCACCCGCGACGGCGACACCGCGCGCGATTTCGTCAACCGCGTGCAGGTCGGCATGGTCGGTGTCAATTTCGCCATTCCGGTGCCGCTCGCCTATCACACCTTCGGCGGCTGGAAGCGTTCCGGCTTTGGCGATCTCAACCAGCACGGACCGGATTCGATCCGCTTCTACACCAAGACCAAGACCGTCACCTCGCGCTGGCCGACCGGCACCAAGGAAGGCGCCGAATTCGTGATCCCGACCATGAAGTGAAGATGCGCTTGGAGCATGATCCCGAAGAGTGGGCACCGGTTTTCGGAAAAGATCATGCTCAAGCAAAATGTGATACCGGCAATTCGAGCCGCTGGGTGCGTCTTCATCGCATCGCTGCTGGCGGGCTGTGCCGGCGGCGCGCTCGAAAACGCCACGCCGGCGGCGCCGCCCGCGGAGATGGCCGGGCGCTGGATGTTGGCGGCGCCGGACGCGCCGTCCTGCGGCATGAATTTCGGCGGCGCGCCCGGCGCGCATCAAGGCACCGTCACGCCGGAGGGCGGCTGCCCGGGCAAGTTCTTCACGAGTGAGCGCTGGACACTCGAGCAGGGCACGCTGCTGATCAATGACCGCGCCAACCAGCCGCTGGCGCATCTGACTTTCGCCAACGGCCGTTTCGAAGGTCAAGACACCGCCGGCATGGCGGTGACGCTCGCCCACTAGCTCTTCTCGCCAAACAGGCCCCCCATGACCGAATACCAGCTCTATTGCTTCGCCCAGTCCGGCAATGCCTACCGCGCCGCGCTGATGCTCAATTTGATCGGTGCCAAGTGGGAGCCGATCTGGATCGATTTCTTCGGCGGCGGCGCCACGCGCAAGCCGGAATACCGCGAAGCGGTCAACGAAATGGGCGAAGTGCCGGTGCTGGTGCACGGCAACAAGAAGCTCACCCAATCGGGCGTGATCCTTACTTACCTCGCCAACCATTCCCGCAAGTTCAAGCCACAGGGCGAGGACGAAGAGCTGGAAGCGCTGCGCTGGATCATTTTCGACAATCAGAAAGTAAACGGCTTCCTCGGGCCATTCCGATTCCTGAAGAACTTCGCGCCGAAGTCAGCCGACCCGGCGGTAATGACGTTCATGAAGGGACGCATTGATGCTGCGCTCGCCATCGTCAACAAGCGCTTGAGCGGGCGGCAATTCCTGGTGAGCGACAAGCCGACCATCGCCGACGTTTCAATGACCGGCTATCTTTATTATCCGGCCGAGGAGTTCGGTTTCGATATCGCCAAGGAGCATCCGGCGATCGCCGCCTGGCTCGAGCGCATGAAGGCGCTGCCCGGCTGGAAACATCCTTACGACTTGATGCCCGGCTATCCGTTCGGCACGCGCGGCTACCGAAATCAATGATCGTGGCGATGCCCATGGCCCTGCGCATGGCCATGGTGATCGTGCGCATGGCCGTGATCGTGGTCGTGGGCATGATCGTGCCGGTGCGATAACTCGTAGGCGCCGCCCTCCGGTTCGAACGGCGCTTCGATCGTCGTCACTTTGGCGCCGAGCGATTGGAGCAAGGCCTCGATCGCCGCGTCGCGCCGCGCGCGAATGCGGTTAGGCAGCAGCTGCACCGGCACGTGGCGATCGCCGAGATGCCAGGCAAACCGCGACAGCACCGCCACATCCCCTGCCCGCGCTTCGAGTAACGGCTCGGGCGCGGCCACGACTTCCACCAGCCCGCCATTGTCGAGAACCAGAAGATCGTCGGTGTGCAACCGCGCAGGCTGGTGCAGATCGATTTCGATGACGCCGCCATTGACGCCGGTGACCGTGATTTTCTGCGCGCTGCGCTGGGCGTAATCGAGGATCACGGTATCGATGACCGGCCGATCCTGGCGGCCGGCGGCGATGATGACGCTGGTTGCGCGCGGCATGGGCTTCCGCAGTGCCTTCGATCAGTTCAGCCGCGCCGGGCGGTCGTGATCGGATTCGCTCGCCGGGACATGGCCGGGCGCCATTGGCGCTTCGACGCTGGACGCCGCGGCAGCTTCGGCGGCGCGCGTCCTTGCGTTGATATTCGCGATAGGACAGCCAGCCGAACGGAAGACACCCGAGATAGGCGAGCGAACCGATGGTGAGCACTTCCCACGGATAACTGATCAGCAGCGCGAAAAAGAGCACCACCACCACGAACACCGGCAGCACCATTTCCGGCGGCACGCGCTTGCCTACGCGCTTGCCGGAGAACACTGGCAGCCGCGAAACCATCAACAGCGCGATCGCCAACGTGTACAAGAATGTCAGCCACACCGTGACCAGCCCATTGGAAACGCCGAGGAAGTTGAGATAGATCGGCAGCAGCACGGTGATGGCGCCGGCCGGCGCCGGGATGCCGGTGAAGAAATTCCCCGCCCAAGCCGGCTTGTTTGGGTTGTCAATCATCACGTTGAAGCGGGCGAGCCGAAGGCCCGCGCAGATCGCGAACACCAGCGCCACGATCCAGCCCGCCGACTTGAGTTCGTGCAAGCCCCAGAAATACAGGATCAGCGCCGGCGCCACGCCGAAATTCACGAAGTCGGCGAGGCTGTCGAGCTCGGCGCCGAAGCGCGAGGTGCCCTTGAGCATGCGCGCGAGGCGCCCGTCGATGCCGTCGAGCAGCGCGGCGAACACGATCGCGGCCAGCGCCAAGTCAAGTTTGTTCTCGACCGCCAGCCGGATCGAGGTCAGTCCGGCACACAATGCCAAAAGCGTGATCAGATTGGGCAGCAGCGTGCGTACCGGGATCGCCTTGAAGCGGCGGCGCCGGGGCGGCGGAGCGGGATCGAACGGCGGAAATACCATGGCTTGAATATATACACTTCCAACCCGCGCGCGCCACGGTACGCCGATACGGTTTTGCGGCCTCGTTAATGATTTATCCGCTGCGAAATGCCAGGCCGGCGTCGGCAACGCGCAGATCGGCGAGCACGGTCTCGCCGGCGATCGAGGTCTGTCCGACCGCGACCATCGGCGGCGTGCCCTCGGGCAGATAGACGTCGAGGCGCGAGCCAAAGCGGATCATGCCGAAACGTTCGCCGGCGCCGACCGGCTGGCCCTCGCGCACGAAGCAGACGATGCGGCGCGCCACCAGCCCGGCAATCTGCACCACCGCCACCCGTGTGCCGGCGGTAGCAATCACCAGCGAATTGCGCTCGTTGTCGGCGCTCGCCTTGTCGAGGTCGGCGTTGAAGAACTTGCCCGGCTGGTAGACGATCTTCTCGACGCGGCCGGCCACCGGGCTGCGGTTCACGTGGCAGTCGAACACGCTCATGAAGATCGAGATGCGCGGCAGCGGCTTGTCGCCGAGGCCGAGCTCGGGCGGCGGCGGCGCCGTGGTGATCTGGCTGACGCGGCCATCGGCGGGCGCCACCACCAGCCCCTCGCGCACCGGCGTCACGCGCGGCGGATCGCGAAAGAAATAGGCGCACCAGAGCGTCGCCAGCGCGCCGAGCCAGCCGAGCGGGCTCCACAGCCAGAACAGAACCAGGCTGACGAGCGCGAAGACGCCGATGAAGGGATAGCCCTCCGGCGTGATCGGCACGATTTGCGCGCGGATCGAATCGTAGATCGACATGCGTATCCTACTCCGCGGCGTCGGCGGGTGCCTCGATCGGCGCCGCGGCCGCGGCCGAAATGATATCCTCGACCGGCGGCGGATTGCGGTTGGGCGCGACCTCGTCCTCGGCTACGCGGGCGAGCTTCTCGCGCGCCTCCTCGGCCTCGCGCTGACGGTTCCACATACTGGCATAGAGGCCGTTCGCCGCCAGCAGCGCGAAATGCGTGCCGCGCTCGACGATCGCGCCCTGATCGAGCACGATGATCTCGTCGGCGCCGACGATGGTGGAGAGCCGGTGCGCGATCACCAGCGTGGTGCGGCCCTTGGATACCCGCTCCAGCGCGTCCTGGATTTCCTTTTCGGTGTGGCTGTCGAGCGCCGAGGTCGCCTCGTCGAGCACCAGGATCGGCGGCCCCTTCAAAATGGTGCGCGCGATGGCGACGCGCTGCTTCTCGCCGCCGGATAGCTTCAGGCCGCGCTCGCCGACCTCGGTCTCGTAGCCTTTCGGCGCGAGGCGGATCAGACGGTCGATCTGCGCGAGCTTGGCAGCCTCCTCCACCTCGGCGTTGCTCGCTTCCCAGCGCCCGTAGCGGATGTTGTAGCGGATGGTGTCGTTGAACAGCACGGTGTCCTGCGGCACCATGCCGATCGCCTGGCGCAGCGAGCTTTGCGTCACTCTGGCGATGTCCTGGCCGTCGATCAGGATGCGGCCGCCGGCCAGATCGTAGAAGCGGAACAGCAGCCGCGAGATCGTCGACTTGCCGGCGCCCGACGGGCCGACCACCGCCACCGTCTTGCCGGCCGGCACGTCGAAGCTGATCCCTTTCAGAATGCCGCGCTCGGGTTCGTAGGCGAAGCGCACATCCTCGAAGCGGATGGTGCCGCTGGTTACCTTAAGCGGGGCCGCGCCCGGCGCATCCTTGATCTCCGGCTCGCGCGCCAGAATCGAGAACATGGTCTCGATATCGGTCACCGCCTGCTTGATCTCGCGATAGACCATGCCCATGAAATTGAGCGGCTGGTAAAGCTGGATCATCATGGCATTGATCAGCACGAAATCGCCGACCGTCTTGCTGCCGGCCTGGATCTCGTAGGCGCACATCACCATCGCGGCGGCGAGCCCGCAGGTGAAGATCGCGGCCTGCCCGGCATTGAGCACGGCAAGCGAGGTATAGGCCCGCACGCTGGCGTCCTCGTAGCGCGCCATCGCCTTGTCATAGCGCTCGGCTTCGCGCTGCTCGGCGCTGAAATATTTCACGGTTTCGTAATTGAGCAGCGAATCGATCGCCTTGACGTTGGCGTCGGTGTCGCTTTCGTTCATCTTGCGGCGGATGCCGATGCGCCATTCGGTGGCGTAGAAGGTGTAGACCATGTAGAGCGTGACGGTGACCAGGATCACCGCCACGTAGCGCCAGTCGAATTGCCACATCAGCACGCCGACGATCAGCGCCAGCTCGATGATGGTGGGCGAGAGCTGCAGGATCACCATCCGCACGATGATCTCGATGGCGTTGCGGCCGCGCTCCAGCACGCGCGTGAGGCCGCCGGTCTTGCGCTCGAGATGGAAGCGCAACGACAGCTCGTGCATGTGCACGAAGGTGCGATAGGCGAGCCGGCGCACCGCGTGCATCGACACTTTGGCGAACAGCCCGTCGCGCAGCTGCGTGAGCACCGCCATCAGGATGCGCATGCCACCATAGGCAATGGTCATGGCGATGGGCGCGGCCAGCGCCCAGACCAGCCAGTCGGAGGCTGCGACCGGCGCGCTGCCGTGACCGCCGAGGGCGTCGACAGCCCATTTGAAGGTGAACGGCACCGAAATGGTCGCGAGCTTGGCGACCAGCAGCAGCACCATGGCACCGATTACCCGCAGCTTGAGGTCGCGGCGGTCGGACGGCCAGATATAGGGCCACAGGCGGACAACGGTGGTGAGCAGCGTGCCGCGGCTGGCGGAGACGCGCGGATCGCTTTCGGCTGCCCGGTGATGATGGTGGTGGTCGCTCATTCAGGGCCTCATATAGGAGGATTCTCGGCCACAATCACCATGCCCGCCGGTATAGCGCCGCCGATTTAGGATTTTCAGCCGTAGCCTTGACGCTGCCGCAGACGCGATGCACATGCATAGCCATGAATAAACGAGAAAACCCCAGCAAAATCCGAAAAATCTGCGTCTATTGCGGGTCCGGGCCGGGCACCGATCCGGCCTTCGTGGAAGCGGCCCGCGCCTTCGGCGCGATCCTGGCCAAGAACGGTATCGGCCTGGTCTATGGCGGCGGCGGTAAAGGCATGATGGGCACATTGGCGCACGCCACGCTCGACCATGGCGGCACCGTGACCGGCGTCATCCCTGAGTTTCTGACCAAGCGCGAGCACGCTCTGCGCGACGCACAGGAACTGATCGTCACCCGCGACATGCACGAGCGGAAACAGAAAATGTTCGAGCTGGCGGATGCCTTCGTGGCACTGCCCGGCGGCGTCGGTACGCTGGAGGAAATCGTCGAGCAGATGACCTGGGCGCAGCTCGGCCGCCACAAGAAGCCGATCCTGCTGGCCAATATCAGCGGGTTTTGGGACCCGCTCTGCGCCCTGCTCGATCACATGAAGAAGCTCGAATTCATCCGCGGCGATCTCAATTTCGATCTTCTGGTCGCCGACACGGTAGATGACATCCTGCCGAGGCTGGAGACCGCCGCACAGGCTGTACCGGACATCACGATGACGACCGCGGTGCCCGATCATTTGCTGTGATCGCTATTGTCTTTCCCAGCGCATGATCTGACCCGAAAACCGGTTCCCACTTTTCGGAATCATGTGCTGACGAACGTCACCGCCTCGATGCGGTTGCCGTCGGGATCGCGGATGAAGGCGGCGTAATAACTTTCGTGATATTGCGCGCGGTAGCCGGGCGCGCCATCGGACGTGCCGCCGCCGGCAAGCGCGGCGGCGTGGAAGGCATCCACCGTGGCGGCATCGCTTGCGCGCAAGCAGATGTGGACCCCGCTGTCGGCGGCGATGGGCGTCATATCCGCGCGGCGTTGATCCAGAACTCGGGATATTTTTTGCCGAAGCCGAGCGCGGCATCCGGCCATTCGCGCAGCTTGCTCATGCCGAGCGTGGCGAGCAGCGCGGTGTAGAAGCGCTCGCTCGCCTTGAGATCGCGTACCGCAATGGAGACGTGGTCGATCATCGTCTTCTCCGGTCGTCCCCGCGAAAGCGGGGACCCAGTAACCCCAGTCCATCCGTATTACCGAGACAGGGGGTACTGGGTCCCGGCTCGCGCTCGCTGCGCTCGCTTGGCCGGGACGACAGCCACTAGGCCGGCGCGCCGGATTTCACCAGCTTATAAATGATGGAATCCATCAACGCCTGGAATGAGGCGTCGATGATGTTGGGCGACACCCCCATGGTGGTCCAGTGATCGCCGTTCTCATCCTCGCTCTCGATCAGCACGCGCGTCACCGCCTCGGTGCCGGAATTGAGGATACGCACGCGGTAATCGGTGAGCTTCAGGCCCTTGATGTAGTCCTGATACTTTCCGAGATCCTTGCGCAGCGCATTGTCGAGCGCATTGACCGGGCCGTTGCCTTCCGCCGCCGAGATCATGTGGTCGTCGCCGACCGTCACCTTGACCACCGCCATCGACACCGTCACCGGGTTGCCGACCGCGTTGATGCGATGTTCGACGCTGACGTCGAATTTCTCCACGTCAAAAAAATCCGGCACGGTGCCGAGCGTGCGGCGCGCCAGCATTTCGAACGAGGCATCGGCCGCCTCGTAGGCGTAGCCGGCAGTCTCGCGCTCCTTGACGATCTCGAGCAGGCGGCCGATGCGCGGATCGTCCTTGTCGGCCTTGATGCCGATGCGATCGAGCTCGGCCAGAATGTTGGATTTGCCGGCCTGCTCCGACACCAGCACCTTGCGCCGGTTGCCGACGCTGTCGGGCGCCACGTGCTCATAGGTCGCCGGGTCCTTCATGATGGCGGAGGCATGAATGCCGGCCTTGGTGGCGAAGGCGCTCTCGCCCACATAGGGCGCGTGCCGGTTGGAGCCGCGGTTGAGCCGCTCGTCGAGCGCGTGCGAGACCTGCGCCAGCTTCTTGAGTTGCGCGTCCGAGACGCCGATGTCGAAGCATTGCGCGTATTCCGGCTTGAGCTTGAGCGTGGGGATGATCGAGACCAGATTGGCGTTGCCGCAGCGCTCGCCCAGCCCATTGAGCGTGCCCTGGATCTGGCGGGCGCCGGCGCGCACGGCCGCGAACGAATTGGCCACCGCCTGCTCGGTGTCGTTATGGGCATGGATGCCGACGTGGTCGCCCGGGATCGCTTTCACCACCTCGCCGACGATCTGTTTCGACCTCGTGCGGCAGCGTGCCGCCATTGGTGTCGCACAGCACCACCCAGCGCGCGCCTTCGTCGTACGCCGCCTTGGCGCAGGCCAGCGCGTATTTCGGGTTGGCCTTGTAGCCGTCGAAGAAATGCTCGCAGTCGAGCAGCACCTCGCGGCCCTTGGCCTTGGCGGCGCGCACGCTGTCGCGGATCGAGGCGAGGTTTTCCTCATCCGTCGTCTCCAGCGCGACCTGCACGTGATAGTCCCAGGACTTGGCGACAAAGCAGATGGCGTCGGCCTTGGCGTCGAGCAGCGCGGCGAGCCCGGGATCGTTCGAGGCCGAGCGGCCGGGCCGGCGCGTCATGCCGAAGGCGGTGAAGGTGGTGTCGAATTTGCGCGCCTGGCCGAACAGTTCGGTGTCGGTCGGATTGGCGCCCGGATAGCCGCCCTCGACATAGTCGATGCCGAGCTCGTCGAGCATGCCGGCGATCGCCAGCTTGTCGGCCAGCGTGAAATCGACGCCATTGGTCTGCGCGCCGTCGCGCAGCGTGGTGTCGAACAGATAGAGGCGCTCGCGTGTCATGGCCGCCTCATATGACCCGGTAGAAAATGAAAAGCGCGAGCAGCACCGCGGCGGCGATGATCGCGAATTTGAGCGCGATGTAATAGAGCCAGTGGCGTGGGAACGGGGTGTCGGGCTTTTTCATGCAGCGCCCCCTTTGGCGGAAAGTTGTTTGTGCAGCGTGGTGTTGGCGAGCCATTCGTCGCCCACCGAAACGGTGTTGCGCTGCTGGGCGACATAGCCGCGCTTCTCGAAGAAGCCGCGCGCCGAGTCGCTGGCATCGACCGTGAGCAGCGCGGCGCCGCGCGAGCCGGCAAGCTTTTCCAGCGCGTCGACCAGCAGTGGCGGCGACGCCCTGCCCGGCCGCCGCCGGATGCACATAGAGCATGTCGATCTTGTTGCCGCCGGCGAGCGTGGCGAAGCCGACCGGCGAGCCGGCCAGTGTCGCGACCAGCGTCAGCTGGCCGGTTAGCTTCTTGCCGAAGGCGGCTTCGTCATCGGCGGCCGAGGCCCAGGCCTCCTGCTGCGCTTCGCTGTAATCGTCGGCGGTCAATTCCTCGATGCTGTCGCGGAAGATTTCGCGCAGCAGCGGCACATCGGCCGGCAGCATCGGCCGCAGCGCCAGCTTGGGATGCGCCTGCGCCATCATCGCGCGATCTCCCAGGTGGTGCCGTCCTTGGAATCCTTGAGCACGACGCCCATGGCGGCGAGCTCGTCGCGGATACGGTCGGATTCTTTGAAGTTCTTGGCCTTGCGCGCGGCATTGCGCGCGTCGATCAGGCGCACGATCTTGCTTTCGTCAATCGCCAGCGAAGCCGGACGAAACGCCGCCCAAGCCGCGGCGGGCATTTGCAGCAGGCCGATCAACTGTGCGCTCGCCTTCAAGCATGCGGCAGCGGGTTTGGCGCCTTTGGCCGCTTCGCCACGCAATTCGTGCAAGGCAGCGAAGACTTTCGGCGTGTTGAGATCGTCGAGCAATGCATCGAGCGCGTCAGCACACAGATAACCCGGTTGCGCATCGGCGGTCAGCGCATACCAATGATCGAGATTCTTTTGCGCTTCGCGCAGACCCGCAACCGTCCAATTGATCGGCTGCCGGTAATGCGTTTGCAGCATGGTGAACCGCACGGTCTCGCCCGGCCAATCCTTCAGCAACTCGTGAATGGTTACGAAGTTGCCGAGGCTCTTCGACATCTTCTCGCCTTCCACCTGCAAGAAGCCGTTGTGCATCCAGTAATTCGCCATCACGGGCGTATGGAAGGCGCAGCGCGATTGCGCGATCTCGTTCTCGTGATGGGGAAACACCAGATCGATGCCGCCGCCATGGATGTCGAAGGTCTCGCCGAGGAGTGCCGCCGACATGGCCGAACATTCGATGTGCCAGCCGGGCCGGCCGCGGCCCCAAGGGCTTTCCCAGCCCGGCAGTTCCGGCGGCGAGGGTTTCCACAGCACGAAATCCATCGGGTTGCGCTTGTAAGGAGCCACTTCGACCCGCGCACCCGCTTCCATTTCGTCGAGCGAGCGTTTCGACAGCTTGCCGTAGTCGGGCATCGTGGAAACGGCGAACAGCACATGACCCTCGGCTACGTAAGCGTTGCCATTCGCGATCAGCCGCTCGATCAGGCGGATCATGTCGACGCTGGCAGCCGGCTTGCTGACGTATTCGGTCGCGCGCGGCTCGACCGTCGGCGGTCAAGGCAGCCGAGCGCCGCGACGTCGGCTTTGAAATTGCTCGTAGGTCTCTTTGGTCAATTCCCGGATCGGAAACGCCGCGCTCGGCGGCGCGCGCATTGATCTTGTCGTCGACGTCGGTGATGTTGCGCACGTAGGTGACGTGGTCGGCGCCGTAGAGCTGGCGCAGCAACCGGAACAGCACGTCGAACACGATCACCGGGCGCGCATTGCCGATATGGGCGAAGTCGTAGACCGTCGGCCCGCACACATACATGCGCACGCGCGCCGGATCGATCGGGGTGAACACCCGCTTCTCGCGCGTCAGCGTATCGTAGAGCCTCAACTCCATGACGGCAAGCGTTCCCCGGCGCCTGCTGGCCCCGGGCGTTGCTTTATCTCGATGGAGAAAAGACGGCCGCAGCCAGCGTGGTGCGCTAGCTAATAATCTCGCGGCAAATGCCGCAGATATGGTTAAGGCCGTTCATGACCGGCGCACAATGATGGCTCGCGCGCAAACCGTCAAGGCCCGCTCCGCCGGGGCCGTTACGGTTAAGCGGCCCTTAACGATTTTACCGGCATTCTAATCATCGGTGCTGGACAGGCGCCTCCAAGCAGCGGGCTTTGTCATGCGGACACTCCTGGTCGGCCTAGCCGCCATTCTGTGCGTTTGTGTCATCGGTTCCGCACAGGCGGAACGCCGCATGTTCATCATTGCCAATGACGGCGACGGCTACGGCATCGACCGCTGCCTGGCTGCCGGCGACAGGTGCGGCGCGGCGGCGGCCAACGCCTATTGCCGGACGCACGAATTCGCCCAGGCCGCGTCCTACCGCAAGGTCGACCGCGGCGACATCACCGGCGCCATCCCGGCCGGCGGCGCCGGCGGCTGCCCCGGCAATACCTGCGACGTCGTCGCCATCGTCTGCACTCGCTAGACCCGCCGCCGCCAGCGCACGAAGACCACCACCGCGAAAATCAACATCGTCAGTTCGCTGAGCGCCCCGGCGACCGATTTCAATTGCGTGGACATTGACGCCACCCGCACCACCGCGTCCGATACCGCCGGCCCGGCAACGAGCATTTTGCCGATCAGCGAATTCTCCCAGTAGTCGAAACCCGCGGCGGCCACCGGCGGCACCAGCAAAATCCAACGGATCGCGGGCGCAAGCGGCGCCGCGCGCAGGCGGCCGGGCATGGTGAGCCACCAAATCGCGAGCGCGCGCGACACCGCGTAGGTCGCCGGATAAATGGTATCGAGCGCAAGCTGGACGTCGGCGTAATAGGCGCGGCCGGCATCGCCGAGCATGGTGAGCAGCGCGCGCGCCTCGCCGACGCTGTAGCCGCCCGGGCGCAGGTCGAACGGCTGCGCCCCTTCCGCCGCCGCGGAGAGATGTGCCAGCGTGCCGAACACCATCGCCGCCCACAGCACGATGCTGACGGCGAGCAAGCCAAGCACCAATCGTCCCGACGGAAACCGCATGCTAAACCCACTCACCCCTGCAACGCGGCCCACATTTCACGGTCGCGTTCGGCGGTCCAGATCACCGGCCGCTCGATACCGCGCGCTTCGTCATAGGCGCGCACGACGTTGAACGGCAGCCGGTGCTCGTGGAGCGCGAAAGTCTTGAATTTCGGGTCCATGGCCAGCCGCGCGAAATCGAAAGCATCCTTGAGCGACCGACCCTTGGCAACGCTCTCGCTCACCGAGCCGTACAGTGTCGAGATGTAGTCGCTGGTGAATGCAATACCTTCCGCCACCGTCTCCGGCGTCGTGAGCGCGGCGCCGCGCCCAGGCACCAGCGCGTTGGCCTGCATTTCGGCAAGATTGTCGAGGGTCGCCGGCCAATCGGTGAAGTGCGCATCGCCGCAATAGCAGGCCGTCTTGTATTCGACCAGATCGCCCGCGAACACCGCGCCGGCGTCGGGCACCACCGCGATCACGTCGCCGGCGGTGTGGCCGCGGCCGATATGCATGATGCGCACCTCGCGCCGGCCAAGCCAAATCGAAATCTGATCGGGGACTGTAACGGTGGGCCAGGTAAGGCCCGCAATGGTTTCCGCGGCGCGAAACAGACGCGGGAAGCGGCCGATCTCGGACTCCATGTCCTCTCTGCCGCGTTCGGCGATCAGTCCGCGCGTCATGTCGGAGGCCAGGATTTCGGCGCCCTTAAAGGCGGAGGCGCCGAGCACCCGCACGGCGTGATAGTGCGTGAGCAGCACATATTTGATCGGTTTGTCGGTGACCTTGGCGACGCGCGCGATCACCTCATTGGCCATCGCAGGCGTCGGCTGCGCGTCGATGACCATGACGCCGTCGTCGCCAACGATGATGCCGGAATTGGGGTCACCCTCGGCGGTGTAGGCGTAAAGCCCGGAGCCAATCTGGTCGAAGGAGACCTTTTTCTCCGCGGTATCCTCGGTGGATGCAAAACCCTTGGCGGTCATGGCATCACAGCTCCCGGCCTATCCGCGCATCGAGCGACCACACACCGGCGTCGCGCAAGAGGACATGCAATACCACGATCGGCCAGGACCGCGGATATGCGACGCTGCGGCATTTTCAGGCATATCCGGGTTGCCGTTCGAGACTGGCCCGATGCGGGCGTATCGCGATTTAGTTGCCTATGCAACCAATGTCTTGCTGGAGCGATCCGGATGGCGATGGCCCCAGACCTAAGGCAGACCTAAGTTAGAATACTTCCAAATTTATTGCGCCCGGTTGCAACTTCAGCCAGAGTTGCATTGACGCGCCTAAAGGCGGTTGGTCCGTACAGACCCGCCCCGCGCGGGGAAACGCGGCAGCGCAGCAATGACCGACGAGAGTGCTCATAGGGCGCCTAGCCACCCGGGCAATCCCGATAAGGTCGCGCTCAAACTGGAAGAGTTTCTGCCTTATCGCCTCAACGTCTGCGCGAGTCATGTTTCGCAGGCGCTCTCGCGCATCTATACCGAGCGCTACAAGATCGGCGTGCCGGAATGGCGCGTGCTGGTGACGCTCGGCCAATTCGGCATGATGACCGCCAAGGGGATCGGCAGCCACAGCCACATGCATAAGACCAAGGTGTCGCGCGCGGTCGCCCTGCTCGAGCGCCGCAAGCTGGTGGCTCGCCGCGTCAATCGCGCCGATTTGCGCGAGGCCTTCCTGTCGCTCACGGCCGCCGGCCGCGCGGTCTATGATGAGCTCACCCCGATCGTCCTCAATTTTGCCCGTGAGTTGCAGCAGACGATCGATGCCGCGGATCGCGCCGCGCTCGATCGCGCGTTGAAAAAGCTCACCGAGCGCTCGGCGCAACTCGCGGCGGAACTCGCCAACGGACCCGACCGCGGCTAGATTGTCGCTATCGCCGTCAACGCCGGGGCACATCCTTGAAGCTGTATTCCTATTTCCGCTCGTCCGCCGCCTACCGCGTGCGCATCGCGCTCAATCTCAAGGGACTGCCCTACGAGATTGTGCCCATCCATTTGACCAAGGAAGGCGGACATCAACGCAAGCCGGAATTCCGCGCGGTCAATCCGCAGATGCGGGTGCCGGCGCTCGAATTGTCCGGCGGTGAGATTCTGACTCAATCGCTGGCGATCATCGAATATCTCGACGAAATCCATCCCGAGCCGCCGCTGTTGCCGGCCGATGCGCTCGAACGTGCCAAGGTGCGCGCCATTGCGCAAATAGTCGCCTGCGACATTCATCCGCTCAACAATCTCGTCGCGCTGCAATACATCAAGCGGCAACTCAAGCACGAGCAGCCGGAAATCGATGCCTGGTATCATTATTGGGTGA
This sequence comes from uncultured Alphaproteobacteria bacterium, assembly GCA_963762285.1. Classification (GTDB taxonomy): domain Bacteria; phylum Pseudomonadota; class Alphaproteobacteria; order Rhizobiales; family Xanthobacteraceae; genus Pseudolabrys. The sequence continues at coordinate 80,692 of CAVXKE010000003.1, read as the reverse complement.
TCGAGGGCTTCACCGCAATCGAAACGATGATCGCGCCCGCGCCCTATGCCTGCGGCGCGCACGTGACGCTCGCCGACGTTTTTCTGGTGCCGCAGGTGTTCAACGCGCGGCGGTTGAAGGTGCCGCTCGATAAGTTCCCGAAAATCGTCGCGGTCGAGGCCGCCTGCCTGAAGCTGCCGGCGTTCGACAAAGCGCGGCCCGAAAACCAGCCGGATGCGGAGTGACGGCACGCCGCCGGCCTGCTAGACCACGGCCCGCGCTCCGCCCTCCCCTCACCAGCCGCCGAATCAGCCCGTGATTGTCGCCAGACTTGCCCGCGTCGTCCTCTGGATGGTCGGCGCCTTGCTCTCCTTCTCGGTCATGGCGGTGTCGATCCGCAAACTGGCCAAGTTGGGCTTGAGCATTTTCGAAATTCTTGCCATCCGCAGCGGCGTCGCGTTGATCTTGCTGATCGTCCTGCTTGCGGTGCGCCCGGAATTGCGCGTGCATGCCCTGCCGCGCCGCATGAAGCTCAATCTAGTTCGCAACGTCGTGCACTACGCCTCGCAATTTGCCTGGGCGTTGAGCATCACCATGTTGCCGCTCGCCATGGTATTCGCGCTTGAATTCACCATGCCGGGCTGGACCGCGCTGCTCGCGGTCTGGCTGCTGCACGAGCGGCTCACGCCGAGCCGTATCGGCGTGATCGTATTCGGCCTAATCGGCGTGCTGGTGATTCTGCGTCCCGGCATTGCCAGCTTCAATCCGGCGGCGCTACTCGTGCTGGCGGCGGCATTCGGCTACGCCATCACCATGATCACAACCAAGCAACTGACCATGACCGAGACCACGCTCGGAATCGTGTTCTGGATGGCGGTGATCCAGTTTCCGCTATCGCTGCTCGGCAGCGACCCGACGGTTTTTCTCCATCTCGATACGCGCCACATTTTGCCCGCAATTGCGGTCGGCATCGCTGGGCTCACCTCGCATTTTTGTCTGAGCAACGCCTTCCGCGCCGGCGACGCCACGCTGGTGGTTCCGCTGGATTTCATGCGCATTCCGCTGATCGCGGTCGTCGGCTGGGCGGTTTACGGCGAGCGGCTCGACATATTTGTGCTGCTCGGCGCCCTTATTATCGTCGCCGGCGTGTTGTGGAATCTGCGCGCAGAGGCCACACGGCCGCATTGAGCGCGAGGCTCGCACCGCCATGATTTTAGCGTTAGAGTGCCGGTCATGAGGGGATGCGCGTTCAAGCTTGCAACGGTGGCAGCAGCGACGTTGGCGACATGCCTCGGTGCGCTCGCCCAGTCGCCCAATCCGACCTGTCAGCGGCTGGAAGCTCAGCTTGCCTCGCTCGACCGCGGCAACAGCGATCCGGCGCGCGCCGACCAGATCCGGCGCGCCGAGGACGCGGTCAACCGCCAGCAGCTCGAAGTCGACCGGCTGGTCGCGCAATCGCGCCGCATGGGCTGCGAGAGTTCCGGGTTTTTCTCGATCTTCAGCAATCCGCCGCCGCAGTGCGGCGGGCTCACCCGGCAGATCGACCAGCAGCGCTATGCAATCGAGCGCCTGCAAAATCAGCTCGAGCAGCTCAATGGCGGGACCACCCAACGCGCCGCGCAGCGGCAGTCGCTGCTGATCGCGCTCGCCGACAATGGCTGCGGCCCGCAATACCGCTCAGCCGCGGTCGCCGGTCAGCAGGGCGGCTTCTTCGATCGCTTGTTCGGCGGCAATGGCGGCACCTTTTCGGCGCCAGCCGAGCCGGTGGGCGGCACCTTCCGTACCATCTGCGTGCGCACCTGCGACGGCTTTTATTTCCCGATTTCTTATGCGACCACGTCGGACCGGTTCCGCGATGACGAGCAAACCTGCCAGCGCATGTGCCCGGCGGCCGAAGTCTCGCTCTATACCTATCACAACCCCGGCGAGGAGGTGGCGCAAGCGGTTTCGCTCAACGGCCGGCTCTATACCGAAATGCCGACGGCATTCAGCTATCGCAAGGCGCTCAATCCGGCGTGCAGTTGCCGCCGGCCTGGCGAAAGCTGGGCCGAGGCGCTCAAGGTCAATGGTACCGACAACACGGTGGCGCCGGGCGACGTGATCGTCACCGAACAGAACGCCAAGCGGCTATCGCTGCCGCGCATCGGCGCCGACGGCAAGCCAATCCGCCCCGATCCGCGCGCGAAAACAACGGCGGTGCCGGAACCGGCGCCCATCGCGCAAGCGCCGGGCGAAACCGATGCGGCCAAACGGAGCGTCCGCACGGTCGGGCCGACCTTCCTGCCGGTGCGCTAAGTTGCTCTAGAAATCGAAAGCCTCGGTCTTCGCCGGCTTACCGGCGACCAGGGACGCGTCCGGCACCGGCGGCGGCGTGCCCGGATCGCGGAAGCGGTTGGTGATCGGATAGCGGCGATCGCGCCCGAAATTCTTCAACGTCACCTTCACGCCCGGCGCCGCCTGCCGGCGCTTATATTCGGCGATGTTGAGCATGCGCTCGACCCGCATCACGGTGGCGCGGTCGAAGCCGGCCGTCACAATGGCCGAGATCGGCTCCTCGCGCTCCACCAACCGCTCCAGGATCGGATCGAGCACCGCATAAGGCGGCAGCGAATCCTCATCCTTCTGGTTCTCGCGCAATTCCGCGGTCGGCGGCCGCGTGATGATGTTCTCCGGGATCACCGGGCCGTCGGGACCCATGGCGCCCTCCGGCTTCCAGCCGTTGCGCAGCCGCGACAGACGAAACACCTCGGTCTTGTAGAGATCCTTGATCGGATTGAAGCCGCCGTTCATGTCGCCATAGAGCGTGGCATAACCGACCGACATTTCCGACTTGTTGCCGGTGGTCACCACCATGAGATTGAACTTGTTGGAGATCGCCATCAGGATGGTGCCGCGCGTGCGCGCCTGCAGATTTTCCTCGGTAACGTCACGCGGCAATCCGCTGAAGGCCGTCGCCAGCGCGGCCTCGAAACCTTCGACCGCCGCGGCGATCGGCAAGGTTTCATAGCGCACGCCCAGAGCCTCGGCGCAGGCGGCCGCATCGTCAAGCGATTCCTGCGACGTGAACTTGTACGGCAGCATCATGCAGCGCACGCGATCGGCTCCGAGCGCGTCGACCGCCATCGCCGCGCACAGCGCCGAATCGACCCCGCCCGAAAGGCCGAGCACCACGCCGGGAAAGCCGTTCTTATTGACGTAGTCGCGCAAGCCGAGCACGCAAGCCGCATAGTCGGAGCGATCGGCATCGACGGCGGCGACCATCGGTCCGTCTTCGCAGCGCCAGGTCGTGCCGCGCCGTTGCCAGTGCGTGGTGACAACGGCCTCTTGAAAGGCCGCAAGCTGGAACGCCAGCGAACAATCGGCGTGCAGACCGAAAGAAACGCCGTCGAACACCAGTTCGTCCTGGCCGCCGATCTGATTGACGTAAACGGTTGGCAGTCCCTGCTCGGTGACGCGCGCCACCGCAATGTTGAGCCGCACATCGCCTTTTTGCCGCCAATAGGGCGAGCCGTTTGGCACCACGAGCAGCTCGGCGCCGGTCTCGGCCAGGCACTCGACGATTTCCGCGCCCCAGATATCCTCGCAAATCGGCAGCCCCAGGCGCACGCCGCGGAAACTCACCGGCCCCGGCATCGGGCCCGGCGCGAACACGCGCTTCTCGTCGAACACGCCGTAATTCGGCAAATCGACCTTGAAGCGCAGCGCCGCGATGGCGCCGCCGTCAAGCAGCGCCACCGCGTTGTAGAGCTTGCCGTCATCGAGCCAGGGCGTGCCGACCAGCAGGGCCGGCCCCTCCGCTGCGGTTTCCCGCGCCAGCGCCTCGACCGCGGAGCGGCAGGCGGCCTGGAATGCCGGCTTGAGCACCAGGTCCTCGGGCGGATAGCCGGCAATGAACAATTCGGGGAAAACCACCAGATCGGCGCCCTGGGCGGCGGCGGCCACGCGGGCGCGGCGCACTTTCTCGGCGTTGCCGGCAATGTCGCCGACGGTCGAATTGAGCTGCGCGACCGCGATCGCGAGCTTATCGGAAGGACGAGCGTTCATGACGATGATCTAGCGCCTGCGCTTTCGCGTCGCAATCAGGGGTCCGGCCAGCCGATAACGCCGAGCGTCTCGCGGTCACATCCCGGCCACCGCTGGCATCGGCTTGGCGTGGGCAATGCGCTCTTTTTTGAGCAATTCGGCCAGCAGGAAGGCGAGATCGATCGCCTGCTCGGCGTTGAGCCGCGGATCGCAGACCGTGTGGTAGCGGTCGTTGAGGTCGGCGTCGGAGATGGCGCGGGCGCCGCCGGTGCATTCGGTGACGTTCTGTCCGGTCATCTCCAGGTGCACGCCGCCGGCATAGGTGCCTTCCGCCGCATGCACCTCGAAGAAGCCGCGCACCTCTTTCAGGATCAAGTCGAACGGCCGGGTTTTGTAGCCGCTTGCCGAGGTAATGGTGTTGCCGTGCATCGGATCGCACGACCAAAGCACCACCTTGCCCTCGCGCTTGACCGCGCGCACCAGCGCCGGCAGATGCTCGCCCACTTTCTCGGCGCCGAAGCGGCCGATCAGCGTCAGGCGACCGGCCTCGTTGTCGGGATTGAGAATGTCGATCAGCCGCAGCAGATCGTCGGCCTTGAGCGACGGTCCGCATTTGAGGCCGAGCGGATTCTTGATGCCGCGCGCATATTCGATATGCGCATGATCGTACTGGCGGGTGCGATCGCCGATCCACACCATGTGGCCGGAGGTGGCATACCAGTCGCCGGTGGTCGAATTGATGCGGGTGAGCGCCTCCTCGAAGCCGAGCAGCAGCGCCTCGTGGCTGGTGTAGAAATCGGTGGTGCGCAGCTCGGGATGGCTTTCCAGATCGAGGCCGCAGGCCTGCATGAAGCCGAGCGCCTCGGAAATGCGATCCGACAATTCGACGTAGCGGCGCGACTGCGGTGAGTCCTTGACGAAGCCGAGCATCCACTGCCGCACGCTGGCGAGATTGGCGTAGCCGCCTTGCGCGAAGGCGCGCAGCAGATTGAGCGTCGCCGCCGACTGGCGATAGGCCTCGATCTGCCGGCGCGGATCGGGCGTGCGCGCCTCCGGCGTGAAGGCGATGTCGTTGATGATGTCACCGCGGTAGCTCGGCAATTCCATGCCGTCGCGCTTTTCGGTCGGCGAGGAGCGCGGCTTGGCGAACTGGCCGGCGATGCGGCCGACCTTCACCACCGGCGAGGCGGCGGCATAAGTGAGCACCACCGCCATCTGCAGGAACATGCGGAAGAAGTCGCGGATGTTGTTGGCGCCGTGCTCGGCGAAGCTTTCCGCGCAGTCGCCGCCTTGCAGCAGGAAAGCCTGGCCATTGGCAACCTTGGCGAGCGCCTTCTTCAGGCTGCGCGCCTCGCCCGCGAAAACCAGCGGCGGGAAGGTGGCAAGCTGTTTTTCCACGTCAGCCAACGCCTGCCGGTCCGGATAGTCCGGGACCTGCTGTATCGGCTTCTTGCGCCAGCTATCAGGCGTCCAACGCTCGGGCATTACGCGTAACTCCAACTAATTGCGGGGTTATACACGAGGCTGCCCCGCACAGGCCAGATATTCACGAAAGTCGTTTAGTTTAAGGCTATTCCGCCGCCGCGCGGCCGTAGCTGACGGCCTTCTCGCGCATGGTGACCAGTTCCTCGGCCGCGGTCGGGTGCACCGCCATGGTGGCGTCGAAGTCGGCCTTGGTGGCGCCCATCTTCACGGCAATACCGATCACCTGGATCAGTTCGCCGGCGTATGGGCCGGCGATATGGCAGCCGACCACCCGGTCGCTGATGCCGTCCACCACAAGCTTCATGAACATGCGGGTGTCGCGCCCGGGCAGCGTCGCCTTCATCGGCCGAAAGCTGGTCTTGTAGATATCGACCTTGTTGAGACGCTCGCGCGCCTGCGCCTCGGTTAATCCGACGACGCCGAGTTCGGGCTCGGAGAAAACCGCGGTCGGGACGTTGCTGTGATCGACCGGCGTCGGCTTGCCGCCGAAAACCGTATCGGCAAAAGCATGGCCTTCCCGGATCGCCACCGGCGTGAGATTGATCCGGTTGGTGACGTCGCCCACGGCGTAGATATTGTCCACGGTCGTCTTCGAAAAGTCGTCGACGGCAATTCCGCCGGTCTCGCCGATCTTGACGCCGGCCGCCTCGAGGCCAAGCCCGCGCACATTCGGCTTGCGTCCGGTCGCGAACATCACCAGGTCGGCCATGAGCTGCTTGTTATCGGACAGCTCCACATCGTAGCCGTGCTCCACCTTCTCGACCGCCGCCACGGTCTGCCGGGTGACGATCTTGATGCCGCGCCGTTCCATCTCGCAGCGCAAGTGTTCCCGCACGTCGTCGTCGAAACCACGCAGGATGTTTTCGCCGCGATAAACCAGGCTCACCTGTGAGCCGAGCCCGGCAAATATGCCGGCGAACTCGACCGCGATGTAACCGCCGCCCTGGATCAAAATTCGCTTGGGCAATTTTGGAAGTTGGAATGCCTCGTTCGAGGAAATGACATGCTCGAGTCCGGCAATCTGCGCCCCATGGTAAGGCGCCGCGCCGGTTGCAATTAAGATGGTCCCGGCCCGCACGCGCGCGCCATTCGCCAGCCGTACGGTGTGAGCGTCCTCCAGCACGGCGCGGCTCTTGACCAGCGCGACATTGAAGCGTTCGAGCGTGCCGGTATAGGCGGCTTCCAGGCGCGCCACTTCGCCGTTCACGTTGGCGACCAGCGTCGGCCAGTGAAACGTCGGTTTCGGAACGGTCCAGCCATAGCCGGCCGCGTCCTCGAATTCCTCGGAAAATCGCGAGGCATAGACCAGCAGCTTTTTCGGCACGCAGCCGCGGATGACGCAGGTGCCCCCGACGCGGAATTCCTCCGCGATCATCACACGCGCGCCATGGCTCGCCGCGATGCGCGCGGCACGCACGCCGCCGGAGCCCGCCCCGATGACAAATAGATCGACGTCGTGGTCCGACATCAGCCGCTGGCGTCCTGCTCGCTTGGCTCGCCGGAACGCGGTCCGGCCACCGCTTGTTAAAGGGAGTGTCCTCTTTTCTGCAATTCCTCGCGCATCTTCGCGATCACTTGGTCGGATAGCTTGTTGGCCCAGTCTTGCGCGAATTTCATGCTGGCGTCGACCACGGTCGGCTGCTGCGCAAGCATCTTCTTGCCAACCGGGGATTGATAGAACGCCAGGATGGCTTTGAGCTCGGGCTCGGTGAAGTGCGTCGCGTAAAGCCGGGCCATCTCATCGGTCAGTTCGACATAACGTGGCGCCAGATCGGTGCGCAATTTGTTTGCAATCTCGTTGAGATCCTTGCCCAAGGACGGGTCCTGCTGGAGGAACAGGAGTTTCGCCTGCTCGACCACGCCGGCGATCAACGGGTCGAACACCGCCGCCGAACCCGTGAATGCGATCAGTTCCTTGGCCGTGGCCATGGCCGCCGGGGGCGGCTGCTGGCTGTGAGCGGCCGGGCCAAATGAGGCCAGCGCGACAGTGACCGCGGCCAGCCGGGCGGCCTTTTTTGTGGCCTGAATGACGCTCATCTTGGTAACTCCATTTGGCTCGAAAATTTACGGCCGTTCGACGACCGTGACGCCGTCCGGTCCGGCCAGTATGGCGATCTGCGCGAGGCCGATAAACAGACCATGCTCCATGACCCCGGGAATGCCCGATAGCGCATGCGCCAGCGCTTTCGGATCGTCAATCCGGCCCAGTGCAGCGTCGATAATCCAGTGGCCGCCATCCGTGACGAAAGCATGGCCGTCCTTGCCCGGCCGCAACGTCAGCGGTCCCGGCCGCTGGATCGCCGCAATGGCCTTCTCGATGGCCCGCCGTGTGGCGCCCAAGCCGAACGGCGCGACCTCGATCGGCAGCGGAAAACGCCCGAGCGCGTCAACCCATTTGCTCCGGTCGGCGATCACGATCATGCGCGCGGAGGCTGCGGCAACGATCTTTTCCCTCAGCAGCGCGCCCCCGCCGCCCTTGATCAGGCTGAGATCGGGCGCGATCTCGTCGGCACCGTCCACGGTCAGATCGAGCTCGGGCGTTTCATCCAGCGTGGTCAGCGTAATGCCGCAACGCTCGGCATCGACGCGCGTGGCTTGCGATGTCGGCACCGCAACGATGTCGAGCCCAGCCCGCACACGTTCGCCGATCAGCTCAACGAAATGCTTCGCGGTGGAGCCGGTGCCGAGCCCGAGCCGCATGCCGGGACGTACGAATTCGACGGCGCGAGCGGCGGCTGCGCGTTTTTGGGCATCGGCGTTCATCGCGACCGGTTGAGGATTCGAGCCTGGATTAGGGACTTTTTTGCTATGCCTATCTAGCCCCGATCGCCGCGCCTGAATAGCCGAAAATAGCCCTGGTAATCGGCCTTGCATCGCTCGCCAACGGGGGGTAGCGATCCGCCATGGCCGCCCCGACCATCGTTTTCGACCTCGACGGCACGCTGATCGATACCGCACCCGATCTCGTTGACACCCTCAACGTGATCTTCGCGCGCGAAGGCTTGCCGCCGGTGCCCTATGAGACCGCGCGCAATCTGATCGGCGGCGGCGCCCGCATGATGCTTGCGCGTGGAATCGCGGCGGAAGGTATCGCCGTCGCGCCGGCAAAGCTCGAGCAATTGTTCGCCGACTTCATCGCGCATTACAGCGAGCACGTCGCCGACCGTTCGCGCCCATTCCCGGGACTGACCGATGCGCTCGATGTGCTCGCAGCCGGCGGCTCGCGGCTTGCCGTCTGCACCAATAAGCTCGAACGGTTGTCGGTTCTGCTGCTCAAGGCACTCAAGCTCGCCGACCGGTTCGCGGCGATCTGCGGACAGGATACGTTCGGGATACAAAAACCCGACCCGGAGGTGCTGCGCCGCACGGTCGCGGCGGCCGGCGGAAGCCTGCCGCACTCGATCATGATCGGAGACTCCGCGACCGATATCCGGGCCGCGCGCGCCGCCGGCATTCCGGTTATTGCCGTCGACTTCGGCTACAGCGAGCGGCCGGTGTCCGAGTTCGCGCCGGACCGCATTATCAGCCACTTTGCGCAATTGCCGGCGGCAATCGCCGACATTTTGCCCGTGAATTGATGCGGGCGGTGGCCAATATGGTTAACGCGCTATTGTTAAGGTTAATGAAGTACGAATGGTTGCACCTCGTATGACAGCGACCGTATCCTGTTAATGGAGGGCGATCCCTATCGCTCAAGGGCACGGGTCTAAACACAATGTATCGAGTAATCGCAATCGTGAGCGGGGGGCTCGCCCTTGCGGCGTGTTCATCGACACCTGAATGGATGAGTCTTGACGCGCTAAAGCCAAAGCCAGCGATGGACACCGTGCAATTTGAGTCCGTGCCGCCGGGCGCCGAAGCCAAGACCTCCGGCGGAGAAACCTGCCGCACGCCCTGTTCGCTCGCACTGCCGGCCAATTCGACGATGACGGTTACTTTCACGCTCGCTGGTTATATGCCGGCCACGGAAAATATTGAGCCGGTTTCGATGGGCACCGAATTGCCCGCCTTGCAGCCGAACCCGGTGACGGTCGAACTAATACCTGCGGCGCCTCCGCCGACGTCGGTGAAACCGACTAAGCCCGCCAAGAAACCGGTCGCGAAAAAACCAGCCCCCAAGCCGGCCGCAAAAAAGCCGGCGGCGAAGCCGGCAGCCACCACGAGCTCGTCCAGCCCGCCCCCGATGGCGGCGCCGGAGCCGGCGCAGCAGCAGCCCTGGCCCTCCCCGCCACAGCCCACACGCTAGCAAAAGAGCCGCGTCAGTACTGACCTGAAGGCGGTCCACGACGGTTGCGCGCGTGCAATTCGTCGGCTGGACGCTATGGCCAATATCGGCCAAACTTCCTATATCCGAAGACCGCCGCAGGAATGAATATGGCAGCGACCAACGGCAGCGTCACACTTGATCGCGAGCGCACGGGAAACCGCCCGCGCGCGCTGATCGATCCGTTTCATCGCGCCATCACCTATTTGCGTGTTTCGGTGACCGACCGCTGCGATTTCCGCTGCGTCTATTGCATGTCGGAGCACATGACGTTCCTGCCGAAGGCCGATCTGCTCAGCCTGGAGGAACTCGACCGGCTGTGTAGCGCGTTCATCGCCAAGGGCGTGAGCAAGCTACGCCTGACCGGTGGCGAGCCGCTGGTGCGGCGCGGCATCATGACGCTGGTTTCTTCGCTGTCGCGCCATCTCGCGAGCGGGGCCCTTAATGAGCTCACGCTCACCACCAACGCCTCACAATTGGAAAAATACGCCTCCGAGCTCAAGGCGCACGGCGTCGAGCGCGTCAATGTTTCGCTCGACACGTTGGATGCCGACAAGTTCCGCGCCATCACGCGCTGGGGCGATCTCAGCAAGGTGCTGGGCGGCATTGACGCCGCGCTGGCCGCCGGTCTGCAAGTGAAGATCAACGCCGTGGCGCTCAAGGGCGTCAATGAGAACGAGATCGGCGACCTCATCGCTTGGGCGCACGGGCGCGGCATGGATCTCACAGTGATCGAGGTAATGCCGCTCGGCGAAATCGGCGAAGACCGGCTCGACCAGTATCTGCCCTTGTCGATGGTGCGGGCCGGCCTGGCCGAGCGCTACACACTTGAAGACATCGATTATCGCACGGGCGGACCGGCCCGCTATATGCGCGTCAAGGAAACCGGCGGGCGGCTCGGCTTTATCACGCCGCTGACCCATAACTTTTGCGAGTCTTGCAATCGGGTACGCATCACCTGCACCGGCACACTCTACATGTGCCTTGGCCAGAACGATGCCGCCGACCTGCGCGGCCCCTTGCGCGCCTCTGAAAGCGACGATCCGCTTCATGCCGCGATCGACGAGGCGATCACCCGCAAGCCCAAAGGCCATGATTTTGTGATCGATCGCCGCCAGCGGCGCCCGGCGCTGGCGCGCCACATGAGCGTGACTGGCGGCTAGCGCGATCCCGGAACAGCCGCTCCCGGACTTGATGCGGGGATGGGTATCGGGATTCAGATCGGCACCCCTAGCGGGTTATGGGACCCGCCCCGCTATCGCCCCATCAGAGCGTCTATGGCAGCCTGCCAGCACCCCTGCCCCGGTTGCTACCAATTTCGCCATTGACGTCTCATAGCGGCATCGGATTAAGGTGGGCAGGCTTGGCCCGTGGCCAAGCGGTGGGGATATAAAGTAAAAATAAAATGCTGGCCAGCGCACCCGCATTGGCCGAGCAGAGGGGGAGATGAAAGTGAGCAGCCTCGACGCAGTGCTCAAAGCGTTGCTGCCGGCATCACGCGTTATCGACGCCATCAACACCTGGATCGGCAAGCGCTTGTCGTGGCTGATCCTCGCCGCCGTGGCGGTGTCGGCGGCCAACGCGACGGTGCGCAAGGTTTTCGATACCTCGTCGAACTCCTTCCTCGAGCTGCAATGGTTGTTGTTCAGCATCGTGTTCCTGCTGTGCGCGCCGTGGACCCTGCTCGACAACGAGCACATCCGCATTGACATCGTGAATAACCAATTGCCGGTGCGGGTGCGCAATATCATCGATGCGGTCGGTCATGCATTCTTCCTGCTGCCGCTGACGATTATCATGATCATCACCGGCCTGCCGTTTTTCCTCAGTTCCGTCGAGATCAACGAGCAGTCATCAAACGCCGGCGGTCTGCCGCAATGGCCCGCCAAATCCCTGATTGCGATTGGCTTTACCTTGCTGTTCGTCCAGGGCATTTCCGAACTGATCAAACGCATCGCGGTGATGCGCGACCTCATACCCGATCCACACGCGACGCAGCATCATGGGATCGAAGCTGAAATCGAGCATATTGTCGAAGCGATAGAAAAACACTGAGCGCGGGTCGCGGTCGCTGGAGCATCGAATGGAAGCCCTCCTCATTCATAATTTGGCCCCGATCATGTTCGGGTCATTGGTGATCTTCCTGCTGCTCGGATATCCGGCGGCGTTTTCGCTCGGCGCGGTTGGCCTGATCTACGCATTGCTCGGCATCGAGCTCGGCCAGTTTCAACCGGATTTCCTGCAAGCCCTACCTGACCGCATCTACGGCGTGATGGCCAACGAGACGCTGCTGGCGATTCCGTTCTTCACCTTCATGGGATTGGTGCTCGAACGATCCGGCATGGCGGAGGACCTGCTCGACACCATTGGGCAATTGTTCGGCACCGTGCGCGGCGGCCTCGCCTACGCAGTGGTATTCGTCGGCGCCCTGCTCGCCGCGACCACCGGCGTGGTGGCGGCCTCGGTCATTTCGATGGGGCTGATCTCGCTGCCGATCATGTTGCGCTACGGTTATGACCGGCGTGTCGCCTCCGGCGTGATCGCCGCCTCCGGCACGCTGGCGCAAATCATCCCGCCGTCGCTGGTGCTCATCGTGATGGCCGACCAGCTCGGCAAGTCGGTTGGCGATATGTATGAGGGCGCTTTCGTTCCCGGCATCGCGCTCGCCGGGCTCTACGCTGGCTATATCCTCATCATTACCTTTCTGTTCCCGAAGGCGACGCCCGGTCTTCCGATCGATGCCGTCGGCTTTCGCGAGCCAGACGGCAGCCGGGGCCTAATATCATTGGGCGTATTGACGGTTGCGAGCGCTGTTTTCGCATGGCTCGTGATGCGCAACTCGGACACGCATGGCGCCGATTACGTGGTGCTCAGCATGTTCTTCGGCATCTTGTTTGCTTTCGCCGTAGCGGTGGTGAACTGGCTCATCGCCCGCTTCACCGGCATCCGCGTGCTGTCGCATATGGCGCAGCAGACTACCTTTGCGATGGTGCCGCCGCTGTTTCTCATCTTTCTCGTGCTTGGGACGATCTTTATCGGTGTCGCCACGCCAACCGAAGGCGGTGCCATGGGCGCGAGCGGAGCCTTGATCCTCGGAGCCATCAAGCGCCGCCTGACCTGGGATCTGGTGCGTCAGGCCGCCGAAGCCACTGCCAAATTGTCGGCCTTTGTCGTATTCATATTGATCGGCGCCCGCGTATTTTCGCTCACCTTCTACGGCGTGAGCGGGCATATCTGGGTCGAAGACCTGCTGGTATCGCTGCCCGGCGGGCAGGTCGGCTTCCTGATCTTTGTCAATGCCTTCGTATTTGTGCTCGCCTTCTTCCTCGATTTTTTCGAGCTCGCCTTCATCGTCATTCCGCTGCTCGGCCCCGCCGCCGAGCATCTCGGCATCGATCTGATCTGGTTCGGCGTCATTCTCGGCGTCAATATGCAGACCTCGTTCATGCATCCGCCGTTCGGCTTTGCGCTGTTCTATCTGCGTTCGGTGGCGCCGCGCGAGCCGTTCAACGACCGCGTCACCGGCAAACGCATGGAGCCGGTCACCACCGGGCAGATCTACTGGGGCGCGGTGCCCTTCGTGGTGATCCAGGTCATCATGGTGCTACTGGTGATCCTGTTTCCGGCCATGGTCATGCACTACAAGGGCGCCGCCTCGAAGATCGATCCGAACAAGATAAAGATCGAGGTTCCACAGATCGAACTGCCACCGACGCTCAATTTCGGTCCGCCGCCGAAATAGCGGCCGCGGTAAAATTCGCACAAAAAAATAACCCCGGAGCCGCGGCTCCGGGGTTTTTTGTTCGATCCTGAAGGTCAGGCGTTATTGTGGCGGACCATGAAGGAGTCGTAGTTCAATTCGGCGACTTGGAACCACGAATAGCCCGGCTTCATGAAGGCATTCATCGAGTCATACACTTTCTTGAAGCTGGCATTGGTTTTCGAGATTTCCTCGTGCAGTTCGTGGGACGCCGTTAAGCAGGCTTCCATGATCGCGGGCGAGAACCCTTGCAGCTGGGTGCCGCCGGCGAGCAGACGGCGCAGCGCCGCCGGATTGAGCTCATCGTATTTCGAAATCATCCAATCGTTGGCGTAAGCCGCCGCGTTCGACAGGATGGCCTGGTAGTACTTCGGCAGTGCATTCCATTTGTCGAGGTTGATGAAGACGTTGATCATCGTGCCGCCTTCCCACCAACCGGGATAGTAGTAGTACTTGGCAACCTTGTAGAAGCCGAGCTTTTCATCGTCGTAGGGACCGACCCACTCGGCCGCGTCGATGGTGCCCTTCTCCAACGCCGGATAGATGTCGCCGCCTGCAATCGACGTGGGCACGCCGCCGAGCTTGGCGATCACGCGCCCCGGGAATCCTCCGATGCGGAATTTGAGCCCCTTGAGATCGTTGACTGAGGTGATCGGCTTGCGGAACCAGCCGCCCATCTGGCAGCCGGTATTGCCGGCGAGCAGATACGCGACGTTGTACTTCTTGCAGAACTCGTTGAGCACTTCCTTGCCGCCGCCCTGGTAGTACCAGCCCTGGTTCAGGCGCTGGTTCGGACCGAATGCGACCGAAGCGCCGAAGGCGAAGGTCGGGTCCTTGCCGAAATAGTAGTAGGAGGCGGTGTGGCCCATCTCGACGGTGCCGTTGGAAGCCGCGTCGAGCGCCTGCAAAGCGGGAACGATTTCACCGCCGGCGAAAGTCTGAATTTGGAATTTGTTGTCGGTGGCTTCGGCAACCGCCTTGGCGAGGATCTCGGCGCCGCCGAACAGTGTGTCGAGCGATTTCGGCCAGCTGGCCGTCATGCGCCATTTGAGTTCCGGCATCGACTGCGCGATAGCCGGCGAGGCAACCGCGCTCGCGGCCAAGCCGACGCCCGCGGCCTTGATAAATTGACGACGTTTCATCCGATGTCCTCCCTGATTTTTTATTGCAGGGGCCCCATCACCCACGTTTACCCCGCTACTCCACTATTGGGGCGTGGCGGTAACCATGACGGAGCCTGCCCGCTAAATCCAGTCTGCCCTGCTTCGACCAAAGTTGTAAGTGGGTGCGATGCCGCAAAAATCAGCACAAAGCCTCCGGAGCCGGCCCCGTCCCAGGACAGCCAACTCACCCGAGCCTGCCGGCCGCCAGCTCAAGCCGCGAAATCACAGGGAGCAGCGCAGCATGCCTTGCCCCCGTCTGCGTGAATGACGCCGCAGATTAGGCTTCGATCACGATCTTCGGCGCCGCGCGCCTGGCGGCAGCGCCGCCCTTGATCTGCTCGAGCACCTTGCTGGCGATCTCGCGATAGATTTTAGCGTGCGGGCCGTCCGGCTCGGTGGCGACCACCGGCAGGCCGGAATCCGATTTCTCGCGGATGGTCATGTGCAGCGGCACCTCGCCGAGGAACGGCACGCCCTGGCGCTCGGCTTCCTTGCGCGCGCCGCCATAACCGAAAATATCCGAGCGCGTGCCGCAGCTCGGGCACAGGAAATAGCTCATATTCTCGACGATGCCGAGCACCGGCACGTTGACGCGCTTGAACATGGCGACGCCGCGCCGCGCATCGATCAGCGCGAGGTCCTGCGGCGTCGAGACGATGACGGCGCCTTTCAGCGGCACCTGCTGCGCCATGGTGAGCTGCGCATCGCCGGTGCCGGGCGGCATGTCGACCACCATGACATCGAGCTTGCCCCATTCCACTTCATGCAGCATCTGCGTGATCGCCGACATCACCATCGGCCCGCGCCAGATCATCGGCGTTTCTTCGTCGATCAGGAAACCGATCGACATCACCGCAAGACCGTAGCGGTCGATCGGCTTGAGCTTGGTGCCGCCGATGGTCTGCGGCTTCTCCTTGATGGCGAGCAGCTTGGGCAGCGAGGGCCCGTAAATATCCGCATCGAGCATGCCGACCTTGAGGCCGAGATCGCGCAGGCCGAGCGCGAGTTGACCGCGGTGGTGGATTTGCCGACGCCGCCCTTGCCGGAAGCGACTGCGATCACCGCGTCGACGCCAGGGATGCCCGGTTGCACCTTGTCAGCGGGATGGGCGTGGGCATGCGCGGCAGGCCCACCCGCTGCACGCGGCTGGGTGGCGACATGTGCCGGATTCGGGCCGCGCGCGGCGGCGCCGGGGCTGCGCTCGGCAGTCAAGGCCACCAGTGCGGACCGCACGCCGGGAATTGCACGCACAGCATCTTCCGCCGCCTTGCGCACCGGTTCCCAGGCCTTCACCGCTGCGGCATCGACCGTGATGGAGAAGAATACCTTGCCGTCGCTGACGACGACGTCGGATAGCACGCGCGCTTCGGTAAGCGGCGCGCCGCCGGGCGACGGTACTGTCGCCAGCGCGCTCAGAACCTGTTCCTTGTCCACCGCCATAATCGTAATTCCCTTGCACCCGCCTGCCCGCTCGCGTCGACACCATAAACGCCGGAGTCCGGCGGTCAATGCGGGAGCGCGGGCAAGATAGGTTGACGCAGGCGCCCCTGAAATGACCTATTGGCAGACTAGGCATCGGCGAGGGCCAGCCAAGGCATGGACCGGTTTGCGTGAAGGAGGACGACGATGGCGAAGGTGGCGTTTCTGGGTTTGGGCGTCATGGGCTACCCCATGGCCGGGCATCTCAAGAACAAAGGCGGGCACGAGGTGACGGTCTATAACCGCACCGCCGCCAAGGCCGAACAATGGGTCAAGCAATATGGCGGCAAGTCCGCCCCCACCCCTAAGGCCGCAGCCGAGGGCCAGGATTTTGTGATGTGCTGCGTGGGCAACGACAACGACCTGCGCGAGGTCACGCTCGGTGCCAACGGTGCCTTCGGTGCCATGGGTAAGGGCAAGGTGTTCGTCGATCACACCACGGCATCGGCCGAAATCGCGCGCCAGCTTTACGCGGCGGGGAAAAAGGGCGGCTTCGATTGCATCGACGCGCCGGTTTCGGGCGGTCAGGCCGGTGCCGAGAATGGCGTGCTGACGGTGATGTGCGGCGGCGAGCCTGAGCCGTTCGCCCGCGCCGAAAAGGTGATCGCGGCTTACGCGCGCGCCTGCAATCTGATTGGCAATGCCGGCGCCGGCCAGCTCACCAAGATGGTCAACCAGATCTGTATCGCCGGCCTGGTGCAGGGCCTGTCGGAGGCGCTGCACTTCGGCAAGAAAGCCGGCCTCGACATCGAGAAGGTGATCGCCACCATTTCCAAGGGCGCGGCGCAGTCGTGGCAGATGGAGAACCGCTACAAGACCATGACCGCCGGCAAGTTCGATTTCGGCTTCGCCGTCGAGTGGATGCGCAAGGACTTGGGCATCTGTCTTGGCGAGGCGCGCAAGAATGGCGCGCATCTGCCGGTCACCGCCCTGGTCGACCAGTTCTATTCCGAAGTGCAGGCGATGGGCGGCAAGCGGTGGGATACATCGAGCCTGATCGCCCTGCTCGATCGCTAGAATTCGAACTGCAATCCGTCCTCGGCGGCCAGCACGCCCGCGGCTTTTATTTCGTCGAGCCGCGCCAGCACGCTCGGGTTCATGTGCGTGACCATGATCCGCCGCGCGCGCAAGTCGGGCAGCCTGGATTTGAGGATGTCCCAGCTCATGTGGCCGGTCATTTTGCCGGCATCGGCGTAGCACTCGCAAACGAACAGATCGGCGCCTGCCGCGATCGTCAGCAGCGCGTCGGTCCACTCGGTATCGCCCGAATAGGCGAACACTTTCTCGCCGTCCGAGAGGCGAAGCGCGGTCGAGGGCGCGCCGGATTGATGGATGACTTCAGCGGTGATGAGTGAAAGTCCGAGCACGTCGGATTGAACGCCGACCGGAATTTCCTCGACCCGCCAGGGAAATCGCCACTTCGTTCCGCCGGACTTCGGGAAAAACACTTCGAGCGCCGCATCGAGCCGCGCGCGCGTGCCCGGCGGACCCGCGATCAGCAGCGGCTTCTCGCGGCGCGAGAGGAATTGGCCATCGAGCAGCAGGAATGGCAGTCCGCCGAAATGATCGCCGTGCAGGTGCGACAAGACGATCGCATCGATACGGTTCGGCTCGAGCGCGCGCGCTTTCAGCGCCGGCAAGGCGGAGGCGCCGCAGTCGACCAAGAGCGTGCCCTTGGCCGTTTCCAGCCAGAAGCAGGTGTTGAGACGTCCGCCCGAGCCGAAGGCGTCGCCAGAGCCGGCAATCGTCAGCCGCATGCCGCGATCACGCCTTCGCGCTCGGCCGCGCCGACACCGCGGCGTGCCAGCGTTTCACGTGGCTGGCGCCCTCGGGCATGGTGAGCCGGGCGGGCTTCATGAAATCGACGGCGACTTGCGCGGTGATATCGGCAACCGAATAGCGGTCGCCGGCGATGAATTCGCGCTTGGCCAATTCGCCATCGAGCAGTTCAAGGAACCAGGGCACCCGCGGCTTGTTGGCCTCGGCCCAAGCCGGCACCTGCGGCACCTCCAACTCCTTCATCGACGGATGCAGATGGCGGAATACCGCCGCCACGTTGGCGAAGAAATTGATCTCACAGCGCCGGTTCCACATTTCCACCAGCGCGATCTCTTTGGCGCCCACGCCGAACAATGGTGGTTCCGGCTGCAGCACCTCGAAATAGCGGCAGATGGCAATCAACTCGGTGATGATCGTGCCGTCGTCGAGCACCAGCGCCGGCATCCGCTGCAAGGGGTTGATGGCGGCATATTCCGGCGTCTTGTGCTGCTTGGCCATGATGTCGACCTGCTCGGTCGGCAGCGAGATGCCCTTTTCGGCGAGGAAAATGCGCGTACGCCGGGGGTTCGGCGCCTGCCTGCTGTCATAGAGCTTCATTTCGTTAACTCCGGTCCATTATTCCCCTCAGCGTCACCCGATCATGCGCAAAAAGCCCTGTCAAACGGGCCGGTAACAATCGTTAACCAGTGTTTTTAGGCCGGTCTTAAGCTTGGTCTTAAGGATTTTGGGCGAGGTTGGCAGCGGGCCTCGTGCGTTCAAGCGTCAATTTATGCCAATTCCAGGTGAACAACCCGATCTCTCCGCGCTGCCACCGGAAACCTCCCCGGTTAAGCGCCGCCTTGCCGCGCAATATGTGCGCGAGGCGCGCGACCGGCTGACCTCGTCGAGCGGCACCCGCCCCGCCTTCGATTACGAGCTGCTGCGGCAATACGCGCAGACCAGGCTTTCCGCTTCGCTGGTGATCCTGCTGCTGCTGGCCACAATCGGCTTCCTGTCGAGCCTGTGGAGCAGCGCGGTCACCGCCGGCGCCTGGACCATATCGGTGTTGGTCATCCACGCCGTCATGGTCACCAAATGCCGGCAATTCCTCGAACTGCCGATGGCCGAGGTCTCGGCGCGCTCCTGGCGGCTGCGCTTCATCATGCTCGACCTGTTTTACGGGCTGGCCTGGATGTTCATCCTGATCCGCCCGGCCGGCGTCGACGAAAGCTCGGGCACCTTTATCCTGTTCGTGATGCTGCTGGTGGTCGCGGTCTACAGCATGCTGGCCTCGAGCCTGCCGATAGCGGCCTTTGCCGCCACCTTCCCGGTCACCGCCGCAATCGCATTCGACTTTACGCTGCGCGGCACGCTGCGCGACTTCGTCCTGGCGATCATGGCCATAACCGCGCAAGGCTATTTTGCCGTGCTCGCCTACCGGCTCTATTCGACCACGCTGGCGACGCTGGAAGCGCGCGCGGAAAAAGATTTGCTGATCGGCGAGCTGGAGCAGGCAAAATCGGTTTCCGACGAGGCGCGGCGGCGCGCGGAAGCCGCCAATATCTCCAAGTCGCGCTTCCTCGCGCAGATGAGCCACGAATTGCGCACGCCGCTCAATGCCATCCTCGGCTTTTCCGAAGTGATGAAGAGCGAAGTGTTCGGCGAGCACTCGGTGCCGGCCTACAAGGAATATTCCGCCGATATCCATAATTCCGGCGTGCACTTGCTCGGGCTGATCAACGAGATTCTCGACCTGTCGCGCATCGAGGCCGGCCGCTACGAGCTCAACGAGGAATCCATATCCCTGGCCGGCATCGTCGAGGATTGTCACCACCTGCTGAAGCTGCGCGCAACCAACCGCGGCATCACCATTCACGAGATGTTCGAAAACGACCTGCCCCGGCTGTGGGCCGATGAGCGCGCGGTGCGCCAGATCTGTCTCAACCTCTTGTCCAATGCGATCAAGTTCACGCCGCAGGGCGGCGATATCTGGCTGAAAGTCGGCTGGACCGCCTCGGGCGGCCAATATATGAGCGTCAAGGACACCGGGCCCGGCATCCCCGAGGAGGAAATTCCGATCGTGCTGGCCTCCTTCGGCCAGGGCTCCAATTCGATCAAATCCGCCGAACAGGGCGCCGGCCTCGGCCTGCCGATCGCCAAGAGCCTGGTCGATCTGCACGGCGGCTCGTTCGTGCTCAAATCCAAGTTGCGGATCGGGACCGAGGTGGTGGTCACCTTCCCGCCCGAACGGGTGGTCGCGGCGATGGCGCCGGTGCGCTCAATGATGGATCATGCGCCACCGCTCGCGCCGGCGCCGGGCGAGCCGATCCTCAGCCCGGAGGAAAAGCGCCGGCTCAGCCGCCGCCCGCTGTTCCGGGCCGGGACTTGAGTAAAACCCCTTGCGACAATCGTCACGATTGCGTTTCCGCTTGCCGTGTTTATGTTCGCAGCCAATTCGGCCCCGAGACCGACGATGATCGAAAGCCCCTGCGTCAAGATCTGCACGCTCGACGCCCGTTCCGGGCAGTGCCTCGGTTGCGGCCGCACGATCGATGAGATTGCGCGCTGGATCGCTATGGATGCCCGCGAGCGCGCCCGCGTGATGGGCGAACTGCCGTGGCGCCTGGCCGCCAGCCGGCGCGCCGAACCCACCAGCGCGACAGGATGATGCCGTGAGCCGCCGTCTTACTTGGTCGTTGGTTTTTGGCGTGGCGCTGTCGCTGGCGGCGCTGATCGCCAGCAACGACCAGGACGCCATCGCCAATCTGCTGCGCCACGACATGGGATCGCTTGCGCTCAAGCTCGTGCTGGCGATTTTTGTCGGCGGCCTGGTGCTGAGCCTGTTCCGCGAGCGGTTGTCGCAGGCGCTGGAGATCATGCTGTTCTGGGTGGTTCTCGGCCTGCTGCTGGTGGTCGGTTACAGCTACCGTTTTGAGCTGCGCGATGTCGGCGACCGCGTGATCGCGGAATTGATGCCGGGCCACGTCGCCGGCCATGGCCGCCGCGTCGAAGTCGTGCGCGGATACGGCGGGGATTTCGCGGTCGGCGCGCACATCAACGGCGCGCGCGTGCCGATGGTGCTCGACACCGGCGCCAGCTCGGTGGTGCTCACGCAGGAAGCAGCCAAGGCCGCCGGCCTGCCGCTCGAAGTGCTCGACTACACCGTCAACGTGGAAACCGCCAACGGCCGCACCCGCGCCGCGCCGGTGACGCTCGACCGCCTTGCGGTCGGCGGACTGATCGAGCGCTCGGTGCCGGCGCTGGTGGCGCAGCCGGGCCAGCTCAAGAACAACCTGCTCGGCATGACCTTTCTCAACCGGCTGGAAAGCTGGGAGGTGCGCGGCAACCGGCTGAGCATGCGGGGCATTCCCTAAGCGCCGGCCGCTAGAACAGGCTGTAAAGAAACCGCAGCGCCACCAGCACCAGGAAACAGCCGAAGCTGACTTCCAGCTTGCGCCGCGGCAGCCAGTGCGCCAGCCGCACGCCGTAGCTCGCGGTAAAGCTCGACACCGGCGCCATCAGCGCAACACCGACCACCGATACGAAACCGACCGACAGCGGCGGCAATTGCGCCATATGCGGCCAGCCGGCCAGCATGTAGCCGAAGGTGCCGGCAATGGTGATCGGCACGCCGATGCCGGCCGAAGTCGCCACCGCACGCTGCATCGGCTGGCCGTACAGCGTGAGCACCGCGTTCGACAGCGCGCCGCCGCTCACGCCCACCAGCGATGAGAACAGCCCGGTGATCAAGCCGTAGGCCGCCAGCGTGGCGCGGCCGGGCAATTCGCTGCCGAGGTTCCAGCGGTCGGCGCCGAACAGCATGCGCACAGCGACAAAGCCCGCGAAGATCACGAAGGCGATCTTGAATACCGGCGCCGGCGCGAAGGATGCCACCACCGAGCCGATCGCCACGCCGGCGACCGCCGGCAGCGCCCACAGCCGCACCACGTGTGGGATCACCGCGCCTTTCTTCTTGTGCGCGATGTACGAGCGCACCGTCGTCGGCACGATGATGGCGAGCGAAGTGCCAATACACATCTGCATGCGGACGTCCTCCGGCACATGCAGCGCGCGGAATACTTCGTACAGCACCGGAATGATAATGGCGCCGCCGCCGATGCCGAACAGGCCGGCGAGGATGCCGACCAGGATGCCGGCGCCCGCGATCCAGAGCGCGAGCAGCGCGATCTCGCCGATCGGATATCCCAGCACCGTGAATTCCCTGGATGGCGCGGCAGCCCGGAAGGAAGGCTAGGCGGCGATGTTCGATAAATCGCGGCCGGTGTCCAGCACCTGCGCCAGCGCATCAGCCATGACGGAAGCGCCAGCCCCTGGCTTGACCGCCTCGGTCGCCAGATGCCGGCGGAAGGCGCGCGCGCCCGGAACGCTGCGGAACAGGCCGAGCACGTGGCGGGTGATGGCGGAGAGCCGCACACCCTGGCGCAGTTCGCGCTCGATATAGGGCACCAGCGCGAGCGCCGCGGCTTTCGGCGAGGCAAAAGGCGCCGGTTCGCCATAGAGCGAAGGATCGACCTCCAGAAGCCGCCAAGGTTCCTGATAGGCGGCCCGCCCCATCATCACGCCATCCACCTGTGCGAGCTGCGCTTGCGCCTGGGCGAGGTTGGCAATGCCGCCGTTGAGCACAATTTCGAGATCGGAGTGCGCGCGCTTGAGCCGGTGCACGATCGAATAATCGAGGGGCGGCACGTCGCGGTTTTCGCGCGGCGATAAGCCTTGCAGCCAGGCTTTGCGCGCATGCACGATCAGTGCATCCGCGCCGGCAGCCTTGACCGCCGCGGCAAACGCAAACAAAGCCTGATCGGGATCCTGCTCGTCGACGCCGATGCGGCACTTCACCGTCACCGGAACCTTGACCGCGGCTTTCATGGCGGCGACGCAGTCGGCGACCAGCGCCGGCTCGAGCATCAGGCAGGCGCCGAAGCGGCCTTCCTGCACCCGGTCGGACGGACAGCCGACATTGAGATTGATCTCGACGTAGCCGAATTCCTCGCCGATGCGCGCCGATTGGGCGAGCGCTTTAGCCGCGCTGCCACCGAGCTGGAGCGCCACCGGATGCTCGAACGGATCGAAGCCGAGCAGCCGGGCGCGGTCGCCGCGCAGCACAGCGCCGGTGGTGAGCATTTCGGTATAGAGCAGCGCCCGGCGCGTGAGCAGACGATGGAAGAACCGGCAATGCCGGTCGGTCCATTCCATCATCGGAGCGATTGAAAAGCGCCGATTCGGCGTTTTTGCCTTATCCTCTCGTTTTTCCATTTACTTAGCTTATTCTTTTCGTCTACCGGTCGCCACGCATTTTGGCGCGCTTTAACCATTTTCAACCCGCCTTCGAAGCCAGGGCTAGGCGCTCTTGCATGAATGTATGCGGCCTTCGACTGGCACGGCGCTCCTTGCAATCGAACGGGCTGCAAACCCAGCCGATACTCCAAAACGAAGCCGCCGCCTTCTTTCACGTTAATGCATGTTTTGCAGCACGCTGACATAGATGCCGGCGATAACGGCCGACGTGATCACGCCGGACACGCAGGCTCCCATCGCCCAGGGCAGAATCATCGCGAACTTGTTGGCGTTGTGAGCCTCTTTCTGGGCGACCTTCGCGGTTGTCGGCACACAGGACACGCCGGCGATGCCGATCACCGGGTTGAAGGTGCGGCCGCTAGCCAAATAGACGATATAGCCGCCGATAATGCCGCCGATGCCGGAGAGCAGGAGCGCCGTCATTCCCAGGAACAACAAGATGAGCACCTTGGGATTGAGAATGGTATTGGCCTCGCACAGGACGCCTAGCAGCAGCCCGAGGAAAAAGGTCGAGCCGTAAAGCACAGTGCCGCTGAGGAATTCCACATATTGCTTGACGCCAGATTCGCGGACGATGACGCCGAGGAAGAACGACAGGAACAGCGGCGCCGCCACCGGAAACAGCAGGCACAGCAGGGTACAGGTGACGACGGCGAAGGTAATTTTCTCTCCTGGGGTGACGTTGGGTGCGGTTTTCAGGTCCATCTTGATCCCGCGCAAATGCTTGGGGATAAGGAGGCGGACTAGATACGGATAGCCGGCATAGGTCAGGCTTAGATAGAGATAGGCGACGATCGTGATCGGCACGAACAGGTCGTGGGCCAGAATCAGCGACGTGTAGAGAACCATCGGCCCATCGGCGCCGCCGACCATGGCGATCGCCGCAGCTTCCTTGTAGGTCAGCCCCATGGCGACGGCGATGGGGAACGTCAGCAGCGTGCCGAGCTCCGCCATGATCGCGATGATCATGCAGCGCACGGGGGCGATTAGCATGTAGCCGATATCCGAGATTGCGCCGATGCCCATGAACACCAGACAGGCGATCAGGCCGTTGCTGAAGGTGAAGGTATAGATCGGTTGCAGGAAATCGATCTGCAGCACGTCTAAGAGCTTTTCCGGACCGCTCGCGATCGGATCGATGAAGATCGTACCCATCTGCTTCGCCGAGAGATAAAGCACGGCAGCATTGACCGATGCCATGCCCAGACCCATCGGGATCATGATGAGCGGCTCGAGCGTTCCCTTCGCTCCGAGGTAGACGAAGCTGATGCCGAGCGCGATCAACCCGATGCGCGCAAACGCGATAAGCGGATCGGACGCCACCAGCGTTCCGATCCCTTGAAAGATGCTAAGAAGATCGATTTCCGGCATGGTCAGGTCGCCCTCTTCGCGTTTGCCGGTGTCGCGGACGACCCACTCTTGGCGCTCTGCGGCGCGGCGACGCGGCCCCTCCGCATCTGGATGACAAAGAAAATGAACTTGATGATCCATGCCATGGCGAGCGAGATCACCGCCGCCAATGCGTAAATAAATAACATCAACTGGACTGCGCCCCCGAAAGTTTCCATGTCGGCTACTCGATAATGATCAACACTTGATCGGGCTCCACCTGATCACCCTCGGCAACCTTGATGGCGGCGATCTTCCCGTCGGCGGGGGCGTAGATGGGGTTTTCCATCTTCAAGGCTTCGAGGATCATGAGCTCATCCTCGTAATTGACGGTGTCTCCGACTTTCACGAGAATCTTCCAGACCTTCCCTGACAGGGGGGCGGTGACTTCCTCGCTCATCGAGTCTCTCCTTCTACTGGCCAAGCGCCGCCGATCGGCCCTGGTCCCAGGCATCCGCACTTCCTATCCCACCGTCGTCATTTCCGGCGTTCAAGGGAAATCTTCGGAAATTCGTGGCTTTTCACCCCTTGATGATCCGCGGCGTCAGCATCTGGTGGCGTGGGCATATCGAGATCGGGTTCTGATAGACCGCGCCGGCAAACGCCTTGAGGTAACCGCGCAACCCCGTGAGATCGACAATTTCGTCGACGAAACCTTGCTGGGCGCAATAGGCCGGGCGCGACGTTTCGTAATACTTCTTCGCCATCTCGTTCATCTTGTCGGCGATTGGCTGCAACGGCTTGCCTGCGTCCTTGTCCTTGACGGCGCGTCGGGCGAAAGTCGCAACCGCCGCGGTTTCGCCGTGCATGACGTAGATTTCGGTCGCGGCGGTGCCGAGCGTGAAAGCGTTGTGGCGGTTGGCAGTCGGTCCACCCATGACGTAGTGGGCGGCTGCGCTACCCTTGCGCAGCACCACCAGCATCATCGGCACGTCGGTCTGCTGAATTGAATAAATCAGCGATTGACCGAGCCCGAGTAGTTCGGCCCGCTCGGCAACGTCGCCGACGTCGATGCCGGAGGTGTCCTGGAACCAGACGACTGGCACCCGGTCGCGCCCGCACAGCGTCACAAACTCGTTCATCTTGATCAGCCCCTGGCGGTAGAGCTTGCCGCCAATGCCGGGGTAATCGGCGTATTCGGGATAGCCCTTGGGCAGCAGTCCCTGGCGGTTGCCGATAGCGCCAATCAACATGCCATCGATTTTCACCAGGCCGGTGTAGATCTCCGGTCCGTAATCGGGGCGGAATTCCATATGCTCGCTGCCGTCGACCAGGCGGGCAAGAATTTCGTCGAAGATATAGGCCTCTTTCTGATTGGCCGGCAGCAGATGATAGAGGTCGTTGGCCGCAAGCTTCGGCTCCTTTGGCTCGGCGACGCGGAAGAACTTCGGATCGTAAGCGGGGATCATCCGCATGTATTCTTTGATCCCGTCGAGGACCTGCGTTTCCTCTTCGAACACGCGCGCGAAGAAGCCGGTCGCGTCGTAATGGGTCTCGACGTTGCCCGGCGGCTTGACGCGCATGTCGCGCGTTTTGGCGACTAATTCCTCGAGACCGGCCACGTCGAAGCCGCCCTTAGGCGACATCCCTGACACAATACCGACCCCGCCGACCGCCATGTTGGCGTCCTTGTGGGCGAGCAGGATGGTGGGACTGATGCTTTGGTAGCCGCCGCCGGCCGGATTGGTGCCGTAGATGCCGGCGAGGATGGGTATCCCCATTTGCTCCAATTCGGCGTGGCGATAGAAGGCGGTGCCGCTGCCGCGGCGGTCGGCATAGAACTTCTCCTGGTCGGTCATTTTGACGCCGCTGCATTGGACCAGCCAGACCAGCGGGATATGCAGGCGTTTGGCGAGGTTGGTCACTCGCAGGATGTTTTCCGGCTGCCCTGGGATCCAGGCGCCGGCCAGCAATTTGTTGTCGAAGCCGATAATGACGGCCCAGCGGCCACCGATCTTGCCGAGACCATCGACGACGTTGGTGGTGCCTTCTTCGTTCTCCTCCGGATTGTACAGGCTATGCAGCGGCAAGAAGCTGTCCTTGTCGACCAGGTATTCGATGCGCTGCCACACCGTCATCGAACCACGCTTATTGATCTCGGCCGCCGGGGTGCCGATTTCCTGGCGCGCCTTGCGCAAGGTGGCGATCTCAGCCTCGACGGCTTCGAGCTTGGCGCGGCTGTCCTGCGTACGCGTGATGCGATTCTCTTTGAGCTCCCTGCCGAAGCTCGGCATCGTCTCGAAATAAGGCCTCATTCCCAGCTCCCGCTACGTCTTCGCGCCCGGCATGAGGCGGGGCGCGGCGCTACGCAATATTCCAATGCAGCCTCATCGATGGATCTATTCCCGGTTCGGCGTAAACCCGCAGGCCATGCCGGAGATTATGATCTTCTGGATATTGGACGTGCCTTCGACCACCTGCAGCGATTTGGCGTCGCGATAGAAACGCTCGGCCGGGTATTCGGTCGAGAAGCCGTAACTGCCGAAAATCTTCATGCACTCGTTGGCCGCATGGACCGCGGCTTCGGAGGCCGCCAGCTTGGCGACCGAGGTCTCATATTGGTTCGGCTTGCCCTGATCCTTCAGCCAGGCGGCGCGGTAGACCAGCATTTGCGCGGCCTGGTGCTCGACCACCATCTCGGCGATCTGCGCCTGAACCATCTGATGCTGGGAAATGGCCTTGCCGAACTGGGTGCGCTCATTTGCGTACTTGATGGCAAGATCGAGCGCGCCACCTGCGACACCTAAGGCGCCGGCGGCACAGCCGAGCCGGGTCTGGTTGAGCTGCCACATGCACACCCGGAATCCGTCGCCAACCGGGCCGAGCACATTTTCCTTCGGCACCTGCATGCCTTCGAACACGAATTCCCCGGTCGGGGCGCAGTGCAGGCCGAGCTTGGTTTCGATCGCGCGCGCCGTGCAACCCTTCATCTTCTTCGGCTCGATGATGAAGGCGGTCATGCCCTTATTGCCCTTAGCCTTGTCCGTATAGGCGTAGAGCAGCCCGGCATCGCCGACGTGCGCCTGCGAGATCCACATCTTGTTGCCATAAATCTCGAAGTGGTCGCCCTTGTCGATAGCGTGAGTTCTCATGCTCGCCACGTCGGAGCCGGTGTTGGGTTCGGTCATGGCAAAAAAACCGAGCTGCGTGCCGGCGACCCAGCCGGGCACGTATTTCTTCTTCTGCTCCGGCGTACCGAATTTGGTGACCGTGAGCGCCGGCCCCAGGTTTTGCATGTTGAACGGCAATCGCCAGGAGGCCGAGACCCTGGCGATCTGTTCGGCCATCAGCACCGATTCCATGAATCCCATGCCGCTGCCGCCCAGTTCTTCCGGCAACGCGCACGAGAAAAAACCAAGTTCGCCCATCTTGGCGACGCGATCGGGGCGAAACTCGTGTTTGCGCTCCTCTTGATCGAGTGTCGGCGCGATTTCTTCGGCGGCAAATCGCTTGGCCGTGTCTTGAATCAGCCGCTGCTCTTCATTCAATTCGAAATTCATAGCTACCCCATTTCGCGCCAGCGCAAGCGGCGCATCCTGGATGATCGATTTGTCATCTGATTACAACGCCCTTTAATCCTATCCGGGCCGCCATCCGATGTTAATAGAGCGGGCCCAATGCCGGTCCTGTGCCACTTAACTAAACCCGCATGCGGCAGTTCGGCTTGACTTCGATCAATGCTTGATGCCGCAATTTCACGGCTCCGTGGTGACCTTGGATGCTGAATTGCGCGCCGAGCGAGAATGCATCGGCGTGCGCGGCGCGGGCGGCAAGCCCCGTCAGATGACAGTTCGGCATTTCGCCTGCTATAGCGATCGTGGTCGAGGAACCGCCGATGTCTCTCACGCAAGCGTTGCCTTTTTCCAATGCCGGCTTTGGCCGGGTCCGTAACGACTGGACGCGGGCCGAGGTGCGGGCGCTATTTGCACTGCCGTTTCCCGAGTTGATGTTCGAGGCGCAGCGCGTCCACCGCCTGCATTTCGATCCGACCGAGGTGCAGATCTCGACTTTATTGTCGATCAAGACCGGCGGCTGCGCGGAAGATTGCGGCTACTGTCCGCAAAGCTCGCAATACGACACCGGCGTCAAAGCCGAGAAGCTGATGGCGGTCGAGACCGTGCTCAACGAAGCGCGCGCGGCGAAGGCCGGCGGCGCCTCGCGCTTCTGCATGGGCGCCGCCTGGCGCAGCCCGAAGGACCGCGATCTTGAATCCGTTTGCGCCATGGTCGAGGGCGTCAAGGCCTTGGGGCTGGAGACCTGCGCCACGCTCGGCATGCTCACCGCCGATCAGGCGGCGCGGCTCAAGCAATCCGGCCTCGATTACTACAATCACAACCTCGACACCTCGCCGGAATATTACGGCGCCATCATCACCACGCGCACCTACCAGGACCGCCTCGATACGCTCGGCCATGTGCGCGACGCCGGCATCCATGTCTGCTGCGGCGGCATCGTCGGCATGGGCGAGGAGCTGGACGGCCGCGTCGGCATGATCGCGACGCTGGCCAGCCTGCCGGTGCATCCGGAGAGCGTGCCGATCAACATGCTGGTGCAGGTGGAAGGCACGCCGCTCGCGAGCGCGGCAAAACTCGACCCGCTCGATTTCGTGCGCACCATCGCGGTGGCGCGCATCACCATGCCGGCCTCGGTGGTGCGGCTGTCGGCCGGCCGCGAGGACATGAGCGAGGAAACGCAGGCGCTATGTTTCCTCGCCGGCGCCAATTCGATCTTCTACGGCCCGAAGCTGCTCACCACGCCCAATCCCGGGCGCGACCGCGATATGGCGCTGCTCGACAAGCTCGGCTTGCGGCCGATGGAACGCTGATTGCGCCGTCAGGCGAACAGGCGCACGAGCAGCTTGAACCCGACCCAGATGAGCCAGAACTCTCCCTTAGTTCCGCTACTTGGATGCCCAAAAAACTTTGACGACGGACTTGATCTGCAAGCCGGCGTGCCCGGCATCAATTTGCGCGGACAGCGGCGCTCGGGCATCGGTTGCGGCCTCGCTCATGGCCATGAAATGACGCAGCTATCGCCCCTGGGCGAGACCATTGCGCAGAGGCGGCCGGCCCCGCATTCTCCGGTCCCGCAAGGCAAGGCAAAGAGGCGGAATGATCCGGATCGGCATTATCGGGCTCGGCTGGTGGGGCAAGCAGATCGTCAGCTGCCTGGCCGGCAGCCCACGCTTCAAGGTGGTGGCCGGCTGCGACATCGACAGCAAGATGGCGGCGCCGTTCGCGGCTAAGCACAAGTTCGATCTGACCGACGACTACAAGGTGCTGCTCAAGCGGCCTGACGTCGACGCCATCGCGGTGGTGACGCCGCATTTGCTGCATGAGGAAATGGCGATCGCCGGCTTCGAACGCCGGCAAGCAGGTGTTCTGCGAAAAGCCCTTGGCGCTCAACACCGCCAGCGCGGAACGCATTCTGGCGGCCTGCGCCAAGGCCGGCGGTGTGCTCGGCATCGGCCATGAACGCAGATATGAGCCGGCGATGGAGGAGATGCGCCGGCTGTTCGAGGCCGGCGCGCTCGGCCGGCTACTGCATATGGATGCCAATGTCAGCCACAGCAATTTCCGTAAAATCGACCCGGCGAACTGGCGGCGCGACCCCAGGCACGCGCCGGCCGGCGCCTGGACCGCGCTCGGCATCCATCTGGGCGACCTGTTCGTATCGCTGGCCGGCCAGCCCATCCGCGTCGCGGCGCGCACCGCCTCGCAGGTTTTCCCGGCCCCGTCGGAAGATTTCGTCAGCGCGGAAATCGATTTCGCCAACGGCGCGCGCGGGCGCATCACCTGCCTGTCGACGCCGCCGTTCTACGGGCGCTTCACGCTTTTCGGCGACCAAGGCTGGGTCGAAGTGCAGGAAGGCGGCAATGTCGACAAAGGCATCCCGTCGAGCTTCGTGCATTGCACCGCGGACGGTAGCCGGCAGACCGGCAGCTACCATGACGTCAATACGGTGCGGCTGAATTTCGAGGCCTGGGCCGACGCGGTCGAGGGCCGCGCGCCTTATCGCTTCACCGCCGAGCAATTGCTCGGCAATATCCGCATTCTCGATGCACTGGTGCGTTCGGCGGCGGCGGACGGCAAGCCGATCGCTCTATAGAAGCAAAAGCATCCGGCGCGGTCGAAATTGCGCCCTGATTGCGCTACACCAACGCTTCAAGGGCGCCGCATGCAGCAGGAAAAAGAACAGGTCGCACTCACCTCGATCGCCGCCTCGGCCGTACTGACGGTCGCCAAGGGCGCGGTGGGCATTGCCACCGGCTCGCTGGCGATCCTGTCGGAAGCCGGCCATTCGCTGATCGATCTCGGCGCCACCGTGATGACCTATATCGCCGTGCGCATTTCCGGCAAGCCGGCCGACGAGGAACACCATTACGGTCACGGCAAGATCGAGAGCATCTCGGCGCTGGCGGAAACCGCGCTGCTGTTCCTGCTCTCCGGCGTGGTGATCTGGGAAGCGGTCAAACGCCTGACCGAGCACGAACAGCACGCGGTGATCGCGAATGCCTGGGCCTTCGGCGTGATCGCGGTGTCGATCGCCGTCGATTTTTTCCGCTCGCGCGCGCTCTCGCACACCGCCAAGCAGACGCAGAGCCAGGCGTTGGAAGCCGATGCGCTGCATTTTTCATCCGATCTGTGGGCCTCGCTGGCGGTGCTGATCGGACTGGGCGGTGTGCGGCTCGGGCTGTGGTGGGCGGATTCGAGCGCCGCGCTTTTGGTCGCGATCCTGATCTGCATTGCCGGCTGGCGGCTCGGGCGCCGCACCATCGACATCCTCACCGACACCGCGCCGGTCGGCGCCGCGGCGCAGATCACGGCGCTCGCCGCGCGGGTACCGGGCGTGGTGCGGGTCGAGCAGGTGCGGGCGCGCACCGTGGGCGAAAAGACCTTCATCGATCTCGCCGTCGCGGTGAGCCGCACCATGCCGCTCGACCGCGTGAGCGCGCTCAAGGATGCGGTGGCCGCCGCGATCCGCCAGCAGATGCCGGGCGCCGAGGCGACGGTCATTACCGATCCGGTCGCGCTCGACGACGAAACCGTGGTCGACCGCGTCATGGTGATCGCGCGCAACCGCGCGCTCGCCGTGCACCACGTGACGGTGCATGACCTGAAGGACCGGCTGGCGATCTCGCTCGACCTGGAAGTCGACGGCAAGCTCTCGCTGCGCGAGGCCCACGCTCTGGCGGACGGACTGGAAAAGGCGATCGCCGCCGAGCTCGGCGCCAGCGTGGAGATCGATACCCATATCGAGCCGCTTGCAGCCGCACCGCGCCGCCGGCCGCGAGGCGCCGCCCGAGCGCGTGCAGGCGGTCGGGATCGCGCTGGCCGAACTCGCCGCCGACGGCCGCACCCTGCGCGACGTGCACGACGTGCGCGTGCGCGAGACCGACGAGGGCGAAATCGTCAATTTCCACTGCCGCGTCGACCCTTCGCTGAGCGTGCAGGACGTGCACGAAAAGGTCGACGCGGTTGAGCGCGCCTTGAAGCAGCGCTCGCCCTCGATCAAGCGCGTGATCGGTCACGCCGAGCCGATGCGCTAGCCATCAGGGAATGAGCACCGCCGCGCCCTGCAGGCGGCCGTCGCGCAAATCCGACAGCGCTTCGTTGGCGCGCGCCAGCGGATAGCGCGTGACCTCGCAACTCACGCCCGCTTGCGGCGCGATCTTCAAGAATTCATGCGCGTCGGCGCGCGTGAGATTCGCCACCGACATCACGTGCCGCTCCTCCCACAGCAGCGCATAGGGGAAGCTCGGGATATCCGACATGTGAATGCCGCCGCAGACCACGCGCCCGCCCTTCCGCACCGCCTTGAGCGCCGCCGGCACCAGCGCGCCGACCGGTGCGAAGATAATGGCCGCGTCGAGCGGTTCCGGCGGCGCCTCGTCCGAGCCGCCGGCCCACACCGCGCCGAGCGAACGCGCGAAAGCCTGCGCGGCGCTGTCGCCCTTGCGGGTGAAGGCGAACACGCGCCGCCCCTGCCAGATCGCGACCTGCGCCAGGATATGGGCGGCGGCGCCGAAGCCGTAGAGACCGAGCGTCTTGCCTTCGCCGGCCATGCGGTAGCTGCGCCAGCCGATCAGCCCGGCGCACAGCCAGGGCGCGATCTCGGCATCGTCGCCGGCCTCGCCAAGTGGGAAGCAAAAGCGCGCATCGGCGACGTGCGTGCGTGGCATAGCCGCCGTCGCGGGTATAGCCGGTGAACACCGGCGCATCGCACAGGTTCTCGGCGCCGCTGCGGCAATAGGGGCAAACACCGCAAGTCGCGCCCAGCCAGGGCACGCCGACCCGCTCGCCGATGGCAAAGCCGCTCACGCCCGCACCCATGGCCGCAACGCGGCCGACGATCTCGTGGCCCGGCACGATCGGCAGCTTGGGGTGTTCCAGCTCGCCGTCGACCACGTGCAAATCGGTGCGGCAGACGCCACAGGCCGCGACCGCCACCAGGATTTCGCCGGCGCCGGGCTGCGGCAGCGGCCGCTCGCGCATCACGAGCGGCGTGTGCGGCGCGTCCAGCACCATGGCGTGCATGCCCGCCATCATTCTTCCTTCCAATTCCGCGCCGGACATCCTAGATCAAAGCCCAATTCTGGACCCTATAAAAATGCGCACCGATACCGCCCAGCCCATCCGCCTGAAGGATTACCGCCCGCCCGACTGGCTGGTGGAGACCGTCGCATTGGACTTTTTGCTGCATCCCACGCAAACGAAAGTCCGTGCCACGCTCGCGCTCAAGCCCAACCCGGAGGCGGTGGCCGCGCCGCTGGTGCTCGATGGCGATGGGCTGTCGCTTATCTCGCTCAAGCTCGATGGCATCGCGCTGCCGGCGGAAAGCTATGTGGCGACGCCCGACAGCCTGACCATTCCGCAAGTGCCGAACCGGCCGTTCACGCTGGAGATCGAAACGCTGGTCGATCCGACCGCCAACACTCAGCTCTCCGGGCTGTACCGTTCGAGCGGCACCTATTGCACGCAATGCGAAGCGGAAGGCTTCCGCCGCATCACCTACTTTCCCGACCGTCCGGACGTGATGGCGGTCTACACCACGCGCATCGAAGCCGACAAAGCGCAAGCGCCGGTGCTGTTGTCGAACGGCAATCTCGTCGATAGCGGCGAGTTACCGGGCGGCCGGCATTTCGCGGTCTGGCACGACCCGCACCCCAAGCCTTCCTATCTGTTCGCGCTGGTTGGCGGCAATCTCGCCCACATCGAGGATCGCTTCGTCACCATGTCGGGGCGCAACGTCACGCTGCGCATCTATGTCGAGCCCGGCAAGCAGGACCGCTGCGGCTACGCCATGGACTCGCTCAAGCGCGCCATGCGCTGGGACGAGCAGGCGTTCGGCCGCGAATACGATCTCGATATTTTCATGATCGTCGCCGTCTCCGACTTCAACATGGGCGCCATGGAGAACAAGGGCCTCAACGTCTTCAACGACAAATATGTGCTCGCCAGCGCCGATACCGCGACCGATGCCGATTTCGCCCACATCGAGGCGGTGATCGCGCACGAATATTTTCACAACTGGACCGGCAACCGCATTACCTGCCGCGACTGGTTCCAGCTCTGCCTGAAGGAAGGCCTGACGGTTTTCCGCGACCAGGAATTTTCCTCCGATATGCGCTCGCGGCCGGTGAAGCGCATTTCCGATGTGCGCGGCCTGCGCCTGACGCAATTCATCGAGGATGCCGGCCCGCTGGCGCATCCAGTCCGGCCGGAAAGCTATAAGGAAATCAACAACTTCTACACCGGCACCATATACGAAAAGGGTTCCGAAGTGGTGCGCATGGTGCAGACCCTGATCGGTAAGGAGAAATTCCGCGCCGGCATGGATCTCTATTTCGCGCGCCACGACGGCCAAGCCGCCACCGTCGAGCAATTCATCCAGTGCTTCGCCGACGCGTCAGGGCGCGATATGACGCAGTTCATGCGCTGGTACAGCCAAGCCGGCACGCCGGAGGTGACGGTTACCGGTCGCTTCGATTCCATCCGCAATATTTACACGCTCAACTGCGCGCAAAGCGTGCCGCCCTCGCCCGGCCAGCCATCGAAAGAGCCGATGGTGATCCCGCTGTCGCTCGGCCTGGTCGGCAAGGATGGCCGCGATTTGCCGCTGACGCTCGCGAATGGCGAGAGCATCGAGCGCGGCGTGCTGGTGCTGAGCGAACCGGCGCGCAGTTTCGAATTCACCGGCATCGGCGAGCGCCCGGTCCTGTCGATCAATCGCGGCTTCTCGGCGCCGATCAAGCTCGATAGCGATCTCGCTGGCGGCGATCTCGCCTTCCTCGCCGCGCACGACAACGACGCGTTCAACCGCTGGCAGGCGCTGCAGACCATCTCGATGCGGCTGTTGATCGACAATGTGACCGCACTGCGCGCCGGAAAGCCGCCGCGCAGCGATGACCGATTGATCGCGGCGCTGGCCGCCATTCTCGACGATGCCGCGCTGCAGCCGGCCTTCATCGCGCTCGCCCTGGCGCCGCCGGGCGAAGGCGATATCGCGCGCGAGATCGGCCGCGACATCGATCCCGACGCCATCTTCAACGCACGCCGCACGCTGCGCGCCAGCATCGGCGACAGGCTCGCAGCCGCCCTCGTCAAGACTTACGAGCGCATGACCGTGCCCGGCCCCTACGCGCCCGATGCAGCCAGCGCCGGCCGCCGTTCGCTACGCAATGTCGCGCTCGACCTGCTGGCGGCGGCCGCTGCGCCCGAGGCCATTGCGCGCGCCGCCCAACAATACGAGGCCGCCGACAACATGACCGACCGCATGGCGGCGCTGGCGACGCTTTCGCAGCACGCCGTGCCGGAACGCGAGCGCGCGCTCGCCGATTTCTACGCGCGCTATGCCGCCGATGCGTTGGTGATCGACAAGTGGTTCTCGCTGCAAGCGATGATCCCGCAGCCGGACACGCTGGACAATGTCCGCGCCCTCACCGCCCATCGCGCCTTTTCGTTCGCCAATCCCAACCGCGTGCGCGCGCTGATCGGCGCCTTCGCGCAAGGAAACGCCACCCAGTTCAACCGCGCCGACGGCGCCGGCTATGACTTCGTCGCCGACAATGTGCTGGCGCTCGATCCGAAGAATCCGCAACTGGCGGCGCGGCTGGCCACCTCGTTCCGCACCTGGCGCACGCTGGAAGCCGGCCGCCGCGCCAAGGCGCAGGCCGCGCTTGCGCGCATCAAAGCCGCGCCCGGCCTCTCGCGCGACCTGTCCGACATTGTCGAACGGGCGCTCGCCGCGTCCTAAAATACAGCGGTTACGGGGTATTTCGGGCTCCCGCCGCGGCCGTCGTTCATGGTCGGGCCAATATTGTTTGTGGGTAACGATTTTTAAATAATTGACTCTGGGACTCTCGACAAATCACCGCGCATCGATTCCAATCGAACTGATTCGGAAAGCGATGCGGCACATCCTTCCGATCAGGGTGGTAGGGGAAATTCCGAACGGAGGCCGTCATGGCGCGCGCCGGTGTGGCGAGTGCGTCTGCACGCTCAGATTCCATTCAAGGTCTCGCGCAATCGATTGCCAAGCCGGCGTATCGACGCCTGTTGACCGCTGAGCCCTTGTTGCGCCGCGCCGTTCCGGTGCTCATCATCGCGTTTCTTGCCACCATTTGCGCCGGCGCCGTGGTGCAGGTGCTCGACCTGCGTCGGCAAGCCGTCAACGACATGATGGTCGCGCTCGACGCCGCCGCCGATATCGCCGCCGAGCGCCTGCAACAACCGCTCAAGCAGCCGACCGACCCGCTGGTGCTCCCGCAGGAAACGCTGGCGCGGGCGCTGCCGCCGTGGGCCACCGGCGCCGGGCGGCGCTTCCTCCTGACTAATGCCGACGGCGTGGTGGCCGCCGCCACGCCGACCGCCGACACCACCATCGGCCGCCGCCTGATCGATCTGCTCGGGCCGACACAACCGCTCACCACCTTCGGCGCCGGCGCCGGCGTCCTGGAAATCACCCTGCCCGACGACAGCCGCGCGCTGGCAACCGTGCGGATGCTGAACGCTCCCTTCGGGCAGCTTGCGGCGCTGCAATCGCGCGACGCGGCGCTGGCGTCCCGGCGCTCGCTCACCACGCTCACCATCACGCTGTCGGCCACCACCGGTTTCGTGGTGCTGATCCTCGGCTTTGCCTTCCATTGGCAGGCGACGCGGGCGCGCGAAGCCGACCTCATCTACGAAACGGTGCGCAGCCGCATCGATACCGCGCTCAACCGCGGCCGCTGCGGCTTGTGGGATTGGGACCTGGCGCGCGGCCGCATCTTCTGGTCGCAGTCGATGTTCGACATTCTCGGCTTGCAGGCCAAGGACGACCTGCTGACCTTCGGCGACGTCAGCGCGCTCACCCATCCCGACGACCTGCGGCTTTACGATCTGGCGGCGGAGATTGCCGAAGCCTCCGCCACCACGATCGATCACGCCTTCCGCATGCGGCACGCCGACGGCCACTGGATCTGGCTGCGTGCGCGCTGCGAGCTGGTGCGCCAGCCCGGCGAGCCGGGTCCGCACCTGATCGGCATCGCGGTCGACGTCACCGAGCAAAAGCATTTGGTCGAAAAGACCGTCGCCGCCGATATGCGCCTGCGCGACGCCATCGAGACCATCCCGGAAGCCTTCGTGGTGTGGGACGCCGACAACAGACTGGTATTGTGCAATTCGAATTTCCAGGAACTGCACAATTTGCCCGACGAGGCCATCACGGTCGGCGCGTCATATGAATCGGTGGCCGCCGCCGGCCGCCAGCCGGTGGTGCGCAGCAAGATCATCACTGGCGGCCCGAATATTCCGGGCGCGCGCACTTTCGAGGCGCAGCTCGAGGACGGACGCTGGCTGCACATCAGCGAGCGGCGCACCAAGGACGGCGGCTATGTCTCGGTCGGCACCGACATCACTGCGCTCAAGATGCACGAGAAAAAACTGGTCGACAGCGAGAAGCGGCTGATGACGACCATCGCCGACGTGCGCGCCTCGCAACAGCGGCTGGGCGAACTGGCCGAGCAATACGCCGCCGAAAAGACCCGCGCCGAGGAAGCCAACCAGGCCAAGTCGAAATTCCTCGCCAATATGAGCCACGAGCTGCGCACCCCGCTCAACGCGATCATCGGCTTTTCCGAGATCATGGAGTCCGGGATGTTCGGCCCGCTCGGCGCTGACAAGTATCGTGAATATTGCAGCGACATCTTCAGCAGCGGGCAATATCTGCTCGACGTCATCAACGACATTCTCGACATGGCCAAGATCGAGGCCGGCCGCATCCGACTCGAATTCGAGGACCTCGAACTCGATGCGCTGCTGGCCGAAGCCACGCGCGTGGTCTCGGCGCGCGCGCAGGACAAACAGCTCGAATTGGTCACCAAGATTTCGCCGGAGCTCGGCTTGCGCGCCGACCGCCGCGCACTCAAGCAGATCGTGCTCAATCTGCTCTCCAACGCGGTAAAGTTTACCCCCGCCGGCGGCCGCGTCACTGTGCGCGGGCGCGCCGCCAGCGATTGTATCGTGCTGGCGATCGCCGATACCGGCATCGGCATCGCCAAGGATGCGCTCACGCGCTTGGGGCGGCCGTTCGAGCAGGTCGAAAGCCAATTGACCAAGAGCCATCAGGGCTCGGGGCTGGGCCTGGCCATCGCCAAGTCGCTGGTCGAATTGCACGGCGGCCGCATGCGCATCCGTTCCACACCCGGCAAAGGCACGCTGGTGGTGGTGCGCCTGCCCATGTATCCGCAATGCCCTTTGCCGAAGGAAGAAGCGGCGTAATTGCTTTTCCCGTCATGGCCGGGCTTGTCCCGGGCATGACGACTGATAGCCGGCGCAATATGACTACGGCGCCTTGCCCATAATCCGCATGAAGCTGGCGCGCACTTTCGCCTGCGTCTCGATCAGCGTGGCGTCGAGCGCGGCAAAGTCCGGCACGTCGGCGGCGCGGGCGAGCAGGCGCAGCAGGCCGGCGCCGGCGGTCTTGGCGTCGAACGGGCCCGGCAGGCACAGCCGCAGGATCTGCGTCAGGTCCTGATAGAGCCGCACCGCCGGGCGCAGCACTTCGGCATCCTCGACCGCCAGCACGTGCAACGCCCAGGCCTTGTCGAGCACGCGCGCGGTCGAGGTGTCGAGGATGTCGGGCAGCTCATGCGCGTGCACGAGCTGCAAATATTGCGCGATGAACTCGATATCGACCAGCCCGCCGGCGGCGTATTTGAGGTCCCAGCGCTCGCGGTCGCCTTTTTCCTTGGCAATGGCGCCGCGCATTTCCACCACGTCGCCGGCGATCAGCTCGGTGTCGCGTGGACGCTGCAGAATGTCGCGGATGACCTGCTCCACCCGTGCGCCGAAGCCGGGCGAAGCCGATACCACCCGCGCGCGCGTGAGCGCCAGGTGTTCCCAGGTCCAGGCCTCGCTCTCCTGATAGCCGGTGAAGCTGCCGATCTGGGTGGCGACCGGCCCGGCCCGGCCCGACGGACGCAGCCGCATGTCGACCTGGTAGAGCGCGCCGTAATTGGTTTGCGCGGTCAATGAATTGATCAGCCGCTGGGTCAGGCGGGCAAAATATTGCGCGCCGTAGAGCGTACGCGTGCCGTCCGACTCCGGATGATTCTCGTCGAAATCGTAGATCAGGATCAGGTCGAGATCGGAGCTTGCCGTCATCTCGCGTCCGCCCAGCTTGCCCATGGCGAGCACCGCGGTCGCCTCGCCGGGTATATGGCCATAGGTGGCCGCGAAATTATCGGCAACCGCGCGATGCACGGCACGGATCACCGCATCGGCCAGCCGCGCGAAGGCTTCTCCGGCCTGCCGCGCCGTCACCGTGCCGGACAAGATGCGCACGCCGATCAGGAACATGTATTCGAGCCCGAACATGCGGATACGTTCGAGCAGGTCTTGATCGTAGCCCGATTGCGCGAGCGCCGCGCCGAGCCGATTGGCAAGTTCCTCGTCATCCGGCAAGGCGCCGAAGAAGCTCGGATCGACCAGCGCATCCATCGTCTGCGGATTGCGCGCCAGCATGTCGGCGAGCCTGGGCGCAATTCCAAGCACGAGCGCGACCAGGGCGATGAGATCGGGATTTTGCCGCAGCAGCGACAGCAGCCGCGCCGCGTTGCGTAGATTGGCGAGAAAATGATCGAACAGCACCAGCGTGGCATTCGCGTTGTCGGTGCGCGCCAATTGCTCGAGCAGCACCGGCAGCAGCGCCTCGAGATGGCTGCGCGCCACCTCGCCTTTCAGCGAGCGATGCTCGCCGGCCAGCCAATGCCGGACGATGGTCGAGGCTTCCAGCGGCGACTGGAAGCCGAGCGCGGCCAGCCGCTCCATGGTCTTGCGGTCGTCGGCCTCGGCTGGAAAAACCAGCGCCGGCTTATCGGCACCGGGCGCTTTTTCGAACAGGCGGCTATAGTAGCGCTGCACCTTGTCGAGGTGGTCGAGCAAGACCTGGGCAAAGGCGTCGCGATCGCGGAAGCCGAGAAAGCGCGCGAAGCGTTCGAGATCGGCGCGCTCGGCCGGCAAGCTTTGGGTTTGCTCGTCGTTGATCATCTGCAGCCGGTGCTCGACCGTGCGCAGGAAGACATACGCCGCTTTCATCTCCTCACATGCGGCCGCATCGATCCAGCGGTCCTTCGCCAGCTTGTCGAGCGTGGTGAGCGTGTCGCGATCGCGCAAGAGCGGGTTGCGCCCGCCGGCGATCAATTGCTGGGTCTGCGCGAAAAATTCGATCTCACGAATGCCGCCGCGGCCGAGCTTGATGTTGTGGCCTTCCACCGCGATCTCGCCATGCCCGCGATAGGCGTTGATCTGCCGCTTCATGGTGTACACGTCGGCGACGGCGGCGAAATCGAGATATTTGCGCCACACGAAGGGCGACAATTCGTTGAGGATCGCCTCGCCGGCCGCGATGTCGCCGGCGCAGGCGCGCGCCTTGATCAGCGCGGCGCGCTCCCAGTTCTGCCCCACGCTCTCGTAATAGGACAGCGCCGCCGCGGTCGAGATCGCGATGCCGGTCGAGGCCGGATCGGGCCGCAGCCGCAGATCGGTGCGGAACACGTAGCCGTCGGCGGTGCGCTCCTGCAACAGCTTCACCAGCCGCTGCGTCACGCGCACGAACAGCGTGGCCGGCGCGGCATCCTCCGGCAAAGCCGGCGTGGCGGCGTCGTAGAACACGATGAGATCGATGTCGCTGGAATAGTTGAGCTCGAAGGCCCCCATCTTGCCCATGGCCAGCACGATGTAACCGCTGCCGTCCTGCGGCCGGACGTTGTCTTTCGGGCTGAGGCGCCCGGCGCGTGCGGCTTCCGCCAGCACAAAGCCGACGGCGGCATCGACCGCGGTATCGGCAAGATCGGTGAGCGCGCGGGTCGCCCGCATCACCGGCCACACGCCGCCGATATCGGCCAGCGCGATCAGCAGCGCCGCCTCCGCCTTCATGCGGCGGAGCAGCCCCATGGCCTCGGATACGTCCTCGGTCGCGGCGACGGCGCCGCCGGTCGCGGCCAGCAGCGCGGCCAGATGGCGGTCGGGGTCGGCGCCCAGCAGCCGCAGCAGGCGGTCGGGGTCGCGGCTGACCAGGTCCCACAGAAACGGCGAGCTTTCCGCCAGGCTTTCCAGCAGCGTGTTGACGGTTGGATGGGCGGCCAACAGCCCTTTGAGCGATTTGGCTTGCGTCCCCGGCAAGCCGGCCAGCCATTCGGACAGGCGCGCGCGCGCGGCCTCCGGCTCGACCAGATACGGCGCGGCCACGATGCGTTCGGCCAGCGTTACGCCGTTGGGAGCATGCGGCGCGCGCCGAGCGCCGGATTTACTGTCCGCGGCTAATTCGCGCACAACCTTCTTGCGAACGGTTCTCTTTTTGGCGGGCGGGGTCATCCCGCACTCTGTACCGGCCCTCCCCGCGGCAAGGCAATGATGCTCTTGAGGCCCGGCTGGTTATCGGCAAGCGTCAATTCGCCGCCATGCAGCCGCGCCACCGCCGAAGCGAGGCTGAGGCCAAGCCCGGAACCGGGTTGCGATCGGCTCTGCTCGAGCCGGACAAAGCGCTCGATCACGCGCCCGCGGTCGGCTTCCGGAATGCCCGGCCCGCGGTCGGCGACGGTGAGCAGGATGCGGTCACCCTCGCTAAGCGCGCGCACCACGATTTCCGGGGTCGCGCCGTTCACCGCCTGGCGCGTTTCGGTATATTTGATGGCATTGTCGACCAGATTGGCGAGCGCCTGGCTGACCAGCTCGCGGTTGCCTTTGACCCTGGCCGGCACATCGGCCTCGACTTTCAGCGCGATACCCTTCTGCTCGGCCAGCGGCTCGTACAGTTCGCCGATGTCATGGGCGATCTCGGCGGCGTCGAACTCGCTCATGTCGTCGCGCGCTTGCCCTGACTCCGCGCGCGCGATCATCAACAGCGCGTTGAAGGTGCGGATCAGCCCCTCGGATTCCTCGATCGTGGCTTCCAGCGCCTCGCGGTATTCCGCCTCGCTCTTGGCGGTGCGCAACGCCTCCTCGGAGCGGTTGCGCAGGCGGGTGAGCGGGGTCTTGAGATCGTGGGCGATATTGTCGGAGACCTCCTTCAAGCCATGCATCAGCGCCTCGATGCGCTCGAGCATGGCGTTGAGGTTTTCGGCCAGCCGGTCGAGTTCGTCGCCGGTGCCGGCGACCGGCAGCCGTTCGCCCAGATCGCCGGCCATGATGGTGCGGGTGGTCTCGGTCATGGCGTCGACGCGGCGCAGCACGCGGCGGGTGACGAACAGCCCGCCGGCCAGGCCGAGCACGATGACAATGGCGACCGACCAGCGTCCGGCCGAGAGCACGATGTGATAGAGCCGCTCGCGCTCGTCGAGATCGCGGCCGACCAGCAGGCGAAAACCGCCGGGCAGCTGAAACACCCGCACCAGCGCATGGTGGTCGGGATGTTCCGCTGCTTCCGCTTCATCGATGCGGTGATAGACGGTCTCGGTCCAGCCCGGATTGTCGAGGATGCCCGGCGTCAGCGCGGTCACGTTGCCGGCAAGCGCCTGCCCGGCAAAGGTAGTGACCAAATAGAGGCTGGAGCCCGGCCGGCGCGCGCGCGCATCGACCACGACCACCAGCCGCCGGATGCCGCCCAGCCGGTACTGCTCGGACAGCCCGGTGATCTCGGCATTGACGGTATCGGTGATCTGCTCGGTGATCAGGCGGCGGGTGTTGAGCGCGAAATAGCCGAGCAAAAACGCCGCGAACAGCGCGAACACGGTCAGATAGACCAGCGTCAGCTTGAACGTGGTGGTGCGAAAGAGTTTACCGAGCGCCGTCACGTATCATGTATCCCGCGCCGCGAACCGTATGCAGAAGCGGCTGGGAGAAACCTTTATCGATTTTTGAGCGCAAGCGCGAGATATGAACGTCGATCACGTTGGTTTGCGGGTCGAAATGGTAATCCCACACGTTCTCCAGCAACATGGTGCGGGTGACCACCTGGCCGGCGTGTTTCATCAGGTATTCCAGCAAGCGGAATTCGCGCGGTTGCAGCGAAATCTCCTCGACCCCGCGGCGCACCTGGTGCGACAGGCGATCGAGTTCGAGATCGCCGACGCGCAGCACGGTTTCCTCTTGGCGAGCCCCGCGCCGGCGCGCCAGCACCTCGATGCGCGCCAGCAGTTCCGTGAACGAATAGGGCTTGGGCAGGTAGTCGTCGCCGCCGGCGCGCAGTCCCTTGACCCGGTCGTCGACCTGGCCCAGGGCCGACAGGATAAGCGCGGGGGTCTCGATCCCCTTGGCGCGCAGGGCGCCGATCAGCGACAGCCCGTCGCGCTTGGGCAGCATGCGGTCGACGATAAGCACGTCATATTGGCCATCGAGCGCCATCGCCAGGCCGTCCTCGCCGTCGGCGGCGGCGTCGGCGACATGGCCGACCTCGCGGAACGCCTTGACCAGATAGTCGGCGGCGTCGCGGTCGTCCTCGATGACCAGAAGGCGCATGGTGACCCGATCCGGTTGCGCCTCGGCCGTCCGGCCGAAGGCGCGAGCCCCTTGAATATCCGCATAAGTGGGCATCGGACACACCATTTCCAGTGGATTCGTGGCGGGCCGCTTGCCGCCCTGGTCGCCCCCTTGATCGGCTGTTTCAGCCACGATCCCGCAAAACGCTCTGCCCCGCTACGTACGCGAGGGGGTGGCGGATTTGGCCCGCCACCCCCTCAACGACCCCACCCCAGCGGGGGCGACGGATGCCGGGGTCGGAGTTCGCTTCGAAAGCCGCCGGACCGCTTGGTCCGGCTGCTTTCCGGATAATGCCGGGACGGGCACGAGGCCCGTCCCGTTGAGGTGTCCCGCCGACGGGGGCGACGAATGCCGGCGACACGCCCCGAACTCTAAACTTGCTTGCGCATGATCTGATCCGAAAACCGGGTCTCGCTTTTCGGGATCATGCGCATTCTCAGCCGCGCCCGACCGGCAGGGCGACGAAGTGGGTATTGTCACCCTTCTTCACCCGCACCAGCACGGTGCGCTTTCCGTCCGTGCGCGCGCTGGCGATCATCTTGCGCACGTCGGCAGGTGTCGAAACGGATTTGCCGGCGACTTCCAGAATCACGTCGCCGGTGGAGAAGCCGTGATCGGCGGCGACGCCCGAGGATTCGACGCCGGTGACCGCCACGCCTTCGCTGCCGGCGCCGGCAACGCGGCTGGCCGGAGCAAGCGTGAGGCCGAGCTTGGCGAGATCGGCGGTGCCGCTGTCGTTGTCCTCGGAGTTGGCGCGCGCCTCCTTGGTGTTCGGCATTTCGCCGAGCGTCAGGGTGACGGTCTTCTCCGAGCCCTTGTGCAGGATCGCGAGCTTGACCGAAGTCTTCGGCGGCAACGCGCCGATCTTCTTGGCGAGATCGCGGGCATCCTTGACCGGCTTGCCGTCCACCGCGGTGATGACGTCACCGGCCTCGATGCCGGCTTTCACCGCCGGACTGTTTGCTTGCGGTTCGGCGACCAGCGCGCCTTCCGCCTTCTTCAGGCCGAGGCCGTCGGCGATGTCCTGCGTCACCGGCTGAATCTGCACGCCGATCCAGCCGCGCGTGACCGAGCCGTGGTCCTTGAGCTGGCTGACGACGCTCTTGACCGTTTCGGCGGGAATCGCGAAAGCGATGCCGACCGAACCGCCCGATGGCGAGAAGATCGCAGTGTTGACGCCGATGACATTGCCTTCGGTGTCGAAAGTCGGACCGCCGGAATTGCCCTTGTTCACCGGCGCGTCGATCTGGAT
This sequence comes from uncultured Alphaproteobacteria bacterium, assembly GCA_963762285.1. Taxonomy (GTDB): domain Bacteria; phylum Pseudomonadota; class Alphaproteobacteria; order Rhizobiales; family Xanthobacteraceae; genus Pseudolabrys. Next base: position 35,865 of record CAVXKE010000003.1, on the reverse strand, counting down.
GAAATCGTCATAGGCGCTGGCGCCGATGTCGCGGCCGCGCGCGGACACGATGCCGGCGGTGACGGTGCCGCCGAGGCCGAACGGATTGCCGACCGCAATCACCCAGTCGCCGATGCGCGGCGTCGTGTCGGAGAGCTTCACATAGGGGAACGGACCGCCCTCGACCTTGATCAGGGCGAGATCGGTGCGCGGATCGGTGCCGATCACCTTGGCACTGTGGGTCTTGCCGTCGTCGGTGGTGACCTGCACGCTTTCGGCCTTCTCGACCACGTGGTTGTTGGTCACCGCATAGCCGTCGCCGGAAATGAAGAAGCCGGAGCCCTGGCCGGTGATGATGTTATGGCCGTGGCCTTCCGGCATGCCGTGCGGACCGTTCGGGATGTCGGGCATGCCGAAGCGGCGGAAGAACTCGCGCAGGCCCGGCGGAATCTCGTTTTCGCCAACCCCGGTGGTTTGCGGTCCGCCGTCGACCTTGACGCGGACCGAAATCACCGACGGCTTGACCTTCTCGACGATGTCGGCAAACCCGATCGGCGCTTGCAGCTTGTGCGCCTGCTCGCTCAGGTTCTGCGCCAGCGCGGCCGGATAGCCGCCGGACAGATTGAGACCGGGGCCGATCACCAGCGCGGCGGCGCCGAGGGTGGCGACGGTGGTGGCGAGGAGGATGGCGCGGCGCGCCGAAAGCACGCGCGATTTCTTAGGCGGTGTGAGAGCGGGGGGAACGCTCGGGTTCATCACAAAATCTCCATCTCGATTCAGGGGCGCGCTTGCGCGCCGTTTCGAACCGGAAGATGGAGCGATGAGCCTTACGGCGTCCTGTCGGCGGGATTAAACTTTTGTAAGGTGGGAAAAGATTTTTCTGTTTAAAATCAATGGATTGAACAAGGCTTAGTCGGCGCCAGGCTCGACTAAAGTTGCAATCCGCTGCTGCTCGGCGGGCGTGAGCGCCGGCGCCTGCAAATTCGCGGCCTGCCGGCGGCGCGCCATCATCAACAGCGCCGCCAGGCCGGCCAGCAGCGCCACCGGCGGCAGCCCCCACAGCACAGGGTCTGCAATTCAAAGCGCGGCTTGAGCAGCACGAACTCGCCGTAGCGCGACACCAGGAAGTTGATCACCTGGCTGTCGCTGTCGCCCTTCTCCAGCCGCTCGCGCACCAGCAGGCGCAGGTCATGGGCGAGCGGCGCGTTGGAATCGTCGATCGACTGGTTCTGGCAGACCAGGCAGCGCAGTCCCTCCGACAGGTGACGCGCGCGCGCTTCCAGCGCCGGGTCCTTCAGCATTTCGTCGGGCTCCACCGCGAGCGCCGCACCGGGTGCGACGAGCGCGACCAGCAATGCGAGCAATGCCAGCCGGCGCATGGGCCCTACTCCGCCGGCTGCAGCGCCGGTCTGGCCGCCGGCTTTTTTGCAGGCTTGGGCGCGCCGACACGCAGGCGCCGGTCGGACAGCGACAAGGCGCCGCCGAACATCATCACCAGCGCGCCGAGCCAGATCAGCAGCACCATCGGCTTGTAATAGAGCCGGATCGCGATCGAGCCGTCTGCATTGGAATCGCCCAGCGACAAATAAAGCTGGCCGACGCCGCGCGCCATCAGCGCCGCCTCGTTGGTCGAAGTCTCGCGCGCGGCAAAATTGCGCTTCGATGGCTCCATCACGCCGATCGTTGCGCCGCCCTCGCGCACCGTAAATTTAGCGACCTGCTCGGTGTAATTTGGGCCGGGTCGCTGCACGACACCGTCGAAGCTCAAGTCGTAGCCGGACAGCGAAACGGTCTGCGAGGGTTTCACCGCAACGATGAGCTCGGTGCCCCAGGTGCCGGCGCCGATGATGCCGAGCATCGACACCGCGATGCCGAAATGCGCCACCGCGGTGCCCCAGGCCGAGCGCGGCAGTCCGATCGCGCGACTTAACACGTTCGCCAGCGGCAGGCGGAACAGACCGGTGCGTTCGACCAGTTCGACCACCGCACCCGCCATCACGAAAAATGCCAGGCCCACGCCGAACGGCGCCAGCACCGAACTGCCGCCCTTGAGCGCGAATGCGGCCGCGACCGCTACAAGGCCGATGCCGAACGCCGTCATCAACCGCTGCGCCACGCCCAGCAGGTCGCCGCGCTTCCAGGCCAGCATCGGACCGAACGGCATGGCGAACATCAGCGCCACGAACAGCGGGCCAAAGGTCAGGTTGAAGAACGGCGCGCCGACCGAAATCTTCGCGCCGGTGAACGCTTCGAGCGCCAGCGGATAGAGCGTGCCGACAAACACCGTGAGGCAGGCGGTGGTGAGGAAAAGATTATTGAACACCAGCGCGCCCTCGCGCGAGATCGGCGCGAACAACCCGCCCTGCTTGAGCAGCGTCGCGCGCCAGGCGAACAGGCCCAAGCCGCCGCCGATGAACAGCACCAGGATGGCGAGAATGAACACGCCGCGCGTCGGGTCGCTGGCGAAGGAGTGCACCGAGGTGAGCACGCCGGAGCGCACCAGGAAGGTGCCGATCAGCGACAGCGAGAAGGCGAGGATCGCCAGCAGGATGGTCCAGACCTTCAGCGCATTGCGCTTTTCCATCACCACGGCGGAATGCAACAGCGCGGTGCCGGCCAGCCACGGCATCAGCGAGGCATTTTCCACCGGATCCCAGAACCAGAAGCCGCCCCAGCCGAGCGTGTAGTAGGCCCAGTACGAGCCCATGGCGATGCCGAGCGTCAAAAACGTCCAGGCGGCCAGCGTCCAGGGCCGCACCCAGCGCGCCCAGGCGGCGTCGATGCGGCCTTCGATCAGCGCGGCGATGGCGAAGGAAAACGCGATCGAAAAGCCGACATAGCCGAGATAGAGCAGCGGCGGATGAATGGCGAGCCCGAGATCCTGCAGGATCGGATTGAGATCGCGGCCCTCGATCGGGGCCTGCGGCAGCCGCAAGAACGGGTTGGAGGTGAGCAGGATGAAGAGATAGAAGGCGGTCGCGACCCACGACTGCACCGCCAGCACATGCGCCTTCAAGGTCGCCGGCAGATTACGGCCGAACAATGCGACCATTGCGCCGAACAGCGAAAGGATAAATACCCACAACAGCATGGAGCCCTCGTGGTTGCCCCACACGCTGGTGAACTTGTAGATCAGCGGCATCCGGGAATGGGAATTCTCGACCACGGTCGCCACCGAGAAGTCGGAGGTGACGTAGCACGTCACCAGCGCGCCGAATGACAGCGTGACGAACGCGAATTGCATCAATGCGGTGGAGGTGGCCAAGCGCATCAGCGCGGCATCCTGCGTGCGCGCGCCGATCATCGGCGCCACCGACTGGATCAGGCCGAGTGCCAGCGCCAGCACCAGGGCATAGTGACCGAGTTCCGGGATCATTGTGTCTTGCCTCCGGCGGGTCCGCCACTTGTCTCTTCCCAACGCCCGGATTTCTTCAGCGCGTCGACCACCTCGCGCGGCATGTAGCGTTCATCATGCTTGGCGAGCACGGTATCGGCATCGAGCGTTCCGCCGGCTTCCAGCTTGCCCTCCGCGACCACGCCCTGCCCTTCGCGGAACAGGTCCGGCACGATGCCCTGGTAGCGCACCGTCACGTCGCTCTTGCCGTCAGTCACCTCGAAGCGGACACGCAGATTGTCGCCGCGCTGCAGGCTGCCGGGCTTGACCAGCCCGCCAATGCGGATGCGGCTGCCAGCGGCGATATGCTTTTCCACGACATCGGTCGGCGAATTGAAGAACACGATGGAATCGCTCAACGCGTTCAGCACCAGCGCAGCGGCAATCGCCAGCACGCCGAGGCTGCCGCCGATCAGAATTAGCCGTCGCTGTTTACGGGTCATTGCACTTTAATTCCTGTTCAACCGGCGAGCCCCGGGTTCGATTTGGCGAAGGCGGTCGGGATTACCGGCGAGCGCCCGGCACCATATAGCCAGGTCGCCAGCGTTGCCATCCCTTGCTGCCGCCCCCGCTCGCCGCGCATTCGCATACCTCGCGCGCAATCGTGGCAGCATTGAGCAAGATCAAGCACGGCGGCCAAGGCGCCATAGGCGGGCCTTTTGGGCGGCCGCCGCGGCGTCGATGGCTGCGGCGCCGCTCAGCCGAGCGAGGTCCAGGTGCCGTCCGGGTTGCGGCAAGCGGTGCCGCGCGCGGTCTGCGGGCGGCCGTCAATATAGATGCTGTGGGTATAGGAGCGGCAGTTGCGCCCGGCTTCCTGATAGGCGGGGCCCGGCACCACCGTGCCGTAGCGGCCGGAATCCGGATTGCGCCACGCCACCGGCGCGCCGGAACGGCCGCGTTCGAGCGCGTCCATCTGTGCGGCATAAGCGCGCTCCCTGTCCTCGTCGTCGAGGGCGGCGCCGATGCGGTTGCCGATCAGGCCGCCGAGCAAGCCGCCGACCGCTGCGCCCGCCAGCCGGTTACCGGTGCCGCCGCCGGCGACCGCGGCGCCGAGCAGCGCGCCCGAACCGGCGCCGAGCAAGGTGCCGGTGTTTTCCCGCGGTCCGGGGCCCATGCCGTCCGGGCTGCCGGCGCAGGCGGCAAGCGAGAGACCCAAAACGGCAATGGCGGTGAGCTTGAACGCGGACATGATCGACCCCCGGAAATCGATGCGATGGAAAGCGAGCCTCGCCATCAGCGGCGAGGCCATCGAGCCAGCGAGACGGGAGGATTTGGGCAAAAGTCCGGCAACCGGAGAAGCCCTGAAAAATCGAGCTAGCGATATAGACTCAGCCGCTACCCCGCCGGCAGCACCAGCTCGGCGCGCAAGCCGCCGAGCGGCGCGGTGCCGAGCTTGAGCTCGCCGCCATAGAGGCCGGCCAGCTCGACCACGATCGACAGCCCCAGGCCCGAGCCCGGCTTGCTCTCGTCCAGCCGGCGGCCGCGCTGGGCGACCTGCTCGCGCTCGGACGGCGACAGCCCGCGGCCGTCGTCGTCGACCACGATGCGCAAGACTTGCGCGGCGCTCGCCGGATCGGGGCGCTCGCGCAGCACTTCGATCGCCACCCGCGACGACGCCCACTTGCAGGCATTGTCCACCAGGTTGCCGATCATCTCTTCCAGGTCGGGCCGCTCGCCGCGAAAGCGCGCCTGCTCGTCGGCGTGCACATCGACGGCGATGCCGCGGTCGTGGTGGATTTTCTCCATGGTGCGCGCGAGCGCGGTGACCACCGGGGCCACGTCGGTGATCGAGCCCACCACCGTCAGGCGCGCCGCCAGCCGGGCGCGCTCGAGATGGCGCGCCACCTGGTCGCGCATGATGTCGGCCTGTTCCAGCACCTTGTTGGCGAACGGGTCGCGGCCGCGCGCCGTGGCTTCGTTCACCATCACCGATAGCGGTGTCTTCAGCGCATGGGCGAGATTGCCGACATGGGTGCGCGCGCGCTCGACGATTTCCTTGTTGGCGTCGATCAGCGCGTTGGTCTCGCGCGCCAGCGGCGCGATTTCCTCGGGGAATTCTCCGGCCAGGCGCTCGGCGGTGCCGGAGCGGATGGCGGCAAGGCTGTCGGTGATGCGCTTGAGCGGGGCGAGACCAAAGCGGACCTGGAACATGGTGGTGAGCAGCAGCACCACCGCGAGGATCGCAAAGGTGACGATCAGCGCCTGATCGAACGAGCGCGTTTCCTCGTTGATCTCGGCGGCATCGCCCGCCACCGCCACGAGATAATGCCCCTCGTCGCCGAGATCGATGTTGCGCTCGACCAGCCGCAGCCGCTGGTCCTCGGGCCCCGACACATAGCCCTCGCGCGAGCCGTCCGGCCCGGCGGCGACGCCGCGGTCCTGCAAGTGCGGCAGCCCGCCGTCCCACAGCGAGCGCGAGGAGCGCACGTCGTGCTTGTCGGGATCGAGCCGCGTCACCTGCCAGTACCAGCCCGACAGCGGCAGCTCGAACAGCGGCTCGCCCAGCGACTGCGGGAATTTGTCGGAGGCCTCGTCCGGCGAGGCGACGTCGGCGACCAGCGTGCGCAGATAGACGCCGAGCCGGCGGTCGAAGGCGCGCTCCACCGCCTGGCGATAGAGCGAAGCCAGCACGATGCCGGTGATGACAAGGATGACCACCGCCCAGGCCGAGGCCGAGACGAACAGGCGCAGCGCGAGGGAGTTAGCGCGCATCAGATCATGCGCCTCGGCGGCGCCAGCAGATAACCGAGGCCGCGCACGGTCTGGATGATCTCGACGCCGAGTTTCTTGCGGATGCGGCCGACGAAGACTTCGATGGTGTTGCTATCGCGGTCGAAGTCCTGATCGTAGAGATGCTCGACCAGCTCGGTGCGCGAGACCACGCGCCCGCTGTGATGCATCAGATAGGCGAGCAGCCGGTATTCGTGGCTGGTGAGCTTGACCGGATTGCCGTCGACGGCGACGCGGCCGGTGCGCGAATCGAGCCGCACCGGCCCGCACACGAACTCGCTTTTGGCGTGGCCGACCGAGCGGCGCAGCAGCGCGCGCACGCGGGCGAGCACTTCCTCCAGATGAAACGGCTTGGCGACATAATCGTCGGCGCCGGCGTCGAAGCCCTGCACCTTGTCGCTCCAGCGGTCGCGCGCGGTCAGCATCAGCACCGGCATGATGCGGCCGCCGCGCCGCCAGGACTCCAGCACCGAAATGCCGTCCATCTTGGGCAGGCCGATGTCGAGGATGACGGCGTCGTAGGGCTCCGACTCGCCGAGATAATGGCCCTCCTCGCCGTCGAAGGCGCGATCGACCACGTAGCCGGCCTCGGTCAGCGCGGTGGTCAGCTGGCGATTGAGATCGGGGTCGTCCTCGACGACGAGCAGGCGCAAGGCATGTCTCTCCGCTAGAACTCTGCGCACGATCTTATCCGAAAGGCTCTTTCGCTGTTCGGCGATCATGCGCTAGCGGCCGTTGATAAACTCGCCGTTTGCGGCGTCAATGGTCGCATTGGTCACTTTGCCACTGCGCGCCAGCAGAGTCAGCACATAGACCAGCCCATTGCCATGATGGCAGAGCCGGGCTCGCACCAAGTTCGGTCCGGCGACCGTGCGCACGCAGGGACTTGACGGCGAGGGCGAGCGGGATCGCCCGGTGGTCGGCGACCGCCGCGCGCTGTTCGGCCTTGTTCAGGCAGGCATGGTGCGGCGGGTCGGCGGCCAAAGCCGGCATGGCGAGGCCGAGCAGGAGGATGGCGGGGAGCAGTCGGAAGACCGGCATGGGAGGGATTTTAAGCGCGCGCCGGTGAACGCGGGCTGAACGCGGAACTCCGTCCGGGGTGCAGCATAGAGGGAAAAGGTGCGCCAAATCCGAGGAGCGAAGCAGGCGCTAGCTTTCAAACCCCGTAAACGTCGCATAACTCGCGAGCGGCGCGCGCGGGGCGCGCCAGCGGTTGATCGGCGCGGCTTCGTCGGCAAAGCCGAGCGCCAGGCCGCAGAACAAGATGTAGTCGGGGGGAATGTTGAGGAAGGAATAGACGGTCTTGTGCCAGTGGGTCCAGGCTTCCTGGCCGCACGTATGCAGGCCGTACTCGCGCGCCAGCAGCATCACCGTCTGGATATAGCCGCCGAGGTCCGACCATTGCGGCGGACCCATGCTGCGGTCGATCGACAAGAGCAGCCCGACCGGCGCGCCGAAGAACTCGAAATTGCGCGCGTATTGCCGATAGCGGCCGGCGCGGTCCTCGCGCGTCACGCCGATCGACTGATAAAGCGCGGCGCCGACCTGGCGGCGGCGGGTCTCGTAGGGCTCTTTCAGACCGCGCGGGTAGATGTCGTATTCGGCGCCCTCGCCGCGCGGCAGCAGTTCTGGCCGCGCCCGCACCAGCGCCTTGAGTTCTTCGAGCTTGGCCCCGGCCAGCGCATCGACGCGCCACGGCTGCACATTGCCGCCGGATGGCGCGCGCGCCGCGCGCTCGAGAATGTCGCGCACGGTTCGTTCCGGGACCGGCGTCGGCAGGAACGCCCGGCAGGAGATAGCGGGAAGCGACGGCGTCGAAGACGTCCATGGCAAGGCGCTCCGCGGGATTTGCGGAGAGTGTGACCGGCGGCCGGTTTAATGCCAAGCGCCCGCCGCCCTCACTTCCTCCCCAAAATCCGCGCCACCTTCTCCAGGCTGCGGCCGCCGAAATAGGCGGTGAGCACGATCATCGCCCATTGCGCCACGTCGCCGGAGAGCGCCGGCGTGGAACCCAGGCCCAGCACGCGGTCCCACACCACCACCTTCCAGACGTAGATAATGAACGCGAAGGCGAACAGCGGACGCGGCAGCGCCGTATACCAGCGCCCCTGCTCGGCGATCACCACCTGCGCCGCCAGCGCGCGCTCGCGCGCCTCGACCTCGAGCTCGCGCGCGGCCAAGTCGGCGGCGATCTTCTCCGATGTGTTCTCGGCCGTCAGCTTGGCGCGGTAGGCGTCGACCGCGGCCTTGGCGAACGGGCCGCCCAGCAGATTGCCGAGCCAGCCGAGCACGGTGGCGAACATTCAACTGTCCTTTCCCGCCGTGCGCCGGCGGGCGATCTCGGTAATCAGGCCGATGGCGATCACATAGTAGGGAATGTATTGCGGCTGCAGCGCGCTCTGGATCGCGCCACTGACATTCGGGTCCTGCAACAGCGATTGCCCAGCCGCCAGCAGCAGCCCTAAGAGCGCGACCACGCGCGCCCACAGGATGGTGATCGAATGCTTGAACGCGGCCTTGATCTTCTCCCACATGGCGTCACGCAACCGGCTTGGGCGCCGCGATGGCGGCGGCCGTCACCGCCGCGACCGCGGGCGCTTGCGCGCTCGACGCGATGCCCTGCAACGTATTGCCGAGGCCGTCGATCTTGGCGTTGAGCGTCGCCACCTCGCCGGATGGAATCGTGGTCGCGCGCGTCACCGCCGAAGTCGCGGCCGCCGCCACCGAGTGAATATGCGCGCACAGCCAATAGCCCAGCGCGGCGCCGGCAACGGCGCCTAGGCTGCCGGCGGCGAGGTCGGCGCGCGCGACCTGCGGCACCACTTTCGCCCACAGCGTGGTCACGGTCGCGTAGCTGCGCGTGACACCGCCGGCGCCGTCGTCGCTCTCGACCGGCGCTTGCAACACCAGCCGGCGATTGAGCTCCCCGATGGCGGTCATGGGCGCGCTCACAGCGACAGCATCCGGTAAGGTGTGAGCAGCGCGGCGACGGTTGCCGGCAGCACCGTGGTGGTGCCGGCGGCGACAAGGCCACGATTCTCGTACCAATGCGCGACCAAGAGGCGGATCGCCTGCCGCAGCGGCTCCGGCACGTCGACGGCGGCGTTGCCGATAGCCCACCGTCACGTCGAGCTCGATGCCGGCCGCGACGCGTCCCGGCGCCGGCAGCGCCCAGGGCGCAAAGATCAGCGCGGAGGCGCCCTTATCGAGCACGAAGGCCGCGGTATCGAGCGCCTGCGCGACATTGTCGAAATCGTAGACGCGCGCGGCGGTGAGCGATTGCAGCGGCGCCGGCAGGATCGGCAGGCTTCCGTCGTCCGGCCAGGCATCAACGCAGATGCGCCAGCTTTGCGTGATCAGCGCGCGCCGCGTCTGCGCCTCCACATGGATGCGCGAGCCGGCGATCAGCGCGCCGATCACGTCGTCGTCGTCGGGCGTCTCGACGCGCAGGAACGCCTTCGCCTCGGCGAGCGAGAGCGGCTCGATCGCGGGGGCGGTGAGAAGAATGTGCGGACATGTTGCGAGTCTCTGAGTTGCGCGAATTCTCTGTCCGTCTCCCTGCGAGCGGCGGCGACCGCGAGCGATAGCGAGCGCGTGTCTTGTCCGGGGTTATGGATTAGCGCGGCGGCTATGAGCCCTCACCCGCCCTCGCTTCGCTCGAGCACCCTCTCCCTATGGGCGCGGGAAGCGACGCAAACTGCGAAATCTTGACAAAATTTTCGGCAAAGGCTCATCGGCGGCCATGCGCCGTGTCCTCGCCGCCCTCGCCTGTCTTGCGCTATGCGCGCCCGCCGTCGCGCTCACCGGCAATGCGCCGCCGGCAGCGGGCCTCGCGGCACGCGCCATCGTCATGGTGATCGACCCGCGCGGCGATCTGTGCACCGGCACCGCGCTCACGCGCGAGCTGGTGCTCACCGCCGCCCATTGCGTCGCGGGCAAGCTCGATGTCCAGGTCAAGACCTTCCAGACCGGCCAGACGATTGCGGTGCGCGCCATTGCGCTGCATCCGCGCTTTGAGCTCGCGAGCTATGCGGCGAACCGCGCCACCGCCGACGTCGCGCTGCTCAAGCTCGCCGCGCCGCTCGACGACGCGGTGACGCCGGCCAGTCTCGCGCCCGCGCGCCGCGTCGCCGTGGGCGAGACCCTGACCATCGCCGGCTTCGGCGTCACCGCCGCCGGCACCGCGCGCGGGCTCGGTGTCCCGCGCATGGCCACGCTCACCGTCACCGGCAAGCCCGGCTCGTTGCAAATCCGTTTGGTCGATCCGGCGACGCGCAACGCGCGCGCCGGACTTGGCGCCTGCACCGGCGACTCCGGCGCGCCCGCCCTCGAACCTGCCAGCAGCGCGTGTGATCGGCGTGGTGAGTTGGTCGACCGCGCCCGGCGACCAGGAAGGCTGCGGCGGGCTGACCGGCGTGACGCCGCTCCTGCTCTACCGCTCCTGGATTATCGACAGCGCGCGCAAATTCAATTCGCCGCTCGCGCCGTAGCCGGCTTGGGCTCAGCGCGGCTCCGGCCCGTTCTTCGGCGCGAACGGATTGAACCGCTGCAATCTCTGCCGCAGCGGGCCGGGCTGGCCGCCGCCCATACCGCGGTTCGGCTGCTGCGGCCCGCGCAAATTTCGGTTCGGCTGCTGCGGCCCGCGCAAGTTGCGGTTTGGCTGCTGCGGGCCGCGCAGATTGCGGTTCGGCTGTTGCGGACCGCCGCGCTGCCGCAGATTATTTTGCCGCCGGAAATTCGGCCCGCGCAATTGCCGCCGCTGGATCGTCATCCGCCGGCCGATATTGTGCGAGGCGAACAGCCGCTGCACCACGCCGCGGTCGCGCACCGCCTCCTGCGGCGGGATCACAAACCGCACGGCGGCGAAACGGCCGCCGGCGCCGCGGCGGATTGCGAAGGCGCTCGAGCCTTGCGTCAGCGCGCCGAGCCGGCCGCCCTGGCGGTCGAACACCTGGATCTGCCCGACACGCCCATCGGCATCCGGATAAAGCTTGATCTTGGCCTCGCCCGCCGCCGGATCGTCCGGCACATCGACGACGCCGGTGGTGCCGCGGATGCCGAGATTGGCGGTCGGCGTCGTGATCGTCATGTCGCCGGTCTTGGCCACCTGGCTGGCGACGAAGGCGACGGTGCCGCGCGCGATATTGAAGGCGGCCTTGTTGCCGCTGGCGCCCTCCTGATAGACGAAGTCATCGACGGCGATGTGCGCATTGGCGCTGAGGTTGAAGGTGGTGTCGTCGTCGAAGGTGACGCCGAGCGATCCGTCGGCGCCGGTCTCCAGCACGTCGTTCTTGAAGATCGCATCGCTGACCTTCAGCGCGGCGGGCGCGCCATTGCCGCGCGTCACCGTCGCCGTGCCCTGCACGGTCGCGACCTGGCCGACCGATTCGTCGGCGGCCTGGCCGGGGTCCGGCTGATTTTGCGCATGCGCCCGCAGCGACCAGAGCGCCGCGCCGCCGAGAAATATAATGAACTGCCGCCGCTGCACGTGCCCTCGACCCGCGCGTTCCGAGGCGGACGACTATAGCGGCTTTGTGGACGCCGTGCTGCCGGCAATCGCGCGGTTAACTAACAAGACGTTATCCACAGCGCCGATGCTTGTTCGGCCGCCCGCGGCCCGCTAGTCTTTGCCGGCCGGGGTCGGGGGACACTCGCATGCCGCGCCACGTCGCGACCGGGCTCACATTATTATTGGCGGCCGCCGTGCTCGCCGCTGCGCCGGCGCACGCCGTCATCATGGGCAGCTCGTCCTCGCTCGGCTCCTATACCGTGCGCCTGGTCGGTGCCAGTCATTGCACGGGCATCGGCCATCGCGCGCCGCGCCGTGGTCACCGCCGCCCATTGCGCGCGCGGCATGCGCGTGATGGCCGGCGGCGGCGCGCTCCGCGTCATCGGCGTTGCGCGCAGCGCGCTGCTCGACGACGGCCGGCGCGTGCACGTGTCGGGCGACGCCGCCATCCTGCAACTGGCCGACCCGCTTCCGGCCGGCGTCGGACCGGCGCCGATCGGCGCAGGCCACGGCGACAGCTTCACCATCGCCGGCTACGGCACCACCGACGAGCGCGACACGCGGCGCCTTCGGTGCGCTGCACGAGGCAACGCTGGTGGCGGCAAGCGCCCGCGCGCTGGTCGATCCGCACCGTAGCGGTGCGATCGGCGCCAGCGCGTGTTTTGGCGATTCCGGCGGGCCGGTGCTGCGCGGCGGCATGGCTGGTCGGCATCATCACGCGCGCCGCGCACCCCTCGCCGCGCATCGCCTGCGGCGATCTCACGCGCTGGGCGGCGATCACGGTGAGCGGGCAAGCGCGCGACGTTGCTGTCGCGCCAGCGAAGAAGACGCTTCGATAGCCGAGCCGCGCGGACGCAGACATCGCCGTCACGCGCGGCATATGCGCGAGACCGAGACCGCCGCGCACAATGCGTTCGGCAACTGGTTCAGCGAAAATACCGAAACCCGCCGCCACGTCCGCCGCTCGTTACGGCACAAATCGGCGCGGCGGTAGGCGGCGCACACCCAGCGTCATGCCCCGCGAAGGCGGGGCATCCAGTAATCACAGTCAGTGAATACTGGATCGCCCGGTCAAGCCGGGCGATGACAGCCGAGGATGTTGCACCGTTCGCAGGGCCATCAACTCGCCGCGAACTTCATCAGCTTGATGGCGTCGAAGTCCTGCACGCCGCCGCCCACGCGCTTGGTGGTGTAGAACAGCACGTAGGGCTTGGCGGTATAGGGATCGCGCAGCACGCTGACGCCGGCGCGGTCGACCACCAGGTAGCCGCGGTTGAAATCGCCGAACGCAATCGACAGCGAATTGGCCGCGATGTCCGGCATGTCCTCGGCCTCGATCACCGCGAAGGTCATCAGCGAGGCGCGCCCGCCCGCCTGCGCCGGCGGCTGCCAGAGATAGTTGCCGGCCGTGTCCTTGAACTTGCGGATCGCGCTCTGCGTCTTGCGGTTCATCACGAACACGGCGTTCTGCCGGTAGCCGGCATTGACCGCATAGACCAGATCGACCAGCACGTCGGACGGATTGGACGACGGGAAGGCGCCGGCCGCCCCGCTCGCGATGTAGCCGATATTGCCCCAGCTCCACGAGGCTTGCGCCACCGTGGTGTATTCGAGGAAGCCCTTCGGCTTGTTGGAGCCGTCGCCGGTGACGAAGGCCGTGCCCTCCTGCGCGGCGAACACCTGCTCGACCTCGCCCGCCAGCCACTGGTCGATATTGACCGCGGCGTCCTCGAGCAGCGTCGCGGTCGCCGCCGGCATGGCGTAGAGCTCCATGGCCGGGAACGACAGCTCGTCGAGCGTCGGCGAGGTGGTCTGCGTGCGCGCGTCGGTCTCGCCCACCCAGCCGACCGCCGGGCCGGCGGTCATGAACGGCTTCTTGTAGACGTTGCCGGAGATGGTGCGCACGCCGGCGATGGAACGGATCGGCGAAATCGCGGTCAGCCGCGCGCCGATCTGCGTCTCCACTTCGGGCGGCACCAGATAGCCGCCGTCCGGATTGGAGCCGGCCGACAGCGCTTTCAGTTCGAGCGCGCGCAAGCCGGTGGCTTCGCCCGAGCGCACGTAAGCCTCGAACGCCGCCTTGTGCTCGAACGCCGACGCGCTGCGCAACTGCGCGCGTTCGGAGCCGAAGGCGGGCCGCGCGTTCTTCAGCGTGATCTCGTCGAGCCGGCGCGTCTGCGCGTCGATGGTCTGATTGATGCGCGTAAGCTTTTCCTCCAGCACGACGTCGCCGGCGCGCTTGTCGGCAAGCGCCAGGTGCTCGTCGTTCGCCTCCTTGAAGGCCTCGAAGGCGCGCATCAGCTCGCCATGGGTCACCACGGCGTCGAGCGGAATGCCCGCCTTGGTCTCCAAATCTTCCGACCTAAAGTCAGTGTGGGTGTCGATATCCATTGAGGTTTCTCCTTGTGGATGGATTGCACGGCCTCTGCGCTGTCATGGCCGGACTTGTTCCGGCCATCCCAATTCATCAGGCACGGCCGTGCCGCCCTAAACGAGATCGCCGGGACGAGCCCGGCGATGACAAATGCTGAAACAGTAAAACGCGCGGTCAGGACGACCCGGTCCCCCCTCCCCACGCGCCATCCGAAGTGGCAGACTTGCCGTCATAAAAAGCCGGCCACAGGGAGGGGATCATGACCAGGCTATGGATCGCGGCAGCGTTTCTGCTCGCCGCAGTGAATGGCGTGCAGGCGCAAGACTTTCCGACGCGAACGGTGACGGTGATCGTGCCGTTCGCCGCTGGCGGACCGGCCGACGTGATGGGCCGCATCGCGGCCGACATCTTGTCCCGCCATCTCGGCCAGTCGTTCGTGGTCGAGAACGTCGCCGGCGCCGGCGGCACGGTCGGCGCGACCCGCGGGCCGCGCGCGCCAACCCCGACGGTTACACGCTGCTTGCCGGACACATGGGCACCAATGCACTGGCGCCGATTTTCTATCCCAACCTGGGCTACGACCCGGAGACGAGCTTCGAACCGGTCAACCTGACCGCCGTGCAGCCGGAACTGCTTGCGGTTCGCAAGGACATCCCCGCCAACAACCTGAAAGAATTCGCCGCCTGGGCCAAAGCGAACCAGAGCAAGCTCAACATGGGGCACGCCGGTGTCGGCTCGGTGTCGTATATCGGCTGCCTGCTGCTCAACTCGGCCATCGGCATCAAGCCGACGCTGGTGCCGTTCACCGGCACGGCCCCGGTGATGAACGCGATCCTCGCCGGCAACGTCGACTACGATTGCGACCCGGTGCTCGGGCCCCTGCAGCATGTGCGCAAGGGCACGGTCAAGGCGCTGGCCATCGCCGCCAAGAAGCGCAGCCCGCTGTTGCCGGACGTACCGACCTCCTATGAGCAGGGCTTCCCGCAGTTCGACTGCGCGCCGTTCTATGCGATCTTCGCGCCGAAAGGCACGCCGAAGGCGGTCATCGACAAGCTGGCCGCGGCGCTCAGCACAGGCCTGGACGAGCCGGCCGTGCAAAAACGGCTGACCGATCTCGGCGCCGAAATCGCCGAACCGGACCGCCGCGGGCCGAAGGCCCTGGCCGAGCTGGTGCACAGCGAAATCGCGCGGCTGACGCCGATCCTGAAAGCGGCGGCCGGGAAATAATCGGCCGCGTTCACGCCTGCCGCCAGGCGCGCAGGCGGCCGCATGAGATCGTGCCGTCGAGCCGGCGATACTGCACGTGCGGGCGCGCCGCGGCGCGCGCGGTCGCACGGCTGCGAGGGCCGGTGCGCCGGCCATCATCGGCCACTCCCGCTCGGCGCGCGTGCGCGCATGTGACAGCGGCCGGGAGGACGCCTCTTTCACCGCGTGCACGCGCGCTCCCGCGAGCAGCGGGAAGGTGACGATGGAAATCTCCCACAGGTCGACCGCCACCAGCCGGCGCACCCGGCTGCGCGGATCGATATTGCCCTTTACGGTGCGAAAGCCGATCGACAGCCCGTCGACGGCGCCGGCGCGCAAGCAGCGACAGCAATTCGCGCGCGCGCGCCACTTCCGGGATCAGCCGGCCGCGCGCGAACAGCCCGCGCGAATCCTCGCGCAGCTCGAGCCAGATGCCGATCGGCTCGGAAGGGTCGTGCTGGAACAGCATCGGAATGCGGTTGATGCCGCGCAGGCGAGCGTGGCGGCGAAGGCCCCGCGCATCATCATGTCGCGCGCCTGGTCGATCTCGCCGAACAGGCTGGCATAGCCCTCCACCGTGCCATGGGCGTCGATGGTGGTGCGCGGCGCGAACACCGACGCGACGGTGGGTTCGGTATGGGGTGCGAGCATGACGAAGGTGTTTCACTGTCGTCCCGGCCAAGCGAGCGCAGCGGCGTCCGCGCAAAGCGAGGCCCGCTGAGCAGGCTTCGCGAAGCGCGAGCCGGGACCCATACGCCGTGACCTATCGAGGGCCTGCGGCGTCATGGTCCGCGCTGCAGCCTGCCCCTTGCGAACGGGCGCGAATGCCCGACATCGTTGACACTTCGTGAGGTTTACTTACGCGCCGCGCCTCGCCTTGCCCTTCGCCGCCTTGGTGCTGCGCGCCGGGGCGCGGCGGCGCGCGGCGCGATCGAGGTGGTCGAGGAATTCGCGGAACACGTCGAGATGATCGCGGCGGGCTTTGGTTTCGCCGCGCAGCGAGCGCAGCACGGTATGAAGCGTATCCATCAGTGACCTCCGAAATGCTCGTTGAAGCGCGCGAGCTCGCGCACGAAATCGTCGAAGCGGCGGCTCGCCGCCGCGAGTTCGCGCAGCGCGAACCAGGCGAGCGCCGACGCCGACAACGCCCACAGCAACAGCGCCAGATGCGCGAGATCGCCGCGCGCGGTGAAGGTTTGGATCAGGTCGGGCATGCAGATTGGCCGCTACATGAACTCAGGTGTCATCATCCGCGAAAGCGGATGATCCAGTAATGCTCGGCGATCGATGTGATTACTGGATGCCCCGCCTTCGCGGGGCATGACAGAAAACCGTTCAGAGACACATCGCCGCCCTGCACGGCCCCATATCCGGTGGCCGCGCGCTTCTCGTTGACGGTGAGGAACGGCGCCTTGGTGACGCGCTCCCACAGCGCGGCGCGGTCGCCCGAAAGCGCCTCGATGCGGTCGGTGTCGGCGGCAAGCGTCAGCCCCGCGCCGAACGCCGGCGCCAGCCACTGCGTGAGCGCGGCGCCGATGCGGTTGCCGAGCGGCAGCACGGTCTGCCGCCAGAACACGCGGTTGGCTTCCTGATAGTTCGAATAGGTGTTGTCGCCGGGTATCGCCAGCAGCATGGGCGGCACCCCGAAGGCGAGCGCGATCTCGCGCGCGGCGGAGTGCTTGGCCTCCATGAAGTCCATGTCTTTCGGCGACAGCGACATCGCCTTCCAGTCGAGCCCGCCTTCCAGCAGCAGCGGGCGGCCGGCATTGGCCGTGCCCTGGTATTGATCGGACAGCTCCTTCTTGAGCCGCTCGAATTGCGCGTCCGACATCACCGCGCCTTCCGGCCCGGCATAGACCAGCGCGCCGGACGGCCGCGCCGCGTTGTCGAGCAGCGCCTTGTTCCACTTGGCCGCCGCGTTGTGGGTGTCGACCGCGACCGCGGCGGCCTCCAGCGGGCTCAGCCCGTAATAGTCGTCGAGCGGATTGAATAATGTGAGCTGCAGGATCGGCGGCAGCGCCGCGCCCTGGTCGAAGCGCACGGTCTGTCCCGCCACGGTGTATTCGTAGGCCTGCGGCCAGCCGTCCGGCCCCGGCACCACCTTCATGCGGTCGGGCCGCAGCGCGTACAGCTCGCGCACGTTGGGCTCGTTTGATCGCTTGCTCGGCCGTCGATGGCGACCGCCTCGAGATAGGCGTTGCCGGCGAGCAAGAGATGCGAACTCACCGCTTCCAAGAGCGAAGCGCCGTCCTGGCGCGGGTTCGGCCGCGCCAAGAGATCGAGCAGCGGATGCGCGGTGAACTCGGCTGCGCCCTCGTACAGCACGAACGACAGCGCGCCGATCGATCTCGGCGATCAGCCGCACGGCGCGATGCACGATGGCGTTGCATTGATAGCCCTCGCGCGCGAGCGCGGCATAGTCGCGCGGCGTCCAGCGCGCGCGCCCGCCCGAACTCGATGGCGATCAGCCGCGCGGTGCGCGAGGCTTTGCGCTCCGGCGGCTGGAGCAATGATTTAAGCCGGTCAAACATGATGGTGTTCCGCGGTTGCGGCGCGCGGCGATGCCGGCGCGGCCCGTTTTCTATGTGTTACAAGCAGCCCGCCGGGCGGGCCTTGTGCGCTAGCGCCGCCGGGCGTCATCATGGGCGCAGAGCTTCTGTTGCCGAGACACGCCATGACCGTCGAAAGCATCGTGATCGAGCATTACCGCCACGGCACGCTTGAGCAGGACATGCTCAAAGCCCTCGCCGCCGCCGGCAAGGATCTCGACAGGCTCACGCCCGACGATCTCGCGCCGATCGACGAATTCCACATCGGCGGCCGGCGGGCGACCGCCGATTTCGCCACGGCTTTCGCCCCCGCCGCCGGCATGCATCTGCTCGATATCGGGTCCGGCCTCGGCGGGCCGGCACGCTATTTCGCGCAAGCCTACAGCTGCCGCGTCACCGGCCTCGACTTGAGCGAGGAATATGTCGCGGTCGCCGGCGCGCTGGCGCAGCGCGTCGGGCTTGCCGGCCAGGTCTCGTACCGGCAGGGCAGCGCGCTCGAACTGCCGTTCCCCAACGCCACATTCGACGGCGCCTATATGCTGCACGTCGGCATGAACATCGCGGACAAGGCGCGGCTGTTCGGCGAAGTGCATCGCGTGCTCAAGCCCGGCGGCGCGTTCGGCCTCTATGACGTGATGCGCATTGACGAAGGCCTGTTCAGCTATCCGGTGCCGTGGTCGTCGGGCGCGGAAACCAATTTCATCGAGACGCCGGCGACCTATCGCGCGCTGTTGAGCGCGGCAGGCTTCGACGTCGTCTACGAGCGCGACCGCCACCAGTTCGCCATCGATGTCTACCGCAAGCGCATGGCCGAAGCCGCCAGAAGCAGCGGACCGTCGCCTTTGAGCGTGCCGATCCACATGGGCGCGAACGCGCCGCAAAAAGTGGCCAATATGAACGCGCTGCTCGAGCGCGGCACCATCGCGCCGGTGGAGATGATCTGCCGCCGCGTCGAGGCCAATTCGCATGCCGGTAACGTTTAACCTTGGGAGGACGACATGACGGCGTTCAATATCGTACGGTTTCGTGTCAAGCCGGGTCATCAAGAGCAATTCGTCGCGAAGCACCGCGGCATAAACCGGAACCTTAAGGGCTTCCGCGGCGGCGCGCTGGTCAAGACCGGCGAGGATACGTTCTGCTTCATCGGCGAGTGGGCGAACTTCAAGAAGATCGCCGACGCGCGGCCGCAGATGATCGGCATTCTCGACGAGTTCCGCCAGCATCTCGAAGACCAAGGCGGCGGCCTCGGCCTCACCGATCCGGTGTCGGGCGAGGCAGTGATGAAGATCCCGGCCACCAAGCCGGCGAAGAAAGCCAAGGCGAAAAAGGCCAAGCGCAAGAAGCGGGGCTGATCAAAGCCCCCTCACCCGCGGCCCGCCGCCCGCGCCGAACGTGAGCGCCGTCACCGCCCACACGAGCGCATCGAGCCGGTCGGGCGAGCGGCCGGCGATCGCAGCACGCGGCATAACCAACCGACTCGAATCGGACAGTTGAGATCCCGGCACAGCGCTCGTTGGAGATTATTCGAGTGGTGCGGGAGATTGCCAGCGAGCTTCAGCTATATTGACCCACATCAATGCGGGTTGTTCCTAAGGCGATTTGAATACAGCGATATTTAAGGCCGTGAGAGAGAAAGCTTTATGATCTCCGACTTTCGCAACACGCCTTCTTCATAGGAGCGAGACAATGGGGCTGATCCTATTATTGGTTATTCTCGTTCTGCTTTTCGGTGGAGGCGGTTTCTATCTTGGTCCGCCATTCCATTACTATGGCGGGGGCCTCAGCCTGGTAGTGGTGATCATTGTTTTGGTCATTCTGTTCAGAGGCTGATTGGAAGCGGCCGCTGAACCAAGCAAGGAGCGAAAACATGAACAAAGATCGAATCCAAGGCTCCGTCGAGCAGGCCAAAGGCAAGGTCAAGGAAGTCGTCGGAAAAGTGACCGGCGATGCCAAGCTCGAAACCGAAGGTAAAACGCAGCAGGTCGCTGGCAAGATTCAGAACGCTGTCGGCGGCTTTAAGGATGCGATTAAGGAAGCCGTCAGCGATTAACGGTCTCCCCTTCTAAAACGTGAGGCCGCCTCAGTTGGCGGCCTCTTTATTTTGAGCAGGCCGCGGACGCCCTACAGCCCCCTCACCCGCGGCCCACTCCTTGCGCCGAAGGTCAACGCCGTCACCGCCCACACCAGCGCATCAAGCCGGTCGGGCGAGCGGCCGGACGACAGCCCGTCGAGGCCGAAGTCGCACATCTCGTCCTCCAGCGCGGGGAAGACGCCGGCGTGCTTGACGCGACCCTGCTCGTAAAGCTGCGCCACCGGCTCGGCGCGCAGATATTTGCCGCGCGTGGCGCGTACCGTGACGACCGGCACCGCGCTATCGGCCTCGCGCATCACCGAGCGGACCATGTCGCCGCCAAAATTGACCTCGGCCACCAGCGCGTCGGCGTGCAGCCGCCGCCACAGCGCGATCGCCTTCACCGCCCAGCCCTGCGGCGACAAGCCGGTCACCGTCTCGTCGGCCAGCACATAGATGGTGCCATCCTCGCCGCGGCCGGCGGCCACCAGCCCGCAGGCATCGGCGCCCGGCCGCGCCGAACCGGGCGGATCGAGCGCGACGACAACGCGCGTCAAGTTAAGTTCTTTGGCCGGCGCCGCCGCGACCCGGCAGGCCTCGAGCTGCGCGCGCGTCCACAGCGCGTCGCTGCGCTCCTCGACGATCTCGCCGTCGATCTCCTGGCGCCCGAGCCGGGTGCCGCCATAGCGCGTGAGCACGTGATCGACAAAAGCCGGCGCCAGATTGCAGGCATTGACCTGCGTGCCGGCGTGCGTGAGCGCGGTTGCCGGATCGGCGATCAGCCTCTTGATCAGCGCGATCGGCCGCGGCGTGGTGGTGATCACCTGCCGCGGCCGCTGGCCAAGGCGCAGCCCGAACTGCAGCATGTCAAAGGTTGCTTCGGCTTGGCGCCACTTGGCGAGTTCGTCCGCCCAGGCGGCGGAAAATTGCGGCCCGCGCAACGCTTCCGGGTCCTCCGCCGAGAACACCTGCGCGACCGCGCCGCTGCGCCATTGCAGGCGCCGGCGCGATGGAATCCACTCGGGCCGCTCATTGTAACGATGCACCGCGAGCAACCCGGACACGCCCTCGACCATGACCTCGCGCGCCTCGTGCTCGGTCTCCCCGATCAGGGCGATGCGTGCGTGCGGATCGCGGGCGATCTCGCGTACCCATTCGGCACCGGCGCGGGTCTTGCCGGCGCCGCGCCCGCCGAGGATCAGCCAAGTGGTCCAGGGGGCGCCGTTGTTGGCGCGCTCGGGTGCGCGTTGGTGGGCGTGAGCAAACGGCTGAAAATCGGTGCGGACCGTCTCATATTCACCGCGCTTCAAGCCGAGCAGCAGCGCCTTCAGTCACCTCCGCTTCCGCCGTCTTGCCGAGCGTCGATAAGCGCATGAATGCGCCGAGCAAGCTCTCGACGGAATTCCTCGATGTCGCGGGGTATGGCGTCGTCATCGGATTCATCGGGCGCCGCCACTTGTTCTTCCGGCTGATAAATCGCCACGATCTCGCGCAGGATGCGGGCGACACTGGCAAGGGTGCGCGAGCAGCGTTCGGCTTCACCCAAGTCGTTGGCCTTGATGAGCTGGGAAATGTCCTCGACCGTCGCCATTTGGCGCTCGACCACATTATGAATGCGCAACGCAAGCGCGGCCCGCTGTTCAGGCGAACCCGGCTTGAGGCGGCCGCCGTCCGGCTGCGTCTCGGCGATCGTCGCCGCGGCCGCTGCGCCACGCACGGCATGAAATAGATCGACCGCCCCGCTCGAATGGCGCCGCCGTCTCCAGTTCCATTCGCGGATGCGGTTTTCCAATGTCCGCCGTGATAGGCCCATCATCGCCGCGATATCATGCATCGGCGTCAGCGTTTGCTCGTAGAGCCGCCTGCCTTCCGCAACGAGCTCGGGCGCGATTTCGATTCTGGGCGTCGCCATGAGCAAGCTCCCGCCAAAAAACAATGCGCCGGCAAAAAGCCGGCGCATACGAAGTGTATCCGTGTTGTCGCTGCGTCAGTGCATCGAAATCGTCGCGATCAAGATCAGCAGAAGAATGGCGGCGATCAGGCTGGCCACCAGCACGGTGCGCACGTTCTGCCCGCTGCCGTCGGCGCGCGCTTCGATCATCGGTTTCGCGGCGCGATTGGTATCGCTTTCCGGCATTGCTGACCTCCGCTCGCCAATTGCGAGGCACATTGGCTCCCCGACAACGCCATCGGGGCAAGCGTTTTCGGGAGCGACCGGATACAACTGTAGAGCGTGCGCGATTTGTAGCAAGCCAGCGTGCGGCTGTCAAGGAGTTTTTTCCTAGGACTTTTGTCAGGAAGCCGCGCGGCTGTGGATAATAGGCTAGGCACTCACGCTTTTTGTAACCGGAACGGCGCCTTAGCGCGATGCGCCGGAATAGCAGGCGCGCCCGCTTTGCTCCCCATAGCCAGCCCATTTGCCGTAGCCGCCGAGGCTGAGGCAGCGAGGGCGAGGCATAAAATCGCGGCGAGGCGT
Source organism: uncultured Alphaproteobacteria bacterium (assembly GCA_963762285.1). Classification (GTDB taxonomy): domain Bacteria; phylum Pseudomonadota; class Alphaproteobacteria; order Rhizobiales; family Xanthobacteraceae; genus Pseudolabrys. The sequence continues at coordinate 13,538 of CAVXKE010000003.1, read as the reverse complement.
TTGCTCATCATTTTTTCACCATAACGCGAAAGGGCCGGCGCATCGCGATCGCTCAATGTCGGTTTTGCAGCAGTCGGCGGACATAATTGGCGGCAACCGGGGGGTGGCCCCGCCCGCCTGCGTTGGCCCACAGCGAAGAAATAGCAGGCCGCGCGCAGCCGCAGTTTCAATTCCCTGCGGCCAACCGGTCCGACGGCAGGCGCGCCTGCCAAACCTTGCTCATCGTCGTTCCCTCAATGCTCCCGACAACTCTTAGTGCAAGGGCCGCTTCGATACCCGCAGTCGATATGGACACACCGCCTTGTTTCGAGGGTCCACGATGCTTGGTGATGTTGATGCCGACGATCAAGCCCTCCTCACTCGCATCGCCGCTTAGCAGAGGCCCGCCGGAATCTCCGTGCTGTACCGCGCAATCGTGCGCAATCAGTTCCCCGTCCGTGGATGTCAATTCGATCAGGCAGTGTTGGTCGGCAGTCATCATATAGGCCCGCTCCTGGGCATAGCCTCCGGTCTTCACTGCTTTTCCAAGCGATGGCGTGACACTCGCCATGCGCAGCGGCCTTATTTCCGGGGGAAAAGGCTCGCTGGTGTACAGAATCGCCCAATCATCGATGATCGCCTTGACCGGCCCGTTTATTTTGGTCGGCTCGAATGTCGGCGGGACATAGTAGCTCGAAGCGATCCTGTGCACGGCGTATTCACCTTTGATATAGCCGAGCAAGAAGTGTATCGATCCGGCTGAAATAAAGCGGCCCGCTCCGATATTATACAGGCAGTGCGCAGCGGTCAGGAATTGATTGGGACCGATCACGGCACCGGTGCATTGCCCACCTGCACTATTGTTGATTTTTCCAATGGACGACCATGGATAGGTGTTGGCGTCCACTATTTCGCGACGATATCCCGATCCATTAAGGTCCATCGCTAGCACGTCTACAGAAAATAACGCCGGCGCCGCTACAACAAGCGCTGATGCAAAGATTGTCAGGCGAGTGATCAATTTCGGCTCATGACGTGGCGTTCGCGAAGGGGCCAGAATAGTCAACAATTTTTAATAATTTAAAATGGCATTCATTTCGATTTTACGCATTGAGATAAATCAATACTCACTAGGCGATCCTAATGAGTCTTCGCGGTAAGACGCTGCATGTCCGGTCAGCGTCATTAACGGAAGTCGCGCCGGCCCATTTCGGTGTCCGCAGTCCCACCAAAAGTAGTTGCTGGTCAGCCGCAATGCCCATGAGCTTTTGGGCGCACGTTTGTAAGTTCAGGCCCAAGGCTCACGGCCTTTCCGAGCGTCCCGAGCGGCGCGCGATGCCGCCGCGCCCCTTTGACCTCGCGCAACATCGGCGCGCCAACCGTCGCCGTCAGCTGCCAACATGGATCGCAAGCCCGCATTGCCGTCGCCAGCGCAATTGCAGCGCCGGCTTGGGCTGCCGCTCCTGGTGCTGTACGGCATCGGCATCACCATCGGCGCCGGCATCTATGTGCTGATCGGCGCGGTCGCCGGCCACGCCGGCCGCCATGCGCCGTGGGCGTTCCTGCTCGCCGCCGCCACCATGGCGCTCACCGTCGGCTCCTACGCCGAACTCGCCACCCGCTTCCCGGTGAGCGCCGGCGAAGCGGCTTACGTGCGCGCCGCGTTCGGCTCGCGCCTTGCCTCCACGCTGACCGGGCTCATCACCATCGTGACCGGCATCGTCTCCTCGGCGACGGTCGCGCTCGGCGCCGCCGGCTATATCCGGCAGTTCAGCGGGCTGCCGCAGAGCGCGATCGTGAGCGTAGTGCTGCTCGCGCTCGGCGCGGTCGCCGCCTGGGGCATCCTGGAATCGGTGCTGCTCGCCAGCCTGTTCACGCTGATCGAGGTTGGCGGGCTGGTCATCATCATCGTCGCCGGCCTGCATGCCGGCCTGCCGATCGCCGGCGCGCTGCTGGCGCCGCCGCCGCTCGAGTTGCCGGTGCTGGCCGGTGTCGCCTACGCCAGCCTGCTCGCCTTCTTCGCCTTCATCGGCTTCGAGGACCTCGCCAATGTGGTGGAGGAAGCCAAGGTTCCCCATCGCGATATCCCCCGCGCCATGGTGTTGACGCTTGTCATCAGTACGATTTTGTACGTCGCGGTCGCGGCAATCGCGGTGGCGGCGGTGCCGGTCGCCGAACTCGCGGCCTCGCGCGCACCGCTCAGCCTGGTGTTCCGCGCGGTCGCCGGCGTCAGCCCGGCCACCATCAGCCTCATCGCCATCGTCGCCACCCTCAACACCATCCTGGCGCAGATGACGATGGCCGCGCGTGTCATCTACGGAATGTCCAAACAAGGCGACCTGCCGCGCTTTGCCGGACGGGTGCATCCGAAAACGGCGACGCCACTGATCGCGACCGCGTTGATCGTGGCGGCGACGCTCACGCTCGCGCTGCTGGTGCCGTTCGAGCGTCTGGCGGAAGGCACCTCACTCGCCACATTGGTGGTGTTCGCGCTGGTCAACCTGTCGCTGCTGCGCCTGCGCCATCGGAAAATTCACACCCCCGGCCCGCACGTGCGCGTGCCGCTCTGGGTGCCGGCGGCGGGACTGGCGAGTTGCTGCGCGATGATGGCGGCCGCGAGTTTCGGCTGAACCGCTAGGTGGCCTTGTCAAATCGTTGCCGCGCGTCCTGGAAAGCGGCGCGGTGTTTGCGCGCCCATAGCCCCAGCTCGCTCACCGGCTCCAACATCGCGCATCGCACGCCGCGTGGCTTGCCCGACAGCATTGGCGCGATGACAGTCCGATCATAATCGGTGAGCTCATGACGAATGATTCGGGGCTCCAGCTTGCGAGCTTGCACCACGGGCCAATTGCAGATCTCAAACCGGGTCTGAGTGCCGCTTGTGGCCGAGCCATCGAAGGTCCGCTTTCGGGGCCAAGCAGATATCCCAGGACTTCGGCCCTTAATCACCTATGTAGCGAATGACCCAACTGAGACATGGGCCACGTCAAATGACTAGTTGCGTTTGGGCTCTGCGCCAATGTAAGCTTTTTTTCAGTGGGAGGGCGCAACTTATGGACAATTTGACGTCTGGCAAGCAATTCAAGAGTCTTCTCGATTTGGTTGAGGCTGAGCAGGCCGTATGGCCCGTGGAAGAATTGGATGACGTTGTTCTTGAGCGCGCTGCGTTGGGAATTGCGCCACTAGGGCCGCCGCCGCCACCGGTAAGTTTCATTTTGGGCGATGCGGTTGGCAGCGACTGTAATCCGTAGTGGCGGCGTTCACGCGCGGCACTCGCGCCCTCTAAACGCCCTCCGGTGGGGTGTTTTTGGCCCGTCGCGTCAATTCGCGGCGACGCAGCAATTCGGTCGTTTCGGAGCAAAGCAGACATCGACCGAGCCGCGCTTACAGAACCGGATTGATGAGTGCACGGCCTAGCGCCGCGCTGGCGACGAGGGCTCTCACTTTCGCTCCTGCTACTCTATGGCATCGAAACGCTGCCGCGCGTCCTGGATGGCGGCGCGGTGCTTGCGCGCCCATAGCCCCAGCTCGCTCACCGGCTCGAGCAGCGAACGGCCGAGCCTGGTCAGTTCATAATCCACCCGCGGCGGAACGGTCGGGAACACCGTGCGCGTGACCAGCCCATCGCGCTCGAGCCCGCGCAGGGTGAGCGTCAGCATGCGCTGCGAGATGCTGCCGAGCGCCTTGCGCAATTCGTTGAAGCGCTTGGGGCCGTCGCCGAGCGTCGAGACCACCAGCACGGTCCATTTGTCGCCGACCCGCGCCAGCACCTCGCTCACCGCCCGGCAGTCCTCGGGCACATGCAGGTTACCGGGTATCGCGGATGTGCCTTCTTGCGCGCGCCGTGCGGTCATCTATCTAGCCTCAGTATCAATTCGTAACCAACAAGCTAGAGGCCCCCATGACCAAATTCAAGCTCGGCCTGATCGTCGGCAGCAACCGGCGGGAATCGATCAACCGCAAGCTGGCGCAGGCGCTTGTCCGGCTCGGCGCCGACCGGTTCGACGCCAAGGTCATCCCGATCGACGATCTGCCGCTCTACAATCAGGATTTGGAGGCCGCCTTGCCGGCCAGCGTCATGCGCTTCAAAGCCGACATCGCGGGTTCCGATGCCCTGCTGTTCGTCACCCCCGAGCACAGCCGCTCGATCCCCGCGCTGCTCAAGAACGCCATCGACTGGGGCGCGCGGCCTTGGGGCAAGAGCTCCTGGCCCGGCAAGCCGGCCGCCATCATCGGCACCTCGGGCGGCGCCATCTCCACCGCCATCGCCCAGCAGCACCTGCGCGCCGTGCTCGGCGACCTCGGCCTGCACGTGGCGGGCGGCGAAGCCTATATACTGTTCAAGCCCGATCTCATCGACGCGCAGGGCGCGGTCACCGACGACAGCGTGCGGACCTTCCTCAAGAGCTTCGTCGACCAGTTCGCCGCCTTCGCCGGCAAATTCGCACCCCAGCGCACCGCTGCCGCCGGCTAACCGAAGGACCAACTGCCATGTCCATCCGCCCCGTCAAGCGCATCGTGCAGTCCAAGCCCACCATCGAGGGCGCCGGCGTGAAACTGCGCCGCGCCTTCGGTTTCGGCGAGACCGCGGAAACCGATCCGTTCCTGCTGCTGGACGATTTCCGCAACGACCGGCCGCAGGATTATCTCGCCGGCTTCCCGTGGCATCCGCACCGCGGCATCGAAACCGTGACCTATATTCTGTCCGGCAGCGTGGAACATCGCGACAGCCTCGGAAGTCACGGCACGCTCGGCTCCGGCGACGTGCAATGGATGACCGCCGGGCGCGGCATCATGCATCAGGAGATGCCGCAGGGCGACGCGCAAGGCCGCATGCACGGTTTCCAGCTCTGGGCCAACCTGCCCTCCTCGCTCAAGATGACGGCGCCGCGTTATCAGGATGTGCAAGCGGCCGCCATTCCGGAAATCGTCGACGACGACGGCACGCGCGTGCGCGTGGTGTGCGGCGAATTCTGGGGCAAGCGCGGCCCGGTCGAGGGCGTCGCCGCCGATCCGCGCTATCTCGACGTGTTCGTGCCGGCGGGCCAGCGCAAGACGCTGAAGGTCGAAACCGAGCGCCACGCCTTCGCCTATGTGTTCGAGGGCGACGGCAAATTCGCTTATGCGTCGAAGCCGCTCGGCGTGCTCACCGAGAAACAGATCGACGGCGAGGAAATCGTTTTCCGCGAGCCGGCCGGCGACCGTTCGCTGGTGCTGTTCGACAAGGGCGACGAGGTCACCGTGCAGGCCGGCGCGCACGGCATCCGTTTCCTGCTGGTTTCCGGCAAGCCGATCGAGGAGCCGGTCGCCTGGTACGGGCCGATCGTGATGAACACGCAGGCCGAACTTGCAGCAGGCGGTCAGCGAATTGCGCAGCGGCACGTTCATCAGGGACTGATCGCGCCCGCGGCTCGGCCGTAACCGGAATTTCTGCCCAACCGAACGCCACGCACCCTGTGCGCACCGCCAACAAAAGCAATTGACGGTGCGCGCAAGAAAGGGTCCCCTTGGCGGGGCCGTGCAATCCGGGAACGGTAATGCCTTCGGATAGTCATCATCGGGGCCGCACCAGCGCCCACGCGGACCATTCGGCATTGCCACGGCGCGAGCTGCACAACCTTGCCCTCGGGATCGAGCGGATCGGCCTGATTCCGCTGCGATTCCCGGCGATCGCCACCTTCGCCCTCATCGTGCTTGTGCGTTGCCGCCGCGTTCGGCTTCGAGCGCATCAAGGTCGACGATTCGCTCAGCCAATTGTTCCGCTCCGACACGCCCGAGTTCCGGCAATACGAATCGGTGACGCACCGCTTCCCGTCGAGCGAGTTCGACGTGCTGATCGTGGTCGAAGGCAACACCCTGCTCGAGCGCGGGCCGCTGGCGAAGCTGCGCGATCTGGTCACCGACCTGCAGCTGATCGAGGGCACCCACGGCATTATTTCCATGTTCTCGGCGCGCCAGCCGCCGGAAAACGGCGGACTTCCCGAAGCGCTGTTCCCGGAGGAGCTGCCGCCAGGCGCCGATTACCAGAAGCTGATCGAGCGCGTGATGGGAAACGAGATCATCCGCGGCAAGCTGCTGTCGCTGGACGGCCAATTGGCGCTGGTCGTGCTCGCGCTCGATCCCAATGTCGCCGAAGGCAACGGGCTGCGCCAGGTCGTCGCCGAGATCCGCAAAACCATGGCCGAGGACCTGGCCGATTCCGGGCTGACCGGGCAGCTTTCCGGCGTGCCGGTGATGCAGCTCGAGATCCGCAACGCGGTCGAGCGCGACCGGCTGATCTACAATGCCTTCGGCTTTGCCGCCGGCTGCCTGATCGCCATCGTGTTCTTCCGGCGCGTCTCGTTCATGGTGATGGCGGCGGCGCCGCCGCTGATCGCCATCCTGCTCGCGCTCGGCACCTTGGGCTGGCTCGGCTTCCGCCTCAACATGTTCCTCAACGTGATGACGCCGCTCATCATGGTCATCAGCTTCTCCGACAGCATGCAGCTCACCTACGCCTCGCGCGACTGGATGCTGCAGGGCAAGAGCAAGACCGAGGCGATCCGCAACGCGGTCATGGTGGTCGGGCCGGCCTGCGTGCTCACCCACGCGACGGCGGGGGTTTCCTTCATCGCCTTGCAGTTTTCCAGTTCCGACCTGATCCGCACCTTCGGCGAGGCCGGATTGATCGCGACCATGATCGCGCTGGTCGCGGTACTGATGCTGGCGCCGCTGCTCGGCTTCCTGCTGGTGCACAAGGAAGCCGCCTTCACGGCAACGGTCGGCCGCGCCGACCGCGCGGTGAACATATTGCGCCGGTTCTGCGCCTGGATCGCCACCCGCATGGTCGACCGTGCCGCGCTCTACAGCGCGATCAGCGTGCTGCTGGTCGCCGGCCTGGCGTTCGCATTTGTCAACTTGCAGCCGCGCTACCGGCTGGCGGACCAGGTGCCCGACCGCGATCAGGCGGTCAAGGCGAGCCAGCGTCTCGACGTCAAGCTCACCGGCGCCAATCCGGTCGACGTGCTGGTCGAGTTTCCCAAAGGCAAGTCGCTCTATGCGCCGGAGACGCTTGCCACCATTGCCGCCGTGCACTCGATCGTCGAGCAACAGGCCGGCGTCGGCAATGTCTGGTCGCTGGAAACGCTGCGGCGATGGCTGGCCGAAAAGGCCGGCAAGTCCGATGTCGCCACGCTCAAGCAATATGTCGACGTGCTGCCGGAACACCTGGTGCGCCGTTTCATTGCCGGCAAGCAGGATGCGGTCGTGGTGTCGGGCCGCATTCCCGACGTCGACGCCAGCCAGTTGCTGCCGGTGATCAACGCGCTCCATGCCAAGCTCGACGCGGTGCGCGCCGCCCATCCCGACTACAACATCGCGGTGACCGGCCTCGCCGCCATCGCCGCGCGCAACAGCGCCGACATGATCGACCGCATGGAGCGCGGCCTGACGATCGAGGTCGTCTTCGTCGCCGCCTTCATCGGCCTCGCCTTCCGCTCGGTCCTGGTCATGCTGGTGAGCATTCTGCCGGCGATCTTCCCGATCGTGGCCTCGGGCGCGCTGCTGTGGATCATGGGCGAAGGGCTGCAATTCGCCAGCGTCGTCGCGCTCACCGTCTCGTTCGGCCTAGGCTTGAGCGCGACCATCCATTTTCTCAACCGTCTGCGGCTCGAGAACAAGCCCGGCGAGGACCCCGGCGTCGCGGTTCAGAGCGCGACCGTCCTGGTCGGCCCGGCCTTGATACTGACCTCGCTGGTGCTGGCCTGCGGCTTGGCGATGACGGTGTTTTCCGACCTGCCGTCGCTGCGCCTGTTCGGCTGGCTTTCGGCCTTCGCCATGATGGCGGCGCTGGTCGCCGATCTCACCATCCTGCGGCCGACCACCATGTTCCTGCACCAAGTGGCCCGCCGGATTGGCCGGTAGCGCGTGCGCTATCGGCGGCTGAGGACGATCGTGACTTCCGACATCGGACTCCCGGGCGATCGAATCAAGATCGACTGCCGATGGCTGTGGGTCGTCATGTCGAGCAACGCCGCGAACGTCGCCCCCTCGGCCCGCACCGCGATGTGATTGCCATTGACGCTGCCGCTGAACGAGCCGGCCGCGCGCTGGATCGTCTCGTTCCAGCTGCCGCTGATGGTGCCGTCGCCGTATCTGCCGTTGGCGCGAAAATCGAAGCTGTAGCTGTCGCTGGCGCAGCGCAACGCCAGTTGCAGATCGTTGCCGCCCTCCCGCACGGCATAGGTCGCGCGGCAATGAATGCGTTCGTGCGATCCGCTGGACAGCGTGATATTGCCCCGGCCCGCCCAGGATCCGGGCAACTCGGCGAATGGATGATTCTGCGCGTGAACCGGCGGCGCCGACAGCGACAGCGTCACCGACGCCGCCACGGTAGCCAAAGCAATGCAGGCTTGCTTCAAGTGCGGCAACATCGGTGTCAGACCCGGCAAATCGCGTAGCGATACTATGGTAGGAGCGGCGGTTATGGGAGTGGAATTTTCGGCGGCCGGCGTTTTTCTGGGCATATCTTCGTCAGGCAAACTGCCGGAACATTTATGACATGGCCTTGTGTCATGCCGGTTCGGGCCGATACCCAACGCGCAGCGGAGTGATTTGGCTACCTTTGCGCGCTGCCGCGGCCAAGCTGCCCCGCCGATGCAACGCCATCCCACGTTCGAACCTAGGAACGGCCTTGAACGAATTCCCGCAGCGCAACGTGAACGCGCGCGATCACGTTGTCCCACGCGCGCGTCTCATCTTGCCGAAACAGGCGGGCGGTCGGATACCATGGGCTATCGTCGCGATCGAGCAGCCAGCGCCAGTCGGGCATGGCGAGCAGCATCACCCAGACCGGCTTTGCCAGCGCACCGGCGAGGTGAGCGACGCCGGTATCGATCGAGATGACGAGATCCAGATTCGAAATCAGCGCCGCGGTATCGGAGAAATCCTTGATCGCGTCGCCAAAATGCAAAAGGTCGCTCCTTTCTTTCAAGAGTGCCGCGTCCGCCGGGGGCAACATCTTTTTGCAGACTTACGAATGTCGCATCGACATCCGTGAGCGATAACAAGGCACTGAGGGAAATCGATCGATGCCATCGATCGCGGGTGTCGGTCCTGCCGGCCCATGCCAGGCCAACCCTGGGGCGGCGTGTTGTCCCGAGCCGTGTCTCCCAATCGATCGCGGCCTGCGATGAGGCGCGCAGATAAGGCACCGCCGCGGGGATTGTCTCAAGCCGGGTGCCGAACACCAGCGGCAGGCTGAGCAACGGGCATTGCACATCGAACGCAGGCAGCGGCGAATCCGTGGCCAGGATTTGCGTCGTGCCGGCGAGGCTGCTCATCAGTTCCCGGAGCGGCTCCTGCACCTCCAGAATCACACGCGCGCCACGGGCCGCGACCAGCGGGACGTAACGGCAGAATTGAATGGTATCGCCGAAGCCTTGCTCGGCGTGCAGCAGAATGGTTTTGCCGGCGATGGAATCCTGTCCGCGCCAGAGCGGCTGCGTGAAACTGCGCCACTCGCTTTGCAATTGCTGGCCGCGCGACCGCCACTCGTATTTTTCCCAACCATGCTCAAAATCGCCGAGCAGAAGCCGGGTCTGCGCTTCGCCGAAGTAGGCTTCGGCGGCGTCCGGCGAAGTGGTGTAGGCGCGTTCAAAGCTCGCCAGCGCCTCATCGAACCGCTTGAGCTGGTGCAGGACAAGGCCGCGGTTGGAATGCGCCCCGGAATAATTCGGCAAAATGGCGAGCGCGCGGTCGTAGCTCGCCAGCGCCTCGTCGTATCGCCGCATCTCCTGCAAGGTGGCGCCGCGGTTGGACCACGCCTCGGCGAATTCCGGCCGTAACTCGAGCGCGCGGTCGTAGCTTGCCAGCGCCTGCTCGTATCGCTGCAGCCGCAGCAGGGTATTGCCGCGATTGGATAATGCCTCGACAAAGTCCGGCCGCAGCGCGATCGCGCGATTGTAGCTTGCGAGCGCCGCCCCGTAGCGGTGCAGCGCCTGCAGCGCATTGCCGCGACCATAGTGAGCCCGGCTGAAGTCCGGCCGCGCATCAAGTGCGCGGTCGTAGCTTGCCAGCGCCTCACCATGGCGGTTCAGAGCGTGCAGGACGTTGCCGCGATTGCAATGTGCGGAAGCAAAGTTCAGCCGCGATTGAATCGCGCGGTCGTAGCTCGCCAACGCTTCATCGAGACGATTCAGGTTTTCCAGCGCCAGGCCGCGGTTGTTGTGCGCCATCGCATGGCCCGGCTGCAAGGCGACCGCCAGGTCGAGGCTCGCGAGCGCTTGCGCGGGGCGCTTGAGCTCCAGCAGTGCCTTGCCCAGATTATTGTGCGCGGCGGCGACGTTTGCGTTTACCGCAATCGCCTTCCCGATCAGGTCGACGGCCCGCTCCCATTGCCGCGTTTGCAGGGCCATCACTCCGAGCAGATGCAGCGCACCAAAGTGGTTCGGCTGCTGTTGCAGAATGTCGCCGCAGTCGCGCTCGGCGTCCGCCATATTGCCCCCGCTCATACAGCGCGACTGCCCGCTCGAACTTGAGTCGCAATGCCGCCGCCGCGGGATTCTGCGCTTGCGGTTGGGCGTCGCCTGTTTCGGACATTGCGGTTTCTCTTGAGCGGCTTTCGCTTCGACGATCGCAAGCGGTCGCGGGCGGCGATCGGATTTAGCTATGATAGGATTGATCGCGCATGGGAAGAAGGCACGCTGTCGAATTTTGATGTTTGGCGCAGGTGCCGCCAGTTCGTCTATTGACGCCCGCCGGCGGCCCTACTCGGCCGGGATCGGCGTCGCCGGCGCGGTCGGTGCATTCGCCGCCGGCGTCGCCGGGCCCTTGAGCGCGCGCTCCTCCATCGCGATCAGGAACGCCATGCCGAAGGTCAGCACCAGCGCGCAGGCCAGGAACACGAAGCGGAACGCGTAAGCAAGGTCATGCGCGGAGGCCGTGCGCGCCAGCAATTCCATCGACATGCCGGGCACGCCGCCGAGGCCGCCGAGCACGATCGCGCCCAGCACCGCCACCACCAGCGCGGAAAACAGCGCGCGGAAGAAATTGGCGGCGCCGGTGGCGATGCCCATCTGGTGCTGCGTCACCGCGTTCTGCATGCACACGGTGGAGACCGGGAACACGGTGCCGAGCCCGCAGCCGATCAGCGTCAGCAACGCCAGCACCAGCAGCGTCGGCATCGACGCCGGCCAGATCGCCAGCGGCGCCAGCGCCGCGATGGCGACCACGATACCGGCGAGCGGCATGCGCTTGTAATGCGTCACATGCATCAACAGGCGCCCGGTGATGGTGGAAAACAGCACGGTCATGCCCATCAGCGGGATCAGCGCCATGCCCGACTGGCTGGCGGACAGATGCAGCACCACTTCGAAATAAAGCGGCACGAAGATGGTCATGCCGACCAGCGTGCCCATGTTGCAGGCGCCGGCGAGCGCCGCGCAGCGCACCACCGGATTGCCGAGCACGGCGAGCGGCAGGAACGGCTCGACCGTCGCCACCAGCCGCCAGGCGAACAGGCCCCACAGCAGCGCCGAGGCGGCCAGCAGCGCGCCGGCCTGCGGCGAGATCCAGTCGAAGCGCCGCCCGCCCCAGGACAGCGCCAGCAGCAGCGCCACCGCCGCCGCCATCATCAGCAGCGCGCCCACGATATCGAGCCGGTGCTTGCGCGGGTGATAGGGCACGCGCTTGAGCACGTTGGAGGTCATGGCGAGGGCGATGAGGCCGAGCGGCAGGTTGATCCAGAAGATCAGCGACCAGTCGAGATGCTCGGTCAGGAAGCCGCCCAGCACCGGCCCGCCCACCGAGGAGGCCGCGAACACCGCGCCGATATAGCCCTGGTAGCGGCCGCGCTCGCGCGGTGAGACGATGTCGGCGATGATGGTCTGCGACAGCGCCATCAGCCCGCCGCCGCCGACGCCCTGCAGGGCGCGCGCGAACACCAGCGCGGTCATGCCCGGCGCCAGCGCGCAGGCGAGCGAGCCGAGCATGAAGAAGCCGATGGCGATCAGCATCATCGCCCGCCGCCCGTGGATGTCGGACAGCTTGCCGTAGAGCGGCGTCACCGCGGTGGCGGTGAGCAGATAGGCGGTGACCACCCAGGACAGGTCGCCGAGATTGGAAAAGTGCCGGCCGATGGTCGGCAGCGCGGTGGCGACGATGGTCTGGTCGAGGGCGCCCAGGAACATCGCCAGCATGATGCCGAGCACGATGGCGCGGATTTCCGGATGGCTGAGCGGGCGTAGCTCAGTCGGCGCATGCGGTTTCGATTTGGGGGCCTTGGCACTCATGGCGCGCTTGATGCCGCGCGTTTGCCGCCTTGGCAATGGGCGCCGGCGCGGGGGTGCTATGAGGCCGCCGGCCGCGCCGGCCGGCCCAACCCGCGCCTACGCCCCTTCCTCCCGCTGCGCTTGCCGCGCCGCGGCCAGGCCCTCGATGCGCCGCGTCAGTTCGTGGCGGAACTGCTCGATCCCGGCGGCCTTTTGGCTCTCGGCCTCCTGCGCGCGGGCGATCCCCTGGGCGCGCGCGGCGAGCGCCGCCTCGTATTGGCGCATGTTGCGAGTGTATCCTCAACAAGGCATCTTGGTGTTTGATGAACTAGAAAAAAGTCAGAGCCACATTCTAATTGATCAAGCCCACAAATATTTTAAGGAAACCGCGACTGGCCGACATAGGGCCACTCTTGTTATTCCTGAACCATTCTTTGTGCATAGCGATTTAACAACCGGCATACAAATTGCCGATCTAATCGCATACTGCATATCGTGGTCGCTAAGACTAACTAGAATGACGAAACCAGTTCGCGACGAACTGACACCTTACGTCAATCAAATAATGGCATTGCGCCACGTAGCCATTCGGAACGTCGGAGGAAATCCAAATTTTGTGATTTATAGCGTCTCATATATCGATGATTTGAGGACAACGCCTGAAAAGATCGCTATCGAAAACGAATAAAAATAAAAAGGCAATGCAACGCTCGCGCGCCACAAAGCCTCCAAGCGCGATATAGCAATTAACTGCCCCTTTTACAAGGGGTTGAATTGTTTACTGTTTTTAACGTTTTTCTGCCGCCATGTCATAGATCGTGCAGCTCTAAGTTTGAAGTTTTTCTTAGTTAGGTTGCCGGTACGTGAGGCGCTTGCCTTCGCCGCCCTTAACGGCAAGCACCGCACGTTCACGATCCGTGATCTTGCGAGTGTTGTATCGGAACTCAAATTCGGCCAAATATCTGTGCAGGTTCTTTTCCACACAGTGCTAATAAACGCCCTTCATTCCGCGTTTGAAGATCGAAAAGTAACCTTCAATCGTATTGGTATGTACATCGCCGCGCGCATATTCGCCGCGTGAGTGCTTTACGGTTTCATGCGCGGCAACGCGACGCTCAAAATCGAGCGCGCCGAGCTCGACACCGAATTCCTCTACGAGCAGCTGGCGAAAGTCAGATTTCACCTCGTCATGGCCTGGACGGGTGGCGAGATGATGCGAGAGTTCGCGGGTGCGCGAATTGTCGCTCAATGTTTCATCGGCCAACCGGCCGCGCCCAATCTTTTCATAACCTGCATTTTTCGTTTATAACG
>CAVXKE010000002.1:0-354005 GCA_963762285.1 uncultured Alphaproteobacteria bacterium | reverse complement strand
TCAGCGCAACGCAGGGCAATGCCATTGTTAATATTCTTGGCGGCGGCAAAAATTCACGCTTGCGCGCCGGCCCGCACCGGCCGGGCGCCGCCGCGCCTAACCGCTTCGATCAAATGGGATCAGGACTTCTTGCCGGGCGGGGTGCCAAAGGGGTTGCTGGCGGTGCCTTGCGTCTGCGCCAGCTTATAGGCGGACATGTGTTTCGGCTTGTCCTTGTCCGCCTTCGGCTTCTTCTTTTCCTTGGGAACTCGCATCTGACCTTTAGCCATGACGACCTCCTCAACGATTCAGAATGCCGGATGGTGATACGGCCGCGGGCGCTCCGCAAGGGGCGGCAGCGCCCGGCAGCCGGGCCGGCCGCGGCTCCCGTTACTTTTCCCCCTTCATCTTCTGGTCGATGCATTTGGTGACGATGTCGGCGCGTTTGTCGAGATTCATGTCGGCGTGCCCCTTCTCGGTCGACATCCAGCATTCGGTGGCGGCGCGCGAGTGGGTCATGGGCGGCTCGGGCGCCTTGGCGGCCTGCGGCGGCGGGACGGGCGGGGCGCTTTCACAGCCGGCGAGCGCCACGGCGGCGAGTGCCAGCAGCAGGATAGCGGCCGGACGGCGGAGGGACGGTATCGACGCTGTCATTGCTTCTCTTTCAATCGCTGGCTCAGCCCCCGGCGGGCTTGAACTCGGGCACGTGTTCGCCCCCGAACATGTAATGCAGGCCGCGGCCTTCCCGGATCACGATGTGGATACTCTTTACCGGCACTTTTCCCACTTCGGCAACCACCTGGGTAAGGCCCTTGGCCAGCGCGCGTTTCTGCTCGTCGCTCCAGCCTTCGCGGATGTCGCATTGGATGACAGGCATGTGTCTTGTTCTCCTGATTGATCTCTGTTCGGCCATGATCCCCTATCGTCATGCCCCGCGAAAGCGGGGCATCCAGTAATCACTGCGCGATCGATGTTTACTGGATGCCCGCCTTCGCGGGCATGACAGCAAATTTTTCATCGGCGCAAGCGCCATCGCCCCTATTCTTTAACGGCGCGGGGACGCCGTATTCCTCCCCGCATTTGCGGGGCCTTCCGTTGTCCCCTCGTAAAACCGAGGGGGTGGAGCGCCAAGCGGCGCACCAGTCTTCCGTCTTGCCGCATCCTCTTTTGAAGGATGCGGGCGCCTCTCGGCGCTCCACGGCGGCGTTTTAAGTCCCCGGGGCCGTAACTTCCGGGCGCGGACGGGGGGCCCGATGGCCCGCCCTGATCCGGGCAGCTTTCGCCGCCCTTCGTCCGCGCCGCGTCCAGCCATTCAAGGCAGTCCCCCGTAGTAGGGACGGACGGCGACCCAGGGCCTCCCGGGAGCGAGGTTACGAGCCTCGCGCGCGGGCGCCGCATCCTACCCCGCTGTTATGACGTCTCATGACAACGCCCTCAGTGGCGGGTGGGATGAAACGGAATATAGTCCTATTTTACATAAGTGTCAAACCCAATCAACTGGCAGTAGAATTAAATTCTCAAAAGGGGCTGAGGGAAGCAGTGAAACTAATTCGAGAAGTCGAAATCGCTTATTGGCCTGCACCCGGTTCCGAAGACACCGAGTTAGGTGTTTTAATGGAACGGGAGGTGCGTCATGGAGCGGCGGAAGTTTACGCGGGAGTTCAAGCTTGAGGCGGTGCGGCTGATCAAGGAACGTGGCGTCTCGTTTGCGCAGGCGTCGCAAGACCTGAGCGTTCACGAGTCGCAACTGCGCAGCTGGGTGAAGGCATTTGCGGACGACCCGCAATATTCGTTTCCGGGCCAGGGGCAGATGAAGCCCGAACAGGCCGAGATCGCGCGTCTCAAGCGCGAGGTCACCAGGCTCAAGGCCGAACGAGACATCCTAAAAAAAGCCGCGGCCTACTTCGCGAAGGAATCGACGTGAAGTTCTCCTTCATCGCGAAGCACCGGGGGATCTGGCCGGCGGACTGGTTGTGCGGGGCGCTCGGTGTCTCGCGGGGTGGCTTCTATGCCTGGCTGACACGACCGCGCAGTCAGCGCAGCCGGAGCGATGAAGAGCTCGCTGCGAAGGTTCGCACGAGCTTCCTGGCGAGCGACCGGACCTATGGCGCCAGGCGGGTGTGGCACGACCTGCTCGCCGAGGGTGTGTCCTGTGGGCTGCATAAGATCCAGCGATTGATGCGAATACAGGCTCTCAGAGCGCGTCCGCGACGGCGTCGCCTGCCGCCCGACCTGGGTGAGCGGCAGGCCACCGCCGTCGCTCCCAATGTGCTCGATCGCAGCTTTGAAGCGCCCGCTCCCAACCGCAAATGGATTGCCGACTTTACCTATGTCTGGACGGCGGAGGGCTGGCTCTATGTGGCTGCGGTCGTCGATCTGTTCTCTCGGCGCGTGGTCGGCTGGTCGATGAGTGCTGCAATGACGGCCCAGCTAGTCACCGATGCTCTGGTGATGGCAATCTGGCGACGGGGTAAACCCGACGCGCTACTGCATCACTCAGATCGCGGCAGCCAATACAGCAGCGAGCAGTGGCGAGCCGTTACGCGCGGGCTTCGCTTCGTGGCTGAGCGCGATGCCCATCTCGTCGAGGCCCGGTTTGTGCGGTCGGTGTTTACCCGCTCCCGGCTCGCCTGCGGCGAGCCGACCCTCGGGTCGGAGCCCGAGCGCAGGCTCTACACCACAAGGGGGAGGTGAAAAAAGAAGAACCGAGCCGGGAGAGGGAGAAGAGGCGCCGCCTGCGCCCGCCTTCGCGGCTTGCGCGCTTCGGCGGGCAAGCCCGCCCTAATGCGGCTCTTGCGAAATGGCAATCTCGCGGCCGAGCACCTGCTGCACGGCGTCGAACGAATCCATGAATTCGCGGATTTCGACGATGCGGCCTTTGTCGAACCGGATGAAATCGGCGACGAACAGCTGAATGATGCGGTCGGTCGCGCGCTGGCGCAGGCGCGCCAGGAGGATGACGGCGGCGTCCTCCGCTTCGGTCACCATGAACACCGGCTGATAGGCGAGGTATTCGAAGTCCGCGTGCACCGCCTTCATGGCCGCCGCGATCGCCGCCTTGCCCTGCTTGCGCCCGAGATAAGGAAAGATGTCGACCGGCGCATAGCTGGTCATCACGACGCTGTCGTCGAATTCGCGCAGCGCCTCGTCGATGCGCCCCTCGGCATAGGCGGCGTACAGCTCATAAAGCCGTTTGCGCAGCAGCTCACTCATGGCGCGCCCCCGCAGCCGCCGATCCCGATCCGATGGGAGCCAATCGGGCTGCGCTCCGTCAAGTCACCGGCCGCTACCGCGTTACCGCCGCTTCCATCCGCCGCGCATGCCGGGGCGGCCGAGCTTCGAGCGCCCGCTGCCGCTTCGCCGCTGCGGGCTTCCACCTCGTGGCCGAGCGCGATGCCCATTTCGGCGAGACCAGGTTTGTGCGGCCGCGTGCGTTAGCCTCTCCCACGCGGCGCGGCGGCGGCGACCGCCCCCCCAGCTTGGGGTCCTGCGTGAGCATGACGTTGCGCACGGTGGGGTCGTCCACCACCGCCAGCTCGGTCTGCCGCAGCCGCTTGATCTCGTCGCGCAGGCGCGCGGCCTGCTCGAAGTCGAGATCGGCGGCGGCCTCGCGCATGCGCGTCTCCAGATCGCCGATCACCGCCTCGAAATTGTGCCCGATGCTGGCGGCCTCGGCGAACTCGCCTTCGCCGCCGGTGGAGATCAGCACGTGGTCGCGCTCGTACACGCTGTTCATGATGTCGTGGATCGAGCGCTTGATGCTCTCCGGCGTGATGCCGTTCGCCGTGTTGTACTCGACCTGCTTCTCGCGCCGCCGGTTGGTCTCCTCGATGGCGCGCTGCATCGAGCCGGTCATGGCGTCGGCATAGAGGATGACGTTGCTGTCGACATTGCGGGCGGCGCGCCCGATGGTCTGGATGAGCGAGGTCTCGCTGCGAAGAAATCCCTCTTTATCGGCGTCGAGAATGGCGACCAGCGCGCATTCCGGAATGTCGAGGCCCTCGCGCAGCAGGTTGATGCCGACCAGCGCGTCGAAGGCGCCAAGTCTGCAGATCGCGGATGATCTCGATGCGCTCCAGCGTGTCGATGTCGGAATGCATGTACCTGCACACGAATTCCCTGCTCGTGCAGATATTCGGTGAGGTCCTCGGCCATGCGCTTGGTCAGCACGGTGACGAGCGCGCGGTAGCCTTTCTGCGCCACCTGCCGCACTTCGCCCACCAGGTCGTCCACCTGCGTGCGCGCCGGGCGGATTTCGACCGGCGGATCGATCAGCCCGGTCGGGCGGATCACCTGCTCGACGAACACGCCGCGCGCCTCGTTCATCTCCCAGTGCCCGGGCGTGGCGCTGACCGCGACGGTCTGCGGCCGCATGGCGTCCCATTCCTCGAAGCGCAGCGGCCGGTTGTCCATGCAGGAGGGCAGGCGGAAGCCGTATTCGGCCAGCGTCGCCTTGCGGCGGAAGTCGCCGCGGTACATGCCGCCGAGCTGCGGGATGGAGACGTGGCTCTCGTCCACGAACACCAGCGCGTTGTCGGGCACATATTCGAACAGCGTCGGCGGCGGCTCGCCGATGCGGCGGCCGGTGAGATAGCGCGAATAGTTCTCGATGCCGGCGCAGCTGCCGGTGGCCTCCATCATTTCCAGGTCGTAGACGGTGCGCTGCTCCAGCCGCTGCGCTTCCAGCAGGCGGCCGGCGGCGTTGAGCTGGTCGAGGCGGGCTTTGAGTTCGGCTTTGATGCCCTGGATCGCCTGAATGAGCGTCGGGCGCGGCGTGACGTAATGCGAGTTGGCGTAGACCTTGACGAATTCCAGCTCGTCGGTCTTTTGCCCGGTGAGCGGATCGAATTCGTGGATCGATTCGATCGCGTCGCCGAACAGCGACACCCGCCAGGCGCGGTCCTCGTAATGCGCCGGGAATATCTCGATCACGTCGCCGCGCACGCGGAACGAGCCGCGGTAGAAATCGGCCTGCGTGCGCTTGTATTGCAGCGCCACCAGGTCGGCGAGCAATTGCCGCTGGCTGATGCTGCCGCCCTGCTTGAGCGTGAAGGTCATGGCCGAATAGGTTTCCACCGAGCCGATGCCGTAGATGCAGGACACCGAGGCGACGATCACCACGTCGTCGCGCTCGAGCAGCGCGCGCGTGGCCGAATGGCGCATGCGGTCGATCTGCTCGTTGATCGAGGATTCCTTTTCGATGTAGGTGTCGGTGCGCGGGACGTAGGCTTCCGGCTGGTAGTAGTCGTAATAGCTGACGAAATATTCCACCGCGTTGTCGGGGAAGAACGACTTGAACTCGCCGTAGAGCTGCGCGGCCAGCGTCTTGTTCGGCGCCAGGATCAGCGCCGGGCGCTGCGTCGCCTCGATCACCTTGGCCATGGTGAAGGTCTTGCCGGAGCCGGTGACGCCGAGCAGCACCTGCGTGCGGTCGTGGCGCTGGACGCCGTCGACCAGTTCGCGGATCGCCTCGGGCTGATCGCCCTTCGGTTCGAACTCGGATTGGATGACCAGCCGCTTGCCGCCTTCCGATTTTTCCGGGCGCGGCGGCCGGTGCGGCATCCACACCTTGCCGCTCTCGGCTTCGTCGCGAAATTCCTTGCGGCCCTCGCGCAACAGTTGGTCGAGCGCCTGCGCGGTGGCGGCGACGCCCATCGAGCTCAGGCCGCTGCCCGGCTGCGGCAGGTCGGCGCGCGGCAGGCGATATTTGCCGTCTTTCTTCACCTCCCCCTGGAGGGGGGAGGTCGGCGCGCGCAGCGCGCCGGGAGGGGGTGAATCTTTTTCGGCGCCGCTCACCCCACCCCGCGCGCTTTTAGCGCGCGACCCTTCCCCTCCAGGGGAGGGTGAAGACTCATCATCCGCGTCGAGTCCGAATTCCTTCGCCAATTCCGGATCGAGCCCGGTGATCGGCGATGCGGCGTAATCGCGCTGCGGCGCCTCATCGAAGCCTTGTCGCGTCGACTTGCGCGCCTTGTGGGCGGCGGAAAAATCGGCGCGGCGGTCGAACGAATTATCCGGCGGCGGCTGCAGGTTTGGATTTTTGCCCGTGCCGGAACCCAGCCCCGCGGTGCCCTTGTTGATCGCCGGATTGAGCAGGTCGGCGAGCGCATCGGGTGTCGCCGGCTCGATTGGCCGCGCCGCCTTGGCGCGCGTCGGTTTCGCCGGGTCTTTTGGCTTTTTGGGCTTGCCGGGAGGTTTCGCCATCGCCCGAATATGGGGCGAGTCCGCGGACGGGGGAAGGGCGGGCTACGCCGCCTTCGGCCACAACTGCTTCGAGGCGCGCCGGGCGCCTTCGGCGAGCGAGGCGAGCTTCATCCACACGATCTTGCTGTCGACCTGCACCCGCCCGGCGAAGGTGCCGAAGCCGCAATCGACGCCGCCGATGACGTTCTCGCGTCCGACCACGTTGCAGAAGTTCAACAGCCGGTCGGCGACCACCTCCGGATGCTCGACCGTGTTCACCGTCGAATCGATCACGCCCGGGATGATGATCTTGCCGGGCGGCAGCTTGACCTCGCGCCAGATCTTCCATTCGTGCTCGTGCCGCGCATTGGCGGCGGGAAACGACACCGCCTGCGGCTTGGCGGTGAGCACGATGTCGATGATGTCCTTGAGCGGCACGTCGGTGTGGTGCGGCGCCACGGTCGAGCCCCAGCACACATGCATGCGCATGCGCTCGGCCGGGATATCGGCGACCGCGTGGTTGAGCGCGGCGACATTGATCGCAATGATCTTGCGGAACTCGGCGAGCGGCAGATTGAGGTAGACCATGTGGCGCAGCATCGCCAGATCGGGGCAGTCGAGCTGCAGCACGAAGCCGGCGTCGACGATGGCCTTGTATTCGCGCTTCATCACGTCGGCGAGCGCGTAGATATAGGCTTCCTCGGTCTTGTAATGGCGGTTCTTGAGATAGCGCGCGATCTGGCCGGGCGAGGGCGAAGTCATGAAGAATTCCTCCGCCTTGCGCCCTTCATCGCGTCCTTGGCGAGATCGATGTCGGCCTGCGCCGCCGGCCAGTCCTTCCAGGTCACATCGCCGCTGCACGACGGCCGGTGCTGGAACGGCGAAGCAAAATGCGTGAGCAGCTGCGCCAGCTCGGGAAATTCCGGCTCGCCGGTGCCCATGGGCGGCGCGCTTTCGCCCTCATAGCCGGTGAGCCGGTCGAGCACATGCACGGTGTAATCGGTGCGGCCCTGCTCGCCGTCATTGACGATGTCGAGGCCGCATTCGATCTGCCTCTGCACCACATAGGCCACCGCTTCGCGCACGGCGGCGGTCAATTCGGCGCGGCGCGCGCCCGGCTTCTGCTGCTCGGCCAGCAACAGCTCCACCACCCTGGCGGTGCGTGGCAGGCTGCCGGTGTGGGTGGTGAGAATGCGGTCGGTGCTGCGTTTCATGTTTCAAAACCCATGGACCACTTCGCGCATGTGCTCGACTTCGGGCGGCGCGGCGAAGCAATGGCCGACCAGCTTGCGCCATTCCTGGAAATCGGCGGAGCCGCGGAAGTCGACGGTGTGGTTCTCCAGCGTCTCCCATTGCACCACCAGCCGGTAGCGTGTCGGCTTTTCGTGCGAGCGTTGCAGCGTCACGCCGGTGCAGCCCTTGGCGCGCTTGAAAATCGGCACGGCGCTTTTCACGCCGGCTTCGAATTCATTTTCCATGCCGGGCTTCACGTCGATCTGGGCGATTTCGCGGATCATGATGGCGGGTGTCCGATTGGCGGGAGCGGCATTATGAGTGTTCGGCCGCGCGCCGCAAGGGCGGGACGTGGCCCACCTTTTTCCCACCGCGGGCGGCAGCGCAGCGACAACTGTCACATGGCGTCATCGAATCAGTCTTGTGACGCCAACATGCCGACGATCCCGCTCATCGACGTCATTGGCGCCGGCGGCGCCGCGCTCACCACCCTGTGCTGGCTGCCGCAGGCGCTCAAGGTCATGCGCGAAAAGGACACCCGCGCGCTGTCGCTGCCGGCGACCGCGGCGTTCACGCTCGGGCTGGTGCTCTGGTTGGTCTATGGCGTTGCGATCGACGACTGGCCGCTGATCGGCTCGAACGCGGTCTCGCTGGCGCTGATGGCGCCGATCCTCACCACCAAGCTGCGTTACGGGTAAAGACCCAGCACGATTTTTTCGCGCTTGCCGGAACTATTGCGGCTCGCCGCCGCCGATATAGCCGCCGATCTTCCAGGCGCCGCCCTCCTTGACGTAGCAGATCTGGTCGTTGCCGATCGGCGCGATGGAATTGATCGTGATGTAGCCGGTCTTGCCGCTCGGCGTCGCAATGCGCATGTAGGACGGCTGCTCCGACGCACTCTCCGGCATGATGCGCACGAAGTGCAGGCCGAGTTTGTCGATCACCGGGCCGTTGGCTTGCGCCGTGGCATGCACTTCGAGCCCGGCCGACACCGGATAGCCCCATTCCGTCGGGTCGGTATTCGTCGTCCTGATGAGTTCGTCGAATGCCTGGGCGTCGAAGGCCGGATCGGCGGGCGCGCACATCGCGCCCTTGTGGTCGGGCGAAGGCGAGGCGGCCGGATCCTCGGCATAGCCGGACAACATGTCCCAGCCGGCGCCCTCCTTGTTGGCGAGGCCGAGCGCCGCTGACAGATTGTCGAAGCCGGATTTGCGCTTGTCGGCGGCGTTGCCGTTCTCGCGGTCCCAGAAGAACCCTTGCGCAACCACCAGGCGCGCCATGGCGGCGCGGTCCTTGCGCTCGGCGGCTTCGCCGAGCTGCTTGCGCATGGCCTCGAAACTCGCATCGGTCGTCGGCTGCGGCAGCACGATCGCCACCGGCTTGTAGGGCGTCGCCGGTGCCGGCTGCTGACCGCGGTTCTGCGCAGCCGCCGAGCCGGCGATCAATACGGCGGTACAGGCGGCTATCAAACGAATGGCACGCAACACGTCGCTCTCCCTCTCGAGGCCGGCGCAGGCGGCGCCGCATCCACGAGAGGAATACTAGCACAAGGCCAAAGCGGCGTGACCCCAGTCCGGCCCGATCGGCAAGCGACGGGGAAGCCGGCACCCCGGCGCTGCCGGGGGGTCAAAAAAAACGCGGTCCCGAAGAGCAGGGTCAGCCGCACGGGACCGCAAAAAGGGGATACTCGTTACTCAACAAACAACAGAAGCATAGTCTGGATAGCGCAGACCTGTGACGCGGCGGTGACAATTGAACGGCGCCGCAAAGCCGCTAGACATGGTCGCACCGACACATATTTCAGAGAGTTCCATGCCCGCTTTGTCGCCCTATCTGCTGCCGATCGCCTTGCTGATCGGCTCCAACGTCTTCATGACCACCGCCTGGTACTGGCACCTGCGCTTCAAGGAGGTGCCGCTGTTCAGCGTCATTCTGTTGAGCTGGGGCCTGGCCTTCATCGAATATTGCCTGGCGGTGCCGGCCAACCGCTACGGCAACGCCGTCTACAACCCGGCGCAATTGAAGACTATCCAGGAAGTGATCACCTTCGTAATTTTCGCGGTGTTCTCGTTCATTTATCTCAAGCAGCCGATCACCTTGAGCCAGGGCTTCGGCTTCACGCTGATCGCGGCCGGCGCGTTTTTCGTGTTTCACAAGTGGTGATCACTTCACCGGCGCCACGCGCAGGATGCGGCCGGCGCTGTTGTCGGTGAGCAGATAGAGCGCGCCGTCCGGCCCCTGCCGCACGTCGCGGATGCGCTCGCGCAAGCCCTGCAGCAGGCGCTCCTCGCGCAGCGCGCTGTCGCCCTGCAGCGTGAGCCGCGACAGCAGCTCGAATTTGAGCGCGCCGTTGATCAGGCTGCCGTTCCAGCCCGCGAACAAATCGCCGGTATAAAACGCCATGCCCGACGGCGCGATCGACGGCGTCCAGTGCCAGACCGGCTCCTGCATGCCGGCGGCTTGCGACTTGCCGGTGCCGACCGGCGAGCCGTCATAGTTGAGGCCGTAGCTGACCACCGGCCAGCCGTAGTTCTTGCCCTTCTCGATGATATTGATCTCGTCGCCGCCCATCGGGCCGTGTTCCTGCTCCCACAGTTTGCCGTCGGCCGGATTGAAGGCGAGCCCTTCCGGATTGCGCAGGCCATAGGCCCAGATTTCCGGCAGCGCGCCCGGCGTGTTCGACGAACGGATTGTCGGGCGGCGCTGTTCCGTCCGGCGGATGCGCACGATTTTCCCGATATGATTGTCGAGCGTCTGCGCCATGGCGGCGGCGGCGAAATGATCGCCGAGCGTGACGAACAGATTGCCGTCGCCGGCCTGCACCATGCGGCAGCCGATGTTCAAGCCGCGCGAGGCGGGCCCGCGCTGGCGGAAGATCGTTTGCACCGCGACCAGCCGCGGCGTCCGGCCGTTCTCCTCCAATTGCGCGTGCGCGACCGCGATGCGGCCGCCGCCGCCCTCGGCGTGTTCCGCGTAGCAGAAATAGATGGTGCGATTTTTCTCGAAATCGCGGCCGAGCATCACGTCCATGAGGCCGGCCTGGCTTTGCGCATAGACCTCCGGCACGCCGGCGAGCGGCGGCGACAACTGGCCGGCGCGCGTGACGATGCGCATGCGGCCGGGCCGCTCGGTCACCAGCATGCGGCCGTCGGGCAGAAAGGCGAGCGACCAGGGATGCACCAGGCCGCCGGCGAGGGTCTCGACGCCGAGAGTGCCGGCGGAGGATGGGAAAATCTGCGGTGCCGCCCATGCGCCGCGCGTCAGCAGCACGGCCGCCAGCGCCAGGATCAATCGCATGCCGCTCTCCATCGATTCGCGCGTCAACGATGCAGGAGCACGGCACGCACGCGCGCAACCCCGTTATCCCGCGCGCGTGGGCCATTTTAATAGATCCGCTTTGACGCGCCGGACCACGTCATCCCAATCCCCGGCTTTCTGCTTGTCGATACAGTCTTGCCGTCGGATACCAAGGGCTGTCGCTGCGATCCAGAAGCCAGCGCCAGTCGGTATCGAAGCGATTCAAAATCCACACCGGTTTGCCCATGGCGCCGGCCAGGTGCGCCGTGGCGGTATCGACCGAGATGACCAGATCAAGATTATCGATGAGTGCCGCGGTGTCGGAGAAATCGTTGAGCAGGCTGGTGAAATCCACAATATCGGGACCGTGCCAATTGCTGTGCGTCAATTCGGCCAGTTCGGATTCGGCGGGCTGACCTTTTTGCAGACTGTAGAATTCCGTATCCGGATTTTGCAGCGAAGCCAGTTTGGCCAAAGCAATGTTTCTGCGGCGATTGACCGGCCAGAGTCTTGGCTGATCGGGTCGAAATCCGCCCGACCATACGAGGCCCACGCGCAATTTGCTTTTTTCGCCAAGCTTGCGCTGCCAGAAAAGCGATTTTTCCAGGTCGCTTTTTAGGTACGGGATGCTGGCCGGTATGGTCTCGAGCGTCGTTGCCAAAAGCCGCCGGCAGGCTCAGCAACGGGCAGTGATAATCAAATTCGGCCGGGACTTCGTCTGCGATGAACTGGATTGTCGGATGGGACTGCTTCAACAGTCCGAGCAGCGGCTCCTGCACCGACATGATGACCTTCGCGCCGCGCGCTTGCGCGAATTTGGCGTAGCGGCAGAACTGGAGGGTGTCGCCGTAGCCTTGCTCCCACCAGAGGAACAGGGTTTTGCCGGCGATGTCCTGTTCTCCGAGCCAGAGCGGCTGCGGGAAGGAGCGGGCCGCCACACCGCATTTCTTGCGCCATTCGTACTGCCGCCAACCCCGTTCGAATTGCCCCAATAGCAATAGGCAGAGGCTTTGGTTGCGATAGGCGTGCGCATTGTCGGGTTTCAGCGCGATGGCCTTGTCGTAGTCTGCCAGCGCTTCGGCATGGCGGTTCATTTCGTTGAGCACGGCCGCACGGTTGCTGTAAGCCTCGGCAAAGTCCGGCTTGAGCGCGATGGCCTTGCCGTAGTTTGCCAGCGCTTCGTCGTGGCGCCCGAGGCCATTTAGCGCATTCGCGCGTTTGCTGTACGCCCATGCATAGTCGGGTCGCAACGCAATCGCCTTGTCGTAGTTGGCCAGCGCCTCGTCGTAGCGCCCCAGCCCGCTTAGCGCATTTCCGCGGTTGCTGTATGCCTCGACAAAGGCGGGCTTCAGCGCGATGGCCTTGTCGTAATGTGCCAGCGCCTCGTCGTCGCGCCTGAGCCCACTTAGCGCATTGCCGCGGATGTTGAATGCCTCTGCATAGTCGGGCCGCAACGCGATCGCCTTGTCGCAGCTGACCAGCGCCTCGGCATGGCGCTTCAGTTCATTGAGCACGGCCCCGCGGTTGCCGTAGGCCTCCGCATCGTCGGGTCGCAGCGCGATGGCCTTATCGTAATTTGCCAGCGCTTCGTCGTGGCGCTTCAGCGCCGCCAGTGTGCTCGCACAGTTGCTGTAGGCCTCGCATAGTCAGGCTTCAGCGCGATAGCCCGCTGGTAACTCGCCAAGGCTTCTTCGGAAGCTCCCAGTGTCGTCAGCGTCTTGCCCAGGTTGTAGTGAGCGGCGGCGACGTCCGCGTTGAGGGCGATCGCATTTCTGATCAGATTTGCCGCTTGCTCGGCGTGCCCGGTCTGCAGCGCAATCACGCCAAGCATATGCAGGGCATCAAAGTGCTGCGGCTGCTGCCGTAGCACGTCCCGATAGATGCGTTCCGCGCCGGCAAGTTGCCCTTGCGAATGCAGCGCCATTGCCTGCCTGAACTTGGCTTGCACTGCCGCGCTGGCAGGCTTCTGTGCTTGCGTTTGGCTGCCGCTGGTTTCGAGCATTACTGCGCGCTGAATCCGATCGGAATTATGCATGATAGGATTGATGACACATGGAAAGAAGGGCTTTCGGTATCTCAAAACCGCCCCAGCGACCGATCAAATGCATGATGATGAATTGAGCCTGAAGCCGAGGCGCACACAGCGAGCGGAGGCCGGTTGTGAATGAGTCCGCTATGGCCTAGACTTTATTTTTTTGAGGGCGGAAATCATGGCCTATTTGGCGTCAGGTGCTCACAAGCGCTTCACGAGTTCTGCTTGATGCAGTTGCGGCCGATTCCGCCGGTCTTGGACCGTTGGTCGGGGAGGATTCCGCACTGGGGCCGTGCGTTGCGGCGGATAAAAAATCGCCGACAGCGCTGGGGCCGTCGGTAGGGGACGATGCTAATCCCGATCGCGGTTTGACGACGCTGGGGCCGTCAGTTGGGGACGACGGGGGTGTTCGGCCGGCAGTTTGACCGCGCTGGGGCCGTCCGTTGCGGACGATGGCAACAGCGAGCGATACTCTGAACGGATATAGGCAGGTGCGAGGGGGCGAGTATCGCCCCCTTCATTTTTGCTGAAATATTTGTGATGAACGAGATTGAGCCCGCCGTCGCAGCACGGCGCTCATGAGGTTGAGGCCGGCGCGGGTTGGCCGGATCAAATTTGACCCGCCGGAGGCACCGCGCGGAACATAGCAAGCGTTGGTTCGCACGTTCGGTGCGAAGGAAGTTGGCGCTCCGCCGGCCCTATTCATCCCAGATCGTGCGGATGGGTTGATTGGTCGCCGCTTCGGCGAAGGGCGGCAGACCATACACCGCCAGCAGCGTACTCAGCACATTGTAATGCGAGATGCGCTCGGCATATCGGCCGGGCCGCACGCGGGCGCCATAGATAATCGTCGCGATGCGGTTCTCGGCGCTGTGATCGTCCTCGTCGAATGTGACGATCAGCAGGCTGTTATGCGTTTTTGCCCATTGCGCGTAGGCGCCGAGATGGACCTTGAGCCAGTTGTCGCCATCGCGCACCGATCCGTCATGCATATCGTTAATCATGTCAGGGACGACGAAGCTCACCGTCGGCAGCCGCGCGAAGTCGCGCGGGAACTCATTCACGTCCCGCTCCGTGGCGTGGGCGTTGGCGAACGATTGCCACGGATTATGCTTGCGCGGCGAGCCGGCTTCCACGTAGCCGACGAAGCTCTTGCGCGCCGCGTGGAGCGCCCCGGCGAGATTCGGCGCATCGAACATATGGTCTTGGTCGTCGCGTACGCCCTGCGTCGAGCCGCTAAACAGCGCGAAATAGTTCGGCTGGCTTGGATGCGCGACGGCGAAGGCGTTGACGAACAGTGCGCCGCCCGTGGCCAGGCCATAGATGAACGGTGCACGGTTCGGGTCGATGACCTGGCTGGGCGAATGATTTTCCATTACCACCACGACGATGTGGTCGAAGCGCGGCAGGTTATCGCCGGTGGCGTCGGCGGCTTGGACAGGAAACGACAGCATGGCCGCGGCCAATGCCGCGGCGATCCAATGATGGCGCATTACTTGCTGTTCCGTATTGGCGGTGAGAACTGGCGCAGTCGGTAGCCGACGACGAGACTTGTCGGAATCCACGAGTTGGCTGGGCAATTTCTCTGACGCCCGATTGTGGCCCATTCGCGATCATTGAAAAAAACGCGACGCGCCGTCTGCGAATGGCGCATCGCGACAAATCGAACCCATGCATCGAAGGGCCGCTATTGGGGGACATCTGACATTGCAAGGCAATGGCAACAAATGCACCGCCGTCCGCGGTCGCCGGTCGAGCCAGCCGGCCGGTTGCGAATGGGTTCAGCGCCGGTGTAAATTGTTTGTCGGCAGGAGGGCCGAACAATGGACAATCTGGCGGCTGGCAAGCGATTTCCGAACCTCCTCGACGCGGTTGCGGCCGATCCCGTCGCTCTCGGGCCGTTGGCCGAGGAGGGTGCGACGCTGGGGCCGCGCGTTGGCGACGATTTTAGCAAGATAAGTGCTGCTAGCCTGACAGTGCTTGGGCCGTCGGTAGGGGACGATACGCCAATCGCCGCCAGAGTGACGATGCTCGGTCCGTCGGTCGGAGACGATTCAAACGAATCCGATGTTAGGCTTAAGGAAGACGTGCAACGTGTCGGCACCACCGTGTTCGGACTGCCGCTTTATCGCTTCAAGTACCTTGGCAAGCCCGAAACCTACGAGGGCGTCATGGCACATGAGGTGCTGCAAGTGATGCCGGCTGCCGTGTCGCTTGGAGCGGACGGCTACCATCGCGTCAATTACAGCGCGCTGGGAACGAGCATGCGACAGATATCCTGAACGAAACGGATTGATGCAGGGTGAGAAGGGGGCGAGGATTTCGCCCTCTTTCTTTTTTGCCGACGTCATTTGCGATGAACGAGGCCGCTGCGATGAACGAGGCCGCGCTCGCCCGCGTCCTAGTG
Organism: uncultured Alphaproteobacteria bacterium; assembly: GCA_963762285.1. Lineage (GTDB taxonomy): Bacteria > Pseudomonadota > Alphaproteobacteria > Rhizobiales > Xanthobacteraceae > Pseudolabrys. The sequence continues at coordinate 338,874 of CAVXKE010000002.1, read as the reverse complement.
CTTTTTCGGCTTATGGCCCGACAGCGTGAAAGCGGTCAGGCCGCCCATGGCGATGAAGATCAGGCCGAGCAGCAGCGCGACTGCGAACAGGCTGCCTTCGTTGTCGATGACATTGCCGGCGACATTGGCGCGCGCGATGCCGATCGACACCACGGTGGCGGCCACGATGGTGGACAGCGCCAATCCAACGATGGTCAGCAGCTCGGCGAGCGCGACGGTGCGGCGCTCGTTGCCGAGCGGGCGCGTCGACGGGGCCTCGAAGCCTGGGCTAACGACAGGATTGCGCATGAACCTGCAACCGACAGCACGTTTAATTGTTCCATAATGAAGCAGGAAACCGGCAATCGTCCGGCCGGAATTGGGCAAAGCCGGTCGGGAATGGCGGCGTTTTCGTGGCGGCGATAAACGTGGCGTGCGGCGGCGCCGCTACTGCGCGGCCACGAGTGCTTCCGGCTGCCAGTCCATCGCCACATGGCCGGGTTCCGCCGCCACGCGGTCGAGCCAGTCGCGCACCGCCGGAAAACGGGCGAGGTCGAAGTCGCAGTGGTTCGCCACGTGGGTGTAGGCGTAGAGCGCGATGTCGGCGATGGTGAAGCGATCGGCGGCAAAAAATGGATGGCGCGCCAAGTGCGTTTCCATGACGCCGAGCGCGCGGTAGCCGTTTTCCAGCCAGTCCTCGAGCGCGTGCTGCTGCAAGTCGCGGCCGCCCTTGATCAAGGTCAGCCAGAAATAGGCCGCGCCGATATTCGGCTCGAGGCTGTGCTGCTCGAAGAACATCCATTGCATGGCTTCGGCCCGCTCGATGCGATCCTCGGGCGCCAGCGTTGAGCCGCCGGCCACGTACCAGAGGATGGCGTTCGATTCGGCGAGATAGCGATGGGGCGCGACTTCCAGCAGCGGAATTTGCCCGCTCGGATTTTTGGCGAGGAATTCGGGCGTGCGGCTGGCGCCTTGCAGGATGTCGATCTCGACCAGGTTGAACGGAATGCCGAGCCGGGCCAGCGCCAGGCGGACCTTGTAGCTGTTGCCGGACCGCTGATCGGAATAGAGCGTGTACATCCATCGCCTCAATGAGCTCGCCGCTCATGGATATGGCGAGCCAAGTCCGGCAATTGCAAGGCCGCGCGTCGCAATGCATTGCCAAAAAATTGGCGCACTGCAGCAAAGATGACGCGTCAAACGCGTCGTTATTAAAAATTTATTCCGCCGCCACCCGATGCGCGCGGGCGTATTCCAAAAGCGCGTCGTCGTCGGCCGGCTTGATCGGCGTGAAGTCGCGATGCGCGATCCATTCCGGCCGCGTGAACTTGGTGATGTGATTGGAGACCGCGCACAGCGTCAGGTAGACGATCTTGCGCGGATAGGGCGTGATGTTGGGCGGCGAGGCGTGCACCAGATTGCCGTGGAACATCAGCACCGAGCCGGGCTTGCCGGTCGGCGCCACGATGCCGACGCCGCCGGGGCCTTCCGCCGCGCGCGCCAGCCGCGTGACCGTGTCCTTGTCGAGCGTCCACAGCGGATAAGATGTCGTCAATTTGTCATGACCGGCGGCGAACACGCCCTGCTTGTGACTTTTCGGAATCAGCAGCAGCGGGCCGTTGATCGGCATCACCTCGTCGAGAAACACCGCGATGTTCATGGCGCGCGCCTGCGGCATGCCGTCGTCGCGCTGCCACGTGCCGTAATCCTGGTGCCACTGCCAGACGTCGCCCTCGAAGGCGGCCTTGGCATTGAGCTTGAACTGATGGACGTAGACCTCCTCGCCGAACAATTGCCGCAACGGCTCGACCAGGCGCGGGATGGCGCGCCAGCAGGCCGAACACCTCGCTGAAGGTGTGGGCGGCGAAGGCGGTGCGCGGCGCGCCGGTCTTCTCGCGCCAGACCTCCTGGCGGTCGAGCTTGAGGATGTTGTCGGCTTCCGCGCGCAAGAGCGCGATCTCTTCTTCCGAGAAGCAATTGGGAAAGAAGACGTAGCCCTGCTCGTCGAAGGCGCGAAGCTGCTCGGCGCTGAGCTGCATGGGCGTGCTCCCTGATATGGCCGCGGCCGGTGGTCCGGCTCTTGCGGCGATATTCTAGGGCACGCGCTGTAAAACGCCACTGGTTTGGGCGGCGCCGCTTTCATGCATGGCGCGGCGCAGCAACAGGGCGAAGGCGAGCAGCATGACCGGAACGGCCAGCGGAATCAGCGTGGCCTGCGGCACCGAGCGCGCGATCAGCGGCACGATCCACAGCGCCGCCAAAATCGTTTTCTCCCACGGCGCGAAGCCGCGCGTCCATCCGTCGAGCGCGAGATAGGCGATGGCGGGCGCCAGCAGCATCAGGTCGTAGTCGAGACTGTAAGGCGTCGCCAGCGCGCAGCCGATCACCAGCGCGGCGGCCTTGAGCGGATAGGCGGCGGGGCTGCGCCATAGCCAGGTGAGTGCCGCGGCGATCGCGAGCGTGACCGCTGCTTGCGCGCCGTAAGCAAGCGCAATGCCGCCGCCCCACATGCGCACCCAGGAGAATACGCTCTGAATCTTGTACCAGCCGGTGCCGCCCTGTTCGAGCACGACGGTGCGGGTGAACTTGGTGGAGGCGAGGAACGCGCTCCACACCTCGGCGCCGAAGGCGAGCGTGACGGCAAGCGCCAGCACCGCCACCGTCGCGCCGGCGGCCGCGAACACGCGCCAGCGTCCGCTTGCGATCAGCACCAGCGGGATCAGCAAGCCGAACTGCGGTTTGTAGGCCAGACATCCAATCAGTACGCCGGCGAGCCACGGCCGGCGGTCGAGCTGCACGAGCGCGGCGCCGATCAGTGCGGCGGTGAGGAAGCCGTTATGGGCCTGGCCGAGATTTATAAAGACGGCCGGGAAGGCGAGCGCGAGCAGGAGCCAGAGTTTATCATTGGCGCCGCCGCCTTGCGCGTGCCGGTCATGCCCGGAAGCCGTCGGGTCGGGCGTCCACGTCTTGGGCCGACGCCGTCAAGGAAGTCCGTGCGCATGGCCGGGACCAAGCCCGGCCATGACGGATTTTGCCAGGATCGCGCGAATGGACAGCATATAGAGTATGAGCGTCACACCCTGCCATGCGATCAGCGCCAGCCAATACGGCATCGTCGCCAGCAGGGCGGCTACGCCGAGGAAGAACGGCGGGTAATGCCAGCCATAGAATTGCGTGGCCTGGCCGAAGATCGCCTGCTCGCGGGCGAATTGGCGGGCGGGAACGAACGGCGCCGTCGGCTCGCCGTCGAGCACATAGCTGCCGGCGGCGTAGACGTTGGAGAAATCGGTGCCGAGCGGGCGGCCGAAACGGTCGTTGAGCCCGTCCGAGGTGGCGATCAGGAAGCCGGCGCCGAGCACCGACGCCGCCAGCAAGGCGAGCGCCACCAGCCGCAGCCGCTCGCGGGTCAGCCAGGCGCCGGAGCGCAGAATGTCAATAAATCCGGCCATTGCCGGACGGTGTAGCAGGGCAGGCTTAAAGGAGGGTTAGGCCATCAACAGGCTTGATGAATGCATCGTTTTTTGCGTCTTGCTGTCGCCGTTTTGGACCGTTACGAGACTATAAAGAGCGTTGCGAATCCTGGATTTCGGAGACTTTCGATGGCCTTCCTTGCGGACCAGCTCAAGCGCGTCAAACCGTCGGCGACCATCGCCGTCACCGACAAGGCGCGGGCGCTCAAGGCGGCCGGCCGCAATGTCATCGGGCTCGGCGCCGGCGAGCCGGATTTCGACACGCCCGACAACATCAAAGAGGCGGCGATCAAGGCGATCCGCGACGGCAAGGCGTCGAAATACACCAATGTCGACGGCATCGCCGAGCTGAAGGACGCCGTCGTCAAGAAGTTCAAGCGCGAGAACGGGCTCGACTACAAGCCGTCGCAGATCACCGTCGGCACCGGCGGCAAGCAGGTGCTGTACAACGCGTTCATCTGCACGCTCAATCCGGGCGACGAGGTGATCTTCGCCGCGCCCTATTGGGTGAGCTATTTCGACATGGTGCTGCTCGCCGGCGGCGAGCCGGTGGCGGTCGAGACCAGCATGGCGTCCGGCTTCAAGCTGACGGCGCAGCAGCTCGAACGCGCGATCACGCCGAAGACGAAATGGGTGCTGCTCAATTCGCCGTCGAACCCGTCGGGCGCCGCCTATACGCGCGCCGAATTGAAGGCGCTCACCGACGTGCTGGTGAAGCACGGCCATGTGCACGTGATGACCGACGACATGTACGAGCACCTGGTCTACGACGACTTCGTGTTCACCACGCCGGCGCAGATCGAGCCCGCGCTTTATCCGCGCACGCTCACCATCAACGGCGTGTCGAAGGCCTATTGCATGACCGGCTGGCGCATCGGCTTTGCCGGCGGGCCGGAGCCGTTGATCAAGGCGATGGCCATGGTGCAGTCGCAGTCCACCTCGAACCCGGCGGCGGTGTCGCAATGGGCGTCGGTGGAGGCGCTCAACGGGCCGCAGGATTTCATCGCCAAGCACAACAAGATCTTCAAGGAGCGGCGCGACCTGGTGGTGTCGATGCTCAACCAGGCCAACGGCATCAAGTGCCCGACGCCGGAAGGCGCCTTCTATGTCTATCCGTCCTGCGCCGGCACCATGGGCAAGACCGCGCCGAGCGGCAAGAAACTGGCGAGCGACGAGGATTTCGTCACCGAATTGCTGGAAGCCGAAGGCGTGGCGGTGGTGCAGGGCACGGCCTTCGGGCTCGGGCCGGCGTTCCGCATTTCCTATGCCACCAAGACCGAGGACCTGGAAGAAGCCTGCCGGCGCATCCAGCGATTCTGCGGCAATTTGAAATAGCTGTATCGATTGGCATGGATGCGGCGCCGCCGCCGGCCATGCCAGCGACCACGTCATTTTGACTTAAGGGAACTCTGCGTTCACAATTAAAGCCGATGTCGGCTCGCTACGATCACTGGGGGAGGCTTCAGATTATCATCACCAGGGAGGTTACAGTGAAACGGTTGTTCTTTGGGCTTGGCGCCCTGGCTTTCGCGCTCGTCACGGCATTCGGCAGCGCGCCCGCGCAAGCGCAGAATAGCGTCAAGGTCGGCACGCTGGTCTGCGATGTTTCCGGCGGCATTGGCATGATCATCGGCTCGCAGAAGGGCGTGCAGTGCCTGTTCAATCCGAATCTGCCGGGCCCGCCGGAGTCCTATGTCGGCACCATCAGCAAACTCGGCCTCGACATCGGTGCGACTTCGGCCGGCCAGATGGTGTGGGCGGTCTATGCGCCGACGTCGCGCGGTTACGGTGCCCTTGCCGGCACCTATGCCGGCGCGACAGCCGAAGCGACGATCGCGGTCGGCCTCGGCGCCAATGTGTTGGTCGGCGGCTCCAATCGCACGGTCGCGTTGCAACCCTTGTCGGTGACCGGCCAGACCGGTCTCAATCTGGCGGCGGGCGTCGCCCAGCTTGAATTGCGTCCGGGCCGCTGAGCGCGCGTTTCACCGAGGCAATGACGGCCGCCCGCGGGCGGCCGTTTCTTTTTGTCCGGCGCCGCCCCTTGCCATGGCTGCCGCCTCCTGAGACGATACTGTGACAAGGGCCGGGAAAAACCAGGTCCGACCTCCCGGCCGGCAAGGGAGGTATTATGGGACAAAATGGCACGGGTCCCAGGGGTCCACGGTGCATCGCGCTGGTGGGCCCATTCCAAAGCGGCAAGACCACGCTGTTAGAGGCGATTTTAGCCCGCACCGAAGCGGTGCAGCGGCAAGGCGCGGTGGACGCGGGTACCACCGTCGGCGACGCCAGCAAGGAAGCCCGCAGCCACAAGATGAGCGTCGAGGCCTCGGTCGCCACCACCAGTTTCATGGGCGACAGCTACACCTTCATCGATTGCCCCGGCTCGATCGAATTCATTCATGACATGCGCGCGGTGCTGCCGGCGGTCGACGCGGCCGTCGTGGTCTGCGAGGCCGACGAGAAGAAGGTGCCGCAGCTGCAATTGATCCTGCGCGAATTGGAAGACCACAATATTCCGCGTTTCCTGTTTCTCAACAAGATCGACAAGGCCGACAAGCGCGTGCGCGAGACGCTCAAGCTGTTGCAGCCGGCCTCGCGCGTGCCGCTGCTGTTGCGGCAAATCCCGATCTGGCACGGCGACATCATTTCCGGCTTCGTCGATCTCGCGCTCGAACGCGCCCATGTCTACAAGGAGCACGCGCCGTCCGAGGTCATCGAGCTCACCGGCGAGGAGCGCGATCGCGAGAAGGAAGCGCGCTTTACCATGCTGGAGACGCTGGCCGATCACGACGACCAGCTGATGGAGCAATTGCTCGAGGACATCGAGCCGCCGCGAGACAAGGTATTCGACGATCTCGCCAAGGAATTGCGCGAGCGGCTGGTCGTCCCGGTGCTGCTCGGCGTCGCCACCCGCTCGAACGGCGTGCTGCGCCTGCTCAAGGCGCTGCGCCATGAGGCGCCCGGCGTGGCGGAGACCGTCGCGCGCCTCGGCGCCAAGACCAATAGCGACGCGCTGGCGCTGGTGCTCAAGACCTTCCACACCACGCATGGCGGCAAGATGTCGATCGCGCGCCTGCTCGCCGGGCAGGTTACCGACGGCACCGTCTTCCATACGCCGACCGTCGAAGCCGGGCGGGTGTCCGGCGTGTTCAAGGTTATGGGCCAGCACTTCGACAAGCGCGGGCCTGCGGTGGCCGGCGAGACGGTCGCCCTGGGCAAGCTCGATCACGCCAAGACCGGCGACACGCTGTCGGCCGGTAAGCAGGCGCATGCCGCGCTCGTCGAAGTGACGCCCTATGCGCCGGTGCTGGCGCTGGCGGTGCAGGCGAAAGAGCGTAAGGACGACGTCAAGCTCGGCGCCGCCTTCAGCAAGCTCACCGAAGAGGACCCCTCGCTCACCGTCATCCACAACGCGGAGAACCACGAGGTGGTGATCTGGGGCCAGGGCGAGATGCATTTGCGCGTCGCGGCCGAACGGCTGGGCGATCGCTACGCCGTGCCGGTAACCACAAAGCCGCCAACCGTCGGCTATAAAGAGACCATCCGCAAACCGGTGACGGTGCGCGGGCGGCACAAGAAACAGTCGGGCGGCCACGGCCAGTTCGGCGATACGGTGCTGGAGATCAAGCCGTTGCCGCGCGGCTCCGGCTTCAAGTTCGAGGACCGCATCACCGGCGGCGTGGTGCCGCGCAATTACATCCCGGCGGTGGAAGAGGGCGTGATCGACGGGCTCAAGCACGGCCCGCTCGGCTTCCCGGTGGTCGATCTCCAGGTGGCGCTGATCGACGGCTCCTACCACACGGTCGATTCCTCCGACATGGCGTTCCATATTGCCGGACGGGTCGGCATTTCCGAAGGCCTGCCGCAGTGCCAGCCGGTGCTGCTGGAACCGATCCATCTGGTCGAGATCGTCTGCCCGAGCGAGGCTACCGCCAAGATGAACGCTATCCTGGCCGGCCGGCGCGGGCAGATCCTCGGCTTCGACACGCGCGAGGGCTGGCCGGGCTGGGACACGGTGCGTGCGCAGATGGCGGAAGCCGAAATCGGCGACCTCATCATCGAGGTGCGCTCGGCCACCGCCGGCGTCGGCTCCTTCACCTTCAAGTTCGACCACATGGCCGAACTCACCGGCCGCACCGCCGACCAGATCATCGCGGCACGGCGCGCGGCGGAATAGTTCAACTGTCCCGGCGTTCTCAACGGTCGTCCCCGCGAAAGCGGGGACCCATACGCCGTGACCTCTCGATAGGCTATGGAGTATGGGTCCCGGCTCGCGCTCCCCCGGATCATGTCCGGGGTCGCTTGGCCGGGACGACGGCTGAGAGCCTCCCGCATCCGTGACTTGCCTGTGAACGCAGGCCGCCGTACCTCTTGGATCGCACGATTGCGAGAGGGCATCCCGATGCACGTCATTCGCCGCCGCGGCTGGGAAATTCCCGAACGCCTCGCCACGCCCGCGCATTTATTTTTCAACCGCCGTAATTTGCTGCTTGGCGGTGCGAGCGCACTGGCGCTGGCGCCGCGCGCCGCCCTGGCGCAGCGCATCTCCGACCTTGCCAACCTGCCGGACCCGACGGCCGATCTTTATCCGGCCAAGCGCAACGCGAAATATGCGCTCGACCGGCCGATCACCGACGAGAAGATCAACGCCGACTACAACAATTTCTACGAATTCAATTCGTCGAAGCATGTCGCCGAGCAGGCGCAAAAGCTCAACATCCGGCCCTGGACGGTGAAGATCGACGGCATGGTGGAGCAGCCGCAGGAGATCGGCATCGACGAGCTGATCCGCAAGATGACGCTGGAGGAGCGCACCTATCGTCACCGCTGCGTGGAAGGCTGGAGCATGGCGATCGCCTGGACCGGCTTCCCGCTCGCCAAGCTGGTCGATTTCGCGCGGCCGCTCGGCTCCGCCAAATATTTGCGGATGGAAACCTTCATGAATCCGAAGGAGGCGCCGGGGCAGCGGCAGACCTGGTATCCCTGGCCGTATGTCGAAGGCCTCACCATGGCGGAAGCGACCAATGAGATCGCCTTCCTCGCCACCGGCGCCTATGGCCATCCGATGCTCAAGCAGCACGGCGCGCCCTTGCGGCTGGCGGTGCCGTGGAAATACGGCTTCAAGTCGATCAAATCGATCGTGCGTTTCAGCTTCACCGACCAGCGGCCGAAAGGCTATTGGGAAGCCTTGCAGGATCTCCGAATACGGCTTCTGGGCCAACGTCAATCCGGCGGTGCCGCATCCGCGCTGGAGCCAGGCGAGCGAGGAAGTGATCGGCACCGGCGAGCGCCGGCCGACGCTGATCTTCAACGGCTATGGCGAATACGTCGCCGGCCTCTACAAGGGCCTGGAGAACGAGCGCTTGTGGGCGTGAACCGCCCGTCATTGCGGTTTTGCTCGCTCCGGCCAAGTATCTGGCGCAGCACGGGAATTCTCGGGCGAGGGCGGGGTTCCGCTCGTAACAAATAATTATATGAAATCTATTTATGGCTCTCGGACCGCAAGCTATCGTTGGCCCACGAACCGATCGGGCCATCGCCCGCAAGAATTCATCTGCCCACACGATCCGGCGCGGCCGGCTCAATCAGGAAACGTCCAGGAGTCATTCCATGAAAAAAATCTTCGCGCTGCTGAGCATGAGTTTAGCCGCGCTCGCAATGTTTGCTGTGTCGGCCAACGCCCAGCAGCCGATCGTCATCAAGTTCAGCCACGTCGTCGCCAACGACACGCCGAAGGGCAAAGGCGCGCTCAAGTTCAAGGAGCTCGCCGAGAAGTACACCAACGGCAAAGTGAAGGTCGAAGTCTATCCGAACTCGTCCTTGTACAAAGACAAGGAAGAGATCGAAGCCTTGCAGCTCGGCTCGGTGCAGATGCTGGCGCCGTCGACCGCAAAGTTCGCGCCGCTCGGCGCCAAGGAATTCGAAGCGCTCGATCTGCCAAACCTGTTCAAAGATGAAGCAGCCTATACCAAGTCAATGAAGGGTACTGTCGGCAAGTGGCTGTTCAAGAAGCTCGAGCCGAAGGGCATTTCCGGCCTCGCCTATTGGGACAACGGTTTTCACATGGTTTCGGCCAACCGCCCGCTGCTTGATCCGGCCGATTTCCAGGGCCTGAAGATGCGCATCTCGGGCTCCAAGATAGCCGACCAGTATTTCCGGTTGGTCGGCGCGATTCCGCAGATCATGGCGTTCTCGGAAGTCTACCAAGCGCTGCAGACCGGTGTGGTGGACGGCTGCGAAAACACGCCGTCCAACTATTTAACGCAGAAGTTCCACGAAGTGCAGAAGCACATCACCGTCTCCTATCATGCGCATTTGCAATACGCGGTGATCGTGAACACCAAGTTCTGGAACGGCCTGCCGGCCGACATCCGTGCGCAACTCGACAAGGCGATGGATGAAGCGACCGACTACACCAACTCGATCGCGGTCAAGGAAAACGAGGACGCGTTGAAGGAGATCAAGGCCTCCGGCAAAACCGAATTGCATTATCTGACCGACGCGCAGAAAGCCGCTTGGCAAAAGGCGATGGCGCCGACCTACACGTGGGCCAAGGGCCGCGTTGGGCCAGAGGTGCTCGACCTACTCGCCAAAGAACTTGATATCAAAATGAACTGACGGCTGGTGCTGTCCAAGAACGATAAGCGGCCGGGAGTGAACGCGCTCCCGGCCGTTTTGGTTTGAGGGTGGGGGGATTGGCGTGCTGAGGGGAATTAACCGGGCGCTCGACCATTTGGAAGAGTGGCTCATCGCAACGTTGATCGCGGCCGCCACCGTGCTGATCTTCCTCGCGGTGCTGCATCGCTACGGCACTGGCGTCTCGATCGATTTGGCCAAGTGGACCGAAGCGCACGGTGTGCCGGTTTTGCCGCCGTTGCTGCGCGGAATTTACACGTCGCTCGCCGGGCTCGACGTCTCATGGGCGCAAGAGCTCTGCATCTACATGTTCATCTGGATGGCGAAGTTCGGCGCCGCCTACGGTGTGCGCACCGGCATCCATGTCGGCGTCGACGTGCTGGTCAACCTGCTGCCGCCGAAATCGCGCAAGCAAGTGATCCTGTTCGCTCTTCTGTGTGGCGCGTTCTTTACCGCGACAATCGCGACCTTCGGCCTGACGTTCGTCGGCGAAATGTTCAAGACCGGTCAGCACTCGAACGACCTCGAATGGCCGATGTGGTTTATCTATTCCGCGATTCCGCTCGGCTCCGGGTTGATGTGCTTCCGTTTTTTGCAGGTGTCGTGGTGGTACTACTGGACCGGCAATCTGCCGCACCACAGCGAGGCGAAGGTCGAGGGCATCGAGGCAACGGACGCGCTGCATCCGTCGACCGATCTGCACGGCACCGTTTCCAGCCGTTGGTCGAATCCCTTCGCGCTCGCGCTGATCCTATCGCCGATTTTGATCTTGGCGATTTGCTTCGCCGCAAAGACCGGCGTCATCGAGATGCCGCAATCGATCCGCGCGATCATGATTTTCATCCTGCTGATCGCGTTCATGGCCACCGGCATGCCGGTTTCGATCGCGCTCGGCCTGACCGTGCTGACCTTCCTGTTCGTCCTCAGCGACGTGCCGATCGAATCGGTATCGATGAAGTTGTTCACGGGCTTGGATAACTTCCCGATCATGGCGATCCCGTTTTTCATCCTGGCCGGCAATTTTCTCACGCATGGCGGCGTCGCGCGCCGGATGATCAATTTCGCGGTGTCGCTGATCGGGCACTGGCACGGTGGACTCGGTCTCGCCGGTATCGTGGCTTGCGCGATGTTCGCCTTGGTGTGCGGGTCGAGCGTCGCCACCGTCGCCGCCATCGGGGCGATCGTGCTGCCCGAAATGGTGAGACACGGTTATCCGATGCGATTTGGCGCCGGCATCATCGCAGTGGCCGGTTCGCTCGGCATTCTGATGCTGCCGTCGATTCCGAAGATCGTCTACGCGATCTCCACAAATACCTCGATCGGCGCGTTGTTCGTCGCCGGCTTGCTGCCCGGGTCGCTGCTGACGGTCATGCTGTGCGCGGTGACCTGGTATCTCGCCAAAAAGCGAAACTATCCGCGTGTGTCGAAATCGAGTTGGCAGCAGAGCTGGGACGCATTCCGCGAGAGCATTTGGGGTTTGATGCTGGTCGTGATCATCATCGGCGGCATCTACAGCGGATTGTTCACCGCCACGGAGGCGGCGGCGATGGCCGCCGTCTATTCGTTCTTCATCGCCGTGTTCGTCTACAAGGCGGTTTCGTTTGCCGACGTGCCGCAGGTCCTGCTGCGGGCCGCGAATACCAGCGCAATGCTGCTCTACATTATCACCAACGCCGTATTGTTCTCGTTCGTTCTCACCAACGAAAACATTCCATCGGCGTTGGCCGATTGGATAACGGCGCAGAATCTCGGCTGGTTCGGATTCCTTATGGTGGTCAACATCCTGCTTCTGGCCGCCGGCAACTTCATGGAGCCAAACTCGATCATCCTCATCATGGCGCCGATCCTCGCCCCGGCGGCGCGGAAATTAGGCATCGATCTCGTGCATTTCGGCATCGTCATCGACGTGAACATGGAGGTTGGCTTGTGCCACCCGCCGGTCGGTCTCAATTTGTATGTCGCGTCGATGATTGCCCGCATGCGCATTACCGATTTAGCGGTGGCGGTGTGGCCGTGGCTGCTGACGATGCTGTTGTTCCTGGTAGTGGTCACCTATTGGCCCGCGCTGACGCTGTTTCTGCCGCACCTGCTCGGCATGCACTAAGCGTCATATCGGCGCCGCCGGCAAAGTGGTAGACTGGCTTCGGGGGTAGCCAGCCGGAGGTAACCCATGTCGATGCAACCCAACATCGCCAAAATACAACGCGACGTCGCGAACACGCTGCACGCGCATTGGGTGCTGTTTCTGGTCGAAGGCGTCGTGCTGCTCGTGCTGGGCGCGACCGCCATTGCCTTGCCGCTGCTCGCCACGCTGGCGCTGACCATCGTGTTCGGCTGGCTGTTTCTGGTCAGCGGCGTGACGGGCCTGATCACCACTTTCATGATGCGGCAGGCGCCCGGCTTCTGGTGGTCGCTGATCTCCGCGCTGCTCGGGGTCGCGGTCGGCCTGCTGCTGCTGGCCTCGCCATTGAGCGGCGCGCTCTCGCTCACCATCCTGCTGGTGGTCTTTTTCATCATCGAGGGCGGCGCCTCGATCATGTTCGCGCTCGATCACAAGCGCGAATTGTCCGGCAAATGGGGCTGGATGCTGGTGAGCGGCGTCATCGATCTGGTGCTGGCCGCGTTCATCTTCGCCGGGCTGCCGAGTACCGCCGCCTGGGCGATCGGGCTTCTGATCGGCATCAATATGGTGTTCGGCGGCTCGGCGCTGATCGCCATGGCGCTGCACGCGCGGAGCGCATGATTCCGAAAAGTGGTAACCGGTTTCCCGCCTTCGCGAAGCCCGCTTCGGCGGGCGAAGGAAGGTCGGACAAGATCATGCGCAAGAAACAAAGCGCCGCAGCGGCGTAACGTCCGGCCGTTTACGTCTCCATTTCGCCGGCTTCCGCTTCGGCCAGCTTGTCGCGCCAGTCCGCGCGCTTGAGCAGGAACGAGTAGGCGGAGAGCAAAAGCAAGCCGCAACTGACGACCATCAGGCCGGCGGATATCGGACGGCTGAAGAAGATCAGATAGTTGCCGTCCGACATGATCAGCGACTGCCGCAGGCTCTGTTCCAGGATCGGGGCGATCACCAGGCCGAGCACCAGCGGCGCCGGATCGAACTCGAATTTTCGCAGAACGTAGCCGAGCACTCCCATGATCAGCATGATCCAGACGTCGACGATCGAATTGTTCACCTCGTAGACGCCGATGATGCAGAACATGATGATCAGCGGGTAGAGATAGGCGTAAGGGATGCGCAGCACCCACACGAACAGGCTGACCAGCGGCAGATTAAGCGCCAGCAGCATGATATTGCCGACATACATCGACGCCACGAAACCCCAGAACACGTCCGGATGCTCATTGACCAGCATCGGCCCGACCTGAATACCGTGCAGCATCAAGGCCCCGATCAGCACCGCGGTGATCGGACCGGTGGGAATGCCGAGCGCCAGCATCGGCACGAACGCGCCGGTTGAGGCGGCGTTGTTCGCCGTTTCCGGTCCGGCGAGGCCGGCCACCGCGCCCTGGCCGAATTCTTCCGGGTGCTTGGAGACCCGCTTTTCCAGCGCGTAGGACAGGAAGCTGGAAATGATGTGGGCCGAGCCTGGAATGATGCCGATGAAGAAGCCGAGCAGGGTGCCGCGTGCGATCGGCATCGCGGACTCGCGCCATTCCTTGCGGGTCGGCAACAGATCGCGCAAGCGTGGCGTGACGATATCCTTCACCGCGGTTGCGCTCGGCGTGGACAGGATCTCGCCGAGCCCGAACAGGCCGACCGCGACCGGCACGATGCCGATGCCGTCGCCGAGATCGGCGAGATCGAAGCTGTAGCGGAAATGGCCGGTCATGTTGTCGATGCCGATCATGCCGAGCAGCAGCCCGAGGCAGGCCATCAGCAAGGTTCGGATCAGCGAGGACGACGACATATAGGCGAGAAAGATCAAGCCGAGCACCAGGAGCGCGGTGTATTCCGGCGGACCGAAACGAATGGCCAGCGTCGCCAGCGGCGGCGCGACGACGGTGAGCACCAGCACGCCGAAGGTGCCGCCGATCCACGATCCGACCGCCGCGATACAAAGCGCGGCGCCGGCGCGTCCCTTCTGCGCCATGGCGTAGCCGTCGATGCAGGTCATCACCGAGGAGGCCTCGCCCGGGATGCGCATCAGGATCGAGGTGGTGGAGCCGCCATATTGCGAGCCGTAATAGATGCCGGCCAGCATGATGATGGCTTGCGTGGCGTTGAGTCCGAAGGTCACCGGCAGCAGGATCGAAATGCCGGCGAGCGGGCCGATCCCCGGCAGCACGCCGACCAGGGTGCCGACCAGGCAGCCGAGAAACGCGTACCACGCATTGGCCGGCTGCAAGGCGACGGAAAAGCCGAGAAAAAGGCTGTGCAGGGTGGTTTCCAAGGGCGGCCTAAAATCCGAGCGGTCCGGGTTCGAGCGGCGTCTTGAGCGCGTAGACGAACAGCACGTAGGTGAACACGACCAGGCTGATGCTGTAGGCGGCGGCCGGTAGCGGACGCCGCCGTTCGATGACAACCAGCAGCGCGAAGATCAGCAGCACGTCGGTGGTGAGAAATCCCAGCCATTCGTAAACGGCGGCCGCCGCCGCGGTGAGCGCCGTCACCATGGCGGCGTGCTTGGCGTCATCCCAGGCCAGCGTGGCAAAGGGTTTGCTCTCGCGCGCCCGCAGCGCCAGCACGACGCCGAACAGAATGGTGAAGAGCGCCAGGATATTCGGCATGAAGCCGGCGCCGGGCGACGACAGGCTCCCGATCGGCAGATCGCCGCTGAGCGCGATGACGAGCAGGCCCAAGCCGATAAAAAAGGCGCCCGAGATATGATCGGTGCGCAGAGTCATGACGTTCCCTGTTCGCTGCTGGAAATCCAAAGCCCCGCGGGCGCGGGGCTTCGGCACGCAGTCATTCTACACGCGGCCGATCGCCTGCACGGCCTGCTCGACCCGCTTGGCGTCGACGTCCCAGAACTTCGCGAATTCCGCCGCATCGAGATAGTCGACTTCGTCGCCGATGTTCGTGATCGCGGTCTTGAACTGGTCGCCGGTCGCGACCTTCTTGATGTTCTCGCGCAAGACATCGATCACCGGCGTCGGCGTGCCCTTGGGCGCGAATACGCCGACCCACAACGAGAATTCGACATCGTAGCCGAGTTCCTTGAGCGTCGGCACATCGGGCGCGGAGGCCGCGCGTTTGGCGCCGTAGCATGCCAGCGCGCGCAGCTTGCCCGCTTTCATCTGGCCGCTGGCGGCGGCGATCGACGACGTGAGCACCTGCGCATTATTGCCCAGGATCGCTGTCAGCGCCGGCCCGCCGCCATTGGTCGGCAGATGCTTCATCTTGATACCGGCGGCCTTCATGAACAGCGCGGTCGGCAGATGCAGCGCGCCGTACAGTCCGGACGATGAGAAGATCAGCTTGTCGGGGTTCTTCTTGGCATCGTCGACCAGTTCCTTCACCGTCTTGTAGGGCTGCTGGTCATTGACCACCAGCACCATCGGGCCGGCGGTCAGCCGCGCGATCGGAATGAAATCGGCGCGGGTGAATTTCGGCTGCCGGCCGAACAGCTTGTCCACCTCGGCAAAACCGGAGATCGAGACGATGTGGATCAGCAGCGTGTAGCCGTCGGGCTTGGCGTTGGCGGCGAATTGGCCGCCGACCTGTCCGGCGGCGCCGGCCTTGGTTTCGATCACGCAGGGCTGCTTGATCACCGGCTCGAGCATGGCCGTGAGCGGCCGCCCGACCACGTCGGCGGCGCCGCCGGGCGGGAATGGATTGATGAAGGTGATGGCGTGGTTCGGATAGGCGTCCGCGGCGAATGACGGGCGAAAGCTGAAAGCTGCGGCTGCGGCGGCGCTACCGGCGACAAATTGGCGTCTCTGCATGGAATCCCCCCAAAACGTGCTTGGCCGGCGGTGGCCGGGCCTTCTTATTGTGGCGGGGATGCTATCGCCCACAGCGGTCGCCAATCAAGCGGCGATGGCGGTTGGCGCCGGCACCACCTTGGGCAACCGTCCCTCCACCGGAAAACAGCACCTCCGTTTTCAAGCGGGGAAAATGCTTGCGACTGCCGGGCGGCGCCCCATCGTTTTCAGCGGCACCGCAACGTCGGCGATCTTGCGCCGCCTGTTGCGATGCCCGATGTTGGCGGGCAGCTTGACGTCAGAAGCCACTGTCCAGGAGAGAAAAACATGGCGGCCTATTGGGTTGCGCGTTCGAAAATCAACGATCCGGTCGAGTACAAGAAATACACCGATCTGGTGCCCGCCATCATCGCCAAGTTCGGCGGCAAGGTGCTGGCGCGCGGCGGACGTTTCCAGATCATGGAAGGTCCCGATAAATTCCATCGCTTCATCGTGATCGAGTTTCCGACACTGGAGCAGGGCGTCGCCTGTTTCACATCGCCCGAATACAACCGCGCCGCAGCATTCCGGCGCAGCGGCGCCGGCGAGGTCGAAACCATCATGGTGGAGGGGGTCTGAGCGGCCGCTCGGCCGCCGAAGCCCACTAGCATGAAGCGCTGAATTCGGCTTAGATTGCCGCAAAACGACAATAATCTGGGAGGGAGAACATGCTGCAATACCTGAAAACGAGAACCTATGCCTGCTTGGCCGCGGCGGCGCTTGCCGCGGTTGCCATGGTGGCGATGCCGGCGAGTGCACAAGACAAGAAGCCGATCCGAATCGGCTTCGGCATGGCCGAGACCGGCTCGCTCGGGCCGAACGGCAAGTCCGCGCTGCTGTCGATGCAAATCTGGGCGGAAGAGACCAATGCCAAGGGCGGCGTGCTCGGCCGTCCGGTCGAACTCGTCCATTACGACGACCAGACCAATCCTTCGACGGTGCCGGGCATCTACACCAAGCTGCTCGATATCGACAAAGTCGACATCATCGTCGGCGGCTACGGCACCAACATGCTGGCGCCGGCGATGCCGGTCGTCATGCAGCGCAAGAAGCTGTTCCTCGGCCTGTACGGGCTCGGCGTCAACACCGACTTCAAATACGACCGTTATTTCGCCATGATCCCGTCCGGACCGGAGCCGAAGACCTCCTTCACCAAGGGCTTCTTCGACACCGCGATGGCGCAGAAGCCGAAGCCGACGACGGTTGCTATCGTGGCCGCCGATGCCGAGTTCTCCAAGAACGCCTCCGACGGCGCGCGCGAAAATGCTCAGAAGGCCGGGCTGAAGATCGTCTACGACAAGAGCTATCCGCCCTCGACCACCGACTTCTCCCCGATCGTGCGCGCGATCCAGGCCACCAATCCCGATCTTGTGGTGATCTGCTCCTATCCGCTCGATTCGGTCGGCATGGTGCTAGCGGTCAACGAAGCCAAGCTCAACCCGAAGATGATCGGCGGCGCCATGGTTGGCCTGCAATCCACCGTGTTCAAGACCAAGCTCGGGCCGGCGCTCAACGGCTATCATGAACTACGACTTCTGGCTGCCGGCCAAGTCGCTGATGTTCAAGGGCACGGCCGAGTTCCTGACGAAGTACCAGGAGCGTGCGGCCAAGGCCGGCGTCGATCCGCTCGGCTACTACATGGCGCCGTTCAGCTACGCCTATCTCGACGTGTTGGGCCAGGCGATCACCGCGACCAAGAGCCTCGACGACGGTAAGCTCGCCGACTACATCCGCAAGACCACGTTCAAGACCATCGTTGGCGACGTCAAGTTCGCCCCCAATGGCGAATGGGCGAAGTCGCGGGTGTTCCAAGCGCAATTCCGCGGCATCAAGGGCAACGGCGTTGATCAGTTCAAGGACCCGAAAACCTTGGCCATCATCACGCCGGCCGAATACAAGTCGGGCGACGTGATCTACCCTTACGAAAAGGCCAAGCAATAGGCCATTTCCCAACAGCCTGCCCACCAACGCATGATCCCGAAAAGTGGGAGCCGGCTTTCGGAAACATCGTACGCCTGCTTAATGGGATTGGGACCTTGATGCGGCGCGGTCGAAAGACCGCGCCGTGCCCATTCCGGGCCTAAGCGCTCAGGGGGCGGGGCCGGCGGCGCCCCCCATTGGCCATTCCGACGGGTGGACCATTGCACCGCGCGCTGTCATTATTGGCCACCGAAAAAACAATTCATCGGGAGGAACTACATGCGACACATCAAATCCCGGACATTGACCTGGATCGCGGGGGCGACCGTCGCCCTTGCGGCCTGCGCGATGTCCGCCATCCCCGCCAGCGCCCAAAGCAAGGAGCCGATCAAGATCGGCTTCGGCATGGCGCTCACCGGTCCGCTCGCCGCCAACGGCAAAATGTCGCTGGTGGCCATGCAGGTCTGGGAAGACGACATCAACGCCAAGGGCGGTCTGCTCGGCCGGCCGGTCAAGCTCGTCTATTACGACGATCAGAGCAGCCCGGCACAGGTGCCCAGCATCTACACCAAGCTGCTCGACATCGACAAAGTCGATCTGATCGTCAGCGGCTATGCCTCGACCCAGATCGCCGCGGCGATGCCGATCGCGATCCAGAAAAAGAAGCTGTTCGTCAGCCTGTTCGGCACCGGCATCAACGACACCTTCCACTATTCGAAGTATTTCTCGATGATCCCGAACGGCCCGACGCCGAAGCCGGCCTTCACGCGCGGCTTCTTCAAGGTCGCCGAAGTGCAGAAGCCGAAGCCGCAGACCATCGCGATCGCGATGGCGGACGCCGAATTCGGCCGCAATGCCTGCGAGGGTGCGCACCAGAACGCCATGACCTCGGGCTTCAAGATCGTCTACGAAAAGAGCTATCCGCCAGCCACCACCGACTTTTCGCCGATCGTGCGCGCGATCCAGGCGGCCAATCCGGACCTGCTGGTGATCTGCTCCTATCCGCTCGACACCGTCGGCATGATCACCGCGATGCACGAAGTCGGCTTCAAGCCGAAGATGTGGGGCGGCGCCATGGTCGGCCTGCAAGCGACGGTGTTCAAGACCAAGCTCGGGCCGCTGCTCAACGGCGTGGTCAATTACGACACCTGGCTGCCGGTCAAGTCGATGGAGTTTCCCGGCTCGCTGGAACTGCTGAAGAAATACCAGGCGCGCGCCGGGGCGGCCGGCACCGACCCGCTCGGCTACTACATGCCGGTGTGGGCCTATGCCTACTTGCAGGTGCTCGGCGACGCCATCGCCGCCACCAAGAGCCTCAACGACGACAAGCTCACCGAATATCTGCACAAGGCCACGTTCAAGACCGTGGTCGGTGACGTGAAGTTCAATAAGGACGGCGAGTGGACGGAGGAGCGCACGCTGGCCGCCCAGTTCCAGAACATCAAGGGCAACACCGTCGACGACTTCCGCGATCTGAAAACCGAGGTGATCATCTATCCGCCGAAGTTCAAGAGCGGCGACGTGATCTATCCTTACGAGAAGGCGATCAAATAGACGGCGCCTTCATGTCCGAACGAAAGGCGGCGCGGGAGCAATCCCGCGCCGCTTTCTTTTTTACCTCTCCCCGCAAGCGGGGAGAGGGAGAACCCTCACATCCCGAGATAGAACTGGCGGATCAGGTCGTTGTTGTTGAGCTCGTGGGCCGAGCGGCCCTCGAAGGCGATCTTGCCGTGCACGATCACATAGCCGCGGTCGGCGATGCGGATGGCTTGGGTGAAGTTCTGTTCCGCCATCAGCACGGTGAGCTGGTAGTGATCCTTGAGCTGCTTGATGGCGTCGATGGTGCGGCTCACCAATTGCGGCGCCAGCCCGACCGAGGGCTCGTCCACCAGCAAAATGCGCGGCGCCAGCATCAGTGCGCGGGCGAGCGCCAGCATCTGCTGCTCGCCGCCGCTCATGCTGCCGGCGAGCTGGTGCAGCCGCTCCGCCAGGCGTGGAAACGCCTCGCAGCAGAACTCCATATTGCTCTTGATCTGCGCGCGCGCCTTGGGCCGGAAGGCGCCGAGCAGAAGGTTCTCCTGCACCGTCAGTTTCGGGAACAGCCGGCGGCCTTCCGGCACCAGCGCAATGCCGAGATCGACGATCTGCTCGGTTTTCATGCCGACCAGGTCGTGCTTCTCGCCGTCGATTTCCGCGACGATGCGGCCTTCGGCGGGCTTAACGATGCCCATGATGCATTTCATCAGCGTGCTTTTGCCGTTGCCGTTGGTGCCGAGCAGCGCCACCGTCTCGCCGGCTTTGACGTTGATCGAGACGTCATGGATCACCCGCACCGCGCCGTAGGCGGCGTGCACGTTTTCGATGGTGAGGCTACTGGCCAAGATACGCCCTCACCACTTCGGGATCGCGCACCACGTCTTCCGGCTTGCCGTCGGCGACTTTCTTGCCCGACACCAGCACCGCCAGCCGCTGCGAGAATTTCATCACCGCGCTCATGATGTGCTCGATCAGGATGATGCTGATGCCGCGCTCGTTCAGCTGCACCAGCAGCGCCAGGATGTCGTCGATTTCCGAATGCGACAGCCCGGCCATGGATTCATCGGCGATCAGCAGCTTCGGCTCGGCCGCCATGGCGCGGGCGAGCTCGAGCTTGCGCATCTCGACTTGCGTCAAGTCGCGCGGCAAGTGCTTGGCCTTCTTCGCCAGCCCGAACATGTCCAGAAGCTCGTGGCAGCGGGCATCGAGATCGCCGGCGGAGCGCAGCGGTCCCATGCGGGCGTGCACGGTGTAGAGCAGCGGGATGCGCAAATTGTCGGCGAGCGACATGCTGTGGAACGGGCGCGGTAACTGGAAACTGCGGGCAAGTCCGGCATGCGTGCGCTCATGGGCGGCGAGCCCGTCCAGCGGCTTGCCGTCGAATTGCACGGTGCCGGTTTCGTTCTGCAACGTGCCGCAGATGCAATTGACCAGCGTGCTCTTGCCCGATC
Source organism: uncultured Alphaproteobacteria bacterium (assembly GCA_963762285.1). Taxonomy (GTDB): domain Bacteria; phylum Pseudomonadota; class Alphaproteobacteria; order Rhizobiales; family Xanthobacteraceae; genus Pseudolabrys. Next base: position 317,975 of record CAVXKE010000002.1, on the reverse strand, counting down.
CGTTCGGTCCGATCAGTCCCAGCCGCTCGCCCGGCTGCACCTCGAGGTCGATGCCGTCGAGCGCGACGAATCCGTAGAAGCGCTTGCTGATGTTGTCGACGTGCAGCAGCGCGCTCATGGCTGCCTCCGCGCGCGCAGGCGTTCCTGCACCAGCCCGACCAGACCGTTGGGCGCGATGATGACGAAGGCCACCAGCAGCAGGCCGACGATCAGCAGGTTGACCGCCGAGGAAATGGTGACGGTCGCGATCTGCTGCAGCGAGCCGAGCAGAATGGAGCCGACCAGCGGGCCGATCCAGCTGGTGGTGCCGCCGATCATCGGCATGGCGATCGAGTTGACCGCGTATTCCAGGCCGAACGCCGACTGCGGCTGCAGGTAGCCGATGTAATAGGGGAACGGCGCGCCGGCCATGCCCATGAAGGCGCCCGACAGCGTGGTGGCGATCAGCTTCAACCGCAGCGTCGGCACGCCCGAGGCCTCCGCCGCCAGCTCGTCGTCGCGGATGGTGGCGAAGCCGAAGCCGAGCTGCGAACGCTCGATCGTGCGCGCGGTGGTCAAGGCGGCCACCGCCAGAATCAGCATCAGCACGAACAGATATTCGATGTAGTTGATCTGCAGGCCGGCGATCTCGACGGTCTCGGGGCGGATGATATAGGCGCCGCGCGAGCCGCCGACATAGTCCCAGTTCACCACCAGCGTCTGCAGCACCACCGCGAGCGCGAGCGTGGCGATGGCGAAGAACGCGCCGCGCAGCCGCAGCGTCAGATAGCCCATGCCGAAGCCGACAATGCCGGATACCACCGCGCCGACCGCGATCAGCACCGGCACCGGCAGCGGATAGAATTTGTGCATGAACACCGACGAATAGGCGCCGAGCGCGAAAAACGCGGCCGAGCCGAAATTCACATAGCCGCAATAGCCGCCGAGAATGTTCCAGGCGGTCGCCAGCACGATGTATTGCAGGATCGTGTAGCCGGCGAAATAGAAGTAGTCGAGCTTGAGCCAATGGGCGAACGCCAGCACGAGCAGGCCGACAGCAATCGCGACGCTTGAGAATTTCACGGCGTTCACGCTGCTCACCGTCCCAAAAGTCCCGCCGGCCGGAAGGCCAGCGTCAAAAGAAGAAAACCGAACGCCACCGCCGGCGCCCATGACGGGCCGTAGAAAGTCGCGGTCAGGCTCTCAACCACGCCGAGCAGCATGGCGGCGATCAGCGTGCCCGGCATGCTGCCGAGCCCGCCCAACACGCAGATGGCGAACACGCGGCCGATATATTCGCGCCCGACCGAGGGCTCGATTGGCTGGATGATGATGAGCAGCGCGCCGGCGATCGAAGCGGTGGCGATCGAGATGCCGAAGGCAACGCGCTTGATGCGGATCGGATCGGCCGCCATCAATTGCAGCGCCAATTGGTCCTGCGACACCGCCATGATGGCGCGGCCGAGAAAGGTGCGGCTGACGAACAGTTCGAGCACGCCGAACAGCGCCAGCGCCACCAGGCAGGGCACCAGCATGCGCAACGGCAGGTCGGCGAGGCCGAGATGGATGCTGGGGCCGATATAGGCGGCTTCGACGTAGCGGTAGTCGACGCCGAACACCAGGATCAGCGACACCTCGGTGACAAACAGCAGGCCGAAGAAAAAGGCCAGGCCGCGCAGCGATTCCTGCCCGCGTTTTTCGAACGACAGGTAGTAGACCTGGTAGACCAGCGCGCCCAGCGCATAGAACGCCGGCAGCGCGACGATGCTCACCACGATCGGGTCGACGCCGAAATTGATGTTGACGAAATAGGCGATGTAGGAGCCGAGGATGATGAAGGCCGGATGCGCGATGTTGACGATATCGAGCATGCCGAACGAGATCGACACGCCGGCGGTGACGGCAGCGTAGAAGCCGCCGAGCAGCAGCCCCGCGACAATGGCGTTGATCAGGAGATCGGCGGAAATATCCATACGGGTCTCAACCGGCACAATCGCGGCGGCACATCGCTTGGCAAGATCTCAATCGGGCAGGGTGCCGGGTGACAGCTCCGGTCCGGCGCGCCGCGGTGAACGCGCTCGGTAGGACGATCGTGTCGGCATTTTCCCCCCTGACCCATCTTCTTGTTTTGCCCGGCATGGCGGCCAGGCGGCCGCCGTTCAGGCGCATTGCGCGGCAGTTTGCAGGAAGCCCGGCGGCTTGGCTAGCCCGTTGATCGATCAGCCGAACCCGAAATCCTGCCCATTGCACATGATCTTACCCGAAAACCGGTTCCCACTTTTCGGGATCATGCGCTCCGCGACAAAATGAAACGCCCGCCGCCGGACCATGGGGCCGGGACCACGGGCGTTGTGGACGTCGCTCGCTCAGGCGGCGGCTTGCGGCCGCACCCCCGCCGGCAACGGCATCGGCTTGTTGGCGCTGTCTTTGAACTCGACGGTCATGAACACCATTTCGCGGTCGCCGAGATTTTCCAGGTCGTGCACCTTGAACTCGCCCTTGCCGTAGGTCTCGTGCCGGGTCTCGCCCGGCTGATAGGTGTATTCCACCGTGCTGCCGTCATGCACGTGTTGACGGCCGCGGCCGCCGGACACCGCGGTCCAGAAATAATCCAGCACATGGCGGTGGAAACCGACGCGCTCGCCGGGGGCAAGCCGGATGATCCACACCCGCGTGCGTTCGTTCTCCGACAGCAGGGTGGAGCCGACGCAAGGATTCGGGTTCTTGGCCTCGCGCTCGAATTCAGCGGCGATCTCGGCCGGCCACGGCGATTTGTCCTTTTTCTCGGCCGCTTTATCGAGCATGGTCAGAGCCATGGGGGATTCCTCCGATGCGAATTAGGTGTCATATATAGCAAATCTCCGAAAACGGAAAGATTGAGGATATTCAATTGGCCGGGGCGCGGGCGGGGATTGCGGTTGTCATCGGCGGCTCGATGAGCGGCCTGCTGAGCGCGCTGATGCTGCGCCGGGCCGGGTGGGACGTACACATCTACGAGCGCGTGGAGAGCGAACTGTCCGGCCGCGGCGCCGGCATCGTTGCCCAACACGAGCTCATCGAGCGGTTGCGTGGGCTGGGGCTCGCCACCGACGCGCTCGGCGTCGCCATCACCACCCGCAAGATTTTCGACCGGCAAGGCCGGCTGACCGAGGAGGTGCATTGCCCACAGGTGCTCACCGCCTGGGAGCGCGTGTACCGCTTGCTGCGGGACGCCTTTCCGCCCGAGCGCTATCACCGCGGACGCGGGCTCGCCGGCTTCACCCAGGGCGCGGATTCGGTGGCGGCGCATTTTTCCGACGGCGAAACGCTGCATGCGGACCTGCTGGTGGGCGCCGACGGCATCCGCTCCACCGTGCGCCAGCAAGCCTTGCCGAGCGCGGCGCCGCTCTATGCCGGCTATTCCGCCTGGCGCGCGCTGATCGCGGAAGGCGCCATTCCGCCCGCCACCCATCGCGAGCTGTTCGAATTCATGTCGTTCGGGCTGCCGCCGGGCGAGCAGTTTCTCGGCTATCCGGTGGCGGGCCCGGACAACGATCTGCGGCCCGGCCATCGCCGCTACAATGTGGTGTGGTACCGGCCGGCCGACGAGAAGACGAAATTGCAATGGCTGCTCACCGACGAGCGCGGCACCACGCATGCGATCTCGATCCCGCCGCCGCTGATCCGGCGCGCAGCGATCGCCGAAATGCGCGCCGATGCCGAGCGGCTGCTGGCGCCGCAATTCCGGCAAATCGTGCGGCTGATCGAAGAGCCGATCCTGCAGCCGATCTACGATCTGGAGTTGCCGCACATGGCGTTCGGCCGGGTGGCGATTCTGGGCGATGCCGCATTCGTGGCGCGCCCGCACGTGGCGGCCGGCGTGTCGAAGGCGGCGGACGACGCGGCCGCGCTGGTGGCGGCGCTGCAGGCGGAAGCCGATGTCGCAGGCGCGCTCCAGCGCTACGAGGCGGCGCGGCGCGCCGAGAATTACCGCATCATCGAGCGCGCGCGCCATCTCGGCGCCTATCTGCAGGCGACGCAAACGCGGGAAGAACAGGCGCGCGCCGGCCTGCACAGCACCGACGGCGCGGTGATCGCGGAGACGGCGGTGCTGGATTTTCTGTACGCCTAGCCTTACAGGCCGAGAAGTTTCTTCGCGTTGCCGCCGCAGATCGCGGCACGTGTCGCGTCATCGAAACTCTCGACCGATGCGACATGGCCGACCGGATCGTATTCCAGCATGTCATAAGGATAGTCCGTGCCCAGCACGATGCGGTCGGCGCCATAGGTCTTCACAAGCGCTTCAAGCTGATGCGGCGTAAAGACGACGGTGTCGAAAAAGACGTTCCGCCGCAGATAGGTCGTCGGCGGCTTCGGCAGGTCGCCGTGCGCATCCGATCGCGCGCCCCAGGCGTGATCGATGCGGCCGGAATAGGCGCCGAGATAACCGCCGCCGTGCACGGTCAGAACGCGCAGCTTCGGATGCCGTTCGAAGACCCCGTCGAAGATCAGGTAGTGAAGCGCCATCGTGGTGTCGAGCGGATTGCCGATCACGTTGTTGAAGTAGAAGCGCCCGAAGCGCTGCGGCTGGGTGAAGCCGGTCGGGTGGATCAGCACCAGCGCGTCGAGCTCCTCGGCTTTCTTCCAGAACGGCGCGAAAGCCGGATCTGAAAGCTCCTTGCCGTTGACGTTGGTCAGGATCTCGGCGCCCTTGAAGCCGAGCGTCTTCATCCCGCGCTCGAGCTCCTTTGCCGCCTCGTTGCCGTCCTGCATCGGCACGCCGCCGAGCGCCACCAGCCGGTCGTTATGCTTGCCGACATATTCGGCGATGCCGTCGTTGAGCGCGCGGGCGGCTTGCACGCCGATATCGACGGGCAGGTTGTAATAGATTTGCGGCGGCGCCGGGCAGATGAGCTGCATGTCAACGCCCATCTCGTCCATCACGCCGAAACGCTCATCCGTGGTGCTTATGCGCGTGCGGATGTCGTCTGCCTGCTTTGCCATCAGGGTCTGCGTCTCGGGCGTCGAGTGCTGAACCAGCGGATCGGTGGCATGCTTGAGGTGCGGCGCCACGATCTCGGCGACGCGCGGCACCGCGACATGCGCGTGCATGTCGAGGGTGAGGCTTTTCGGCCTGACCTCGCGCCCCGGCTTGCCGTGCTTACGTGCCGCGGTGTTCGCGTATTTGTTCCAGACGTTCGCCATTGCCATTTCCTCGTTTGTCATCATCCGCGAAAGCGGATGATCCAGTAGCCGCTGGGCTTGTGAATTTCAATCTTGCCTGTGGTGAGTGCCGGGTGCCCGCCTTCGCGGGGACGCAGCATTTGCCTAGAAAACCCCCAGATGCTGACGCAGATCGACGCCGTCCTTGTCCAATTGCGCCGGCGTGGAGACCACCGCGACGTGGCCGGTGTTGAGGATGACGATGTCGTCGGCGACGTCGAAAACGAGCCGGGGTTCTGCTCGACCAGCACGATCGACAGCCCGCTTTCCTTCAGCTTGCGGATGGTGGCCATCACCTCGGCGACGATCTGCGGCGCCAGCCCTTCCGACGGCTCGTCCATCAGCAGCACGCGCGGATTGCCCATCAGCGCGCGCCCGATCGCCAGCATCTGCTGCTCGCCGCCCGACAGATGCGCGGCGATCTGTTTGTGGCGCTCGGCCAGGCGCGGAAACATGGCGAATACGGTCGCCGCCGTCCACGGCGCGTGCTTGCTGCCGGCGTCGGGCTTGCGCGCCGCGACCATGAGATTTTCGCGCACGGTCAGGCTCTTGAAGATGCGGCGGCCCTGCGGCACCAGCGCCACGCCGCGCGCCGCGACCATCTCGGGCGACAGGCCGGTCACCGGCTCGCCGAACACCACGACCTCGCCCCGGCGCGGCGGCAGCAGGCCCATGGTCACGTTCATGCAGGTCGATTTGCCGGCGCCATTGCGGCCGAGCAGGCCGAGCATGCGCGCCTCGCCGAGCTCGAACGACACGTCCGCCAGCACGTGGCTGTCGCCGTAATAGGCCTCGATATGCCGGAGACTGAGCGCGCTAGTGGCCCGTTTCCGAAGTTCGTGATCCATTGCAGCATCCTCTAACACGAACTTCGGAAACAAAGGGGCACTAGCAAGTCTATGGTTCTAGTGCCGCTTTTCGATTTGAAGTTCCTGAACAAATTTACCGCAAATGCTGCAGGAACTTCAAATCGGCGGCACTAGTGGCCAAGATAGACCTCCCTCGTGCGCGGGTCGGCCACCACCTCGGCGCGGGTGCCCTCGACGATCACCTCGCCGAAATGCAGAAGCGTGATGCGCTCGGCGAATTCCAGCGCCACGTCCATGTTGTGCTCGATCATCACCATGGTCACGTCGCGCGGAATCGCCATCAGGCACTGGTGCACGTCGCGGCGCTCGTCGATCGACAGGCCGGCGAACGGCTCGTCGAGCAGCAGCAGCCGCGGTTTCTGCGCCAGCGCCATGGCGATCTCGACGCGGCGGCGCTCGCCATAGGAAGTCTGCGCCAGCGGCCGTTCGGCGATATGCGCGAGGCCGACGCGCTCGAGCGCCGCGCGGCCGTGCTCGATCAGATGGCCTTGATGCTTGATGTCGATCAGCGGGTTCCAGCGCGCCGGCGACAGGCCGAGCAACGCCAGCGCGACATTGTGGATGATGGTGTTGCGCGCAAACAAGGTGATGATCTGGTAGGTGCGCGCCATGCCGAGATGGGGCCGTCGCCGGCTCGGCGTCTTGGTGATGTCTTGCCCGAACAGATGGATCGATCCGCTGTCGGCGTGAATTTCGCCGGTGATCAGGTTGAACAGCGTGGTCTTGCCGGCGCCATTGGGGCCGATGATCAGCCGGCGCTCGCCCGGCTCGACATTGAGATCGACATTGGTGGTGACGTGCAGCCCGCCGAACGATTTGCACAAGGCCTTGACGGTGAGCGCGCTCATGGCTTGCCCTCCGTCGCGGCGGCTTTGCCGGGCGCGCTCATCTTGCGCCACGCCAGCCGCCACAGCCGCGCGCTGCCCGGCACCAGGCCTTCCGGCATCAGGATCACGATGGCGACGAAGATGAAGCCGAGCAGCATGTTCCAGCGCTCGATGAAGCCGCTGACCACGCTCTTGACCACCACCACCAGCGCGGCGCCGACGATCGGCCCGAACAGCGTGCCGGCGCCGCCGGAAATCACCATCAACAGCACCTCGGCGGAGGAGGTTAGCGCCAGCGTCTGCGGGCTGATGAATTGCGTGTAATAGACGAACAGGATGCCGGCCACGCTGGTGAGCAGGCCGGAGAACGCGCAGGCCCAGAAGCGGATCGCCCAGACGTGGTAGCCGAGCGCGTTCATGCGGCGCGGCTGATCGCGCGTGCCCATGAGTGCGGCGCCGAGCGGCGAGCGCACGAACACCGCCACCACCGTCACCGATAGCGCGAAAATGATCAGCGTCGTGTAATAGAATGTATTCGGCGAGGTAAGCGAGAAGCCGAATGGCTCGGGCCGGGTGCGCACGCTGATCCCGTTGTCGCCGCCGGTCAGGCTGATCCAGCGATAGGCCAGCCCCCAGAGGATTTCGCCCAGCGCCAGCGTGATCATGATGAAGCCGATGCCGGTCGAGCGCAGCGACAGCACCGCATAAACCGCCATCGAGGCCAAACCGACGATAAACGCCACAACGATTGCCGTGCCATGGCCGTAGCCGTTCTGCAGCATGTAGGCGGTGGCGTAGGCGGCGATGCCGAACAGCCCGGCATGACCGAGCGACACCAGCCCGGCATAGCCAACCAGCACGTTCAGGCCGAGCGCGAAGATGGCGTAGAACAGGATCTGGCTGGCGACGTTGATGTAGTAATCGCCGGGCATCCAATAGGGCACGGTGACCAGCGCCACGAACGCGACGGCGAGGGAGATGTGGCGGGCGTTCATGGCACGTGCCTGCCGAACAGGCCCTGCGGGCGCAACAGCAGCACCAGCAGCATCGGCATGAACAGGACGAAATAGGCGAGCTCCGGCAGCAGCGCCTGGCCGAAATTATAGATGAAGCCGACGATGATGCTGCCGACGAACGAGCCGAGCAGGCTGCCCGATCCGCCGAGGATCACCACCACCAGCGCCAGCGGCAGCATGTCCTGGTCGAGCCCGGGATAGACCGACAGGATCGGCCCGCCGACGATGCCGGCGAAAGCGGCAAGGCCGGCACCGAGCGCGAACACGACGGTGAACAACTGCGACACGCGGATGCCGACCACGCGCGCCATGTCGGGATCGTCGACGCCGGCGCGGATCATGGCGCCGAGCCGCGTGCGGTCGAGCAGCAGCCAGAGCCCGACCGCGACCACGATGGCAATACCGATGATCGCCAGGCGATACATGGGAAACGCCACCGCGCCGAAACGGGCGAAGCCGCCAAGCCCGGTGGGCGTGGTGACGTTGAGCGGGTCTCCGCCCCACACCATCAGGCAGAAATCGGCGGCCATAAAGGACAGGCCGAGCGTCACCAGCACCTGCGCCAGTTGGTCGCCGGGCAGCCGGTGCAGCAGCAGCCGTTCGGCCAAGGCGCCGGCCGTGGCCACCGTCAGCGTCGCCAGCACCGCGGCCAGCCAGAAGTTCAATTTGAACCCGAGCAGGCCGACGACAAAGGTGGCGCCGACATAGGCACCCAGCATGAACAGCGAGCCGTGCGTCAAGTTCGGAATCCGCATCAGCCCGAAGATCAGGGAGAAGCCCGCCGACAACAGAAACAGCAAACCGCCGAAGGTGACGCTATTGACCGTCAGCACCAGCCAAAAAGTCATAACGCAGTGTTCCCGCACCCGTCATTTTTTTATGAGCACGATCTTTTCCGAAAACCGGTTCCCACAATTCGGGATCGTGCGCTTAGAAACCGCGGGCGCCGGTGCGGCGCCCGCGGAACAATTCACCTCATGACTTGAGCGGCGGATAGTTGCGTGAATAGACCGGCTGCGCGAGGAATTTCGCCTCGTCATAGGTCCAGAACTGGCTCACGTTGTTGTAGGTCTTGACCGTCTTGTTGACGAGCTTGCCGTTCACTTTCTCGATGCGGCGAACGTAGAAATCGCCGATCACGTTGCCGAGGTGATCGAACTTGATCGGCCCGCGCGGCGTGTCCTTCAGATCGACGGAGCGCAGCGCCTTGACGAAGGCTTCCTTGTCGTCGGATTTGCCGTTGGCCTTTTCGAGGCCGGCAGCGACTACGGCGGCTGCGACATAAAGGCCCGCGGCGTAGAAGCCCGGGTCGACGCTGTAGTCCTTCTGCATCGCCGCCACGAAGCGCTTGTTGCTGTCGCTACCGAAGTCGAGCGTGTACGGGCAGCAGCTGTACATGCCGAGCGCTTCGTCGCCGAAGGCGCGCATGAGCGCGTCGTCGCCGCCGGTTTCGCCGGTCACCACCGGGAATTTGAGCCCGGCCGCGGCGTAGGTCTTCATGAAGCGTAGCGGGTTCGAGCCGGCGAAGCCCTGGCACACGCCGTCGCAATCCGCGATCTGCGCGACGAACGGCGTGTAGTCGGGGGTGACCAGCGGCGGCCACAGCTTGTTGACAATCCTGCCGCCGTTTTCCTCGAAGGTCTGCTGGAAGCCGCCCATCTGCTCATAGCCGAAGGCGAAGTCCTCGGAGATGGTGACGACCTTTTTGAGCTTGAGTTCCTTGGCAGCGAAATCGGCCATCGGGTGCATCGCCTGCGAAGAGCAAGCCGATGGGCGCAGGAAGTAGGGGTTGGGCCGCCGCTGCGTCATGTCGTCGGCGCCGGCCAGGCTGAGCAACGGGGTTTTTTGCTGCGGCGATATAGTCGGTGATGGCGAGCAACTCGAAAGCGGCGAGCGGCCCGAGGATGGCGTCGACCTTGTCGCGCTCGATCAGTTCCTGCGCCTTGGTCTTGGTGCCGGCCGGACTGCCGCCGGTATCGGCGGAGACGAATTCGACCTTGCGGCCGGCGAAGGTGTAGCTCTTCTCCTTCAGGAATGTAACGACGCCCTGTTCCATCTGGATGCCGCCCTGCGCGAGCGGGCCGGTCTTGACGGTGAGCAGGCCGAGCTTGAACGGCGCGCCCTGCGCAATCGCCGGCGCGGGAAACTTGAACGTCGCCAGCGCTGCGCCGGCGGCGGTGCCGGCCATGAATTTGCGGCGGGTAACTTTGCGAGACATTTTGTTCCTCCCTCGATCGCCCCTGGCGGGGCTGCATATTTTGAGCGTCTTCGTGCGGGCATCTTTGATCAGCCGGCACGGGCGAATTCAACACGAATACCGTAAAACGTCTTTCCGGGCTGTCGTTGCAAGGGCGACGGACCGTACCAAAGCTATCATCCGCTAATGTATTCCACCCTGTAAAGCCCGGTTGCGGCGTTGCGCCGCGTCTTGCCGTTGCGCGCCGCTTGCAGTGCTGAAGGGATTAGATGCCGAGATAGCTGGATTTGATCTTTTCGTTGGCTTTGAGCTCATCCGGTTTGGCGGAATAGACCACCTGGCCCTTGCTCATCACGTGCACGTAGTCGACAAGCTTGAGGGCAAGATACGCGCTCTGCTCGACCAGCAGAATCGACAGGCCCTCCTCTTTCAGCTTGCCGATCGCTTCCCAGAGCCCCTGGATAATGATCGGCGCCAGGCCTTCCGACGGCTCGTCCATGATCAGGCAATCCGGATTGGTCATCAGCGCGCGGCCGATCGCCAGCATCTGCTGCTCGCCGCCGGATAGCGTCTTGGCGCGCTGGGTGCGGCGCTCGCGCAGGCGCGGGAACAGCGTGTAGACGCGATCGAGGCTCCAGCCGTGGCGGTCGGCGTTGCGCTCGGCGACCAGGAGATTTTCTTCGACGCCGAGCGTCGGAAACACGCGGCGGCCTTGCGGCACCAGGCCCATGCCGCTGCGCACGGTCTCGAACGAGGATTTCGAGGTGATGTCGTCGCCCTTGAACACGATCTTGCCGCGGCGCGGCGGGTTGAAGCCGATAATCGAGTTCACCAGCGTCGTCTTGCCGACACCGTTCCTGCCCAGCAGACCGAGGATCTGGCCCTGCTCGAGTTGCAGCGACAGCCCCTGGAGGACATAGGCGTCGCCGTAATAGGTGTGAATGTCCTGGACTTCGAGAATGGCCATGACGTCAGTCGGTCCCCAGATAGATTTCCTGCACGCGCGCGCTTTGCTTGATTTGCTCCGGCGTTCCGGTTTCCAGCACCTCGCCGAAATGCAGCACGGAGATTTCGTCGGCCACGTCGAACACCACGTCCATGTCGTGCTCGATCAACAGGATCGCAAGTTTGGGATCGAGCTTCAGCAGGAAGTGCGCCATCTCGGTGGATTCGCCGGTCGAGAGTCCGGCGGCGGGCTCGTCCAACAGCAGGATTTTCGGATCGCTCGCGAGGCCGAGCACGATCTCGAGCTGGCGCTGCTCGCCGTGTGAAAGATTGCGGACTTCGGTATCCTTGCGGTCGAGGAAGCCGGCTTGCTCCAGAAGTTCGTAGGCTTTGGCGTACACGTCCTTGTACGACGACATGAAGCGCCACATCACGAATTTTGACGGCCGCAAGCCCTCGATCGCCAGCAGAACGTTGTCGAGCACCGTCAATTTCGGAAACAGATGGGTAACCTGGAACGTGCGCGCCATTCCTAAGGCGGTGCGCCGGTGGCTCGGCCACTTGGTGACGTCCTCGCCGAACAGCAACACGTGCCCGGAGGTCACCGGATAAATGCCGGTAATGAGGTTGAACAGCGTGGTCTTGCCGGCGCCGTTCGGGCCGATGATGGCCTTGCGGTCACCCGCCATGATGCGCAGCGTGACGTCGTGCGTGGCCTGCAGGCCGCCGAAGCTCTTGCAGAGATTCTTGAGCTCGAGAATCGGAACGTCGCCGCTGTCTGTTTGAGTTTCGGTGCTCACGCGCAAACCTTTAGGGCTAACGAGGGTCGCCGGGGCCCATGGGCCGGGCCCCGGCGTCGCGTCGCTTATTCGCAGTACTTGCAGGGCGGGAAGTCGCGGCTGTAGACCGGCTGAGCGAGGAACTTCTCCTTGCCGAAGGTCCAGAACTGGCTGACGTTCGGATAGGTCTTGATCACGGTGTTCCAGAGCTCGTCCTTGTCGTAGCCGAACATCTTCTTCTTCTCGACCTTCTTGATGTAGATGTTATGCACCGGGTTGCGCATGTCGTCGAAGCTCACCGGCCCGCGCACGGTGTCGAGCTTGAGGCCCTGCATGGTCTTGATGAACTGCTCGGGACCCGGCCACTTGCCGCCGTGCTGCTTCATCGCCTCGTCGATGACCTGCGCCGTGGTGTAGTTGCTCTCCGAGTAGTAGCCCGGCACCTTGCCGTATTTGGCGCGGTAGGACTTCACGAAGGCTTCGTTCTTCGGCGTCTGGATCGCCGCGCTGTATTGCAGCGCGGAGACGTCGCCGATCACTTCATCGCCCATGAACGGCAGGGCGAACTCGTCATAGCTGGTGCCGCCACCGACAATCGGCTTCTTGATGCCGGCGCCGCGCAGCTGCTTGGGGAATTGCAGCGCCATCGGCCCCACCATCAGCGAGAAGATGGCATCGGCATCCGCCTTGATGGTCGGGATGTAGGGCCCGAAGTCCTTGGTGCCGAGCGGCGGCCAGATCTTCTGAATAATCTTGCCGCCGCAGTCCTCGAACGCCTTCTGGAAGCCGCCGGTGACCTCGTAGCCGAACGCGTAGTCGGCCGCGACGGTGACAATCTTCTTGTAGCCCTGCTCGCAGGCCCACTGGCCAAGCGGATGGTGCGGCTGCGAACTCGTCCAGCTAGTTCGGAAGAAATACGGATACTTGCCGAGCTCGCGCTGCGTGAGATCGTCGGCCGACGCAACCGAAGAGATGTAGAGTGTCTTTTCCGCCGTACTCACCGGCGCCAATGCATAGCCGGTGGAGGCCAGTAGGCCACCGATGAACATGTTGACCTTGTCGCTCAGGATCAGCTTTTTAGCTTTGATGACGCCGGTGTCGGGCTTGCCCTGCTCGTCCTCGACGATGAATTTTACATCGGCACCGCCGAGCTTATTGCCGTGCTCGTCCAGATACAGCTGGAAGCCGTCGGTCATGTCCTTGCCGATCTGGGCATAGATGCCGGTCATCGGCGCGAGGAAGCCGATGCGCAGTTCTTCCGCGCCGGCCGGCGCGGTCAGACCGACGCCGAGCGTCAGACAGCTGCCCAACAGCATCGGACCAAACTTTCGTCGCAACGTATTTGTCATTGTGCGTCCTCCTTTGTTGCCGTGACCTTCCCGCCGTATGTCAGGAAGGCTTCGATGCCAGTTTCTTCGTATCTTCGCCTTTGCCTTGAGATGTCAGCTGCTGCCGAATGCGGGCCGGAATGCCCATCAGGCCGCTTGGCAGATAGAGGATGGTCAGCACATAGACGCCGCCCAGCACGTACTGCCACCACGGCACCAGCGTGCTGAGATATTCGCGTAAACCGAACACGATGGCCGTGCCGATCGTGGCGCCCACCAGCGTGCCGGCGCCGCCGAGCACGACCATCAGCAGGGCGTCCACCGACGTGGTCAAAACCACGTTTTCCGGACTGACGTGGCCGTTGGTATGCGCCCACAGCACGCCGGCCAGGCCGCCGAAGCCGCCGGCGATGATGAAGGCGATGTATTTGTGCAGCCAGGTGTTGTAGCCCAAAATCTTCATGCGCAATTCGCGCTCGCGGATGCCGGCCAGGCTGCGGCCGAACGGCGACCGGACCAGGACGTACATCAACGCCATCGACACGGCGAAAAAGCCGAACACGAGATAGAAGAACGTCACCTCGTTCGACAGATCGAGACCGAAATTCGGCCGGGCATTCAGATTGATGCCGTTGTCGCCGCCGGTGAGCGAATTCCAGCGATAGGCCAAGCCCCAGACGCATTGGCCAAGCGCGAGCGTGATCATCAGGAAATAGACATCGGACGCGCGAATGGCGAACAGGCCGAACACCGCCGCCAAGGCCGCGCCGAGCAGAATGCCGAGCACGACCACCAGCCAGAAATCCCACCCCAAGCCAAAATGGAATTTGGTGGCGAGCACCGCGGTGAGATAGGCGCCGACGCCGAAATAGGCTGCCTGGCCCATCGAGGCCAGGCCGGTGAAGCCGAGCAGAATGTCGAGGCTCATCGCCAGGATCGCAAAAGCCAAAGCGCGCGTTGCCAGCAGGACGACGAACGAGCCGGAGTGTGGAACGATATAGACGAACACCACCAGCGCGGCGGCGACCATCAGGATCTTGATTTTATGGCTCACCATCGCTCGCTACTCACTCTCGTCCAAACAGGCCGGTCGGTTTCACCGCCAGGATCAGAACCATCGGCGCATAGAGCGTGAAGTAGGAGACTTCCGGGAACAGTGCCTTGCCGAAATTGTCGGCGAGGCCGACCGCCAGCGCGCCGATCGCGGCGCCGCCCAGGCTTCCCATGCCGCCGATGATGACCACGGCGAAAGCGAGCGGCAGTATTTCGAAATCGAGACCGGGATAGATGCCGAGAAAGGCGCCGCCGATCACGCCGCCGAGCGCGGCCAGAAATGCGCCGAGCGCGAAGATGAACATGGAGACGCGGGTGGTATCGATGCCGACGCCGCGCGCCATCTGCGCGTCGTCCACGGTGGCGCGCACGGCGGCGCCCATGCGCGTCTTCTCCATGACCAGCCACAGCACGATGCCGATCGCCAGCGCCGTGCCGATCATGAAGACGCGGTAGAGCGGTAGGTAGACGCCGCCGACCACGATGCTCTGTGTGAACGCGCTGGGCGGATTGATGTCCATATTGTTGCCGCCCCAGATGTCGAGCGCGGCCTGCTGAAACAGAAAGGCGAAGCCGACGGTGAGCAGCACCTGGCGCAGCACGTCGGTATCGATCGGGATAATGGGAATGCGGGTCAGCAGGAAATACAGCACGACGGTGACGACTCGCGGTAACGGCGACGAACGAGATCCGGCCGCTGATAGCGATCGGACTCCAGCGACCGATCGCCAGGGTGATCAGGACGGCCACGCCTAACGCGATCGTGCCATTTCGCAGGGACTCGAAACCTTCGGAGCGCAAGAACAAACGCTCCATCGCCAGGCCGATGACGGCGACCGCAAGGGCGGCCACCGGCAGCGACAATGCCCACGATCCGGTCGCCCAGATCACCGACAGCGCGATATAGCCGCCCCATAAAAAATAAGCGCCATGCGCCAGATTGACGATCCGCATGACGCCGAAAATCAACGACAGGCCGCTGCCTACAAGGAACAGCAGCGCGCCATACGAAATGCCGTTGAAGGCTTGAACGACCCAAAACTGCGTATTCATTTCCCCCTCTGGTCCTTCTTTTACGCGAAGGTTGCAGTTAGCTTACCTTAGGTATGCCGCGAATGAATACCCCAAATGGCCGCAGGTCGTTTGCCGTTGCCCGCTTTTTCGGCGGAATGATTGGCAGTAGCAAAAAGTCCGCCCTGCCGCGCAGCGTCGGGCCGATGCGATAGCCGGCAGGTACCACGATGCAGGACGGCCAGATATCGATGGCGAGTTCC
This sequence comes from uncultured Alphaproteobacteria bacterium, assembly GCA_963762285.1. GTDB lineage: Bacteria > Pseudomonadota > Alphaproteobacteria > Rhizobiales > Xanthobacteraceae > Pseudolabrys. The sequence continues at coordinate 302,506 of CAVXKE010000002.1, read as the reverse complement.
ACCGGCGGGCAGGCGGCGGCCGTGGGCTCGCTCGCTTCGCGCGCGCCCCGGAATGACGAGTTAGCGCTTGCGCCGTTTCACCTTGGCTTGTTTTTCCAGCACGGCGCAGACGGCGGCGGTGTCCTGCGCGCCGAAGCCCGCCTTCTCGGCCTTCACATAAACCGGCTTGGTGGCGTCGAACAGCGGGGTCGGCACGCGGATCTTGCGCGCGTAGTCGCCGATCACCCGCATGTCCTTGTCCCACACCGAAATCTTCATGGTGGGATTCTTGTAATTGCCCTTCACCATCATCGGCGCGCGCAATTCGAAGATGCGCGAATTGCCGGCGCCGCCCTTGACCAGATCGAAGATCAGTTGCGGCGGCAGGCCGGCTTTCATGCCCAGCACCATGGCTTCCGCGCTCGCCACGTTGTGGATGGCGACCAGCAGGTTGGCCACGTATTTCATGCGGCTGCCGTTGCCGAACTTGCCGACATCGTAGACGTGGCGGCCGAACGCCTCGAACATGGGCGTGAGCTTGCGGACAAGGCGGGCGTCACCGCTGGCGTAGAACACCAGATCGCCGGCGGCGGCCTGCGCGCCGGTGCCGCTGACCGGGGTATCGAGCATGGCATGGCCGGCCTTGGCGAGCACGCGCTCGGCTTTTTCCTTATCCGCAATGGCGAAGGTGCTCATTTCCACCAGCACCTTGCGCGGCAGCTTGGCGGCGGCGATGGCGCGCGCGGTGTCCATGAGAGCCTGCGGCTTGGGCAGGCTGGTGAGGATAGTGGGGACCGCGGCCGCCAGTGCGACGGCGTCGCGGGCGATCTCGACGCCGTCGCGCTCAGCCGCCCGGCGCGCGGCCGCGCTGACGTCGTAGCCGATCACGCGCCAGCCGGCCCGGCTCAACTTTTTCGCGAACGCGCCGCCCATGATGCCGAGGCCGATGACGCCGACGGTGCCCTTGTTCTTCTTGCCCGCAACCATTGAAAATTCTCCCGGCTGTAGAAATCAGGCGCAACGCTGTGCGCGCATTTCATTTTTCCGCCCCGTCTTAGTGGGTCGGGGGCGGGGCTGTCGAGTGGGCTGGCGCGATAATGCGGCTTTCATGGCGCGCCGCGATCGCCTATCGTCGCCGGCAAAAGCATACAGGGAGCAGTCATGCATATCGGCGTAGCAGGTCTCGGCGGAATGGGCGCGGCGATCGCCGCCCGGCTGTTGGAAGTCGGCCATCAGGTCACGGTGTGGAATCGCCATGCGGACAAGTGCAAAGCGCTCGCCGACGCGGGCGCCAAGGTGGCGGCGACGCCGGCGGAGCTGGCGAGCGCGGTCGAGGCCGCCGTCACCATTCTCACCGACGGCGCGGCGATCGAGGCCGTGTACAACGGGCCGACCGGCATGTTGTCCGGCAACGTCAAGGGCAAGCTGTTCATCGAAATGAGCACGGTGTCGCCGAAGGTCGAAACCGATCTCGCCGCCAAAGTGCGCGCCAAGGGCGCCGCCATGGTGGAGTGCCCGGTCGGCGGCACGATCCATCCGGCGCGGCAGGGCAAGCTGCTCGGCCTGATGGGCGCCGAGCCCGCCGATGCCGCGCGCGCGCAGCCGATCCTCGATCAGCTCTGCCGCAAGGTCGAGCATTGCGGGCCGGTCGGCGCCGGCGCGGCGATGAAGCTCGCGATCAACCTGCCGCTGATGGTGGCCTGGCAGGCCTATGGCGAAGCCTTCGCCATCGCGCGCAGCGTGGGCTGGGAGCCCAAGCGCCTGCTCGAACTGTTCGTCGAGAGCAACGGCGCCAACAAGGCGCTCGGCATGCGCGCCGACATGATCGTGACCATGTTCGAAGGCCGCGATCCCGGACCGACCACCTTCAGCATCGCCAACGGCGTGAAGGACCTGCGCACCATGGTCGAGACCGGCAGCGCGCTCGGCGCCGCCATGCCGGTCACCAAAGCGGCGCTTGCCGCTTTCGAGGATGCCACCAAGCACGGCTTCGGCGGCGGCGACGGCTCGCGCATGTCGGTCTATTCGGCGACGCGCAAAAACTGATTTCAACCGGCTCGGGGGAGGCAGGCGTGAAACTGTTTTCGTTCTGGCGTTCGCTGGCGACGTTCCGCGTGCGCATCGCGCTCAACCTCAAGGGCATCACGCCCGACGAGGTCATCGACGTCAACCTGATGCAAGGCAAGCAGCGCGAGGACGCCTTCGCCAAGATCAATCCGATGAAGGCGCTGCCGGCGTTGATCGAGGACGACGGCACGGTGCTGTTCGAGTCGCTCGCCATCCTGGAATATCTCGACGAGACGCATCCGAACCCGCCGCTGCTGCCGAAGCAGCCGAAAGCGCGCGCGCGCGTGCGCGGCCTGGCGCAGATCATCGCCTGCGATACCCATCCGCTGATCGTGCCGCGCGTGCGCGAATACCTGGCGCACGAATACAAGGTCGACGAACCGGGCGTGCAGAAATGGGGCCAGCACTGGCACCTGGAGGCCTTGCAGGCGCTGGAAGCCAACCTCGCCGGCTCGCCGCAGACCGGGCGCTATTGCCAGGGCGACCAGATCACCATCGCCGACATTTGTCTCGCCGGCCAGGCGGCCGGATCGACCTATTTCAAGGTGGACATCGCGCCGTTCCCGACCGTGAAGCGCATCGTCGATCTGTGCATGCAGAACGACGCCTTCGCGCGCGCGCATCCGATGAAGCAGCCGGGCGCGCCGGCGGCCAGCTGACGCATGCTCAACACCGCAATCGTCGGGCTCGGCTGGTGGGGCAAGACCCTGGTGAAGGCGGCGCGCGACTTTGGCGCGCCGATCCGCTTCGTGCGCGGTGTCACGCTCGAGCCCGGCACGGTGCGCGATTTTGCCGCCGAGCATAAAATCGCCATCGGCACCTCGTTCGAAGACGTGCTCGCCGACCCGCAGGTGCAAGCGGTGATCCTGGCGACGCCGCATTCGAAGCACCGCGCGCAAGTGGAAGCGGCGGCGGCGGCCAAAAAACACATCTACTGCGAAAAGCCGTTCGCGCTCAGTAAGGCCGACGCCGCGGCCATGCTGGAAGCCTGCCAGCGCGCCGGCATCGTGATCGGCGTCGGCCATCATTTCCGGCTGATGCCGTCGATGCGCGCCATGGCCGAGGTGGTGGCGAGTGGGGCGCTCGGCACCGTCATGTATGCCGAGGGCAGTTACAGCCACGACTGGCTGGCGAATGTGCCGGCCGAAGGCTGGCGGGCGGCGGCGGAGGAAACCCGCGCCGGCAGCATGACCAGCATGGGCATCCATGTGCTCGATTGTTTCCGCGACGTGGTCGGCCCGATGAAGCGCATCAGCGCCTTGTCGCGGGCGCGCACGCTGAAGCTCGCGGCCGGCGACACCACCGCCGCCCTGATCGAGTTCGACAACGGCGCCACCGGTACGCTCTCGACCACGCTGAAGACGCCGTTCGTCTGGCGGCTTGCGGTTTACGGCGAGAACTGCTGGGCGGAGAGCGTGAGCGAGACGCGGCTGATCGTGCGCCGCGCCGGCCACGAGCCGGAGATCGTCGACCGTCCGGCCGATTTTCATCTCGGCCGTAATCTGGATTACTTTGCCAAGGCGGCGCTGGGGCAGGGCACTTTCCCGATTTCGCCCGCCGGCATTTTGCAGACCGCGGCGGCGCTGGAAGCGGTGTTCAAATCGGTCGAGGCGAACGGCGCGTGGATGACGGTGTGAATCCTTGCTACAGCGGAATTCGGCCGCGCCCGGACCTCGCATCAGAACGGTGAGCCATGCTCCAGGATAAATTCGTGCCGCCCAGCGGCGCCTTCACCCGCAGCGTTACCGTGCGGTTTTCGCATTGCGATCCCGCCGGCATCGTCTACTTCCCGCACTACTTCGACATCTTCAACGGGCTGATCGAGGACTGGTACGGGCAGGAGCTCGGCTACGATTATGCCGAGCTGATCATGGGCAGCAAATACGGCTTCCCGTTCGTGCACCTCGATTGCGATTTCAAGATTCCGAGCCGGATGGGCGATATCATCGACCTGACTTTGCTGGTCGAGCGCATCGGGCGATCGTCGCTCGGCATCGCCATTGTCTGTCATCTCGACGGATTCGAGCGGCTGCGCGCCCGCATGGTCACCGCCATGATGTCGCTCGAGACGCGCCAGCCGGTGCCGTTGCCGCAAGCGCTGCGCGACAAGATCGAGGCCTATCAGCGCAAGACCGGCGGCGCTTAGCGCATATTGGGCGCCCGCTTGCGCGGGGACGAGCGGCCCAATTCGATCAGCCGGCTTGGGCGCGCGCCTTGCGGCCGCTGTGCGCGATCGCCTTGTCCCACACCGCGTGAATATGCGCGACTTCCTGCTCGAAGCGTTGCAGGAACAGGCGCGCCTGCGTCGACAGCGTGCGCCGGGTCGGCTGGATCACCACGAACTCGGCGTGCAGCTCGGGCTGCGACGATCGGATTGACGATCAATTCGCCGTCGGCCGATGTCGTTGACCGAGATCACGCTCGGCAAAATCGTCGTCCAGTCGGAGCGGGCGACGAATTCGAGCGTGGCGATCATGGCGTCCATTTCCAACAGCGCCTCGATCTCGACGCCGTGGCTCTGGAAATAGGTTTCCAGATTGCGCCGGCGAATATTGTCCGGCCCCGGCACCACGATCTTGAGCGGCTTGATGTCCGCCAGCCGCGCCGGCGACAGCGCGGTGAGGCCGCGCTTGGGGCCGGAGATCAGCATCTCGCGGTCGCGCAGCAGGAGCCGCGACTTGAGCCCGATCGTGCCCTCGAAGGCCGGCACCACCGCGAAGTCGAGCTCGTCGTCGAGCACCATGTCGGTGAGCGCGCCGCTGTAGCCTTCGACGATGTGCAGGCGCACCTCCGGGCAGCGCGGCACGAAGTCGTCGAGCACCGGCGCCAGCACCGCGCGGGTGAAGGTCGGCATCAGGCCGATGCGCAATTCGCCCACCACCTGGCCGCCGAGCGAGCGTACCTCCTCGGCGGCGTGCTCGAGCGTGCCGACGGCTTCCACGCAACGCTTGTAGTAGCGCAGGCCCGCCGGGGTCGGCGTGATGCCGGCGGCCGAGCGCTCGAACAGCCTGACCCCGAGGGTGCGCTCGACCGCCGCCACATGCTGGGAAATGCCCGATTGGGTGGCGTTTTCCCGTTCCGCCGCACGGGTGAAGGAGCCTTCCTCGCAGACCGCGATGACAGCGCGGATTTGCCGCAGCGGGATATTGGTCATGAACGCCCTTCAAATGCGGGTATTAGAAAAATTGATGACGGAGCGCAGAATATATTAATTTCGCTTCATCTGCCAACTGGCTTAGGATTTCCCCCAATCAACGTAGAAACGGCGCGGCCGGCGCGCCGTGCGGGAGGACAGCATGGGCACTGCAAATTTCGGCACTGTCGGGATGGATTGGCAGCAGCGGGTCAACTGGGACCGCATGCGCGAATACCGCATCGAGCGTGCGCGCAAGATGATGAAGAAGCACGGTCTCGGCGCCGTGCTCTGCATGTACGACGAGAACGTCCGCTACATCACCGCCACGCTGACCCCGGGCTGGTGCCGGCTCAAGCCCGGCCTGCGCTACGCCATGCTGTGCGGCGACGGCCGGCCGATCATTTTCGAGCAGGGCGACATCGGCATGCAGATCGAGCGCCATTCGCCGTGGATTCCGAAAGAGAACGTGCGGCACTCGTTCGCCTGGATCAAAGGCGCCGCCGGTCCGGCGTCGGTCCAGCAGGTGAACAAGTTTGCCGATGCCGTCATCAGGGCGATGAAGGAAAACGGGGTCGCCGGGCAGAAGCTCGGTTGCGACTTCATCGACATCAACATGATCAACGTGTTCAAGGAAAAGGGCATCCACTGGGTCGACGGCATGACCCCGATGATGGAGGCGCGCGCGGTCAAGAGCCCGGACGAGCAGGAATGCTTCCGCATCGTCGGCGCCATCGGCGACGCCACCCATTGGGAGTGCATGAAGTTCCTGCGCCCCGGCGTCACCGAGAACCAGGTGACCGCGCATCTGATGGAATATCTCTACAACTTCCCGGGCATGGAAGACGTCGAGGACGTGATCGTGTCGTCCGGCCCCAACACCTGGCCGAACTGGCGCAACTTCTCCGACCGCATCATCCAGCCCGGCGACATCGTGTTCATGGATTTGGCCGCCATCACCTGGAACGGCTACAAGTCCTGCTATTACCGCACCTATTGCGTCGGCAAGGAGCCCAGCCAGGAGCAGAAGGACACCTACGGCACCGCGCTCGAATGGCTGTACGATTCGATCGGCGCGGTGAAGGTCGGCGCCACCACGCGCGACATCGCGATGAAGTGGCCGTCGGCGATGGAGACCTGGGGCTACGAGGACGAAGACCAGGCCGCCGCCAATCTGTGGGGCCACGGCCTTGGCCTCGCGCAATACGATCCGCCGGTGATCTCGCGCATCTGGTCGCTCGATCATCCGATCGATATCCAGGAAGGCATGACCTTCGCGCTCGAAACGCAGCACGGCAAGAAACACCGCTACGGCGTGCGCATCGAGGAGATGCTGATCGTGCACAAGAACGAGATCGAGATCGTGTCGAACTTCCCGGTCAAGCAGATCACCGTCGTCGATCCGATGCCGGGCTACGGCGATCACGTGAAATAATTTTCACCTCTCCCCGCTTGCGGGGAGAGGTCGACCCGCCGGAGCTCTAGCGAAGGCGGGTCGGGTGAGGGGGCCTTATCAGCATTTCCGAGCGTCTGCCATTTGCCCCCTCACCCCGACCCTCTCCCCGCAAGCGGGGAGAAGGAGCGCGCCGAGCAAGCGGCAACGTCGGAATTTTGAACCGCATGACCGCCTTCATCCTCCCGCTCACCGACCCCGCCGCCACCGATCCTGAACAGGTCGGGCCGAAGGCGGCCAATCTGGCGGCGTTGACGCAAGGAGGCCTGCCGACGCCGGGCGGTTTCGCGCTCACGGCGCAGGCCTATCGTCATCAGGCGCGTCATCTCGGCATCGAATCCCTGCTCGCGCAGTTCAACGATGCCGATGTGATGACCTCGCGCCGGCTGTCGGTCGCGATCCGGCTGGCGTTCTACGAAAAGCCGATCGCACCGGAAATCCTGGAGCCCTTGCTCGCCGCCTGGCGGGCGCAGCGCGCGGACGGCTCGCTCGGCGCCGTGCGTTCCTCGGCGCTGATCGAAGACCGCAAGGGCGCCAATTTCGCCGGCCAGTTCGAAAGTTTTCTCGGCGTCAGCGACGAAACCGAATTCCTCACGGTCGTGCGCGCCTGCTGGGCGGCCTTATGGACCTCGCATGCGCGCCGCTACATGGAAAATCATGGCCTGTCGCCGGCCGACACCGCGATGGGCGTGCTGATCCAGCCGCTGATCGCGGCGAAGGCGTCCGGCGGCGGCCTCAGCGAAACCGCGGAAGGCCATATGCTGCTGTCGGCCACCTGGGGCCTCGGCTCGGCCATCGCCCAGGGCGAGGTGGTGCCCGACCGCGTCGTGCTCAGCAAGAACGGCTTCCTGCGCACGGTGGAAGCCGGCCGCAAGGGCCATCGCGACACCTGCGCCCATGGCGCATCGGCGCCGCAGCTGGTGCCCAAGGAGCTGGTGAACGAGCCGTGCCTGTCGCCGGGCGAGGCGGTGACGCTGGGGCGGCTGTTGCGCAAATGCGAGCGGCTCGCCGGCGGTCCGGTCGAGATCGAATGGGCGATGGACGAGAACGGCTTCAAGCTGCTGCAATCGCGGCCGCTGCATGTGGAAGCCCCCATCGTGCCCGATGATATCTGGCTCACGCATCCCGGCGTGCGCGGCCATCCCGCCGGCATCGGCTGGGGCTCCGGCCGCGCGGTGGTGATCAACTGCGAATGCGAATTGTCGCGCGTGGCGCCGGGCGACATTCTGGTGACGAAAGTGGCGGGGCCCGCGCTCAGCCATATCCTGTCGCGGGTCGCCGGCGTGGTGGCCGAGCGCGGCGGCTCGACCTCGCATATGGCCTCGCTCGCGCGCGAGCGCGGCATCCCGATGGTGCTCGGCGTGCTCGACGCCACCCAGCGGATTCCCGACGGCTCGCAGTGCGCCGTGGACGGCGTCGCCGGCATCGTGCGGTGGCTGCGGTGACCGCCAAACCGCGCGTCTTCGTCACCCAGCCGATCGCGCCGCGCGCGCTCGACCGGCTGCGCGCCATTGCCGACGTCAAGATCAATGCCGACTGGAGCAAGATCATCGCTAAAGCCAAGCTGATCGCGGCGGTGAAGAAATGCGACATTCTGTTTTCGCTGCTGCACGACACGGTCGACCGCGCCGTGCTCGCGGCCAATCCCAGGCTCCGGGCGGTCGCTTCGATGACGATCACGCCGGATCGAATCGACGTGGCCGAGGCGAGCAAGCGCGGCATAGCGGTGACCGTGATACCGCCGATCGTGGCGGAGGCGACCGCCGACATGAATTTCGCCCTGATGCTGGCGGTGGCGCGCCGCATGATGGAGGGCGAACGGCTGGTGCGCGCCGGAAAATTCCCCGGCTCGCAGTCGAACTATCTCGCCGGCAGCTACGTGTACGGCAAGACCATCGGCCTGATCGGCGCCGGCCGCATCGGCCAGGCGACGGCGCGGCGGGCGCGCGGTTTCAGCATGCGCATCCTTTATTGGGCCCCGCGCCGCAAGCCGGAAGCCGAGCAAGAGATCGGCATGGAATATGTGCCGCTGGAGCGGCTGTTCGCGGAATCCGATTTCGTTTCGCTGCATCCGGCGCTGACGCCGGAGACCCGGCACATGATCTCGGACGAGCAATTCGCCCAGATGAAGCCCACGGCTTTCATCATCAACACCGCGCGCGGCCCGGTGATCGACGAGAAGGCGATGGTGCGCGCGCTCAAGAGCAAGCAGATCGCCGGCGCCGGCCTCGACGTGTTCGAGAACGAACCGAAACTGCCGCCGGCGCTGCTGAAGATGAAGAACGTGGTGCTCACGCCGCATCTCGGCAGCGCGGTGATGGAGCTGCGCGACGTGATGGCGAATATCGTCGTCGACAACATTCATGCACTGATCGACGGCCGCGCGCCGCCGAATTGCGTCAATCCGCAGGTGCTCACTAAATCATAGCGCGCGAAATCAGGAGGAAGATCATGGCGGAATTGCCAAAACTCAACGTGGTGATTGCCAACAATTTCGGTCACCTGCCGATGTTTATCGGCGCGGAGAAGGGCTACTTCAAGCAGCACGGCGTCGACGCCAGTTTCAAGGTGGTGGATACCGGCACCGACATGGTCAATGCGCTGCACGACGGCTTGGCGCAGGTCGGCGACATGAGCACGACCACCTATCTCAAGGCGGTGCACGCGGGAAATCCGTTCCTCATCATCGGCCTGATCATGAACGATGCCGCGCGCGACAATTGCGACGACCCGCTCGCCATCATCACCAAGAAGGGCCGAGGGATCGCGCCCGGCAAGCTCAACGACCTGATCGGCAAGAAGATCGGGCTCGCGAAGGGGCAGACGTCGGACGAATATTTCAAGATGGTGCTGCGCCGCGCCAAGATCAAATATGCCGACGTCACGATCGAGAATATCTGGTCGCAATTCGGGCTCGCTCCGGCGCTGGCCGAAGGCAAGGTCGACGCCATCGTGTCGTGGGAGCCGTTCGTGTCGCAAGTGCTTATGCACGTCCCGGATTCGTATGAGGTCATCCGCGGCGGCCAGCACATGTCCTATGTGATGGTGGCGGTTGCGAACGCGCCGACGGTCGAAAGCAATCCGGGCGTGATCAAGAGCATTGCCGCGGGGCTGGCGCAGTCGTCGCATTTCACGCGCACCAATCCTGACGAGGCGGTGGAGATCTACGCCAAATGGGTGCCCGGCACCGACGTCGCCGTCGGCAAGAAGGCGGTTCGCAACATCAAGTTCGACCCGCGCGTGTCGGCGAATGTGATCCGCGCCTTCGAAAACGCCGAGGACGAAGTGCTGGTCAATACGCTGCCGGGCGCCGCGCGCCTGAACGTGCCGAAGCTGTTCCGGCCGGACTTCATGGAAGCGGTCATGAAGGAGCACCCGGAATATTTCGCGGATCTGCCGAAGCTGGCGTAGGCGGTATGCCGTAGCCTTTCGATTCCCTCCCCCTGAAAGGGGGAGGGTCAGGGAGGGGGTCTTGCGACGTTTAAGTTGACCCCCACCCGGTCGCCTTCGCTGCGCTCGGCGACCGACCTCCCCCTTTCAGGGGGAGGTGGAAGTAAAAAAATTATTCCGCCGTCCAGCCGCCGTCGATCACCAGCGAAGTGCCGGTCATCAGCGCCGAGGCGTCGGAGGCCAGGAACACGATGGCGCCGGTCAGGTCCTCGAGCTGGCCGAGGCGGCCGAGCTTGATGCGGGCAAGCGTGTCCTTGCGGAAGGCTTCGTTCTGGAAAAACGGCCGCGTCATCGGCGTCTCGATGAAGGTCGGCGCCAGCGTGTTGACGCGGATCTGGTGCGGGGCGAGCTCGATCGCCATCGCCTTGGTGAAGCCTTCCATGGCGTGCTTGGTGGCGCAATAGACCGTGCGCGTGGGGCCGCCGACATGGCCCATCTGCGACGACATGTTGATGATCGAGCCGGGCTTGTTGGCCTCGACCAGCGCGCGCGCCACCGCCTGCGCCACGAAATAGGCCGCGCGCACGTTGAGCGAGAACACGAAGTCGAAATCCTCCACCGTCACGTCGACGAACGGCGTCGGCTTGTTGGTGCCGGCATTGTTGACCAGGATGTCGAACGGCGCCTGCGCGGCGATCGATTTTTTCACCGCCTCGACGTCGCGCACGTCGAGGGTGAGCGGCTCGGCCTGCTGCCCGCGCGCGCGGATGGCGCCGGCGGCTTCCTCGATCTCCTTGGCGCTGCGGGCGGCGAGCGTGACATGCGCGCCGGCATCGGCCAGCGCCGAGGCGGCGGCGAGCCCGAGCCCGCGCCCGCCGCCGGTCACCAGCGCGCGCCGGCCGTCGAGGCGGAAGGAGGGGGTGGGGGTCAGTCCTGTGAGTTCAACTGATGTCATCGCGCTCACCGCTTGCCGCAGCCTGCTCCCTCCCCCCTTGTGGGGGAGGGTTAGGGAGGGGGGTGTTTTTCAAATTCGGAATATGCGGCATACCCCCATCCCTGTCCCTCCCCCACAAGGGGGGACGGAACGCTAGAAGCGCCGCCACACTATTTCTTAAACGCAGGGGGCTGCGCAAAGAGCACTTCTACTCCGCCGCCTGGCCGTAGGGCACGTTGCGGCCGCCGTAGCGGCGCACGCGGATATTGGCCTGCTCGGCATGGGCGACAAAGCCTTCCAGCATGCACAGCCGCGAGCAGACCTCGCCGATCTTGGCGCTCGCTTCGTCGGTCAGCACCTTCTGGTAGGTGCAGGTCTTCAAGAACTTGCCGACCCACAGTCCGCCGGTGAAGCGCGCGTTCTTCTTGGTCGGCAGCGTGTGGTTGGTGCCGATCACCTTGTCGCCATAGGCGACATTGGTGCGGGGACCTAAAAACAGCGAGCCGTAGTTCTTCATGTTGTTGAGGAAGTAATCGGGATCGCGCGTCATCACCTGCACGTGCTCGGAGGCGACGCGGTCGGCCTCGGCCACCATCTCGTCGACGCTGTCGCAGACGATCACCTCGCCATAGTCCTTCCAGGCCTGCCCCGCGAGCTCGGCGCTCGGCAGGATTTTCAGCAGCCGCTCGACTTCGCTCATGGTGGCGCGTGCGAGCTTCTCCGAATTGGTGATCAGCACGGCCGGCGAGGTGGGGCCGTGCTCGGCCTGCCCGAGCAGATCGGTGGCGCAGATTTCGCCGTCCACGCTGTCGTCGGCGATGATCAGCGTCTCGGTCGGCCCGGCCAAAAGGTCGATGCCGACGCGGCCGAACAATTGGCGCTTGGCCTCCGCCACATAGGCGTTGCCGGGGCCGACGATCATGTCGACCGGCTTAATCGACTCGGTGCCGAGCGCCATGGCCGCCACCGCCTGCACGCCGCCGAGCACGTAGATGTCGTCGGCGCCGCCGAAATGCATGGCGGCAACGATGGCCGGATGCGGGCCGCCCTTGAACGGCGGCGCGCAGGCGATGATGCGCTTCACGCCCGCCACTTTCGCCGTGACGATCGACATATGCGCGGAAGCGACCATCGGGTAGCGCCCGCCCGGCACGTAGCAGCCGATCGAATTGACCGGGATGTGGCGATGGCCGAGCACGACGCCGGGCAGCGTTTCCACTTCCAGGTCGTGCATGGTGTCTTTCTGCTTCTGCGCGAAATTGCGCACCTGGGCCTGCGCGAATTTGACATCCTCGAGGTCGCGCTTGCGCACCTGCGCGATGGCGCGCTCGATCTCGGCCGGCGACAGGCGGAAATCCTTCGGCGCCCAGTTGTCGAATTTCTTCGACAGGTCGGCGACCGCGGCGTCCTTGCGCGCGTCGATATCGGCGAGAATGTTCTCCACCGTTTCGCGCACCTTGGCGTCGGCGGCCTTGATCGAACTCGCGTCCATTCCGCGCTTGAGCCAGCGGGGCATGGGTATTCCTCCATTCACACGGCTGTCGTCCCCGCGAAGGCGGGGACCCAGCACTTAAGACCACAAAGCAAGGGCTGGATGCCCGCTTGCGCGGGCATGACAGTCTCGGTTTGTTATTTTATCGCCTGCGGATTGATCGGGCTGCCGGTGCCGCCGGTGATGATCAGCGGCGGGCCGCAGAAGAAGAACTCGTAGACGCCGTCCTCGGCGCAGTCCTCGGCCAGTTCCTTGAGATAGAAAATCTCGCCCATGCACAGGCCCATGGCCGGGATCACCACCCAGTGCCAGGGCTGGTTGGCCTCGGTGGTTTCGTTCGGCCGCACCTCGACGCCCCAGGTGTCGGTGCAGATCGCGGCGACCTGCTTGTCCTGGCACCAGTAGCAGTTCTCGAACTTGACGCCGGGCGCGTCGCCGCCGGCATAGCCGCCCCATTGGCCCTCGACGAGACAGCGTTCCATCTGGCCGGTGCGCACGATGACGAAATCGCCGCGCCCGATCGAGACGTTCTGCTCCTTGGCGCATTTGTCGAGTTCGTCGTTGGAGATGCTTTCGCCGTCCTGCATCCATTTCACGCCGCGGAAACGCGCGATATCGAGCAGCACGCCGCGCCCGACCATCTTGCTCTTGGAATGCTCGATGCCGAGCACGGAGAGGCCGCGCGAGTCGATCAGCTTGGCGTCGTGGCCGTTATAGGCCTTGTCGTCGTAAAAAATGTGGCCGAGCGCGTCCCAATGGGTGGCGCCCTGCACGCACAGCATCAGCGTGTCGTCGGCATAGCGGATCTGGTTCCAGTCCTGCTGGCCGGCGATGGCGTCGGTGCCGGTGGCCAGCATCTGATGGATCGGGTTGAAGCGGCCGCCGAACAGGCCGGTCTGCGGCCCGCTGCGGTCGAGCGGGATGCCGAGCGCGAACACCTTGCCGGTGCGGATCAGGCTCGCCGCCTTGACGATATCCTCGGGCGTGACGTGGTTGAGCGTGCCGATCTGGTCGTCCTTGCCCCAGCGGCCCCAATTGCTGAGCTTCTTGGAGGCTTCGGCGATCGCTTGTTTGCCAACCTTGATGTTCATGGCGTTCATCCCTTTTTTTCGTTTTTACAGGCCGCAAATGTGAAGGCCGGCCGCTGAGGCGCGAATATTGCGCCGGGTTGCGGTGTTTCATCAAGCGGGGTCGGTCAATGCCGGCCTTTGACAGGGCCGGCGCCGCTTGCGCATGATCCCGGCCATAAGCCGGCCGACGAATGCCGGCGCACTTCAGGGAGGATTTTCATGAAACGAAAACTGATCGTCGCGCTCGGCACCATCGTCCTGCTGGCCTCGGCCGTCATGTCCGCGCAGGCGGGCGATATCATCCAAGAGTGGGCAGATGTTAAGGCGCCGCCGGCGCCCGAACTCAAACCGGTGACGGCGGATCCCAAGACCACCGCGTTGCTATTGCTCGATTTCGTGAAGCCGAACTGCACGAGCCGTCCGCGTTGCATGGCGTCGATTCCGGCGATGAAGAAGCTGCTGACCGAAGCCCGCGCCAAGGACGTGCTGGTCGTCTACAGCCTCGCCGGAAAAGCAACCGCGGATGATATCGTCAAAGATATCGCGCCGGCCGGGGGCGATCCGGTTGTGCACTCCAGCGTCGACAAGTTCACCAAAACCGATTTGGAAAAAATTCTGAAGGATAAGGGCATTCAGAGCGTGATCGTGAACGGCACCGGCGCGCACGGCGCGGTGCTTTATACCGCAAGCGATGCGGCGCTGAAGGGGTTCAAGGTCATCGTTCCGGTGGACGGCATGGCGTCGGAGAACTTGTATTTCGAGCAGGTCACCGCCTGGCTGCTGGCGAACGGCACCGGCGGCATCGGACCGAAAGTGACGCTGACGCGCAGCGACATGATCAAGTTTTAAGTTGGCGTGCCCGGATGTGGCGCAGCACTAACGTGCTGCGCTGCGCCCGGAACACGACTCACACCTTCCCCAGCGCCCGTAAAATCTTGCCCGGCGTGAACGGCATGTCGGTGAGCGGCTGCGCGCCGAGCGGGCGCAGCGCGTCGTTGATGGCGTTCATCACCGAGCCGGGCGCGCCGGCGGTGCCGGCCTCGCCGGCGCCCTTGGCGCCGAGCTCGCTGTCGGCGGTGGGCGAGACCACGTGGCCGCATTCGATGTCGGGCATTTCCACCGCCATCGGCACCAGGTAATCGGCCATGTTGCCGTTGAGCAGCTGCCCGCGCTCGTCATACAGGCAGTGCTCGAACAGCGCGGCGCCGATGCCCTGCACCACGCCGCCGCGAATCTGCTCGTCGACCAGTTGCGGATTGATGATGGTGCCGCAGTCCTCCACGCACCAGTGCTTGAGCAATTTGACGAAGCCGGTGTCGGTGTCGACCTCGAGATAGCTCGCCTGCACGCCGTTGGTGAAGGCGAACGGCCAGGCGCGCGGCACGTAATGGCGGGTCGCCATCAGCTCGGCCTGGAAGCCGGGCGGCAGCGTGTCGGGGCGGAAATAGGCGACGCGCGCCAGTTCCTCGAGCGGCAGCCGTTCGGTGCCTTTCGCCTTGTCGACGACGATGCCGTTGCGGATGTCGAGCTCCTCGGGCTTGGCTTGCAGAATGCTGGCCGCGACCGCCAGGACGTTGCCGCGCAACGCCTTGCCGGCCTGCCAGGCCGCCTCGCCGCCGATGCCGGCCGCGCGCGAGGCCCAGGTGCCGCCGCCATAGGGCGTGTTGTCGGTGTCGCCGGTGATCACGCGCACCTTGTCGAGCGGCACGCCGAACGACGTGGCGACGCATTGCGCCACCACGGCTTCCGCGCCCTGGCCCTGCTCGGTGACGCCGGTATGCACGATGATGGTGCCTTGCGCGTCCAGCTTCACGGTGGCGCCGTCCTGCGAGGTGATGCGCGCGCCGCCGACGCCGTAGAAGGCGGCCGACGGATTGGTCACCTCGATAAAGCTGGCGAAGCCGATGCCGCGATAGATGCCCTGCGCGCGCAGCCGCGTCTGCTCGGCGCGCAGCCCGGCGTAATTCATCATGGCGTCGAGATGGGCGAGCGACTCGTGGTGCGACAGCTTCTCGAACTTCAAGCCGGCGGCCGACGCGCACGGATAGGCGTCGTCGGCGATCAGGTTGCGCCGCCTGATCTCCAGCGGGTCCATGCCGATCCTGGCGGCGGCCAGCTCGACCAGCCCTTCGGTCACCGCCACCGCGATCGGATGGCCGACCGCGCGGTATTGGCACATGACATTCTTATTCTGGAACACCACGCGCGCCTGCGCGCGATAGTTCGCGCAGGTGTAGGGCCCGCCGGTCAGGTTGACGATCTGGTTGGCCTCGATGCCCGAGGTGCGCGGATAGACCGAGTAGGGGCCGATGCCGGTCAGGTCGTCGATCTCGAAGGCGGTGATGGTGCCGTCGTTCTTGACGCCGATCCTGGCCTTGATGCGGTGGTCGCGGGCATGGATGTCGGTGACGAAGCTCTCGATGCGGTCGGCGACGAATTTCACCGGCCGCTTGAGCAGTTTCGACAGCGCCACCGTCGCCATCTCGTCGGCATAGGTGTGCACCTTGATGCCGAACGAGCCGCCGACGTCCTTGGTGAGCACGCGCACCTGCTGCTCCGCCAGGCCGAGATGCTTGGCGAACAGGTTCTGCATCATGTGCGGCGCCTGCGTGCCGTGATAGACCGTCATCTTCTGCTCGCCCGGGTTCCAGTCGGCCACCACCGCGCGCGGCTCGGTGGTGACGCCGGTGTGGCGGCCGAACAGGAAGGTGGTCTCCACCACCGCGTCGGCTTCGGCGAAGGCCTTGTCGGGGGCGCCGACTTCCAGCTTGCGCTCGAAGCAGAGATTGTCGCCGAGCTCCGGCTGGATCACCGGCGTCTTGGCATCGAGCGCGGTTTCCGGATCGGTGACCGCGGGCAGCGGCTCGTAGCTCACCTCGACCAGTTCGCAGGCGTCCTCGGCTTGCGCGCGCGTGCGCGCCACCACGGCGCGACACGGCCTCGCCCTGCCAGCAGGCGCGCTCGACCGCGATGGCGTGCTGCGGCGCGGATTTCAGGCCCTTGAGATGGGTGAGCACGCCGACCCAGGGCGTGATGACTTTGGCCAGTTCGGCGCCGGTGACGACCGCGATCACGCCCGGCGCCTTTTTCGCCGCGTCGGCCTCGATCGCTTTGATGCGCGCGTGCGCGTGCGGCGAGCGCACGAAGGCGACATGCGCCATGCGCGGCAAAGTGACGTCGCTGACATATTGCCCGCGCCCCTGCGTGAGCCGTTGCAGGTTCGGCCGCGGCACCGAGCGGCCGATATAGGAGTTCGGCCGGTCGAGCGCGCTCAGCACGGGCGGGGAGTCGGAGGTGATTTTCATTGTGGCTCTCCCCGCTCGCTAATCTGCTCCCCCCCTTGTGGGGGAGGGTTGGGGAGGGGGGTAAGCAGCACGCACAGGATTTGCCGCTTACCCCCCTCTCTGTCTCTCCCCCACAAGGGGGGAGAGAACGATGTGGCGACGGTCGAGCAAAATCTCATGACTTTGCTCCGTGCCTCGCCGTGGCCACCGCTTCCACCGCATCGACGATGGCGTGGTAGCCGGTGCAGCGGCAGTAGTTGCCGGAGAGATGCTCGCGGATCGCGTCGCGGCTCGGCACCGATTTGTTGTCCTTTGCGCGCTTCAGCAGATCCTGCGCGGCCGCGATCATGCCGGGGGTGCAATAGCCGCATTGCAGCGCGTTGCGCTGCTCGAACGCCGCCTGCAAATCGGCGATCTCGCCCGAATCCGACAGGCCCTCGATGGTCTCGACCGTGGCGCCGTCGCATTGCACCGCCAGCATCAGGCAGCCGCGCACGATCTCGCCGTTCACGCGCACGGTGCAGGCGCCGCACACGCCATGCTCGCAGCCGACATGGCTGCCGGTGAGCGCCAAATCCTCGCGCAGGAAATCGACCAGCGTCTTGCGCGCCTCCACGCGCTCATGGACGCGCTCGCCGTTGACGGTCAGCGAAATGTCGAGGGCGTGGTCGCTCATCACCGCGCCTCCATCAACTGCCCGGCCACCCGCCGCAGCAGCACGCCGGCGAGATGCTTCTTCACCGCGGCACTGGCCTGCAGGTCGTCGGGCGGATCGAGATCGAGCGCGGCGACGGCGGCATCGACATTGCCGCCGGCGAGCGCCGTTTCGGCCTTCTTCGCGCGCACCGGCGTGCTGCCGACGCCGAAAAAAGCCAGCCGCACATCGGCAAGCCGCTTGCCGTCGGCGCGCGCGCTGGCCGCCAGGCCGACGATGGCGTAGTCGCCGTGCCGGCGCGCCAATTCGGCAAAGCCGACGCGCGTGTCCTTGCCCGCGGCAGGCACGCGAATGGCGGTGAGCACGTCCTGCGGCCCGAGCGCGGTCTCGAACAGGCCCTTGAAGAAATCCGCTGCCTTGATCGTGCGCTTGCCCTGCGGCCCGCTCGCCTCGACCTCGCCGTCAAGCGCCAGCAGGCAGGCCGGCAGTTCGGCGGCCGGATCGGCATAGGCGATAGAGCCGCCGAGCGTGCCGCGGTTGCGGATGGCGGCATGGCCGATATGCGGCATGGCGCGCGCGATCAGCGGCGCGTGCCGGGCGATCGTCTCGGAACGCTCGGCGGCGGCGTGGCGCGCGAGCGCGCCGATCTCGACCTTGCCGTCCTTGTGGACGATGCCGTCGAGGCCGCCGATGCCGTTGATGTCGATCAGCAGGCTCGGGGCGGAGAGCCGCATATTGAGCGTGGCGATCAGGCTCTGCCCGCCGGCGAGCAGGCGGGCCTCCTTGTGCTCGCCCAAGAGCGCAATCGCCTCCGCGAGCGAGCGCGCCTTTTTGTAAGCGAATGGCGCCGGCTTCACCTTGTCGTCCCCCCAACTCTTTTTTCTTATTGTGACCGGGAACGGCTGGCGAGGCAATGCGCCGCTAGGCGGCAATCGTCTTCACAATATCGATCGCCCGCCGCAGCAGCGTCATCGAGGCTTCCAGCGTGCGGAAGGCGGCGTGCGCGGTCAGCGTCACGTTGCGCATCTTCGCCAGCGGATGGTCGGGCTTCAGCGGCTCGCTGTGGAACACGTCGAGCCCGGCGTGGCGGATGTGGCCGCTTTGCAGCGCCGCGATGAGCGCGGCCTCGTCCACCAGCGCGCCGCGCGCGGTGTTGACCAGGATGGCGCCCGGCTTCATGCGCGCGATGCGCTCGGCCGAGAGAAAGCCGCGCGTCGCGTCGTTGAGCACGAGGTTGAGCGACACCACGTCCGCACGCGCCAGCAGCGTGTCGATATCGACCAGCGGCACGTTCGCGTCGGCGCGGCGCGTGCGGTTGTAGGCGATCACCTCCAGCCCCATGCCCTTGCCGATGCGCGCGACCTCGCGGCCGATGCCGCCGAGGCCGATCACGCCGAGCGTCTTGCCGATGAGTTGCACGCCTTCCAGCGGCGTCCAGATGCCGGCGCGCACCTCGCGGTCCATGCGCGCGATGTCGCGCGCGGCCGCCAGCATCAGCGCGATGGTGTGCTCGGCCACCGCGGTGTCGCCGTAGCCCTTGATGATGTGCACGGTGACGCCGCGGTAGCTGAGCTCCTCGACATTCATGTAGCTCGCCGCGCCGGTGCCGAGGAACACGATGTGCTTGAGCTCCGGGCACTGCGCCACCAGCGGCGTCGGCATGTAGGAATGGTCGTCGATCGCGATATCGTAGCCGGCGAGCAGCCGCGGCAACTGCTCGCGCGCGAACGGTTTGGTATTGACGTCGATTTTTGGATCGTCCGGGTGGATCACGCGCGCCCACACCGGCGCCAGCTGGTCGTTGCAGTCGAGGAAGATGGATTTCATGGATGCTTGGTCCGGGCGGGATTGGCTCTTCACCTTTCCCACAAGGGGCGAGGGGAAGAAAGGGCGGCGGCGTTGACGGCCCCCCGCGCAGAGAATAGATGCTGCGGGCGCCACTCCTCCCGCAGCATAACGCTGGCCCACCGACGGCTCCATGCCGGCCGGGCGCGGGCGCGACAAGGCCTGGAAATCCGAATGAAACTTGCAAGTTACAGGGTGCGCGGGCGGGACAGCTTCGGCGCGGTCATCGGCGAAGGTGCGGGCGAGGGCGTGGTCGATCTCAAGACCCGGCTCGGCCCGCCGTTCACCAGCGTGCTCGATCTGCTGCGCGCGGACGGGCTCGATAGCGCGCGCGCGGCGGCGCGCGGGGTGCGCGCCGATTTCCCGCTGCGCGAGGTGGAGCTTCTGCCGCCGGTGCCGGCGCCGGAGAAAATCCTCTGCATCGGCGTCAACTACGCCAACCGCAATGCCGACTACGGCGACGCCGAGGCGCCGAAATACCCCAGCATGTTCTACCGCGCGCCCGGCTCGCTGGTCGGGCATCAGGGCGTTATCGTGCGGCCGCATGAATCCGAGCAACTCGACTACGAAGGCGAGATCGCGCTGGTGATCGGCCGCGCCGGCCGGCGCATCGCGCCGGACCAGGCGCTCGATCATGTGGTGGGTGCCACGTTGTGCAACGAGGGCACGATCCGCGACTGGACGCGGCACGGCAAATTCAACGTCACGCAAGGCAAGAATTTCGACGCCAGCGGCGGCATCGGCCCCTGGCTGGTGACCGCCGACGACATCGACCTTGCCAAGCCGCTGCATTTGACGGCGAAGGTCAACGGCGAGATCACCCAGGACGACACCACCGCCAGCATGATCAAGTCGTTTTCGGAGTTGATCGCCTATGTCAGCACCTTCATGACGCTCAAGCCCGGCGATATCATCGTCACCGGCACGCCGGTGAAACTTAAGGCCCGCGGCGAGCCGCCCGCCTGGCTCAAACCGGGCGACGTGGTGGAAATCGAAGTCCCGCAGATCGGCGTGCTGCGCAACACCGTGGTGGCGGAAGCATGAGCGAGGAACGCAAAGCGGTCTGCATCATCGCCTGGCCGGCGGCCCATTCGCGCTCGCCGCTGATCCACAATTATTGGATCAAGCAGCATAATCTCAACGCCGAATACCGGCGCGAGGCGGTGCCGCCGGAAAAACTTTCCGAGTTCGTCGCGCAATTGCGCGCGCACGGCTATATCGGCGCCAACGTCACCGTGCCGCACAAGCAGGCCGTGCTGACGCTGTCGGAGCCGGACGAGCGCGCGCGCGCCGTCGGCGCCGCCAACACGCTGTGGTACGACGGCGAATTGCTACGCTCGACCAATACCGACGTCGAGGGCTTCCTCGCCAATCTCGATGCCGCCACGCCAGGCTGGGACCGCGGTCTGGAAACCGCCGCGGTGCTGGGCGCCGGCGGCGGCGCGCGCGCCGTGGTGTTCGCGCTGATCCAGCGCAATGTCGGGCGCATCTACGTGATCAACCGGACGATCGAGCACGCGGAAGCCTTGAAAAAGAAATTCGGCGCGCGCGTGCATGTCGCCCGCTGGGAGGAAACCACCGGGCTCTTGGGCGGCGCCGGGCTCTTGGTCAACACCACGACCATGGGCATGGTCGGGCAGCCGCCGCTGGAGATCAATCTGCGCTGCCCGGCCTCGCTGGTGGTGGCGGACCTGGTCTACGCGCCGCTGGAGACCGGGTTGCTGAAACTGGCGCGCGCGCGCGGCCTGCGCACCGCCGACGGGCTCGGCATGCTGCTGCATCAGGCGGTGCGCGGTTTCGAACGCTGGTTCGGCATCCGCCCGGCAGTGACGCCCGAACTGCGCGCGCTGGTGGAAGCCGATCTGGGCGCGACGGCGCCCGTGGCCCCGCCAACCGGCCTAAAGCCGCCGGCCAAGCCCACCCGCCGGAATAAGAAGCGCGGCGAGGGGTTTTCCACCTGAGGAGCCCGGCGCGACGACGCCGGCCGCAGGGGGAGGACATCATGTCGATGATGAATATGACGCGGCGCGCGCTTGGCCTGGCCGTTGTTTTGAGCCTGGCGGCGAGTGCCGCGTTCGCGCAGCAGCCGGGCCGCATCCGCGGCCAGATCGAGAAGGCCGACGGCGCCATGCTGGCGCTGAAAACGCGCGACGGCGCCATGGTGAACGTGAAGGTGGACGAAAAGGCGCGCGTGTCGGCGCTGGTCAAGGCCTCGCTCGCCGACATCAAGACCGACAGCTTCATCGGCATCGCCGGCGTGCCGCAGCCGGACGGCAGCATCCAGGCGTTTTCGATCCATCTATTCCTGCCGGCGCAGCGCGGCGTGGTGCCGGACCGGCACGGACCCTGGGACGCGCGGCCGAACAGCACCATGACCAACGCCTATGTCGAGAACATCGTGACCGGCAAGGACGGCGAAACGCTGATGGTGAAATACAAGGACGGCGAGAAAAAAGTCGTCGTCACCAAGGACACGGTGATCGCCGCGGCCGCGGTGGGCAGCAAGGACGAGCTCAAGGCCGGCGCGCAGATCATCATCTTCGGCTGGGACAAACAGCCGGACGGCTCGGTGCTGGCGAAGTCGCTGTATGTCGGGCGCGACGTCACGCCGGCGATGTAAGTCACAGCGCGCGCCTGGTCGGCGCATGCGCGGAGCCCGGCGCGGTGACGTCGAGATCGCCGATCAACTCGGGCATTTCGCGTATCAGCCGCAGCAACCGGCTCTGCCGGCCGCCCAGCGCGTGCGCCTCGCGCTGGTCCTCGATCGGGCGGCGCACCTCGTCGGCGCGCGCCAGGCTGTCGATGTCGGCGCCCTGTTCGGCCAGCCGCGCCAGCAGCACCGTGAGATCCTCGAGCGCGTCGGCCACCACATGGATGACGCCGGATTCCGCCTGCACGCGGCCGGCGACCGCCACGTAGCGCGCACCCAGCACCACCGGGCGCACGCGCTCGAACAGTTTCGGCCACACGATCACATTGGCGACCGCGCTTTCGTCCTCGATGGTCATGAACACCACGCCCTTGGCCGAGCCCGGCCGCTGCCGGCAGGTGACCAGCCCGGAAATCTTCACGCGCGTATTGTTGGCGACGCCGCGCAGCGCCTCGTTGCGCAAGATGCCGCGGCGCTCGAGATCGGCGCGCAGGAATTGCGCCGGATGCGCGCGCAAGGACAGGCGCAGGAAGCGGTAGTCGTTGACGACTTCCTCGCCCAGCGGCATCGGCGGGAGCGCGACATCGGGCTCGCGCGATACAATGCGCGCCGGCGAGGCGTCGGCATTGCCGACAAACAACGGCAGATCGTCGTCGCGGTCGCCGACGCGGCCGAGCGCCTTGGCCGCCCATAGCGCCTCGCGCCGGGTGAGACCGAGCGAACCGAAGGCATCGGCGTCGGCCAGCCGCTCCAGCATGCGCGGCGATAAGCCGGTGCGCAGCCAGACATCGCGCACGGAGTTGTAATCTATTTTTCCCTCCCCCCGCGAGCACTCTTTCTTTTCCCTCCCCCTGAAAGGGGGAGGGTTGGGGAGGGGGTCATCTTGATTTTCAATTCCGGAAGTGACCCCCACCCGGCTGCCTTCGGCAGCCGACCTCCCCCTTTCAGGGGGAGGTGAAGAAAGAAAAAGTGGAGGGCCGGGAGAAGAGAACGCATCGCGTTTCTCCACGATCAGCCTGCCATCTTCTTCGCTCAGCCCCTTGATCTCGCGCAGGCCGAGGCGCAGCGCGTGGGTGGTGCGCAGGTCGTCGCGCATCTCGCGATGCAGCGCGTGCAGGCGACCGATCTCGGGTTTACCCGAGATCGGCAAGTTAATTGCCCAAGTCGGCTATAGCCAACTTGGGCAGCGGCGCGCGGGCCCGGCTCGAGCGTCGAGTCCCAATCCGAATGATTGACATCGGGCGCGCGCACCTCGACGCCATGCTCGCGCGCGTCGCGCACGATCTGCGCCGGCGCGTAGAAGCCCATCGGCTGCGCGTTCAACAGCGCGGCGGCGAAAGCGTCCGGATAACGGCATTTCAGCCAGGCCGAGGCATAGACCAGGAGCGCGAAGCTCGCCGCGTGGCTTTCCGGGAAGCCGTATTCGCCGAAACCCTCGATCTGGTGGAAGCAGCGCTCGGCGAAGCTGCGCTCATAGCCGTTGGCCAGCATGCCGTCGATCATCTTGCGCTGGAAGGTGCCGATGGTGCCGACGCGCTTGAAGGTGGCCATGGCGCGGCGCAGTTTGTCGGCCTCGGCGGGGGTGAAGCCGGCGGCGACGATGGCGATTTTCATCGCCTGCTCCTGGAACAGCGGCACGCCCAGGGTTTTCGCCAACACCGCTTCGAGCGCCTTCGACGGATAGGAGACCGCTTCCAGCCCCTGCCGCCGGCGCAGATAAGGATGCACCATGTCGCCCTGGATCGGGCCGGGACGCACGATCGCCACTTCGATGACGAGATCGTAGAAATTTTTCGGCTTCAGGCGCGGCAGCATGGTCATCTGCGCGCGGCTCTCCACCTGGAACACGCCGAGCGAATCCGCCCGTTGCAGCATGCGGTAGACGGCGGGATCCTCGGCCGGGATGGAGGAGAGGTCGGCGGCCGTTATTGCGCCCTCTCCCCTTGTGGGAGAGGGCAGCGCCGGAAGTGCAGCAGGCGTACTCGGGTGAGGGGGGAGGCCTGCCCCCTCACCCAGTCTTTTTCGTTGAGATGCTGAGGAGCCCTCTCCCACAAGGGGAGAGGGCACGAGATGCGCGCTTCGCGTTTGCGGAAATGCTTCGGGATAATGCCGCTCGACCAGATCGAGCGCCTTGCGCAGGCAGGACAGCATGCCCAAGCCGAGCACGTCGATCTTGAGAATGCCGAGTGCGTCGAGATCGTCCTTGTCCCATTCGACGAAGGTGCGGTCATCCATCGCCGCATTGCCGATCGGCATCACCTCGTCGAGCCGGCTGCGCGTGATGACGAAGCCGCCGACATGCTGCGACAGATGGCGCGGGAAGCCGACGATCGCGCGCGCCAGTGCCGCGATCTGCTGGACGCGCCGGCTCGCCGGATCGAGCCCGGCGCGCGCGAGGTCGGCCTTGCCGTCGCCGCCGCCGCCCCAGATCGAGGACGAGAGCGCACCGATGGTGTCCTCCGACAGGCCGAAGGCCTTGCCGACTTCGCGGATCGCCGAGCGGCCGCGATAGGAGATCACGGTGGCGGCGATGCCGGCGCGTTCGCGCCCGTATTTGCCGTAGATATATTGAATGACTTCCTCGCGCCGCTCGTGCTCGAAATCGACGTCGATGTCGGGCGGCTCGCGCCGCTCCGGCGAGATGAAACGCTCGAACAGGAGATCGGCGCGGTCGGGATCGACCTCGGTGATGCCGAGGCAAAAGCAGACGGCGGAATTGGCGGCCGAGCCGCGGCCCTGGCAGAGGATGCCCTGCGCGCGCGCGTAGCGCACGATGTCGTAGACGGTGAGGAAGTAGGGCGCGTAGGCGAGCTGCGCGATCAGCGCCAGTTCGTGCTCGATGCTCAAGCGCACCTTGGGCGGCAGGCCCTGCGGGTAGCGACGCGTGGCGCCATCATAGGTGAGATGCATGAGCGCATCCTGCGCGCTGGCGAAGCCGTCGATGGTCTCATCGGGATATTCGTAGTGCAGTTCATCGAGCGAGAAGGTGAGCGCGTCGCTCAGGCGCAGTGTTTCCTCGATCGCCTGCGGCGCGTCGCGGAACAGCCGCGCCATTTCCTCGCCCGATTTGAGATGGCGCTCGGCATTGACCGCCAGCTTTCGCCCGGCGCGATCGATGGTCACTTTCTCGCGGATGCAGGCGAGCACGTCGGCGAGTGGCCGCCGGTCGGGATGGTGATAAAGCACGTCGTTGACCGCGATCAGCGGGACGTCTGCCTCGCGCGCCAGCGCCACGCTGCGCGCGAGCCGCACGCGGTCGCGCCCGCGATAGAGCATCGAGGCGGCGAGGCGGACGCGGCCGGCGGAACGGAGGAGCGATAGCGTACTTTTTACCCTCCCCCCTCGTGGGAGAGGGTGGCGAGCCGCGTCAGCGGCGAGCCGGGTGAGGGGGCGCTGCGCCTTTAATTTTTTTCCCCCCTCACCCGGCACGCTGCGCGCGCCGACCTCTCCCACCAGGGGAGAGGTGAAGGAAGAAGAATCCATCACCACCAGCTCCAGCCCGTCCACATGCGCCAGCAGGTCGTCAAGCCGCAGAATGCAATCGCCCTTCTCGGCGCGCAGGTTGCCGAGGGTGAGCAGGCGGGTGAGCCTTCCCCAGCCGGCGCGGTCGCGCGGGTAGGCGAGCACGTCGGGCGTGCCGTCGGCGAAGACGAGCCGCGCGCCCGGATGGTAACGCAGCGGCAGGTTCTGCTCGCGCTTGGCCAGATGCGCGCGCACCACGCCGGCGACCGTGTTGCGGTCGGCGAGGCCGAGGCCGGTCAGCCCGAGCTGGGCCGTCCGCACCATCAGCTCCTCGGCATGCGAGGCGCCGCGCAGGAAGGAGAAATTCGAGGCACAGGCGAATTCGAGGTAACGCATGTACTAAGCCACTTGCGCCGTCTAACCCTCTCCCCTTGTGGGAGAGGGTCGCGGCCGAAGGCCGCGGGGTGAGGGGGATTGCTCGATCGTGTCCATGATCTGCTCGAGTACTTCATCCGCATTTCCAAGGATGTCGTTGTTCCAGAAGCGTAGGATGCGGAAGCCACGCCTCCGCAGATCGACGTCACGCGTCTGATCGCGTGCGCTGTCAGCGTGCTGGCTTCCGTCCGCCTCGACGACGAGCATTTGTTCGAAAGACACGAAGTCGACGACCCAAGGCCCGAGCGGCGCCTGTCGGCGGAATTTGATATCGGCGAGCTGGCGCGAGCGAAGGAGTTGCCAGAGCTGGTATTCAGCATCTGTCAATGTGTGACGAAGGCGACGCGTCTGGCTCCGCTTGAATTTTTTGACTCGGTACTTTGGCATTTCCCCCTCACCCGGTCCTCGCTTCGCTCGGACCACCCTCTCCCACAGGGGGAGAGGGTTAAGAGAGTTCGCGGCAACGTCCTCACGCAAACGTCCCGTGCAAGAACCAGGTCGGTGCGGCGGCGTCGCGTGCGAGATCGCGGTAGAGGCCCGAGCGGAACAGCCAGAAACGAAGTCCGCTCTTGTCTTCGACGCGGAAATAATCGCGCGCAGGGCCACCGTGCTCGCTCCACCAGGCGCCCTCGATGCGCTCGGGGCCCTCGGCGGCGATCACCTCGTGCAGCGCGCGCCGCCACCTGAACCGTAAAGGCGGACCGTCCGGCACTTCGGCCAGCGCCTCGATCGGCTCCGGCCGCGTCAGCAGCCGCAGCGGGCGGGGCGCCAGTTCGGCCTCGGTGCGGAAACGGCGGAACGCCTGCCAGCCGGGATCGGCGGTCATCTGCGCCGGCACAGTGGCCGCGGCGATCTCAGGGATGTGGCTGTCCTGCGCGATCAGCCGCCGCACGCGGCGGCTGCCCAGTCGCGCGCTCAGGCGATCGACAAGTTGGTCCACTTGGCGGTCGACTTCCCTTCCGTCTTCGCCGCCGCCGATGCCGATCTGCTCGGGCGGAGAAGGCTCGGCGACCAGGACCGACAGCCGCGCCATATCGAAACCGAAGCCGGGATCGAATTCATCGGCCAGCGCGGCCAGCCGCTCGACGAACAACGCGCGGATTTGCGCCGGATCGCGTAACGGGCGCGAGGTGCCGGCAGCCAGGCGGCGCACCGCGCCGTCGGTGCGGAATAATGTGAGCTCGATGCGCCGGGCGCCGTCGCCACGCCGCTCCAGCGCGAATTGCAGCCGCGCCGCCAGCCGCATGACGGTTCCCAGCACGTCCTGCGCGCGCGCGATCGGCTCGGCAAAACGCTGCTCGGCCACATAGGGCGCGACCGGTAGCCGCGGATTGAGCGGCTCGTGCTCGGCCCCGAGCGCGCGGTCGAGCTGGCGCAGCAGATCTGTGCCGAAGCGGGCGGTGAGCGGCGCGCGGGCTAAGTCGGCGATATCGCCGATGCGCTTGAGGCCGACGCGCGCCAGCGCCGCCACGGTGTCGGCGGGAAGCCGCAGCGCCGATAGCGGCAGCGGCGCGAGCAGGGCGCGCTCTTCGCCGCCGGCGTAGCTCGCCGGCTCGCCGTAATGGGCGGCGGCCCAGGCCGCACCGATAGTGCCGGCGATGGCGACAGTATAGGCGAAGCCCGCCCACGCGATGCGCTCACCCAGATCGGCGACCAGCGTTTGTTCGCCGCCGTAAAGATGCGCGCAGCCGCCGATGTCGAGCATGAGGCCGTCGGGCGCGTCGACCGCCACCAGCGGCGTGTAGCGCAGGCACCCGTCGGCGATTTTTTCCAGCAGGCTGGCGTCGGCCTCGGCGTCTTCCTCGATTGCATCGAGCCCGGGATGCATGGCGCGCGCCTGCGCCAGCGCCAGCCCCGTGTGCAGGCCGAGCCGTTCCGCCGCCTCATCGACGGCGACGATCAGCTCGGCATTGCCGCGCTTGCCGTAGATGACTACGCCTCTTCCCGCGCCCGTCTCAGTCATTCCGGGACGCGCCGAAGGCGCGGACCCGGAATCCAGGTGCGAAGACCGCGCTTGTCTCTGGATTCCGGGCTCGCTCGCTTCGCGAGCGCCCCGGAATGACGACGGCATTTGTCGGGGAGAGGGAGAAGAGTCACGCAACCTTTCGATGCGGTCGGTCGAGAGCCGGCGCAGCCACAGGCTGAGCATGCGTTGCGAGGACGAAGCACTCATCGCTGTCACTCCATTGCAGAATCCATGAGCCGAGCGGGCCGCGGCGGTTGCGCACGAGCTGCGTGGCAAAGCAGGCATTTGGCGCCGCGCCGACGATCCAGCGGGTGGCGGCGGTCGAGGCGTCGTTGATCGGGGCGCCGCGCAGCAGCAGCGCGAGCGCGCCGCTCTCCGCCGCCGCCAGCGAGAGCCGCCGTATCGCCACCCTGTCGATCTCGCCGCGGCGCAGTTCGCCGATCACCGCGTGAACCGCGCGGCAGCGCAGCGCTTCCTCCATCGCCCACAGCAGGTCGCGCGGCCGCGCGGCGGCGACCGTCAGCAGATGCTCGGGGAGAAGGCCGAAGGCGTCGAGGCCGGGGCCGTAGGGCGCGCCGCTTTCGGCGAGCGTCATGTCCTCGGCGAGCCAGAGGAGGCTCTTACCTCCCCCCGCCACTTCTTCGTCATTCCGGGACGCGCCGAAGGCGCGGACCCGGAATCCATACTCCGCAGCTGGGGTTATGGATTCCGGGTTCGCCGCTTCGCGGCGCCCCGGAATGACAGGAAAAGAAAGCGCCGCCAGCCCGAGCGCAAAACCCGTCGCGGCGGCGAGATGGGCCTCGCTCACCGCGGCGATCTCATGCAGCGCGCCGCGCGCGAGGCCGCCGCCGAGCACGTCGTCGACTGTCCCGATGCCGAGGGCCAGGGTGCCGGGACCATCCGCGATCCCGGCGGTCTTCTGCAAAGCCCGCAAGCGCTGATGCAACTGCTCAAGCATGGCGTTAAGCCTCTGGAGACACGAAGATATCCAGCCAAATCGGCAGGTTTCGCGCCGTCCCAATGTTCACTATTTGTTCTAATGTGACTCCAGCCCTTGGGATCGTCAAGCCGCAAGGGATGGGGATGCTGGGAGGCCGCGGCACCAAGACTGGTCCCACCTCCGTTCGTCCCCGCGAAAGCGGGGACCCAGGGCTAAAAAGAACTGGATTCCCGCTTACGCGGGAATGAACGGAGTAGGTTCAACGCTGCCGTAGCAACGCTTTTCCGCGTGGCGTGAGCACGAGTCGCGATCCTTGCATGCTGCTGCCGTTCTTAAAGCGCACCAGGCCGTCCGAGATTGCGTCTTCCCAAATCGACAAATGCGGGCAGCTGCGGCGCCAGGCTTCCGCGTCGGCATAGCTGCGCGGCGCTTCCTCCACCCAGGCGAGGAACTGCTGCGTCAGCGCGGCTGCTGCGGTCTGCATGGCGGCGGGAAAATACTCTTACGCGCGCTCATTTCAAGCGCCACCGCCGGCACATTCCGTTCGTCCCCGCGAAAGCGGGGACCCAGTATTTTTACGAAAGAACGGGATTCCCGCTTCCGCGGGAATGAACGGATTATTCTTACGCCGGCCACTCGACGGTGTGGATGTCGATCTTCGATTCCAGCGTCTGGTGCACCGGGCATTTGTCGGCGATCTCCATCAGCTTTTTGCGCTGCTCGGCGTCGAGCGGGCCTTCCAGCGTGATGGCGCGCTCGATGTGATCGACTTTGGTGACCTTGTTCTCGCAGTCCTCGCAGTCCTTGCTGTGAATCTTTTTCTCGTGGTTGAGCCGCACCGAGACGTTCGTGAGCGGAATCTTTTTGAAGTCGGCATAGAGCCGGATCGTCATCGAGGTGCAGGCGCCGAGGCCGGCCAGCAAATAATCATAGGGACCCGGACCGGAATCGAGCCCGCCCAGCTTGACCGGCTCGTCGGCCAGCAAGCGGTGTGGGCCGGTCAAGATTTCCTGCTGGAATTTGCCGCCGTGCGTTTCGCGCACCAGCACCAGGCCGGCCTCGACCTCGGCTTCGGTCATGATTTGCGGCTGGTCGAGATAACGCCCGGCCCAGGCGGCGATCACATTGGCCACATAGACGGCATCGCTCGCCTTGCTCAGCAGGTGATCGGCGCCGGTGAGCGAGACGAAGCTCTTCGGGTGCTTGGCGGCGGTGAAGATGTGCGAGGCGTTGTCGATGCCGACCAGATCGTCGGTCGGCGAGTGGAACACCAGCAGTGCCTTGCGCAAGTTGGCCAGGCATTCGTTGAGCTTCTTCTCGGCCACGTCGTCGAGAAATTCGCGCTTGATGCGGAATGGCCGCCCGGCCAGCTGCACCTCGACCTCGCCCTGCTGGTTGATCTTGTCGACCTGATCCTTGAACAGGCCGACCACGTGGCTGGGATCGTACGGCGCGGCGATGGTGACGACGCAGCGCGCCTCGGCAATGCGATGCGAAGCCGCCAGCACCGCGCAACCGCCGAGACTATGGCCGATCAGAATCGCCGGCGCGCCAGACATCTTGCGCAGGTGATCGGCGGCGGCGACCAGATCGTCGACGTTGGAGGAAAAATGCGTGTTGGCGAATTCGCCCTCGCTACCGCCCAGGCCGGTGAAATCGAAACGCAGCACGGCGATGCCGTGGATGGTCAGCCGCTCGGCGATGCGCTTGGCGGCCGGGATGTCCTTGCCGCAGGTGAAGCAATGCGCGAACAGCGCATAGGCCGCGGGCTTGCCGAGCGGCAGGTCGAGCACGCCGGCGAGTTTTTCGCCCTTGGCATTGGAAAATTCGAAACGCTCGCTGCGCATGGCTAGCCTTTCCAGGTGGGTGCGCGCGCAGGCACCACGTCCTTGAAGCTGTCGAAGGTCTTCCAGGCCGGCTCCGGCGGCTCGCATTGCGGCTGCGGGGTATAGATCGACGGCCCGGTCATCTGCATGTTCGGGATATAGCGCGGGCAATTGGGAAAAATGGCGCGCGCTTCGACGCGCACGATCAATTGCGCGCCGACCGTCTCGCCCAGCAGCGGATCGCTGTCGCTCACGCGCGCCTGGCCGTTGACGCGCAGGCGCTTGGGCTTGTCGTGCAGGGCGATGAACAGCAGGCCGACGTGCGGGTTCACGATCAGATTGCCGAGGCTCTTGAACATGCCGTTGCCGTCGTAATCGGGGAACGCCAGTTCGGCGGGTCCGGTCACGCGCACGAAACCCGGCAGGCCGCCCTTGAACGAGCAGTCCGGCCTGCCGCTGGCATCGGCGGTGGCGATAAAAAAATAAGCCGCGCTCTCGATGAAGGCCTTGTCGTCGGCGCTGAACGCGGTGCGGGTCAGTTTTTCTTCCAGCCGGTCGGAGATGCCCCGGCTGCCGAAACGGTCCTGCAGTTGGCGGTTGCCGTCGTGATACATGATGCTCATCGCAGCACCTCGCGAATTGAAAGACTGTCATGCTCCGCGCAAGCGGAGCATCCAGTATTCACTATGTTACCGATGATACGCAGTCGCGTCCCATCACACGATCGCGATTCCTGGATCGCCCGCTTTCGCGGGCGATGACGGGGAGGGTTATTGCCCGTCCGAAATATGCTTGCGCCGGATGCGCCGCACCACCCACCAGATTGCCAAAACCGCGACCGGCACAAACAGGGCGGTGGCCAGCGAGATGTCGATCGGCACGCCTTCGTCGTGCAGGCCCTTTGCCAGATAGCCGAACAGGCCGACCACGTAATAACTCACGGCGGCGACCGACAGGCCTTCGACCGTGGTCTGCAAGCGCAGTTGCAGCCGCGTGCGCTCGTTCATCGACTTGAGCAGATCGCGGTTCTGCCGCTCCATTTCCACGTCGACGCGCGTGCGCAGCAGGTTGGCGGCGCGCGCCAGCTTCTCCGACAGATCGGCTTGCCGCTCCTCGGTGGTCGCGCAGGTGCGCATGGCCGGCGACATGCGCCGCGCCAGGAACGACGACCAGGTCGGCAGGCCTTCGACCTTGGCGCTCGCCGACGGTGCTCAGGCGCAGTTGCACGATCTCGTTGTAGGCGCGGCTGGCGCCGAAGCGGAACAGGCTTGCCGCCGCGCCCGCCTCCAGTTCGGCCGAGAGCGCGGTCAATTCGTCGAGCAGGCGGTGATTGTCGATCAGTCTGTCGGCGCGGCGCATCTCGTCGGTCACTTCGGCCAGCCGGTTTTCGATCCGGTTGATCGAGGGCGTCAGCCGCTGCGCCTCGGGTAGCCCGAGCAGGGCCAGCGTCCGATAGGTCTCCAGTTCGACGATGCGCTGCACCAGCGCGCCGGCGCGCTCCGGCCCGAGGCCGCGGTCGAGCACCAGGATGCGCACGAAGCCGGACGGATCGGGTTGAAAGTCGGTGGCGAACAGTGCGTCGCCCTCGGAATTCTCCGCGACCGCCAGGCTCGCCCGGTCGAACAGCCTTTCGAGCGCGATCGTCTTGCCGGCCATCAGATGCAGGTCGAGCGCCACCAGCAGCGGCCCCGGCTGCGGCAGGCTTGCCATCGGCGCCGCCAGCGACGCCGGCGCCGGATGAAACGGCGCGTCCCCCTCCGACGGCAGCTCCCAGGTGTAGGTGGTGAATTCGGAGTGCTGCTCCCAGCGCAGCGTGGCGCCGCCGAGCGCGACGCGGTGCTGCTTGGCGCCGGCCTTCAGCGGATCGAGGCCGCGCCGGGCGCAGAAATCGGCGAGCGCGGCGCGGTCGGTTCGCCCGGCATCGCCGGTGGTATCGAAGGCAAAATGCAACAGGCGGCGCGGGCTCTCGATCGGCGTGAACGGCCGCGCATGCACCTCGCCCAGCACGGCCGCGCGCAGCGGATGCGGCGTCAGCCGACCGCCGCCTGCGATGGTGACGTCTGCCGTCATACCCCTTCGGGTCGCATGTAGGGGAAACTTTGGCAAGATGCGGAAAATATTGGCGCAGAATTTGCTTATTTCCCAGGCGTCATATTGCGCATGCAGCACAAGGAGTAAGCCATGACACGGGACGGTCTCACCGAGAAACTTCTCGACATCAAGCGCGAGAAGGGCTGGACCTGGAAATATATTTGCGGGGAGATCGGTGGCATGTCGCCGATCCTGGTGACCGGCGCGATCCTCGGCCAGATGAAGCTGACCAAGCCGCAGGCGGCCAACGCGGCGAAATTATTCGGCCTGTCGAAAGCCGAGCAGGCCATGCTCAACGAGGTGCCGATGCGCGGCACCGGCACGCCCATGCCGCCGACCGATCCGCTGATCTACCGCTTCTACGAATTGATCATGGTCAACGGCCCGGCGCTCAAGGCGCTGATCGAGGAGGAATTCGGCGACGGCATCATGTCGGCGATCGACTTCGACATGGACATCACGCGCAAGAGCGACCCCAAGGGCGACCGCGTCGCCATCGGCATGACCGGCAAGTTCCTGCCGTACAAATATTACGGCGCGACGGGGAACGCGCTGGCGTATGGGTTGAAGGAGGAGTGACTTTTTTGTCGTCCCGGCCAAGGACGCGCGCACTCTTCCCCTCTCCCCTTGTGGGAGAGGGTGGCGAGTGCGGAGCGATAGCGAGCACGAGCCGGGTGAGGGGTCGGGGCTCGCATGAGGCGCTGACCCCTCACCCGCCCTCGCTCGGCTTCGCCTCCGCATAGGCCAGCGCTTCGCGCCGGCCGTTCTTAACGTAAAGAACACGAATGCCAAAGGCATTCGCTATGCACCCTCTCCCACAAGGGGAGAGGGGAGGTGAGAACGCCGCTCAGGCTTTGCTTTTCCGACTCGCCGCCGGCTTCTTCTTCGCCACGCCGTCGACCAGCACGCGGCCGTCGATGTCGGCGATGCGGTTGGTGCCGGTCAGCGCCATGGTGACGCTGAGTTCCTTCTCCAGGATGTCGATCGACTTGGCGACGCCGGCCTCACCCGCCGCGCCGAGGCCGTAGACATAGGCGCGGCCGATCATGCAGGCGCGCGCGCCCAGCGCCAGCGCGCGCATGATGTCGGCGCCGGTGCGGATGCCGCCGTCGAACAGCACCTCGGTATCGGAGCCGACCGCGTCGACCACCTTCGGCAGCGCCGAAATCGAGGACGGCGCGCCGTCGAGCTGGCGGCCGCCGTGATTCGACACCACGATGGCGTCGGCGCCGAGCTTGACCGCGGTCTTGGCGTCATCGGCGTCGAGGATGCCTTTCAGGATCAGTTTGCCGGGCCAGATGTCCTTGATCCATTCCACGTCCTTCCAGGAGAGCGCCGGATCGAACTGACTCTGAATCCAGGTGCCGAGCGAATTGACGTTGTCCATGCCCTTCACGTGACCGGCCAGATTGCCGAAGGTCTTGCGCTTGCCGGTGAGCACGCTCCAGGCCCAGCCCGGTTTGCTGGCGATGTCGAGGATGTTCTTGATGCGGATTTCCGGCGGCACGGTCATGCCGTTCTTGATGTCGCGGTGGCGCTGGCCGAGCACCTGCAAGTCGACGGTGAGCACCAGCGTGCTGCATTTCACCGCCATCGCGCGCGCCAGGATATCCTTCGAGAAGCCGCGGTCATGGATCACGTAGAGCTGGAACCAGAACGGCTTGCCGGTCGCCTCCGCCACGTCTTCGATCGAGCAGATCGACATGGTCGAGAGCGTGTAGGGGATGCCGGCCTCGTTGGCGGCGCGCGCCGACAGGATTTCGCCGTCGCCGTGCTGCATGCCGGTGAGGCCGACCGGGGCAAGGATGATCGGCGCCGCTATCTTCTGCCCGATGACGGTGGTGGCGAGGCTGCGCTCGGAAACGTCCACCAGCACGCGCTGGCGCAGCTTGATCGCCTCCAGGTCGGCGCGGTTGGCGCGCAGCGTGTCCTCTTGGTAGGAGCCGCTGTCGGCGTAGTCGAAAAACGCGCGTGGAACCTTGCGGCGGGCAAGCTGCCGCAGGTCTTCGATGCAGGTGATGTGTTTCATTGGGGTGCCCGGAGCATTCGCCAGTCGAATAATCGGGTAGCACAGCGGCGGGGGCGGCGAAACCGTCGGTTCCGGCCGCAATTCCATGACCTTATCGGGAGCGGCAAAGCTTAATGGCCGCGGTAACGATTACACACAATTTTTGAAGCAAATTCACCGCGTTGGCCCTATTATGCGGCCTCGCGGGACGGCCCAGGCCGCCCGCCAATAATCCAGCCGTTGCTGGGCTCAAAAGCCGCAAAGTGGGCGTCGAGGGGCATTTCATGGTTCGTCGTTATTTCGGCACCGATGGCATTCGCGGCCGGGCCAACAAGGTCATTACCCCGGACCTGGCGCTCAAGGTCGGTCAGGCCGCCGGGCTGATCTTCAAGAACGGCGAGCACCGCCATCGCGTCCTGATCGGCAAGGACACCCGCCTCTCCGGCTACATGATCGAGAACGCGCTGGTCGCCGGCTTCACCTCGGTCGGCATGGACGTGCTGCTCACCGGCCCGATCCCGACGCCGGCGGTCGGCATGCTGGCGCGCTCGATGCGCGCCGATCTCGGCGTGATGATTTCGGCCTCGCACAATCCGTTCCACGACAACGGCATCAAGCTGTTCGGACCGGACGGCTTCAAGCTCAGCGACGAGGTCGAGAGCGAGATCGAGGCGCTGCTCGATTCGGATCTCGGCAAGCGTCTGGCCAAGAGCAACGATCTCGGCCGCGCCCGGCGCATCGACGGCGTGCAGGATCGCTATATCGAATTCGCCAAGCTCACGCTGCCGAAGGCGATCGATTTGTCCGGGCTGCGCGTGGTGATCGATTGCGCCAACGGCGCCGCCTATAAGGTGGCGCCCGGCGCGCTGTGGGAACTGGGCGCCGATGTGGTCCCGATCGGTGTCGATCCCGATGGCATGAACATCAACAAGGAATGCGGTTCCACCGATCTGGCCGCGGTCTCCCACAAGGTGCGCGAGATGCGCGCCGATATCGGCATCGCACTCGACGGCGACGCCGACCGCGTCATGATCGTGGACGAACACGGCCATGTGGTGGACGGCGATCAGTTGCTCGCCGTCATTGCCGAAAGCTGGAAGGAAGACGGCCGGCTGCAGCGCCCGGGCGTGGTCGCCACCGTGATGTCCAATCTCGGCCTTGAGCGCCATTTGGCCGGTCTCGGCCTCGAACTGGTGCGCACGCCGGTCGGCGACCGTTATGTGCTCGAGCACATGCGCGCGCACGGCTACAATGTCGGCGGCGAACCGTCCGGCCACATTATTCTTTCCGACTACACCACCACCGGCGACGGTTTCGTCGCCGCCTTGCAGGTGCTTGCCGTGGTCAAGCGCGCCAACAAGCCGGTGTCGGAGCTTTGCCACCGCTTCGAGCCGCTGCCGCAGGTGCTCAAGAACGTCCGCTACCAGAAGGGCAAGCCGCTGGAAGACGCGCAAGTGCGCTCCGCCATCGCCAGCGCCGAAAAGAAGCTTGGCCGCGGCGGCCGCCTGATCGTGCGGCCGTCCGGCACCGAGCCGGTGATCCGGGTGATGGGCGAAGGCGACGACAAGTCGCTGGTCGAGGCCGTGGTCGACGACGTGGTCGAGGCGCTGACCGAAGTCGCGGCCTGAGCGCCGCGTCCGTTCAACTCATTCCAGAGTCAGCGATTTGTCCATTGCCGGCGCCGCTTGCGCCGTCGGCGGCTAAAAAGCATTTTTGGCCAATAGTTTAGAACGCTTGCAAAGAGCGTTTTGTTTTGACTCGGCGCCAAGAAGCCGGTAGCGAACGGCCATTCTGCGCGCCAGTCGCGACGGGCCCGGTCGTTCGATGATCATCTGTTCCTGCAATGTGTTGAGCGATCATGACGTGCGCGTCGTGGTGCAACGGGCCGCGCCGCGCACCACCTATCAGGTCTACGGCTGTCTCGGCTGCAGCGCGCAGTGCGGCCGCTGCGCCCACACCATCCGCAAAATCATGGATGAAGCCCTGCGCGGCGCCGGCGCTCCGGCCGGACCCGATTGTGCCGCGCAGCCGGCAAAAGTCGCCGAGGTTTCTTCCGCTTCGTTGCAACATCGAGCCAATTGAGGAGCGTCGCATGAAGGGTGATGCCAAGGTCGTCGAATATCTCAACAAGGCGCTGCGTCACGAAATGACGGCGGTCAATCAGTACTGGCTGCATTACCGGCTGCTCGACAATTGGGGTTACAAGGACCTTGCCAAGCAGTGGCGCAAGGAATTGATCGAAGAGATGGAGCATGCCGACAAGCTGGTCGAGCGCATCATCTTCCTCGACGGCTTTCCCAACATGCAGGTGCTCGATCCGCTGCACATCGGGCAGAACGTGAAAGAGGTGCTCGACTGCGACCTGGCGGCGGAAATGTCGGCGCGCGCGCTGTACCAGGAGGCCGCCACCCATTGCCATGCGGCCAAGGACTACGTCACCCGCGATCTGTTCGAGAAGCTGATGTCGGACGAGGAGCACCACATCGACTTCCTCGAGACCCAGCTCGATCTGGTGGCCAAGCTCGGCCTCGAACTCTACGCGCAGCATCATATCGGCGAGATGGGCGAGGGCGGCAAGGACTGACGCGAGCGCTCTCGGCCGAATCATTCTGCCGCGCGCCGCAACAACGGCGCGCGCGGCCTTTCAAGCGTAAACGAATTCTTAATCGCGCTTCCGCAAGCGGCGCGTGCGCGCCGCGCTTTTCGCGCACGATTTGGTTAAGCGGCGTGGTTAAAAAACAGGGTTAAGAGCCGCTTAAGGATTTTCTGCCATCGTCCCCGCATCATTCCGGCGCTCCGGCGACCGGTGGATTCAACGAGGGACGATGTCATGGTTGGCGCGCGTTTTAAAATTTCAACACTGGCAGCCATCACTTTGCTGGCGGCGAGCGCGGCACGGGCCGCCGACTTTTCGCCGCCGCAGCCGATGTACGTGCCGGAGCAAAATGTCGCCGAAGGCTGGTATCTGCGCGGCTTTGTCGGCACCGGCATGAACAACACTTACAGCATCGATTATCTGCCGAGCCCGCCCAATGTCGGCAACGGCTTCGTGTTCGACCAGAATTCGAACTCCGATACGCACTTCGTCGGCGGCGGTGTCGGCTACGAATGGAACAACTGGCTGCGCTTCGACGCCACCGCCGAATATCGCGCCAAGACCCAGGTCAATGCGCGCGGTATTTACGATCAAATCACTGGCGCCGGCGATGCCTATCAGGGCTACATAAAGTCCTGGGTGTTCCTCGCCAATGGTTATGTCGATCTCGGCACCTGGAATTGCTTCACGCCCTATGTCGGCGCCGGCATCGGCGCTGCCTACAATCAATTGGCCAATTTCGTCGATATGGGAATCGGCACCACCGGCGCCGGCTTCGGACGAAACAGCGGCGATTGGAATCTCGCCTGGGCGCTGCACGCCGGCGTCGCCTACAATGTGAGCAAGAACCTCAAGGTCGAGCTCGCTTATCGCTATCTCAATCTCGGCTCGGTCACCGACACCATCGACTGCATCGGCGGCTGCAACGCCGACTCCTACAAATTCAGCAACATGTATTCGCACGACATCATGCTCGGGCTGCGCTGGACCTGCTGCGAACTGCCGCCGGCGCCGCGCTACGTCGACACGCCGCCGCTGCGCAGCAAGGGCTAGCTGGCGCGGCGACCGGGCGCCCCGCCGGTTAACGGGGCGCCCGAGGTTGGTGAAAAATCATGGTTACGCGCGGCTTAACATTGCAACCGCATGGTCGAGTGAATGAGTGACGCAGGAACACGGGCTATGGGTTGGTTGCGGACCTTCGTTGTCGGCGGCGCGATGTTGGCGATGTCGGGGGCGTTGGCACGGGCCGCCGACATGCCGGGCTATCCGCCGCCGCCCGCATACAAACCCGCGCTTCTCGAACTCAGCTCGGGCTGGTACTTGCGCGGCGATATCGGCGCGCATTGGGGAATGCTGACCGGCGTAGATTCGCCCGTGCCATTTTCGAGTCCGACCGACAGCAGCCTCGGCAAGGGCATGACCTACGGCTTCGGGGTCGGCGTCAAGAGCGATTGGCTGCGCACCGACCTCACCGTCGATTTCACAGCGCCGATGAAATATCAGGGCACGATCGCGACTGCCGGCGACACCACCGCCAAGATCCAGGCGGCCACGGCGTTGTTCAACGGCTATATCGATCTCGGCGACTTGGCACCGCATCAAGCCCTATATCGGCGCCGGCGCCGGCGTCGCCTATGCGCGGGTGACCGATTTCGCGAGCACCGCCGGGCTGCCTCTTTCCGGCACCGGCAAGCAGCAGTGGAATCTCGCCTATGCCGGCATGGCCGGTATTGCCTTCCCCATTTCGCCCAATGCCATGGTGGATGTCGGCTACCGCTATCTCAACATCGGCGACGTCAAAATCAGCAGCGATGCGGTCGGCGCGATGACGTTCAGGAACGTCGCCGCGCATGAACTGCGTGTCGGCCTGCGCTGGAGCTTCTATGAATCCCTTTACGCACGTTAGCATCGCGGTGGCGCATTGCGGCCGCCTGGGCATGCCCCGCCGCGGCCGCGGCTTATGCGCCGGGTTTACGGCGCTGACCCTTGCGCTGTTCGTGCAATCCGCCGCGGCCGCCGACCTGGGCGACACGCTGCGCGGATCGTTCGCACCGCAGTTTTCCACGCCGACCTATTCCGACTGGAGCGGCGTCTATTTCGGCGGCCAGCTCGGCGTGTCATCCGCCTCGGTGAACTACGCCGACAGCCTGAGCTCGCTGACGGGCTATATTCTGCGCGAGAGCCTGTTCCAGGACACCATCCCCAAGTGGCAGACCATGGGCAAGGAGTCGGTGGCGCACATCAACTACGGCGCCTTCCTCGGTTACAATCTTTATCAACAGGATCAAATCGTCCTCGGCGTTGAAGCCAACTACAACCGCGCCGATGTCGATTCGTACATGACGGATTCGATCTCGCGGGTCCTGCACGACGACACGCAAGCTCCGTCGGGCCATCACTATTACTATCCATACGACCGTCGCCGGCTCCGCCGCGGTCCATATCACGGACGTTGCAACGCTGCGCGCGCGCGCCGGGTGGTCGGCCGGACAGTTTCTGCCCTATGCCTTTGGCGGGCTGGCGATCGGACGCGCCAACTATTATCGCTCCGCGACGGTTTCCTATTGGACCGAGGATAAGCCTGACGCGACAACCCTCCGATGGCGCCGAATCCGCCCCCATATTTTAACTGTGTGGATGTTTCCGGGAGTCCGGTCTGTCCCAGTGTGATCCCGCCGGGACAAAATCCGAGTCGCAATCAAATGCCATCGCTTACGGCGCCGCCGTGGGCCTCGGCGTGGAAGTCAGCATCCTGCCGAACATGTTCCTGCGCGCGGAATGGGAATACGTGCAGTTCGCGCCCATCCACGACATTCAGGTCAACATCAATTCGGCCCGCGTCGGACTCGGTTTGAAATTCTGATCGGCGGCCGGCTGCCGTATCCGGCGGCGGACCCGTTCGCGGTGGCGCGAATTCCCGCGGCATTTGCGGCGCGCACCCCATCCCTCCATTTTTAAGTTGACCGGACGCGGGCGTTCCACTATGTCCGCCAGTGGGACACCCCTCCCCAACGAGGGGCGCCTATCTGGAAGGATAGAGCCATGACAGCGAACAAGCCCGGCGTGCGGCCGGCGATACCGCACTTCTCGTCCGGCCCCTGCGCCAAGCGCCCCGGCTGGAGCCTGCAAGCCCTCACCGACGCGGTTTTAGGACGCTCGCACCGATCCAAGATCGGCAAGGCGAAGCTCAAGCGCGCCATCGATCTCACCCGCGACGTGCTGGAAGTTCCCGCCGACTATCGCATCGGCATCGTGCCGGCCTCCGATACCGGCGCGGTGGAGATGGCGCTGTGGTCGCTGCTCGGCGCGCGGCCGGTGACCATGCTGGCCTGGGAATCCTTCGGCGAAGGCTGGGTCAGCGACGTCACCAAGGAACTCAAGCTCAAGGACGTCACCGTCCTGAAGGCGCCCTATGGCGACTTGCCCGATCTCTCCAAGATCGATTTTGCCACCGACGTGGTGTTCACCTGGAACGGCACCACCTCCGGCGTGCGCGTGCCGAACGGCGACTGGATCGCCGCCAAGCGTGACGGCCTCACCATTTGCGACGCCACCTCGGCGGCCTTCGCGCAACGGCTCGACTGGCCGAAGCTCGATGTCGTCACCTTCTCCTGGCAGAAGGCGCTCGGCGGGGAGGCCGCGCACGGCATGATCGTTCTCTCCCCGCGCGCGGTGGCGCGGCTGGAGAGCCACAAGCCGGCCTGGCCATTGCCGAAAATCTTCCGCATGACCAAAGGCGGCAAACTCAACGAGGGCATTTTCGCCGGCGAGACCATCAACACGCCGTCGATGCTGTGCGTCGAGGACTATCTCGACGCGCTGGCCTGGGCGAAATCGACCGGCGGGCTTACCGCCACCATCGCGCGCTCGGACGCCAACGCCAAGGCGCTGGCCGACTGGGTCGCGGTCACGCCCTGGGTCGCTCATCTCGCCAATAAGCCGAACGAACGCTCGAACACCTCGGTGTGCCTGAAGGTGGTCGATCCGGCGGTGACGCGGCTGTCCGCCGACGACCAGGCGGCATTCGCCAAGACGCTCGCCGGCCTCTTGGAGAAGGAAGGCGTCGCCTACGACATCGCCCATTACCGCGACGCGCCGCCCGGTTTACGCATCTGGTGCGGGGCGACGGCGGAGACGAGCGACATCAAGGCGCTCACGCCCTGGCTCGACTGGGCCTTTGCCGAGGCCAAAGCCGCGCTGCCGAAGGCGGCTTAACCGATGCTGTCATGCCCGCGAAAGCGGGCATCCAGCGCTTCAACTAAGACATCAAAGCAAACGCTGGATCGTCCGCCTTCGCGGACGATGACAACCGAAAAAACCCTAGACGAATTGGATTGTCATCATGCCCAAAGTACTCATCTCCGATGCTCTTTCGCCCGCCGCCGTGCAGATCTTCAAGGATCGCGGCATCGAGGTCGATTTCCAGCCCAGCCTCGGCAAGGACAAGGAGAAGCTCGCCGAACTGGTCGGCAATTACGACGGCCTCGCCATCCGCTCGGCCACCAAGGTGACGGCGAAGATCCTCGAAAAGGCCAAGAACCTGAAGGTGATCGGCCGCGCCGGCATCGGCGTCGACAATGTCGACATTCCGGCCGCGACCGCCAAAGGCATCATCGTGATGAACACCCCGTTCGGCAATTCGATCACCACCGCCGAGCACGCGATCTCGCTGATGCTGGCGCTCGCCCGTCAGATCCCGGAAGCCGACACTTCGACGCGCGCCGGCAAATGGGAGAAGAACAAATTCATGGGCGTGGAGATTTTCGGCAAGACGCTCGGCGTCATCGGCTGCGGCAACATCGGCTCGATCGTCGCCGACCGCGCCATCGGCCTGAAGATGAAGGTGATCGCCTACGATCCGTTCCTGTCGGAGGAGCGCGCGCGCGATCTCGGCGTCGAAAAGGTCGAGCTCGACGTGCTGTTCAAGCGCGCCGATTTCATCACGCTGCATACCCCGCTCACCGAAAAGACCAGGAACATCATCGATGCCGCCGCCATCGGCAAGATGAAAAAGGGCGTGCGTATCATCAATTGCGCGCGCGGCGGTCTGGTGGACGAGGGAGCGCTCGCCGAAGCGCTCAAAGCGGGCCAGGTGGCGGGCGCGGCGTTCGATGTGTTCGTCGAGGAGCCGGCGACGACGAATCCGCTGTTCAGCCTGCCCAATGTGGTGTGCACGCCGCATCTCGGCGCCGCCACCAGCGAAGCGCAGGAAAACGTCGCGCTGCAGGTCGCCGAGCAGATGTCCGACTATCTGTTGCGCGGCGCGATCTCCAACGCGGTCAATTTCCCGTCGATCAGCGCCGAGGAGGCGCCCAAGCTCAAGCCGTTCATCGCGCTGGCCGAGAAGCTCGGCTCATTTGCCGGCCAGTTGACCGAGAGCCCGATCAAGGAAGTGCAGATCACCTATGAGGGAACGGTCGCGCATCTCAATATCAAGGCGCTGACCTCGGCCGTACTGTCGGGCCTGCTGCGCCCCATGCTGGGCGACGTCAATGTGGTGTCGGCGCCGGTGGTGGCGCGCGAGCGCGGCATGGCGGTCGAGGAAACCACCCGCGAAGCGGCCGGCGACTACGAGAGCCTGATTACGGTCACCGTCGAGACCGAACGGCAACGGCGCTCGGTGTCGGGCACCGTGTTCGCCGACGGCCGTCCGCGCATCGTCAACATCAAGGGCATCCGCATGGACGCCGAGTTCGGCCCCTCGATGATCTACATCACCAATCTGGACAAGCCGGGCTTCATCGGCCGTTTCTCGTCCACCCTGGGCGAGGCCGGCATCAACATCGCCACCTTCCATGTCGGCCGCGAGGCGCCCGGCGGCAACGCCATCGCGCTGATCGAGATCGACGGCGAACTGCCGGCCGTCGTGCTGGAGAAGGTGCGGGCGCTGCCGCAGGTGCAGCAGGCCAGACCGCTGCATTTCTAGAAAAACGGTGTAATATCAAATTATTGGGGAGCCACCCGGAGCCGTCCGGGCGGCGTTCTGCGCCTTGCCTCAGCGGGTTTGATCCTTTATCCGAAGGTGGACCTGACCGGCACCGCCCGGCGTCAGTGTCCAGGCGCTGACGCGGAGAAGCAATTCTGATGGCGAATGTGGTGGTAGTCGGGTCGCAGTGGGGCGACGAGGGCAAGGGCAAGATCGTCGACTGGCTATCCGAGCAGGCCGATATCGTCGTCCGCTTCCAGGGCGGCCACAATGCCGGCCATACCCTGGTGATCGACGGCGTCACCTACAAATTGTCGCTGCTGCCGTCCGGCGTGGTGCGCGAGGGCAAGCTTTCGGTCATCGGCAACGGCGTGGTGGTCGATCCGCATGCGCTGCTCAGGGAAATCGCCCAGCTCAAGACGCAAGGGGTCACGGTCACGCCCGATAGTCTGCGCATCGCCGAGAACGCCACGCTGATCCTGCCGCTGCACCAGGAACTCGATGCCTTTCGCGAGGGCTCCAATTCCGGCACGCGCATCGGCACCACCAAGCGCGGCATCGGCCCGGCCTATGAGGACAAAGTTGGCCGGCGCGCCATCCGCTTCATGGATCTCGCCGATCTGCCCTCGCTCGGACAGAAGATCGAGCGGCTGCTGGCGCATCACAATGCGCTGCGGCGCGGGAACGGTCTCGCCGAGATCGCCGCAAAGCCCATCTACGACGACTTGGCGGCGCTGGCGCCCAAGGTGCTGCCTTATATGGATTCGGTGTGGTTGCTGCTCGACGCCAAGCGGCGCGAAGGCAAGCGCATTTTGTTCGAGGGTGCGCAAGGCGCGCTGCTCGACATCGACCACGGCACTTATCCTTACGTGACGTCCTCCAACACGGTGGCGGCACAGGCGGCGACCGGTTCCGGCCTCGGGCCGAACGCGATCGATTATGTGCTCGGCATCTGCAAGGCCTACACCACGCGGGTGGGCGAGGGGCCGTTCCCGACCGATCAGATGGACAATGCGATCGGCAAAACGCTCGGCGAGCGCGGCCGCGAATTCGGCACCGTCACCGGCCGCGCGCGCCGCTGCGGCTGGTTCGACGCCGTGCTGGTGCGCCAGACCGTCCGCACCTCGGGCATCGACGGGCTAGCGCTCACCAAGCTCGACATTCTCGACGGTTTCGATGAAATCAAGGTCTGCGTCGGCTACCGTCTCGACGGCCGCGAGATCGACTATCTGCCGGCCGGCGAGCAGGCGCAGGCGCGGGTGGAACCGGTGTACGAAACCATCGCCGGCTGGAAGGAACCCACCGCGCGCGCGCGCTCGTGGGCGCAATTGCCGGCGCAGGCGATCAAATATGTGCGACGCGTCGAGGAACTGGTCGGCTGCCCGGTCGCGCTGCTCTCGACCAGTCCGGAACGCGAAGACACGATCCTGATGAAGAACCCATTCGAAACATGATGATGGAAGACCGACCATAAGCAGGTTCACGGAAGCATGATCCCGAAACGTGGGGGGCGATTTTCGGAAAAATATCAAGCGCAGGCAAAATGACGTCCAATGACTGACTATCATCCTCTCATCTCACGCGCCGTTAGCAGCCTCGAAAACAACACCGGCGAAAACCGCCGCGTGCTGTACGAGCGCGCGCGCGCCGCGCTGGTCAACCAGTTGCGTAGCGTCGAGCCGGCGCTCGATGAATCCGAGATCACGCGCGAGCGGCTGGCGCTCGAGG
The DNA here is from genome assembly GCA_963762285.1 of uncultured Alphaproteobacteria bacterium. GTDB lineage: Bacteria > Pseudomonadota > Alphaproteobacteria > Rhizobiales > Xanthobacteraceae > Pseudolabrys. The sequence continues at coordinate 257,576 of CAVXKE010000002.1, read as the reverse complement.
ATGCGATCCGCAAGATCGAGGCGGAAGCGGCCAAGCGCACGCGCCCGGATGCGTCCGGCGCGCCGCCGCCGCAGCCGTCGATCTCGGAGCAGGGCCTGCGTGGCTTCCGTGACTCGGTGGCGAATGCCGAACGCCTGAGTGGCGCGGCGGTGGCGGCCAGGCGTTCGGCGCGCGAGGTCCGCGAGGCGATGCCCGGCGAGCGGGCGCCGCCAGCTGGCGACAACGAGCGCCCGACGGCCGAGCATTATTTCGAGCCGCCCGCCGCGGCGCCTCCGCCCGCGCCGGAGCCGCAACAACGCCGTGACGTGCCAGTGGCGGATGCGCAGGTTCCGCCGTCGCGCGCCGAGGCTATGCCGCCCCCGCCGCCGCATTACGACGAAGATGACCAGGGCTATGCGCGGCCGGTGCGCTCCTATGGCCGCGCGATCCGGTTCATCCTGCTGCTGCTGGTGCTGGCCGGGCTTGGCGGCGCCGCCTATTGGAAGAGCAACGCGATCATGTCGATGGTGGCGAGCTATCGCAGCGCGCCGGCGCCGAAGCCGCGCCCGATGGCGGAGCCCGCCAGCCGGCCGAAGATCGCCGACCGCATCGGGCCGGCGGAAGGGACGTCGTCTCCCGCCAATGCGCCGGCCGCCGCGGTCGCGCAAAAGGTCGTGCTGTACGACGAGGATCCGAGCGATCCGAAGGGCAAACGCTATGTCGGTTCGGCGCTCTGGCGCACCGAGACCGTATCGCCGGGGCCGGGGCTGGCGCCTGAGGTCGCGATCCGCGCCGACGTGGAAATTCCCGAGCGGCACATGCGCATGACCTGGTCGCTCCGCCGCAACACCGACAAGGCGCTGCCGGCGAGCCACACGATCGAGATCATGTTCACGCTGCCGGCGGATTTCGATCAGGGCGGCATCGGAAACGTGCCCGGCGTGCTGATGAAGCCGGACGAGCAGACGCGCGGCGTGCCGCTTGCCGGCCTGGCGGTGAAGGTGACCAACGGTTATTTCCTGATCGGCCTGTCCGCCGTCGACGTCGACGTGCAGCGCAACATCCAGCTGCTCAAGGAGCGTGACTGGTTCGATATCCCGGTCGTCTATACCAGCGGCAAGCGCGCCATCCTCGCGATGGAGAAGGGCACGCCCGGCGTGCGCGCCTTCGAGGAAGCGTTCCGGGCGTGGGGGCAGTAGCGACTCGCTTCCTGTGTCGTCGGCGACACACCATCCAAAACTTCGACAAAAAACTTATCCCCGCTCGTCAACCCGCACTTATATTGGTCGCGTCCTGTTCGTTTGAGGGCGTCGTCTAGAGGCGTCTTGATGATGGAGCAGGATGCGGCGCCTGCGGGCGGGAGACGAACGCATCCTCCCGCACCCGGGCGGCGCCGGGGCTCCGCCCGGGGGCACTACGACCCCCTGCGAGGAGCTCGCTGACGGCGGGCAGAAATGTCCGTCAGAAAGCGCGGCCCGGCGCCGTATGGACGCCGCGATGGCGCGCCGAGAGGCGCCACGTGCCGGAGACGGCGCGTGAACTTGAGTGCAATGGCCGCGCCCATCGGCGCGCCATCCCCTCGCTTTCGAGCGAGGGGGAGGGCTTGTCCGCCGAAGCCCGCAAGGGCGAAGGCGGAAACGACGGCGTACCCGGCGCCGCAAAGAATACGGGTGATGGCGCTTGGCTGTTTGAAAATTTAATCGGGAATCCGATGAGCGCACGGCACACTCTGCTGTCGTCCCCGCCTTCGCGGGGACGACAGTTAACAAGTGCATAATCAATGGCATCGCAACTCGGGCTTGCCCGAGTTGCGCAATATTAATTGTCAAATCAAAATGGCCGGGGTATGCCCGGCCATTTTTTATAATGCTGATGCGGCGATCGGCTTAATGCGCCGTGATCGCCGCCGCTTCTTTCGGCTGCTCGATGGCGGCGATGCGGTTCTTCACCGCCTTCTGCACCTTCTCGAAGGCGCGCACCTCGATCTGACGCACGCGCTCGCGCGACACGCCGAATTCGGATGCCAGATCCTCGAGCGTGATCGGATCGTCGGCCAGCCGGCGCGCCTGGAAGATGCGGCGCTCGCGGTCGTTGAGGACATCCATTGCGGAGATCAGCGCCTTGTGGCGGTTATCGCTTTCCTCGCTGTCGGCCAGGATGCGCTCCTGACTGGGCGCATCGTCGACCAGCCAGTCCTGCCATTCGCCGCTTTCGCCGTCGTCGCGGATCGACGCGTTGAGCGAGGCATCGCCGCCGAGCCGGCGGTTCATGTCCACCACGTCCTGCTCGGTGACGCCCAGGCGCTTGGCGATCAGCTTGACCTGATCGGGCCTGAGATCGCCTTCCTCGAGCGCGGAAATCTTGCTCTTGGCCTTGCGCAGGTTGAAGAACAGCTTCTTCTGGTTGGCGGTGGTGCCCATCTTCACCAGCGACCACGAGCGCAGGATGTATTCCTGGATGGCGGCCTTGATCCACCACATGGCATAAGTGGCGAGCCGGAAGCCCTTCTCGGGCTCGAAGCGCTTGACCGCCTGCATCAGGCCGACATTGCCCTCGGAAACCACTTCCGAAATCGGCAGGCCGTAGCCGCGATAGCCCATGGCGATCTTGGCGACCAGGCGGAGATGGCTGGTGACGAGCTTGTGCGCGGCTTCACGATCGCCGTGCTCACGCCAGCTGCGCGCCAGCATGTATTCTTGCTGCGGTTCCAGCATCGGGAACCGGCGGATTTCTTCCAGGTAGTGTGAAAGGCCGGATTCGGCCTTGAGTGCCGGCAAAGCGGCTGAACGGGCCATGATAGCGCCCTCCTTAATTTGCCCCCGGTGAATTGGCGGGCGATTGTCGCCGCCGCTCCCCGAGCCGACGGCACGCATCCGATTTTGCGACCGCGAAGTTTGATCGCAGGTGCAGCATAGCGGAATAGGGCGGCGAAAGAAAGTGTCCGTCCGTCACGTCGCCGTGACCTCGCCGAGCGCTGCAAATTGCAACCAAGCCATTGATTTAGATGATCTATTTCTCACGCTTGCGGGCTGCCGAGGGGGTTTCGGCCAGCGCATGACGCAAACGCGCAAGATCGGCCGGAAGTTCCGACCGGAATCGCAAGACGTCGTGGGTAATGGGGTGTTGGATGGCCAGTAGATAAGCATGCAGGGCCTGCCTGCCAAGACCCTCCAGGGCGGCGCGGGCCGCTGCGGACAGCCGGCTGGCCTTGGTCTTGAAGCCGCTGCTGTAGGTTGCGTCGCCCAGGATCGGATGGCCGATATGGGCCAGATGCACGCGGATCTGGTGGGTGCGGCCGGTCTCCAGGGTGCAAGCCAGCAGGCTGGCGACCGGTTTGCCGTCGGGGCCGGCAAAACGCTCCAGCACCTGCCAATGGGTGACCGCATGGCGGCCGCCTGCGCGCACGGCGCGCTTTTCGCGGGCGAAAGCGTGGCGGTCGAGCGGGGCGTCGATGGTGCCGGTCGCCCGGCTGGGCGCGCCCCAGACCAAGGCGAGATAACCGCGCTCCAACCCGCTCTCGCCTTTGTCGGCGAACTGTTTTGACAACGCGCGATGGGCGGCATCGGTCTTGGCCACCACCATCAGGCCGGTAGTGTCCTTGTCGAGCCGGTGCACGATGCCGGGCCGCTTGACGCCGCCGATGCCGGACAGGCTGTCGCCGCAATGGGCGATCAGCGCATTGACCAGTGTGCCCTTGGCGTGACCGGCGGCCGGATGCACCACCAGGCCGGCCGGCTTGTCGATCACGATCAGCGCGTCGTCCTCGTAGACGATGTTGAGCGGGATGGCTTGGCCTTCGGGCTTCGCCTGCTCGGGCGCCGGCAGCGTGACGGTGACGGTGGCGCCGGAATTGACGTGGGTCGCCGGATCGCGGATCGTGCGCGCCTCGACCGCCCCTTGTATCGTTACCTGGCCGCCGAGGATCAGCGCCTTCAGGCGCGAGCGCGACAGCGCCGGAATGCGCGCGGCGAGCACGCGGTCGAGCCGCTGGCCTTGCTCTTCGGCGGCGATCTTGATCGTCTCGACTGCCTCATCCGTCATGGCTTGAACTTTGGCTCATCCGATGTCCGAACAACGACCCCTCGATCCGCAAGCCGCTGCCGCGATCGGCAAGGTGCGGCGGATGATGATGATCATCATGACGGCCACCTTTCTCGCCATCGGCTTCGTGTTTGTCATCATCGGCTACCGCCTTTTTCATGTGGAGGAAAGCACCCCGTCCTTTGCGGACGTCACCGCGGCGCTGCCGGCGGGCGCCAAGGTGCTCTCGACCGCGGTCGGCGCCGACCACATCGTGGTGACGGTCGAGGTCGGCGGCGTGGTCGAATTGCACACATTCGACCCCGATACGCTCAAGCCGCTCGGGCGCTTGCGGCTGGAGGCGAAGCCGTAGCGGGCGGCAAGCGGCTGAGCCGGCGCGCTTGCGTGCCCGGCTGTTCGAGGCTACTCGTAAGCTCCTGCCAGGCTCCCTTCGTCTAGCGGCCCAGGACGTCGCCCTCTCACGGCGAAAACAGGGGTTCGAGTCCCCTAGGGAGCGCCAGTTTCCCGGAAAAGCCCAGTAATTGAGAAAGAAGGCCTTGTCGAAGGCTTTCACCCGCTGTGGCGGGCGGATCATTGTGCAAGTGAGGACTTGGCTTAACCGGGCGGATGATCCGAACGCCGAAGCCCGTCTAACCGGAGCACATGATGAGCGGTTCACCCTCAACTGAAGATCAAGGCATCTGGCACGATTTGGGTGAAACCGAACGGCTCGAGATCAAGCGCGCCATGCGGGTTCGCAAGGTCGCGCGCGGCGAAACGCTGATCGAACAAGGCGAGCCTTCCGAAACGCTCTTCATCGTGAGCTTCGGGCTGTTTGAAGTCAGGAACGCCGACAATACTCAAACGGTAGCCGAGGTCGGAGCCGATCAGCTGATCGGGGAGATGGGATTTTTTGCGGGCGTGCCAAGGACGGCCGCCGTGGTTGCCGCGCGCGATTCCGAGGTTCTCGAAATTGATCGCTCTGCCTTCGATGAACTCGTGAAACGCTGCCCGGATGTTCAATCGGCAATTTCGCGCTCCCTTGCCCGGCGGCTCGCGCAGTTGGCGGCCGTCATCGGCGGCAGCAAAACTGCAAGTCAAAAGAACCCAATGCGCGTCATGGCTGTTATCGCCGCAGGCGCCGGTGGAATGCCGAAAGCCTTTGTCGAACGGTTGCGCGAGACGGTCATATTCCGCAGTCGATTTTGTTTTTTAACTTCCCTAGACGCCAAGAGGCATTTCGGGACAGAGCCCGTTGACAGGCATGCTGTCGCTGACTGGCTCGCCGCTATCGAGCGCGACCACGATCTCGTGGTCTGCTTTGCCGACGAGAACCTCAGCGACTGGACGCAAATCGTGCTGCGCTCGGCCGATCAACTCATGATCGTCGCCGACGGCGCGCCCAGCGATCTCAATCAGGTCGAGGCCTTCGCATTGGATCTTTTTCCGCCGGCCAGGCGCCGTCTCGTCAGGCTGCATGAGCGTCGAACCGGCGTCGCCGATTCGACGGCGCCGTGGCTACGGCGGCGCGATGTTTTCATGGTGCATCACGTCGCCATGGCGGACGAACAGGATTTTCACAGCTTGGGCCGCTTTCTCGCCGGACGCGCGATTGGCTATGTGGCGGGCGCCGGGGGCGCTTTTGGGCCGGCCCATGTCGGCATCTTCAAGGCGTTTCGTGAAATCGGCATCGCTTTCGACATTTGCGGAGGCAGCAGCGTCGGCTCGGCGATGGCCGCCAGTTTTTCAACGCTGATGGAGCCTCATGAAACCGAAGCGGGCATTCACGAAATGTTTGTGCGGCGGCGCGCTTTCAAACGGCTGACGCTGCCCCGATACGGGTTGCTCGATCACACTGTGTTGGATCATGCGCTTCAGGCGCAATTTGGCTCGGCCACCATCGCTGACGTTTGGAAACCGTTTTTTGCCGTCGCGACCGATTTATCGACTTACGCCATGCGCGTGATTTGGACCGGCCCGCTCTGGCAGGCGATCAGGGCGTCATGCGCCATGCCCGGCGTTCTGCCGCCTTTCTTCGATGCCGAAGGCCACATGCTGGTCGACGGCGGCATTGTCGACAATGTTCCTGTCGCAGCCATGAAGTCGCTCAAGACCGGACCAAATATCGTGGTCGATTTGCGGCCGCTGAATGAGCGCATCTACGACGTGGACTATCGGTCGATCCCCGGGCGCTGGGAACTGCTTGCGCAACTGACCAACCCGTTCGCTCGGCGAAAATTGCCGCGCTGTCCGGGGCCTGCGAGCGTCGTGCAGCGCAGCATGTTTGCGAATTTCAACAGCGATCCGTTTTACAACAATTCGCACGATCTCATTCTGCGCCCGCCGCGGTTTCCCGGCTCAAGCTTCATGAATTGGGAGCGCCATCGCGATGTATCAAACGCCGCCTATCAATGGGGTCTGCAGACCGTTGCCAGTCTTCGCGCGCAAGGCAATCCGGCATTGGCCGCGATGGAACGGCTTTCCGGCGTGTCACAGCCGGCGCGGTAACAAAGATTGTCGCCGGCCGATCGATATTGCCGAATTGGTCTCGCCCGGCGGCGCGGCCTTTAAATCCCTTGTTTTTTCTGTTGTTTTTGGCATTCTCAAAAAAAATGCATATGCGTGCAGGTGAGCCATGCAGCTTTTCACGACCGCCGAAGCCGCCAAGTACCTCCGCCTCAAGGAACGCAAGATCTACGAAATGGTCGCCGAGGGCACGGTGCCCTGCACCAAGGTCACCGGCCGCTGGCTGTTCCCCAAGGCCGAGCTCGATCATTGGCTGACCTCCAGCATCTCGCGGCCAGAAGGCATGACGCGGCCCGAGCCGGCGCCGATCGTCGGCGGCAGTCACGACCCGCTGCTGGAATGGGCGCTGCGCGAGAGCGGCTCCGGGCTCGCCACGCTCGCGGTCGGCAGCGAAGCCGGCTTCAACCGCTTCACCGCCGGCGAGACCATCGCCGCCGCCATGCATCTGCACGCCTTGGAAGACCCGGAAGCCGATGCCAATGTCGCCGCCCTGACCGGCCGCAACGATTTGCAGGACGCGGTGCTGATCGCCTTCTGCCGGCGTGAGCAAGGCTTCCTGCTGGCGCCCGGCAATCCGCTCAAGATCGGCACCATCGACGACGTGATCGCCAAGCGCGCACGCATCGCCATGCGCCCGAAAGGCGCCGGCGCGCAATTGCTGCTGCTCTCACTGCTGCATCGGGCGAAAGCGGCGCTCGATCAGCTCGCCGCCGTCAACCCGGTCTGCCCGACCGGTCCCGATATCGCGCAGGCGATACGCGCCGGCCGCGCCGACACCGGCATCGCCACGCGCTCGGTCGCCAATTCCGCCGGCCTCGATTTCGTGCCGATCGTTTGGGAGCCGTTCGACCTGTTGATGCGCCAGCGCGACTATTTCCATCCGCCGGTGCAAGCGCTGATCCGCTTCCTGCAATCGGACGAACTCGCCGCCCGCGCCCAGGAAATGGGCGGCTTCGACCTTGCTGCGGCCGGCTCGGTGCGGTTTGTGGTTTGATGGGCGCTGCGGTAAGACACCCCCATGAGCGACACCGACACGCAAGCTTGGCCGAGTGAACTGCGCCTGCACAAGGACCGCAAAACGCTCACGGTCAGCTTTGCCGGCGGGCAGAGCTTCGATCTGCCGGCCGAATATCTGCGCGTGAAAAGCCCGAGCGCGGAAGTGCAGGGCCATTCGGCCGAGGAACGCAAGACCGTTCCCGGCAAGCGCGACGTCGGCATCGTCGAGGTGCTGCCGGTCGGCAACTACGCCGTGCGGCTGGTGTTCGACGACCTGCACTCGACCGGCATTTTCAGTTGGGACTATCTGCACGAACTGGGCCACAATTATGCGGCCTATTGGCAGGATTATCTCGACGAACTGGCCGCCAAGAACCTCACGCGCGACCCGCCGCCCCGGCGCAAGTGATGCGATGAGGGAATGGTGGGTGCCAATGACAGTAATCTCTTATTCGCTGGTGCATAAAACCGTCAGTTCAACATTGCACATGACCGGCCGCGACGAACGGTCGGCCGATCTTTAACGTTTCCATATTACGCGATGATTTACTTACTGGTCACAAACCGAGGTTCGCATACCTTTCGCGATTACCTTCAAGATTGGGCAGGCAATCTGGCCACGAAGCTAAAGGTATTAATGTATGAGGATTACCTGCGCTGGCCGCCTGAGGTCTCCGGGACTTACATATTTTCCGACCTCGAGCGTTTGACGGATGCGCAGGTTTCGGTATTCAGAGATTGCGCGGATCGACTGGAAAAATCTTTTCCAGAAGCGCTGATCATCAATCATCCGAAACATGCAATGCGACGTTTCGAATTGCTCAAGACGTTGCACGAAGCCGGAATTAACAGCTTCAAGGCTTTTCCGCTCCTCCAGGTGCCCAGCAACGTTCGCTTCCCGGTATTCTTGCGCTTTGCACGCGATCATAACGGGCCGTGTAGCGAACTGATTCCGGATCGGAAGGCCTTGACGCTCGCGTCCTTAAATCTGGCCATAGCCGGTTTTCGGCTCGACGAGTTATTGGTCATAGAATATTGCGATACCTGCCCCGCCGATGGATGGTTTCGCAAATATTCCGCTTTCCGCTTCGGCGACCGTATCGTCGCCGCCCACATGATTTTCAGCAGGAGCTGGATAGCCAAGGACGGCGGCGAACACCAAGAAGCCTATTTGCGCGAGGAAGAAGAAACATACATGCGCAGTAACCCCCACGCGAAGTTTGTCAGACAGATATTCGACCTGGCTAAAATTCAGTACGGACGAATTGATTACGGTATGTTGGGCGACCGGCCGCAAGTGTGGGAGATCAATACTAACCCGATTCTTCTGCAAACCCGCGCGGAATACGAAGCTCAGACTCCGCTGGAGATTTCGAGCAAGGAGGAATTGTCGTCCGTTATCGGCGGCTGTCTCAACGAATTGGACACGGCAGGCGACGCCGGCGGGCAACCCACAGAGCGGAAAATAGTGATCAAAGAATTCGTGAAATTATTGAATTGGGCTTGAGCTGGGAATCCGTTTTCAGCTGGCAATTGCCTCGGCCTACTTTTCAACGGTGCGCCTCTCTCGTATCGGCGCTTCCTTCAGTTCGGAATCGCGATGTGATCCGGCGCTAAGCCCGCCTGATAACGCTCATACATCGCGGTGTAGGCTGCTTCGATATGTCTGGTGAAAAGCTTGGTATCAAACAAAGGCGTCGTCAGCCGATTGTCGGCAAGCTTGCGTTTAACGGTCGCCAATTTCTCGGGGTGCGTAGCGAGATCAATCGCCATCCGCTCATACGATTCCAATGTCGATGTGATCAGTTCGGGTAGACCGATCGCATTCAGCAAGCTTGCGGCGACCCTGCCGGCGAAAGTCTCTCCGAGACAGGTCAGCACAGGCAGGCCCGCCCATAGTGCGTCGCTTGCGGTGGTATGAGCGTTGACGGGCAGCGTGTCGAGAAACAAGTCGGCTAGGCGATGTCTTGCCAAGTGGTCCGACCGCGGCAGGTGTTTCGCAAAAACAAGCCGCTTCGCGTCAACGCCACGCGCCACGGCTTCCCTTCTTAAATTATTCGCTGCGGCCACATTGTCTTCGAGGAGCCAAAGCACGCTGCCCTCAACTTGCTTGAGTATCCGCATCCAGCAGTCAAAAACATGAGGCATGATCTTGTAATTGCCATTGAAGCAACAAAACACGAAACCCATCGGGGGCAGTCCTAATTCCATACGCGTGAACGCCTTGCTTCCGATCGAACGCTTGGCGTCGTTGACCTGATAGCAGTCAGGCAGATAAACGACTTTTTCCGAATAGAATTCGCGCTGATGCTCCGGGATGACAATTCGGTCGGCAATAATGTAATCGATATAGGAGGCGCCCATCGTGCCAGGGTAACCGAGATAGTTGATCTGAATCGGAGCGGGACGCTTGGCGAAAACGCCCGTTCGCGGGCCGTCGGTAAATCCGGTCAAATTGACCAGGATATCAATTTCAAATTCCTTTAACAGGGCAGCAATTCGATCGTCGTCGTACATCCTGGCGTCGATAAAATGTTCGAACGACGCCTTCAATCGTTGGCGCAGTTTTGAACTATCATCAGGCCCGCATGATATGGCGGTGACGTCAAAATGCGATTTGTCATGGCATTCAAACATCCCGGCCGCTAGAAATGACATCGCATGTTCGCGAAAATCCGAAGATAGATAAGCAACACGAATTCGCCTGTGATCGTATCGCTCGCCTTGCCAGAGCGGCTTTTGCGACGGAGGAAATCTATTGGCGATCAGCAGCTTGGCGCATTGGAGCCGGTCGGCGGAAGACGACGGAACAGCGAGAAAATGGAACGGCGATCTTATCTTTCCGCTTCTAACGGAAGAAATCAGATGTGCGCATGCGGACTCAATATTGTTCCAATCGCAAATCCGCAACTTAAGATTAAGACGACCACTTTCCAAGCCAATCATGTCAGGTTCTAGCGCAAACGCTTTGTCATAAGCGGCGAGAGCTTCCTCGTGTCGCCCCAGATTTGTCAGCGCCATCGCGCGATTGCTGTGTGCCCTGGCATGGTCAGGCTTCAACGCGATGGCCCTGTCGTAACTCGCCAGCGCATCCGCGGGACGATTTAAATCCAGCAACGATTTACCGCGGTTGTTGTGCGCCATCGCAAAGTCCGGCTTCAGCGCAATGGCCTGGTCGTAACTTGCGAGAGCGGCGGCGGATTGCTTGAGTTCTTGCAGCGCAATGCCGCGGTTGTAATGGAAAGCGGATTCGTCCGGACAAAGTTCTATTGCCTTGCCGAACAAATCGGCGGCTTTTTGGTAATTTTTGGTTTGAAGCGCAATCAGACCCAACAAGTGAAGGGCGTCAAAGTGCTCGGGCTGTGCAACGAGTATTTCTTCATAGAGAGCTTTGGCTTGCGGCAACTGTCCCTGTTGGTGCAATACCATAGCCTGTTGAAACTTTGCTTGCGCGTTCGTTGCCAATAAGTCGGGCGCCTCCTTTGGCGCGGGAATGTTTTTAAATTCAGCTGCTCATCGATCGGTGCGGATAGACTATTATGTGTTCCGAAGTGTCCCCAGATAAGTGCTGGAATACGGTTGACGATAGCAGGCGGCGGAGTTCCTCGGCAATTGGCGGCGCGACGAGCGAGTTGTGAGATTTGCGGGATGAGTCAACGCTTGCTCTTCTCGGTATGTGCCTGCAGAGGAAGGGCGCCCCGCGTCAGCGCTTTGACGGCGACTGTGCGGAGCCCACAGAAAGCGGAACGAGATGGCGTGGGACGATGATGCGCTGGTGGTCGGCGAGCGGTGTAGCGTCCGATATCTGATTGATTTGGGTGAGCGACCAGAGCGGTACGTGGTAATAGGCCGCGAGCGTTTCCAGCGTATCGCCTGAATTAACGTAGACCGGCATACCGCTGTCCCACAGTTCGATTGCGGCATCGGCGGGAATAACGTAGCGAATGGGCACGCCCTCGCCTTCGGACTTCGCAGGCGTGGCAGCGAGCTGTCGAATCTTAGCGACCAATTGCTGGTCGATAGAGTCGATTTTGTCGATATTAATATGGATAATGTCTTCGTGCTTCGAAAGATCGAAGCTTGCATAGTGACCCTGATAGTCATTTTCCGGCACTACGTCGCCGCCGCCTAAAATATCGTGCCTTAGGAAAATGTTGATGTAGCGCTCGACGTTTAGCGGTACTTTTGGATTGATGTGAGCGGGATCGATCGTGACAAGCAAGCTTATCGGAATGTTATTCGTCTTGTAGCATTTCCGCAAATTTCAGCCCGCAAAATCCGCCTATAGAGTGTCCTATAATGGTGATTGGAGCTGGATCTTGGCGATAGTCACGTATCGCCTGCTCGGCAATAAAGCTGCAAAATGTGAAATCATTGACGCTCGCTGTCACGCCGGACTGCTCGATGCGATCAGCCAGCCGATCCATCCCGCGCGAGAAGATATGACCGAGGGCGCCACGGAATAGATAGGCGTGCCCGTGCGGCTCGATCGATACCTGTTTGATGGCTGGCGGGGGTGCGATCGGCAATGGCGATGCCGCGAAGTTTAGAGGCGTATTGTTTGAACGACCTGAGGCCGGAGCAACAGCACTTATTTTCGGCGCTGATTCGGCGCTCTCACTCGACACCGCAATCGGGCCGGCGGTGGCATGATCAAACGTGGCATAAACAGCGCAGCTGGAAAGGATCGCCGCGATCACGAAGGATTTGATTTGCACCGGATACATTATGCCTTCCAGCTTTTGCCTGCAGCATACAGGGTCGCAAATCAAGCTTGAATTAAAATTTGGCTGCCGCCAATCATGGCTGTCGCAGAAAACGGGTATTCTTTCCGAATATTCCGTCCGGGGGTTGGTGTTCAATCTGAAGGCAACCGGCAGCTTTTGACGGATTTTCCACGACCCATATTTTCGTCTTCGCGTTTCATTCCGTTTCGAGTTGCCGATCGCGATTTGCGAGGAGAATCAAAAAGCCCGCCAAACGCGGGCATTTAATGGTGGGCGCTATAGGGATTGAACCTATGACCTCTCCCGTGTGAAGGGAACGCTCTCCCGCTGAGCTAAGCGCCCGACCGTTACGCACGGGCGATATAAGGAGCGCCTCGGAGAGGTGTCAAGCGAGGCGGCGCATGATCCCGCAAGGCTTGCCCTCGACGTGAATCGGGATGGCTAGCGGTCTTCGGATGAGATCATGCGCAATCGAAACGCCCCGGGCCTAGTTGCGGCTGGTCGGCTTGTCGCTGTGCGGCTGGCGCGAGGCGTGGGTCTGCAACGCGCGGATGCGGTCGGCGAGGTCGCCATTCGTTGACGTGGTCGCGCCGAATTCGTTGTCGACATTGCCGGAAGCGGTGGCGCTGCCGGCGCGGTCATGCACCGTTTCGGCCGCCAGGATGGCATCGATCGGCGAGTTCGGCCCTTCCAGCGCCGAGGCCAGCCGCGCCACTTCGGCCGCGACGTCATTGATGCGCTCGCGCAGCAATGCATTCTCCACCCGCTCGGACGCCCAGGTTTCCTCGGTCTCGCGCCTTATATTGGCGAGGTCGCGGGCAAGCCGGTCGCGTTCGTCGGCCGTGCGTCCGAGTTCGGTCTGCAACTGGGCCTTTTCCCCCTTGAGCTTCTCGTTGGCCGAGCTGGTGCGGCCGGCGATCTCGGCGATGGCGGTGCGCAGGTCGCCTTCGGTCTTGCGCGCGGCTTCGATTTCGCCGCGCACACGATTGAGTTCGAATTCGCTTTGATTGAGCAACCGCGACTGCTCGCCGAGGCGGTTTTCCAGATCCTGGGCGCGATGGCCGAGAATTTCGGCTTCCGTGGTCTGCGCCACCAATTGCTGTTCGAGTTCGGCGACGCGGCGGCCGAGGTTCTCGACCCGGCCGCGCTCTTCCGCCAATTCCTGAGCCGCGTGCTTGAGTTCGACCCGCTCGGCATCGCGGCGGTCTTCCACTGTCCTGAGCTCATTGCCGGCGATGGTGAGCCGATCTTTCAGTGCCTCGACCTGGGTCTTGAGCGCGACGATCTCGAGTTTCTGGGAGTCGGCCAGCATCGAGCGCTCGTCGAGTTCGCCGACCAGCTTGGCAAGTTCGGCTTGCTTGTCGGACAGCGTGCGCTCGGCGTCGTGCATGATGCTGGTCTTGGCGGCGACTTCTTCTTCGGTCGCGCGCAACTGGTCGCGCAGCGCCTTGTCGCGCGCTTCGAGCGCGAAAATGGTGGCGGTCTTTTCGCCGAGCTCCATCTTGAGCCGGTTGATGGCGTCGCCTTTCTTGCCAAGCTCGGCCAGCTGACTGGTGGTCTTGGTCTTGAGCTGTTCGACGCTCATTTCGAGACGCCGCGTCGACATAGCGAATTCGGCGCGCAACTGATCCTTGTCGGCCTGGATTTCCGCCATCGACAGCGGGGTCGCGGCCTCAAGCCGGCGCATGGTCAGCCGCACGGCTCGGCCATGGACGAGTGGAATGACGACGAGCCCGATCAGGGCCGCGACAAGAAACCCGATCCCGAAATACATGATCGGTTCGATCATAAGCGACGCCTCCCACTCACCCTTGCCCGCATAAACCATGACACGGGCGGGCAAGGCGTGCCAGCACGGCGCAAGATTAACCTAAACCCGGGCCTCACGTCTCAGGCGTCTTTCAGGGCCGGCGCCGGCTAGCAATTGGAGGGGAGGCGCGTCAGAACGGATTCCAGGTCGCCTTCGGCGTGAACTTGAGATAGCCGACATTGGCCCCCAGCCGCAGGCCCACGCCCGAGCGGATCGGCACGACGATGATGTTGCCAGAGGCGAGCGCGGTCATGCCGAAGCCGCCGATCAAATAGGCCGAGCCGTCGACACCGGCAAAACGCTGATAAATCGCATCGGTCGCCGGCAGGTTATAGATTAGCATCATGGTGCGGGCGCCTTCGCCGCCGGTGTCGAAGCCGACCGAGGGACCTTCCCAGAACACCCGCCGGTCGCCGGCATTCTTGGTATAGAGCTTGCCGTCGCCGTAGCGCAGGCCGACCACGATGGCCCCGCTGCCTTCCTGGCCGAGCACATAGCCATTGGGTTCGCCCCAGCGGCTGAATGCGTGCTGCACCACCTCCGCCAATCCGCGCGATACTGAGCCGAAGAAGCGATGCCCTTCTCGAACGATCTCATCGGATCGGAAGGTATCCCGGTCGCGCGGCCGGTCCTGGGCGGCGGCAAAATCGGCGCCAAAGGCGATTAGGCACAGCGTGATGGCCGCAAGGCGCAAGGTAGCGCGCATCGGATGCTCCATTGGATCGTGAGGTTCCAGCCCCGGTATAACGGGTTGCTCACGCCGATGGCCGCAATATGGCGGCGCTGGCGCTTGCCCCGAATTGCTCGAATATCGCCGAAAACTATGACTGCTGAGCGGCAGCAACGGAAGCCGCCACTGGCCCCCGGACTTGCCGTTTTGCTCGGTATTCTTGCCCCGCCCGCGTTTTGGCCTTCCCGTGCGCCCGCACCGCGGTCGATGCCCAGGCCGGGCCTGCCGTCGCTGGCTGCGATCCGGTACAGCGATGGTCCTTAGATTTTAAGCGATGCGGCCCTCGCCGGATCGCCCCAGGCGATGAATCCGGGGATCAGGAATTTTTCCGCCTGGCGCCCGAACCGGATCTGCCCGCCGTTCGGATCGGTCACCGCGCCGCCGGCGGCGGCCAGGATGGCGCAGCCGGCCGCGATATCCCATTCGTGCGTGGGTGCCAGCCGCGGATAAAGGTCGGCCTGCCCTTGCGCGAGGTGACAGAATTTCACCGACGAGCCGCAAGGAAAACGCTCGGCCACCGGCAGCCGCGCCAGGAAAGCTTCCGTCGTCGCGTCGAGATGGCTGCGCGACGTCGCCACAACGAGGCGTTCCGGCGCCGGCCGCGTGCGGATGACGCTCAGGTCATGAGCTGCGGCCGAACCGGCGCCGAGCCGCAGCCGCTCGGCTTGGCCGCCGACGATGCCGCGCCACAACAACCCCTGCTTGGGCGCGGCAATCAAGCCGGCGATCGCAACGCCGTGCGTCACGATGGCGAGGTTGACGGTGAACTCGTCGCGGCCGGCGAGGAATTCCTTGGTGCCGTCGAGCGGGTCGACCAGCACGAAGCTCGGCGCCAGGCTCGCCGTTGCCGCCGAGCGGCCGACGCTTTCCTCGGCGATCACCGTAATGCCGGGCAGCAGGCGGGCGAGGCCTTCCAAGATGATGGCTTCCGCGGCCTCGTCGGCGGCGGTGACCGGCGACCGGTCGTCCTTGATGCGTCGTTCGACCGACGAGAACGGGACGGCGAGCGTCGCCGCCGCCGCGCGCGCGACAAGCTCGGTCAGCGCATCCATCAGCCGGTTCACCTGTTGCGGGGTGATTTCGCCTGGCACTGGTTGCAGTTTCCCTCTTGGCCGCCGCGGTCCTTGGCGGTCGCAGCGGTGCGGTGTATCACGCCCGCGATCCGGCGCGGTGAGCGATTCGCCGGTTTTTTGGCACCCTGCACGCCCAGCGGAGATCAGTCCATGTCCGGAACGCCCATCGAAGCGCTCGATCTTGCCGCCCTGCTGTGCTCGCGCGTTTGCCATGACCTGATCAGCCCGGTCGGCGCCATCGTCAACGGGCTGGAAGTGCTGGCCGAGGAAAAGGACGAGGAGACCAAGACCTTCGCCATGGATCTGATCAAGAAGAGCGCCGGTACCGCCTCCGCCAAGTTGCAGTTCTGCCGCATCGCCTTTGGCGCGGCCGGCTCCGCCGGCGCCCAGATCGACCTCGGCGACGCCGAGACCATCACGCGCGGGTTTTTCGAGGACGACAAGACCAAGCTCGCCTGGAACCTGCCGCGGGTGCTGCTGCCCAAGAACCGGGTCAAACTGTTGCTCAATATGCTGCTGATCGCCGGACAGGCGATCCCGCGCGGCGGCAGCCTGACGGTCGATCCGATCGGGGCGGGCGAGAGCATGGGATTCAAGGTCAGCGCGGCCGGCGTCAATGCCAAGGTGCCGCCGGCGGCGGCCGCATTGCTCGCCGGCGACGACGGCGGCACGGCGCTCGACGCCCATCGCATCCAGCCGTTCTATGCCAGCCTCTTGGCGCAGGCCTGCGGCGTCAAAACCGCCATGGCCATGGAAGGCGAGACGGTCGTGGTGAGTGCGCAGTAGCGCCGGCCTGCCGCGGTTAACGAACGGTTAAACCGCGCGATTGTGCGGCCGATCCGCAACCAAAATTAAACGCTTCACCGACACACTACCGGCGCTCCCGACGGAGAGCGGCGGACGGGCCCAAAGCCCGTCGACGAAGGCGTCTTCATGGACGAGTTGCTGCGGGAATTCGTGACCGAGACCAACGAAAGTCTCGACGTGGTGGACGTCGAGCTTGTGCGTTTCGAGCAGGATCCCAACAACGCCAAGATCCTCGATAACGTGTTCCGTCTGGTGCACACCATCAAGGGCACCTGCGGCTTCTTGGGGCTGCCCCGGCTGGAAGCGCTCGCGCATGCCGCCGAGACGCTGATGGGCAAGTTTCGCGACGGCGTGCCGGCGACCAACGACGCGGTCACGCTCATTCTCGCCACCATCGATCGCATCAAGCAAATTCTGGAATCGCTCGAACGCGAGCAGCGCGAGCCGGAAGGCGCCGACGCCGATCTGATTTCCGATCTGCAGCGCATGGTCGAACGGGTCGCACCGTCCGCCGCGCCCGCGCAGCACGCGGTTGGAAGGCTTACGCCGCAGGTGCTCGAACGCCCGTTGCGGCCGGGCGAGGATTCGCTCGACGATCTTGAACGCGCCTTCCGCGAAACCCCGGTCGATGCGCCCGCCGCAAAACCCGCCAGGCCCGCGGCCGCCGAAGCGGTCGCCAAGGACGACGACGCGGCCAAGGCCGCCGGCCAGTCGATCCGCGTCACCGTCGATACCCTCGAACACCTGATGACGATGGTGTCCGAGCTGGTGCTGACGCGCAATCAGCTGCTCGAAATCGTGCGCCGCCACGAGGATTCGGAATTCAAGGCGCCGCTGCAACGGCTGTCCAATGTCACCGCCGAGTTGCAGGAAGGCGTCATGAAGACGCGCATGCAGCCGATCGGCAATGCTTGGCAGAAGCTGCCGCGCATCGTGCGCGATCTCTCCAACGAACTCGGCAAACAGATCGAGCTGGAGATGCAGGGCGCCGAGACCGAGCTCGATCGCCAGGTGCTCGATCTGATCAAGGATCCGCTCACCCATATGGTGCGCAATTCGGCCGACCACGGCCTCGAGTCGCCGGAACAGCGGCGCGCGGCCGGCAAGCCGGAGCACGGGCGGATCAGGCTGTCGGCCTATCACGAGGGCGGCCACATCATCATCCAGGTGGCCGACGACGGCCGCGGTCTCGACACCGACCGCATCAAGGCCAAGGCGGTTGCCCAGGGCCTGGTCTCGGAAGCCGACGTCGAAAAGCTGTCGGAAACGCAAATTCACAAATTCATTTTTGTGCCCGGCTTTTCCACCGCCACGAAAATCACCAGCGTGTCCGGCCGCGGCGTCGGCATGGACGTGGTGCGCAACAATATCGACCAGATCGGCGGCACCATCGACGTGAAGTCGGTCGCCGGCGTCGGATTGAGCTTCACCATCAAGATTCCGCTCACGCTCGCGATTGTCGCGGCGTTGATCGTCGAGGCGGGCGGCGACCGCTTCGCCATTCCGCAACTCGCCGTGATCGAGTTGGTGCGGGCGCGCAGCGGCGGCCAGCATCGGATCGAGCGCATCAAGGACACCGCAGTCCTGCGCCTGCGCGAAAAGCTGCTGCCATTGACGCGTCTGAGCCATCTGCTCGGCACCGATGCCGCGGCCGACGATGTCGAGAATGGCTTCATCGTGGTCACCCAGGTCGGCAGCCAGAGCTTCGGCATCGTCGTGGACGGCGTTTTTCACACCGAGGAAATCGTGGTGAAGCCGCTGTCGAGCAAGCTGCGCCACATCGCCATGTTCTCCGGTAACACCATTCTCGGCGACGGCTCGGTGATCATGATCATCGACCCGAATGGCATCGCGCAGTCGATCGGCACCGCCGTCAGCGCGCAGGTGAATGCCGATAAGGCCGCCGAAGCCCGGCAGGCCGCGGCCGACGAGCAGATGACGTCGCTGCTGGTGTTCCGCGCCGGCTCCGCCCAGCCGAAGGCGGTGCCGCTCGCGCTGATCACGCGGCTCGAGGAAGTCGATGCCCACAAGATCGAGCTGTCGAATGGCCGCCACATGGTGCAGTACCGCGGTCAATTGATGCCGCTGGTGAGCATGAACGAGAGCGTGCGCGTGAAGGGCGAGGGCGCCCAGCCGCTGCTGGTGTTCTCGGACGGCGCCCGCTCGATGGCGCTGGTGGTCGACGAGATCGTCGACATCGTCGAGGACCGCCTCGACATCCAGGTCGGCAGCGAAAATCCCGGCGTGCTCGGCTCGGCCATCGTCAAGGGCCAGGCCACCGAAATCATCGACGTCGGCCACTTCCTGCCGCTCGCCTTCGAGGACTGGTTCCGCGGCAAGGAGCAGCCGACGCAGCGCAAGCCGCGCTCGCTGCTGCTGATCGACGATTCCCCGTTCTTCCGCAACATGCTCTCGCCGGTGCTGCAGGCCGCCGGCTACGAAGTGACCGCCGCCGCGTCCGCGCCGGAAGCGCTGGCGATGCTCAAGGATGGGCGTGCCTTCGACGTGGTCATCACCGATATCGAAATGCCCGAGATGGACGGCTTCGAATTCGCGGAACACCTGCGCGGCGATCCGCGCACCGCCGACCTGCCGATCATCGCGCTGTCATCGGTGGTGTCGGCCGAAGCGATCGAGCGCGGCCGCCGGGTCGGCTTCCACGATTATGTCGCCAAGTTCGACCGGCAGGGGTTGATCGCGGCGCTCAAGGAACAGACCGATGTCGGCCACGCGGCATGACGAGTAGGGCATGAGCACAGAAAACAGCCAGCAGAATCTGACCGAATACGTCACCGCGATGATCGGCGGCCAGTTGTTCGGGCTGCCGATCGTGCGCGTGCAAGACGTGTTCATGCCGGAACGGTTGACGCGAGTGCCGCTGGCGCCGCCGGAAATCGCCGGCGTGCTCAATCTGCGCGGCCGCATCGTGACGCTGATCGACTTGCGCCGCCGCTTCGGGCTCGGCCAACGCGAGGACGGCGACTTGCCCTTGGCGATCGGGGTCGAATCGCGGACCGAATCCTATGGGCTGCTGATCGACAGCGTGGGCGAAGTGCTCAAGCTCGACGACGCCGCGCGCGAACCCAATCCGGTCAATCTGGATCAGCGCTTGGCCGGCGTGTCGGCCGGCATCCATCGCTTGGACGGACAATTGCTCATCGTGGTCGATGTCGACCGCGTTCTCGATATCGGCACGAAGGCGATGGCGGCGTGACGCAATGCGACTCTGAATGTTTGTTGGACCTTGAACGAATAGAATGAGGGTGTGCGATGAAAACTTGTCTGGTCGTTGACGACTCGAGCGTCATCCGCAAGGTGGCGCGCCGAATTCTGGAAGGGCTCGAATTCCAGATCGTGGAAGCCGAGGATGGCGAAAAGGCGCTGGAGGCCTGCCGGCGCCAGCTGCCCGATGCGATCCTGCTCGATTGGAATATGCCGAAGATGGACGGCTACGAGTTCCTGCGCTCGCTACGCCGCATGCCGGGGGGCAACGGGCCCAAAGTGGTGTTCTGCACCACCGAAAACGACGTCGCGCATATCGCGCGCGCCCTGCATGCCGGCGCCAACGAGTACATCATGAAGCCGTTCGACAAGGAGATCGTGGAATCGAAATTCCAGGAAGTCGGGCTGATCTGACCGCCCTCGCAACGCGCCCGCGCATCATGACGCGTAAACCCAGCAGAGCCCGATGAACGTCCTCGTCGCACCGAAAGCTTCCACCGCCGCCACTGCCCGGCGCATCCGCGTCATGATCGTCGACGATGCGGTCGTCGTGCGCGGCCTGTTTTCGCGCTGGGTGAAGGCCGAAGCGGACCTGGAAGTGGTGGCGTTGCTGCGCACCGGCCGCGAGGCCGTCGCCGAGATGGAGCGCGCCGACCCCGACGTGGTGGTGCTCGACGTCGACATGCCGGAGCTCGACGGCATCGCCGCGCTGCCGCTGCTCTTGGAAAAGAAGCGCGACCTGATCGTGATCATGGCCTCGACGCTGACCCGGCGTAACGCCGAGATCAGCCTGAAGGCGCTCTCGCTCGGCGCCACCGACTATATTCCGAAGCCGGACAACAACAGCGAAGTCACCGGCTCCGCCAGCTTTCGCCGCGACCTGATCGAAAAGATCCGCCAGCTCGGGCTGACCTCGAAGCGCGTGCGGTCGGCCAATTTGCGCGCCCGCACCCCGGTGGGAGAGGCGCCGGCCACGCTGCCGCACAAGTTTCACTCGCGCGCCGGAGCGCCGCAGGCGATCGTGCTGCGCGCGATGCCGGTGCCGCCGCCGCGCGTGCTGGTGATCGGCTCGTCCACCGGCGGCCCGCAGGCGCTCAACACTATCGTCAGCCAAATCGGCGGCGTGCTCGACCGCGCCCCGGTGCTCATCACCCAGCACATGCCGCCGACCTTCACGACCATCCTGGCCGAGCATCTCGCCCGCCTTGCCAAGCGCCCGGTGCGCGAGGCGCAGGACGGTGAGGAGGTCAACGCCGGCACCGTCTATCTCGCCCCCGGGGGCCAGCACATGTCGGTCGCGCGCCGCGACGGCATCGCCGTGATAGCGCTCGATGACGGGCCGCCGGTCAATTTCTGCAAGCCGGCCGTGGACCCGCTGTTTTCCTCCGCCGCCGAGGTCTGGGGCAACAAGCTGCTCGGCCTGGTGCTCACCGGCATGGGCTCGGACGGCCTGCGCGGATCGCAGGCGATCGCCGCCGCCGGCGGCAGTATCCTGGCGCAGGACGAGGCCTCGAGTGTGGTCTGGGGCATGCCCGGCCAAGTCGCGCACGCCGGCCTCTGCTCGGCCGTGCTGCCGCTCAAGGAGATCGCACCCCGGCTCACGCGCCTGTTCGCGGGGGACAAGGCGTGACCCCGCAGGACTTCGATTATCTGCGCCAGATGCTGCGCCAGCGCTCCGGCCTGGTGCTGTCGGCCGAGAAACAGTACCTGGTCGAAAGCCGCCTGCTGCCGTTGGCGCGCAAGCATGGGCTTGCCGGCCTCGCCGAACTGGTGGCGCGGCTCAAGGCCGCGGCCGCCGGCCCGCTTTCCGTCGAGGTGGTCGAGGCGATGACCACCAACGAGTCCTTCTTTTTCCGCGACAAGATTCCGTTCGAGCATTTCCGCGCCGTCATCATGCCGGCGCTCATGGCCGCGCGCGCGCGCGAAAAGCGCATCCGCATCTGGTGCACGGCGGCCGCCGCCGGTCAGGAGCCCTATTCGCTGGCGATGAGCCTGAAGAGCATCGGGCCCTCGCTTGCCGGCTGGCGGGTGGAGATCCTCGCCACCGACATTTCCAATGAGGTGTTGGAGAAGGCCAAGGCCGGCATTTACAGCCAGTTCGAAGTGCAGCGCGGCCTGCCGATCCACAGTCTGGTGAAATTCTTCAGCCAGGTCGGCGAGGCCTGGCAGATCGCGCCTGAGCTCCGCGCCATGGTGAAGTTTCGCCCGCTCAACCTGCTCAACGATTTCTCCAGCCTCGGCAGTTTCGACCTGGTGTTCTGCCGCAACGTGCTGATCTATTTCGACCGCGACACCAAGATCGACGTGCTCAACCGCATCGCGCGGCAGATGCCTTCCGATGGATTTATGGTCTTGGGCGCCGCCGAAACCGTGGTTGGCTTGACCGACGCCTTCAAGCCGATGGCCGACCAGCGCGGGCTCTACGTGCCGAATACACCGGCCGCACGCCCGGCGCCCGCCAGCAACGTGCTCAAGTTCGTGGCCAAGCGGTAAGTCGTTTTTCCTCTCCCGCTAGGGAGAGAGGCAGCCGCGCGTTTGCAAATTCACCAATCCAATTCTCAAACGGCCTGCTTGCGGGGCGGCACGCCTCGCTGACGGCTGCCTACGCCGGTAAGCAGATAGGGAAGCAAGCGGTAATTTGTGACTTCCCCGTTGCAGCATGCATTTTTGATCTGCATGATGCCAGATGCATCAACAAGGAGAGCACGACAATGGCGAAGAGAAAGAAGAAGGCGAGCAAAAAGGGGAGCAAGGCGGATCGCGCGCGCATCTCGGGCAAGCAGCGCCATGAGGTCTACTACGTCGCGCGCAAGTTCGGCGTCAGCGCGGACACCGTGCGCGCGGCGATCAAGAAGGTCGGCAATATGCGCGTGAAGGTCTATGCGGAGCTGGAGAAATAGCCATTAAGGCCGCAAGCCGCGGCCCGCTGCATTGCGCGACAAGCTGCGACGAAATGTCGGTTCGATGCCATTGAGCCGCCTGCGCGCGGTCTGTAGCGTCAGCCTCGGGGTCATCCGGAGCCGCCGGTAGCGAAATACCGGATGCACCCCCGGCGGGCGTTGCTTCAATATTTCACCTGGAACTATCGGGAAAAAAGATTTCAGGCTATGCCGTCCCGGCGGAAGCATAGGCTGAAGTTTTGCTGTATCGTCATCTCAATCAACGATAACGGAGGAAATGAATGAAACGGCTTCTCCTTGCTGCCCTCATCTCGGCTTTCGCCGCCGGTTCGGCCATGGCGGCGAGCTGCGAAACCATGGCAGTCGGCAAAGACGGTAAGGCGCTTGCCGGCGCCGCCAAGACCAGCTTCTTGAAGAAGTGCAAGGCCGACGCTTGCGAGCCCAAAGCCATGGGCAAAGACGGCAAGCCGCTTGCCGGCGCCGCCAAGGCGAGCTTCATGAAGAAGTGCGAAGAGGGCGCCTGAGGCGCCGCTCACAAATCGTCTAATTCCACCAGCGCTCGGGAGCGGGCAATCGACGCGCCGCTCTCGAGCCTTTCTCTCTTGGTCAAACCTCAGCAGAAATTTCGCAATAGCTTTCGCCCAGCGATGAACTCTAGGAGTTGAACATGAAACTATCGCTTGCCGGCGCCTTCATTTGTTCGGCGATCATCGGCGTTATGGCGCTCACGCCTGCGGCGATCGCGAAGACGGCAAAGGAATGCCGGGCGGAATGGACCGCCGACAAGGCGGCCAATCAGGCCAAAGGTATTACCCAAAAGGCCTATGTCGATAAGTGCCGGGCCGCCGACAGCGCCGAGAAGCCGAAGGCCGCGCCCGCCGCCACGACGGCCAAGGAAAAGGCTTCGACGACGAAGGAAAAAGAAACGGCCGCCAAGGAGAAAGCCTCCAGCAAGACGGCCGCTCCGGCCGCCGGCGAAAAGAAGACCGCGAAGGAATGCCGGGCGGAATGGACCGCCAACAAGGCGGCCAATCAGGCCAAGGGCATCACCCAGAAGGCCTATGTCGAGGAATGCCGGGCCGGCACCACCGCCATGAAGCCGGCGCCCACGCCCGCTGCTGCGCCGGCGCAAACGAAGGTGGCGCCGCCGCCGGCGGCTGCACCCGCCGCTCCCGCGTCCACGCAGACGAAAATTACGCCGCCGACCACCGAGCCCGCGCAAACGAAAATGGCGCCGCCGGCAATGGCACCCGCCAAGTCCGCCGCGCGCGACCGAACCTGCCCGGCCACGGGCAAGCCCGACGGCGCCAATCAGTTTGCCGCGGAGGGCGCGGCGAAAGCGCATTGCCCGACCGGCCTGGTGGTCTGGGTCAATCTCGATTCCAAGATCTACCACTTCTCCGGTTACGGCGATTACGGACACACCAAGCAAGGCGCCTATATGTGCGAGAAGGACGCGGAGGCGCAGGGCATGCGTGCCGCCAAGAACGAGAAGCATCCCTGAACCGGCAACGACGGGCGCGCGCTCTTCATGCCAACGGAGGTGGACAATGGGACTTTTCGATAAGCTCGGCGGCGTGCTCGGACAAGTCACTGCCGCCGCCGCGCCCGGATTGATCGCGGCCGCGTTGGCCAAGACGAACCTTGGCGATCTGCAGGGGATAGTGAACCAACTCCAGCAAGGCGGCCTGGGCGATCAGGTCAAGTCATGGCTCGGCAACGGCAGCAACATGCCGGTCTCGGCGGAACAACTGAAGGCCGCACTCAGCAATGAGCAGGTCAGACAGATCGCCGAACGTTTCGGAGTTCCGGTCGACCAGGCGCTGAAATTACTGGCCGAGCATCTGCCGGCGGCTGTCGATCAGGCCAGCCCCAATGGGACGCTGCAATCGCAGTAGCGGTGCAGGCAGCTTCACCGAACGATGCTGACGCAGAACGGCCCCGGGTTAGTCGCCCGGGGCTTTTTGCTGCGCCGGTCGGGCAGGGCGTCCGCCATTAAAAAACCCCGCCGTTGCCGGCGGGGTTTGAGTTGGGAGGAGAGCGCTCGAAAGCTCGATGCCACAGACGCCACGGCGCAGGGCGCGCCCTGCAAAATCAGGCGGGAATGCGTTCCTCGTGCTCGCTCGGCTCGCGCAGCACGTAGCCGCGGCCCCACACCGTCTCGATGTAGTTCTTGCCGGAGGAGGCGTTGGCGAGCTTCTTGCGCAGCTTGCAGATGAACACGTCGATGATCTTGAGCTCGGGCTCGTCCATGCCGCCGTAGAGATGATTGAGGAACATCTCCTTGGTGAGCGTCGTTCCCTTGCGCAGGGAAAGCAGCTCGAGCATCTGGTATTCCTTGCCGGTCAAGTGCACGCGCTGGCCGCCGACCTCCACCGTCTTGGTGTCGAGGTTGACCACCAGATCGCCGGTGTTGATGACCGACTGGGCGTGGCCCTTGGAGCGGCGCACGATGGCGTGGATGCGGGCGATCAGCTCGTCCTTGTGGAACGGCTTGGTCATGTAGTCGTCGGCGCCGAAGCCGAGGCCTTTGACCTTGTCCTCGATGCCGGCGAGGCCGGACAGGATCAGGATCGGGGTCTTTACCTTGGAAACCCGCAAGGAGCGCAGAACCTCGAAACCCGACATGTCGGGCAGGTTCAGGTCCAAGAGGATGATGTCGTAGTCGTAGAGTTTTCCGAGATCGACCCCTTCTTCGCCGAGGTCCGTCGTATAGACATTGAAGCTCTCGGATTTCAGCATCAGCTCGATGGATTGAGCGGTCGCGCTGTCGTCTTCAATCAGTAAAACGCGCATGCCAGTCCCCTTCTCGCCGCAACCGGGCCTTGGGTCAGCGCCGCAACGGCGGCGAGTTTAAAAAAACGCTGTGGGACAAACCGATTCGACACTATGCGAACATGGTTAACAAAACATGATTCTCTGTTGCAAGGGCGCCGCGGGCCGCTGGGTCCGATTCGGCGTAAGATACTGCCAGAGAGTGGTTTTTTCGCCACGTACCGCTTCATGCCTCGGTTTCAGAGTCGGGCCTAACCGACTCTACGGACTCGCCCCTTTCGTCCTGGCCGGGCGAAACGCAGCCTTCAGTCCCATGGACGATAACCCAATGATTAACGACCCGGGTAAACACTCCGTTAAAGTTGCGGATTTGGCGGTAAGCCTAAGGCCAAATGAATGCGCCTCGAACGCCGTTAACCCGGAATTCTGCCGGCGGGCGCGGTGGACGCCACCGCTGGAAACCGAAAACTAACGTTATTGCGCCACTGTCGGCTTCGTTGAACGGTCCGGGGCGTCCCGGCGGGCGGTTTCGCCGCTGGCAGGGGCGCAATCCCGCGGCTTCGGGGGAGTATTTAGTCGATGAAGTCACGTGAAACCCTTATCCGCCTGAAGAAGTTTCAGGTCGACGAGAAGCGGCGCAAGGTTGCGCAGATCGAGGCCATGATCGCCGAGTTCGACCGCATCGCGGCCGAGCTCGACCGCGAGATCAGGACCGAGCAGGAGCGCGCCGGCATCCACGATCCCGCCCATTTCGCCTATCCGACCTATGCCAAGGCCGCGATCGGCCGGCGCGAGAACCTGCACCGCTCGGCCGGCGAGCTGAAAGCGCAGCTCGACGATGCCAAAGCCGTGCTGGGTGAGGCCTTCGAGGAGCTCAAGAAGGTCGAGATGCTCGACGAGCGCGACCAGGCGCGCGAAAAGGCCGAGGCCAATGCGCGCGAGCAGGTCGAGCTCGAGCGCCTCGCGGCGCTCCGCTTCAATGCCGGCGGCGCGCACGCCTAAAGCCTCGCCGGGCCGCCTTCTGCTTCATTGCTGAGTTCGATCGACGAGTGGCGCGTGCCCTGTGCGCTTGCGCGCCTGACGGCGACACATTGCAGCATTGCGATTTCCGGCGGCGGCGTGACGGCTCGCGGCACCTTTGGCGCCGCTAGGGCTTCTTATTCATGCACGCGCGAACAAATCTGCGGCGTTGCAGAAAAGTCAACTTCTGCTGCTTGGCCTGGCGGCGGCAGTTTTCTTGCTTTTCGGCGAGATGATTGCTGGCGGCGGCGATCTCCGCGGGATATTTCGGCTTTGCGGACGCCGACTGCGCGAACGCCGAAAATGTGGCAAGCGGAATAAGCCCGGCAATAATCGCGGACGCAATTGCAACACGGACCATAAGTTGTGACCCCGGCACGCGGACGACCCGCGCCGCTTTTCTAGCATGCGCGCGCGCATCGGCAAGATCGTTCACCGCATCGCCGCCGGCTGCGGCGGCAGCAGAATGCCCGGATTGAGAATGCCGGACGGATCGAGGGCCTGTTTGGCCGCCGCCAGCGCCGCGGCAAACAGCGGCGGACGCTCGATCTCATAGCCGGCCATATGGTCGCGCCCGACGGCGTGATGGTGGGTCACCGTCCCGCCGTGCCTGACCAGGGTGGCGGCACAGGCCGCTTTCATTTCGCGAAATTGCCGGACCAGCCGGGCCGGGTCGCCGAGGGCGTGATAGGTGAAATAGGGCGCCGGGCCGTCCGGGTACACGTGGGTGAACCGGCAGGTGACCGAGCCCGGCCGTCCGGTGATCTCCTTGATCGCGGCCAGGGCATCGCGCTTGACGTTGGCGTGAAACGCCGCGAAGCGGTCCCAGGTGATCGCGGACTCGAAGGTGTCGCGCATGACGCAACGCGCCACCGCATGCTCGCGCAGATACGGTCCACGGATGAATTTGTCGCGCCAACTGGCGGCCGCCGCATCGCGGGCGGCATCGCTCTTGGCCGGCGCCTCGTCCCATTTCCCGCCGTGGTCGCCACAGATCTCGAGCGCGCGGCGCATCCAGGCATCGACCGGATGATCGGCCGACTCGAAGCCGAGGATCAGAATCGCATGCGAGCCGTCGCCCGCTTCGGTGAAGGCCGCTTCTTCGGCTTCGATCAAACGGCAGTTGGACGGATAAAGCCCGGCCTGCGAGATCGCGCGCACCATGTCGGCGCCTTGGTAGAAATCGGCAATGCGCACCGTGGTCGAGGCGCGGAAGCGCGGCTGCTTGCGCAGCTTGATCCAGGCCTCCGTCACGATGCCGAGCGCGCCCTCGGAGCCGAGGAACAGGCGGTTGGGGTCGGGACCGGCGCCGACCGCCGGCAGGCGCCGGCTCTCGAGCAGCCCGGCGGGCGTCACCGCCCGCAGGCTTTCGACATGGTCGTCAATCTGCGTATTGACCGTCGCATAATGTCCGGCGGCGTGGGTCACGATCCAGCCGCCCAGGCTGGAGAACTCAAACGCTTGCAGGAAGAAGCGCATCGCCAGTCCGCTCGGCTTGAGCTGACGCTCGAGCGCCGGCCCGTAAACGCCGGCCTGCACGCGCGCCGTCTCGGAGACGGAATCGATTTCCAGCACCTTGCCGAGATGGCGTAGATCGATGGTCAACGCGCCACGGTAGCGGTCGTCGGCCGTCGGTTCGACGCCGCCGACCACGCTCGAGCCGCCGCCATAGGGGGTGACCGCGATACCGCTTGCGCCAGCCCAGTCGAGCAGCGCGACAATGTCCTGCTCGTTGCGCGGGTAAGCCACCACATCCGGGGGATTGGAATAGTCGCGCGCCAGTCCGCGGGCGAGGTCGATGACGGATTTGCCGAAAGCGTGGGCGGCGCGATCGTATTTTTCGCTCGAGCAGATCGCCGCCAAGCTTGCCGGCGGCGCCACGCGCGGCCGCCGCAGTTCGATGTCCGCAAGCTGAGGGGCGGGCGTGACCGAAAATCCGTCGGTGCCGAGCTCGTGGGCCCAGGCACGTTCGAACCAACGCAGTTCGTCCGGCGCGACCTGATCGCCTTCATAGCCCCAGCCGAAAAACTTCAGGCGTTTGTCGCTCATGGCCGTCCTCCCCGATCCAGTGCCGTGCTGTACAGGCCGCCAAGCGGCCAAGGCACTGCCGCTCAGCATTATCGCAAATTCATGTACTATGGTGGCAATAGCGGGCCGGCGGACCCCGGCGCTGCCCCGCCGGTCGCTACGACACGTCTGTCAAGGAGAACTTGCAATGGCTTCGTCGCCCCTCGTCACCACCGCCTGGCTCGAGCAGCATCTCGCCGACCCCGATCTGCGCATCATCGAGGTCTGCAACGTGCGCGACGACAAGACCTATCACGAGGGGCATATCCCGGGCGCGATGTGGGTCTACTGGAAATCGGCGTGCTGGCACGAAACCGATCGCGATTTCGTCACCCCGGCGGCGATGGCGAAGCTGTTCGGCGGCATGGGCATCGGCCCGCAATCGACCGTCGTGCTGTACGGGGATCCCGTGCAATACGGCAGCTACGCCTTCTGGGCCTTCACCATGGCCGGGCACAAGAACCTGCGGTTGCTCGACGGCGGGCGGCGGAAATGGGTCATGGAGCGGCGGCCGCTGTCGCGCACCGTGCCGCACTTTCCCGCGGTCGCCTATCCGCCGCCGGCGGCAAACGCCTCGATGCGGATCGGCCGCGACAATGTGCGCGAGCATCTGCGCGAGCCGCGGCGGCTGTTGCTCGACGTCCGCTCGCCGGAGGAATACACGGGCAAGCGCGTGTCGGAATATTCCTTCGCGGTCGATCATGGCGCCGAGCGAACCGGGCGCATCCCCGGCGCGGTGCATCTTTATTTCAAGGAGTTGCTGAACGAGGACGATTCGTTCAAGTCGCCCGATCAGCTTCGCGGCGTGCTGGCCGCGGCCGGCGTCACGCCGGAAAAATTCGACGATGTGGTCTGCTATTGCCGGCTGAGCCATCGCGCCACCATCGCCTGGATCGCGCTGAGCCAGATTCTCGGCCACGGCAACGTCAAGATCTACGACGGCTCATGGACCGAATGGGGCAGCATCGTCGGCTACCCGATCGAAAGGTGAGGGGCCTGCCCTGACGTGGCGCCCGCTCGGCGCGAAAAATGCCGGCTTTCCGGGCTGAACCTGCGGCGGCGCGCAACTGCCCGCTCGGCCGCTTTTTGACGCCACCGTGACATGGGCTGCGCCCGAGCGAAGCGTGCTTGACGCCGCTGCCACCCCCTAGCAAGCTACTACTTTAAGTTGGTGCGTTGCCCAGTCCTAAGTTTCGGGGTCAGGTATGACGTGGCGGGGCTATTTGGTGCTGCCTGGTGGCGCGAAAGCTGCATTGTCGATCCGTTCGCGCGTGCAATAGCCGGCGAAACAATGAAAAACCGACGCAGCAAACCGACAGCGCCCAAGCGCCGCCATGCGCCGAAGGCCGCGCGTCGTCGCAAGTCTTCCGCCGCCGATGCAAACGTGAAGATTGCGCTGCTCGAGCACAAGCTGAACGAGGCGCTGCAGCAGCAGACCGCGACCTCGGAGGTACTGCGCGTCATTTCCAGTTCGCCAGGCGATCTGCAGCCTGTATTTGACGCCATGCTGGCGAACGCCACCAAGCTGTGCGAGGCGAGCTACGGCGCCATGTGGCTGTGGGACGGCAGCAGCATACGCGCGGCAGCGCTGCATGGCGCGCTGCCGGAGGCGTATCTCGAGCGATTGCGCGGCGGCGTGGTGTTTCGGCCGAGCCCGAACATGCCGGGTATGCGTGCCATGACTGAGCGCAAGCCCATCCAGGTGACCGACCTGCGCGAGGAGCCGGCCTATCTCGCCAACGATCCACTGGCCGTTGCTGCGGTCGAAGACGCCGGCATCCGCACCTTGGTGTGCGTACCGCTATACAAGGACGATCAGGCGGTCGGCAATATTACTATTTACCGACGGGAGGTTCGGCTGTTTTCGGACAACCAGGTCGAGCTCCTTGCGAACTTCGCTTCCCAGGCCGTCATCGCCATCGAGAACACGCGGCTGTTCAGCGAGTTGCGGCAGCGCACCGACGATTTGAGCGAATCGCTGGAGCAGCAGACCGCGACCTCCGAAATTTTGCGCGTCATTTCAAGTTCGCCAGGCGAAGTAGAGCCGGTATTCGAGGCGATGCTGGCCAACGCGGTACGCATCTGCGACGCCAGCTTTGGCATGCTGTTTCGAATCGAGGACGGTGCCGTGAGCGCAGCCGCAATGTTCGGGGTGCCGCCCGCATTTGCCGAGTTCTGGCAACGCGGACCGCAGCGGCCAGGTCGGCGGACGGCTTTCGCCCGCGTCATCGAAACGGGGCAGATGGTCCATGTTGCCGATGTCAAGGCAGAGCAGGCTTACGTCGATGGCGAACCGGTTCTCGTGGCGGCCGTCAACCTCGGCGGTTTTAGGACATTGTTGAACGTGCCGATGCTCAAAGATAACGAGCTGATCGGCATTATTGCTATCTATCGCCAGGAGGTACGTTCATTTACCGACAAGCAGATCGCGCTGATGCAGAATTTCGCCGCGCAGGCGGTGATTGCCATCGAGAACACGCGGCTGCTTAGCGAGCTGCGCGAGTCCCTGCAGCAGCAAACCGCCACCGCCGACGTGCTCAAGGCCATCAGCCGCTCGACTTTCGATCTGCCGGCGGTGCTCGATACGCTGCTCGAAACAGCGTGCCGCTTGTGCGACGCGGAGATCGGCACCATCCGGTATGAAGAAGGCGCCGGCTACCGTTTGGCCGCGACCTTCGGCTGCCGGCCTGAATGGCGCGAACATTTTGCAGGATATTCGACCAAGCCGGATCGCAGCTCAGTTTTCGGACAAACGATCCTCAGTGGCCACACGGTTCATATCCCGGATGTTCTTAAGGATCGCAACTATGGGCGGCCGCAAGCGCAGAAGCTGATGGGTTTGCGCGCCGCGCTCGGCGTGCCGCTGCTGCGCGAAGGCCGGGTTTTCGGCGTCGTGAATTTGTTCCGCAAGACACCGCGCCCGTTCACGCAAAAGCAAATCGAGTTGGTCGAAACGTTCGCTGACCAAGCGGTGATCGCGATCGAGAACGTGCGGCTGTTCGACGCCGAACAGCATCGCACGCTCGAGCTCAGCGAATCCCTGCAGCAGCAGACCGCCACCGCCGACGTGCTTAAGGTCATCAGCCGCTCGACCTTCGATCTGCAAAAGGTGCTCGATACACTCGTGGCGTCTGCCACGCGGCTCTGCGAGGCCTATGATGCGGTTCTGTTCCTGCGCCAGGGCGACAAGCTTCACGTCAAAGCGCACCACGGTCCGATCCATATCGATTTCGGAGACTGGCCGATCGGCAGCGGCTGGGTGACCGGGCGCGCCTTCGTCAATCGAGCGCCGGTCCAAGTCCCCGATCTCATGGCCGCCGAGGATTTCCCGGATGGCCGCGACATGGCGCTTCGCCTCGGTCACCGGACGATTATGGCGATCCCGTTGCTCAGGGAAGACGAAGCCATCGGCGTCATTACCATCCGCCGCCTGGAGGTCAAGCCGTTCACCGACAAGCAGATCGAGCTGGTCAAGACCTTCGCCGATCAGGCCGTGATCGCCATCGAGAACGTGCGGCTGTTTGAGGCCGAGCAGCAGCGCACCGCCGAACTTTCCGAGGCACTGGAGCAGCAGACGGCGACCTCGGAAGTTCTCCAGGTCATCAGTAGGTCGCCCGGCGAGCTTGAGCCCGTTTTCCGGTCCATGCTGGAGAACGCAGTGCGCATTTGCCAGGCAAAGTTCGGCAATATGTTTCTCTATGAGGACAATTCGTTTCGTATGGTTGCCATGCAGAACCCGCCGCCGGCCTACGCCGAGCGATGGCGCCAGAAACCAGTGCTTCCAGCCGGCGAAAGTCCGCGCAGCCCGCTTGCCCGCCTCGCCACAACCAAAGCGTCGTCCATATCACCGACTTGACCGCAGAGCCGTCCTATATTGAGCGCGACCCGCGCATGGTCTCCCTCGTGGAAGGCGCCGGCGCTCGAACCCACCTCCTAGTGCCAATGCTCAAGGAGGGTGAACTGGTCGGCGCCATCGTCATCTACCGGCAGGAGGTCAATCCGTTCAGCGACAAGCAGATCCAGTTGCTGACAAATTTTGCGGCGCAGGCCGTGATCGCCGTCGAGAATACCCGCCTGCTCAGCGAGTTGCGCGAATCGCTGCAGCAGCAGACCGCCACCGGGGAAATTCTTGCGTCGATCAGCGGATCGCTGACCGATGTCAAACCGGTGTTCGACGCGATTGTGCGCAATCTGCTGCGGCTGTTCGGCACCCGTTTCGCGGTGGTGCAATTGCTGCAAGACGGGGTCATCACCATGCCGGCGGCCGACGGTGAGCCGGGATTCGAGCGATTAATCGATTATTATCCGCGCCCGCTCGACGACAGCACCGTCGGCGGCGCTGACATGCTCGCCAAAAAGAATGTTTACTTCCCGTCGATCATTGGTAATCCGGAAGCGCCCATTGCAACCCAGAAATTCGCACAGGAATTTGGGTTCAATTCGACAATCTTCGCCCCCATGGTGCGCGGCGACACGGTCATCGGCGCGATCGGCGTCGCCCATCACGAACCCAGGATGTTTGACGACAAGAAGATTGCGCTGATCAAGGCGTTTGCCGATCAGGCGGTGATCGCGATCGAGAACGTGCGGCTGTTCGAGGACGTGCAGGCCCGCACGCGCGAGCTCACCGAGGCGTTGGAGCAGCAGACGGCGACCTCTGAGGTGCTGCAGGTCATCTCAAGTTCGCCTGGCGAGCTGGAGCCCGTATTCCAGGCCATGTTGGCGAACGCCACCCGCATCTGCGGCGCCAAGTTTGCGCACTTGCTTCTGTTCGAGGACGGCGCCTTTCGCCGCGTGGCTCTATACGGCGGGTCGCCGGCCTGGGCTGAGGTCGGGGCGCGTGCGCCGGCTTTCCGGCCGAGCGCGATCAACCCGATCAGCCGCCTCGTTCGCACGAAACAAGTGGTGAATGTCCCCGATATGGCAGCCGAACAGGCGTATCACAAACGTGATCCGGGCGTGGTGGCTCTTGTCGAGAGGGCAGGCGCGCGCACGATCATCGCCGTGCCGATGCTCAAGGAAAATGAATTGGTCGGCGCCATCGCCATCTACCGTCAGGAAGTCCGCCCCTTCACCGACAAGCAGATCGAACTGGTGTCGAATTTCGCCGCGCAGGCCGTCATCGCCATCGAGAACACGCGGCTGCTCAGCGAGCTGCGGCAGTCGCTGCAACAGCAGACAGCCAGCGCCGATGTGCTCAAAGTCATCAGTAGCTCGCCGACCGACGTCAAGCCTGTGTTTAATACGATTGGGGAACGGGCGAAAGAGTTGTGCGATGCCGAAGTCAGCGTCGTCACGATGGTCAACGGCGACATGTTGGAGCTCGCTTCAGTCCACGGTGTAAGCACGGAAGGGATCGAGGCTGTGCGGCGCGTGTATCCCATGCGTCAGGACAGTGAGACAATCACGGCGCGCGCGGTGCGCACGGGTGACATCGTTCACGTGGCTGACGTGTTGGCCGATCCGCAATACGAAACTAAGCATGCTGCGCGCATTGCCGGCTACCGCGCCTGTCTCGGCGTTCCGATGGTCCGGGAAGGACGGGTGATCGGGACGATCTTCGTGGCGCGCACGCAGCCCGGTTTATTTGCCGACTCGCAGGTGCAATTGCTCAAGATTTTCGCCGACCAGGCGGTGATTGCGATTGGCAACGTCCAACTGTTCGACGAGGTGCAGGCGCGTACCGATGACCTTCAGGAGTCGCTGCAGCAGCAGACCGCCACCGCCGACGTGCTCAAGGTGATCAGCCGCTCGACTTTCGATTTGCAAACGGTGCTCGATACGCTTTTGCAGTCCGCCGCACGGCTGTGCGAGGCCGACCAGGGCACCATCACGCAACGCAAGGGCGACACTTATTATCGCTCGGTGTCCTATGGCTTTCCGCCCGCCTTCGCGGATTATGTCAAGGATCGCCCGGTCGAGCCTGGACGCGACACCGGCACGGGACGCGCGCTGCTGGAGGGCAAAGTCATCCATATTCCCGATGTGCAGGCCGATCCGGATTACACGTGGAAGGAGGCGCAGCGGCTGGGCGGCTTCCGCACCATGCTCGGCGTTCCGATGCTGCGCGAGGGCGTCCCGGTCGGCGTCCTGACCTTAACGCGTTCCGAAGTGCGGCCATTCACCGATAAGCAGATTGAGCTGGTATCGACGTTCGCCGACCAGGCGGCGATCGCAATCGAGAACGTGCGGCTGTTCGAGAGTGTCGAGGCCCGCACCCGCGAACTGGCGAAGTCGCTCGAGGAATTGCGCACCGCGCAGGACCGGCTGATCCAGACCGAGAAGCTCGCCTCGCTCGGCCAGTTGACCGCCGGCATCGCGCATGAAATCAAGAACCCGCTCAATTTCGTCAACAATTTTTCGTCGATCTCGGTCGAGCTGATTGACGAATTGCGCGAGGCGCTGGCCGCCGCCAATCTCGACGACAAGCTGCGCGCGCAGGTCTCCGAAGTGGCGGACATGCTGCAGGGCAATCTCGCCAAGGTCGTGCAGCACGGCAAGCGCGCCGACTCGATCGTCAAGAACATGCTGCTGCATTCACGCCATGGCTCCGGCGAGCACCGGCCCATCGACATCAACGCCGTCGTCGAGGAGAGCCTCAATCTCGCCTATCACGGGGCGCGGGCCGAGAAGCAGGGCTTCAATATCACCCTGGAGCGGTCCTTCGATCCGGCCGCCGGCGAGGTCGATCTGTTCCCGCAGGAGATCACCCGGGTGCTGCTCAACCTGATTTCAAACGGCTTCTACGCGGCGACCAAGCGCAAGGCGGAAACCAATGGCGGCGGCTACGAGCCGACGCTTGCGGCCGCGACCAAGAACCTCGGCGACCGCGTCGAAATCAGGATCCGCGACAACGGCACCGGCATCCCGCCCGAGGTGAAGGAAAAGATGTTCAATCCGTTCTTCACGACCAAGCCGGTCGGCGAGGGAACCGGGCCTCGGCCTGTCGCTGAGCTATGACATCATCGTCAAGCAACATGCCGGTTCCATCGAGGTCGATACGCAGCCTGGCGAGTTCACCGAATTCAGGATCGTGCTGCCGCGCGGGGCCGCAACCATCGCCAAAGCAGGAGAAAGCGCGTGAACCTTCTCATTCTCGTGGTCGACGACGAACCGGATGTCGAGCTCTTGTTCCGTCAGCAGTTCCGGCATGACCTGCGCGCCGGCCGTTTCACGATGGAATTTGCGCAATCGGCCCCCACGGCGCTTCAACGTATTAGTGATGCAGGCAATGCGTCTCTCATATTGATCCTGTCCGACATCAACATGCCGGGAATGAGCGGACTGGAACTGCTGCCCAAGGCGAAGGCCGCGCGGCCGGATGTTCCGATCATCATGATCACCGCCTATGGCGATGCGGAGACCAAGCGCAAGGCGCTGGAGGGTGGCGCCGAAGCGCTGCTGACCAAGCCCATCGATTTTGGGGCGCTGCGTAGCGAAATCGAAACGCGGGTTGAACGCATCGCATGACCGCCCGGATCCTGGTTGTCGACGACGAGCCGGACCTGGAAGATCTCATCCAGCAGAAATTCCGGCACCAGATCCGCGACGGCGGCGTCAGCTTTCTGTTCGCCCGCGACGGCGTCGACGCGCTGACCGTGCTGGAGGCGAACCAGGACGTCGATCTGGTGGTCACCGACATCAATATGCCGCGCATGGACGGGCTGTCGCTGCTGCAGAAGCTGCAGGAGCACGAAGACAAGCTCTCCACCATCATCGTCTCGGCCTATGGCGACATCGCCAACATCCGCACCGCGATGAACCGCGGCGCGTTCGATTTTCTGACCAAGCCGATCGATTTTCTCGATCTCGAGGCGACGATTGCCAAGACCATTCGGCATGTCGAGGCCTTGCGCGAGGCGCGTCGGCGGCAGGCCGAGGCCGAACGGGCGCATGCGTCGCTCTCGCGCTACTTCTCGCCCAATCTGGCGGAACGGCTGGCCAGCGATGCGGATGCCATCGATCTCGGCGGGCAACGGCGCGAGATCGCAACGCTGTTCACCGACATTGCCGGCTTCACCGCGCTGGTGGAAACGCTCGAACCCGACGTGCTGGGGCCGCTCTTGAACGATTACCTCACCGGCATGACCGACCTGGTGTTCGCGCACGACGGCACGGTGGCCAAGATCGTCGGCGATGCCCTGCACATCTTGTTCGGCGCCCCTGGCGAGCAGCCGGACCATGCCGCCCGCGCCGTCGCCTGCGCCTTGGCTCTGGACGACTACGCGCAATCGTTCCGCGCGCGCTGGCAAAAAAAGGGCATCACGCTGGGGATCACGCGGATCGGCGTGCATGCCGGATCGGCGATCGTCGGCAATTTCGGCGGCGGCCGCTTTTTCGACTACACCGCCTATGGCGACACCATCAACATCGCGGCGCGGCTGGAAGCCGCCAACAAGCAGCTCGGCACCCGCATTTGCGTCAGCGCGATCCTGGCGGGCAAGGTGAAGGACTTCCGCGGCCGCCCGGTGGGCGACCTGTTGCTGCGGGGCCGGTCGGAGGCGCTGCGCGCCTTCGAGCCGCTGCCGGCCGCCCAGTATGAAGATTCCTCGACCAAGAGTTATCTGGATGCCTTCGCCAAACTGGAAGCGGGCGACCCCGGTGCGATCGCGGCCTTTGCGGCGCATGTGGGCAAACACGCCGACGATCAGCTCGCCAGCTTCCACCTCAAGCGGCTGTTGAACGGGGCCACCGGCACGCGCATCGCCATGGATTAAGGGCGTGGCTCCCGCCCTAGAACGCCGCCGCCAGATCCTTGGCGCCGGGCGCAAGCGAGGCGCGCATCATCTTGCCTTCGATGTCGGCCAACAGGGTCGCCACCACGGCGGTGCGGCGCGCCACCGGATTGCGCTCGTAGCCCGACTGCTGGAAGAAATTCGCGGTCGGCACGCGCTCGCGCAAACCCTGCGGCATGGTCACCATGTCGAAGCCGTTGCCGTCGCCGGTCAAGTTCATCAATTCCAGTTCGGCCGCGCTCAGCGGCGCCGTGTAGCCCTTGGCGCGCGCGAAGTGCACCGAATTAATGAGCTTCTGCACCTGCAGCAGCGGGCCGATATCGATATCGAGGATGGCGGCGTGAATGCCCATGCCGCCGGCGGTGGTCTTGGCCAGCCGGTCGTGCTCGCTCCAGCGGTCCGGCACGCTGCGGCTGAACGCGATCATGCGCTTGAGCGCCTCGATTTTGCGCAGCATCTGCGACTTTGCGTTGCCGGTGAGCGAGGTCGCTTTCTGCCGCAGCGCCGCCAGCAGGCGGCCGCCATGCTCGGCCATCAGCGAGACCGAATTGGTGCTGAGCAACTGGTTGTAGCCGATGGCGGGCGAGATCGCGCGCGGCCGGGTCGGCGATACGCCGGCCTGCATGTCGTAGGTGCCGTTGCCGCCGGTCTCGAAGGCATAGACGCCGACGATCTGCTCGCGCGTCAGGCCGGCGGCGGAGGCGGCCCTGGCATAGGCGCGCTTGAAGTCGAGCTCGCTTGCCGGGCGCTGCGGCACAAAGCCGTATTGCTCGGCGGCGGCTTGCAGGAAATCGGCGATCAGCGGGATCGGCGGCTTTTCGCTCGGCTCCGGACCGGGCGCGGCCGGATTGAGCGGGCGCGGCGGCCCATCATAGCGTGGCGGCTGGGTGAGCACATAGTCGGTGAGCCCGATCGGCACACGGTCGCGGCGCTTGGCATTGCGCACCCGCCGCTTCTCGATCACCGCGTTCCAATAGGCCTCGGCTTCCGCGTCGTAAGCCTGGCGGGCCTGCAGATATTGCGCGAGCTTGGCCTGATAGTCGGCGAACGCTGCGGCGCTGGGCGGCGCGCTTTGCGCGCGGGCCGGCGCCGCCACCGGCAACAGGCCGGCGGCCAAAGCGATCAAGGCAATGCGCAGGGCATGGCGTGACATGGACGGCTGTTATCGGCGAGCGCTGGCGATTTGGCTATGTCACAAGAAAACGCGCCGCAAATGCGGCGCCAAATTAAAGCGCCCCGAACCCGGGTAACCCGAGTTCGGGGGAAAAGGATCGGCAATACAGGGCGAGCGCGTCGCGCGCTAATCGACGGTCCTAGCGGATGACCACGCCGGCGCGGTCGGTAAACATCACCGGACCGCCGGCCTTGATCACGTTCGGGGTCTGCGCGGTCATGATATCGGTGCCAAGATTAAATTGGTGCGCGGCAATGCCGATCACCGCGATCAGCAGCGCGGCCGCGAGGCCAACCACCACGATCTTCAGGTGGGTGGTGCGGTCGGCGGTATACATCGACCAGTTCATAACAGCCTCCAAGGTCATGGCTCTTCGTCGGCCCAGCCTTGAGCAAGGTTCAACACCATTGCCGGCTTAACGTAGGGACGGGGCGGAGGGTTCCAAAGGCCGCATCACGGATGGTTGAAACCGCGTGAACGGTGGCGTTTTGGCCATGAAATGGCAGGAATTTGGCGGCTGGCGGACAAAAAACCGCCATCCCGACCTCAGTCGGTGCGCGTCAGCTGGTGTTCCTCGGCGATGCGCTCGAAGGATTCCGCGATGTTCTTGATCCGGTAGGCCAGCCGATTGTCGTTCTCGACCGGCAGCGGGCGCACGATCTTGTATTTGCCGCGGGCGGCGGCGTTGCCGAAGGTCGGCTCGTAATAGACGTTTTGGCCGATCGAATATTTGTGCATCATGGCGCTCCTTGGCGGCCCCGCGATCGGCCCGGCCAGGCGTCTTGTGAAAACGCCCGGCGCAAGGCCGGGCGCTCGCTGTCGGTAACGATATGAATTCGAGGTCAGGCGTTCTGTAGATTGGACGCCGCCTGCTTGCCGCGCTCGGTCACCACCTCATAGGTGAGGCGCTGACCCTCGTTGAGCGTGCTCATGCCGGCGCGTTCGACCGCGCTGATGTGCACGAACACGTCGCGCGAGCCGTCGCTCGGTGTGATGAATCCGAAACCCTTCTGGGTATTGAAGAACTTGACGGTACCTGTGGCCATGCCGGCCTCCTTGCTTCGGTTGCTGCGTGAGCTGGCTGCGCACAGACGATCCGCCCGTGTGCCTCGACATCCGAGTTTTTTGGGGTGACTTGTTGAGCGCCCAAAATCGGGCAGCGTTGCAAGGCAGAACCGAAAACCTGGTTGCAATTGCGTCCAATACGCTAAATGCGCGGGACCGTCAAACGCGCGCTCAACTGGCGCGCTTCTTCAATGGATAGTCGGCGCTGTCGTAGAGCGCGCGAATGTCCTTGTGGCCGAGCCGCTCTTCGTCGATTTCGATGAATGCGCCGAGCAGCAGCGGCTCGGGCAATTCCTCGACGGCGAAACGGATGGCATCGGCGGCGCGGTCGAAGCGGCGGTACTTCACCTTGTTCACGACCTTGCGGTTGCGCGAGGGAAACAGTTCCGCCGGTGCAGCGTAATCGAATTTGCTCATCACTAACTCCCATGACGCTGCGCGCGCGCCGAATGCAATGAAATGTTGACTTTATATGGGGATGAACGGCTGGTTCTGCCAGGGCAAACATGACAATTCGAAATCGGCGCCAAACGCCGCTTATCGGCTGCGCTGCAGGTGAAAAGCAGCTAAAGCTCGACTTTTCGGCCGATAAAGGGCAACATTTGTAATGCCGTTGCTATCGTCGAAGCGGGCGCCATTGCGCCGGAGCGCCGGAGTGGGAGCGGGGATGTCTCGTCCAAATACCGACAGTTCGCCGGCGATCTTCCACTTCGTGATGATCAAGCCGTCGCATTACGATGACGACGGCTATCCGATCCAGTGGCTGCGCTCGGCAATTCCCTCCAACACCTTGGCGTGTCTCAACGCCTTGGCGGAGGACGCCAAGCGCCGGCAGGTGCTGGGCGCCGGCGTCGACATGCGTCTGCACACCTTCGACGAAACCAACCGGCGGGTTCGCCCCGACAAGATCATCCGCATGATCCGCCGCGCCGGCGGCCGCGCGCTGATCGGTCTGGTCGGCGTGCAGTCGAACCAGTTTCCGCGCGCCGTCGATCTGGCCAAGCCATTTCTCGATGCCGGGCTGCCGGTCTGCATCGGCGGCTTCCACATCTCCGGCTGCATCGCCATGCTGCCGGAATTGCCGGCGGATATCAAAGCGGCGCAGGACTTAGGCATTTCATTCTTCGCCGGCGAGGCCGAGGAACGCCGGCTCGACCAGGTGCTGCGCGATGCCTTCGCTGGCGAGCTGGCGCCGCTGTATAATTTCATGGACGACCTGCCGGCCTTGGCCGGCGAGCCGCCGCCGTTCCTGCCGCGCAAGCACGTCAGCCGCACCTCGGGCTCGCTGTCGAGCATCGATCTCGGGCGCGGCTGTCCCTATCAGTGCTCGTTCTGCACCATCATCAACGTGCAGGGGCGCAAGAGCCGCATCCGCTCGGCCGACGATCTGGAACACATCGTGCGCGAGAACTATGCGGAAGGGATCAAGCGGTTCTTCATCACCGACGACAATTTCGCGCGCAACAAGGATTGGGAGCCGCTGTTCGACCGCATGATCCAGATGCGGGTCGGCGAGGGGATGAATATCGGCTTCACCATTCAGGTCGATACGCTTTGCCACAAGATTCCGGGGTTCATCGAGAAGGCGACCAAGGCCGGCGTGCGGCGGGTGTTCATCGGGCTGGAGAACATCAACCCGGACAATCTGATCGCCGCCAAGAAACGGCAGAACAAGATCACCGAATACCGCGAGATGCTGCAGATGTGGCGCAACCACGGCGCCATCACCTATGCCGGCTATATCCTCGGCTTCCCCGCCGACAGCAAGGAATCGATCGCGCGCGACATCGAGATCATCAAGCGCGAATTGCCGGTCGATATTCTCGAGTTCTTCTTCCTGACGCCGCTGCCGGGATCGGAGGACCACAAGACGCTCAACGCCAAAGGCGTCTGGATGGACCCCGACATGAACAAGTACGACCTCAATCACCGGGTCTCGCATCATGGCACCATGCCGGACCGCGATTGGGAGGACGCCTATCGCGCGGCCTGGCACGCGTTCTATACGCCGGAACACATCAACACGATCCTGCGCCGCACCTGCGCCAACCGAATCGGCCGGCCGGGCACGACGCTGTCGACCATCCTGTGGTTCTACCTGATGATCCTGTTTGAAGGCGTGCATCCGCTCGAAGGCGGCGCATTGCGGCTCAAATTCCGCCGCGACCGGCGCTCGGGCATGAAACTGGAAAATCCGCTGGTCTTCTACCCGCGCTATTGGGTTGGCACCGCGATCAAGCTGGCGAATTACGCGCGCGTCTATTGGCGCTGCAAGGCCATGCTCGACAAGGCGCTCAAGGCGCCCGACCGCTGGAGCTATTCCGATCTCGCCATCGCCGCCCCGCAGGCCGACGAGTTCGACGCGCTCGATCTCTATCACGCCACCGCCGGCGGCGAGGCCGCGCTCAAGCGCAAATACCGCGATGACGCAATTCGCGCGCATACCACGCACGACGATGGCCAAGCCGCGATGAACACCGCGGCGGAGTAGCAATCCGGTCGTTGCTCGGCGCCGCCGCTCCGAACTCGAAGGCCGTCAGGCGGAACCCGGCGGTCCTCCCCCGTGAACGGGGCGCCCTCACTCGATACCAAGGGCTTTCAAGAACGGCCGACGCTTCTCGTTAAACGCGCCCGCCAATTGCGTCAACTCGGCAATGTTTTCGTCAGCCGTTTTTAATTGCTTGCCGTCTTTGACGATGAGTTCGCCCTGACTTGAAATGCATTCCCAGGCAAACGCCGCCTGCTCGGCGACGGTCTTGTTGCCACGGTGTGCTGCCAGCAGGAAAAGCTGCAGAGTTCGTTCCACAGCGATGCCAGAGCCCGTCACCGGCGAAGCCAGATGAGCAATATCTGAGTTGTCCCGGGCCCGGCTGCAGATGTGCCGGTTCAGGGCCGTGCAGCGCCGTTGCAATTCTTCCGAGGCCTGCTGAGCCGGATGAACATGACCGGCGCCCGATAACACCAGCAACGCCTGGGCTAGTTGCTGAAAACTCACAGATTTTAACTTGGCATGGCCGTCCAACTGGCCAATCGTTTTCGGCGCATAATTCTCATCGGCCAGCACCTCGATCACCGGCCGATAAATGGCTTCCTGCAAGGTCGCCTCCGCGAGCGCACCCTTGACCTTCATTGGAATTTCATCGGGAGGCGTTGTGAGGACGAACGCTTGAGATTTGAGCGCCTCCATTTGATCAAGACGGGAAAGCCGGCGGGGTCCTTTCACGAACACGTCGCGGCGGAATTGCTGATTGATGAAATAGTCCCGCACCGATTGCCGGAGGATCGGATGGCGGATGCTTGCCAGGAGCTTCTGTCCCTCGGCGGAGAGATTGACCGCCTCGACGTGGTCGAGAAGATTGGCGGACGCGACGAAACTGACTTTCGCGTCATCGAGCCACCGTGCCACATCGGAAAACGGCATAACCTCCCAATCGCGGTTGAAGAACTCATGCGCGAGATAATTGCGGCTCTGTCCAGAAAGATGCTTCAGCCGCTCGCCTACCGCGGGATTGGCGCGGAAATAAAGCGCGCCGGAGTCCACCACTTGCTTGGCAAAGCTGATCGCGCCTTCAATCCTGCCGAGCATGCCGCTCGCGTCCGAGCCCGCCAGGTCGGCGTGCAGCGTCATGAGATGGCGGAGCGGCATCGCCGGCGCCCAGCCCGGCAGGCAGTTGTAGCTATTATAGACGATGCCGCCGACGCGGAGCTTGCGGCGAATAATGTCGACGATGGTGCGCCGATTGTCGTCGGATATCCAACTCCAGATGCCGTGCAGGCCGATGATGTCGAACTCCGGCAAATCGGACCGCGTAGCGAGTTCGGCAAATGAATCGTCCAGCAATATCGCCCCGGATCCCGACGCATCCGCCAGCGCGCGCGCATTGGCGGCTTGCGTTGGATTGAAATCCGTCCCCCAGAATTCACCGGCGAAGGCAGCCGCATGGATATTGATGGACAGTCCCTGCCCGTAACCGAGCTCCAGGTAGCGCAAGGGGCTCGCCGGCAGCGGCGCGATATCCGCGCTCAGGCACGCCAGCCGCAGGTTGTTCGGGTTGAGTTCCCGATAGTACCCGTAAGTGTAATCGATTTCCGAAACATAACCGGACGTCCAATTCATCTTTCACTCCCACCCGATGCGGTAGCGAATTTTGTCCCGACGACACCTTGCATCCAGTCCGGAAACTTCGTCACGCGACATACTGCACCACCTGCGGCGCGCCGGCAAAGTCCAATGGGAAGCGGCAGCGGCGGATGGCGGGCAGAAACAGGCGCTGTCGTGGATGCCCTTATGGGTCAAGCGGCGGGAACTTGTGCCGGCCGTTAACGTCGAGCGGCAGGGAATCGACTTGCATGATCGCCGCGCGACCGAGCTCGCCATAAAGGTGAGGGAACAGCGCGCCGCCGC
Source organism: uncultured Alphaproteobacteria bacterium (assembly GCA_963762285.1). GTDB lineage: Bacteria > Pseudomonadota > Alphaproteobacteria > Rhizobiales > Xanthobacteraceae > Pseudolabrys. Next base: position 213,545 of record CAVXKE010000002.1, on the reverse strand, counting down.
GCGAGCGCTCCCATTTCAACTTGTCGCCGAGCTTTATCGCATCGACGCGCAGCAGCACGAGATTGCGCTGGCCGGCGAAATGTTTCGCGGCGGTCTCGGCCACCTGTTCGGCGGTGGAAAAATGGATGAAGCCGTCGCGCAGATCGACCGGCGAGCCGCCGAATGCGCCGGTGCGTTCGGCCTCGCGCCAGAGTGCAATAGGGCAGATTTTGTAGACGGTGGACATTTGCTGTTTCCCGCGAAGGCCGGGACCCATACGCCGCGCCCGATCGATAGTACAGGATAACACGCCTAAGCCGCGCCTTTGAGCTCGCCGCCATTGGGCGGCGGGATCGATGCCCCAGCGGCGGCATATTCGTTGAGCTTGTTGCGCAGCGTGCGGATCGAGATGCCGAGGATGTCGGCCGCATGGGTGCGGTTGCCGAGACAATGTTTGAGCGTCTCCAGGATCAGCTCGCGCTCGACGTCGGCCACGGTGCGGCCGACCAGGCCGCGGGTAGCCTGCTCGGCGACCCTGGCGGCATGCGCCACCGCGCCGGAGCCGCGCGTCTGGTCGCGCCGTGTGCCGCTGCAGGTCAGAATGCCGCCTCCATGCTGTTTGCCGGCGAACGCGACGCCGGCAAGGCGGCGCTGCAATCGCATGGCATTTCTCTTCGGCTCCGGTCGGCACCGCTGAGGTCGATCATTGTCACGCCCAGCACCGGGGGCTCCGCCCCAATCTCTGGGCGCGATGAGCGCCGCGCCCGGCAAGATTTGCCCAGCTTATGGTTAGCGTCTGGTTAATTCGCGCCAACGGAAAATCGTGGCAATGCACGGCGCGGCAACGGGGATTTCTCTTGGCTTATGCGCGCGCAAACGAAACCGCCCGCCGCGCGAGGCCGCGGCTTTGCCAAAGCGAGGCGACGACGGAAATTACTGACGGTATTGCTGAATGCGCGTGGTGCGCAGGCCGGCGAGGCCGTGCTGGTCGATGGAATACTGCCAGGACAGGAATTCCTCGACCGTCAAAGTGTAGCGTGCGCAGGCTTCTTCCAGCGACAACAGACCGCCGCGCACGGCGGCGACCACCTCAGCCTTGCGGCGGATGACCCAGCGTTTGGTTGACGGCGGCGGCAGATCCGCGATCGTCAGGGGACTGCCATCGGGCCCGATGACGTATTTGACCCTCGGGCGGTGGGGTTCGGTCATTGGAATACTCACAAACACACTCGACTGATAATTACTGGCCAAAAGCTACAAGCTGCGACTTAAAATTTGCCTAAGCTTAAGGCGGCAGAACAGGAAATCTTTGCCTGCATTCTGCTAACCTTTTGGTTACGGATAGGGCCCGCGCGCCGGCAGCCGGAAAGGCTGGAACGACGCCTATCCCCGGCCAATTTCGTGCTGAATTTCGTGCTGGATGGGTAGCCCGCTGACTGCCGGGTGAATCGCGCCCGCAAGGCGGCAGCGCGACAAGCAGCGTTGCCGTCAGGAATAAACTTATTTAAATCAATAGCTTATGGAATAGCCGGGTTGCGGCGGCGGCCGCGACCCTGGCAGCGGCTGCTGGCGGGGCGGTAAAATTTGTCCGTTGGCGGCGGCTTCAATTGCGCGCCAAGCATCGCCACCTGTAGTAAGAAACAGCCATGCCAAACAGCCTCGAGCTCGACCGCCGCCCGCAAGACACCCGAGTTGTCGTCGCCATGTCCGGCGGCGTCGATTCCTCGGTGACCGCCGCGCTGCTCAAGGCCGAGGGCTATGACGTGGTCGGCGTCACGCTGCAGCTCTACGACCACGGCGCCGCCACCCACCGCAAGGGCGCCTGCTGCGCCGGGCAGGACATCTACGACGCGCGCAGCGTAGCCGAACGCATCGGCATTCCGCATTACGTGCTCGACTACGAGAGCCGCTTCAAGGAGGCGGTGATCGACCGCTTCGCCGAAAGCTATATCCAGGGCGAAACGCCGGTGCCCTGCGTCGACTGCAACATGGCGATCAAGTTCCACGATCTGCTGATCACCGCGCGCGAACTCGGCGCCGACGTGCTGGCCACCGGCCACTACGTCGCCTCGCGACGCTTGGCCGGCGGCGGACGCGCGCTCTATCGCGCGCGCGAGGAAGAGCGCGACCAGAGCTACTTTCTGTTTGGCACCACGCGCGAGCAGCTCGAGTTGTTGCGCTTCCCGCTCGGCGAGCGCAGCAAGGCGGAAACGCGCGAACTGGCGCGCCAATTCGGGCTCAGCGTTGCCGACAAGCACGACAGCCAGGACATCTGCTTCGTGCCGTCCGGTCACTACGCCGATATGATCGAGCGGCTCAAGCCCGGCGCGGCGGAATCGGGCGAAATCGTCGATCTCGACGGCCGCGTGCTGGGCGCGCATTCCGGCATCATCCACTTCACCATCGGCCAGCGCCGCGGGCTGGGCGTGGCAACCGGCGCGCCGCTCTATGTGGTGCGGCTCGATGCCGAGCGCCGCCAGGTGGTGGTCGGCTCGCGCGCGGCGCTGCGCACCAGCCGGATCGTGCTGCGCGACGTCAACTGGATCGGCGAGGGCAACATCGCGGAAGCGCTGGCCGATGACCGGCGCGAGGTGTTCGTGAAGGTGCGTTCGACCCGGCCGCCGCAAGCCGGCTGGCTCACGGCCGCCAATGGCGGTTACGAGGTCGAACTGGTGGACGGCGAGGACGGCGTTTCGCCCGGCCAGGCCTGCGTGTTCTACGACGCCGGCGAGGGCCAGGCGCGCGTGCTTGGCGGCGGCTTCATCAAGAGCGCAATGGCGGCGGCCAAAGGGGCGCGCGCCGCCGATGAATCCATGGCGGCAGCCGCCGCGCGCGGCTGATTGCAGCGCATGATCCCGAAAAGTGGTAACCGGTTTTCGGACCAGATCATGCGCGGGCGTTAATCGTCATGGGGGCCGATATCGACAAAGCAAGCGTCGAGCGCGCTTATGCGCGCTGGGCGCCGATCTACGATCTGGTGTTCGGCGCGGTGTTCGACCGCGGGCGGCGCGCCGCCATCGTCGCCGCCGAGCGGATCGGCGGGCGCATTCTGGAAGTCGGCGTCGGCACCGGGATATCGCTGCCCGATTACGCGCGCTCGAACCGGCTGGTGGGCGTCGATCTGTCCGAGCCGATGCTGCGCAAGGCGGTCGAGCGCGTCGCCGAACACGGCTTGAGCAATGTGGAAGCCTTGGCGGTGATGGACGCCGCGCGGCTGGCGCTGCCCGATCAATCCTTCGACGTGGTGGTGGCGCAATTTGTCATCACGGCGGTGCCCAACCCGGAAGCGACGCTCGACGAGTTCGCGCGCGTCATCAAGCCGGGCGGCGAGATCGTGCTGGTCAATCACATCGGCGCCGAATCCGGCCCGCGCCGGTGGTTCGAGATCTGCTTTGCGCCGCTGGCGCGCCGGCTCGGCTGGCGGCCGGAATTCCGCTTCGGCCGCTTGGCCGCCTGGGCGGAGCGCCACGGCGGCGTGCGCGTGATCGAGCGCACGCCGATGCCGCCGCTCGGGCATTTCTCGCTGATCCGGTTCGAACGCCTGGGCGATGGCGAGCGCCGCCGCGCGGCTTGAGCCAAAAAGCCTCGGGGCGCGGCCCGAAAATTCGGCCGAAGCGGCCGTTTCTGGAAAGCAATTTGCCCGGCTTGCTTGACAGGCTTTCGTGGCCCTTCCTATATCCGGCCCATTCCGGCAGATAGCGTTTCGGAATGGCGGGGTAGCTCAGCTGGTTAGAGCAGCGGAATCATAATCCGGAGGTCGGGGGTTCGAACTCCCTCCCCCGCTACCAAAACTTCAATAGTTGCGGTAGCTTATAGAAGTTCACAAGCCGCCTTGTTTGAAGCTGATGATTTTCATCCGATGCGTGGATGGCAAACCGGACGACGCCGTTTCGGGTTCAATCGCGGCCTTGGCGCCCGTAGCCAGGCGCTCCCAATCGACCGGATCGCCGCGTCCCCTAACACCGACCTGACGCCGCTGGCGCCGAGCGGCGTCATCATTGCGAAAATCGAGAGCTGGCAATGCGGAAACGAGGCGATGTGCGACGCCGGGCACAAGATCAAGCTGCGGCGCCATTGCAAGCCATGTTCAGGCAGGGGCTGACGCTGCATCAGCAGGGAAGGCTGACCGAGGCGGAGCGCATTTATGCGGACGTTCTGCAACTGCAACCAAATCACTTCGATGCCCTACATCTGCTGGGCGTGATCGCCGCTCAAACGCAGCGACCGGAGCGGGCGGTCGAGCTGATCGGGAAGGCGATTGGGCTGAACCCCCAGGTCGCCGCCGCTCACGGCCACCTGGGCAACGCGCTGACGTTCCTGAAGCGTCCCGCGGAAGCGCTGGCGAGCTACGACAGGGCGATCGCGCTTAAGCCCGACTATGCGGAGGCGTACTACAACCGCGGTCATGCGCTGGAGGACCTCAAGCGTCCCGCGGAAGCGCTGGCGAGCTACGACAAGGCGATCGCGCTCGCGCCCGATTACGCGGCGGCTTACAACAATCGCGGCAATGTGCTGGTGGACCTGCAAGCGTCCCGAGGAAGCGCTGGCGAGCTACGACAAGGCGATCGCGCTCGCGCCCGACTATGCAGAGGCCTACAACAATCGTGGCAATGCGCTGCGGGACCTGACGCGTCTCGCCGATGCATTGGCGAGCTACGACAAGGCGATCGCGCTAAAGCCCGACTATGCCGAGGCCTACAACAATCGCGGCATCGCGCTGCGGGACCTGCAGCGTCCCGCGGAAGCGCTGGCGAGCTACGACAAGGCGATCGCGCTCAAGCCGGACTTTGCGGATGCGCTCAAGAACCAAAGCCTTTGCCTGTTGCTGCTGGGACGCTTTGAGCAAGGCTGGCGTCAGTACGAATGGCGCAAGAAGTGCGATCAACCGATCGCGGCTCGCTCTTTCCGCAGCCGCTCTGGCTCGGTGAGCAAGACATCGCCGGCAAGACCTTGTTCCTCTGGTGGGAGCAAGGGCTTGGCGACACCATCCAGTTCTGCCGATACGCCACGCTTGCGGAAGCGCGGGGCGCGCAGGTCGTTATGTCGGTGCAGCAGCCGCTGCGGGAGTTGTTGAAACGGATCAGCCCCACGATCCGGATCGTCGAACAAGACGAGGTCCCGGCCGATTTCGACTATCATTGCCCGTTGCTGAGCCTGCCGGTCGCTTTTGGGACGACGCTGGAAACAATACCGGCAAAAATCCCGTATCTCAGAAGCAATTCCGAGAAATCGCTATTCTGGCAGGAAAAGCTCGGTGAAAAAAATAAACCAAGAGTAGGGCTGGTGTGGTCGGGAGGATTTAGACCCGATCAGCCGGAAGTCTGGTCGGTCAATCGCCGGAGGAACATTCCACTGGCGACGCTCGCCGCGCTGAAAAATCCGGATATAGAATTTTATAGCCTGCAAAAAGGCCAGCCCGCCGAATCGGAGCTCGCTGAATTAGTACGCGGCAATTGGGACGGTCCCCGGCTCATTGACTTCACCAGCCTGCTCAACGATTTTTCCGACACAGCGGCGCTCATAGAAAATCTGGACCTGGTGATCTCGGTCGATACCTCGACGGCGCATTTGGCCGGCGCCTTGGGCAAACCCGTTTGGATTCTCAATCGCTTTGACACCGATTGGCGCTGGCTCTTGGAGAGAACCGACAGTCCCTGGTATCCGACCGCAAAACTTTACCGACAAGAGAAGGCCGGCGATTGGGATGCTGTCGTTCGGCGTGTCAAAACGGATTTAATGAGTTTTCACAGGACCAATTGAACCAAGCCGAAACCTTCATAACCGGCATTCAGCCAAGAGCAATTTCGTCAAGCATATCAACAAGGCAATGCGGATCGGCAAAGGCCGATAGCCGCAGGTTGCAGGTGCAAATTCGCTGCCCACGACAACCTCTAGGCCCATCGTCACGATAATCATCGCGCGCAAAACGTGCGTTCGGGCTGGGGCGCGACGCGTCACGCCGCAATCACAACCCTGTCAGGTGGGCAAGTCGCAGGCGATTCGAGGTTGCCCCGGCGCACTTGCGATGGAACAATTGCATCCATAATTCGTATCCGTACGCACATCGACTGTAGCAGCCCATCGTGAATCGTTACGGAGGCAATCAATGGCGCGCACCGCCATGTCGCACGCTCCGCGCGGCGCCGCCATCGCGCCGCGTTCCGCGCCGAAATCGCCGGATGACGCGCGCGAGGGTTGGCGCGATGCCTTCCGCCGCGTGCGCGCGGAAACGGAGGCGCGTGCCGCGCATTTGTCGCCCGAGGACCAGATCGTGCAGTCGATGGCCGATGCCTCGCCGGCCAAATGGCATCGCGCGCACGTCACCTGGTTTTTCGAGCAGTTCCTGCTGGTACCGAACGATCCGGGCTACAAAATCTTCGACGAACGCTTTCCGTTTCTGTTCAACTCCTATTACGTTGCCGCCGGTCCGCGCCACGCCCGCCCGCAACGCGGGTTGATCACGCGGCCGAATGCCGCCGACGTCGCCGGCTATCGCGCTCACGTCGATGCCGCGGTCGAACGGCTGATCGCCCAGGTGCCGGTGGCCGATGCCGTGCGCGTGTTCACGATCCTGGAGATCGGCCTGCATCACGAGCAGCAACACCAGGAATTGCTGCTCACCGACATCCTGCACGCCTTCGCGCAGAATCCGACCGATCCGGTCTATGACGCGCATTGGCAAGCGCCGCGCGCAACGCAGGGCCCGCGCGGTTTTGTCGATGTGCCGGCCGGCATTCACCCGATCGGCCACGAAGGGGAGGGGTTCTGCTTCGACAACGAAACGCCGCGGCACGACGAATTGATTCCCGACCTGTCGCATTGCGCGCCATCTGGTGAGCAATGCCGAATGGCTCGAATTCATTGCCGCCGGCGGCTATGCGACGCCCGCGCTCTGGCTGTCGGATGGCTGGGCGCTGGCGCAGGCGGAAGGCTGGCAGGCGCCGGGCTATTGGCGGCAAAGAGACGGCGCCTGGTTTTCGATGACGCTCGCCGGCCTTCAAGCCGTCGATCCTGCGGCGCCCGTGATGCATGTGAGCTATTACGAGGCCGACGCCTTCGCGCGCTTTGCCGGCAAGCACCTGCCGAGCGAGGCGGAATGGGAAGTGGCGGCGCGCGCCGGGCTCACCGCCGATGCCTTCGGCATCGCCTGGCAATGGACGCGCAGCGCCTATCTGCCCTATCCCGGCTACCGCGCGGCCGAAGGCGCGCTCGGCGAATACAACGGCAAGTTCATGGTCAGCCAGATGGTGTTGCGCGGCTCCTCGCTGGCGACGCCGGAAGGGCACGCGCGCGCCAGCTATCGCAATTTCTTCTATCCGGGCGCGCGCTGGCAGTTCAGCGGGCTGCGGCTCGCCGAATTTATCTGAAAGGCGTTGCCATGGTTGCAGTCGCACGCAAGCGTATCCCGCAGCAAAGCTCGGAAAGCTCTGCGTTTGAGACCGACGTGCTCGACGGCTTGCGCGCGACGCCGAAGCGGGTGCCGGCGAAGTATTTCTACGACGGCGCCGGCTCGCAATTGTTCGAGCGCATCACCGAACTGCCCGAATATTATCCGACGCGCTGCGAGATGCGCATCCTGCGCGACCACGCGCGCGATATCGCCAAGCTCATTACGCCGGGTGCCGCGCTGGTGGAATTCGGCAGCGGCTCGAGCAAGAAGGCGCGCATCCTGCTGCGCGCGGCGCCGAAGCTTGCGGCCTATGTGCCGGTCGACATTTGCGGCGAGATGATCGAGCAGGAAGCCGCCGAGCTGCGGCCGGATTTTCCCGGCCTCAAGGTGCTGCCGGTGACCGCCGATATCACGCAAGCTTTTGAACTGCCGGCGGAAGCCAAGGCGGCGCCGGTGCGGGTCGGATTTTTCCCGGGCTCGACCATCGGCAATTTCGATCCGCACGAGGCCGCGGCGTTCCTGCGCAATGCCGGCCGCATCCTCGGCGCCGACGCGACGTTGATCGTCGGCGCCGACCTGATCAAGCCGGTCGAGGTGCTCAACGCCGCCTATAACGACGCGGCCGGCGTCACCGCCAGGTTCAATCTCAATATGCTCACGCGCATCAATCGCGAGCTCGGCGGCACCTTCAAGCTCGACACGTTCGAGCACCACGCCTTCTACAACCGCGAGCGTCATCGCGTCGAAATGCACCTGGCCAGCCTCAGGCGGCAGAAGGTGAAGGTGGCGGGCGAAACCATCGAATTCCGCGCCGGCGAGACCATCCACACCGAGAACAGCTACAAATACTCGATCGAGTCGCTGGGCGCGCTGGCGCGCGGCGCCGGCTGGCTGCCGGCGGGGGCCTGGACCGACGAGCGCAACTATTTCTCGATCCAGGCCTTCTCGCTGGCCGACGAAACGCTGCCACCGCGTCCGGCGGAGTGACATCATTTCACGCGAGCTTAACTGTTTCCGTCATCCGGCACCCGCCGAAGGCGCTGGCCCGGGATTCCGTGCTCCGGCGCGGGGTTATGCATTCGGGCCGCGTGCTTCGCACGCGCCCCGGAATGACGGATCATGATGTCTATGCGCTGCGCCACTTCCCGAACCTGCTGGCCTGCGCTAAGCCTTGCGCCCGGCCACATCGGCCGGGCATTCGTCGTCATCGCGAGGCTGGAATAGGCTCATGAAGATTGTCGGTTTTGAAGCGAATAACGTCTTGCGGCTCGGTGTGATCGAGGGCGACACCGTCATCGATTTGCAGGCGGCGGATCCCGCGCTGCCGGCTGACCTCGGCGAAGTCCTGCGCCGCGCCCGCGGCGATCTGACGTCGCTCGGCGATTTTGCCCGGAAAGCGTCGGCGTCCGCCCGCCGCCCGCTCGCTGGCTTGAAATACGGCTTGCCGGTCGCGCAGCCCGGCAAGATCGTCTGCCTCGGCCTCAATTATCTCGACCACGTCAAGGAAGGGCCGCAGCGCGACAATATTCCGAAATATCCGTCGATCTTCTTCCGCGTGCTGTCGTCGATGGTGCCGCATCTTGCGCCGATCATTCGCCCGCGCGAATCGATCCAGCTCGATTACGAGGCCGAATTGGTCGCGATCGTGGGCCGGCGCGCCAAGCATCTGACGCTCGCCAATGCGGTCGACTGCATCGCCGGCTATTCTATCGCCAACGAAGGCTCGGTGCGCGAATTTCAGCGTCACACCACGCAATGGGGCATGGGCAAGAATTTCGACCGCACCGGCGGCTTCGGGCCGTGGATGGTTTCCGCCGACGAACTGCCGCCCGGCGGCAAGGGGCTCAAGATCATGAGCCGGCTCAACGGCACCACCATGCAATCGGACAACACGTCGAATATGATGTTCCCGCTGGCCGAGACGCTGGTCTATCTCACCAAGGGCATGACGCTCGAGCCGGGCGACATCATCCTCACCGGCACGCCGTCCGGCGTCGGCCATGCGCGCAAGCCGGAGCCGGTATGGATGAAGCCGGGCGACACCATCGAGGTCGAAATCGAGGGCATCGGCGTGCTACGCAACGGAATCGAAGACGAGAAAGCATAAACCGAGCGCGTGAAAGCGCCGAAACAGGGGAAAACTCATGAAACGCCTCGTTATCGCGGCGGCCATGGTGGCTGGCTTCATCGTGGCCGCGGCGCCGCCGGCCGCGGCCGAATGGCCGGCGGAGCGGCCGATCCGCGTGCTGGTCGGCTTCGGGCCAGGTGGCGGGACCGATATTGTGACCCGCATCATCGCGCAGCCGCTCTCGGAGCTGTTGCACCAGACCATCGTGGTGGAAAACAAGCCCGGCGCCGGCGGCTCGCTCGCCTCCGATCTGGTCGCCAAGGCCGACAAGGACGGCTACACCGCCTCCATGATCAGCGCCGGCCACACGGTGTCGGCGGTGATGATCAAGTCGGTGCGCTATGACGCGGTGAAGGACTTCGCGGCCGTCGCGCTGGTCGCCGACAGCGCCTTCGTCATCGTCGCGCGCAAGGACTTCCCGGCCAACGACATCAAGGGGCTGGTAGCGCTGGCCAAGGCCTCGCCCGGTAAGCTCAATTTCGCCAGCGTCGGCGTGGGCTCGACCCAGCACTTCTCGGGCGAATTGCTGCGCCAGCGCACCGGCATCGACGTCAAGCACATTCCCTATCGCGGCACGCCGGGCGTGCTCGCCGCCCTGCTGGCGAAGCAGGTGGACTACGCGGTCGAACTGGCGCACGCGGTCAGGGGCCAGGTACAGGCCGGCGAATTGAAGATCCTCGCGGTCGCGTCGCCCGCGCGCTGGCCCACCCTTCCGAACGTGCCGACCGTCGCGGAATCCGGCGTGCCGGGCTATGCGGTGACCGGCTGGTACGGCTGGGTCTATCCGGCCGGCACGCCGCAGGCGATCGTCGACAAGACCAACGCGGCGCTCCGGCAGGTCCTGGCGCGGCCCGAAGTGCAGGACCAGTTGGTCAAAGTCGGCGCCGTGGTGCACGTTTCATCGCCGGCGGAATTCGGCCAGCACATCGCCGACGAAGTCGCCAAATGGAAAGCGGTGCGCGACAACGCCGGAATTGAACAGCAATAGTTCGCAAGCGTTGTATTCCAAGAAGTGAAAGAGGACACGATGGCCGATCAGCTCAATGTGCTCGTTATTTGCGGATCGCTCCGCAAGGGTTCCTACAATGCCGCCTTGACGCGCGCCTTGCCGGCGCTGGCGCCGCCGGAAATGAAGTTGATCGCGGCGCCGCCGTTTGACGCGCTGCCGCTCTACAATGAAGACATTCAGAAAGCGTCCGGCTTTCCGGGCCCGGCCGAAGCTCTCGCCAGCGCGATCCGCGCCGCCGACGGCGTGCTGTTCGTGACGCCGGAATATAACTGGTCGATGCCCGGCGGCTTGAAAAACGCCATCGACTGGGTGTCGCGCATGAAGGAGCAGCCGTTCGAAAGCAAGCCGGTCGCGATCCAGTCCTGCTCGCAAGGCCCGCTCGGCGGCGCCCGCATGCAATATCACTGGCGCATGTCGATGACGTTCGTGAAGGCCTTCATCTATGGCACGCCGGAGGTGTTCGTCGGCAACGCGGCGAGCAAATTCGACAAGGACACGCTGGCGCTGACCGATCAGCCGACCAGGGACGCCATCAAGACACAGCTCGCCGCGTTCGCGAAGTTCATCAGGCGGATGCAAGCCGGCGCTTAGCCCGCCGGCTGCGCGCGCTTGGGGAACAGTTGCGGCCGCAGCTTCGGGTGGCAGGCCATCATCTTCGGCGCATAGGGCGTCTCGGCGCCGAGTTCCTCGGCCGCATGCCAGGCCCAGCGCGGGTCCCACAAGGCACCGCGCGCGAGGCAGATCAGGTCGGCCTTGCCCGAGGCAACGATATCCTCCGCCTGCTGGTAGCCGGCGATCAGGCCGACCGACATGGTGGCGATGCCGGTTTCCTTCTTCACCTTCTCGGCGAACGGCACCTGGTAGCCGGGCGCGAGCGGAATTTTCTGCGCCGGCGAGAGGCCGCCGCTCGACACGTCCATATAGTCCAGGCCGCGTTTTTTCAGTTCCTTGGCCAGCACCACGGTCTCCTCCGGCGTCCAGCCGCCCTCGACCCAGTCGGTGGCGGAGACGCGCATGCCGATCGGCTTTGTTTCCGGCCATACCGCGCGCACCGCCTCGTACATCTCGATGGCAAAGCGCATGCGGTTTTCCAGCGAACCGCCATACTCGTCGGTGCGTTTGTTGGAGATCGGCGACAGGAACTGATGGGTCAGATAACCGTGCGCGCCGTGCAGCTCGATCACATCGTAGCCGATGCGGTCGACGCGCTTGGCGGCGGAAGCGAATTCGCCGATGCAGCGCTTGATGTCGTCCTTGGTCATGGCGTGCGGCATCGCCCAGCCGGTGTCGTAGGGGATGGCCGAGGGCGCTTCCGGCGTCCAGGCGTCGGGGCCCTCCAGGATCGGCTTGCCGCCGGCCGCCGGAACCGTGGTCGGTCCCTTGCGTCCCGCATGCGCAAGCTGCACGCCGAGCTTGGCGACGCCGTACTGGCGGCAGAAATCGTGCACCCGCTTGAGCGCTTTCTCGTTGTCGTCCGACCACATGCCGGCGCATTTCGGCGAGATGCGCCCTTGCGGGTTGACATCGGTCATCTCGGTCATCACCAGCCCGGCGCAGCCGAGCGACATATTGCCGAGATGCATCAGATGCCAGTCGTTGGCCGAGCCGTTGTCGGAATTGTACTGGCACATCGGCGAGACCACGACCCGGTTCGGCAGTGTGAGTCCGCGGAGCGTGATGGGAGAAAACAGAACGCTAGCCATTGTCCGGATTTCCTTTTTCGAATGGAGAATTCAGTAGCCTAGTGTAGCTCAGCCCCAGAGGCCGTTGGCATAATAGGAGTGCATGGCCACGATCCAGCAGCAGATCGCCCAGAATAGACAGAATTCGAAGCCGCCGATATTCCATAGCCATTTGCCGGTGACCTTATAGACGCCGACCGCGGCGACCAGAAGGTGGCAGGTCAAGATCGCAGCGCAGATGGTGGTGTAGATGTTGAAGATCAGGCCGGCCGCCAGTACGACTTCGATGGCGCCGGCGAGATACATCCAGAACTTGGGCGGCTTGAAGCCTGCGGCGACGAAAAAGCCCAGCGCCGCCGGCACATAGAACTTGCCGTAGATATGCGGAATCATGAACAGCCCGCAGATCAGGCGGAGAATATTATACTCGTCGAACAGGTTGAAATTCGCGACTAACGACATGCTGCCCCCCGGATGGTTTGGTCCCCGACTTTATTGCCGAAATTCGCACTTCTGTACGTCTACGCCAATCCCACCGCGGCGCGATTGATTTTAGTCATGCCAGGAAGCGCCTTGCTATTTCAGCTTTTTGCCCTTCAGCCAGGCCTCGCCCATGGCGTAAAGCGCCTCCAACTCCGGGCCGTCGTGGCCGGGCATGTCGCGTTTGACCTGGTAGCCGATCTTGCTCTGCAGATAGGCGAGGTGGCGGTAGCCTTCCGGGAACTGCGCCAGCAGCTTGCCGTCGAGCACGAGTTTGGCGGACGGATCGACCGGATCGAGCCGGTCCTTTTCGTAGGCGAGGCGCCGCAGCACGAGGCCCCAGCGGCCCTTGCGCTTTTCCAGGAAGTCATAGAAGCGGCCGGTGCAGACCACGTCGCAGACGACGCCCTCGACCGGCGCGCGCTGCGAGATCGTCATCTTGGTCTGCGCGATAGCGCGCTTGCCCTTGATGTCGATACTCATGCCGCCGAGCATGTGCATGATGCGCACGCCGCGGTCGAAGCCTTCCTGGCTGACCTTGATGAAGTCATCGTAGGAGCCCTGGAACCAGGTCGCCCACATCTGGCCTTCCTTGTGCCAGACCGTGCGGAAACGGTCCCACAGCCGGGCGTCGCGCCAGAGCACCCAGTTCTCGATCAGGTCGCGGATGGCCAGTCGGTCGGCGGTGTCTCTCGGCATTCAAGTCTCTCCCTCGGTTTTTTGCTTCATAGCTGATATGAAATTAGCCGTCATCGGCTTTCGGACTGCGCTTGGGAGAAACGCATGGCACGGCTGGAAGGAAAGACCGCGATCGTCACCGGCGGCGCCCGGGGCATCGGCCGGCACTACTCGCAGGCGCTCGCCGCCGAGGGCGCGCGCGTGATGATCGCCGACATCGCCGACGGCAAGGAGCTCGCCGCGGAAATCGCCGGCCGCCACGGCGGCAATTCGGTGGCCAGCGTCAAGTTCGACGTCGGCGACGAGAAGGCGGTCAAGAATGCCGTGGCGCAGACCATCGAGCGCTTCGGCCAGATCGACATCCTGGTCAACAACGCCGCGCTCTATTCGACGCTGAAGCCGAGGAATTTCAACGAGTGGGATGCGGACCTGTGGGACCGCGTCATGACGATCAACGTGCGCGGACCGTATCTGATGGTCCGCCATGTGGCGCCGCACATGATCGAGCGCCGCACCGGCAAGATCATCAACATCGCGTCGGGCGCCGCCTATAAAGGCGTGCCGCGCATGCTGCCCTATGTCACCTCGAAAGGCGCCATGCTGGCTTTCACCCGTGCGCTCTCGCGCGAGCTCGGCCAATACGGCATCGCCGTCAATTCGCTGTCGCCCGGTTATATCCTGAGCGACACCGGGCTCGAGAACGCGACTCATGTCGAGGAGGAGCGCGTGCCCGTGCGCAATTCCCGCGCCTTCAAGCGCGACGCCTATCCGGAAGACCTGCTCGGCACGCTGGTGTTCCTCGCCTCCAGTGACAGCGATTTCGTCACCGGCCAGTCGATCGTGGTGGACGGCGGCTCGGTCAATAATTAGGGCGTGGCAGTAGGCGCGACCGGCATCAGGTCCGCGCTCAATAGGGGCCCCGGTTCACGCACTTTGTGCGTCAGCTCGGCGACTTTCTTGAGGTGGTCGATGGCCGCCTTGGCGCCATCGGTTTTGGTCAGATAATCGAACGTCTCGTCCTCGTCGTCACGAACGGGCGTCAATGACTGGTCCATATAGAAGTGCCGGTTTGGATCGCGCTCGATGCGGCGCTTGAGGCTGACGATCCACCAGGCGGTCCGCACGAACACCGCGTTACGCGCGAAAAGGTCACGCAGATAGCGCGGATAGAACGCCCATGCGCTTTCGCGCGGCAGGCCGGGCCGTCGTTCGGTCGGATGCTTCATCCGGATCAGGCCGCTTTGCAGCGGATGCACCCGCTCGAGTTGCATCATGGTCGAAAACTGCACCAGCACCTTGGCGAGACTCATCATCGGCACCTTGGTGACGGCCGCCCGCCGCAGCAACGTCTCGATATGAGCGCGTGTGTAGTACAGGTCCCATGCTTCTTCGTAAATCGATTGCAGCTCTTGCCGGCTCATCGTCGGATGGTCGGTGACGACGTGCTCCAGGTCGTACTTGTTGAGATCCCGATCCATGGCGACGCCCTTCGCCCACAGCACCTTGTGGTCCTCCGAGCCGGGCAGCGGCGTCAGGATATTGAATTCCAGGAGATCGAGCGGCAGCTCGCGCTGGATGATCTCGATGTCGCGGCGGATCGAGGCTGCGGTATCGCCGGGGAAGCCAAGGATGTAGCCGGCATAGATGAAGATGCCCTGCTCCTTCCAGGCGAGCATCATCTTGCGATACTCGGTGATTTTGTTCTGCTTTTTCTTGGCGGCGGCGAGGTTGTCGGGATTGACGTTCTCGAGGCCGATGAACACCCTGGTGACGCCGGCGCGCTTCGCCTTCTCGATAAAGCCCGGGATTTTGTGGCACATGGTGTCGACCTGGATCATCAGGCCGAGCGGAATCTTGTCGACCTCGCGCAGCGTCGCGAGCCGGTCGAAGATCGCTTCCCATTCCTTGTTGCGCGCGAAATTGTCGTCGGTGATGAAGAAGCGCGCGATGTTCTGCTTCCAGTTCGCGCGTATGATGTGCTCGATATCGTCGGGCGTGCGATAGCGCGACTTGCGCCCCTGCACATTGATGATCGTGCAGAACGAGCACTGGAACGGGCAGCCGCGGCCGGCGTCGAAACTGGCATTGGTGCCGGCGGTGCGGCGCACGAATTCGTGCGGCAGGAACGGGATCGGCGCACCGCCAATGCCCGGCAGGTCGTTCATGTAATTGTAGAGCGGCTGCAACCGCGCGGCGGCGGCGTCGCGCAGGAAATCGTCGAAGCGGCCCTCGGCTTCGCCGGCGAACAGCGAGATGCCCATGGCGCGCGCAAGGTCGAGGTCGATCGCGGTGCCATCGAGCATGGCGAGGCAGCCGGACACATGGAAACCGCCCATCGCCACTTGAATGCCGGCGGCGCGGAAGGGCCGCGCGATGTCGAGTGCGCGCGGGAACTGGTTCGATTGCACGCCGACGAGACCGAGCAGGCCGAAATTATCGTGCTGGCGAAAACGCCGGATCAATTTCTTGACGTTGACGCGGGTATTGGTCTCGTCAATGACGTCGATGTCGATCTCGACATCGTCGCCCAGGACGCGCCGCTGCGCCGAGTTCGAGTGCCAGTCCGTAAACTGCGGCGAGCGAGTTCGACGGGATCAGGGCCCGCCACCAGCGAATGACGTAGCCGTCGTCGTTGTAATGGGAGGGTTTCAGAAGAATCAGCTGAAACCGGCGTTTTGACGCCAATTGAATATACCCCGCGAACGGTAGTCGGCGTGAAGAACGAAGCTGCACTGCACTCTTGCACATTGCGCCCCAAACGACAAATTACCTCGGCTGCCGTCGGGTGGACGGCGGCTCGCTTGGCAACGCGCCCATAGCCACGCATTGCAAGCATTACGCGCATATTCCTGCCGCCGCCGAACTGCTGTATAACGCTGCAAATTCAACGATCGGACTGGAAGGAACTCGCCCATGGCGGTCGCAACCGCAAGCCAACCCGGCGCCAAACACAACGTGCAGGTGGCGCGCGCTGCCTATTACGACAAGATCTCCAAGTTCCACATGGCGCCCCTGTGGGAGGTGCTCAAGGACCTGGTGACGCCGGAGCCGAAAACCGAGTGCCGGCCGGCGCTGTGGAAATTTTCCGACGTCAAGCGGCTGATGCTGGAAGCCGGCGAGGTGATCACGCACCGAAGAAGCCGAGCGCCGCGTGCTGGTCTTGGAAAATCCCGGCGAGACCGGCAAGGCGCGCATCACCAATTCGCTGTTCGCCGGCATCCAGCTCATCCTGCCGGGCGAGATCGCCGACGTGCACCGGCACTCCGCCTCCGCCATCCGCTTCGTGCTGGAAGGCGAGGGCGCCTATACCGCGGTCGAGGGCGAGAAGACCATGATGAAGCATGGCGACTTCATCATCACCGCCAACTGGGCGCCGCACGACCACGGCAATCCGGGCCGCGAGCCGGTGATGTGGCTCGACGTGCTCGACCTGCCGACCATCATTCACTTCGAGACGTCGTTCGCCGAGCATTTCGACGAGAAGATGCAGAAGACCAACCACGCCGACGGCGACTCGTTTGCGCGCTACGCCTCCGGCGTGCTGCCGGACGGCGCGCCGGCCCAGCTCAACCGCTCGCCGGTGATCAACTATCCGTACGCCAAGATGCGGCCGATCCTGGAGCGCTTGAAGCAGACCGGCGACATCGACAAGCGCCATGGCGCGCGCGTGCGCTACGCCAATCCGATCAATGGCGGGCCGGTGCTCCCCACCATGGGCGCCCATCTCGCGCTGCTGCCGAAAGGCTTCAAGGGCGAGCCCTACCGCTCGACCGATGGCACCATCTTCGCGGTCGCCGAGGGCCAGGGCACCACCGTCATCGACGGCAAGCCGTTCGACTGGGGCGTCAACGACGTGTTCGTGGTGCCGCCCTGGAAGCGCTACCAGCACAACGCCGCGAGCGAGGCGGTGCTGTTCTCGATCTCCGACCGGCCGGCGCAGGAAGCGCTCGGCATCTGGCGGGAGGGGAACTAAGCCACGTCGCAAAACTATCCGTCGTCATGCCCGGCCTTGTGCCGGGCATCCACGTCTTGCTTCCAAAAGAAATTAAGGCGTGGCTGGCCGGGACAAGCCCGGCCATGACGTATCAGAGACTCACGACCCCGCCGCCTGCGGCGCGGCGACTTGCTTGGCAACGCGGCTCTGCACGTAGTTGACGGCGAGCACCAGCACCGCGCCGCCGAGGCCGATCCAATCGAGCATGGCGGCGCCGGGGAAGGCGTGCTGCGGGATCAGGATCGCCAGTGCCGCGGCGCCGAAGGCCAGCCGCATCGGCAGCGCCAGCGGGCAGAACGCGTAGCCGACAATGCCGGCGGTGCCGACAAAAATTCCCAGGATGTTGCGGGCGAAATTCCAAGCGATCGCCGCGCCGGTGTCGTTCATCAGCATGCTCGGTTCGGTGACGAACAGGAACGGGATGAAGAACGTGCTCCAGCCCACCACTACGGCGGTCCAGCCGGTGGTCCAGCCCGACACCCGCGCGATATTGGCGGCGGCATAGGCGGCGATCGCCACCGGCGGCGTGATCATCGACAGCATGCCGAAATACATCACATACATGTGCGCGGCCA
This sequence comes from uncultured Alphaproteobacteria bacterium, assembly GCA_963762285.1. Taxonomy (GTDB): domain Bacteria; phylum Pseudomonadota; class Alphaproteobacteria; order Rhizobiales; family Xanthobacteraceae; genus Pseudolabrys. The sequence goes on along the minus strand of CAVXKE010000002.1, from coordinate 195,630 downwards.
TCGGCGAGACGCCGAGCTTGACGATCGCGGGCGCCAAGAGCGACGCGGTGAGCACATAAACGCTCACCGTCGGCATGCCCATGCCGAGAATGATGCTGATGATGGCGGTGAGCAGCAGCAGGACGAACAGGTTCTGCCCGCTCAACTCGATCAGCTGCAACGTCAGCCCGAACGAGATGCCCGAAATATTGAGCGCGCCGACCACCATGCCGGCGGCGGCGCCAATCAGGATGATGTCGAGGGCGGCGCGGCCGGTATCGAGGATCGCGCGCAGCATCTGGCGTGGCGTGACGCGGGTGCCGCCGTAGCCGAAGGCAAGGCTGAGCACCACCAGCATGGCAGTGGAATAGATGGCGGCGCGTTCGATCGGGATTTGAAAAAATTCCGGCCAGATCAGCGTTGCGATCAGGAACGCGATCGGAATCGGGAAATGCCAGCCTGATTTGACGACGCTCGCTAAACGCCGGAATATGCTCGACTTGCGCAGCGCCGATCTTTTGCTTGGCGGCTTCCAGATCGACATGCACAAACAGGGCAGCATAGTAGAGCACCGCCGGGATCGTGGCGGCGATGCAGACCGCGCCATAGGGCACTTGCAGGAATTCGGCCATGATGAAGGCGGCGGCGCCCATCACCGGCGGCATCAACTGCCCGCCGGTGGAGCCGACCGATTCGATCGCGGCGGCGCGCGTCGGTGAAAATCCCGAGCGCGACATCAGCGGAATGGTGACGATGCCGACCGCCATGACATTGCTGACCGCCGCGCCCGAGATCATGCCGAACAGCGCCGAGCCGACCACCGCGATCTTGGCGGCGCCGCCGCGAAACCGTCCCATCGACGACATGGCGAGATCGGCAAAGTAGGCGGCGCCGCCGGTGCGGCCGAGCACCTGGCCCATCAGCGTGAACGGAACGACGATCAGCACCGCAACGCTCAGAATCGCGCCGATCATGCCGTTGACGTCGAGGCCGAGATAAACCAGCAGGCGTTGTGGCGAGACTTCCTTGGTGGCGAAGTCACCGGGCATATGCGGCCCGATGAACACATAGGCCGAGATCACGAGAATGATCGCGACCAGCACGCCACCGGCGGTACGGCGGGTGGCCTCCAGAACCAGCACGATCAAAATCGCGCTGCCGATAATTCCTTCGAGCGGCAGAAAGGCAATCTCGGAAGTGAACGCCTCATAGCGCGCGGTAATATAGCCGCAAATTGCGAGCGAGGCGATTGCGCCCGCCCAGCCCAGCCAGCGCGATGGCAATTTTGCATTGATGAAGGAGATGGCGAGGCTGAGACCGAGGCAGACCGCCAGGAGTTGCTCTGTATACAACGAGACCCCGAACCGCCGCGGCAGGTCGAGCACCCAACCGACCACGCAAACCAGCAGGATCGCCTGGAAAATATCCGTCCACAGCGCAACCGAAGGGGACGCGACGGGCTTTTCCGTCGCGTCCGTCGTCGCATGCGTTTCGCTCACTGGAGCGCCTTAGCCTCGATCTTGTGATCTGCAAAATATTTCAGCGCACCGGGATGATAGGGGATGTCGTATTTCTTGTAGAGGCCGGCCGCCGAGAATTCGCGCAAGGCCGGCTGCACGGCGATGAGGTCTTGCTTGTTGTTCTCCATCGTCTCGATCATCTTGTAGACGACCTCGTCCTTCACCTTGGCGTTGGTGAACAGCATGTTGTCCCAGGCATAGACCTTCATCGGCTTGAATACGCCGACAAAGAACGGGCCGGGGTTGGCCGGGGTCAGATAGCCGTAGGGAAATATCTTGCGTGCCGCCGGCATCCCGCTCTCGGAAATCTCGAGCGCACGAATACCGCCGACGGTGGCATCGACCTCACGCACTTTCGGAGCGCCAAAGGCGAAGAACAGCATGTCGGACGCCCCGGAGGCAAAATCGTCGGCGCCGCGCACCACGTTCGGTACCAGCACCGGATTGACGTCCTTCTCCGTCAGGCCGCCGGTGGCGAGAATGGCGCGCGCCAGCTTGTCGATGGTGCGCATGGCGGAATAGCCAAGCGTGACCTTCTTGCCCTTGAGGTCGGCGATGGTCTGCATCGGGCTGTCCTTGCGCACCCAGAAGGTGCCGCGCAGCGCGTGAATCGACCCGATCAGGCGGAGATCGGATTGCTTGCCGCCGACGGCAGTGCCGTCCCAAGCCTCGACCACTTCGTTGATGTTGGCGATGCCGAGTTCGGCCTCGCCGTGATTGACCATCGGGATGAGCGTGGTTTCACCTGCGGTCGGCTGCACCAACACGTTAAGGCCGCCTTTTTCCTTCAGCACCTTGGCGATCGCCGACGCACTGGTGTAGCTGAGCGTGCCGGGCTGCATGGTGGCGAGGCCGTAAGTCTGCGCCGCCGCCGCGCCGGCGCCGAGCGTCAGCGCGGCAAGAGCGGCCAGCGATGCGGCAAAGGACCGCGACATTCCCACTCGTGCCAAGATCGACATTGAAGCTTCCTCCCCCGTTTTCCGGTTTATGGCAGATGCCGGGTTCGAAGCGCCCGGGGCTTGATCGACTCGAAGCGGTGTTCTTGCTGCCGGCGATAAGAACTCTGTTCCTGCTATGATTTTTACACAGGACGGAAAGTAACGCGAGGCTTGGCGTTATAAATTGCGGTTGATTTACGGGTCGCTGCCCATCAGGATTTTTGTGCGGTGCAGGGCAAAAAACCGGAGCGAGGGAGAATTTGATGCCGATGGAACAATTGACCGCCGGACGCGGCGCGCTCACGGCGGTGCGCACCGGGGCCGGCCGCGATCTGGTGCTGCTGCATTCGCTGCTGGCCGACCGCCACGCCTTCGATCCGGTGTTGCCGGCCTTGGCGGCCAAGCATCGCGTCACGCTCATAAACCTGCCGGGCTTTCATGGCTCGCTGCCGACCCCGCTGCCGCTGATGGACGGCTATGTGGCAGCGATCGAGGACGGCTTCCAGGAATTCAGCGTCGGCAGCGACTCGATCCTGATCGGCAACGGCTTCGGCGGCACGGTCGCGCTCGCCTTCGCCATGGCCCATCCCGAACGCATCGCCAAGCTGGTGCTCAGCGATGCCGCCGCCTGCTTTCCGCCCGAGGGGCGCCAGGCCTTCGCGGTGATGGCGGCCAAGGTGGCCGAAGCGGGCTTGGGCGCCATCGCGGAGATCGCCGCCAAGCGGGTGTTCTCGCCCGCCTACCTCGCCGCCCATCCGGAAGCGATCGGGGAGCGCAAGGCCGTGCTGCTTGCGATCGATCCGCAGGCCTTCCAGGCCGCCTGCAAGATTTTGCAGGAGGCCGACCTCGAGCCGCTGCTGCATCGCATGCACGTGCCGACGCTGGTGGTGTGCGGCGAGTTCGACCAGGCCACGCCGCCGCCGCTCAACAAATCGATCGCCGACAAGGTGGCGGGCGCGCGCTACGTGGAATTGCCCGGTTGCGGCCATTGCCCGCCGCTGGAGCAGCCGCAGGCGTTCCTGGCCGCGATCAAGGAATTCGTCGAACTCTGACACGCACTCCGCTTATTCCCGTCCCCGCTTGCGCGGGGACGGACGTGCCAGACGTCCTACTTGATGTCTTGCTCCTGAACGACCGGACATTCCCGGTTGCCGGGCAACTGGCCGACATCGATCAACTGGACGCGCCGGTTCTCCGCCGCCTTTGGGTTGCTGGTGTTGAGCAATTGCTCCTCGCCCAGGCCCAGCGTATCGACCCGCAGCTTGCCGATGCCGAACGGATTGATAAGCGCCTGCCGAATGGCTTCGGCGCGCCGATCGCTCAGCTTCAGATTGTATTCACGGCCGCCGACGGCATCGGTATTTCCCACGATCAGGAAGCAATAGCCGTAGAGCGCGGGGTGATACAGCGCGTCCGCCATCAGCCCGATCGAGCGGTACGATCGCGGCCGGATGCGCGCCGAGCCGAAGTCGAACTCAACGGCGAGGGTGATTTGCGCGAGGTTGTCGAGCTGTTCGAACAGCGGCGGCCGATGGAACGGATCATTCCGCGACGGGTCATGAACAGCCTCGGCGGCAATTTCGCGCATCCGCGCGACGTCAAGGCCGACGGGCGTGTCTTCCACCCCGGTAAGACTGCTGAGGATATCCTTCGAACTGCAAATGGACCTCAGCGCCGAGCGGACCCGGGTCGAGTTTCGCCTCGTAACCGGAATCGATCAGCGCCTGCTGGCAGGCCGCGCTCAAGTTGTCTCTCACCTTGTACATGCAGCCCAGGATCCGGGCATCACCCGGCTGGATGCTGCCGCAGAGCCGCAGCCGGTCCAGTTCGCAAACCTTGGCGACCGAGGCGCGCGCGGCGGCTCTTTTCCTCAACAGCGCGCCCACCGCGCTTGAGGCCGCCTTGCAGGCGCGCGAAACCTGGCGCTGATGACGTTCCAGGCATTCGGCAACCTGCCCGCCGCCCAGATTGTCTTTGCTGCAAAATCGGCCGATATCCTTGCCGCAGTTCACCGCGAGATCGCCGAGCGCTTCGGCGTAGCCGATGGTCTCGGCACTTGAAGGATTTGTGGGCGTAAACAAGAGCGCTGCGGCGAGCGCGAGCAATGCAAACTTGGGTACCATCGTATCCCCCCGTTAACGCGCGATGACATGACTGAACTTCGATGCTCGCCAGCCAGCTCGGCCGAAATCCGCCAATGGCCGCCGAGCCGCCGGATGATAATTGCTTTCCGGACTCGTTGGAACCCCGGATGAACGGCGGGCTGCGGTCGAGGGGTCGCGTGAGGCCCAGGGGCCGAATTGACCCGTTTCGCGACATGGCGCCTCGGTCGTGCTCTCTTTGGAGGACTTCAGGCGGATGTCTCGGCAAGCCTAAACGGTCCGTTCCGAAAAATCCGGGATGTTCGACAGGTCAAAATCCGGCTGCCAAAGCATCCCCAATAATTCGTCCAGCGTTCGCGGGTTCCACAGTGTCGTGCCGCCATTCGTGTAAGGCGTCAGCTCGCCAATTTTCAGCCCATCGCCCGTCAAATAGAGATCGACCCTGAGCGAGCTGAAATCCGCCGAGATAAACTCGGCTAATTCCACGGCCGAACGAAAAATATCGCTTGGCATGGTGATGTTGGCGGCCGGATATCCCATGTCGATTTGAATGCGGCGTCCTGTCGGATCAAACCAGGCGTGCCTTCGCTCGGGAGTTTCCTTCATCCCGTTTATAAGGTTGATGAGCGCGGCCCTTCCGGCGAAAGTGTATATCTCGATCTCCAAAGCTTGTGTGCCGCTTGGCGATTGCAAAAATGGCTCCGCCAGCAGTCGACGGGGAATTCCCCGATAGCCCCACTCCAGCGACACATCGAAGTAATCATGAACGAGCCACTGTTCGGCAAGCTTGCTTAATTCAGCTTGATTGATGCCCAGCGACCGATCGACGATTGCAAACGAACCCGAGGCATGGCTCGGTTTCAAAACAAATTTCGCCGGCAGTGCCTGCCATTCGATTTCCCTTGGATGCGCGTAGACTCCAAGCAGAGGGACGACGTATCTCGACCCCACCCGATTTTGCACGAACTGCCGCAGCGCGACTTTGTCGCAAAGCACCTTCAGCCGCGGATCGCGGTCGTATAATATTCTGTGCAAGATATGTTCGTTGAAACTTACCGGCGGAAAGAGTCTTGGCCAGGCACCGAACAACGCTCTATGCCGGTGAACGAGGCGCCATTGGGCAGGGTCGGGAAGGGCGTTTTCTTGGATGATCATGACCTGCTCGCCCGCAGTCTCGGGCGTGGACTTGTAATAGCGCTGCCAAAAGCCGACCTGCACTAGCCGCTTATGAATATCTGCTAGCCCATCTGCGACATTGGCTATGCTAACGGTAGTGCGTACGATACCAGTGTCAGCCGCTATCGAAATACTCGTTTAACCCGCGCGATGTCTGCTCTTGGTCTTCGGTGTAGGCGTGAGGCGGCCGAAATTTCTCAGTGTTTTGGGTCGTGGATGAAGTTCGTAGGCATTTTCCGCATCTCGATTATTGAGGAAACAAATCTTATGCTATCGTTCACACTGGTCTAGAGTTTATCTGCGAAATGACGAATAACGGCCAAATTCCGAAGAACATTCACGTCGTTTGGGTGGGCAATCAGTCAGAATGCTCGCATCAGCTTATTGATACTTGGGTCAAAAAAAATCCATCGTGGAGCCTCCGACTGTGGGGCAATGACGATCTGACGGCTGGAGACGGATGGATCAACCATCGGCATATGCAGGCCATGTTTGGACTTAATCGATTTTGGGGCGTGGCCGACATGATGCGATACGAAATCCTTTACCGACATGGAGGCGTTACGATAGACGCCGACAGCATTTGCCTTCGTGGGTTAGATGACTGGCTTTGTAATCTTGATGCTTTTGCCTGCTGGGAGAACGAGTTGGCAAGACCAGGACTCATCGCCTGCGCAATCATGGGTACGTCACGGGGCAATCCGTTTTTTCGCCAGATCGTCGATGACATCTGCGCAGAGCAGACAGTAATCGACAAGCATACGTGGCAAAGTGTTGGCCCGCAGCGTCTGACAAATAGCTACCATAAATACAAATACTCGAACCTCACCATTTTGCCGAGTTACATGTTCATCCCAGTGCATTATACGGGTGTGCGCTATACCGGCGGCGGCCCCGTGTTTGCAACGCAGGTCTGGGCATCCACGTGCAAAATCAACGATCAGCTGAATCGAGTTAACCCGGTCGAATTGGAATCTTCGGTCTAATTAGGCAACATCACCACACGGGTCGCACCGCCCTGTCTCTGCGTGAATCCGCAAGCGAGTGGAAAGCTCACTGGCGAACTTGGCAGAAATCGAAAACACCGATTGCGCCGGAACTCCCTGTCATCGTGTGCCCCTGATCCCCGTCCGCGTGAGCCCGCGAGCAATCTCACGTCGCCGTTTAGGCTCCGCTTGCAAATTGGCTCGCTGCGTACGGGAGCAACGGCCCCGCCGGTTCGTCGGTCCAGATCGCCTCGTGCGGCGCAATTTGACAACGCTACGGCCGGCGTGAATTGTTCGATCGACCGGGGCACGGCACGGAATTGACTGTTATAGAGCTGGATCAGGGCAAGTTTTTTCGTCATATAGCCGCCGAGCCGGAAGACATATCGGTTCATCTGTCGGCCCCGCACTTCTTGCAGCAGATTATTGATTCCCACGCTTCGCACGGACGCGGCCGATGCGTAATACAGGTCTCCGTAGAACCCGATACGGTAGCGTTGCGAAAGCTGATCGTAATTTTGATTCACCAGCATACGGATGGCGACGTGGTCCACATGGCCACCGATTCCACTCGGGCAGAAAAGCCAGGGGCGACCATGCAAAGGCATGTTGGGAGGCGGCGTGAGCAAGGCATTGAGCACCGGCGATTTAATTCTCTGCAAATTGTCCTCGACCCAGCCGAGATCAAAAGGCTGATGTCCCAGCAGTGCGGCATCTCGAAGTTCGAGCAGTTGGCTGTTTAGTCCGCACGCTTCAGCGAATGCTCGATCCTCGGCAATTCTGACTTTCGTCACCCATTCCGCTGTGCGACGCGTGTTACGCGGATGAAGCGCCACGTAGGCCGATATGGGAAAGATCGTCAACAGGATGCCGCAGTGCCGCCGGTAGGCGAACGCACCCAAGGAAAAGCAGACATCATCGGAGTGCGGCTGCAAATAGATATCGAACGGACTTGCATCGGAAGAGCCTAACTCCTGCACATTCTGCAAATCCTGAACCATCTATAACCCGCTCATGCCGCCGGCCGTCACGCGCGCGTGCTTCTCCGCTACTTGCTTCGACCGCCACGGGGCGAGCGCCATCGGCCGTCGAGCAGCAGCCGGTATATACGTCCTAACCCAGCGCCTTCATCACCGCATTCGCGATTGCCGCGGTGCCGTCCGTGCCGCCGTATTCCATCGGCTTGATGCCGGAAGCATAAGCCTGGTCCACCGCGCGCTCGATGCGGGTTGCTGCTTCCGCGGCCGGCGGATGGTCGTGCTTGTCGGAGAGCCAATCGAGCATCATCGCGGCCGACAAGATCATCGCGGTCGGATTGGCCTTGCCTTGCCCCATGATGTCGGGCGCGGTGCCGTGGCAGGGCTGGAACACCGCGTGCTTGTCGCCGATATCGGCCGAGGGCGCGATGCCGAGCCCGCCGATCAGGCCGGCGGCGAGATCGGAGAGAATGTCGCCGAACATGTTCTCCATCACCATGACGTCGAAGTCCCACGGCTTCTTCACCATCATCGCCGCGCAGGCATCGACATAGAGCAGATCGGTTTTGACGTCGGGGAATTTCGCCTTGCGCTCGGCGAATATGTCGCGCTGCCAGTTGAAGGCTTTGAACACATTGGCCTTGTCGACCAGCGTGAGTCGGCCGGGGCGGCCGCGCTTCTTGCGCCGCTCGGCCAGCCGCAACGAGAAGTCGAACAGCCGTTCGGTGGTCTTGCGCGTCACGACCAGCGTCTCGCGCGCCTCGTCCTGGGTCACCACGCCTTTGCCCATGGAGGCGAACAGGCCTTCGGTCGATTCGCGGATCAGCACGAAGTCGATGCCGTGTTCGTGCGCGCCGACGATCGGGCTCGGCACGCCGGGGATGAGCCGCGCCGGCCGCACCCCGGCATAGAGGTCGAAGATGAAGCGCAGCTCGACCTGCGGCATGATCTCGGTGTTGTCGGGATAGCGCACGCTCGGCAGCCCGCAGGCGCCGAGTAGGATGGCGTCGGCCTGTTCGCACAGCTTGACGGTGGAGTCGGGCATCGACTTGCCGGTTTCGCGATAATGGTTGGCGCCGGCCGCGCCCTCGGTGAAGCGGAACTTGAGGCTCGGCGTGGTCGCCTCGATCCGGCGCAGGATGTCGAGGGTCGGCGCCATCACCTCCGGCCCGATGCCGTCGCCCGGCAGCACGGCGATATGGAAGGCGGTGTTGGCGGACATCAGGCGTTTCCGGGGTGGCGTTGCGGGCGACGGCTCGTTAATGAATAGACCGCCGCGCGTGCGCGCAAGAGACAGAGCGTAAGGTTCACGAATGCCCCGTTTTGCCGCCAATCTGGGTTACCTGTTCACCGACCGGCCGCTGCTCGAACGCATCGATGCCGCGGCGGCCTGCGGCTTCAAGGGCGTAGAGCTGCAATTTCCCTACGACGTGCCGGCGCAAGCGGTGAAGGCGGCGATTGCCAGGAACAGGCTCACCGTGCTCGGCATCAATACGCCGCCCGGCGAGCGCGACGGCGAGTTCGGCCTGGCGGCGGTGCCCGGCCGCGAGCAGGATTTTCAGGCGGCGTTTACCCGCGCGCTCGACTACAGCGCGGCGATCGGCGGCAGCGCGGTGCATTGCCTGGCCGGCAAGGTTGCGCTCGAGCAGCGCCCGGCGGCCGAGCGGGTGTTCATCGGCAATCTCGCATGGGCCGCCGATCGCGCCGCCGCCAAAAAAATCGGGCTGCTGATCGAGCCGATCAATGCGCGCGACCGGCCGAATTATTTCCTCAACCGCGTGGAGCACGCCGCCGACATCATCGGCAAGGTCGGCAAGTCCAATGTGCGCATCCAGTTCGATTTCTATCACGCGCAGATCGTGGGCGGCGATCTGATCCACCGGCTCGAACAATTCATGCCGGTGATCGGCCATCTGCAATGCGCGGCCGTGCCCAGCCGGCACGAGCCGGACGAGGGCGAGGTCAATTACCGGTCGATCTTCGAGGCGGTGGACCGTCTCGGCTACCGCGGGTGGATCGGCGCCGAATACCGGCCGCGCGGGCGCACCGAGGACGGCCTGGGCTGGGCCCAGCCCTATGGCGTGGTTCCCGCGCATTAATCCCCGATTAACCATAAAGCGTCTTGAAAAGCCTTGTTTTTCCGCTTTGCGCCGGCCCGCCGCGTTGCTAAATTGCGCCCATGTGGGGACGTGACAAGAAAGCCGAGCCGGCAGCGCCGGCGGCGCCCGAATCCGCTCAAGGACGCCGTGCGCGAGGCGCGCATCGAGGCGGCCGAGCGCTCGGCCGTGGTGGTCGATCTGCGCGACGCCGAAGTGGCGCGGCTCGAACTGCTCAACGAGGCGCTCGATCCGCTGTTCAAGGACATCCCCGCCGACGTCGAACTGTTCGACCGCGGCGTCAGCAAGGGCGACGTGCCGCGGCTGTGGGTCGACGTGATCGCGCATGTCGAAATGGGCCGCGACAAGCGGCAATACCGTTTCGTGCAGGACACCCGCTACGGCCGCGCGGTGCTGGCGGAATCCTACGAGGTTGCCGACATGGTGCAGGCGGTCACCCGCTACGTGGCGCGCCGGCTGATCGAGCGCGAGCGTGCGCTGGCCGACGACGTGCCGTTCGGACAGGCCACCGCGCTGAAGATGGTGGAGCATGAGCAGCGGCGCGGGCGGCTGCGCGCGTTCCGCACCTTCATCTATGGCGTGATCCTCGGCGTCGCCGCGCTGATCGCGCTGGCGCTGCTCTATAATCCGAATCCGTAGCCTGCCGGCAGTTTCAGACTAATTCATCAGCATCACGCGCTGCTGCTCCGTCACCGCGCCGCGCGCATCGATGCCGCGCGCGATCATTTCGCAACGCCAGGCGCCGGGCGCGCCCTCGATGCGGTAGAGATTATAGGCGGCGGCGTTTCTGCTCATGCCGGGCGCGGCCGAGGCCGACGGCACGCCGACCGCCGGCACGCGCGCGCCGTCCGGGCCGTTCAGCCAGTTGAGCATGTGCAGATGATCGTGGCCGTGCAGCACCAGCTCGGCGCCGTGCGCGGCGATGACGCGCAGGAACGGCGCGGCGTCGCTCAACAGCTTGTACCACTTGGCCTGGCTCACCGGCGGGTGGTGGATCAGCACGACGCGGAAGACATTCTCGCCGCCGAGCGCGCCCAGCGTCTCGCCGAGCCGCGTCAGCTGCGCGTCGCCGAGCCGGCCGGTCGCCATGCCCCAGGCGGTCGGCACCGCGCTCGACAAGCCGATCAGCGCCAGCGGCCCGCGCCGGCGCAGATAAGGAAAGCCGGCACGGCCGTCGTCGCTGCTCATATAGGGCGCCCACTGCGGTGCGTAGCGCACGCATTGGCGCACATAGGCGTCGTGATTGCCGGGCACGAAGCTGACGTCGCGCAGCGAGCCGAGGTCTTGCAGCCATCTGCGCCCGCGCACGAATTCTTCTTCCAGCGCGATATTGGCGATATCGCCGGTGACCGCGATGTGGTCGGCATTTTGCGCCTTTACGTCGGCGACGATCTTGTCGAGCACGGCGCGGTCGTGGATGAAGCGCCGCCGGCGCCGCCAGTTGATATAGCCGGTCACCCGCTTGCCGATCAGGTCGCGCCAGCGCGGCTCGGGCAGCGGCGCCAGATGCGGGTCGGAGAGATGGGCGAGGGTGAACATCAATTTTCCGTCATGCCCGCGAAGGCGGGCATCCAGTAATCACAGAGGCAACGTGGATCCGAGGTCTGTCAACTGAGACTGGGCGTACTGGGTCACCCGCTTTCGCGGGTGACGACAGCCGAAGTCACGAACTCCCGATCAATATGCCGGCGATGAACACCAGCGCGCCGCCGAACGCGATCTGGAAGGTGGCGGCGAGGAACGGCGTGTCCATGTAGCGGTAGCGGATATAGGAAATCGCGGCGAGCTCGACCGCCACCACGACGATCGAAATCGCGGTCGCCGACCAGAAATCGGGAATGAGATAGGGCAGGGTGTGGCCGAGCCCGCCAATCGCGGTCATCACGCCGCACACCAGGCCGCGCAGCCAGGGCGTGCCGCGGCCGGTGAGCGAGCCGTCGTCCGACAGCGCCTCGGCAAAGCCCATGGAGATGCCGGCGCCGACCGAGGCGGCGAGCCCGACCAGGAAGGTCTCCCAGGTGTTGTGGGTGGCGAAGGCCGCGGCAAACAGCGGCGCCAGCGTCGACACCGAGCCGTCCATCAGCCCGGCCAGGCCCGGCTGCACGAATTGCAGCACGAACATGCGGCGCGCGGTCTCGTCCTCGCTGGCGCGGGTCTCCGGCGTGAGCAGCCGCTCGCCGAGCCGGGTGGCGATGCCCTCGTGCTTGTCCTCGGCCTCGGCCAGTTCGGTGAGCAACTGGCGCAGCGAGGCGTCGCGGGTCGTCTCCGCCGCCTTGCGATAGAAGCGCGCGGTCTCGTATTCCATCTCGGCGGCGTATTTGCGCACCTCGTCGAGGCCGAGCGGGCGCACCAGCCAGAGCGGCTTGTGGCGCACGAAGCCCTTGACGTCCTGGCGGCGGATCAGCGGCAGGTATTCGCCGAACTTCTTCTTGTAGAGATCGTACAGGCGGCCGCGGTGGCGGACTTCCTCCTCCGCCATCAGCGCGAACATCTTGGCCGAGGCCGGGAACTTCTCGCGCAGGCCTTCCTCGAAGCCGCGGTAGATGCGGCTGTCCTCTTCCTCGTTGGTGATGGCGAGCGCCAGCACTTCCTGTTCGGTCAGCTCGGCAAATTTTTTCACGGGGCCCCTCGGCTCGTCGGCTGGCGGCTGAATTTCATATATTAAGGCAATTCTAGCCGTGAAAGGGTCCGGTTTGACACCGCTCGGCGGTTACTGCTCGGCGTCATCCGCTCGTCCCCGCGCAAGCGGGAGACCCAGTGCTATTCTTGCGGTCGATACCCTGGATTCCCGCTGGCGCCTGCACCCGCGCAGGCGGATGCAGGATTGAACGCGAATGTGGTGCTAAGTTGCGACCCTGCGACGTCAAAGGAGAAGCTGCCCTTGCAACCCCTGCGCCGCGCGCTTGAGCCGCTGATCCGGCCGCTGATGCATTTCTACTGGCGCTTCTCGCGCGGCGCCACGCTGGGCGCGCGCGCCCTGGTGATCGACGGCGCCGGCCGCATCTTCCTGATCAAGCACTCCTACGTCGAAGGCTGGCATCTGCCGGGCGGCGGGGTGGAGACCGGCGAGACCGTGTCTCGCGGCGCTGGCGCGCGAACTGGCCGAGGAGGGCAATATCCTGCTGACCGCGCCGCCGGTGCTTGCATGGCGTGTTCTTCAACCGGCGGGTGTCGCGGCGCGACCACGTGGCGCTGTTCATCGTGCGCGAATTCCGCCAGGACGCCGCGCCGCAGCCCAATTACGAAATCGTCGAACACGGCTTCTTCGCGCCCGACGCGCTGCCGGACGGCACCGGCCGCGCCACCCGCGCCCGCATCGCCGAGGTGCTGGGCGGCGCGGCGGTGAGCGAGGTGTGGTGAGGGATGCTTGTAGGGTGGGCAAAGGCGCGTATGCGCCGTGCCCACCGCGGCTTTGCCGCGCTATAATCGCGCCATGCCAGACTATCGGCGCGCAAAAATCGCGGGCGGAACTTTTTTCTTTACGCTAACCCTCGCCGATCGCTCCAGCGATCTCCTGGTGAGAGAAATTGATCGCTTGCGCCGCAGCTATGCTCAGGTGCAGGAGCGCCGCCCATTCGAGACAATTGCGATCTGCATTTTACCCGACCACCTGCATGCGATCTGGTCATTGCCGCCTGGCGACACCGACTTCCCGATGCGTTGGAATCTTATCAAGAGCGGCTTTTCGCGCGGCTTGCCCGCCGCGACTCGATCTCGCAGCAAGCTCGCCAAGCGAGAGAAAGGAATCTGGCAGCGGCGTTATTGGGAGCATGTCATCCGCGACGATGCGGACTTGGCCCGTCATGTTGATTACATTCACGTCAATCCGGTGAAGCACGGGCTTGCGCCGCGCGTTTGCGACTGGCCGCATAGTAGCTTTCATCAATACGTGAAGCGCGGCGAGTTAGCGGCAGATTGGGGTGGCGATATTCGCGAGATAGTAGGGTCGACTTTCGGCGAATAATCGGTGGGCACGGCGCTTACGCGCCTTTGCCCACCCTACGCTTTCTTATTCTTGAAATACGGCTCGACCTTGCCGGTGAGCTTGATCGTCAGCGGATTGCCGAAGCGGTCCTTGGCATTGCCGGCGGCGACCCGGATCCAGCCCTCGCTCACGCAATATTCCTCGACATTGGTCTTCTCGACGCCCTTGAAGCGGATGCCGACGTCGCGCGCCAGCGCTTCCTCGTTGAAATAGGGGCTGCGCGGGTCGTTGCAGAGCCGGTCGGGCGGTGTATCGGACGACATGGAGAGCCTTTCGAACTGGATTGGCGGTTTTCCGCTTCCCTCTTCCATCCAAAGTGCCGAACTCGGGTAAACCTGAGTTCGGTGGGAGAGGGAAAGAAGAGCTACCCAAACCTTCCCCGGTCATGCGGCGCGGCGAAGTCGAGCTGCGGGCCGACGGGCACGATGCCGGTCGGGTTCACCTGCCGCTGGCTGCCGTAATAGTGCCGCTTGATCTGCGCGAGGCTCACCGTCTCGGCCACGCCCGGCACCTGATAGAGATCGCGCACGTAGTTCGACAGGTTCGGATATTCGTAGATGTGCCGCCAGTTGCACTTGAAGTGCGAATAATAGACGGCGTCGAATCGGATCAGCGTGCAGAACAGCCGCCAGTCGGCCTCGGTGATGGTGTTGCCGATGAGATAGCGGTGCTGCGACAGCCTCTGCTCGATCTCGTCGAGCGCGTCGAACACGTTGCGGAAGGCGGCTTCGTAGGCGGCCTGCGCGGTGGCGAAGCCGGCGCGATAGACGCCGTTGTTGATGTTCGGATAGACCAGATCGTTGATGCGGTCGATCTCCGCGCGCAAGGCTTCCGGATAATAATCGGTGTGGACATTGGTGAAGGCGTCGAACGCCGAATTGAGCATGCGGATGATTTCCGGCGACTCGTTGTTGACGATCGTCTTGCGTTGCTTGTCCCACAGCACCGGCACGCTGACGCGGCCGGAATATTTCGGATCGGCGAGCAGATAGATTTCCGACAGCTTGCTCTTGCCGTTGACCGCGTCGCCGCTCGAGCCTTCGTCCTGGTTGAAGGTCCAGCCGTCCTTGAGCATGTCGGGCGAGACCGTCGACATCGAGATGACGTTCTCGAGGCCTTTCAGCTTGCGGAAGATGACGGTGCGGTGCGCCCACGGGCAGGACAGCGCGACATAGAGGTGATAGCGGCCGGCTTGCGCGGCAAAGCCGCCTTCGCCGGACGCCCCGGCGCTGCCGTCAGGCGTGACCCAGTTGCGGTAACGCGTCACCGGCCGGATGAATTGCCCGTCCTTGGTGCGCACGCCGTCTTGCTGCCACACGCCGTCGACCAGCAGTCCCATGTCGATAATCTCCGTCTTTGCACCAGTGATTTAGGCAATTCGGGCGCAAAGCGCCACCGGCGATGGACCGGAGTCGGCCTAAGTGCTAATCGGCAGCGCCTGACCGGGCCGGGCCTTCGTCCGCGCCGGGGCCGGTGTTTTTTGAGGGCCATGAGCGAACTTAAGCTGACAATCCTGCCGGAAACGGCCGACGATGCGCTGGCGATCGAGCGGCTGCATGAGCGCACCTTCGGTCCCGGCCGCTATGCGCGCAGCGCCTATCGCATCCGCGAGGGGCGCGGGCATCTGCACGCGCTGTCGTTCACCGCGCGCATCGGCACGCTGCTGGTCGGCTCGGTGCGGCTGACGCCGATCTGCATCGGCGAGACGCCGGCGCTGCTGCTGGGGCCGCTCACGGTCGAGCCGCCGTTTCGCTCGCGCGGCATCGGCGGTGCGCTGATCGCGCGCGCGCTGCATGACGCCAAGGCCGCCGGGCACGGTTTGGTGGTGCTGGTCGGCGACGAGCCGTTGTACGCCAAGTCCGGCTTCAAGCGCATCCCGAAGGGCCGGGTGAAGCTGCCCGGTCCGGTCGATCCGGCGCGGCTTCTGGTGGTGGAACTCAAATCCGGCGCCTTCGACGGCGTATCCGGCATGATCAGGCCGGATTGGGAAATCTTAGCGGCCTTCCCTTGCCCAGGTGGCCGCGAACGAGCCGACCAGCAGCAGCAGCCCAATCAGTCCGGCGAAGATCGGCAGCACGCCGATGCCGCGCACCACGCTCAAGTCGCGCATCTTCAGGCCGATCCAGTCGTCGCCCTTGAATGTGGTGGAGGTGCGCACTGGCACCACCCGCGGCACCTCGATCGTGCTGCCGTTCATGAGCCGGCGCGCGTCGCCGCCGGTGGCATTGGCAAGCTTGCTCAGCACCTCGGTCGTTGACGTCACTTCGGCAAATTCGCGCGGATTGGCCGGCCCCACATTGGCGAGCGCGGTCAGCTTGCCGTCGGTCGCGCGCCAGAGCCCGAGTTCGTTGGCGGCGACCGCGGCGCGCCAGACGCCCGGCTCGACCGGTTGCAGGTTGAGCTTGCGGTCGGCGCCGGTCGGCGAGGTGAGGGTCACCTCGTTGACGCTGTCGGCCATGGTCTGCCGCTGCACGGTGATGTCGCGGCCCTTGACGATCAGGCGCAGCGCTTCCTCTTCCAGCTCGGGCTGCTTCATCAGCCAGTGCGACAGCCGGCGCAGCAGATCGAGATGCGGGCCGCCGCCTTCAAAGCCGCGCGCCCACAGCCAGATGTGGTCGGACAACAGCAGCGCCACGCGGCCTTCGCCCTCGTGCGCCAGCACCAGAAGCGGTTTGCCGTCGGGGCCCTGCATCACGCTGGTGCCGTCGGAACGCTTGATGTTGACCAGCCGGAACCACTGGCTCCAATGCGGCGGATCGCTCTCGGACCCTTCCAGGGCGCGCGTCACCGGATGGCGCTTGCCGGCCTCGGTGAGCGTCGCGCGGAACGGCTGCTCGGTGACCTCGCCGCTCGGCTCCGCCGGCAGGATCACGTCGAGCGGCGTGCGCCAGATGCTGGTCGGGCTGGCGTAGTCGGGACCGGCGGCGATCATCACGGCGCCGCCGTCGCGCACGTATTTCGCGATGTTGTCGAAATAGATCATCGGCAACACGCCCTGCCGGGCGTAGCGGTCGAAGATGATGAGCTGGAATTCCGCGATCTTCTGCTGGAACAGTTCGCGGGTCGGAAACGCGATCAGCGACAGCTCGTTGATCGGCGTGCCGTCCTGCTTCTCCGGCGGGCGCAGAATGGTGAAATGCACCAGATCGACCGAGGCGTCGGACTTGAGCAGATT
Source organism: uncultured Alphaproteobacteria bacterium (assembly GCA_963762285.1). Classification (GTDB taxonomy): domain Bacteria; phylum Pseudomonadota; class Alphaproteobacteria; order Rhizobiales; family Xanthobacteraceae; genus Pseudolabrys. The sequence continues at coordinate 178,675 of CAVXKE010000002.1, read as the reverse complement.
GCGCCAGGTGCGCTCGCCGGCATGCGGCTCGCCCGACACCAGCAGCACGCGCAGCTTGTCGCGCACGCCGTCGATCGAGATCACCGCGCGGTTGTTGACTTGGGTGAGCTCGTTTTCGAGCGGCGCGGCCTCGATCTCGACGATGTTTGCGCCCGCATGCGGGATCGGCACATTGAACTTAATGTCGGCGCCCACGGTGACGACGCGCTTCTCCAGCACCTCGCCGTCGCGCCGCACGGTCACCTGCGCGCTGCCTGCCTTGGCGCCCTGATCCTCGACGCGAAAGCCGATGATCTGCGATTGCCCGACAATGCCGAAGCGCGGCGTCTGCGTGAGCGCCACGCGGCGGTCGATCTCGTCGCGGTGGCCGGTGATCAGTGCATGTAGCGGCGCGGCAAAGCCGAGCGCGGCCGCGTCGGCCGGCACGTCGTGCACGCGGCCGTCGGTGATCAGGATGGCGCCGGCGACGCGGTCGGGCGGCACGTCGGCGAGCGTGGCGGACAGTGCCGAGAACAGCCGCGTGCCGTCGGTCTCGCCGTCCGCCTCGCCCGCTTCGGCGACGCGCACTTCCAGTCCGGGAATGTGCTTGAGCCGCTCGACCAGGCTCGCGCGCGCCGCCTCGGTCTGCGCGTTGCGGTCGCCGAAATTCTGGCTCGGGCTCTTGTCGATAATGACGGCGGCGACCGAGGGGATCGGGTCGCGGTCCTCGCGCGTGAGCGACGGGTTGGCGAGCGCCAGCACCATCAGCGCCAGCGCGAGCGCCCGTATCGGCGCGCCGCGGCTGCGCACCAGCAGCAGCGCGATCGAGATCAGCGCGGCGACGCCGAATGCCGTCCACACCACATAGGCAGGCACCAGCGGAGCGAATGCGACGCCGAGATTGAACATGTCGTTCCTACTGCCCCAGCCGTTCGAGCAGCGCCGGGATATGCACCTGGTCGGCCTTGTAGTTGCCGGTGAGCGCGTACATCACGATGTTGACGCCGGCGCGGAAGGCGAATTCGCGCTGGCGCGGTTCGCCCGGGACCAGCGGCAGCATCGGCTCGCCGTCCGGGCGCATGGCCCAGGCGCCGGCCAGATCGTTGGAGGTGATCAGGATCGAAGACACGCCGTCGCCAGCGCGCGCCGGGCGGTTGGCATCTTCGTCGGTTTCCGCCGGCAGCGCTTCGACCCAGAGCGGCCCATTGGTGAAGCGGCCGGGGAAGTCGTGCAGCAGGAAAAACGTTTTGGTCAGCACGTGATCGCGCGGCACCGGCTCGAGCTCGGGAATGTCGAGCGAGGACAGGATCGAGCGCAGCGCCACCATGCCGGGGGCCTGTATTCCGCCGCTGGGCGGGGTGTCGATCGCGTCGCGGGTGTCGAACAGCACGGTGCCGCCGCGCTTCATGTAGGTGTCGATGCGGTCGAGCGCGATCTGCGATGGCTTCGTCGCGTTCGCCGACACCGGCCAATAGATCAGCGGAAAGAAGGCAAGCTCGTCGCGCGCCGGATCGAGCCCGATCGGCTCGCCGGCTTCCAGCGCTGTGCGTTGCGCCAGGAACAGCGTGAGGCCCTGCAGGCCGGCTTTGCTCACGGCGTCGACCTCCGCATCGCCGGTGACGATGTAGGCGAGGCGCGTTTGCATCGTCGCCTTCATGGCAAAGTCTTGTTGCTGCGCGGACGGCGGTTGCGGTTGCGCGGACTGCGCCTGCGCCGGATGGGGCATGGTCAGCGCCGCCAGCAGGCCCGCCGCCAGCAGCGCCGCTGTCGCGCGCCGGCGCGGCAGCATGCTGGCAATACCGCCGGAGAGCGAGATCACCACCAGCGCATCGAGCATCAACAACACGAACGCGGCGAGGAAGATCGGCCCGCGCAGGTCGAGCGGCTCGCCATGGCGGTAGACGTCGAGACGGGCGTTGAGCGGCGAGAAATCGAGCGGCGCCGGCCGATCGCTGGGCGCCAGCGTGTTGACCGCGACCAGGCCTTCCGGCGGTCCGTAGAAGCCGGGCGGATGATCGGCATTGGCGCGGCCGGTGAAATTGGCGGGCACCGGGCGGGCGCTCGGCGGCGGCGTTGAGAAGGCGCCGAAGCCGTCGAGCACGCGGGTCGCCGGCACGGCCTGGCTGGCGCGGCCGCTGACGGCCTCGGCGGTATTTTCGCTGTCGGCGGTCGCGGTCGCGCCGGCGAGCGCGACAATGCGTCGGAGCATATCGACGAAGGTGCCCGACAGCGGCAAATCCGACCAGCGGGTGTCGGCGGTCACATGGAACAGCACCAGCAGTCCCTTGCCATAGCGTTGGGCGGTGACCAGCGGCGTGCCGTCGGCGAGCGTTGCCCAGGTGCGGTCGGTGAGCCGCGAATCCGGCTCGGCCAGCACCTGGCGGCTGACGGTGACGTCGTTCGGCACCGGCATGCCGGCGAACGGGCCTTCGCGCGCGAAGCCGGCGAGCGGTTGCGGCTTTTCCCAACTTAGGCTGCCGCCCAGGATGCGGCCGCCGCGGCGCAGCTTCACCGGCACCAGGTCGTCGTCGGTGGCGCCGGCAAGGTGCGGACCGGCGAAGCGCACCAGCACGCCGCCATTGTCGATCCATTTGTCGAGCCGCTCGCGCGCTTCCGCGACATTGCCGACATCGGCGAGGATCAGCATCGGCAGATGTTGATCGAGGAAGCGCTTCACCGCTTCCGCCGGCGCCACGCCTTCGGCGAGGCGGATATCGGCGAACGGATTGAGCGCGCGCGAAAGGTAATAAGTCGCGCCGATCAGCGGCTGCGAGCGGTCGGCGGTCGAGCCGGACACGATGCCGACGGTGCGCCGCCGCCAGCGCTTGTCGAGCAGTTGCACCGCGCCCGCCGAGTGCTCGCCGGCGATCTCCAGCCGCGCCACGTCGTTGCGGATCTCGACCGGCAGATCGATCACCGCGTCGGCTTCAGACGCGTCGGATCGAAACGCGAACGGCGCCTCGCCGAGCGACAAACCTTTCAGATCGATGGCGTTCACCAAACCGGTGTCGGCGCCGCCGGTCTGCGCACGCAGCACCTTGACCGTCAGCGCGCCGGCCGCGTTATCGGCGGCGGCGAGCGCATGCGGGACGGCAAGGCCGCCCGCGACCACGGTGAGCGGATGGCTGCCGACGATGCGCTTGAGGCCGGCGATGAATTCGCCGCCCTTGCCGAGATCGACGCCGTCCGAAAGCCAGACAATCTCCACGTCCGGCGCGGTTTTGAGAAAGCGCTCGATCAAGGGCAGCGCCTCGGTGCGGTCGACCGTATAGGGCTTCGGCTTGATCTGCTTGATCTGCACGCGCGCCGCGCCGGCGACCTGCAGCGAAAGATCGCGCGCGGTTTCCGACAGCGGCAGCACGGCGACGCCGCGATTGTCGGCATCGGCGCGCGCCAGCATTTCATCGGCGGTGCGCAGCCGGGCGTCCCAGGATGCCGCCGCGCCCCAGCCGTCGTCGAGCAGGAGCAAGAGCGGCGCCCCCCGGTTCGCGGTGGCGATCGGCGGATTCCACAACGGACCGGCGGCCGCAATGATGACCAGCGCGGCGAGTGTCAGCCGCAATAATGTGAGCCACCAGGGCGTGCGCGCCGGGGTTTCCTCCTTGGGCGCGATCTCGAACAAGAGCCTGGTGGGCGGGAAATCGATGCGGCGCGGCCGCGGCGGCACCAGCCGCAGCAGCCACCACAAGACCGGCAGGCCGAGCAGGCCGAGCAGCACCAGCGGCTGCGCGAAGCCGAGCGGCAGGGAGCCGATCATGCGGCGCTCTCTCGATTCGTCGGCGCGTGGCGGGCGGCAACGGTGGGCGTATGCGCGCTGGCGCCCATGCGGGCATGGATCGCAAACAGAGAGCTCGGTCGGCCCGCGATCGGTGTGATGCACGGTAAAGCTCCAGCCGACTTGCTCGCACTCGGCGCGCAGCGCCGCACGGTGAACGGCGACCAGACGTTGGTAATCGCTGCGCCAGGTTTCGGCGCGGCCGGCGGTGACGCTGCCGAGGCCTTCCGATTCGATGAACTCGATTCTGCCGTCGTAGGGGAAGCTTTCCTCCGCCGGATCGACCACCTGCACCACGTGACCGCGGGCGCCGCTCGCCGCCAACCGGCCGATGATCTGGCGGAACTCGGCGATCGGCGACCAGAAATCGGACAGCAGCAGCACCTCGGAAAACGCCGCCGGCGAGAAGTTGGGCGGCAGGCTCGGCCGCGCGCCGGTATCGTGCACGATCGCCTGCGCCATCTTCTCGATGATGTTGCGGTTGGCGGTCGGCCGCAGGAGCTCGGGGATGCCGACGCGCTCGCCGCCCTGCACCAGCACCTCGGCGAGCGCGAAGGTCACGACCAGGGCGCGGTCGAGCTTGCTCCATTCGGTCAGGTGCGAATTGAAATCCATCGAGGGCGAGCGGTCCGCCCAGAGCCAGATCGTATGCGAGGCCTCCCACTCCCGTTCGCGCACATAGAGATGATCGTCGCGAGCGGAACGTCGCCAATCGACGGCGTTCGAGGATTCACCGCTGACGAAGCGGCGATACTGCCAGAAATTCTCGCCCGGCCCGGCGCGGCGGCGGCCGTGCAGCCCGTGAATGAGGGTCGAGGCGACGCGGCGGGCCTCCAGGATGAGGCGCGGGACGCGCGCTGCAAGCTTTCGGCTCTTGCCGGCAGCCGCTTGGACCGCTTCGTTCTCGGTATCGCTGCGTGGAAGCTCGGCCATCTAAGCCTATCCGATGCGCGCTTTTAACCGCCCGATCACGTTGGTGATGGTTTCGCCTTCCGCGCGGGCGGCGAAGGTCAGCGCCATGCGGTGCTTGAGCACCGGCTCGGCCAGATCGAGCACGTCGTCCACCGACGGCGCGAAACGGCCGTCGAGCAGCGCGCGCGCGCGCACGGCCAGCATCAAGGCCTGGCTCGCGCGCGGACCGGGGCCCCAGGAGATCAGCTTGGCTGTGTCGCCACCTTCGGGGCCGGGACGCGCCGAGCGCACCAGCGTCAGGATCGCTTCGACGACCGACTCGCCGACCGGCAGCCGGCGCACCAGCCGCTGCGCGGCGATCAGATCGTCGGCGGTCATCGCCGCCTTGGCGCGGGTTTCCTCCGCGCCGGTGGTGTCGAACAGAATTTTTCGCTCGGCTTCGGCGTCGGGGTAGTCGACGTCGACTTCCATCAGGAAGCGGTCGAGCTGCGCCTCGGGCAGCGGATAGGTGCCTTCCTGCTCGAGCGGGTTTTGCGTCGCCAGCACGTGGAACGGCTTGGGCAGATCGTGGCGGGCGCCGGCGACCGTAACGTGCTGCTCCTGCATCGCTTGTAGAAGAGCGGATTGGGTGCGCGGGGAGGCGCGGTTGATCTCGTCGGCCATCAGCAGTTGCGCGAACACCGGGCCGGCGATGAAGCGGAAGCTGCGCTTGCCGCCCGGGCGTTTCCTCCAGCACCTCGGTGCCGAGGATGTCGGAAGGCATCAGATCGGGGGTGAATTGCACGCGCTTGGCGTCGAGCCCGAGCGCTATCCCCATGGTGTCCACCAGCTTGGTCTTGGCGAGGCCGGGCACGCCGACCAGCAGCGCATGGCCGCCGGACAGCACGGTAATCAGCGCGCGCTCGACCACGATGTCCTGGCCGAAGATCACGGCACTGATGGCGGCTTTCGCTGCGCGCACATGGGCGGCCGTCGATTCCGCCGCGCGCACGATCATATCTTCCAGCTTTTCAAGGCTTTCGCCGCTTGCCGACGCCATGATTTAGTTTCCTTTGATTGCGCGCCCTGGGGCCCGCTTTGGTGCCACCGGGGCGCCATGCAACAAACACACCAGACCGCGTCTTGCTGCGTCATTTACGCCGAATCTGCCTCAAACTAGGGCTAAGCTTACGCTATCTTCTGCCGCCGGGCCGGCTAATCACAATGATGCGAACAGGTCTCCCCCGGCGGTCATTACCTTAGGAAAACAATGGCGAAGACAGGGCAGGGCGGACTGGAAGGGATTGTGGCGGCGCTGCCCCGCGAAAACCGCGGATTGCCGCCGGTGGAGCGCTGGAATCCGCCGTTTTGCGGCGATATCGACATGCGGATCGCCGCCGACGGGACCTGGTTCTACCAGAAGACCCCGATCGGGCGGCCCGCCTTGGTCAGGCTTTTCGCCTCGGTTTTGAAGCGGGAGGGCGACAAGTACTTCCTGGTCACCCCGGTGGAGAAGGTCGGGTTAATCGTCGAAGACGTGCCGTTCCTCGCCGTCGAGCTTAAGGTCGAGCACGATGCTCGCGGGCAAGTTCTCAATTTTCGGACCAATGTCGACGACTGGGTGGCGGCCGGCCCCGGCCATGGCTTGCGCTTCGAGCCGCAGGCCGCAAACGGCGGCCTCAAGCCCTACCTGCATGTCCGCCGCGAGCTGTGGGCCAAGGTGACGCGGGCGCTGTTCTACGATCTGGTCGAGCTCGGCGAGGAGCGCGAGGTGGGCGGAAGGGCCATGTTCGGCGTCGCCTCGGGCGGCGAATTTTTTGCGATGGCGGAAGCCAGCGCCGTGCGGGAGTTTGCTTGATGCATGGCGCGGGCGCGGCGCTTTCGGCGGAAGAATTCTTCGCGCGCGCGCGCGCGCGGCTGACGCTCGAGGTGCCGGCGGGCTTGACCGATGCGAGCGTCACGCCGGCGCGCGGCGACCACGACGCCGATCCGGTGATGCGGAAGATGGCCGAGGTGCGTCCGATCCGCCCGGCGGCGGTGCTGGTGCCGGTGGTGGACCATCGCGAGCCGACGGTGTTGCTCACCCAGCGCGCGCAACATCTGCCCGATCATGCCGGCCAGGTGTCGTTTCCCGGCGGCAAGATCGACAAGGCCGACGCGCACCCGCTCGACTCCGCATTGCGCGAGGCGGAGGAGGAAATCGGCCTGGCGCGCCGGTTCGTCGAGCCGCTCGGTTACCTCGATCTCTACATGACCACGCTCGGCTATCGCATCGTGCCGGTGGTGGCGCGCGTCAAGCCCGGTTTCCAGCTCACGCTCAACACCAGCGAGGTGGATGCCACATTCGAGGTGCCGCTCGCCTTTCTCATGGATCAGAATAATGTCGCAGCGCCATGCGCGCGACTGGCAGGGCATGACGCGGCACTACTACGCCATCACCTTCGGCGAGCGCTACATTTGGGGCGTGACTGCAGGTATCATGCGCAATCTGCACGACCGGATTTATCGATGATCCGCATCGGCTTCACCGAAATCGCCCTGTTCGTGGCGCCGTTCGTGCTCTACGTCGTATTTCTGTGGGCGACCAAGGCCGGCGTGATGCATCCGGATTCCTGGCCGCTGTCGCGCATCGCCTGGCTCGCCATCGCCGCGCTCCTGCTGGTGGTCGGCAGCTTCATCTATTTCGCGCAATTCACCGGCGTGCCGCCGGGCTCGACCTATGTGCCGGCGCATATCGAGAACGGCAAATTCGTGCCGGGGATGACCAAGTGACGTCCGGTGCCACCGCCCGCAGTCTGGCCGGCGCACCGTGGCTGAGCGCCGGCGCGCTGCCGCGCCTGCTCGGCGTGCTCGACAGCAACGGCGAGGAGGCGCGCGTGGTCGGCGGCGCGGTGCGCAACGCGCTGCTCGGTTTGCCGATCGTGGAGATCGACGTCGCCACCACGGCGCTGCCGGACGAGGTGGTCAAGCGCGTGACCGCGGCCGGCTTCAAGCCGGTGCCGACCGGCATCGAGCACGGCACCGTCACCGTCGTCATCGACAAGCACCCGTTCGAGGTGACCACGCTGCGCCAGGACGTGGAGACCTATGGCCGCCACGCCAAGGTCGCCTTCGGCCGCGACTGGCGGACCGACGCCGAGCGGCGCGATTTCACCATCAATGCGTTGTCGGCCACGCGCGACGGCGCGGTCTACGACTATGTCGGCGGGCTCGACGATCTCGGCGCGCGGCGCGTGCGCTTCATCGGCGATCCGCATAAGCGCATCGCGGAAGACTATCTGCGCATCCTGCGCTTCTTCCGCTTCCATGCGGCCTACGGCCATGGCCATCCCGATGCGGCGAGCCTTGCCGCCTGCATCGGCGGCCGCGACGGCCTCGACCAGCTCTCGCGCGAGCGCGTGCGCATGGAGATGATGAAACTGCTGGTCGCGCCGCACGCCGCGCCGACGCTCACCGCCATGACCGACGCCGGGCTGTTGACGCGCTTTCTCGGCGGCGTGCCGTATCTGGCGAGCTTCGCCAACATGGCCAAAGTCGAGGCCGCGACCGGCGAGACCCCCGAGCCGGTGCGCCGGCTCGGCGCGCTCGCGGTGACGGTGGCGGAGGATGCCGAGCGGCTGTGGCAGAAGCTGCGGCTGACCAACAACGAGCACGAGCGGCTGATCTCGATGGCGGAGGGCTGGCGGCGGATTTCGCCCGGCTTCGGCGAGCAGAGCGCGCGTGCGCTGCTCTATCGGCTCAAGCCCGGGCATTTCACCGATCACGCGCTGCTGGCGTGGGCGCGCTCGCAAGGCTCCGCCCACGACGAGGCCTGGCGCGCGCTGGCGACCTTGCCCGCGCGCTGGACCGCGCCGGTGTTTCCGCTGAAGGCGGCGGACTTCATCCAGCGTGGGGTCGAGAAAGGCCCGGCGCTCGGCGCGGCGCTGGCCGCCGCCGAGCAGGCCTGGATCGCGGCGGGATTTCCGTCCGACCACGCCGCGCTCGGCGCCATCGCCGACGCGGCGGCGAAATCGCCGGCCGCGTGACTGCATGAACATCCTGTCCGGCTTTGCCGACGTGTCGCTGTTGCAGCTCGCGCTGGTCGCGGGCGTCGCGCTGTTCGCTTCCATCGTCGGCGGCGTGTCGGGCTACGGCACCGGCGCGCTGATGCCGCTGGTGCTGGTGCCATTGGTCGGCGCCGAACCGGTGGTGCCGATCATCGCGATCTCGGCGCTGTTCAATAATACGAGCCGGCTCACCGCCTTCCGCAGCTATGCCGATTTCCGGCGCGCCGGAATTGTGCTCGCCTTTGCGGTGCCGACCTGCGTGCTGGGCGCCTGGGGCTATACGCGGCTGTCGAGCGCCGGCGCGGCGCTGGTGATCGGCAGTATGCTGATCCTGAGCGTGCCGCTGCGGCGGCATTTGAAGAAACGCGACTTCCGGGTGGGCGATGGCGGGCTCGCCGCTCGGCGCCTTCGGCTACGGCGTGGTGGTCGGCGGCACCGCGGGCTCGGGCGTGATCCTGCTCTCGCTCTTGATGGCGGCGGGCGTCGAAGGCGCCGGCGTCATCGCCACCGATGCCGCGGTCTCGATCGTCATTGGCGTGGTGAAGATTTCCGTGTTCGGGCTCGCCGGCGTGATCACGGCGCAGGTCGTCGCCTTCGCGCTGCTGATCGGCATCGTGGCGCTGCCGGGCGCGTTCCTGGCCAGAGCCTTTGTCGTGCGCATGCCGGTGCATATGCACACCGCCATTCTCGACGCGGTGGTGCTGCTGGGCGGCGTGTTTTTGGTTTTCGGGGCGCTGCGCTGATGAGCCTCATCCTCCGAGACGGGCCCGCGCAGCGGCGCGTCTCGAAGGATCGAGGCGCACGCGGTGATTGCCTTCATGGATTCGGGTCCGCCGCTTTCGCGGCCTCCGCACCATGAGGTTACGGCCACTTCACCACCGGCGGCATCGACGACAGGATCAACTCCACATTGCCGCCGGTCTTGAGGCCGAAAATGGTGCCGCGGTCGTACAGCAGGTTGAACTCGACGTAGCGGCCGCGGCGGATCAACTGTTCCTCGCGTTCGGCCTCGCTCCAGGGCGTCGCGAAGTTCTTGCGCACCAGATCGGGATAGACGCCAAGGAACGCGCGGCCGACGTCTTGCGTGAAAGCGAACGTCTCGTCCCAGTCGGTTTCCAGATAGTCGTAGAAAATCCCGCCGATGCCGCGCATTTCGTTGCGGTGCTTGAGAAAGAAATAGTCGTCGCACCATTTCTTGTATTTGTCGTAAGGAGCAACGCGCGCGTGCGCATCGCAGGCCGCGCGCATGGCGGCGTGAAAGGCGATGCTGTCGGGGTCGGCTTGCGTGCGGCGCTTGTCGAGCACCGGCGTCAAATCGGCGCCGCCGCCGAACCAGGCTTTGCTGGTGACGACGAAACGCGTGTTCATGTGCACCGCCGGCACCTGCGGATTTTGCGGATGCGCGATCAGCGAAATGCCGGACGCCCAGAAGCTTGGGTTCTCGGCGGCGCCGGGGATCTCCTTGCGGAATTCCGGCGCGAATTCGCCGTAGACGGTCGAGCAATGCACGCCGACTTTCTCGAACACGCGCCCGCGCATCAGCGACATCACGCCGCCGCCACCCGGGTCGGCTTTAGCCGACCCGGCACTTGATTTGCCGATCTCGGGTAAACCCGAGATCGGTTGTTGCCCGCTATGATCGGTGCGCTGCCACGGCGTGCGCACAAAGCGGCCGGCGGGACGCTCGGCGAGCGGCGCGCCCTCCGGCAGCGCATCTTCCACCGCCTCGAACGCGGCGCAGATATCGTCGCGCAAGCGTTCGAACCAGGCGCGCGCGCGGGCCTTGCGGGCTTCGATTGGCTGTGAGTCCATCACTTGATTCCGAGTTTGGCCTTGACCGTGCTGAGATCGCCGGCGGTGAAACTCTGCCCGCAGTCGCGGTCGAACTCGGCGACCGCGGTGTCGTAGGCCTTTTGTCTTTGCTGGTAGCGCGGGAATTCGGCTTGAAATTTTTTCGCCAGTTGCTCGTGGCGGATCATCCGGCGCTGGAAATCCTTCAGCCCGGCCTCGTCATAGCCGCCAAGCATGGGCATTTCGGCGTTGATCTGGTTTTGCAGGAACATGCCTTCGGCCGCCTCGCGGTCGATGGCGGCGATCTCGTAGTCGATGGCGGTGCCGGTCGTGTCGAGCTCGCGCGCCTGGCGCAGGCAGGCTTCCAGCGCGAGCGGGCTCATCGCCGGCTTGCCGGCATCGAGCGGCGCGCGCGCCAGCAATTCGGCGAGCAGTGGGCGCGCGGCATTGGCATGGCCGGCATTGAGCAAGAGTGCCACGGGCAGGGCTGTCATCGCGATCAGGTCCGAGCGGGTCATGGCGGCAATATTATCACCGGCCGAAGCCGCCCGTCTGCCGCAGGGCTTCGCCGGCCACCAGCGCCACCGCCATCGCCACGTTGAGCGAGCGCAGGCCGGCGCGCATGGGAATCCGCAAGCGGGCGTCGGCGGCCGCGCGCACCGCCTCCGGCACGCCGGCGCTCTCGCGGCCGAACAGCAGCACCTGGTCGTCCCTAAAGGTGTGGTCGAGATAGGAGGTGTCGGCGGCGGTGGTCAGCAGCACCAGGCTGAGCCGCCGGGCGCGGCGCCAGTCCTCGAAGGCCTGGAACGAGCCGTGGCGGGTGAGGGCGACCCGGTCGAGATAGTCCATGCCGGCCCGGCGGAAGGCGCGGTCGGTGACCGGGAAAGCCGGCCGGCTCGATGATATGCGCCTCTAGCCCCAAGCAGGCGCAAAGCCGCAGAATCGTGCCGGTGTTCTGGGGAATGTCCGGCTCGTAAAGGGCGATGCGCATCGCTGGCGAATTTCCGGTATTGCCTGGGGTAAACCGCTCTAGACGAATGATTTATGCGACTAAACGGCCGGAACGCCATAGCGGGCTTGCGCTCTTTACCCAAGGGTGCCAATAAAACGCACCGCAGCGCCGTCCTGCCTGATCCAGGGCTGCCGCAACCGGTCCGCCCCGCCGCCGCGGGACTAGTCCTGCCGGCTTAAAGCCGCGGGCGGATGACTAAGCCAGCCGGGGGAGAGGGCTTTAGACGTGACGACCGTGTCTTCGGCGGAGCACTCGCGCCGCGACTTTCTCTATATCGCCACCGGCGCCGTCGGTGCGGTAGGCGCAGCCGCGGCCCTGGTGCCGCTGGTCGCGCAGATGAATCCCGACGCCTCGACCATTGCGGCGGGCGCGCCGGTCGAAATCGATCTGGCGCCGATCGCCGATGGGCAGATCGTCAAGGTATTCTGGCGCTCGAAGCCGATCTTCATCTTCCATCGCACCAAGAAAGAGATCGAGGAGGCGAAGAGCGTCGCCGTCGCCAGCCTGCCCGATCCGGAACCGGATTCGGAGCGCGTCAAGCAAGGCCACGAGCAGTGGCTGGTCGTGATCGGCATCTGCACCCATCTCGGCTGCATCCCGCTCGCCCATCAGGGCGAATATGACGGCTGGTTCTGCCCCTGCCACGGCTCGCAATACGACACCGCCGGCCGCATCCGCAAAGGCCCGGCGCCGAAGAATCTCGTCCTGCCGCCTTACGCATTTCTCTCCGACACCAAGATCCGGATCGGCTGATCCGCGACGGATTGTTCTCAAGGGTTCGATTATGAGCGGACACTCGACCTACCAGCCGACCAATCCCGTTTTGCAATGGCTTGAAAAGCGGCTGCCGATCGGCGGCCTGATCCATTCGTCGTTCATCGCCTATCCGACGCCGCGCAACCTCAACTACTGGTGGACGTTCGGCGGCATCCTGTCGCTGATGCTCGGCATCCAGATCATCACCGGCATCGTGCTGGCGATGCACTACACCCCGCATGTCGATTACGCCTTCAAGTCGGTCGAGATCATCATGCGCGACGTCAATTTCGGCTGGCTGCTGCGCTACGCGCACGCCAACGGCGCCGCCATGTTCTTCTTCGCCGTCTACGTCCACATGTTCCGCGGCATGTATTACGGCTCCTACAAGGAGCCGCGCGAGGTGCTGTGGATTCTCGGCGTCATCATCTATCTCCTGATGATGGCCACCGGCTTCATGGGCTACGTGCTGGTCTGGGGCCAGATGAGCTTCTGGGCGGCGACCGTGATCACCAATCTGTTCTCCGCCATTCCCGTCGTCGGCGACAGCATCGTGACCTGGCTGTGGGGCGGCTACGCGGTCGGCAATCCGACGCTCAACCGCTTCTTCTCGCTGCATTACCTGCTGCCGTTCGCGATCGCCGGCGTGGTGGTGCTGCACGTCTGGGCGCTGCACGTGACCGGTCAGAACAATCCGGCCGGCATCGAGCCGAAGTCGGAGCGGGACACCGTGCCGTTCACGCCTTATGCGACGGTGAAGGACGGCTTCTTCATGGCGTGCTTCTGCATCCTGCTGGCCTGGTTCGTGTTCTATATCCCGAACTTCCTCGGCCATTCCGACAACTACATTCCGGCCAATCCGGCGGTGACGCCCTCGGAAATCGTGCCCGAATGGTACTACCTGCCGTTCTACGCCATCCTGCGCTCGATCCCGAACAAGCTGCTCGGCGTGATCGCGCTGTTCTCCTCGATCGGCATCCTGGCGTTCATGCCCTGGCTCGACACCTCGAAGGTGCGCTCGGCGCGCTATCGGCCGCTTTACCGGCAGTTCTTCTGGCTGTTCGTGATCGCGGCGGTCGGGCTCGGCTGGCTCGGCTCCAAGCCGCCGGAGGGCATCTACGTCATCCTGTCGCGCATCTTCACCTTCTACTACTTCGCCTTTTTCCTGATCGTGCTGCCGCTGCTCGGCATCTTCGAGAAGACCAAGCCGCTGCCGAATTCGATTTCGGAATCGGTTCTGGGCGCCAAGGCGTGAGCAGGGGCAGACCCATGAAAATGCAGCGTTCGATCTTCGCCCTTGTCCTCGCCGGTTCGCTGGCCGCGATGGCGCTGCCGGCGTCCGCGCAAATGATCGAGCAGTCGCCGCCGCCGCGGCTGAAATGGTCGTTCGCCGGCCCGTTCGGCAAATACGACGAGGCGCAGCTCCAGCGCGGCTTCAAGATCTACCGCGAGGTCTGCGCCAACTGCCATTCGCTCGAGATGGTCGCCTTCCGCAATCTGGCCGATGTGGGCGGCCCCGGCTTCAGCGAGGCGCAGGCCGAGGCGGTGGCCGCCGAATACAAGGTCAAGGACCTCGACGACCTCGGCAACCCGATCGAGCGCGCCGGGCGCCTGGCCGATCGTTTCCCGCCGCCCTTCGCCAACGAGCTGGTGGCGAAGGCGACCCATGGCGTCGCCCCGCCCGACATGTCGACGCTGGCCAAGGCGCGCAGCTTCCAGCGCGGCTTTCCCTGGTTCGTGTTCGACATGATCACGCAATACCAGGAGCAGGGGCCGGACTACATCACCGCCTATATCAACGGCTACACGGAAGCGCCGAAGGGCTTCGCGGTGCCGCAGGGCGCCCACTACAACGAATATTTCCCCGGCCATAACACCGCCATGCCGCCGCCGCTGCAGGACGGGCAGGTGAGCTATGACGACGGCAGTCCCGCAAACCGTGCAACAGTACGGCAAGGACGTCGCGGCTTTCCTGATGTGGGCGGCCGAGCCGCATTTGGTGGCGCGCAAGCGCATCGGCTTCCAGGTCATCGTGTTCCTGCTCGTGCTGTCGGGGCTGCTCTACTTCACCAAGAAGAAGGTGTGGTCGGACGTGCATTAAGCGTGCTTTGCACTCAGCCCAATTAATCGCCGAGGGCCGGCCTTGTGCCGGGCATCCTCGTCTTTAGACTTGTCACTGTCAGCAAGAGTGGAGGCACCGAAGTCAGACTTGCCGATCGTCCTGGTATGTGTCACAAGTCGGGATGACGACGTGAGAAAGGTTGCGGCAGGCATGACCAAGGCAGTGCTCGGCATCATCGGCGGCTCCGGCATCTACGATCTGCCGGGCCTGCAGAACGTGCGCGAAGAGCGCATCGCCTCGCCCTGGGGCGAGCCGTCGAGCGCCTTGCGCATCGGCGAGATCGCAGGGCTGCCGGTGGTGTTCCTGTCGCGCCACGACAAGGGCCACCGGCTGTCGCCCTCCGACATCAATTACCGGGCCAATATCGACGTGCTCAAGCGCGCCGGCGTCACCGACCTGGTGTCGCTGTCGGCCTGCGGCTCGTTCAAGGAGGAATTGCCGCCCGGCACGTTCGTGCTGGTCGACCAGTTCGTCGACCGCACCCATCTGCGGCAGACCTCGTTCTTCGGCAGCGGCTGTGTCGCGCATGTGTCGATGGCGCATCCGGTCTCACCGCGCCTGCGCGCGCGGCTCGGCGAGGCCGCTTTGCTCGAAGGCATCGAGCCGCGCTTCGGCGGCACTTACGTCTGCATCGAAGGCCCGCAATTCTCCACTTACGCCGAGAGCATGACCTACAAGGGGCTTGGCTATTCGGTGATCGGCATGACCAACATGCCGGAGGCCAAGCTCGCGCGCGAAGCCGAGCTTTGCTACGCCAGTCTCGCCATGGTGACCGATTTCGATTGCTGGCATCCCGACCACGACGCGGTCACCGTGGCCGACATCATCAAGGTGCTGCTGGAGAATGCGACACGCGCGCAAGCGTTGGTGGCGCGGCTGGCGCGCGATTTTCCGCGCGAGCACGAGCCGTGCCCGATCGGCTCGGATCGCGCGCTCGACTTAGCGCTGATCACCGCGCCGAAAGCCCGCGATCCCGCGTTGCTCAAGAAGCTCGACGCGGTGGCGGGGCGGGTGCTCAAAGGCTGAGCGCCGGTCGCTTGCTGGCGAAAGTGCGCGGCTTTAAGGTCGGTGACCCAATGTGATGTGTAGGGTCATGAGAAAACGCTTCGGCTCGATTTTGCTTGTTTGCGGCTTCGCTTTGGCGGCGCTGGCGGCTGCCTCGCTTCATTCCGCGGCAAGCGGTCAATCGGCCGAACTCGTGTTGTGCGACCGCATCGCCGCCGACCCGGCCGATCCGGACAAGCCGGCGGACGTTAAAGGCGTCGCGCAGATCGCTCCGTCCGATATCGAAACCGCGATCAAGTTTTGTAAAATCGCTGCGAGAAAATCGCCACGCGCGCTCTACCAGCTGGGCCGCGCCTACGCCGCCAAGCGGCAGATGCCGGAAGCGCTCACCGCTTACCGCCAGGCCGCCGAGAAGGGAAACAGCTCGGCCATGGTCGAACTCGGCGTCATGCTGGGAACCGGGGCGGGCGTCGCCAAAAACCCGGCCGAAGCGCGCAAGCTGTTCGAGCGCGCGGCCAAGGCCGGCAATCGGCGCGGTGTCACCAATCTTGCGGCGCTGAGCGGCGCTACGCCTTCCAGCCCGGCCGAGGCCGGGGTCTTGCTTGAGAAAGCGGCGGAGGCAAATTCGGCCGAAGCGGAATTCCAGTTGGGAGTAGCGCTGGCGCAAGGCACCGACAGACCGAAAGACGATGTCGCCGCGCGTGCGCTGTTCGAAAAGGCGGCCGCGCAAGGTCATGCCGAGGCAATGCTGTGGGCGGGCGCCTTTGCGCAGCTCGGGCGCGGCGGGCCGGAGGACTCGCGTGTCGCCCGGACGTATTATGAGAAAGCCGCCGCGCTCGGCAACGAAGAGGCGAAGACGCGTATCAAGAACATGGACTGTCCTTACGTTCTCAAGGACAAGCGCGGCAACGTGATGACCCATCTCTGCTTCTAGCCATCCTCGCAACGACCGACAGGAAACCCTATGGCGTCCATCGACCTCGACAACGACCTGCGCGCTGCCGTCCGCAGCATTCCCGACTATCCCAAGCCCGGCATCATGTTCCGCGACATCACCACGCTGCTGGGCGACGCGCGCGCGTTCCGCCGCGCGGTCGACGAGCTGGTGCAGCCCTGGGCCGGCATGAAGATCGACAAGGTCGCCGGCATCGAGGCGCGCGGTTTCATTTTGGGCGGCGCGGTGGCGCACCAGGTCTCGGCCGGCTTCGTGCCGATCCGCAAGAAGGGCAAGCTGCCGCACAAACGCGTGAGCGTCGCCTACGCGCTGGAATACGGCGAGGACACGATCGAGATGCACGCCGACGCGCTGGTTGCCGGCGAGCGCGTGGTGCTGGTGGACGATCTGATCGCCACCGGCGGCACGGCGTCAGCGGCGGTGAAGCTGCTGCGGCAACTGGGCGCCAATGTGCTGGCGGCCTGCTTCGTCATCGACCTGCCCGATCTCGGCGGCGCCGACAAGCTGCGCAAGCTCGACGTGCCGGTGCGCACGCTGATTTCGTTCGAGGGGCATTGAGCTAATTCCCTCTCCCCGCACGCGGGCAGGGGTGAACTAATGCTTCGGCTCCCATGGGCCGGCGCCGGGTGGACTTGGCTCCGGACCCCACGGGCCGCTGGCCTGGCTCGCGCCCGGCTCGGGCCCCCACGGGCCCGGCTGCTGCGGGGAAGCCGGCGCATCGCCCCAGGGCGTTTCGCCGCTGGAGCGATCCGCAAGCTGCGGCCGCTCGTCCGGCGCCTCCAGCGCGAGCGGCCCGCGGTCGTGGCCGCCGGCGAATTTCACCAGTGCCGCCACGCGCGCATCGACCGACGGGTGGGTGTCGAAAATATTGGAAAATCCCACGCGCGGATTGTCGATGCACATTTCCATCACCGCCGAATTGGCGCCGGGAATTTCGCCGCGCCCCTCGATCTTGCGCAGCGCCGCAATCATGGCGTCGGGATTTTTCGTGAGCTCGACCGAGCCGGCATCGGCGAGAAATTCGCGCTGGCGCGACAGCGCGAAGCGGATGACGATGGACAAAACCCAGACCACCACGATGATCGCGAGCGCAATGACGATGGCGATGCCGGCGCCGCCCTTGCGGTCGCCTCGCCGCCCGAGCGGCGGCCGCCGCCCCAGAACATGTTCTGGAAGAAGATGCGGAACACCATCTCGCCGAAGAAGCCGAGCACGCCGGCGATCACCATGGCGATCACCATCATGCGCACGTCGCCATTGCGAATGTGGGTGAGCTCGTGGCCGAGCACCGCCTCGATCTCCCGGTCGTTGAGCGCCTCGATCAGGCCGCGCGTCACCGTGATGGAATATTGCTTGTCGTTCATGCCGGTGGCGAAGGCGTTGAGCGCCTCGTCGTCGGCGATGCGCAATGTCGGCATGGTGATGCCGCGCGAGATGCAGAGATTTTCCAAAAGATTGTAGAGGCGCGGCTCCTCCTGCCGGGTGACCGGCGCTGCACCGGTCACCGCGTCGATCATCGACTGGTGGAATTTGTAGGCGATGAAGATCCAGATCACGGTGCCGACGGTGGCGAACGGCAGCGCCTTGACGAAGTCGAATTCCGCGGCGCGGATCAGATAGTCGAGCGACGGGCCGCCATATTGGCCGCGCGCGCTGAGCGCCTCGGCGAGCAACGCGCCGGCAAACACCATCACATAGACCAGGAAGAACAGCCCGATCAGCAGCGCGATCGAGCGGCGCTTGTTCGACTGGATATGCGTGTAGAGACCGTAGGCGGCCATGGCGCTTCCTCGAACCTCTCCCTGCAAGGGGGCGGTCGGATCGCGAAGCGATCCGGGTGGGGGTCGTGCCGGTGGGTGCAAGAAGGCGACCCCACCCGGACCGCAACCGATCTCGGGTTTACCCGAGATCGGCTCTTTCAATTTCGCAAGTCGGCTATAGCCGAGTTGCGGTGGCGCTCCGGCCCGCCCCTTCAGGGAAGGATATATTCTTTAGAACTTCACGCTCGGCGCCTGTTCGAGTTGCGCGCGGTCGGTGCCGACGTCGAAGAATTCGCGCTGGCCAAAGCCGAACATGCCGGCGAACAGCGCCGCCGGGAACTGCTGGATGCCGGTGTTGTATTCCTGCACCGCGTTGTTGAAGAAGCGGCGCGCGGCGGCGAGCTTGTTCTCGATGTCGGACAGATCGCTCTGCAACTGCTGGAAGTTCGCGTTGGCCTTCAGGTTCGGATAATTCTCCGACAGCGCGAACAATTGCCGCAGCGCGCCGGTCAGCACGTTTTCCGCCGCCACCTTCTGCTCGACGCCGGGCGCCGCCATGGCCGCGTTGCGCGCCTGGATGACCGCCTCCAGGGTGCCGCGCTCGTGGGCGGCATAGCCCTTCACCGTCTCCACCAGATTGGGGATCAGGTCGTGGCGCAGCTTGAGCTGCACGTCGATGTCGGCGAAGGCCTGGTTGGTCCTCTGCCGCATGGCGACGAGGCCGTTGTAGACGCTGATCGCCCAGATCACGATCACGACAATGACGCCGAGAACGACCCAGCCGGTGGTGGACATGGCGCGGCTCCTGGAAAGGGAAAGCGTTGGAACGGAACTAGCCTATCCTAGATGGGATGCGCGCGGCCAACGGCAACCGGTTTGCGGTTCGGAGGCTGCCGGCCGGCCGCCGGATGTTCGCTAACCGCTTGATGGCACGAAAAAAAGACCCCAGGCGAACCCGGGGTCTTTTCGTCAGACGGCCATTCGGGGGGTAAGGGGGGAGCCGCCCGACTGAAACACACGCCGGATTAACACCCATGGCCGGGGTTGGTTCCCGGCTCCCGGGGCGATCACCAAAACTTTATCGGCAAGGGGGCGGCCGTCTCACAGCGGTCACGATCCCTGAGTTCCATGGCCCGCGCTGGGGAGCGGATCGAGCGGAGGGCTCCGCCATGAGCTCGGTGATGATCAGGTGCCCGAATACCGGCCGGGCGGTCTCGACCGCGATCGAGACCGAGCCGGGCGTGTTCCGCAGATTGCCCAGGATCAACGCCCGCATGTTCTGCCCGGCCTGCGGACAGGAGCACGTCTGGGCCGTGGGTTCCGCCTGGCTGGCCAATAAACCGCGGCTGGTGGTAGCGGAGCGCCCGATCGGGAGCGAAGCGGCTTAACCGGCCTCGCGGAACCGCACCGCGGCTTCCAGATCGACCGACACCAGTTGCGACACCCCGCGCTCGGCCATGGTGACGCCGAACAAGCGGTTCATGCGCGCCATGGTGATCGGGTTGTGGGTGATGATCACGAAGCGCGTGTCGGTCGACCTGGTCATCTCGTCGAGCAGGTCGCAGAAGCGCTCGACGTTGTGATCGTCGAGCGGGGCGTCCACTTCGTCCAGCACGCAGATCGGCGCCGGATTGGTCAGGAACACCGCGAAGATCAGCGCCAGCGCGGTCAAGGCCTGCTCGCCGCCGGAGAGCAGCGACAGCGTCGACGGCTTCTTGCCCGGCGGCTTCGCCATGATCTCGAGCCCGGCCTCGAGCGGATCGTCGCTTTCGATCAGTTGCAATTCGGCGGTGCCGCCGCCGAACAGCCGCGTGAACAGATGCTGGAAGTGCTTGTTGACCTGCTCGAACGACGACAGCAGCCGCTCGCGCGCCTCGCGGTTGAGGCTCTGGATGCCCAAACGCAGTTTCTTGATCGCTTCCACCAGGTCGTCGCGCTCGGTGGTGAGATTGGTGTGCTGGGTTTCGACCTCGCGCAATTCTTCCTCGGCGCGCAGGTTGACCGCGCCCAGGCGCTCGCGCTCGCGGCGCAGCCGCTCCAGCGTCGCCTCGATGTCGGCCAGCTCCGGCAAGGCATCGCCGGGCTTGATACCGGCCAGTTCGGCCACCGCGGCCGGCTCGATCTCCAGCATGTCGTGGATTTCGCGCCCGATGTCGGCGAGCCGGCGCTTGGCGCCCTCGTGGCGCTCCTCGGCGCGCGCCAGTTCCTCGCGCGCCGCGCTGGCGGCTTCCAGCGCCGCGCGGGCGTCGCGGTCGGCTTCGGCCAGCGCGTTTTCGGCCGCTTGCAGGCGGTCGGCGCAGGTGCGCCGCGCGGCTTCCGCATTCGCCACCTCGCCGATCAGGGCCTGGCGCTTGGCGGCGAAAATTTGCGGCGCGTTCTCCAATTCGGCGCGGTCGCGCTTGGCCTCGGCGATGCGTTGTTCGAGGGTGGCGATCTGGTTGTGCGCGCCGGCGCGGCGCTCGATCCAGCCGGCCCGGTCGGTCGCAAGCGCGGCCAGCCGCTTATCGGCCAGCTCCGCCTCGCGCACGATGGCCTGCTGCTCGGCGTGCACCTCGGCGAGCGTGGCGCGCTTGGCGGTAATGTCGTCGCGCACGGCGGCGAGCTTGCTTTCGAGTTGCGGGCCGGCGCCAGCGCTCCCAACGCGCGCTCGGCCTCGGCCTTGCCGGCGCTTGCCTCGTCGCGGCTCGCGGTCAGGCGCGTGCGCGCCTCGGCCAGCGCGGACAGCCGCGCCGCCTGCCGGTTGAGGTCGCGCTCGCGCGCGCGGGTCTCGGTCTCGGTGTGGCCCGCGGCATCGAAAGCCGCTTGCGCGGCAATAAGCGCCCGCCGCTTGTCCTCGACGTCGGGGCGGGCGTTGGCCAGTTCGCCGTCGAGTTCGGCCAAGCGGCTGCGCTGCGCCAGCCGACGCGCCGCGCCGGTCGGGGCATGCGCCGCCGCCACGTAGCCGTCCCAGCGCCAGAGATCGCCCTCGCGCGAGACCAGCCGCTGGCCGGACTTGAGGGTCGCGGCGAGCCTGCCGCCGGTCTCGCGGTCGACCACGCCGATCTGCGCCAGCCGGCGGGCCAGTTGCTCCGGCGCCCTCACATAGCGCGCGAGCGGCTCGGCGCCCCCCGGCAAGGCCGGATCGCTGGGATCGATCGGCGCTTTCGACCAGTGCATGGGCGCGGAGGCATCGACCGGCGCGTCGAGATCGTCGCCGAGCGCGGCGCCCAGCGCCTTCTCGTAGCCTTTGTCGACCGCGACATGGTCGATCACCGGCGGCCACAGATTGCGCGATTCCAGCGAGAGCATCTGGCCGAGCGTCTTGGCCTCGGTCTCCAGCCGCTGCACGCGCTTTTCGGATTCGCTTAACGCGGCGCGCGCGGCTTCCAGATCGGCGCGCGCGTTGGTGTGCGCGGCCTCGGCCGCAACGGCGGCGGCTTCCGCCTCGGTCAGCGCGGCCTGCGCGCCCTCGACCGCGGCGGTCAGCGGGCCATGGTCGCCGCTCTTGAGCGTGGCCAGTTCGCGCTCAATCGCCGCGATCTCGGCCGTGATGCGCGCGATGCGCTCGCCGTGTTCGCGCGCGCCGTTCTCGAACTGATGGCGCTGGGCGGTGAGATCGGCGAGCGCGGTGGTGAGATCGGAGAAGATTTTCTCGGCGGCGGTGAGTTCGCCATCGGCTTTCGCCACCTTGGCGTCGACGCCGCTGCGGCGGCCGGCGCTTTCGGCCGCCTCCTTGCGGATGGTGTCTTCCTCGGCGGCGAGCTTGGCCAGCGCCGCTTCGGCATCGGCGGCGAGCTTTTGCTCGCGCTCGCCGTCGGCGGCAAACTGCACCAGCCGCAGATCGAGTTCGGCGATGCGGTCCTTGGCGCGCGCCTCCTCGCGATCGAGGTCCTGCAGCGCGACGTTGAGGCGGTGCAGGGCGGCGCCCGCGCGCGCTTCAGCCTCGCGCAATTCCGGCAGAGATGCCGCGGCCAGCGCCTGGCGCTTGGAGGCTTCGGCCTCCGCGCCCACGCGGGTCGCCACCTCGCGCACGCAGACATCCTTGGCGTGTTCGGCTTCGGCGACCTCGCCGGTCGCGGCGGCCCAGCGCAGATGGTAGAGCATCGCCTCGGATTTGCGCACTTGCGCGGACACGGTGCGGTAGCGGATGGCCTGGCGAGCCTGCTTTTTCAGGCCATCGATCTGGCTGGCGAGCTGGCCGATCACGTCCTCGATGCGCAGCAGGTTGGTTTCCGCCGCCTTCAGCCGCAGTTCCGCCTCGTGCCGGCGCGCATGCAGGCCGGCGACGCCGGCGGCTTCCTCCAGCACGCGGCGGCGCTGCTCGGGCTTGGCCTGGATGATCTCGCCGATGCGGCCCTGGTGCACCAGCGCCGGCGAGCGCGCGCCGGTCGAGGCGTCGGCGAACAGGATCTGCACGTCGCGCGCGCGCACCTCGCGCCCGTTGATGCGGTAGGTGGAGCCGGCCTCGCGCTCGATGCGCCGGGCGATGTCGATGGCGTCGGCATCGTTGAACGCGGACGGCGCCGAGCGTTCGGAATTGTCGATCGCGATCGCCACTTCGGCGTTGTTGCGGGCCGGGCGATTATTGGTGCCGGAGAAGATCACCTCGTCCATCGAGGAGGCGCGCATGGACTTGTAGGAGGACTCGCCCATCACCCAGCGCAGCGCTTCGACCAGATTGGACTTGCCGCAGCCGTTCGGCCCGACCACGCCGGTCAGTCCCGGCTCGATCAGGAAATCGGTCGGCTCGACGAACGACTTGAAGCCGATCAGGCGCAGCCGCGTAAGTTTCATAATTCAGGCCTCGAAGTTTCTTGTCTGCGCATGATCGTGTTCGAAAACCGGTTTCCGCTTGTCGGGATCATGCGGTGCGCTGGAGCCGGCGCGCTCGCTTGCCGTTTGCGTTTTGCAAAATTGTAATCCTGCCCGGGGGATAGCCCCGACGGCGGGTTGGCTTGCGCCGCATCGGGCGGGAGAATGAATCGCCGCGCTCACTTGAGCAACAGGGCGGTGGCCAAGAGGCGCGGTTTTCCAGACCTTTCGCGCCCGCCGGGGCCGATCACGGCGCCGCCCAGGGGCGGCGCCGAGCCGAAAACCCCTTATTTGCCATTGAGATAGGGGTCAATCACCTTGGCAAACTCCTCGATCGAGACGGCGCCGCCGACCATCGTCCCATTGACGAAAAAGGTCGGGGTCGACTCCACTTTGAACTGGTTCACGGCGCGCTGACGCACGCTTTCCATGGCATCCCAGGCCTTCTGATTCGTCAGGCAGGCGTTGAAACTCGCCTCGGTGAAGCCGGCCTGCTTGGCGATCGCCATCAGCGGCGGGATCGGTTTCTCGACCGCCCACTGCCGCTGCTGGCTGAACAGCGTGTCGATCATGGAATAATATTTGTCCTTGTCGTCCTTGCCGGCGCAATGCGCGAGCACGAAGACGGCGCCCGACAGGCTGTCGAGCGGGAAGTCGCGCAGGATGTAGCGGACCTTGCCGGTGTCGATGTAGCGCTTCTTGAGTTCCGGGAAGGTCGTCTCCTGGAAATGCGCGCAGTGCGGGCAGGTCATCGAGGCATATTCGATGATGGTGACCGGCGCGTTGTCGCTGCCCAAGGCCAGATCGGGCTGCGCGTCCGGTTTCATCAGGTCGGCGACCGGCACATTTGCGGCCAGCGCCTGGCCGGGGAAAGGCGGCAGCGTGGACACGCCGAGCACGGCGGTGGCGAGCGCCAGGCTGGCTGTGCTCAGGCAAAATTCGCGTCGGGTGATGTGCAACGGAAGCTCCGTGGGCTCATGTTGGGGCACGATCTTATCGGAAAACCGGCTGCCAGTTTTCGCGATCTGGCCCGAAAACCGGTTCCAATGGGGTCTTGGCTAGCTCGATACGATAATTGTGGCAATGGCGGGCCATTCTGCCAAGGGACCAGCCCAAGTCGGCTATAGCCGACTTGGGCACTTTATATGCCGATCTCGGGTAGACCCGAGATCGGATGCCTCAATTTCGCTTGATCGCAGCGCCCAGGCGGGCAAGCGCCTGGCGCAGATCGTCGTCTTCGATCGCCGGCAGGCTGGCCGCGATGCGGGCGGCGGCCTCCGGATCGAGCGGCGGCGGCGGGGCGGGCGGCGCGCGCCGCCGCAGCGGCGCCTGGCGCAACGCGATGCGGCCGATCGCCTGCCAGCCGAAGAAGCGGTTGACCCGCTCCAGGATCACCGCCGAGAGATGCTGGATTTCGAGCGCCGCCGGGCCTTCCACCCGCAGCACCAGCGTGGCCGGCTCCGGCGGCTCGTCGCCCAGGTCGCCGCCGGCCAGGGCGCGCGGCCAGTTGATCTTCATCGGCTCGCTGTGGGCGGCGATTTCCGCGCCGACGATGTCGGCCCAGCGCGCGATGATTTCGGTGGAGGCGAACCCTTGCGCCTTCAGGCTGTCGCTCAAGGTCGCGCCCAGGAACTCGGAAAGCGGCCGGGGAAAACTGCGCGAGGGCTTGTTCATGAACTGGGGTTCTCATGCCATCGTCGGCGCCATGAACCTAGCAGTCCGCAAGCTCGCGCGAAAGAAAGCGTCCGCCCTTCCGGACCCGGCCGATTTGCTGGCCTGGTACGACCGTCACCGCCGCGTGCTGCCATGGCGCTTGGAGATTGGGCGCGCGCGCAACGGTGAGAAGCCCGATCCCTACCGGGTCTGGCTGTCGGAAATCATGCTGCAGCAGACCACCGTGAAGACGGTGGCGCCTTATTTCGCGCGCTTCCTGGCGCGCTGGCCGACGGTGGCCGCGCTGGCGGCGGCCAGCCTCGACGACGTGCTGCGGGCCTGGGCCGGGCTCGGCTATTACGCGCGCGCCCGCAATTTGCACGCCTGCGCCAGGGAAATTGTCGCGCGCCACGGCGGGGAGTTTCCGCGCGAGATCGCGGCGCTGCGCGCGCTGCCGGGCATCGGCGACTACACCGCCGCGGCGGTTGCCGCGATCGCCTTCGACGGCGCGGCGGTGCCGGTGGACGGCAATGTCGAGCGCGTGATGGCGCGGCTGTTCGCGGTCGAGCAGGAAATGCCGGCGGGCAAGCCGGCGATCAAGCAACTGGCGACGTCGCTATTGCCGGCGCGCCGCGCCGGCGATTTCGCGCAAGCGCTGATGGATCTCGGCGCCACGATCTGCTCGCCGAAGCGGCCGGCCTGCGCGCTCTGTCCATGGAACGAGTCTTGTGTCGCGTTCGCGCGCGGCGAGCAGGAGACCTTTCCCGCGCAAGGCGCGAAAGCGCGAGGGCCGCTTGCGGCGGGGCGCGGCGTTCGTGGCGCTGCGCGCCGACGGCCATGTGCTGCTGCGCACGCGGCCGGAAAAAGGCCTGCTCGGCGCCATGACCGAGGTGCCGGGCAGCGACTGGGCGCATGATTTCGATCTGGCTTGTGCGCTGGGCTCTGCGCCGCGCTTGCGGGCGAAAGCGCAATGGCGGCAGCTGCCCGGCGTCGTGCGCCATGTGTTCACGCATTTCCCGCTCGAGCTCGTCGTGTTCACCGCGCCGGTCGCGCGCGCAACGCCGGCGCCCAAGGGCGCGCGCTGGGTGAAGCTTACCGATTTGCCGGGAGAAGCGTTACCGACCGTGATGCGCAAGGTGCTGGCGCACGCGCTCGATGCGTAAGGCGCGGCTGAAATCTATTCCGCCGCTTCCGCCATCTCGGCACGCACCACCGCGCGCAACTCGTCGATCAGCGTGAGGCCCTTGGGCGTTTGCAGGTGCCAGAAGGTCCAGCCGTTGCAGGCTTCCAGCCCTTGCGCCAGCGCGCCGATGCGGTGGATCGAGCCGACCGTGTCGCCCAGCGCCACCGCGCCATCGGCGCGTACCAGGTCGCCTTGTGCCGCTTCTTGGCGTCAGTGAGCAGCGCGCCGGGCGTGACCAGGCCGCGCTCGATCAGCGCGGCGAACGCCACCCGCGGCGCCTCGCGCGCGGTCACGAAGGGCGCGATCGAGGGCGACGGCACGCATTGCACGCCGGCGATGCGTTTTTCCGCGGCGCGCGCGTATTTCGCTTCGCGCTCGATGCCGATGAAGCGGCGGCCGAGCTTCTTGGCCACTGCGCCGGTGGTGCCGGTGCCGTTGAACGGGTCGAGCACCAGATCGTCCGGCCGCGATGACGCCAGGATGATGCGCGCCAGCAGCGCCTCCGGCTTCTGGGTCGGGTGCAGCTTCTTGCCGTCGGAACCTTTCAGCCGCTCCTCGCCGGTGCAAAGCGGGAAGCTCCAGTCCGAACGCATCTGCACGTCTTCATTGCCGGCCTTGAGCGCCTCGTAATTGAAGGTGTAGCCCTTGGCGGCGGCGTCACGCGAGGCCCAAACAAGCGTCTCATGCGCATTGGTGAAGCGGCGGCCGCGGAAATTCGGCATCGGATTGGTCTTGCGCCAGATCACGTCGTTGAGGATCCAGAAGCCGAGATCCTGCATGATGGCGCCGACGCGGAAGATGTTGTGGTAGGAGCCGATCACCCAGATGGTGCCGGCCGGCTTCAATACCCGGCGGCAGGCGGTGAGCCAGGCGCGCGTGAAATCGTCATAGGCCGCGAAACTGGCGAATTTGTCCCAGTCGTCGGTGACCGCATCGACGTGGGAATCGTCGGGACGCTTCAAGTCGCTGGCGAGCTGGAGGTTGTAGGGCGGATCGGCGAACACCAGATCGACGCAATCCGCCGGCAGCTTGGCCATCTCGGCGACGCAGTCGCCGACCAAAATGCGATGCTGTTGGGTGCACTCTGAAACTCCACGGGGCGCCCGTGAGGGCGCCCCGCGACGCGACACAACCATGACTCAGGACTCTGACTCAGGTGACGCGGTCGGCGACGCGGGACCTACAACCGACAGGCCCACATCATGGCCGCTCAAGGTGAAGAAACGGTTTATGAAAGCGCCTCCGGACTGGGCAAATTCTGCCTATTTAACGAGGGGTTAGCAGCTTTGCCGCGGGTAGGGACAATCCCGCCAGGACGGCACGGCGCGCGGCGCCGGACCCGCAGTGCAGAGACACAGTCGAAAAATTGTTTCTGGATTCCGGGTTTGCGAGCTAACGCCCGCGCCCCGGAATGACGATATGCTGCGCGGTAACGCGCTTGGGGAGATTGACGAATGCGTTGGGATGATTTCCGCCGCAGCGACAATGTCGAGGACGATCGTGGTGGCGGCGGTGGCGGCGGCATCGGTATTCCGGGCGGGGGCGGCGGCCTCGGCATCGGGACCGTGATCGTGCTCGGCCTGATCGGCTGGGCGCTCGGCATCGATCCGAGCGTCTGATCGGCGGCGCCGAGATGGTCAGCCGCGGCGGCTCGCAATATCAGCAGCAATCCCAGCCGACCAACCGGCGCGTCGGCGCGCCGTCCGACGCGATGGGTCAGTTCGTCGCCGCCGTTCTCGGCAATACCGAGGACACCTGGAGCGCGATCTTCCAGACCAGTGGCCAGCAATACCGCGCGCCGCGGCTGCGGCTCTATGCCGGCGGCGAGCGGGGCGGCTGCGGCTTCGCGCAGGCCGCGATGGGGCCGTTCTACTGCCCGACCGATCAGCGCGTTTATCTCGACACCTCGTTCTTCCGCGACATGCAGGTTCGCTTCCACGGTTGCTCGGGCAAGGCCTGCGAATTCGCCGAGGCCTATGTGATCGCGCACGAGGTCGGTCACCACGTGCAGAACCTGCTCGGCATCCTGCCGAAGGCGTCGGCCGCGCAGCGCGCCGCCGGCAGCAAGGTGGAAGCGAACCGCATCCAGGTGCGGATCGAGTTGCAGGCCGATTGTCTTGCCGGCGTGTGGGCGCATTACTCCAACCAGCGCTGGAATTCGATCGAGCCGGGCGACGTGGAAGCGGCGCTGCAGACCGCGGCGGCGATCGGCGACGACCGGCTGCAGCAACAGTCGCGCGGCTATGTGGTGCCCGATGCCTTCACGCACGGCTCCTCGGCGCAGCGCCAGCGCTGGTTCACCACCGGCTTGAAGGAGGGCAAGGTGTCGGCCTGCAATACGTTCGCGGCGGCGCAGTTGTAGTTCGCGTGTCCCGGGCGCAGCGCAGCACGTTAGTGGTGCGCTGCAGACCCGGGACCCGTGCTAATATCTGGGTCCCGGATCAGCGGAGCACCGTTGCACGCTGCACCGCATCCGGGACACGAGTCAGGAATTCCATGCCCGGCATCGACCAAAGCCGCCAATTCGTGCCGCTCAAGATCGCGGTGCTCACGGTGTCCGACACGCGCGAGCTGGCCGAGGACAAATCCGGCGCGACGCTCGCCGAGCGCATCCGCGCCGCCGGTCATATCCTGGCCGAGCGTGCCATCGTCAAGGACGACGTGCGCGCGATCCGCCAGCGGGTGAAGGCGTGGATTGCCGACAAGTTCATCGACGTAGTGATCTCGACCGGCGGCACCGGCTTCACCGGCCGCGACGTGACGCCGGAAGCGGTGGAGCCGCTGTTCGAGAAAAAGATGGACGGCTTTTCGACGATGTTCCTGCTGGTGAGCGAAAAGAAGATCGGCACGTCCGCGATCCAGACCCGCGCCACCGCCGGCGTCGCCAACGCCACTTATATTTTCTGCCTGCCGGGCTCGCCCGGCGCCTGCAAGGACGCCTGGGACGAGATCCTGGTGCACCAGCTCGATTACCGCTACCGGCCGTGCAATTTCGTCGAGATCCTGCCGCGGCTCGACGAGCATCTGCGGCGGCCAAAGGCGAAAGGCGCGACGGCGTAATAATTTTCGTCATGGCCGGGCTTGTCCCGGCCATCCACGCCTTCCTTTGCTGAAAGAATTTAAGACGTGGATGCCCGGCACAAGGCCGGGCATGACGAATGAGTATTTGGCGCGACAGAATTTACAACTCCAAATCCCAATATTCCGCCACCACATCCTTGCCCCAGCTATGCTTCGGCTCGCTGGAGGTGAGGGTGAAGCCGGCCTTCTCGTAGCAGCGCCGCGCGGCGGTGAGCACGCTGTGCGTCCACAGCGTGATTTTCTTGTAGCCGGCCGCGCGCGCGAAGCGGACGCATTCGTCCACCAGGCGCTGCCCGAGGCCTAAGCCCCGCGCTTTCGGATCGACCAGCAACAGGCGCAACCGCGCGACTTCATCGGAATCCTTCACCAGCATGACGCAGCCGACATTCTCGCCGTTCATCTCGGCGATCCAGCAGCGCTCGCGCTGTGGATCGAATTTATTGACGAAGTCGGCGACGATCTGCGCGCACAGGCCCTCGAACGGTTCGCCCCAGCCGTATTCCTGCGCGTAGAGTTCGGCGTGGCGGGCGACGATCCAGCCGAAATCGCCGGGCCGCGGCGCGCGCAAAACGGGGCGCGGCTGTTCGGCCGGCTTCGGCGTCGCGCCGGCCAGCAGCGTCTCGATCGAACTCATGGCGGCGACCAGGCGCGCCTGTTGAGCGGGCTCGAGCTTGCCGAGCATGGCGCCGGCCTGCCGCTGCGAGCGCCGCTCGAACGGCGCGAAAGTCTTGGCGCCGCGCGCGGTCAGCGCGAGGCGGCTCTGGCGGGCATCTTCCGCCGCGGTCTTGCGGGTGATCAGCCGCTGCTTCTCGAATTTGCGCAGCACGCGGGAAAGATACCCGGCATCGAGATCGAGCGCGCGCGCGATGTCGCTGGCGGTGCGCGCGCCGCCGTGGGCGATTTCGTAAAGCACGCGCATCTCGCCGAGCGAGTAGGCGCTGTCGAGGTAGGTCTTACGCAACACGCCGATCTGCCGCGTGTAGAAGCGGTTGAAGCGGCGCACCGCGCCGATGCGTTGCTGGCTTGTACCCGTCATAGGACGAGCGTCGGGCAATTACTTGACTAAGTCAAGTATTGCCTGTCGTCATTCCGGGACGGCGCGAAAGCGCCGGACCCGGAAT
Organism: uncultured Alphaproteobacteria bacterium; assembly: GCA_963762285.1. Taxonomy (GTDB): domain Bacteria; phylum Pseudomonadota; class Alphaproteobacteria; order Rhizobiales; family Xanthobacteraceae; genus Pseudolabrys. The sequence continues at coordinate 148,754 of CAVXKE010000002.1, read as the reverse complement.
CCAGACACGAACGCATGGCATGCATCTGGATTCCGGGTTCGCGCCTTCGGCGCGCCCCGGAATGACTGGTTTTGGAATTACCGCGCCTGCCGCGCCCCGGTCGGCAGCATCGCCAGCCGCCGGCGGCCGATCCGGCGCAGCATGGCGGCCTCGGCGTCGGCGCCCTCGGGATGGCCGCCGACGCGGTCGTAGTGGTGGCGGGCGATCAGCAGGCCCTGCTCGGGCCGCGCGCCGCCGCCGACCGCGACCCGCAGCAGGTCAATGAGTTCGGCCCAGCCCGGCCGCAGCAGATCGGCGACGCCGGGCGGGCGAAACACCGCGGCGCGCGCCGTGTCCTCCAACCGGTCCGTCGTCTGGATGAAGCGTTCGGCGGCCGCGACCCAGCCCGGCTCCGGCACGGTCCCGGCGCGCAGGAACAGCAGCCACGGCGTGCGCGTGCTGGCCGCCGCCGCCTTCAGCCGCGCGCCCAGCGGAGCGCTCGAGACCATGAAGCGGCAGCCGGCGATTTCGGCCACCTCGGCGGTGTCGTCGCGCGAGCCGGCATCCGCCACGATCACCTCGCCGAGCAGGCCTTCGGTGACGCCGGGCACCAGCGCGGCCAGCGTCGGCACCAGGGCGCGCGCTGATTCGTGGGTGGCGATGATGACGCTGAGCATGGAACCGCGGCGGCGAAGGTCGGATTTCCACCTTATCACGCGGGATTTGGGTTCAACCCCACGAGATCGGCTCTAGATCTGCTCAAATTATGGGCGTGCCTGGGACGGCACCAGATGGGCTGCGGCTACCCGGGATTTAACTCCATTTCAGTCGAATTTCGAGGCTCGGAAATGCAAGAAGTCCAATAAAACGTGCACAAGGCTGAAAACTAGACCCGATTGTAACTATATGGAACTTGAACTCGATTATCGGTCAAAAGCTTGAAAAATGTTCTTGTTATGTTCACATCGCCTCTATAGGTTCAATCCATGGCTCGATCAACTGCAGCCCTGAGACGCCCGCCGGTGAAGGAGCTGCCCTCCGCGCCGGCGGGCGAATTTGTCGACGACGCCACCGCGCTGCTCGGCGTGGCGGTCGAGTTCGAGCGCCGCCGCGGGCGCGGGGCGCAGACCAATGCCTCGGGCCGCTACGAGCCGCTGGCGCGCATCGCCTTCGACGACGGCTGGCGCTCGCTCGACGAATTGCCGCCGTTCAAGACCACGGTGCAAACCGACGCCACCCGCAAGATCATCACCCGCAACGATTCGCCCGACATCGGCTTCGACCGCTCGATCAATCCCTATCGCGGCTGCGAGCACGGCTGCGTCTACTGCTTCGCGCGCCCGACCCACGCCTATCTCGGCCTGTCGCCCGGGCTCGATTTCGAATCCAAATTGTTCGTCAAGCCGGAGGCGGCCGAACTGTTGGAGCGCGAATTGTCGGCGCCCGGCTATCAGCCCAAGGTGATCGCCATCGGCACCAACACCGATCCCTATCAGCCGATCGAGCGGCGCTACAAAGTGATGCGCCGCATCCTGGAAGTGCTCGACCGCGCCGGCCATCCGGTCGGCATCGTCACCAAGTCGGCGCTGGTCTTACGCGACCTCGACATTCTCGCGCGCATGGCCGAGCGCAAGCTGGCCAAGGTGGCGCTGTCGGTGACCACGCTCGATCCCGAGCTGGCGCGCAAGATGGAGCCGCGCGCGGCTACCCCGATGCGGCGGCTGGAGACGCTGCGCCGGCTCGCGCAAGTCGGCGTGCCGGCGACGGTGATGGTGGCGCCGGTGATCCCGGCGCTCAACGACATGGAGATCGAGCGCATCCTCGATGCCGCGCAGGCGGCCGGCGCCAAGGAGGCCGGCTATGTGCTGTTGCGCCTGCCGCTCGAAGTGCGCGACCTGTTCCGCGAATGGCTGATGGCGAATTATCCCGACCGCTACCGCCACGTGTTCAAGCTGATCCGCGAGACGCGCGGCGGCAAGGACTACGACTCGACCTGGGGGCGGCGCATGAAGGGCACCGGCCCCTATGCCTGGATGATCGGCCGGCGGTTCGAGGTGGCCTGCGAGAAGCTGGGGCTCAACGCCAGCAAAGTCTCGCTCTCGACCGCGCATTTCCGCGCCCCCAAGCTGGGCGCGGATCAGTTGAGTTTGTTCTGAGACGCGGCTTCGCCCGGACTTCGGGTACTTAACAATGGGCCGCTCCGCAGCAGGGAGCGGTGCGCGTCTTTACAATGTGCGTCGCACGATTCGTCTAGTGGCCGCTGGCGCCGGATTTGCGCGCCAAGGCATAGCCTAGCATGGCAGCCTCAATGAGCATGGCAATCTGTGCGTTGCGTGGCGACATGAGGGCGTTGGCGGTCTGATCGTCAATCGGCGGTTTTGCTCGCGTCGCCCAGAGTACGATCAGCGCGATCAACGCAGCGGCGGTATAAATCGCAGCCACGATCAGACGCGCGTGCAGCAAGCCATATTCCGCCTCCAGGGCCTGCATGCCCGCGCTGGTGAAATAGTAAACGGCAACGAGCGTGAACAGCACAAGCGCCGATGCTCCGATCGTGCGGCGCTTTAACCTGCTGAAAAGATGATTGATGGTGAATTCGGCGATGTGACTGAAGCGCATGGCCCACACCCTCTAGCGCCGGGACAGGCCAAAAAGAAAACCGACACCTGTGGCGATGGCCAGCATGGTTAGCGGGCGTTCCTCTACCTCGTCAGTAATTTTCTTGAACGCATCGCTGCCGATGTGGGTGGCCTTATCGGCAACCGAGTGCGAGACCGAATGCGCACCCTCGCGTACGCGGCTCATGATTCCAGCCAATGCGTCATTGACGAAATCGTTGATTTCGCCGGAGGCGCTGGAAAACTCGCGTTTGGTCGCGCCGCTAAGGCGGTGCAGGCGCCTCTCGAGATCGCTCATCAGTTCTTGGATTGAGGCAATCTCTTCTGCAGTGGATGCAACTTTGCTACGGGCGGACATATTCACCTCAATATAAGTGGGAAAACTGCTGTCAAAACAACGCAGTGAATTGAAAAAAGTTCCGACAATTTCAAAATATTAAAGACGAGATGCGGTAATCGCCATCGCGCCTAGCCAGGCAGAACCCGTTCGTCCTGCGGAAATAGGTGGTTTGTTGCGACGAGTGCCACGATCAATAGCGGGACCGCCAGAAACGCGCCGATTGGCCCCCACAGCCATGCCCAAAATATCAACGCCAAGAACACGGTAAGAGGGTTGAGCGCGAGCCGCCGCCCCATGACGCTCGGCGTGATGAAGTGCCCCTCGAGGGTCGTGAAGCCGAAATACAGAACAGGCGCAATGAGCGCCTGAGCGAGCGTGGGAAACGTCACCAGCCCGACCGCGAGCAGCACCGCCTCCATAATTAAGGCGCCGATATACGGAATGAAATTAAGAATGAACGCGAGCACCCCCCAAGCGATGGGGTTTGGCAACCCGATGAAATAGGTAATCAGGCCGGCACCCAGTCCGACGATGAAATTGATGACCGCCACCACGCTGAGATAATTGGTCAGGTTGCGCTCGATATCGTTAATGATCTTGAGTGTCCGCAGGCGCGAGTCATGATTCTCAAAAAGGATGACGAGGACATGACGCAACCGCGCGCGCCCGAGCAGGAAGAAAAACAGGGTCCCGAAAAAGATAAAAATCTGTCCAATCGCGGGTGTGACGACAATGAGCGCCGGCCGCACGAAGTCGGCGATATCAAACCCAAAACGAGAGTCTTGACCTTGCGGCAGGACGGCGTTGCGCAGGTCTTGCAAAGCTGAAAGCGGCCGATCGAGGACCTGAAGTTTTTCCTTGATGATACGGCCGATCTCCGGCGCCTTGCCGATCCAATCCAATGCGGGCGCCGACAACAGTACGATAACGCCGTAGAAGACAATAACCACGAGCAGCCAGAGAACGATCGCTGTGATCAACGACGGGATTCCGAATGCCCGTGCGCGCGCCGACAGCGGCCCCAGCATGAGTCCGATCACGAAAGCCGACGTCGCCGGCAACAAAATCGCCCGCGCCAGATCAAGTGCGGCGATGAAAAGAATGACGAATATTCCAATCGCGGCGGCTTGCGAGGCGGTGCGCCAGACGATCGAGACATGCGCGATGGGATGGGGGTCGTCAATCGCCAGCAGAAAGCGCCGTTCATTCGCGGTTTGGCGAACGTCCACCCGCGTGGCCCCGTTTCCAGCCGGGGGCTGTCCTGTCAGTTCAGCCACCGAACCCCCTTTGGCGCCGCCATATCCCATGGTTGGTAACGGCGGGCGAGGCATTTAGTTGCCCGCCGGCGCTAATCTTTTGTTCGCGCGGGAAGCCGGTCTGGGCCGCCGCGGCCGGGGTCTTCTGCTTTTCGGCCAGAAATCGAACAGGGACACACGCTTGCGCGATGTCTGGACGGATCTTCATGCTGACACGAACCGGCTACAGAGTTCTTGCGTCATCCACACGCGACTTCCTCCTGCATTGACTTGGGCGGTCTTGCCGCGCACTCATCGCGTCATGTCCCGCAAAGCCGTCGCGCCACGCCTGCCACTCCACGAGCCCGTACTCCGCCCGAGCTTCCGGCGCGAGCGGCGCGCCCTCAACAAAGGCATCTTTCCGGTCGCCGGTTGCGACGAGGCCGGCCGCGGACCGCTCGCCGGCCCGGTGGTGGCGGCGGCGGTCATTCTCGATCCCAAGCATATCCCGCGCGGCCTCAACGACTCCAAGAAGCTCGACGCCGCCACGCGCGAGAAGCTGTACGAGAAAATCTGCGCCAGCGCGCAGGTGGCGGTGGCGTTCGGCGCGGTCGCGCGCATCGACCGCGACAACATTTTGCGTGCCTCGCTGTGGGCGCTGGCGCGCGCCGTGAAGGCGCTGCCGGTCAAGCCGCAACTGGTCTTCGTCGACGGCAATCACCGGATCGATTGCGGCTGCGACTGCGAGACGGTGGTTTCCGGCGACGCGCTGGTGCTGTCGGTGGCGGCGGCCTCGATCGTCGCCAAGGTCACCCGCGACCGGCTGATGGGCCGCCTCGGCCTGGCGCATCCCGGCTATGGCTTCGAGCGGCACATGGGCTATTCGGTCCCTGAGCATTTCGAAGCGCTCGCCCGCCTGGGGCCGACCGTGCATCACCGCAAATCCTTCGCGCCGGTCGCCGCCAAGCTCGCCGCGCTGGGCGGCACCGCCGACGAGGCGATCGGCGAATTGTTGCCTCTTTAGCTCGCGCTTCTCTATTCCTGCGCCGGGTTCCTCCGGCTGCCACCTTCTGCGCGGGCCAATGCATTACGTCTCCCTGATCATTGAATTCCTGCGCGGACGCCCGGCGGTGGTGTTCTGGAGCGTGGCGCTCACGCAGGCCGCGCTGTGGACGCTGATGCCCGCGCTGTTCTACTCGGCGCCGCCCGGCGAGGTGCCGTTGCTGCTCGCCATCGGCCACGAATTCGTGCTCGGCAGCTATCTCGGACCGCCGCTGGCGTTCTGGCTGGGCGAGATCGCGTTCCGTCTCGGCGGCGCGTTCGGGCTTTACGCGCTGGCGCAAGCCTGCATCGTCGTCGCCTATTGGGCGGTGTTCACGCTCGGCCGCGGCATCGTCGGCACGCGCCACGCCGTGCTGGGCGTGCTGCTGATGGTCGGCATGACCGCCTTCACGGTGCCGAGCCCGGATTTCGGGCCGGCCATTCTGGCGGCGCCGCTGTGGGCGCTGGCGCTGCTGCACTACTGGCGCGCGCTCGGCGAAGGCGAGCGCGGCTACTGGTTCCTGCTCGCGCTCGATCTCGGCCTGCTGCTGCTGGCGAGCTATGTCGGGCTGATCCTGGTCGCGCTGTTGCTGGTGTTCACGGTTGCGAGCGCGCGCGGGCGCGCCGCGCTGTCGATCCCTGAGCCCTATATCGCGGTGCTGCCGTTCATCATCGTCATTTTCCCGCATCTGGCGTGGCTGAAGGGCGCGCGCGATCTCGTCATCGCCGGTTTCACCGACGGCGATGCGGCGGCCGGCCAGCTTTCTTCCGGGCTACGGCTTTGCATCGCGCTTGTTTTGACCCATCTCGGGCTCGGCCTGCTGGTCGCCTTCGCCAGCGGCTGGCCGCGCCGGCCGCACGAAAGTGCGCCATTGATCGACCGCAGTCCGGTCGAGCCGTTCGCGCGTTTGTTCGTCTATTTCTTCGCGCTGCTGCCGGCGGCCACGGCAATCGCGATCGTCTTCGCCGGCGGCCGGCTCGGACCGCTCGAGCGCGTGGCGCCGCTGGTGGTGCTCTCCGGTCTCGCCGTGGTGATGGCCGCCGGCGACCGGGTGCCGATTTATCGCGAGCGCATGGTGTCCTCGACCTGGCTCGGCCTGCTGGTGGCGCCGCCGCTGCTCATCGCGCTCGGCATTGGCCTAATGCCGTGGACCTTCGCCATCGACCTGAAGGTGTCGCAGCCGGCCAATGCCGCGGGCCGCTTTTTCGCCGATAGTTTCGAGCGCCGCACCGGCAAGCCGCTCGGCTTTGTCACCGGCGATGCCGAGCTTGCGCCGCTGGTCGCGCTGGCCAGCCCGAGCCGGCCGCATGTCTATTTCGACTGGGCGCCGCAGCGCAGTCCCTGGGCCAGCCCCGCCGATTTCCGCCGCGAAGGCGGCCTGCTGGTTTGGCCGGTCGGCGACAATACCGGTGCGCCGCCGGCGGCGCTGAAGGCGCAGTTCCCCGCCATGGTGCCGGAAGTGCCGCGCTCGTTCGCGCGCTCGATGCAGGGCCTGCTGCCGCTGATCCGGCTCGGCTGGGCGGTGATGCGCCCGCAAGAGACCCCCTAGGCTATCCACAGCATCCACAGTCGGCCCAGCGGACGGCCGGCGGCCGGGCTAGGCTCGCCGATTGAGGCAGCCGGTGGAGGGGGACCCTATGGCAAAGCGGGCAAAGCAAGCGGATGCGAAGGCGGCGGCGGGCGACAGTTCGATCGCGGCATGGCTGGAGAGCTATTTCGGGCTCAAGGAGCAGGGCACCGACATCCGCACCGAATTCATCGCCGGTCTGACCACGTTCCTGACCATGGTCTATATCGTGTTCGTCAACCCGGCGATCCTGAGCAAGACCGGCATGGATGCGGGCGCGGTGTTCGTCGCCACCTGCGTGGCCGCCGCGGTGAGCACGATGGTGATGGCGCTCTACGCCAATTACCCGATCGCGCTCGCGCCCGGCATGGGCATCAACGCCTTCTTCGCCTTCACCGTGGTGCTGACCTACAAATATACCTGGCAGCAGGCGCTCGCCGCGGTGTTCTGCTCCGGCGTCTTGTTTTTCCTGATCTCGGTGTTCCGCATCCGCCAATACGTGATCGACTCGATCCCGCAAAATCTCAAGCTCGCGGTCTCGGCCGGCGTCGGGCTGTTCCTCGGCATCATCGCGCTCGGAGGAAGCCAAGATCGTTGTGGCGCAGCCGGCGACGCTGGTCACGCTCGGCGACTTGAAAAACCCGGCGGCGATCCTGATGCTGCTTGGCTTCGTGCTGATCATCGGGCTCAACTACCGCCGCATCATCGGCGGCACGCTGATCGGCATCCTGGCGGTCACCGCGATCGGCCTGCCGTTCGGGCTGGCGCATTATTCCGGCATCGTGTCGCTGCCGCCCTCGATCAAGCCGACCTTGCTGCAGCTCGACTTCTCGCGCGTGTTCGAAGGCACCTTCCTGATCGTGATCTTCTCCATCCTGTTCATCGACGTGTTCGATAATGCCGGCACGCTGATCGGCGTCACCCATCGCACCGGGCTGATGAAGAACGGCAAGCTCGCGCGCATGAAGGAGGCGCTGATCTCCGACAGCTTCGCCGCCATGTTCGGCTCGGTGATCGGCACCTCCACCACCACCAGCTATATCGAGAGCGCGGCCGGCGTCTCGGCCGGCGGCCGCACCGGCCTGACCGCGGCCTTCGTCTCGATCTTCTTCCTGCTGGCGCTGTTGTTCGCCCCGCTCGCCGGCATGGTGCCGGCTTACGCCACCTCGGCGGCGCTGCTCTATGTCGCCTGCGTGATGGCGCGCGGCCTCGCCGAAATCGACTGGGACGACATCACCGAATATGCGCCGGCGGTGGTGGCCGCCGTCACCATGCCGCTGACCTATTCGATCGCCACCGGCATCGGGCTCGGCTTCATCACCTATGCGCTGGCCAAGCTGATTTCCGGCAAGGTGAAGGAGGCGTCGCCCGCGGTGCTGGTGCTGGCGGTGCTGTTCGCCATCAAATTCGCGGTGTCGGGGTGAGCGCGTTCTCGTCCTGGCAAACCTGGGCGATCCTGTCGGCGATCTTCGCGGCGCTCACCGCGATCTTTGCGAAAGTCGGTGTCGAGAACGTCAACTCCGATCTCGCCACTTTCATTCGCACCATCGTCGTCATCGTCACGCTCGGATTTCTTTTGGCGGTGACCGGACAATTCCAGGCGCCCGGCACGATCTCCGCGCGCACCTACCTGTTCCTGCTGCTGTCAGGCCTGGGCACCGGCGCGTCTTGGCTCTGCTATTTTCGCGCGCTCAAGATCGGCGAGGCGGCCAAGGTCGCGCCGATCGACAAATTGTCGGTCGTGCTGGTGGCGATATTCGGCGTGATGTTTCTCGGCGAAAAGCTGAGCACGCCGAATTGGCTCGGCATCGCGCTGATCGCGGTCGGTGCGGTGCTGGTGGCTTATCGCTAGCCAGGCCCTGCAGCTAATTGTTGGCATCCGCTCAAAACGTTAGGCGGGCATTGAGGGTCAGGTAAGGTCTTTTCTCTAGGCTGCCGGCTCGGCAAACCGATGATCCGGCCCGCATGACCAGCCTCGATCTGACCACGGCCCATAACGCGGCGAAGCGCAGCGACGCGGCTCACGCAGTGGACGCGCGTGCTCTGCGTTCTGTTTTTCTTTTCCGGTTTTCCGGCGCTGATCTATCAGCTGACATGGCAGCGGCAACTGTTTCTCATCTTCGGCGTCAATATCGAGTCGGTGACGATCGTGGTCACCGCCTTCATGCTCGGTCTAGGCATCGGCAGCCTTGCGGGCGGCTGGCTATCGAACCGGCGCGGCATCCCGCCCTTGCCCTTGCTCGCGGCGATCGAACTATTGACCGGCGCTTTCGGCGTCGTTTCGCTGGCGATCTTCGACAAGGTCAGCGATTGGACGATCGGGCTGAGTTTGCCGGCGACCGGCGCGGTGTCGCTCGCCCTCGTCATCGTGCCCACGCTGTTGATGGGGGCGACCCTGCCGGTGCTGGTCAGTCACCTCGTGCGCCGCTCCGGCAACATCGGAAGCGCGGTCGGCCTGCTTTACTATGTCAACACGCTTGGAGCCGGCGCGGCCTGCCTCGTATGCGCCCTGCTGCTATTTCCATTCCTCGGTATGAGCGGTTCGATCTACGTGGCCGCCGCGATCAATTTCACGGTGGCGATGGGCGCGCTCGCCGCCCATTGGCTTAACGGTCGCAACCCCGAAGCCGTTATGCCGAACCTGGCGACATTCCAGGAATGGCGCGGCCCTGCGCTCGGGCTGGCGAAGGTATCGGCATTGGCGGCGGTGGGCGGGTTCGTCTCGCTTTCCTACGAAATATTTTTCTTCCGCACCGTTTCCTACGGCACCGGATCAAGCGCCACCGCCTTCGCCGTAACGCTGAGCGCATTTCTGGTCGGGATTGCATCGGGCTCGCGTCAAGCCGGCGAATATTGCGAAACGTCGTCTCGCGCGGCGGTCATGCGGCGGCTGGTCGACGCCCTTCTGATGGCCAGCCTGCTCGGCATTCTCTTCCTGCCGCTCTTGAATGTGCTGGCTTGGCTCGACAGCGGCATCGTCGGCGTGGCCATTCTGATGGTCTATCTGGTGGCCCGTTTCTGGGGCTCGCTGCTGCCGTATCTCGCCGAAGTTTCAATCGCATGCGATAGCCGGGCCGGCATGCGAACCGCCGTGCTCTATCTCGCCAACATTCTCGGTTCGGCGGCGGGCTCGGTCCTCACCGGCTTCGTGCTGATGAACTATCTGGGTCTGGTCGCGATCGAAGCGACGCTGGTACTGGCCGGCATCGCTTGCATCCTGCTCCTTATTGTTACGCTCGATATTCCACGGCGGGAAAAGCGCCAGCGGGCGGCCTTGGCCGCGGTATTCGGCATCGTGGCGGCAATCGCCATTCCGCGCTTGTCGGGCAACGTGCTGGAGAACTTGCAATCGAAGGGGGCGCCGGACACCAAACCTTTCACGGAAGTGGTGGAAAATCGCAGCGGTATCATCACCGTGACCGACCATAGCATCGTCTTTGGCAATGGCATGTATGACGGCCGCTTCAACACCGACCTCAAGCACGACATCAATGGCATCGTGCGTCCTTATGCGCTGAGCCTATTTCATGCCGCGCCGCGCGACGTGCTGATGATCGGCCTGGCGACGGGTTCGTGGGCGCAGGTTCTCGCCAACAATCCGGATGTTGCCTCGCTCACCATCGTCGAGATCAATCCAGGCTACCTCACGTTGATTGCGCACGCCCCGGAGGTCGCCACGGTACTGAACAATCCCAAGGTCAAAATCGTAATCGATGACGGGCGCCGCTGGTTGCGCGCAAATCCGAACCGGCATTTTGACGCGGTTGTGTCCAATACGACCTGGTATTATCGCGCCAGCGTCACGAATCTCTTGTCCGTCGAGTTTCTCGACCTGATCCGCCATCATCTGAAGCCCGGCGGCATCTTCTTTTACAACACGACCAACTCCGATCGCGTGCAACGCACCGCCTGCCTGGACATTTGCGCATGGCGCGCGCTTCACCAATCACATGGTGGTGTCGGACACGCCGATTGCCTGGGATTTCCAGCGCTGGCGGCGCATTTTGGCCGCCTACCGCATCGATGGGCAGCCGGTTTTCGATCCGGCGCGCGACCAGGATCGCGCCGAACTCGATCGGTTGGTGTCCTGGCAAAGCAGCCTTGCACCCGGCAGCGCGCACAAATTGGACCGCCCGATCGAGCCCTGTCCCGACGTCCTCGCCCGGACGGCCGGCAAGTTGGTCGTCACCGACGACAACATGGGCAGCGAGTGGCTGCACTTCCTCGGCCTCGAGTAGCCGGCGCACGGCGCCCGATTAGTTTTGCGGTGTCAGCGCTTTTTTTATCGCCAGGAAATCGCGCCAGGCGAAACGCTTCTGCAGCGGGCTGCGCAGCAGGAAGGCGGGATGGAACGTCGGCATGGCGCGGATCTCGCGCTTGCCCGTGTTGAACGGAAACCAGCGCCCGCGCGTCTTGGTGATGCCTTCCTTGAGGCCGAGCAGCGTCTGCGCCGACGGGTTGCCCAGGCAAACCAGGATGTCGGGATCGACCAGCTCGATCTGGCGCAGGATGAACGGCAGGCAGATTTGCGATTCCTGCGGGGTCGGCGTGCGGTTGCCGGGCGGCCGCCAGGGCACGATGTTGGCGATGTAAACTTTTGTGCGGTCGAGCCCGATGGCGGCCAGCATGCGGTCGAGCAGCTTGCCGGAACGCCCGACGAAGGGCAGGCCCTCGATGTCCTCGTCGCGGCCGGGCGCTTCGCCGACCAGCATCAAGCGCGCCTGCGGGTTGCCGTCGGCGAACACCAACTGCGTGGCGGTCGCCTTCAGCGCGCAGCCGTCGAATTTCTGTAAGATTTCGCGCAGCTCGTCGAGCGTCTTGGCGTTTTTCGCCGCCGCCCGCGCGGCCATGGCGGCTTCGTCGGGCGCCACCAAGTTCTTTCCCTCCCCTGCAAGGGGAGGGTGGTCCGTGCGAAGCGCGGACCGGGTGGGGTCATTCGGTTTCGCATCGACCCCCACCCGGTGAGCTTCGCTCGATAGCCGATGCTCCGCATCGGCGTTCTTTTCGCTAAAGACGGCGGCCGAAGGTCGCCTTTCGCTCCCCCTTTCAGGGGGAGGTATAGAAGTATTGTCCGCGAGGCGGTCGACCGGCTGTTCGCCGACCGGGGCGTCGACGCCGGCTTCCAGGTAGAAGTCGAGCAGGTCGCGCGTTGGTTTGTCGCGGGCGGGCGTCATGAGCGAAACCTAGCACGGCAAGCACACGATTGCCCCCGCTGTGCAAAAGTGGAATATCGGGAGCAAGGAGACACGCATGGCCGAGCTAGCCGCCCGCGAGGCGATGGAATTCGACGTGGTGATTGTCGGCGCCGGCCCGGCCGGCCTGTCCGCCGCCATCCGCCTCAAGCAGATCAATCCGGATATCTCCGTGGTGATCGTGGAGAAGGGCTCCGAGGTCGGCGCCCATATCCTGTCCGGCGCGGTGATCGATCCGGCCGGGCTCGACCGGCTGCTGCCGGAATGGCGCGGCGAAGACACGCCAATTAAGACCCCGGTCACGACGGATCGTTTCTATTGGCTCACCGCCACAGCGGCGTTGCGGCTGCCGACTTTTGCGATGCCGCCGCTGATGAACAATCACGGCAATTTCGTCGTCTCGCTCGGCAGCGTCTGCCGCTGGCTCGCCAGCAAGGCGGAAGCGCTCGGGGTCGAGATCTATCCGGGCTTTGCCGCGGCGGAAGTGCTGTTCGACGACCACGGCGCGGTTGCCGGCATCGCCACCGGCGACATGGGCGTAGGCAAGAACGGCCAGCCCAAGGACAGCTTCACCCGCGGCATGGAGCTGCGCGCCAAATACACGCTGTTCGCGGAAGGCGCGCGCGGCAGTCTCGGCAAGCAGCTGATCGCCAAGTTCGGTCTCAGCGACGGGCGCGAGCCGCAGAAATTCGGGCTGGGCCTGAAGGAACTCTGGCAGGTGGTGCCCGAGATGCACCGCAAGGGCCTGGTGCAGCATTCGTTCGGCTGGCCGCTCGACGGCTGGACCGGCGGCGGATCGTTTCTCTATCACTTCGACGACAATCTGGTGTCGGTCGGCTTCGTCCAGCATCTCAATTACACCAACCCCTATCTGTCGCCGTTCGAGGAATTCCAGCGCTTCAAGACCCATCCGCTGGTGCGCGACACCTTCGCGGGCGGCAAACGGCTCGCCTATGGCGCGCGCGCCCTGACCGAAGGCGGCTACCAGTCGGTGCCGAAACTGGTGTTCCCCGGCGGCGCGCTGATCGGTTGCGACGCCGGCTTCATGAATGTGCCGCGCATCAAAGGCACCCACAACGCCATGCTGTCGGGGATGCTGGCGGCCGAGACGGTCGCTGGCTCGCTGGCGGCCGGCCGCAGCCATGACGAGCTCACCGGCTACGAGGCTGCCTGGCGGACCTCGGCGATCGGCAAGGACTTGTGGAAGGTGCGCAATGCCAAGCCGCTGTGGTCGAAATTCGGCACGGTGATCGGTGTCGGCCTCGGCGGCCTCGACATGTGGTGCAACACTTTAGGCTTCTCGCTCCTCGGCACGGTCAAGCACGGCAAGCCGGACTACGCCGCGCTCAAGCCGGCGTCCGAGTGCATGCCGATCGCCTATCCGAAGCCGGACGGCAAGCTCACCTTCGACCGGCTATCCTCGGTCTTTCTGTCCAATACCAATCACGAGGAGGATCAGCCGGTCCATCTCCATGTGGCGGACCTGAGCCGGCAGAAGAGTTCCGAGCACGACGTCTATGCCGGGCCGTCCGCGCGCTATTGCCCGGCCGGAGTCTATGAGTGGGTGGAGGAGGCGGGCGCGCCCAAATTCGTCATCAACGCGCAGAATTGCGTCCACTGCAAAACCTGCGACATCAAGGACCCCAATCAGAACATCACCTGGGTTCCGCCCGAGGGCGGCGGCGGTCCGAACTATCCGAACATGTGACGCGCGGCGGCCCGCTGCGGTCACGATGCTGCCACAACAAAGTTCTCAACCTCACGCTGGAGTGCGACGGCCACAGTTCTTGCGGGGGCGGCGCAAAAAGGCCATTCTCGGCCCCACTTCGGCGGTTCACGCGAAATCCGCGGTCATCCGCCTCATTGGAGCATTGCCCGTGATTCCTTCGAGCCTCGCCCGGTGCGCTTTCGGCGCCGCGCTTGCCGCATTCCTGGTGGCGGCGCCGATCGAGCTTGCCGCGCAGGCGCCCACCGCACTGGACCTTTCCCACATGACGGCCTCGGGCAGCTATCTCGCCGCCCGCCATGCCGGCCAGGAGCGCGATGCCGCCGCGGCCGCCGCCTATTACCGGTCCGCGCTCCGGCACGACCCGAAAAACGGCGAGCTGCTCGACCGTACCTTTCTGTCGCTGCTGGTCGGCGGCGACATCGACGAAGCCATTAAATACGCCGATCAACTCGCGCGCGCCGACAAGAAGGATCGCGTCGCCGAACTCGTGCTCGGCGTGTCCGCACTCAAGCATAAGCAATATACCGCGGCGCGCCGCAGCTTGGCGCTGTCGGTTCGCGGCCCGATCACCGATCTGACGGCGACGCTGCTCTCGGCCTGGTCGCTGTACGGGGCCGGCGACACCAAGGGTGCGGTGGCGACGATCGACCGGCTGACCGGGCCGGATTGGTACGCCATCTTCAAGGATCTGCATGCCGGCATGATCTTCGACCTCGCCGGCAACAAGAAGGAAGCGGGAAAACGCTTCGAGCATGCTTACAGGCTCGATCCTACAGCGCTGCGGGTGGTCGAGGCCTATGGCAGCTGGCTATCGCGCAACGCTTCCGCCAAGGAGGCGCTCGCCGTTTTCGAGGCCTTCGACAAGGTGCTGCAACGCCATCCACTGGTGGTCGAAGCGATGAACCAGCTCAAGGCGGACGAAAAATTGCCGCAGCTGGTGACAACGCCGCAGGCCGGCGCCGCCGAAGCGCTTTATGGGCTCGGCGCCTCGCTCGGCCGCCGCGGCGGCGAGGATCTCGGCCTGGTCTATCTCCAGCTTTCGCTCTATTTCGCGCCCAACCATCCGCTGGCGCTGCTCTCGCTCGCCGATCTCTATGAATCGCTCAAGCGGCCGGCGCTGGCGATCAACGTCTATGAACGCATTCCGGCGAGTTCGCCGTTGTATCGCAATGCCGCGATCCAGATGGCGGCCAATCTCGATACGCTCGACCGTTCGGACGAGGCGGAAAAGCACCTTGACGCGCTGATCAAGGAGCACCCGGAGGATATCGAAGCGATCATGGCGCTGGGCAATATTCTGCGCGGGCACAAGAAGTTCGCCGAATGCGCCGACGTCTATTCCAAGGCCGCCGCGCTCGTCCCGCATCCGGAAAAGGCGAATTGGGCGGTCTTCTATTTCCGCGGCATCTGCTACGAGCGCTCCAAGCAGTGGCCGAAAGCGGAGGCCGATCTCAAGAAGGCGCTCGAGCTGTTCCCCGAACAGCCGCACGTGCTCAATTACCTCGGCTATTCCTGGATCGATCAGGGCGTGAACCTGGATCAGGGCATGGACATGATCAAGCGCGCCGTCCAGCAGCGTCCGGACGACGGCTATATCGTCAACTCGCTGGGCTGGGCCTATTACCGGACCGGCAATTACGAGGAAGCGGTCAAGCAGCTCGAGCGCGCGATCGAGCTCAAGCCGGAAGACCCCACCATCAACGACCATCTCGGCGATGCCTATTGGCGCGTCGGGCGTACGCTCGAGGCCAAGTTCCAGTGGGCGCATGCGCGCGATCTCAAGCCCGAACCGGAGGATCTGCCGAAGATCGAAGCCAAGCTCGAAAACGGACTGCCGGACGAGACCTCGTCGCAGGCCAAGGCCGGCAAGAAGAGCGGCGACGGGGGCTAGCTTATTGTCATTCCGGGACGGCCCGCAGGGCCGGACCGAATCCAGATGGTTTTCGGGCGCTTCTGGATTCCGGGTTCGCTCGCTCCGCTCGCGCCCGGAATGACGATTGGAATATGACCGCTTCGCTCACCGAACAGGCTCCCGCCAAGATCAATCTGACATTGCGCGTGCTCGGCCGCCGCCCGGACGGCTATCACCAGCTCGAAAGCCTGGTGGCGTTCGCCGACCTCGCCGACACGCTGACCTTGCAGCCGGGCGGCGCTGGCGGGCTCGATATTGCCGGGCCGTTCGCTTCGGCATGCGGACCGGCCGCCGGCAATCTCGTTCTCAAGGCCGTGGCTGCTTTGCGCGAGCGCGCCGCAGGGCTGACGGCCGGGCGTTTCGCGCTTGCGAAGAATATTCCGGTCGCAGCCGGGCTCGGCGGCGGCTCGGCCGATGCGGCGGCGGCGTTGCGGCTGCTCGCGCGCGCCAACGGCCTTGCCGCGCGCGATCCGCGCCTGGCGGCGGCGGCGCTTGTCGTCGGCGCCGACGTGCCGGTCTGCCTCGATTGCCGCGCGCGCATCATGCGCGGCGTGGGCGATGAGCTCGCGGCCCCGCTCGAACTGCCGCCGCTTTCGGCGCTGCTGGTCAACCCCGGCGTGGCGCTCGCCACCCGCGACGTATTCGCCCGCTTTGCCGGCACTGCAAGGCAGCGCGCCGGCACTCGGCGACGTGCCGCGCGCGCGCGAGGCCTTGATCGAATGGCTCGGCGCGCACGGCAACGATCTGACACAGCCGGCGATTGCCTGCCTGCCCGTCATCGCCGAGGTGCTGCAGGTCTTGGCCGCCTTGCCGGGCGCCCGGCTTGCCCGCATGTCGGGGTCGGGGCCGACCTGCTTTGCGCTGTTTGCCTCGCCCGGCGAAGCCGCCGCGGCGGCGCAACGGCTCAAGGCCGAACGCAAGGACTGGTGGGTATATCCCGCGACGATCCGATGAATGAACAGCCGCCCTTGAAAATGCCCGCTTTGCGGTGGACCGTTGTCAGCTTGGCGATTGGCGAGTAGACAGCGTGACGCCGCAGGAGATGAACATGAAATTCAGCTGGTTTGTCATCGCGCTGGTCGCTCTGGCCGTCATGGCGGCCGATCCCGCCGCCGCGCGCGCCCGGCACAAGGCCAAGCCGCGCTGCATCGAGCAGCAGCACGAATTCTCCTTACGCGGCTTTTTCTTTAACCCGCGACCGCAGCCGAACGGATGCGCGCCGCCGGTCTATCTCTTCGGCGAATATATCGGGCAGGATCCCGATCCCTTCATCCGCTTGCAGCTCAAGCGCGATCCCGAGACCGGTTACGCCTACGATCTCGCGCATTAATACGCGCGCGCGATGCAGAAGGCGACGGTTTCTTCCAGCGCGGTCTTGATCGCGGACGGCGGCACCAGCGCCAGGGCATCGGTGGCGATGGCGCCGTAGTGGCGCGCGCGCCCGACCGTGTCCTCGATGGCGTGATGCTTGGCCATCAGCGCCATCGCGGCATCGAGATCGCCGTCGTTGATTTCGCCTTTGCCAAGCGTGCGGTTCCAGAACGCGCGTTCGCTCTCGGTGCCGCGGCGGAACGACAGCACCACCGGCAGGGTGATCTTGCCCTCGCGGAAATCGTCGCCGACATTTTTGCCGAGCTTGGCGGACTTGCCGCCGTAGTCGAGCGCGTCGTCGACGAGCTGGAAGGCAATGCCGAGGTTCATGCCGAATGAGCGGCAGGCGGCAAGCTCGGCTTTGTCCTTGTTGGCCAGCGCCGGGCCGACCTCGCAGGCGGCGGCGAACAGCTCCGCCGTCTTGGCGCGGATCACCGCCAGATATTCGTCCTCGTTGGTGGCGGTATTCTTGGCGGCGCCGAGCTGCATCACCTCGCCTTCCGCGATCACCGCGGCGGCCGCGGACAGGATATCGAGGGCGTGCAGATTGCCGACCTCGACCATCATCTTGAAGGCCTGGCCGAGCAGGAAGTCGCCGACCAGCACGCTCGCCTCGTTGCCCCACAGCATGCGGGCGGCGAGCTTGCCGCGGCGCATGTCGCTTTCGTCGACCACGTCGTCATGCAGCAGCGTCGCGGTGTGCATGAACTCGACCGCGGCGGCGAGCTTGATATGGCCGTCGCCGGAGTAACCGGCGAGCTTGGCCATGGCCAGCGTGAGCATGGGGCGCAGGCGCTTGCCGCCCGAGGAGATCAGATGGTTGGCGACCTCCGGGATCATGGTCACGTCCGAGCCGGTGCGCGCCAGGATGGCCGCGTTGACTCGCTCCATATCCGGTGCCACCAGTTCGGCGAGACGCTCGATCGACGCGGCTTGCGGACTTTCGAAGGGAACGACGACGGCCAAAATACCTCTCCCGGGTCACGATTTTGCGCGAGCATAGAAACGCTGTGTTAACGGGGCAAGTGCGTTAGATTGTCGTAGCATGGCATTTTGGCGCGCGGGATAGGCAAGGGGGCTCCGATTGGCGAACCGAACTGCGACCTCTGCGGCGGCTAAGTCGCGCCGCTTCGAGCCCTATACGATTGCCGTGCTGGTGCCCTGCTACAACGAAGAAGCGGCGGTCGCAAAGGTTGTAAAGGACTTCCGCGCCGCGCTGCCCACGGCCACGATCTTCGTATTCGACAACAATTCGACCGACAATACCGCGGCGGCGGCCCGCGCGGCCGGCGCCGAGGTATTCGCGGAAAAGCGCCAGGGCAAAGGCTTTGTGGTGCGGCGCATGTTCACCGACGTGGACGCCGATATCTACGTGCTGGTCGATGGCGACGCCACCTATGACGCGGCGAGCGCCGGCGCCATGGTCGAGCGGCTGCTCGATGACCGGGTCGACATGGTGGTCGCAAACCGCGTCGACCGCGAGCGGGCGGCCTACCGCAAGGGGCACCGCACCGGTAATTGGCTACTGACCGCCTTTGTCGCATTGATGTTCGGCCCCATCACCAGCGATATGCTGTCGGGCTACCGGGTGTTCTCGCGCCGGTTCGTGAAGTCCTTTCCGGTGCTGTCGGGCGGCTTCGAGATCGAGACCGAGCTCACCATCCACGCGCTCGAACTGGGGCTGGCGGTGGCGGAAGTCGACACGCCCTATTACGCGCGGCCGGAGGGGTCGGCCTCCAAGCTCAATACCTGGAGCGACGGCTTTCGCATCCTGCGCACCATCGTCAGGCTCTATCGCGCCGAGCGGCCGCTGCCGTTCTTCGCCGGCATCGGGTTGTTGCTGGCGATCGTGGCCATCGGTTTCGCGATCCCGCTCTTCATCACCTATTTCGAGACCGGCCTGGTGCCACGGCTGCCGACCGCCATTCTATCGACCGGCTTAATGTTAATGGCGTTCCTGTCCGCGGCCATCGGACTGGTGCTCGATACCGTAACGCGCGGCCGGCGCGAGATGAAACTGCTCGCTTATCTTTCGCACCGCGCGCCCGGTGAAGAAAGACGGCGTGCATAGGCCGATGCGCGCGCTTGCCGTCTACAGTGACGCGTAGCTCACAACGCTCAGGCGGCATCCCATTTGGGTTTGGCCGCCAACATCCCGCCGAGGCACAGAAACGGCACCAATTGCAGAAGATTGCGCGTCTCCGCCCGCAGGCCCAGAAGCAGCAGCGCTGTGACTTGAGCCAGCGCGTAGACCGCAAGCCCTGCCGCCTTCAGGCCATGGCGGACGACCAGAATGACGGCCAGAGTCAACATCATCACGAGCGGCAGAATTATCAGGAACAACAAATCGTAGTTGGGATGCATCACCCACTGATACATGTCTTGCAGGTTGGCGGATAATTGCACATGGAAATAGGCGTCGAGCCCGCTGGTCGGGCCACTGCCGGCATCGCTGAAGATTTCCCAGCCGATTTCCCGCTTGAGCAGTGAGTACCGCAATATTTCGATCAACACCTGCCCACCCAGGCTGCCCAGCACGCCACCACCCAGCATGCCCCAATCGGGGCGGCGGCCTTCGGCCCATGCGTCAATCAGTGCCTTCGCCACCATCCATACGCCAATGAAAAGAGCGGACTCGTGGTTGAAGAACGCCCAGCTCATCAGCAACAGGAACGCCCACCAGGGCGCGCGGCGGATCACCAGCAGCAGGAAAATCGCTCCCACCAGCAGGATGAAATAATCCCAGATGTAAAGCCACGGGCGCGACATCATCAGAATGAACAAGGTCTGGAAGGCGAGCATCGCCGACCACCCGCCCTGCCGCCCGCCGATGGCGCGGCCGGCGTAGAACATCACCACGCCGCAAGCGGTCAAAGCGGCGACGGCAACAATCATGTGGGCGACCAAATAATTGAATCCGAATACGAGGTTCAATAATTTTTCCAGCCCGGGGCCGAGCAGGCGGGATTGGAAATATCGCCAATGGGGGTAGCCGGTGATAACGCCCCGCTCGGCCTGAATGGCCCGCCCGAGATCGCTTTCGAAAAAATACACGACGTGGCGCCACTGGGCGAGCGAGAGGACAAAGGCCGCCGCCCATAGGGCGATGTCGTCCTGCTTCGCCCTCAGCAGGGCCCACACTTGCTTTGCGGTCATGCTCCGATACTCCGACACGCCGGCATTTCCGCCCGAGAGTGCGGAACACTGCAACCGAGACTTGCCATGGAAGCGGTGCTGCCGCCCGCCCCGATTTTGCCAACCATACCGCTAGGCATTAACCCAGGATGCCCCAAATGACGACCCGTCCGGCTCGATTATTTGCGCGTTTCCGGCCGTCCCACAACACTGGCGCGCGATGCGGACGGCTGCCGTTTTGAAATTCATTGTCGGCGAAGTTGGCTAAGAAACCAGGATAATGGTTTATAAGGTCGGTCCCGGCCGGCCAACGCGGGAATAGCGGGTTGCGCGAACTCATCCGTACCAATGACATGGTTCTGGTCTCGGCAGTGGTCGCGCTGCTCGAGGGCGCCCGCATTCGTCACCTGGTGCTCGACCAGAACATGAGCGTGCTGGAAGGCTCGCTCGGCGTGTTGCCGCGGCGGATTCTGGTTGCCGAAGGGCAGGAGCTTACGGCGCGGCAGATCATGCAAGACGCCGGGCTCGGCAAGGAGCTGCGTCCCGATGAGGACTGACGTCCTCGAAACCAGCGAGGATGCCGTGCTCGGCGGCCGCTTGCGTCTGCGCCAGCCGCTCGCCGGTCATCGCGTGGGCCACGACGCGATTTTGCTCGCGGCTGCGACTTCTGGCCGCGCCGGCGAACACGCGGTCGATCTCGGCGCTGGCGTCGGCGCGGCCGGCCTCGCGCTGGCGGCGCGGGTCAAGGGGCTCAAGGTCACGCTGGTCGAGATCGATGGCGGCTTAAGCGCGCTGGCCGCCGACAATGCGCGGCTCAACAGATTGGACGACCGCGTGAACGTGCTGGCCTGCGACGCCGAGGACGGCGAGGCGCTGGCGGCCGCCGGCTTGTTACCCGGCAGCGCCGATCGCGTGTTGATGAATCCGCCGTTTCACGATGCGACCCGCCAGAACCTGTCGCCTGACCCGCGCCGCCGCCTCGCGCATGCGGCGGCGCCGGGCCTGTTGCCGCGCTGGATCGCCAGCGCCGCGCGGCTGCTCAAGCCGCAGGGCGTGTTGACGCTGATCTGGCGCGCCGATGCGCTGGCCGAGGTGCAAAGCGCGCTTGCCGCCGAGTTCGGCGGTATCGCCGTGCTGCCGGTGCATCCGCGCGCCGATGCGCCGGCGATTCGCGTGCTGGTGCGCGCCGTGAAATCCGGCCGCGGCGCGCCACAAAGCTGCCCCATTCTCATCCTGAACGACCAACATGGCCGTCCGACCGCGGCTGCGGAGGCCGTGCTGCGCGGCGGTGATACGCTGAGTATTACGGAGACTTAAAACGCGGCAACTTTGCCTAGGATTTACGCCGCCCCGGCACGAATTCGCGCCAGCGCCGGGCGACGAACTGGCGCCGCATGCGCTTCAGATTCTCGTCGTTGAGATGCGAGAGCCCAATAACGCTGCTGATCAGCAGGAAAAGGATGGCAAGCTTGGGATCCATCGATCCGCCTCTCTCAAAAAACCGCCACGACTTCCTTGGCGGCGCTTACCGCACTGCAAAAAGCATTCCAAAGTTAAAAATTAGGCAAAATAAGGCGTTCTGCGGCTATTAATGCGAAATCTACTGCGTCGCACCCAAACTTAATCCGGCCGCAACGGGGAACCGGCAGCTTTGACTTGGGTTCCAAGGATGCCTAACTGGCCGGCATGGTGCCCGCCGCGAGTCAACCGATGCCCGGAATCCTTAAGCGCACGTTCGAGCTTCTGCTGTCGCTGCTGCCGGCGCGCTTTCGCCCCGACATCGCGGTGGTGCCGGTGGTGCGGCTGTCGGGCATCGTCGGGGTGTCCACGCCGTTGCGGCCCGGGCTGATGCTGTCCTCGCTTGCCCGCTCGCTGGAGCGCGCATTCGCGGTCCGCAACGCGCGCGCCGTGGCGCTGGTCATCAACTCGCCGGGTGGCTCGCCCGCCCAGTCGCATCTGATCTTCCTGCGCATCCGGCAATTGGCCGCGGAAAAGAAACTCCCGGTGATTGCCTTCATCGAGGACGTCGGCGCCTCCGGCGGCTACATGCTGGCCTGCGCCGCCGACGAGATCATCTGCAATCAATTTTCGATCGTCGGCTCGATCGGCGTGGTCGGCGGCTCGTTCGGCTTCCCCAAGCTCATGGAAAAGCTCGGCGTGGAGCGCAGGCTCTATACCGCCGGCGAGCGCAAGGCGATGCTCGATCCGTTCCAGCCGGAAAAACCCGAGGACGTGAAGCGCATCAAGGCGATCCAGAAGGATATCCACGAGCACTTCATCGCGCTGGTGAAGGAACGCCGCGGGGCCAAGTTAAAAGGCAACGACAAGACGCTGTTCTCCGGCGAGTTCTGGACCGCGCAGCCCGCGATCGAGCTGGGACTGGCCGACCGGCTTGGCGATCTGCGCTCGATCTTGCGCGAACGCTACGGCGAGAAAGTGCGCACGCCTTTGATCGCGGCCGACCGCGGTCTGTTTGGCCGCAGAATTCCCGGTCTCGGCTCGCTCGACGCGCTGGCGCGCCAGGGCGGCCTTGGCGCCGATCTCATGTCGGCGCTGGAAGCGCGCGCGCTATGGTCGCGCTACGGATTGTAGGTTAGCATTCGTGCGAGGCCGCGAAATCGCCTTGTTTTCCGGTCAATAAGTTCCCTCATCGCCGTCGAGGAGGTGTGCCATGCCCCCGTTTTTGCTCTCGCCGCTGCTGAAATGGTCGCTCGCCGCGCTGGGCGGCGCCATGGTCGTGCATTGGGTGGTGAAGGAAGCGCGCCGGATCAACGAAGAGCTCGAGCGCGCCAAGGGCGCGGCGGTGCGGATTTCCGATCAAGAAAACCGGCCGACCCTGCGGCGCGACCCGACGACCGGCGAATATCGCCCTTAGCCGAACTTCAAGACGGTGGAGTGTTGAAGCCGCTGCTCAGCGGCGGGCAACGTTTGGATCGCCGGTAACGAAGGGGCCGAAGAACAAGACGACCAGCGCCATTCCGATCAGTTGAAAAGCTACCATTGCTGATTCCTCTGCCCATCGTTTGCTATTATCTGCCGTCTGTTTTGCGGTTTCGGTTCAAAATTCCGTAAATTTTAATCGGCTTGACCCCCCATAGGGCCGCCGATAGGGTCCGCGCCATTCCCGTGCTTAAAAATCCGTATCCCCACGATGGCTGAAGCCAACCTTCTCGCCAGTGACCGTTTGCGCCAGGAGAACCTGGACCCGAGGTCTTCGTTCCAGGGGCTTATTCTTGCGCTGCAACAGTACTGGGCGGCCTGGGGCTGCGTGATCCTGCAGCCCTATGACATGGAGGTGGGGGCGGGCACCTTTCACCCGGCGACCACGTTGCGCGCACTCGGGCCCAAGCCCTGGAATGCCGCTTATGTGCAGCCCTCGCGCCGGCCGAAAGACGGACGCTACGGGGAAAATCCGAACCGGCTACAGCACTATTACCAGTTCCAGGTCATCCTGAAGCCGTCGCCGCCCGACATCCAGGACCTCTATCTCAATTCGCTGAAGGTGATCGGCATCGATCCCAAGCTGCACGACATCCGCTTTGTCGAGGACGATTGGGAAAGTCCGACGCTGGGCGCCTGGGGGCTGGGCTGGGAGTGCTGGTGCGACGGCATGGAGGTCTCGCAGTTCACGTATTTCCAGCAGGTCGCCGGTTTCGAATGCGCGCCGGTCGCCGGCGAGCTCACTTATGGGCTGGAACGCCTCGCCATGTATGTGCAGGGCGTCGAGCGCGTGTTCGATCTCAATTTCAATGGCCGCACCGACGACAAGAAAGTCACCTATGGCGACGTGTTCCTGCAGGCCGAGCAGGAATATTCCCGGCATAATTTCGAGTTCGCCGACACCGCGATGCTGTTCGAGCAGTTCAAGATGGCCGAGGCGGCCTGCAAGAAATATCTCGAAGCCGGCTGGCAGGATAAAGACGGCAAGAAGCCGCGCCATCTGATGGCGCTGCCGGCCTACGATCAGTGCATCAAGGCGAGCCACGTGTTCAATCTGCTCGACGCCCGCGGCGTGATCTCGGTCACCGAACGGCAGAGCTATATCCTGCGCGTGCGCGAGCTGGCGAAAGCCTGCGGCGAGGCGTGGCTCGCCACCGAAGGCGGGGGCGCGTTGTGACGAAGGCGCGGATCTTGCGGCAGGCGCCGATCCTGTTTGCCAGCAATCTGCGCCAATCGATCGCCTACTGGCAGGACAAGCTCGGCTTCGAGCAGCACGGGATTTTCGGCGAGCCGCCGGAATTCGCGATCATGGAATACGGCAACGCCTTCGCGATGCTCAAGCAGGCGCCGAAGGGGCACGCGATCGTTCCCTATTGGAAGGTCAGCGAAGGAATTTGGAACGCCTATTTCTGGGTCGACGACGTGGAAGCGCTGTTCGCGGATGTGAAGAGGCGCGGCGCAACCGTCGATTACGGGTTGTGCGATCAATTCTACAACGTGCGTGAATTCGCCGTGCACGATCCCGACCGGCAAAGCATCGGCTTCGGTCAACTGCTGACGAAAACATCCGGGGGACAGCCATGAGCGAACCTGAGATCGGCGGGCGCGAGCCGGTCACCGTCGATGTCGTCGAGGGCGAGACCTATTGGTGGTGCCGGTGCGGGCGCTCGCAAAGCCAGCCGTTCTGCGACGGCTCGCATGAAGTGACCGACCTTCACGCCGCTGGAATGGACCGCCAAACGCGCGGGCAAGCGCAAGTTCTGCACCTGCAAGCGCAGCAAGACGCCGCCGTTCTGCGACAACAGCCATTTAAAGCTATAGTTTAGCTTTAGGGCTGGCCGATTCGGCTGAAGCATCATGCTGCTCTGGATCATTCTTGCGGTCGTGGTTGTGGCGATCGTCTACGCGATCGTCGTCTTCAAGCCGGCGCCGCCTGCGCAATGACCGGCGGTGGGCGGCGGCGGCGGGGGAGGCTGGTAGCCGACGGCGGCAGCCACCGGCGGCTTGGGCGCGGTTAGGCGACCTCGGCGGCGATCGACGGAAGGCGCAACAGATCGGCGATCTGCGCGGCCGGGATGGCTTTGCCGAACAAATAGCCCTGTCCTTCCGTGCAGCCGTCGGCCTTGAGGTCGGCGAGCTGAATGCCGGTCTCGATGCCCTCCGCGGTCGTGGCCAGCCCAAGACCGTTGGCGAGCCCGATGATGGCGCGCACAATGACTTTGCTGTCGGCATCGTTGCCGAGATTGTTCACGAAACTGCGGTCGATCTTGATCTTATCGAAGCGGAACGCCAGCAGTTGCGACATGGTGGCGTAGCCGGTGCCGAAATCGTCGAGCGCGATGCGCACGCCGGCCGCGCGCAGTTCGTCGATCATGCGCTGCGCCAGCAAGGCATCGCCGACGATCGCGTTTTCGGTGATTTCCAGCTCCAGCCGCGTGGGCGGCAAGCCGGTTTCGCCCAAAATGGCGAGCACGCGCAGGCCAAAGGTCGGGTCGCGCAACTGCACCGGCGAGATATTGAAGGCGAGCGTTAAGTCGTCCGGCCAGTTCATGGCTTCGCGGCAAGCGGTACGCAGCAACTGGTCGCCGAGCCGGTGGATAAGGCCGCATTCTTCCGCCACGGCAATGAACACGCTGGGGAACATGGTGCCGAGCGTTGGACTTTCCCAGCGCGCCAGCGCCTCGAAGCCGATGATGCGGTTGCCGTCGAGATGGATCAGCGGCTGATAGTGCACCTCGATGCTTTGCGCCGCGATGGCCGCGCGCAATTCGCGCTCGATGGCGGTGCGCCGCTCGACATGGGCGTCCATTGCCGGCTCGAAAAAGCGGGTGACTGAACGGCCTTCCGCCTTGGCGCGATAGAGCGCGAGATCGGCGCGGCGAATTAAGTCATCGGCCGTGGTGCCGTCGTCGGGCGCCACCGCGATACCGATGCCGACGCCGAGTGAGGTTTCGGTGCTGAAGATATGAAACGGCTCGGCGACCGCCTTGGCGATACGGCGCGCCAACCCGGCTGGATCGTCGAGCGAATTTATCTTCGGCTGAATGATGGAAAACTCATCGCCGCCGACCCGCGCCACCAGCGCTCCCTTGGCGGCGGCTGTAATGCGCTCGGTGAATTCAATCAGCGCCTTGTCGCCGACCAAATGGCCGTGCACGTCGTTGATCGCCTTGAAGCCATCGAGATCAAGCATCAACACGGCGGCGCGACTGCCATCCGTCAGGACGTTGTGCAAGGCCTGGTCGAGCTTCTCGTTGAAGTAGCGGCGGTTCGGCAAGCCGGTCAGCGGATCGTGCCGCGCAAGCTTGCGCGCGACGTCTTCGGCCGCGCGGCGCGCCTTGATTTCGCTGCCGAGATCGCGCACGCGGCGCCACGCGAACACCATCAAGGCGACGCTCAGAATGAAGACCACAAAAATCAGGTCGTCGACTTCCCATTCGGCATTGTCCATGGCGAACTTGAACAGCTTCGGCGGGACATCGCCGAAATGTGCCCAGGCATAAAAGGCGAACGCCACACCGAAAATAACGATGCCGTCGCGCAGGTCGCGCCGGCTCCAATCGACAGCGCGCAGCCGTGCCGTCAAACGGCCAGGCAGGAAAATTTGACTGAACTTCCTCACGGAACTTTCTCCGGCGCAACTTGCAAGTTTGCCTGCCGAAGTCTTGTCAAACCGCTAATTTTTTGTGGAGGAAGCCCCTGGACAGGTCTGTGGCCGCCTGTTGAAGGTACCGGGTTATTGTCGACACTCTCGGGACCGCAGCCGGCTCCGGCGAAAGGTGACAGGTTACCTTTAGCCTGCTACTTGCGGAGTGTTTCCCGATCCGCCGCTAACGAGCTCGCAATGCCCGATCTTCTGCTTGAATTCTTTTCCGAAGAGATTCCCGCGCGCATGCAGGCGCGCGCCGCCGACGATCTCAAGAAGATGGTCACCGACCGGCTGGTGGCGGCCGGCCTCGTCTATGAAGGCGCCAAGGCCTTCGCGACGCCGCGCCGGCTCGCGCTGTCGGTGCACGGCGTGCCGGTGCGCCAGCCCGACATCAAGGAAGAGAAGAAGGGTCCGCGCGTCGGCGCGCCGCAAGGGGCGATTGCCGGCTTTCTCAAGGCGGCCGGCTTGACGTCGATCGATCAAGCCAAAGTGCAGCCCGACAAGAAGGGCGACTTCTACCTGGCGACGATCGAGAAGCCGGGCCGGCCGGCCATCGACGTGATCGGCGAGATGATCCCCGAGGTGGTGCGCGGCTTCCCGTGGCCGAAATCGATGCGCTGGGGCAGCGGACGGCTCACCTGGGTGCGCCCGCTGCATTCGATCCTCGCCACCTTCGGGCCGGAGACCGAAGAGCCCGAGGTCGTCGCGTTCAGCGTGGATGGCATCGCCGCCTCCGACGAGACGCGCGGCCATCGCTTCATGGCCCCTGGCACGATCAAGGTGCGCCGCTTCGACGACTACACCGCCAAGCTGGAAGCCGCCAAGGTGATGCTCGATCCGGCCCGGCGCGCCGCCACCATTCTCGCCGACGCCAAAAATCTGGCGTTTGCGCAAGGCTACGAGCTGGTCGAGGACGAGGGCCTGCTCGCCGAGGTCGCCGGCCTGGTGGAATGGCCGGTCACCCTGATGGGCACGTTCGACGCGGCGTTCCTCGCGATCCCCGACGAGGTGATCCGCGCCACCATCCGCAACAACCAGAAATGTTTCGTGCTGCGCGACGGCGCCACCGCCAAGCTCACCAACAAATTCATCCTGGTCGCCAATGAGGAAGCCAGCGACCACGGCAAGGCGATCGTCGCCGGCAACGAACGCGTGATCCGCGCGCGGCTTTCCGACGCCAAGTTCTTCTACGACACCGACTTGAAGACGCGGCTGGAAGACCGGCTGCCGAAATTCGACGGCATCGTGTTCCACGAAAAGCTCGGCAGCCAGGCCGAGCGCATCGCGCGCATCGTCGCGCTGGCCGGACAATTGGCGCCGCTCGTCGGCGCCGATGTCGCCAAGGCCGAGCATGCCGCGCAATTGTGCAAGGCCGACCTGTTGACCGACGTGGTCGGCGAATTCCCCGAGCTGCAAGGGCTGATGGGAAAATACTACGCCGAGGCGCAGGGCGAGGACGAGGCGGTCGCGCATGCCTGCGAGGATCACTATCGGCCGAAGGGACCGGACGATCTGGTGCCCGCCGATCCGGTGTCGATTGCGGTGGCGCTGGCCGACAAGATCGACACCCTGGTGGGCTTCTGGGCGATCGACGAGAAGCCGACCGGTTCGAAGGATCCCTATGCATTGCGCCGCGCCGCGCTCGGCGTCATTCGCATCGTCATTGAAAACGAATTGCGGCTGCCGCTGCGCATGCCGCTGTGGCGTCACTTCGGCACGGTCCACCGCGACGAGGCGCTGGCCGAGGCGATCGCGCGCTGCATCCCTTGCAGGAGCAGATTGTCGCGCTGAGTGCGACCGACATCGAACTGGCGATGAAGCTCGAAGTGCTGGTGTCGCAAAAGGAAAGACGGCTGGCCGGCCCGGTGCTGGTGCAGGCGCATTCCTTATCTCCAGCAGACCCACGACTTGCTCTCGTTTTTCGCCGACCGCCTGAAGGTGCAACTGCGCGAGCAGGGCGCGCGGCACGATCTGGTCGACGCCGTGTTCGCGCTCGGCGCGCGGAGTGCCGAAGGCACGACAGGTCCGCAAAATGTTCAGGACGATTTGCTGATGATCGTGCGCCGCGTGGAGGCGCTCGGCAAATTCCTCGACAGCGACGATGGCAAGAACCTGCTCGCCGGCGTCAAGCGCGCCTCGAACATCCTGCGCATCGAGGAGAAGAAGGACAACAAGAGCTATACCGCTGCGCCCGACGCCAAGCGGCTGGCGGCGCCGGAAGAAAAGGCGCTGGCCGACGCCATCAACGTCGCCAAGAAAGACACTGCCGCCGCCGTCGGCAGGGAGGATTTCGCCGCCGCCATGAGCGCCATGGCGAAGCTGCGGCCGAAGCGTCGATGCCTTCTTCGACAAGGTCACGGTCAATGTGGACGACAAGGCGTTGCGCGAAAACCGCCTCAAGCTGCTCAACGAAATCCGCGAAGCCACCCGCGCGGTGGCGGATTTTTCCAGGATCGAGGGCTAGCAACGGGCGGAACTCGCCGCGCCTTGCGCCGTTTCATCCACAGCCTAACCCAAGGGGACACCGTCATGTTCATCGGCATCGCCCATCTGCAGCCCATCGTCGCGCTGATTGCCGGCATTCTCATCCTGGTCATTCCGCGGCTGCTCAACTTTATCGTCGCGATTTATCTGATCCTGGTCGGCGTGATCGGGCTTGGACTTATCCGCTGACCGCAAAAGCGGGCTTGCATCGCGGTCCCCGAGGGTGCTTTTAGAGGCCGTCGGATCACCCAGCATTTTATTGACCCATGGCTCAACGAAAATCCCCGCGCGTCAGCGCTAAAGTCAAAAAACAAGCCGTACTAAGGGCTTCCAAAGCCAAGTCCAAGGCGCCCGCCCGCACCCATAAGCCGGCCAAGGGCAAATGGGTCTACGGCTTCGGCGACGGCCGCGCCGAGGGCAAAGCCGGCATGCGCAATCTGCTGGGCGGCAAGGGCGCCGGCCTTGCCGAAATGGCCAGTCTCGGCCTGCCGGTGCCGCCCGGCTTCACCATCACCACCGAGGTCTGCACCTACTTCTATGCGCACGACAAGCAGTACCCGAAGGATCTGAAGGCCCAGGTCGAGAAGGCGCTGTCCGCCGTCGGCCGAATCACCGGCAAGACGTTCGGCGACAAGAGCAACCCGCTGCTGGTCTCGGTGCGCTCGGGCGCGCGCGCCTCCATGCCGGGCATGATGGACACCGTGCTCAATCTCGGCCTCAACGACGAGACGGTGGAGGCGCTGGCGAAGAAATCCGGCGACCGCCGCTTCGCCTATGACAGCTACCGGCGCTTCATCACCATGTATTCCGATGTGGTGCTCGGCGTCGGCCACGAACATTTCGAGGAACTGCTCGACCGCCACAAGGAGCGGCAGGGCTATAGCCTGGACACCGACCTCACCGCCGACGATTGGGCCGAACTGGTCGAACGCTACAAGAAGCGCCTGCAGGACGAGCGCGGCGAGCCGTTTCCGCAGGACCCGCACGAGCAGTTGTGGGGCGCGATCGGGGCGGTGTTCGGGTCCTGGATGAATCAGCGCGCCAACACCTACCGCCGCCTGCACAACATTCCGGAAAGTTGGGGCACCGCGGTCAATGTGCAGGCCATGGTGTTCGGCAATATGGGCGAATCCAGCGCCACCGGCGTCGCCTTCACGCGCAATCCGTCGACCGGCGAAAAGAAGCTCTACGGCGAATTCCTCATCAACGCCCAGGGCGAGGACGTGGTCGCCGGCATCCGCACGCCGCAGGAAATCAGCGAGGCGGCGCGCATCGAGGCCGGCTCCGACAAGCCGTCGATGGAAAGTACGCTGCCCAAGGCCTATGCCGAGCTCAAGCGCATCTACAACGCGCTCGAGCGCCACTACCGCGACATGCAGGACCTCGAATTCACGGTCGAGCAGGGCAAACTGTGGATGCTGCAGACCCGCTCCGGCAAGCGCACCGCCAAGGCTGCGCTGCGCATCGCGGTCGAACTCGCCAACGAAGGGCTGATCTCCAGGAATGAAGCGGTGCTGCGCGTCGATCCATTGGCGCTCGATCAGTTGCTGCATCCGACCATCGACCCGCGTGCGCACCGGCGCGTGATCGCCACCGGCCTGCCGGCCTCGCCGGGCGCCGCCAGCGGCGAGATCGTGTTCTCGCCGGACGAGGCCGCGCAGATCAAATCCGACGGGCGCAAGGTCATTTTGGTGCGGGTCGAAACCTCGCCTGAGGATATTCACGGCATGCACGCGGCCGAGGGCATCCTCACCACCCGCGGCGGCATGACCTCGCATGCGGCGGTGGTCGCGCGCGGCATGGGCAAGCCCTGCGTTTCCGGCGCCGGCATGCTGCGCGTCGATTATGCCGCCGGCACCATGATCGCCGGCGGGCAGACTTTCAAAAAAGGCGACTTCATCACCGTCGACGGCTCCACCGGCCAGGTGCTGGCCGGCAAGGTCGACATGATCGAGCCGCAGCTGTCCGGCGAATTTTCCACCCTGATCGGCTGGGCCGACAAGGTGCGCAAGCTGGGCGTGCGCGCCAATGCCGATACGCCGGCCGATGCGAAAGCCGCCGTGCGTTTCGGCGCCGAGGGCATTGGGCTCTGCCGCACCGAGCACATGTTCTTCGAGGAGGGGCGCATCCAGGCGGTGCGCGAGATGATCCTGGCCGACGACGAGAAATCGCGCCGCGCCGCGCTCGCCAAGCTGTTGCCGATGCAGCGCAAGGATTTCGTCGAATTGTTCGAGATCATGGGCAGCAGGCCGGTCACCATCCGGCTGCTCGATCCGCCGCTGCACGAGTTCCTGCCGCATGGCGAGGAGGAGATCGCGGAAGTGGCGGCGGCCATGGGCGCCGACCCGAAGCGGCTCGCCGATCGCGCGCGCGAACTGGCCGAGTTCAATCCGATGCTCGGATTCCGCGGCTGCCGCATCGCCATCGCCTATCCGGAAGTCGCCGAGATGCAGGCGCGCGCCATTTTCGAGGCCGCGATCGAGGTGACCAAGCGTACCGGCAAACCGGTGGTGCCGGAGGTGATGGTGCCGCTGATCGCCAGCAAGGCCGAGCTCGACCTGGTGAAGGCGGTCATCGACGCCGCTGCGGCTGTGGTGACGAAAGAAACCGGCACCAGGCTCGACTATCAGGTCGGCACCATGATCGAATTGCCGCGCGCCGCGTTGCTCGCCGGCGAAATCGCCGAAACGGCTGAATTCTTTTCGTTCGGCACCAACGATCTCACGCAAACCACGTTCGGCATCTCGCGCGACGACGCCGCCAGCTTCCTCGGCATCTACACCGCGCGCGGCATCCTGGCCGGCGATCCGTTCGTGTCGATCGACCAGCAGGGCGTCGGCGAACTGGTCAAGATCGGCGTCGAGCGCGGGCGGAAAGTCCGGCCGAAGCTGAAGGTGGGCATCTGCGGCGAGCACGGCGGCGACCCGGCTTCGGTCGCCTTCTGCCACGCGGTCAAGCTCGACTACGTGTCGTGCTCGCCGTTCCGCGTGCCGATCGCGCGGCTGGCCGCGGCGCAGGCGGCGCTCGGCAAGGCCGCCGCCAGCACGGCCTGACAGCGCGTGGGCATCGACCGCATCTTTCTCGTCTTCGCGTGTATCGTCGGCACCGCGGTCGGGGGCGCGATCGTGCTGGTGCCGCAAAGCCGCGACATTGGCTTGCCGCCCTTAATCTGGGTGTTGATCGCGTTCGCGCTGTTCGAGGGCGTCAACTATGCGCGCCGTGGCGGTGCGCAGGGGTCGGTGATTTCGGCGCAGACCCGGATTATTGGCTTTATCGTTGCCCTGGCGCTGATGTTTCTCATTCCCATGGCAGCGGGAATTGAAGTGAAAATTCTCTAAGGGGCCGGAACCCGAGCGCGGTGCCAGAGTGCCGCGGCGAAAGGCTCAGGGGCTACACCGCCACCTTGGCGAGGAAGTCTTCCACTTCGAGCCGCAGGTCGGCGACCGCCGTCGCTGCCGATTGTGAGGCGTCGCGCACGACTTCCGCCGAGGAACGCGTTGCGGTCGCCGCGCCCGCGACCTCGCCCATAACCGTCACCAACTGCGAGGTGCCCTGCGCGGCGCTCGCCAAATTGTGCGAGATTTCCTCGGTTGCGGAATTCTGCTGCTCGACTGCTATGGCCACCGCCGCGCTGTAGCCGTTGATTTCCTGCACGCGCGTGGCGATCTGCCGGATCGCCTCCACCGCGCTGGAGGTCGAGTTCTGCACCGCGAAGATGTGACTGGCGATTTCCTCGGTCGCCTTGGCGGTCTGCACTGCCAGCGATTTGACCTCCGACGCCACCACCGCGAAGCCCCGGCCGGCCTCGCCGGCGCGCGCCGCCTCGATGGTTGCGTTGAGTGCGAGCAGGTTGGTCTGGCCGGCGATGGTGCGGATCAGCTTGACCACGTCGCCGATCTTCTGCGCGCCGGCGGCGAGCCCCGCGATTTCGCGGTCGGTCGCTCGCGCCTCGCTGGTCGCCAAGCCGATCACCTGGCTGGTGTGATTGAGCTGGCGGCTGATCTCGCCGATCGAACTGGACAATTCGTCGGCCGCGACCGCCGCGGTTCCGACATTGGCGGACGCCTCGTTGAATGCCCGCACGGCGCTTTCGGCGCGCTGCGAGGTCTGGCCGGAGGAGCCGAGCAGCGCGGTCGCGGTCGAATGCGTGGCGGTCGCGCTGTCGCCTACGCTGGATAGAAGCTTCTCCACCTGCGGCCGGAACGAGGCAATCGCCTTGTCGATGACCGCGCGCCGCTGCTCCTGGCTCCTGATCGTGGCGCGTTCCGCTTCGGCTTGCCGCTGTTCGGTGACGTCCTCATGGGTGGAAACCCAGCCGCCGTCCGGCAATGGCTCGTTCATGGCGAGCACGTTGCGGCCGTCGCTCGCCTTCACGTAATGATGCGTGCTTTCACCTTTGGCGATGCCGGCCAGGATTTTTTCGCAATAGGTGGCGACGTCATCGATGAATAATCCGGTGTCCTTGCG
The DNA here is from genome assembly GCA_963762285.1 of uncultured Alphaproteobacteria bacterium. Taxonomy (GTDB): domain Bacteria; phylum Pseudomonadota; class Alphaproteobacteria; order Rhizobiales; family Xanthobacteraceae; genus Pseudolabrys. Next base: position 115,094 of record CAVXKE010000002.1, on the reverse strand, counting down.
GTGCTGCATCAATTCTTGCAGCGTGCAGCCGGGCCGCACGATCTCGGTCGACAGATTGTACATGTCGATATAGCGGCGATTGCAGAGAACTATGCGGCCTTGTGCGTCAAACATGCACAAACCTTGCGACATATTGTCGACCGCGGTCGACAGGCGGCGATTTTGGACGCTTAGCCGCCGGCACATGGCGGCAAGCAGCAGCGCGACGATGCTGAGTCCCGCGAGCGGCAACGCTGACGACGACAGGGCGAAAGAAAACATCCCGGGCCCGCAGGTGGAATTTTCCGCGCCGATAATGGCCGCGAGCGATTGCGATATGGTTAAAGTTTGTTTGCCATCGGTTGCCCGCCAAATCGCCGCTCATTCGCCGCTGCGGCAATTCACGGCGGTAAGGTGAAATAGCCGCGCCGCGCGCGGTTAACACGTTCGCAAGGTTAATCGGTCCATAAGAAAATCCGTCGCATTGCCGCCAATCCAGCGGCCTTGCAGACGTTGCGGTGTGGCGTGAGCGCAGGCATGGCTATGTTGCGTAGGCGTCGACGGCGGGGACTTGCGGCGATCGGCTTCGGCGCGCTGGCGTTCGCGCTGCTGCCCAATTCGATCGGCTTCCAGGATCTGGGCGCGCTGCTGGTGCGCCAGCCGGGCGTTGCCGCGCGCGCCTATCGGTATGTGATCGCCTCGCCGTTCGGCACCATCCACGCCGCCACTTTCAGCATGCCGCACCCGATCGGCACGATCATCCCGCATCCGCCGCTCTATGCGCTGGCGAATTTCGATCCGACCGACGTCACCGGTTCGATCGCCTCGCAGTTCCTCGGCGACCCGACCGCGCCGCTGCAATTTCCCACCGTCAATCGCAAGAGCAAGCGCGACTCGATTCTGGCGCGGCCACGCCAACCGCTGCCGCCCATGCCGCCGCTGCCGATCGAGCAGGTAGTGCCGGCACAGACCGGCGCGGCGCTCACGAGCGACGACGCCGAGCGACCGCTTCGAGCCCTATTCGGAATACGAATTCGCCGCGGTTGCGGACGAGCAGCTCGTGCCGCCCGATGCCCAACCGCCTGCCGCCGACAAGTCGCCAGGCCGAAAAGACGGTTCGCGAATTTATTTCGGCGCCGATCCGCTGGCCGCGGTCGAGGCGCCGATCAGGCCCTGGGCGCCAGGCGAAAGGCCGGTGGCGCTGGCGTCCGGCGATCCCGACATCAAACAATCGGCGCTTGTTCCAGCAGGCACCGCCGACAAGGCCGGTGCCAGCGTCGCCGACAAAGGCGAAGTCACCGGCGTCGGGCAACGGCCGAAATCGCCGGCGGAACGCCTGGCACTCACCGGCAAGGCGCGCGCCAAGGCCGAGAAGTGTCTCGCCAACGCGGTCTATTTCGAAGCGCGCGGCGAACCGGTGCGCGGCCAGATCGCGGTGGCGCAGGTGGTGATGAACCGGGTGTTCTCGCCGTTCTATCCGAACGATGTCTGCGATGTGGTCTACCAGAACGCCAACCGTCATCTCGCCTGCCAGTTCACCTTCGCGTGCGACGGCATTCCCGATGTCGTCACCGAGCCGGACGCCTGGCAGCGCGCCCGCCACATCGCCCGCGACATGCTCGACGGCAAGCTGTGGATGCCGGAGGTGGCGAAGTCCACCCACTATCATGCCTATTGGGTGCACCCGAGCTGGGTCGCCGAAATGAAAAAAATGTACAAGCTCGGCGTGCACACCTTCTATCGGCCGCGCGCCTGGGGCGATGGCGCGGACGAGCCGAGCTGGGGCGACGCCAAGACCACGGCCGAGGAAGTCAAGAAGATGTAGGCGGAACCTGGCCCCGCGCGAGCCATGCGCCGCGCAAATGGCTAGGATCACGATAATTCGTTTTGGCTAGAGCGACCGGCCCGATATGGTCCGCGCCGGTTCTACGCCTGCCTCATCGGCGGGCGCCAAAGATTGTCATGGCCGGATCGAGCCCGGCCGGAGCTAGTCCACGATGTCGATGCCATCAGCAGCGGGTAAGACGGCCGCGATCGGCGCCTGGCGCACGCCCCTGGTGGTGGTGATTTGCGGCTGCCTGATCGCGGCGATCAGCTTTGGGCCGCGCTCCGCGCTTGGCTTTTTTCTTACCCCGCTGTCGCAGGAAAACCACTGGGGCCGCGACGTCTTCGCCTTCGCGCTCGCCATTCAGAATTTGCTGTGGGGCGTCGGGCAGCCGTTCGCCGGCGCGGTCGCCGACCGCTTTGGCGCCCCCAAGGTTTTGGCGGCCGGCGCCGCCTGCTATGCGCTCGGCCTGGTGATGATGGCGCATGCGACGACCGCCGGCGCGCTGACGTTATCGGCCGGCGTGCTGATCGGGTTCGGACTCTCCGGCTGCGCGTTCACCATCGTCGTCGGCGCGTTCGGAAAACTGGTGCCGAAGAGTTGGCAATCCACAGCCTTTGGCTTTGGCACGGCCGCGGGCTCGTTCGGACAGTTCCTGTTTTCGCCGTTGGCCGTCGCCCTGATGGATGCCTTCAGCTGGCAGACGGCATTGACCGTGTTCGCCGCGCTGATGCTGTTGATCCTGCCGCTGTCGATCGTGTTAGCGACGCCGCGTAGCGGCGCGGCGCATATGTCCGGCGCGCCGGTGCCGCCGCAATCGCTGCGGCACGCGCTCGCCGAGGCCTTCGGACATCGCAGCTACGTGTTGCTGGTGCTCGGCTTCTTCACCTGCGGATTCCAGCTTGCCTTTGTCACCGTGCATCTGCCGTCCTATCTGCTGGATCGCGGACTGTCGGCCGAGGTCGGCGGCTGGACGCTCGCGACCATCGGCCTGTTCAATATTATCGGGTCGCTGATGTCCGGTTATCTGGGCAATCGGATGCCCAAGCGTTACATCCTCTCGTTCATCTATTTCTCCCGCGCTATTGCGATCGCCGTGTTCATAACGTTGCCGCCGAGCACGGCCGCCACGCTGATCTTCGGCGCGGTCACCGGACTGCTCTGGCTTTCCACCGTGCCGGCAACCTCCGGGCTGGTGGCGGTGATGTTCGGCACGCGCTGGCTCGCCATGCTGTTCGGTTTCACCTTCTTCAGCCACCAGGTGGGCGGCTTCCTCGGCGTCTGGCTCGGCGGCTTCGTGTTCGACCATTACGGCTCGTACAATCCGGTGTGGTGGCTGTCGGTGCTGTTCGGCGTGCTGTCGGCCATCATCAACTTGCCGATCGTCGAGGAGCCGGTCGAGCGGCTCGTCCCGTCGCCCGTTTAGGACGCTTGCGCCGCGCCGCTGGCGCTGCGAAAACTCCGCTTGGGCTCGGAATTGGCAGCGAGGCGCTCCGTGGCGACATTCAAGGCGATTGTGATCGAGAAGGCGGATGGCGGCACCAAAGCCGCTTTGACCGATTTCGACGAAGCCAATCTGATGGACGGCGACGTCACCGTCGCGGTCGACTATTCCACGCTCAATTACAAGGACGGGCTCGCCATCACCGGCAAGGCGCCGGTGGTGCGCCGCTTCCCGATGATCGCCGGCATCGACTTCGCCGGCACGGTGGAAGCCTCCAGCCATCCGGCCTGGAAGCCGGGCGACCAGGTGATCCTCAACGGCTGGGGCTGCGGCGAAACCCATCTCGGCGCCTATGGCGCCAAGGCGCGGGTCAAGGGCGACTGGCTGGTGCGGCTGCCGGCCAGCATGAGCGCGCGCGAGGCGATGGCCATCGGCACCGCCGGCTACACCGCCATGCTGGCGGTGATGGCGCTGGAGCGGCATGGCCTTGACCCTAAGCACGGGCCGATCGCGGTGACCGGGGCGGCGGGCGGCGTCGGCTCGGTCGCCATCGCCATCCTGGCCAAACGCGGCTTTAGCGTCAGCGCGGTCACCGGCCGCCCCGGCGAGGCCGATTACCTCAAGGGCCTGGGGGCGGCCGAGATCGTCGAGCGCAAGGAGCTCACCGGGCCGCCCAAGATGCTGGGCAAGGAGCGCTGGGCGGGGGCGGTCGACTGCGTCGGCTCGACCACGCTGGCCAATCTGCTGTCGATGACCCGCTATGGCGGGGCGGTGGCCGCCTGCGGGCTCGCCGGCGGCATGGACCTGCCGACCTCGGTTGCCCCGTTTATTCTTCGCGGGGTGTGTCTTTACGGCATCGATTCCGTGATGTGCCCGCTGCCGCGCCGCCAGGAGGCCTGGAAACGCCTGGAAAACGATCTGGACCGGCAAAAATTGGCCGCAATGACCCGTGAAATAGGCCTTTCCGAGGTTCCGGCGGCGGCGGCTTCCATCCTGGCCGGGCAGGTGCGCGGCCGGGTCGTGGTCAAAATCGGGTAAACATCTTCAGGATTTATCGACGAACGGCTGGCATAATTCGGTAAGCTTGAATAACAGCCTGCGGATTTTGTAAGTCGGCGGCGTCAGTCGGAGTAAGGGTATGGTGCGAGGAGTTGCGTTGCTGGTCGGCATGCTGGCCGCCGTCCCGGCGTTTGCCGGCGAGATGAGCGCTGAAGACGCGCGCCGCTTCGTCATCGGCAAGATGTTCACCTATACCTGCTTCGAAGGCACGCGCGGGCAGGGCCGCGTCCATGCCGACGGCTCGGTGGTCGGCTCCATCCAATTCCAGGGGTCCGGTCAAGTGCGCTACGCCCACCTGCCTGCCGGTACGCTGCAGGTGAAGGGCGAGTCGGTTTGCGCCTCGCTGCGCGGCCTGCCGGTCCAGCCCTGCTTCAATCTCCAACGCACCAGCGACAACAGCTTCCGCGGTTCGATCTCGGGACTCGGCTTCGCCTACTGCGAGTTCACCCGCAACCAGGGGCGGGCGCACATCGTGCGCAGCGCGCAGCATCACGAAGGTCCGTTGCGGCTGCGGCCCTCGCTCACCGCCGAGGCTAACTAGCTCTCAGCTCTTGGCCGGAAAAATCATGCACGTCGTGGTGGCGTGGGCATAAAGCTTGCCGGCGCGATCCTTCAGATCGCCTTCCGACGTCGCCACCGTGCGGCCGCGATGAATGACGCGGCCTTCCGCGCGCACCGGGCCGGTGTCCTTGGTCAGCGGCGCGCACCAGATTTAATTTGAGCTCCAGCGTGGTCCAGGTGTCGCCTTTGGCGAGCGTGGAGAAGATCGCGCAGCCGAGCGCGGAATCGAGCAGGGTGGCGGTGAAGCCGGCATGCACGGTGCCGATCGGATTGTAGTGGCGATATTCCGGCAGGCCCTCGAACACCGCGCGGCCATTCTCGACCTCGATCAGATGAAAGCCGAGCAGTTCGCTGATCGGTGGATCGGGCAGCGTGCCGGCAATGATCGCCTTTGAGGAAGCCGAGCCCGTCATAGGACTTGAGCACCTCGGGCGTCACCACGCCGTATGTTTTGGCAGTCACCGCGGCCCCCGCATTTGATCCCGCGTCAGCTTAGCGAAGTGTTCACGCGATATCGAGCCGGAACGGGTTGCCTTCCATGGCCAAGTGGCCGGGCCCGATGGTCTCGATCGCGCGCACCATGCGGCCGTCGCGCTTGAGCAGACCGTCGGCAATCGAGACGATGCGCGCATTCGGCTGTGCGGTGGGCGAGGCGCGCCGGATGGCCTGGGCGATGCGCAACTCGTCGCGCTGCGGATTGAGCGCGCAGGCCGCCACATAGGCGCCGGCGGTGGAGCGGCTGATGCCGGCGAAGCAATGCACCACCATCGGCGCCGCGCGGTCCCATTTGCCGACGAAGTCGATCAGCCGTTGCACGTGATCCTCCCCCGGCGCGGTGTAGCCGTCGGACGGGGCGGTAATGTCGTCGACCGCGAGCACCAGATGGTTCTCGGGTGCGATGTGGCGCGGCCGTTCGACCCGGTCGGTGAGGCGCAACAAAGTGACGATATGGCGCGCTCCGGTCTCGTCGACCGTGGCGTGCAGACGCGCGAGCGAGCAGACGTGGATCATGCGGGCGCCATAAAGGATGACTCGTTTGTCATATCTATGACGGCGGCGAATGCTTGCAAAGCGTCACCCACGCAGCAGTTGCTTGAAACGCTCGCTGAAGCGCGCTTGCGCCGTGCCGGCCGGCCAGGGCGTCAGATAGTCGCGTTCGAGCGTGGCGGAGAATTTGGGCGGCGGGCCGAAGAAGCGGCGCGCCTCGGCCGGCTCGAAACCGGCGAGCCTGGTGGCCTCGAGATAAGCGGCAGCACGGTCGGCGGCTTTGATCAGGTCTTGCAAGGCAACCGGCCGCGCGGCCGGCAAGCCGAAACGCAGATGAATGGCGGCAAGCAGGCGGTGCTCTACCGCCTTGTAGCTGTCGCCGATCACCGCCTTGAACGGCGAGATCATGTCGCCGATCACGTATTCCGGCGCGTCGTGCAGCAGCACCGCGAGACGGCCGCGCGCATCGAGCCGCGGTGCTTTGGCCCGGGCTAATGCTTCCACCAGCAGCGCATGCTGGGCGACCGAGAAAATATGCGCGCCTTTGGTCTGCCCGTTCCAGCGCGCGACGCGGGCGAGGCCATGGGCGATGTCCTCGATCTCGACATCGAGCGGCGAGGGGTCGAGCAGATCGAGCCGCCGCCCCGACAACATGCGCTGCCAGGCGCGCGGCGCCACTTTTTTCGCGCTCTTGCGGGCAGTGCTCATGAGCGCTTGGCGAGTTTGGCGCAAGCCGCGTGGCGGTGGCAGCTGACCAGATGGTCGTTGACCATGCCGACCGCCTGCATGAAGGCATAGACGATGGTCGGCCCGACGAATTTGAAGCCGCGGCCGATCAGCTCCTTCGACATTTTGCGTGACAGTTCGGTTTCCGCCGGCACTTGTTTGACGCTTTTGAAATTGTTCATTTTCGGACGGCCATCGAGATGGTCCCACAACAGCGCCGAGAATCCCGGGCCCTTCTCCATGATTTCGAGATAACCGTGCGCCGAGGTCACCGCGCCCTCGATCTTGGCGCGGTTGCGCACGATGCCGGCATCCTGCATCAGCCGCTCGATCTTGGGCTTGCGATAGCGCGCGATTTTTTCCGGATCGAAATCGTCGAAAGCGGCCCGGAAGTTGTCGCGCTTGCGCAGGATGGTGATCCACGACAGCCCGGCCTGGAAACCGTCGAGGATGAGTTTTTCGAACAGCGCGCGGTCGTCGAATTCCGGCACGCCCCACTCCTCGTCGTGGTAGGCGACGTAGAGCGGGTCCTGCTTCGGCCACGGGCAGCGGGGGAGGCCGTCGGCGTGGATCGGCGACACACTCATGAGGCGGCCTTATCGTCTCCCGGCCAGGCGAATTTCGCCCACGCCGGCTTCACCAGGTGCAATGGGACACTGCTGCAATTGAGCGGTGTGCCGGCCGCAAGCGCATCGGCGACGCGATCGAGCCGCAACAGCGCCAGACCGCGGCCCTTAGCGGTCGAGCCCAGTATGCCGACCTGCTTGTCGCCCGCCATCACCGGCAGCCCGGACGAGGGCGCGAACTCGTCATAGGCGATCGGCACCAGCCGGTTGCGCGCGCTCGATCGGTGCTCGACCCGCGACACCACCTCCTGGCCGATATAGCAGCCCTTGCCGAAATCGACGCCGGCGAGCTGGTCCATGTCGGCCTCATGCGGAAAGGTGTCGCCATAGGCGAAATCCATGCCGCCGCGCGGCACGCCGAGCGCGATGCGGTGCGCGTCATAGGCCTCGGCATCGGCGAGGGTCGCGCCGAGATCGGCGGCGGCCTCGGTGACGACATCCGGCGGCAATATCGTGCGCGTGCCGAGGGCGGCCAGGCGCGGATCGGCATAGGACAGCCCGTATTCGCTCAAGCCCGCGCCGTCCCAGACCGCCATCACGCCGAGCGCCTCCGACAGGTCGTTGACCGTGACCTTGGCGCGCAGCTTGTAGAAGTTGAGCTTATCCACAAGCATGCGCGCCAGCGCCCGCGGGCAGTCGAGGAAGAAGCCGCCGCCGTCGCCGGGCTCGGCCTCGGCGACCAGAAAATCGACAATGATCTTGCCCTGCGGCGTGAGCAGTGCGGCATAACGCGCCCGGCCAGGGGTGACCTGGCCAATATCGTTGGTGGCAAGCCCATTGAGGAAGCGCCGGGCATCGTCGCCGGCGACCTTGACGACGCCGCGGTCGGGGAGGAGCGCTGCCTGCATGTGGTTCTCTGAGTGGCCCTTGGGCTAGTCTCTTGCCAGAACTCGCGGCGAAACGTAAGCGCTGTTGCGCAATGCTCAAGTCCTTGGCCGCAAGGCCCGCTTTAGAGCCGTTCCAGCATGGCTGAAACCTACGACCTGATCCTCAAGGGCGGCACCGTGGTCAACCACGACGGCGTAGCCGCGCGCGATCTCGGCATCCGCGGCGGCCGTTTCGCGGCGATCGGCGATCTTTCGCGCAGCCATGCCGGCGAAGTGGTCGACTGCCGCGGCCTGCACCTGCTGCCGGGCGTGATCGACAGCCACGTCCATTTCCGCGAGCCCGGCCTCACCCACAAGGAAGACCTGGAAACGGGCTCGCGCGGCGCGGTGCTCGGCGGCGTCACCGCGGTATTCGAGATGCCGAATACCAATCCGAGCACCACCGATGCCGCCGCGGTCGCCGACAAGGTCAAGCGCGCGCATCACCGCATGCATTGCGACTTCGCCTTTTATGTCGGGGCCACCCGCGAGAACACCAAAACCTTGGGCGAATTGGAAATGCTGCCCGGCGTCGCCGCCGTGAAAGTGTTCATGGGCTCCTCCACCGGCTCGTTGCTGATCGAGGATGACGAGGGCGTGCGCAACGTGCTCAAGGCGATCCGCCGGCGCGCCGCCTTCCACTCCGAGGATGAGTACCGTTTGCGCGAGCGCATGAACCTGCGCGTCGAAGGCGATGCGCGCTCGCATCCGGTCTGGCGCGATGCCACCGCCGCCCTCATGTGCACGCAGCGCCTGATCAAGCTCGCGCGCGAGACGGGAAAACGCGTTCATGTGCTGCACGTCACCAGCAGGGAAGAGGCCGCCTTCCTGGCGGACCACAAGGAAGTCGCCACGGCGGAGGCGACGCCCGCCCATCTCACGCTCGCGGCGCCCGAATGCTACGAGCGGCTTGGCACGCTCGCCCAGCTCAATCCACCGATCCGCGATGCCGCCCATCGCGAAGGCCTCTGGCACGGCATCGCCCAGGGCGTCATCGACAGCATTGGCTCGGACCATTCCCCGCACACGCGCGAGGAAAAGGCCAAGCCCTATCCGGCCAGTCCCTCAGGGATGACCGGCGTGCAGACGCTGGTTCCGATCATGCTCGACCACGTCAATGCCGGCCGGCTGTCATTGCTGCGGCTGGTCGATCTCACCAGCGCCGGCCCGGCACGGCTGTTCGGCATCGCCGCCAAGGGCCGCATCGCCGCCGGCTACGATGCCGACCTGACGGTGGTCGATCTCAAGCGGCGGCAAACCATCAGCGACGCTCAAATCGCCGCGCGCGCCGGCTGGACGCCCTATGACGGCATGACCGTGACGGGCTGGCCCGTTGGCACCGTCATTCGCGGCCACAAAGTGATGTGGGAGGGCAGCCTGACCGCGCCGGCGCAGGGCGAGCGCGTCCGTTTCCTGGAAACCCTGGCGAGCTGAGATGTAATAGGCGGGTTCGGCGCCGGCGCTATTGCCGGGGCTGACGAAGCGAGAATTCGCCGTTGCGAATGCGCGCGCCAAGCCCTTCGGCGAAGGTGGCGGCGGCTTCCTCGCCATAGGTGGTGACGAATTCGGCGATGGCGGCGAACAGGCAGGCCTGCGCCAGGCAATCGCCGTCGATGCCGTCGAGGCGGGCTTCGGCCCATGCTTCCTGCAGGTAACCCAAGGCCACGCGTTTCTGTTCGTGGTCGGGCACCGGCCCGCGCGCGTGAATAGATCGCTCCGTTGTCGTCATCGTGACCTTCGTCCCCGGGCGCCCCGTTCGAGCACCAGTCCCAAATCCCGAGCGGAACGCTAGCACGGGGGCGGAAGCGGCATACCCGGTAGCTAAAGGAAAGGTTAATTGCGGAGCCGCTAATTGGCGTATCGCGCGGTGATTTCGCGGGCGATTTTGGCGCCTTCGTCGAGATATCGGCGAATTGCCAGGTCGGCGGCCGGCGTGCAGGCGCGATAAGTCTGCTGAAAACCGCGGTAACCACGATTGAAGCTTGCCACGATCTTGCGCCGCCGCTCGCCGCTCGGCGCCTCCGCGTCGATCAGCGCCTGCAATTCGTTACGCCATTTCTGCCCTTCATTGGCCCCGCAGACCGCGCGCAGGTAATGCAGCGCGCCCATGATTTCGGAGAGCCGCTGCAGATCGCCGTCGAACGCGGCCGGCGCCGTCTGCGCGCGCGCAGGCAGCGCAAGACAAAGCAGAAGCGAACCGATGGTCAGGAGCCGTTTCATGCGCTTTCCGCCAGGTGGCCGGGGATGATATGCGCGCCCTCCGGGGCAATCGCAAGGCAGGCGGGTCAGGCCGGCCGCGCGAGGCGCTCGACCGCCGCGGCGACGATCTCGGCCAGGCCATCGGTGGTGTGCAAACCCGCCAGTTCCGCCGGCTCGAGCCAGCGCGCGTCGTCGAGCTCTTCGTTGAGCACCGGTTCGCCGGCACGCCAGCGCGCGGCAAAGCACAGGATGACGAAATGCCGCTCGACGCGGCCCTGCGCGTCGCGCACGATCACGTCGCGCTGGCCGGCGAGTCCGACCGGCTCGATTTCCAGCGCGGTCTCCTCGCGCACCTCACGCGCCACCGCCTGCAAAAGCGTCTCGCCAATTTCGACCGCGCCGCCCGGCAGCGTGTAGAGATTGAGCGCCGGCTTGCGCGCGCGCCGCACCACCAGCAGCTTGCCGTCGCGGAAAATGGCGGCGCTCACCGCGAGAATAGGGCGCTGCGGATAGGTTCGCGCGTCGGGCATCGGCAACCTTGGTCCGGTCCGTTCAGGTTCGATCGGAGGCCTGCCTAGCACATTTTCTCGCGCCCGATCTGTTGCGGATGCCGGTTCGCACTTCCGGATCAAGTCCGCGGGTGGGCTTTTTTCGGGATCATGCGCTAAGCTTAAAATCATGTGCGGCCGTTACACGCTGACCTCCTCGCCGGAAGCGCTGCGGGCGCTGTTCCGCTATGAGGAGCAGCCCAATTTTCCGCCGCGCTACAATATCGCGCCCACGCAGCCGATCGCGATCGTGCGCTTGGTGGACGGCAAGCGGCATTTTGCGCTGGTGCGCTGGGGCCTGCTGCCGTCCTGGGTCAAGGACCCGAAGACCTTCACGCTTGCTGATCAATGCGCGCGGCGAATCGGCGGCCGAGAAGCCGGCCTTCCGCGCCGCCATGAAGCGGCGGCGCTGTCTGATCCCGGCCGACGGTTTCTACGAATGGCAGGCGGCGGGCGAGCGCAAGCGGCCCTTTTACGTGCGCGCGAAATCGGGCGCGCCGCTCGCCTTCGCCGGTCTGTGGGAAACTTGGGAAGGGCCGAACGGCGAGGAACTGGAGACGGCGGCGATCGTCACCACGCGCGCCAACCGCGCGCTTAGCCCCATCCATGACCGCATGCCGGTGATCGTGCCGCCGGAAGGGTTCGATTTATGGCTCGACGGCGCCAGTGTGGACGCCACCACCGCCGCGGCGTTGATCGCGCCGGCACCGGAGAATCTGCTGGAGGCCTACGAGATTTCCACTGCGGTCAACCGCACCGCCAATGACAATCCGAAACTGCTCGAGCCGGTTGGGGCCGCGCCGCCACAGCCCGCGCCCGCCCCGAAAGCGCCCGCGCGCGCCAAGCGCGGCAAGCAGGACGGCGGGCAGGGGGCGCTGTTCTAGCGATTGAAATCCTGCCGCTTGGCAGCCGCGATGTCCGTCAATCAGCGGACGCGATAGCCTGCGTGGCAGGCCTCGCAGGCCGTCGTCACGTCATGCAGGGCCCGATACACGTCGCGCATGGCATCGACCGTCGGTGTCATCGAGGCATCTTGCAACACGATGACCAGGCGGCTTGCCGCATGATGCATCGTTGTGCCGATGTCCTGCATCGGCTTGGGGAGATACGGCGCCAAATGCGCCGCGCCGTGCAGGCTGAGCGAACTCATTCCCAGCCGCTGTTCGGAGATCTTGGCGGCCGCGTCAAATTTATTGTCGGCAATGTCGCCGATGATTTCATTCAGCGTCGCGAGATGATCCCGCATGTTGCCAAGCATGTGCTCCTGCATGGGCGCTGGCAGACGGACAAGCTCGCGGGTGTCTTGCGCCTGGGCGCCGCTCATTCCCACAATCAGCAACAGCAGCGCGGCTAAGTGAACGCGTCGCATCAATCTATCTCCCATTCCCGGCCGCGCCCCTGGTGGCAATGATGCCAAGCTGTGACGCGGTATTTCGTGGCTAGCTGTCGGCGCCGGTGAGCCGTGCAAACAGGCGATCGGGATCGGCGGCGGCGCGATTACTGCACCAGGCGACATATTGATCCGGGCGCACCAGCACAAGGTCGCTTTGGTAGAGATCGCGGGCATCGACATCGGCAATATCGAGGATCGCCAATGGAATTTTCCGGCCTGCCGCCGCTGCCATCATCGCAGTGGCGTCCGGCGGCTGCCGGCCGAGCCGCAACAAGGTGAAGCCTGGGCCGAGTTTATCGTATAGCGAATTGCCGAAGGTACGCCGCTCGGTGAGCCAGAAGTGAGGCGCGCGGCCCCCGGGCACGCCGCTCGGCGTGTAGTCGATGAAGGCGTCGGCCGGCGGCGCGCCATTCGCGGCGACGATCGGCGAGCCGTCATAACGCGCGCCGAGCTGCACGCCGATCGAGCCGTATTGCTCGCCGCAGGTCGACAGCACGGCGCCGAGTGCGCGCCGCGCCTGCTCACCCGCGGGCGAGTCATCCTCGACCGCGGGCGGGATAGCGATGTCGCCGATGTTCTTGCTCAATTGCCGGGCCGCTCCGGTGTTGCGGATTGCGATCGGCCGGCGCTCGGCCTCATAGCTGGCCAGCAGGCCCTTGCCGCCCCAGCCTTGCAGCATGGCGGCGAGCTTCCAGGCGAGATTGGCGGCGTCGTCGACGCCGGTGTTCATGCCGAAACCGCCGGTCGGCGTGAACAAATGCACCGCGTCGCCGGCGAGGAATACGCGGCCCGTCCCGTAGCGCTCCGCCACCAGCGCCATGCCGGCCGTCCAGGGATGGTGCGCCAGCACCTCGACCGCGATATCGGAGCCGGTGCTGCGCCGCATGGCGTCGGCCACCGCCCGGTCGTCGGCCTCGGCGTTCTCGCCGGTCGGCCTGGTCCAGAACATGTATTCGTCGGCCCCGTTGACCGATGTGATGGTGGTGCGCAGCTCCGGATTGACCACCCAATATTGGAAGCCGCGGTCCTGGCGCAGGAAGTCGCGCGCCAGCGTCGGCACCCGCACATGGGTCGAGAACATGCGGCCGCCCATATAGGCCTGCTGCAGGGATTCGCCGGTATAGCGAATGCCGAGCGTGCGCCGCACCAGGCCTTGCCCGCCATCGCAACCGGCGAGATAGCGGCTGCGCCAGGTTTCCCGCCGGCCGTCGCGTTCGCGGATGGCGTTGAGCGTGACGCCGTCGCCATCGTCGGCGAAATCCTCCACGCGCCAACCGAACCGCACCACGATGTTCGGCCGCGTGCGCACGTGCTCGAGCAGAAATTTCTCGACATACATCTGGTTGGCGCGATGCAGCGGCTCGGGCACTTGATCGGTCTTGGGCGCGGCGGCGATCGCCTGCATCTTTTCGGCCGCCGACGGCATCGGCAGGCGCGCGAGCTCGAAGCCGCCGAAGCGGGTGAAATAGATCACGTCGGTCGGATGATCGGCCGGCAGCCCGAGCGCGCGCACCTTGTCCGCGATGCCAAGCCGCCGGAAATGCTCCATCGTGCGGGCGCCTTGCGAACTCCCTTTCGGGTGCCAGCGCGTCGTTTCCTCGGTATTGAACAGCACGCTGCGCACGCCATGCAGGTCGAGCAGGAGCGCGAGCATCAGCCCGACCGGCCCGCCGCCGACGATGGCAACGGGTGCCCGTAAGGCTTGGCCGTCAGCCGCCACTCACAGCACCTTGCCGGGATTGAGAATCCCGTTGGGATCGAGCATGCGCTTCAAGCCGCGCATCAGTTCGAGCGCCAACGGGTCCTTCACCTTCGGCAGCGTGTCGCGCTTGAGCTTGCCGATGCCGTGCTCGGCCGAAATCGAGCCCTGATATTTGAGCACGATCTTGTCGACCAGCGCGCTGACCTCGCCCCAGCGCTTGAGGAACTGCGCGGCATCGGCGCCGACCGGCTGGCTGACATTGAAATGGACATTGCCGTCGCCGAGATGGCCGAACGGCACCGGCCGGCTGCCCGGAATCAGCTGCTCGACCGCCGCGCTCGCTTCGGCGAGGAAATCCGGCACCGATGCGACCGGCACCGAGACATCGTGCTTGATCGAGCCGCCTTCCGGCTTCTGCACCTCCGGCAGGATGTGGCGCAAATGCCAGAACGCGCGTGCCTGCTCCAGGCTGGCGGCAATGGTCGCGTCCTCGACGAGGCCCTGCACGCTGGCGTCGGCGAGCAACTGCTCCACGCTATCGCGCAAGCCCTCGCCATGCTGCGACGACACTTCCATCAGCACGTACCAGGGATGCGGGCTCGCCAGCGGGTCGCGCGCGCCATGGCCATGCTTGACGGCAAATTCGATCACCGTGCGCACGATCAGCTCGAAGCTGGTGACGGTGCCGCTGGCGTGCGTCTGCGCCAGATGGAGCAGCTTAACCGCGGCGGCCGGCGTTGGCACGCCGATGAAGGCGGTCTCCACCGCGCGCGGGCGCGGGAACAGCTTGAGGACCGCGGCGGTGATGACGCCGAGCGTGCCTTCGGCGCCGACAAAGATGTGCCGCAGGTCGTAGCCGGTGTTGTCCTTCTTCAGCTTGCGCAGCAGATTCAGCACGCGGCCGTCGGCCAGCACCACCTCGACGCCGAGCATCAATTCGCGCGCAACACCGTAGGCGAGCGCGGCGGTGCCGCCGGCATTGGTCGACAGGTTGCCGCCGATCGTGCAGCTGCCCTCGGCGCCGAGCGAAAGCGGAAACAGCCGGTCGACCGCCGCCGCCGCCTCCTGCGCCTTGGCCAGCACGACGCCGGCTTCGCAGGTCATGGTATTGGAGGCGGAATCGACTTCGCGGATCTTGTCGAGCCGCGTGAGCGAAAGGATCAGTTCGCCGTCGAACGGAATTTGTCCGCCGACCAGGCCGGTATTGCCGCCTTGCGGCACCAGCGGCGTCTTGGTCTCGTTGGCGAGCTTGAGGATCGCCGCCACTTCGTCGACCGAGCCGGGCCGCAGCAACATCGCGGTGCGGCCGTGATAGATGCCGCGGCCTTCGATCAGATGGGGCTCGAGCGTGGCCGGATCGGTGATCGCGTATTTGTCGCCGACGATGCCGGCGAAACGCGGCAGCAGATCGGGTGAGGGCGCGCGGCGCAGCTGTTGATTCATTTAATCTCGTCCCTGTGGTGCCGGAGTTTTTGGCGCGGCGGCGCGCTTGAGCCGGTCGTTGATCGCTTCGCCCAGGCCCTCGCGCGGCACTTTCATGACCGCGATGCCGGTGGCGCCGGACGCATCGAGCGCGCGCAGATGCGAAAACAGATTGGCCGCCGCTTCGATCAGATCGCCGCGCGGCGACAGATTGAGCGTACTGCCGGCAAATGGCGGCGGCGGTCCGAAGGCAAGCAGCGCTTCGCCCGCGCGTGGGCTTTCAGCGTTGAGGCGCAGCCGCGCCTTCGGCGCGTAGTGCGAGGACAGCATGCCGGGCGCGAGCGGCGCTTCGTCGGCGATGGGGGCGACCGCCAGCGGCTTGCCCGAGCACGCGCTCGATCTGCGCGCGCGGCAGGCCGCCGGGCCGCAGCAAGGTCGGCTCGTCAAGGCAGGCGACGATGCTGGATTCGACGCCGACCGCGCACGGCCCGGCGTCGATCACCAGGTCGATGCGCCCGCGCAGGTCGGCCAGCACGTGGGCGGCGCTGGTCGGCGACACGTGACCCGAGCGATTGGCCGAAGGCGCCACCACCGGCCCGCCGAAGGCCTTCAGCAAGGCATGCGCGACCGGGTGCGCCGGCACGCGCACCGCCACGCTGTCGAGGCCGGCGAGCGCCAGATCGGCCACGCCGCAGTCCGGCCGTCGCGGCAGCACCAGCGTCAGCGGCCCGGGCCAGAACGCGGCGGCCAGCTTGTCGGCGGCGGCATCGAAGCGCCCGAGCCGCCGCGCCGCTTCGATGCCGTCGACATGGACGATCAGCGGATTGAAGCGCGGCCGCCCCTTGGCGGCATAGAGCCGCGCCACGGCCGCGCCGTTGCGGGCGTCGGCGCCGAGCCCATAGACGGTCTCGGTCGGAAACGCGACCAGCCCGCCGGCGGCGAGGCAGCGCGCGGCTGCTTCGATCGCTTGCGGCTCGGCCTGCAGGACCCGGGTTCCCGGCTCGGCGGTCATCAGTTACTCACTCCAGTAGAGCATGGGCTTTTGCGATAACCGGTCCCCGCTTTTCGGGATCATGCTCAGCTTGCGGCTTTCAGGGTGCCGGGGTTATAAGGCCGCCTTCTGTCGGAGTGTAGCGCAGTCTGGTAGCGCACCTCGTTCGGGACGAGGGGGTCGCAGGTTCAAATCCTGCCACTCCGACCAGCTGCCCTCCCGGGCCGTTGATTTACCACAACTATCTGTATTTGCTATAGAACTCGGCGACGGCTGAGGTACGCGAAGCGCGTACACAGATGCACTTTGCGGATGGCGCCTCACGAAAAAAGACGCCGAGCGGCAGTCCGGCGAGTGGCTCGCGGAAATCGCAAGTCAGGGCCAATCACGCCGGCTTGGGTTTTGGCTTGGACTTCGGCTTGGGTTTTTGTTTTGGCTCGACTTTTGGCTTGGCGCCTTCCGGCGGGCACCGCACATAGACCATGGTGCCATAAGAATCGCGCACTTTCGGATCGGCCCAGCGCAGGGTTAGCGTCCGGTGGTCGAATGAAATCATTTCAAGGTCGAGCCAGCCGCCTGGCGGGCCGTCCGGACCGATATAGGTTTTGCCGCCCGCGCCTTTTACGTGCAGCTCTTCCGGCTTGTCCCGGGCGCCGAGAAGCATCATCACGCCGCCGGTGGGGCCGGGCGTGATCTCGGTGGGCTTATCGCAGTGCTTGGCCGCCTCCTGCTCGGTGCGCGCGCGGTCTTCTTCCTTAAGGTAAACTGCGAAGCTCCACTTCCCGACAATATCCTGCGCCTGGAAAGCCGGCGGCGACGATGGCCCCGCCGCGAGTTCTGGGCCGTCGCCGGTAGCACAGCCCGCTAAGGCGAGCACGAGCAGCGCCAAAGCCAAGGCTGTCGACAGGCGTGGTTGCTTGGGGTGGTTCATTCCGGCCCTTGCCAGCTCCCTCAGGACGATATTGCGTGGTGCTAAAGAGCAACGCAAGTAGGTTGTAGTCGCTACGTGCGCCGCAGCGTCAAGGTAGATCGATACCGAGGACGGTTTTTGCCATTTTGCGTATCCGAAAAAAAGGAATGGTCTGGGTCGCCAGAACGAACTTCAATTGCCCTTACCGGTGTGAAAAGACATCAAATCCGCTTTGACGCGCTGAACGACGGCATCCCAATCGCCGGCCTTCTGTTGTCGGTACAGCTTTGCGGTCGGATACCAGGGACTGTCGGTTCTCTCCAGGAGCCAGCGCCAGTCCGTTTCAAAACGATTGAGAATCCAGACGGGTTTGCCCAAAGCGCCGGCCAAATGCGCCGTCGAGGTATCGACCGAGATCACCAGGTCCAGATTTTCTATGAGTGCCGCCGTGTCCGAGAAGTCATTGAGCAAACTGGTATAGTCAACAATATGGGGACCGTCCCAATTATTTTTTATTAGTTCAGCAAGCTCCGACTCGGCGGGCTGACCTTTCTGCAGACTATAAAATTCAATATCGGGATTTTTCAGCGCAGCGAGCTTGGCCAGCGGAATATTCCGCCAGCTGTTGACCGACCATGCTTCCGGCTGATTGCGCCTGAATCCGCCCGACCATACCAGCCCCACTCTTGGTCTGTTTTTATCGCCAAGCTTTTCCTGCCAGAAACGCGATTTTTCGGCATTGGCTTGCAGATACGGGATGTTTGCCGGGATCGTTGACAGGGTTGTCTTGAGTGCCAAGGGCAAGCTCATCAAGGGGCACTGGTAGTCAAAGGCGGGCAGGTTATTCCCTCTTGTGACCAGCTGCGTCACGCCCTCCAAGCTGGCCAACAGGCTCACGAGTGATTCGTGAATTTCCAAGATTACGCTTGCGCCTAAATCGGCAACCAGCCTGGCATAACGGCAAAACTGAATGGTGTCGCCAAATCCCTGCTCGCCGTGCAGCAGGATTGTTTTGCCTGCAATCGATTCCTTGCCGAGCCAGAGCGGCTGGCGGAAGTTTCTTCCAATCAAATCCAATCGTTTATTCTTCCACCGCCATTCGTAATCTTCCCATCCCCTGTCAAAATGTCCCAATAGCAATAACACCAATGATCTATTCCAATACGCCTCGGCATAGTCCGGTTTAAGCGCGATGGCCTGGCCGTAACTCGCTACGGCGGCGTCCAATTGCCAAAGCTGTTCGAGCGCGATGCCACGGTTATAGTGGGCTTCGGCATAGTCCGGTTTCAGCGCGATGGCTTGGTCGTAACTCGCAATGGCGGCGTCGAGTTGCTTGAGTTTTTTGAGCGCATTGCCACGGTTGGAATAGGCCTCGGCATAGTCCGGTTTGAGCGCAATGGCTTTGTCGTAGCTCACGACGGCAGCGTCGAATTGCTGGAGTTCTTCGAGCGCAATGCCGCGGTTGTAGTAGGCTTCGGCATAATCCGGCTTAAGCGCGATGGCTTGGTCAAAGCTTGCAACAGCGGCGTCGAGTTGCTTGAGCTCTTGCAGCGCAAGACCGCGATTGGAGCAGGCTTCGGCAAGATCCGGCTTGAGCGCAATGGCTTTGTCGTAACTTGCGACGGCGGCGTCGAGTTGCTTGAGTGCTTGCAGCGCAAGACCGCGGTGGTAGTGGAAAGCGGCGTCTCTCGGAGAGAGTTCGATTGCTTTGCCAATAAGATCAACCGCTCTCCGGTGATTTTTATTTTGATGTGCAATCACGCCCAACAAGTGAAGGGCGTCAAAATGGTTGGGGTGTGCAACGAGTATTTCTTCGTAGAGAGTTTTTGCTTGCGGCAAATGTCCATTTTGGTGCAGCGAAAGGGCTTGTTGAAACTTTGCTTGTGCATTCGCTGCCATTATTGCTGGCACAATTTTTGGAGTTGGAATGTTTTTGAATTCAGATGCCATTGTTGGATATTGATAGACAATTATGCGGTCCGACATTCCCCGAGATGAACTCCGGAATGCGGATGAGGGTAGCAGGCGGCGGGGTTTCCTAGCAATTGTTGCGGCGAAAGTTGCGCGCGCGCAACAGCCTTCCGCCGCAGATTTCACTCGCAATCCTGCCGGTGCCTTGGCCCTATTGGCTGGCGCACTTCTTCTGAATGGCCTCGTAAAGATCGACGCCGCCGACAGTGAAAAATCCGCGCGGAATTTCCTGATTATGTAGAATTTTGCCTTTGGCGTTTCCTATATCAACGGCCACGGGCCCCCTAACGTACCAGTTCCCGCGCTCATTTTTCGTGAATGCATCGCAAGGGAATGGCTTTGGCGGAACCGGCGCTCCGCCTTGCTTCGCGGGCTCAACCGGCAATCTCCGCGGCCTCTTTTCCGGCGGCCGCTTTTCCACCGGCGTTGCGTTCGTGGCTTGCGCGGGCAAATACGTTTTGTGCGCCCAGCCCTGCTGCACGGCATAGGCGATGAATTTGTCGGCGACCGCGCGGCCGAGCGCGCGCGCCTGCACCTCGATGTCAGGCGAGAGGTTCACGTCGGGCGCATTCATGCTGGCAAGCGTCGTGGCGATCTCGGCGTTGCGCTCGGCCGCATCCGCTCCGAATATCGCGGCGGCGGACTGCCGCCCGCTCTGCGGTTGCGCCGTGAACGCAGTCAATTGTTTGCTCGCGCCGCCGGAGACTTGCGACAGCGTCATGTCGGCGGCCATGCCGCCGCCGGCGCCGAAACCGGCCGGTTTGCTCTGGGCGCGGTTGCCCTGTTCGGCGGCGCGCAACTGGCCGGCCATCACCAGCGTTCCATCCTCGCGCGCGGGTTCCACGTCGCTGCCCGGCAGCGCTTTGAGACCGGCTTCTTCATGCAAGATGACGATGATGGTGGCCACGATCTCGTCATTCACTCGCTTGACGGTGATACCCTTGATGACGTCGTTCGTCACCGTGCTGTCGCCGAGCTTGCTCGCCAGCCGTGCGGCGAATTCGTGGTCGATCACCGCGACGTCGGGGGAAAATACCAAATCATTGACGAGCACCGTCTTCGGCTGCTGCGGTTCACCGCCGGCCGCCGCTGGCGTTTCCCGCACCCCGGTGGTGCCGCAGCCGGCAATCGTCAGCGCGATCGAACACGCGATCAGACCGACGGAGAGATGTGTGGGGCGTGGCGCGAACATTCCGGCAGGCTACCTCAGATCCTTGGCGTGGCCCGCAACGGCGAGCGTGAGTCCATTTTCACCGTGCTATCCCGCGAAGACGTAAGCGGCAAGAATAGCGAGGCCGCTGACGGCAAGCGTCGCATGGATGCCGATCATTATCCCCGCGATCCGCCTTTTGAAGACATGCGCCGCAAGCAGCCCGGCTCCGACCAATGCCGCCAGCGTCGTCAGTGTAATTGCAATGATGCCAAAGGAGGCGGTGCCCTGGTCCAATCCCCGTGGCGGACCGCGCAGCGCGAGCGCGAGGCAGCAGAGGCCGCCGATGGCGAGGAGCCCATGCAGCGCCGCAAGCGGCCATGGTGGGGGCGCAGCTGCCGGCGTCCGCAGATGCGGAACCGCGAGCGCTGAGCCCAACAAGACGGCGACCGCGAAGATGATGAGTGCCGCGACCAACATGACAAGACAATATAATACCGCGCCTGGGTCTCGAAGCCTTGCTGAGCGTGGGCAGGCGTCCAGGCCAGCGGCAAAAACACAAGCAATATCAATATTGATTAGACCAAACGTCCGATCCTGCGTTGTCGAACATTAAATCGGACAATTACGCCCGGCGGGCGGCAATCGATGCCCGGGTTCTTGGCTGCGGTTCCCGATTGGCGCCAGCACCCTTGTGCGAAGATGCCGTCGCCGCGTACCCTGAAGGCTCGGGAAACAAAAATCGCCAGCCAAGGTGATCAGCAATCGTCCGCGCGTCGAAGCGCAGGGCATAGGGAGGAAGCACTATGAAATCTTCGATCAAGACGTTCGGTTTGGCTTCAGGCCTGGCATTTGGTCTGGCGCTCGCCATCGCCGGTCCGGCCGCCGCCGATGACATAAAAATGATGACCGGCCCGCAGGGCGGGTCGTGGATTCCGCTTGGCGGCCAGCTCAAAGATATGTGGGAAAAGGCGATCCCCGGTCTCGCCGTGCAGGTCATGCCGGGCGCCGGCATCGCCAATGCGCGCGGCGTCGACGAAGGCAAGGCCGACGTCGGCTTTGGCAATTCGATCTCGACCGTGGACGGCGTTAACGGCAAGCCGCCGTTCACGAAGCCGGCGACCAATATCTGCAACCTCGCCACGCTCTACCCGCAATATTATCAATTCGTCGTCAATGCCGACTCCGGCGTCGACAAGATCGAGGATCTCAAGGGCAAGCCGATCACCACGCAGCAGCGCGGCAACACCGGCGAGTTGATCACCCGGCAAATTCTCGAGGTGCACGGGCTGAAATACGACGACGTGAAGATCAGTTTCGTCGGCTATTCCGACTCGGTGAACCAGATGAAGGACGGCCACGCCGTCGCCTTCGCGCTCGGTACCCAGATTCCGGCTGGCGCGGTGATGGATCTCGCCGCCGCCCGCGACATCAAACTGATCGACCAGGCGAGCAGCATCGATGCCATGCGCAAGCTCAATCCCGGCTACACGCTCAACAACATTCCGAAAGGCACCTATCCGAAGCAGGACAAGGACGTGAAGGTGATCGGCTACGCCACCCACGTCTTCGTGTCGTGCAAGCTGCCGCCGGAGGAGGTCTACACTATGGTCAAGACGCTCGCCGCCAACACCAAGACGCTGGCGACGGTGGCCAAGGACATCGCGACGCTCACCCCCAAGGGCATGGCAGAAGATATCGGCGTGCCGTTCCATCCCGGCGCGGCGAAGTTCTACAAGGAAGCCGGCATCGCCGTGCAATCCCACTGATTGCGTGCCGTCGGCGGAGGCCTTTTGGCTTCCGCCGGCGCATTGGTCGCACTAACCCCTCAACGCAGCAGACGCCATGACCACACCGCTCGACTTCAGTTACGGCGGCATCGTCCGTCGCGCCACTACCATCATCGGCGTGCTCATGGTGGCCTACCACACCTGGGCGATCGCCTTCGGCACGCCCGAGGCGGTTTGGTTCCGCGGCACCCATCTGCTGTTCGCGACGACGCTGGTCTTCATCATTCACCGCCGCAGTGGTGAGCCGGCGGGTCTGCCGAGCGCACTCGATCTCGTTCTGCTAGTGCTGGCGGCGACGCCGATCCTCTATCTGTTCGTCAATTACGACTACGTCGTCAATCGCATTTTCTATGTCGATGAATTGACGAAAGCCGACATGATCATGGGCGTGATCATGACGGTGATGGTGCTGGAGGCCACCCGCCGCGTCATCGGCTGGGCGCTACCGATTACCGCGCTGGTGTTCCTGTTCTACGGCTTGGTTGTCGCGCGGCTCGAGCCGATGCGCATGCTCGACCAGCTCTATATGACAACCGAAGGCATCTTCGGCATCCCGCTCTCGGTGTCGGCTTCCTATGTGCTGATCTTCGTGCTGTTCGGTTCGTTCATGGAGCGTACCGGCACCGGGCAGTTGTTCATGGATTTCGCCATGAGCCTGACCGGCGCCACCGCCGGCGGCCCGGGCAAGGTGAGTTGCGTGAGTTCGGCGCTGTTCGGCACCATCTCGGGCAGTGCGGTGGCCAACGTCATGGTTGACGGCCCGATCACCATCCCGCTGATGAAGCGCTCCGGTTTTCCGGCGCATTTTGCCGCCGGCGTCGAGGCAGTGGCATCGACCGGTGGACAATTGATGCCGCCGATCATGGGCGCCGCCGCCTTCGTCATGGCCGAATTCCTCGGCGTGTCCTACGGACAGGTGGTGATCTGGGCGATCATTCCCTCGGTTCTGTATTACGTCGCCTGCTTTTCGGCCGTGCATTTCGAGGCCAAGCGCCGCGGCCTGGTCGGCGTACCGCGCAGCGAACTGCCCAGGCTCAGCCAGGTGATGCGCGAGCGCGGCCACATGTTCCTGCCGGTGCTGGCGATCCTCGTGTTCATGTATACCGGCTTTTCCGCGCCGATGGCGGCGCTCGCCGGCGTGGTGACCTGCTTTCCGGTGGCGGCATTGCGCCAATCGACCCGCCATTACGTCACCGTCGAGAACCTGATCGCGGCTTGTGTCGACGGTGCAAAGAACGCGTTGCCGGTCGCCATGGCCTGCGCCTGCGCCGGCGTGGTGATCGCGGTGGTGACGCTGTCGGGCTTGGGCATCGTGTTCACGCAATACGTGGTGCATTTATCGCAGAACTATCTGCTGCTCGCGCTGGTGTTCACCATGATCGCCGGCATCGTGCTCGGCATGGGCATGCCGACCACGCCGGCCTACATCATCATGACCGCGCTGCTGGTGCCGGCCATCGTCAAGTTCGGCGTGGCGCTGCCGGCCGCGCACATGTTCGCTTTCTACTTCGCGATCCTATCGGCGATCACGCCGCCGGTGGCGCTGGCGGTGTTCGCTGCAGCGGGGCTCGCCAAATCCGATCTCTGGATTACCGGCTGGGCCGCGGTGCGGATCGCCGCCACCAGCTTCATCGTGCCATTCATGTTCGTGTATGAGCCGGCGCTGCTGATGATCGGCGACTGGCCGACCATCATCATGGCCAGCGTCTCGGCCACCATTGGCGTCATCCTATTCGCCGCCGGGTTGCATGGCTATTTCATCGTCCATTCCGCGCATTGGCAGAGCGTGCTGCTGGCGGTCGCTGGCTTGCTGCTGATCGATCCGCATTTCTCCACCGATGTCATCGGCGCGGCGCTGGCTGCCATTATCGTCATGGTACAGTTGGCGACCAAACGCGCCGCGCTCAAGCCCGAGATCGCGGCCGAATGAGCACGCGTAAGCGTCCGGAAGACCTGCGCAGCCACCGCTGGCTCGGCGTCAACGATCTGCGCTCGTTCGGCCATCGCTCGCGGCTGCGCCAGGGCGGCTATGACGCCGCCGACTGGCAGGGCAAGCCGGTGATCGGCATCGTCAACACCTGGAGCGACATCAATTTCTGCCATACGCATTTGAGAGCGCGGGCCGAGGACGTCAAACGCGGCGTGCTGCAAGCCGGCGGCTTGCCGGTCGAGCTGCCGGCCATGTCGTTGTCGGAACCGTTCGTCAAGCCCTCGACCATGCTCTATCGCAACCTGCTGGCGATGGAGACGGAGGAACTGCTGCGCAGTCATCCGATCGACGGCGCGGTGCTGCTCGGCGGCTGCGACAAGACCACGCCCGGGCTGATCATGGGCGCCATCAGCATGGGCGTGCCGGCGATCTACGTGCCGGCCGGTCCGCAACTGCGCGGCAATTGGCACGGCCAGGTGCTGGGCTCCGGCTCGGACGCCTGGAAATACTGGGACGAGAAGCGCGCCGGCCGCATCAGCGGCGAGCAATGGGCGGAGATCGAGGGCGGCATCGCGCGCAGCTTCGGCACCTGCATGGTGATGGGCACGGCGGCCACCATGATGGCGATCGCCGAGGCGCTCGGTCTCACGCTGCCGGGCGCCTCCTCGATCCCCGCCGCCGATTCCGCGCACCCGCGCATGTGCGGCCGCTGCCGGCCGCCGCATCGTCGACATGGTGTGGGAGGATCTGACGCCGCGGAAGATCTTGACGCCGGCCGCCTTCGACAACGCCATCCGTGTGCACATGGCGATGGGCGGCTCGACCAATGCCATCATCCATGTGGTGGCGATGGCGCGCCGCGCCGGCTTAGCGCTCGACATGCAGCGCTTCGACGAACTATCGCGCGAGGTGCCGGTGCTCGCCAATGTGCGCCCCTCCGGCGAATTCCTGATGGAGGATTTCTTCTATGCCGGGGGCTTGCGCGCGCTGATGGTCGAATTGCGCGACAAGCTCGATCTCGCCTGCCTGACGGTGACCGGCAAGACGCATCGGGGAGAACATTGCCGGCGCGGAAGTCTACAAGCGCGACATCATCCATCCGCTGAGCGATCCGGTTTCCAGCGAAGGCGCCACCGCGGTGCTCACCGGCAATCTGGCGCCGCGCGGCTGCGTGATGAAGCCATCGGCGGCGGAAAAGCGCCTGCTGCATCATCGCGGGCCGGCGATCGCCTTTGAGGATTACAACCACATGGCGCGCGAGGTGGAGCGCGACGATCTCGAGGTCACGCCCGATCACGTGCTGGTGCTC
Organism: uncultured Alphaproteobacteria bacterium; assembly: GCA_963762285.1. GTDB lineage: Bacteria > Pseudomonadota > Alphaproteobacteria > Rhizobiales > Xanthobacteraceae > Pseudolabrys. Next base: position 89,706 of record CAVXKE010000002.1, on the reverse strand, counting down.
AAGAACGGCGGACCGAAGGGCGGGCCCGGCATGCCGGAATGGGGACAGCTTCCAATTCCCACAAAGCTGCTGAAAGCCGGCGTCAAGGACATGCTGCGCATTTCCGACGCGCGCATGAGCGGCACCAGCTATGGCGCCTGCATTCTGCACGTGGCGCCGGAAAGCTTCGTCGGCGGCCCGCTCGCCTTCGTGCAAACCGGCGACGAGATCGAGGTCGATGTCGCCGACGCGCCGCATCCATCTGCATGTCAGCGACGCGGAACTGGCGCGCCGCCGCGCCGCCTGGAAGCCGCCGGCGCCGCGCTATCCGCGCGGCTATGGCGCGCTTTATTCCGAGCATATCGGGCAGGCCGACGAGGGCTGCGATTTCGATTTTCTGGCGCCGCTCGGGGCGATTCCGGAGCCGGAGATTCATTGAACGGCGCGAACGCGCACATTCGAATTAGAATAGCTCCGAACTAGAAGTTATCTAATGTTCACTCGGATGGATTGACATCCGCGCTGGAAAAATTTCCAACTGAAATCGCATCATGCGATCGTGCGCGATCGCAGTCCTGTTGTCGAGCCTTGAACTCGAAGCATGAGGAAGGTTCTATGCGTATCTGTTGGCTTGCGCGCGCCCTTGCGGTTGCCGCGCTGATTTTGTCCGTAACGGTTTTTGACGCTTACGCCCAGTCTTCACAGTCTGCGGCGCAGCGGAGCGCGCAGTCGGTGGGGGATATCTTTCACGAAGCCGAATCGAAATACATGTTCGGCTTCATCGATGGGTCCGACATCGGCAATGAAGGCGAGAAGGCGATTGAATATGAGGCAACGGGGTCGTTCCAGAAACGAGGCGGCCGGTATTCTGCGATCGAGCATGAATTTGCTTTTGAACACGTGCTAACACAGAATTTTTCGTATGAACTGAGCGCCCACGGGCTTACGCATTCGATCGGCGGCGTCGAGGATCTCGACGATCGCAACAGCACGCAGTTCAGCGGTGCGTCCGCGAAGCTACGTTATCTCATCATTGGCCGCGGTCCCGGTTCGCCCATCGGCCTGACGGTATCGGCCGAGCCGGAATGGTCGCGGATCGATGGCGCGGATGGCACGAGGACAAGGAGCTATAGTTCGGCATTCAAGCTTGTCGCCGATACCGAGCTCATTGCCAATCGTCTCTACGCGGCGCTCAACTTGATCTACGAACCCGAAATTGCCAAGCCTGCCGATGCGGATATGTGGGAACGCAGCTCGTCGGCCGCAGTTGGGATGGCACTTACCTACCGCATCACACCGACATTAGCGATGGGCGTAGCCGCGGAATACGACCGGGCCTATGACGGCCTGACGTTTAAGACTTTCAACGGCCACGCGCTTTTTGTAGGACCGAACTTGCAACTCAATGTCAGCAGGAAGGTGCTTCTTGCTGCCGCATTTATGGCGCAGGTCGCCGGTCACGCGGTCGACGATCCGCGGCCGCTGGACCTTGCAAACTTCGAGAAATATCGCGCCAATCTGAAGCTCGAGTTCGAATTCTAGGGTCCGTGCATTTACGTCGAAGGATCAGGGCATGAGACGGTTCTCAATGAACGGACATGGGCTTGGAATCTCCGTCCTAACGCTCGCGTTGCTGCTGATAATGTCGCCGGCGCGGGCCGAGGACGCGGTGACCGTAAACATGGCGCTCAAGAATCACCGTTTTCAGCCGGCCGAGCCGCATGCGCCGGCCGGCAAACCGATCGTCATCGTCGTAAAAAATCTCGATCCCGCGCCGGCGGAGTTCGAAAGCAACATGCTGCGCGTGGAGAAAGTCGTCACCGGTGGCGGCACGATCACCATGCGGATTCGCCCCCTGGAGCCCGGACGGTACCGCTTCTTCGACGACTTCCATCCGGAGACGGAAGGCTATTTGGTGGTTCAGTAGCGCAAGCCGCAATGGTTTGAAAAAATCGGTTGGAATCCGCGGCGCGGCATGCTCATAAGCACGCGCCATGGCCGACGACATCCCCTTCGACAAAAATCTCGATCTCGCCCCCGACACGGTGGACGAGCCGATGCCCGGCGTGCGGCGGATCATGGCCGACAACCCGGGGCCGTTCACCTTCAAGGGCACGCTCAGCTACATCGTCGGCCGCGGCAAGGTCGCCATTATCGACCCCGGCCCGGACGATCCCGTTCATATCGCTGCGCTGCTCGAGGCCGTGCGCCATGAGACGGTGACGCATATTTTCGTCACCCACACCCACCGCGATCATTCGCCGGCGGTGCCGGCGATCAAGGCGGCGACCGGCGCCACCGTCTATGCCGAAGGCCCGCACCGCGCCGCGCGGCCCCTGCATATCGGCGAACACAATCCGCTCGACGCCAGCGCCGACCGCGACTTCCGCCCCGACGTCGCGCTCAAGGACGGTGAAATCGTTGCCGGCGACGGCTGGACGATCCAAGCGGTGGCGACGCCCGGTCACACCGCCAATCACATGGCCTATGCGTTCAAGGAGAACAACGTGCTGTTCGCCGGCGATCATGTGATGGCTTGGGCCACCTCGATCGTGGCGCCGCCCGACGGCGCCATGAGCGACTACATGGCCTCGCTGGCGAAACTGGCAAAGCGCAGCGAAGCCATCTACTTCCCCGGCCACGGACCGGCGATCGCCGACGCATCGCGTTTCGTGAATTACTACATCCTGCACCGCAAGGCGCGCGAGGCGTCGATCCTGCATCGGCTGGCGAAAGGCGAAACCGACATCCCGACCATCGTGCGCGCGATCTATATCGGCATCGACCCGCGTTTGACCGGCGCGGCCGGGCTCTCGGTGCTGGCGCATATGGAGGATCTGGTGACGCGCGGCGTGGTCGCAACCGACGGGCAGCCGGCGATCGATGGGCTCTATCGGTTGGCGCAATAGCCGGCGCCAGCGCGCCATCATCACTGATTTAATATATCGCCTTTGTTCTTGGCCGGCTGACGCTTCGGCGCCGGCGGCGCCTTTTTCTCCGGCTCCGGCCGCGGCTCGGGCGCCGCGTTCACCGCTTCGTCGATATCGTCGAGCAGGCTGCGGATGCGCGCGGCATTGGCGCCGAAATCGTGCAAGCCATAGCGCGAGGCCGAGCGCACATCGACGCGGGCGTTGCCGCCGGCCGCGCTCACGCGGATTACCACGTCATCGCGGAACCCCATGATCGGCGTGCGGGCGACCGCCTCGATGACGGCATCGCGGCGGCCGCCCGCCAGCGGGCGGGCGTCGACCACACGCCATTTGCGCTTGGTCACCAGCGCGAGCGCGATGTCATAAGTGAGCTTGACCGGTGCGTTGACTTGCAGGGGGGTGATGTCGGGATAGGCCGCGCGCTGCGCCAGCGCCACTGCCGCGCCGGGATAGTCGTTGCTGCCGCGCGGCCGCAGGCGCGCCAGCACGTCGAAGCGCGGCGGATCGCCCGGGTCGGTGGTGATGTCGGAAATCGCCGGCAGTTTGCTGGCGCGATAGCTGAGATAGCCTGGGTAGGCGAGCAGCAGCAGGCCGAGGATCAATCCCAAGATCGCCGAACCGAGCCCGGCGAGGCCCTGCCGCCAGATCGCGACGAAGGCGGCGAACGAAAGCAACACCGCCAGGCCTGCGAATAGCAACGCGGCCGCGAAAGTGGCGAGCGCGGGCACGATCTCGAGCAAGCCGGACCGCACGATGATGACCGAGAGCGCAGCCACCGCGAGCGCGAACAGCGCGAACCGGGCGGACCATGCGGCCAGCCGCGACACCGGCTCCTCGCCAAATGTGGGTCGCCGCGCCATGCCCGTCACTCCGCGCCAATTCGCTTCAAGCTAATCACACGCCGCGCACGGAATTAGGTGCATGCGAACTTTCGAATTAACCATTTGTACAATATCGAATGTCAACGGGGTTAATTATTGATTAATGTAATTCTGTGGCGGCCGATGGTGGTGCCTTGGTATGGGATACACCGGTCTATGACAGTCAGCGGTAATTTGCAGGCGGCCGTAACTAAACTCAACGTCGCGCCCATGGTTCGCCGGGCTCAGCCGGTGGGGGCCAAGGCTCCAACACAATTGGAACTCTTGCCGTTTCCCGACCTCGCGCCGATGCGCGAGCCGCGCACTGTCGAGCGCTCCCATGCCGGCTTTGCCGACAGATTTGCCAGTGCGGGCTATCGCGAACTCGACTTGATGATCGATTACCAAGACGAAGCGGTCTGGTGCTATATGCGGCCGGCGGGGCCGCCAAGCTTCACCTCGACGCTGCTGGGCGAATTGATTTCCGTGCGGCGGATGCTGCAACGCATGTTCGCCAGCCTGCCGCCGGGCGAGAACGCACCGATCAGATACTTTGTCGGCGGCTCGCGCCTTCCGGGCATTTACAATCTCGGCGGCGACCTCAGTTTTTTCATTGAATGCATACGCGCGCGCGACGTCGAGGCGCTGCGCAACTATGCGCATGACTGCGTCGACGTTGCCTATCACATGACGGTCGGCTTCCATCTGCCGCTGATCACGATCGCGCTGGTGCAGGGCGATGCGCTGGGCGGCGGGTTTGAAGGCGCCTTGTCCTTCAACGTGCTGGTGGCGGAAAAAAGCGCCAAATTCGGTCTGCCCGAGATCCTGTTCAACATGTTTCCGGGCATGGGCGCATTCAGCTTCCTGTCGCGCAAGCTCGATGCGGTGCGCGCCCGCAAGCTCATCCTCAGCGGCCGCATCTACAGCGCCTCGGATCTCTACGACATGGGCCTCATCGACGTCTTGGCCGAGGACGGCTGCGGGGAGGCGGCGGTGCGCGACTACATCGAGAAAAATCGCCGCCAGCATGCCGTGCATCGCCGCATCCGCGACGTGCATATGCGCGTCAATCCGCTCTCGCTCGACGAGCTGCGTGACGTCACGGATATCTGGGCCGAGCATGCGATGCGATTGGAAGAATCCGATCTGCGCAAGATGGAGCGCTTCTCGCGCGCGCAATTGCGCCGCGTGAACGGCGCGCTTTCCTAGCCGATTGCCGGCATTTCCTAGGCGTCAGGCCGCGGCGTCCTGTTCGGAGAGCCGTGCCTGCAGCTCGACGCATACGCGCTCGAATTCCTCGCGCAATTCCTTGAGGTGTGATTCGCCCAGGTTTGCCAGGTCTTCGGGTGTGATCTGCCGCCAGGCCAGACACATTTCGTAAATACCGCGCGCTCCGATATTGGCCGCGGCGCTGCGCAGCGCATGCACCTGTTCGCGGAACCCATGCACGTCGCCCGCGGCCATGATCTTGGCCAGGTCGTGCAATATATCGGCTGCGTCGTCGAGGAACTGGGTCGCGAGATCGTCGAGGAATTCCTTGCCGCCCAAACTCTCGAGCTTGTTGAGGGCATCGACATCGACGGCTGCAGCTGTGGCCGCGCTCTTGCTCCGCCGCTCGGCGGTATGGGCCGCGGTCTCGCCGGCCGGCAAGGCCGTTTGCGGGGCATCGGCGGCGTTGCGCAAAAGCGAATCGATGATCGCGAGCAACCGATGCGGCTCGATCGGTTTGGTGACGCAGGCATCCATGCCGGCTTCTTCGCAGCGCTGCTTTGCCCCCTCGGTCGCGTCGGCTGTAAGCGCCACGATCGGCACGCGCGGCCGGCCGAGAGCGGAGAAGCGATAAAGTTTGGTCGCCTCGATGCCGTTCATGACCGGCATGTTCACATCCATCAGCACGAGATCGAAATCGCGCGCATTAAGTGCGTCGAGAGCCGCTTCGCCATCGTCGACGATGGTGGCGTGATGGCCGGCGCGCTCGAGGATTTTGGCAACGACCATTTGATTGGTTCGGTTGTCCTCGGCAACCAGGATCGAACGCGGATGGCTGGCCGCAACAATCGCGCCGGCGTGCTTGTCGTCGGTGCGATCGGTTTCGCCGCCGCCGCCCGCGATTCGCAGGGCGGCCGCGAGTTGCAGGGGATCGAGCGGAGTGGCCAGCGTCGTGACGCAGCGGCTGCGTATGTTTCCGGCCGGCAAGCCCATACTGGAATTGCCGGTAAGCATTATGAAGGCGGGAGCGCCAGCTTGGCCCTCGCACGCGAAGCGACTGAATGCGGTTTCATCCATCGCGTTGCATATTTTTTCGTCAATGATCGCGACCGGGCGGCGCACGCCCTCCGTGCGCAGCGTCCTCAGCATGGCGGCGGCTTCGTCCGCGCTGGCGGCGAATTTCGCGTCCGGCAGGCACGACTTCGCCAGCGCACGGGCCTCGTCGTCGCCGCCAACGACAACGATTGAGCCCGGTTTTGTCTGAACCTGAGGCGGCTCTTTCGCCTGCGCCTTCAGCTCGATCTCAAACCAGAATGTGCTGCCTTTGCCGACTGCGCTTTCGACGCCAATCTTGCCGCCATGCAGCTCGACGATCTGCTTGACGATGGCGAGCCCGAGGCCGGTGCCGCCAAAGCGATCGATGATGGTCTCGTCGGCTTGCGTGAAGCGCTCGAATATGCGCGTCAGCGCTTCTTCGCTGATGCCGATGCCGGTGTCCGACACCTCGAAGCGCAGCCGCACCCGGTCGCCATCGTGGATAACGGCATCGACCGCGATCGCGACGTAGCCGTTTTCGGTGAATTTTACTGCATTGCCGGCAAGATTGACGAGCACTTCCTCGAGGTGGCGCTTGTCCCCGGCCAATAGCTGCGGTGTGCGCGGGGTGCAGTGGATCGACAGGCGTATGCCTTTGCGCCGCGTCTCTACCGCTAGCATGTTGCGGATTTCTCCAAGCGTGGACAGAAGGTCGAAATCGGCGGTCTTGATGGTGACCTGTCCGGCTTCGGCACGCGAGAAATCGAGGACGGAATTGATCAAATTGAGCAGTTGACGGCCGGACTTGCCGACGGTCTCGGTCATTTCTTCCTGCTCGTTATCGAGCGAAGTGTTACGCAACAGATCGCTCAGTCCGATGATGGCGTTGAGCGGAGTGCGGAATTCGTGGCTGATGCTGGCGAGGAAGACGCTCTTGGCGCGGTTTGCTTCCTCGGCTTGGCGCTTGGCTTCCGACAGCTTGCGGATCAGGGTTGAAACATAAAGCGGCAGCAGGATGAGGCCTGCGGTCAGGCCGGCGGCAAGCCCGGATTGCGCCTGCCAGAAATCGGTGGTCGCGATGACCGCGCCGAAGGCGATGACGCTGATGCCGGAAGCGGCCAACAGATAGGGGACGCCGAAGCGAAATCCGTTGCCGAAAATGGTCCACAGGTAGATCGGATAAAGTGGCGCGAAGGTTTCGCCGCCGACGTGCATTCCGTAAGAGAAGATGCCGAAATCGAGAACCATGCCGATAAGGCGCCGCACCACGGAGGCGCCCGGCTGGTAGAGCAGGTGGCAGAACAGGATGATCGAGGCCATCTGGTAAATGGCGAATACCGGGCCGTCGGAGACCAGCATCTTCTCGGCATCCATGTGGCCGAACAGGGCCGCGACCAGGAGATAGCCGAAGGCCACGCTGCTGAGCGCCAGTCGGTTGACCGTCATCTCGTGTTCGGAGTCGGGCCGATTGCGCAACCGGCTCGCGATCCAGGAGAAGATGCGACGGGCGCGCCTATCAGCTGGCTGCGGCGGCCGTTCGGCTTTACGGAAGAGCCCCGCGTGCATCGCCGACCTCACGCTATGCGCGCTTGCGCGCCTCTTTCGTTGACGAACGCGATCAGGTCCGCAGCCGGCATCGGCTGCGCAAAATAGAAGCCCTGAACCTCGTTGCATCCTTCGGCGCGCAGCAGCGCGAGCTGCTCGGCCGTTTCCACGCCTTCCGCGACGATATCGAGCTCGAGGCTGTGGCAGAGGCTTACGATCGCGCGAACGATCGCGGCATCGTTTGGGTTGGTGGTAATATCGCGGATGAAACACTGATCGATTTTCACTCGGTCAACCGGAAAATGCTTGATGTAGTTGAGCGTCGAATAGCGCGTGCCGAAATCGTCGATCGAAATGCCGATGCCGAGCTCCCGCAGTTGCCGCAAGTCCCCGGCGACCGCCTCGGCGTCATGCATGACGATGCTTTCGGTCAGCTCGAGATCGAGCAGCCTGGGGTCGAGCCCGGTGTCGGCCAGCACCTTGGCCACCAGCAGCGGGACATTCCTCTTGAAGAACTGGAGCGACGACAAATTGACGCCAACGCGGATCGGCGGCTGTCCGCGCTGCTGCCACGTCTTCGCCTCGCGGCAGGCCTCGCGCAGCACCCATTCGTTGATCGGGACGATGAGGCCGTTTTCCTCCGCCCGCGCCAGGAACTCGCTCGGCCCGACCAGCCCGTGCCCGGGCCGCTGCCAGCGCAGCAGCGCCTCCGCGCCGACGACCTGTCCGCTGCCGAGCGCGATCTGCGGCTGGTAGTGCAGGACAAACTGCCCCCTGGCGATGGCCTCGCGCAAATCGGTGTCGAGGATCAGACCCGCGCGCGCCCGCCGGTTCATATCCGAGGCGTAGAACCGGAACACGTTGCCGCCATCGTGCTTTGCCCGGTACATTGCCAGGTCGCTGTTGCGCAGCAGCTCCTGGGCGTCGGAGCCGTCGGTTGGGTGGAAAGCGATGCCGACGCTCGCGCCCGAAATCACCCGCTTGCCCGCATGCACCCAGGGCGCGGCGATAGCTTCGGTGATGCGTGTGGCCAGATTGGCCACGTCCTCGTTCCGCAAGACGTGCGTCTGCAAGACCGCGAACTCGTCGCCGCCCAGGCGAGCGATGGTGTCGGTTTCGCGCACGAGCGAACGCAGCCGTTCGGCGACCTCCACGAGAAACTGGTCGCCGACCTGATGGCCGAGACCGTCGTTGATATCCTTGAAGCCGTCGAGATCGATGAGGTGGAGGGCGAAGGGGCGGTCGCCCCGGCGCGTGCGGGCGATCTCGCGGCGTAGGCGGTCGGTCAACAGCGCGCGGTTTGGCAGGCCGGTCAACACGTCATGGTGCGCCATGTAGAAAAGGTGGTTTTCCGCGCGCTTGCGGTCGGTGATGTCGAGCGAGGAGGTCAGCACGCCGACCACGGCATTGGCGCAGTCGCGCAGCGGGGTCTTGGTTGTCAGGAAGACGCGCTTGACCCCATTGGTGTCGACAATCTCTTCCTCGAAGCTCGGCAGCGGGGCTTCCGTGCTGATGACCTTGCGGTCCAGCGTCTTGCTGCGCGTGCTATGACACTCATCGAACATCGGCTGCATGTCGTGTCCGACCACCTCGGACGATCCGATGCCGGCCAGCGCCGCCTGGAATGCGTTGATGAACAGGATGCGGCCATCCCTGTCGGTGGCGCTGATCGCCGCCGGAACGGTGTCGATGACCTGGGCGAGGCGTTCGCTCGAATCGCGCAGCGCCTCTTCGCGCGAGCGCTCGGAGTCCTTGAGTTCCTGCGCAAGGTTGTCGGCGCGGGCGGCGAGCAGAATTTGCTGCCGGCGCAGCTTCAGGAGGTTGCGCGCGCGCGTGGTGAATTCTTTGTGGTCGACCGGGCTGTTGAGGAAATCGGTGGCGCCGGCCTCAAGCGCGCGCAGCCGGAATTCGCGTTCCTCGTAGACCGTGATGACGATGACGGGAATCTCGGCGCCATTGGGCTGTGCGCGAAAACGGCGGATGAATTCCGCGCCGTCCATCGTCGGCATCTTGAAGTCGGTGACGATCAGATCGGGCGTATTGTTCTCGAGCCAGGTGAGGGTCTCGAGCGGATCGCCAAAGCTGCGCACCGTCACGTCGGATTCGATCGAGGCGGCGAGCCTCGAGAAAATCTTGCGGTTGGTAGCCCGGTCATCGAGGATAACGACGAGTGCCATGCGTCCCCAGGTCTTACTGACTTTTCAATGCCCTTTGCATGGCTGAATCTATGGTACGTGTTCTAAATATCCGGGATGGCATTGACTAAAATTTTAGGGAACGCGCATTAACCGGCGCGTAAGCATGCCGGTCTTACGCCGGTCAGCGCGCGCTTATGGAAGCGTTAACGTTGAGAAAATTAACCGGTTGGTCGGGACGTGGACGGTCCGCGGATTGCGCCGCGCAAGATTACTCCGCCGCCTGCACGCTCGGCAGCACATAATCCTTGAAGCGCTGGCGCAAGGTGATCTTCTGGATCTTGCCGGTCGCCGTGTGCGGGATCTCATCGACGAACACCACGTCGTCCGGCATCCACCATTTGGCGATCTTGCCCTGCATGAAGGCGAGAATGTCCTCCTTGCTGGCGCTCTCGCCCTTCTTGAGCACGATCACAAGAAGCGGCCGCTCGTCCCATTTCGGATGCTTGACGCCGATGACGGCGGCTTCCGCCACCTTGGGGTGGCCGACCGCCAGGTTCTCCAGATCGATGGTGGAAATCCATTCGCCGCCGGACTTGATCACGTCCTTGGCGCGGTCGGTGATCTGCATGTAGCCGTAGCGGTCCATGGTCGCCACGTCGCCGGTGTCGAACCAGCCGCCGTTCTCGAACACCGGATCGTTGTCGACCTTGTAATAGGCCTTCGCCACCGCCGGTCCGCGCACTTTCAGCCGGCCGAAGGTCTTGCCGTCCCACGGCAGGTCGCGGCCGTTGTCGTCGGTGATTTTCATCTCGACGCCGAACGGCGGATGACCCTGCTTCTGCTGCACGTCGAGCCGGGCGTCGCCGGTGAGCGCGGCATATTCCGGCTTCATGGTGCAGAGCGAGCCGAGCGGGCTCATCTCGGTCATGCCCCAAGCGTGCACCACCTCCACGCCATAGACCTCCTGGAAGGTCTTGACCATGGCGCGCGGGCAGGCCGAGCCGCCGATCACCACGCGCTTCAAGTGAGGCAGTTTGCCGCCGGTCTTTTCCAGGTCGTGCAGCAGCATCAGCCACACCGTCGGCACCGCGGCGGTGAAGCTGACTTTGTAGGTGTTGAGCAGTTCGTAGATCGAGGCGCCGTCCATCTTGGCGCCCGGCATCACCAGCGTGGCGCCGACCATCGGCGTCGAAAAGGCGAGCGACCAGCAATTGGCGTGGAACATCGGCACCACCGGCATCACCACGTCCACGGACGATAGATTCTTGGAATCCGGCAGCGCCGCCATGAACGCGTGCAGCACGTTGGAGCGGTGCGAATAAAGCACGCCCTTCGGGTGGCCGGTGGTGCCGGAAGTGTAGCACATGCCGGCGGCGGTGTTCTCGTCGAACGCGCGCCACTCGAAATCGCCGTCCACCTCGGCAAGCCAGTCCTCGTAGGCGACCGCGTTCTTGAGCGTCGTCTTCGGCATATGCGCGGCATCGGTGAGCACGATGGTGCGTTCGATGGTGGGAAGCTGATCGGCGATTTTTTCCAGCACCGGTACGAAAGTGAGATCGACGAAAATCATGCGGTCTGCGGCGTGATTGACGATCCACACGATCTGCTCGGGGAACAGCCGCGGGTTGACGGTATGGTAGATCGCGCCGATGCCGACGATGCCGTACCAGGCCTCCAGGTGCCGCCCGGTGTTCCAGGCGAGCGTCGCCACCCGGTCGCCGAGCTTGATGCCGTCCTTATCCAGCCGCTGCGCGACCTTCAGCGCGCGGGCGCGGATCGCGGCGTAGCTGGTCTCGACGATCGGCCCCTCGATCGACCGGGTGATAACCTTGCGCCCGCCGTGAAACGTGGCGGCGTGGTCGATAATCCGATGCAACAGCAGCGGCCAATCCTGCATCAGCCCGAGCATGACGTTCCCCTCTTGGACGAGCGTTTTTTGGGCCCGCGCCCCTCGCCGGCCGGCGCTAAGGTTAGCGGGCGCGCAGACCGGCGCAACGGTCTCGTATTAAGGATTCGGCGGGATGCCATTTTGGCTTCGCGGCGGGTCCCGCATAATTGCCGCAATCGTGCCCAACATCGCCCCGGTGCGGGCACTCATGGCCATGATCTTGCTGGCTGTTTTCGGCGGCGGCGTGGCCGCGGCCGAAGATATCCCGCTGCCGCGCCCGCGTCCGCCGGCCTGGGCCGAGCCGCTGACTTTTCGCGAGGCCGCCGGGCCCGATTTCAATTCCGCCGAGGTCACCAGCAAGCCGTCCGATTGCAGCTTGCGGCTTGCGGCGGTGGCCGCCGTCGAGCCGATGCCGCGCCTGATCGGTCCCGGCGCCTGCGGCGGCCGCGACATGGTGCAGCTCGACGCGGTGCTGCTGGCCGACCGCACGCGCGTCGAAGTCAAGCCGGCGCCGGTGCTGCGCTGTGAGATGGCGGAGGCGTTCGCGGCCTGGATCCGCGACGAAGCGGCGCCGCGCGTTACCGCGATCGGCGCCGCATTGCGCAGCATCGACAATTATGACGACTTCGAATGCCGCGGCCGCAACCGCGTGCTCGGCGCGAGGGTGAGCGAGCATGGCATGGGCAACGCCATCGACCTGCGCTCGTTCTCACTCGCCGATGGCCGCGTCATCGGCTTGACCGACATGGCGGCGCCGAAGGACTTGCGCAGCGGTTTGCGCGCAAGCGCCTGCGAGCGGTTCACGACGGTGCTCGGTCCCGGCGCGGACGGCCACCACGAAGGCCACATCCATCTCGATATCGCCGCGCGCCGGAATGGCTATCGCATCTGCGAATGGGACGTGCGCGAGCCGCCGGCCGCTGACCGAAGTCGCCAGCGCGCAAATATCCGGCAGCCATGTGCCGCTGCCGACGCCGCGGCCGGCCATTCCGCCTGCGTCCGCGGCGGGACGAAAGTTATGAATGAAATCCACAGTCCGTTCATAGTTCGGGCGTAGCAAATTCCCCATGACCATCGGTAGTTCCAGCCAGTTCGTTCAGCCGGCGATCCGGCGCGGGGTGACCCGCCGCGGCTTGCTCAAGGCCGGACTCGGACTGACCGGCGCCGGTCTGGTGGTGCCGGGAACGGCGGCCTACGCCGCCGCGGAAGCCGCCAACGATCTGGTGATCACCGACTACCGGCCGGTGCCGCCGGGCTGGCCCGACGCGCACCGGCTGAGCATTACGGTGATCGCCGACCTGCATGCCGGCGGCCCCAATATGGGGATCGAGCGCGTGCGCCAGGTGGTCGATGGCGCTATTGCGCTCAACTCCGACCTGGTGGTGATCCTGGGCGATTATTTTGCCACTCATCGCTTCGTCACCGAGCGGGTGCCGCATCCGGCCTGGGCGGCCGAGCTGGCGCGCCTGAAGGCGCGGCTCGGCGTCTATGCCATTCTCGGCAATCACGACTGGTGGCACGACATCAAGGGCGTGCGCAGCGCATTGGCCGCGGTGCACATGCCGGTGATGGAAAACGATGCGGTGCTGCTGAACGACCGCGGCCGCCGCTTCTGGCTGGCCGGGCTCGGCGACCAGCTCGCGCATGTGCTGGGACCGGGCCATTTCAAAGGCGTCGACGATCTGCCCGGCACGCTCGCGCGCATCACCACCGACGATCCGGTGATCCTGCTGGTGCACGAGCCGGATATATTCACTCAGGTGCCGCCGCGCGTCAGCCTGACGCTTGCCGGCCATACCCATGGCGGACAGATCGTGCTGCCGTTCGTGCCGCCGGTATGGACGCCATCGGAATATGGCGCGCGCTTCGCCTATGGCCATATCGTGGAGCAGGGCCGCCACATGATCGTGTCCGGCGGTCTCGGCTGCAGCAAGGTGCCGCTGCGGCTCGGCGTGCCGCCGGAAATCGTGCGTGTGACGCTGGGAGTCTGAGCCATCCAGTCATTCCGGATCCGGCGTCGCGCGTCTTCCCGGAAATGACAAACAAAAACGGCGCCCAAAGGCGCCGTTTCGTGAATTCGCTGGCCGTACTCGCTTAACGGAACAGGCCGCCGCTGGACGATGCCAGATGCGCGCTGAACGGCGAATCGCCCTGGTGCGGCGCCAGCACCACCACCACCGCGCCCGGCTTGACCCGCTTGTAGAGGTCGATGACGTCCTCATTGGTCATGCGGATGCAGCCCGAGGAAATCGCCTGGCCGATATATTCCGGCTGGTTGGTGCCGTGAATGCGGTAGAGGGTGTCCTTGTTGCCCTCGAACAGATACATGGCGCGGGCGCCCATCGGATTTTGCGGGCCCGGGCCGACATAATTCGGCACGTCCATGCGCTTTTTGATCTCGGCGGTCGGCGTCCAGGACGGCCATTCGGTCATGCGGCCGACCTTCGCGACGCCCGACCAGGCCAGCGCTTCCTCGCCGACGGTGACGCCGTAGCGGATCGCGTTGCCGCCGGGCAGCACGAAGTAGAGATAGCGCGCATCCGAATCGATCAGGATCGTGCCGGGCGCTTCCTTGCGGTGATATTCAACGATAGCCCGGCGATAGGGCTCGGGGATCGACACCTTTTCATAAGGCGCTGCCGCCAGCAGCTTCTTGTCGCGGACGCTCAGGTTCGCCTCCGACGCCGGCTCGATGGTGGATTGCATGCAGCCGCCCAAAAGAACGCCGACTCCAAACAGAACCACCAATAATCCCCTTGCCGACATATCTTCCTCTTTCCCGGCCGCCTCCCCAGGCGGCCAATTTGTGACTCGTCAGGCGGCAATTAACCGGAAAAGTCGCGCGTTTGCCACGATTTCCGAGCCATCCACCGTCAGCTTCTGGTTTCCTGTTGCGCGAATGACGCACTCGACTTTAGGCGGACCCATGATTCCCGGCCAGCCATGAAAACCACTTTGCCCACAAGACGTTAAGAGACAGTTTACCATAACGGGCGGATATGATCGCAGCCGATATGGTGGGGGCGGACGCTTCCCCGAAAGCCGCGATAGGACACGAATTGCAGCGCAATTTTGCCTCAGTGCGCGGCCACATAGCTCCCCCGATGTAACCCCAAGGACGGACTGGAGACTAAGACAATGGACGCGACCCGGGCGACGGAGCTGAGCCAAGACTCCCAGCGCCAATACAAGAGCCTCGACGATCGTTACGGCAAGATCGGGATTTCGGCGGTTGCCGCCGCGCTCCGCCACCAGGGCGGACGGCACACCGCGATCGAGACCCGCTACACCATCCGCGACACCGACTGAGCACTCGCGCGAGCCGGCCATGGCGTGACGGGCCAGGCTCGCAAACCCATCGCATCGCCGCCACGACGACGCGCCGCCGGCTTTAAGGCCGGCGCGGCCGGACATTTATGTCTTGCGTGAAGCCGCGTGATCGAGTCATGAGAGACGACCCGATCGGACGGTGAATCTATGCTCTCGGTCTACGTTCCGCGTGGCGCATCGCTCGAGCGAATTACCGTCGAACCGGGCCAGCCCGCGCCGGAGGCGGCGGTGTGGATCGATCTGGTCTCGCCGACCGTGCAGGAGGACAAGCTGGTCGAGGCGCTGCTCGGCATCGCGGTGCCCACGCGCGAGGAGATGCAGGAGATCGAGGTCTCCAGCCGCCTCTATATCGAGAACGGCGGCCGCTACATGACCGCGACGCTGATGTGCGCCTCGGACACCGCGACGCCGAAGACCACGCCGGTCACGTTCATTCTTTCCGCCCATCGCCTGGTGACCGTGCGCTACGACGATCCGCGCCCGTTCGCCATCGTCGAGCACAAATTGGCGCGCGCGTGCTCGCCCAAGGTGACGGGCGAGTCGGTGCTGATGGATCTGCTCGACGCGGTGATCGACCGCTCCGCCGACATCCAGGAGCGCATCGGCGCGGAGGTCGACCAGGTCTCGCATGCGATTTTCGAGCCGGAGGAGGATGCCGATCAGCCGTCGTACAAGGACGTGCTGAAGGCGCTCGGCCGCAAGGGCGATCTCACCTCCAAGGTGCGCGAGAGCCAGGTGTCGGTCGGCCGCCTGCTGTCGTTCCTCGCCAACGAGGCGGAAGGCATGAAATGGGCCAAGGACGCCCGCCTGCAGCTGCAGTCGATGCAGCGCGACGTGACCTCGCTGTCCGATCACGCCACCTATCTGGCCAACAAGATCACCTTCCTGCTCGACGCGCTGCTCGGCATCGTCAGCATCCAGCAGAACGACATCATCAAGATTTTCTCGATCGCGGCGGTGGTGTTCATGCCGCCGACGCTGGTGGCCTCGATCTACGGCATGAATTTCCACCACAACATGATCGAGCTCGAATGGACGTTCGGCTATCCGTTCGCGCTGGTCCTGATGGTGCTGGTCGCGGTGCTGCCGCTGTTGTTCTTCAAGTGGAAGAAGTGGCTGTGAGGGGAGCGACTCGCTCCCTGTGACGGCGATGACACACGCGGAAAAATATCGACAAACAATTTATCCCCGCTCGCTTAGGCGCCCTTATGTTGAGTGTGCCTGGCTCGGCTAGAGGGCGTCTTCCGGAGACGTTCGAGGATGGAGCCGGGTGCGGCGCCCGCTGCTGCGGTTCGTAACCGCGGCACCGGGAGGCCTCGGGACCCGATCGGGCGGCACTACGACCGCCCCGCAGGGAGCCTGCTGGACTGGGACTGGCCGCAAGGCCTCGTCCCAGGAAACGCGGACCCGGGAGCCAAAAATCGCCGCAGTGGAGCGCCGAGAGGCGCGCCTCTCATCGCCTGAGAGGCGACGCGCCTCGCCAGGCGTATCGGGCGGCTTCGCCAGCCGCCCGGGGTGCCGCGCAAGCACCCCGCGTTTCTCGGCGCTCCGCTCCCTCGCAGGGGCGAAGACGGACGACGGCGTACCCGGCGCCGCAAAGAATACGGGCGATGGTGCACGTCCGCACCACAGCCGGTCATTCCCGCGAATGCGGGAATCCAGCACTTACTTTTTCAAGGGTTGGGTCCCCGCTTTCGCGGGGGCGACGTCTGAGATTGTATCGCGCGCCAAGAAGAATGCGGCGCACTAAACATGCTGCCCGCCGTTGATGTGAATCTCGGCGCCATTCACATACGACGACGTTTCCGTGCACAGCACGTAGATGATCTTGGCCACCTCGTCGGGCGTGCCGAGGCGCTGCAGCGGAATCTGCTCGACGATCTTGTCGGTGCCGGGCGACAGGATGGCGGTGTCGATCTCGCCCGGCGCGATGGCGTTGACGCGGATGCCGAGGCGGCCGAAGTCGCTCGCCATCTCGCGCGTGAGCGAGGCGAGCGCCGCCTTCGAGGTGGCGTAAGCCGCGCCGGCGAACGGATGCACGCGCGAGCCGGCGATCGAGGTGACGTTCACCACCGAGCCCTTGACCGCCTTCAACTCATCCACCAGTCCGCGCGCCAGCATGATCGGCGCGAAAAAATTCACCTGGAACACGTGGTGCCAGACGTCGATGGTGGTATCGAGCGAGCCGAGCCGCTTGCCGTTCTCGGCCTTGGGCGAGATCGCCGCGTTGTTGACCAGCGCGTGCAATTCGCCGTTGTCGAGCCGCCGCTTGATTTCGGCAATCGCCTCGACGGTATTGCCTTCATCGGCGAGGTTGACCTGAATGTGATCCTCCGGGCCGGCGTCCCACGGACAATTCTCCGGAAACGGATGGCGCGAGCAGGTGATTACGCGCCAGCCGGCGGCCGAGAAGCGCTTGACCGTCGCGTGGCCGATGCCGCGGCTCGCCCCGGTCAGCAGCAGCGTGCGGCGCGGCTGGTTCGTTTGCGATGATGGGTTCGGCATGGCGCCCTTACGTAAGTTGTCCGCCAAGGAATGCTAGCTCACGGATAGAGCCGCGTCTTGCTCCACGGCGCGTTTAGATTTTCCCGCCGGAATTCGACGCGATCGTGCAGCCGGAACGGCCGTTCCTGCCAGAATTCGATTGCGCGCGGCACGATGCGGTAGCCCGACCAGTGGGGCGGGCGCGGCACCGCGCCGAGGGCGTATTTCGCCGCGTAGAGCGCCACCGCCTTCTCGAAGGCGAGGCGGCTCTCCAGCGGCGACGACTGCTTGCTCGCCCAGGCGCCGATCTGGGCCTGCTTTGCCCGGGTGGCGAAATAGGCGTCGGCCTCGGCGTCGCTGACGCGTGCCACCGCGCCGCGCACCCGCACCTGCCGGTTCAGCGATTTCCAATGAAAGACCAGGGCCGCCCGCGGGTGGACCGCCAATTCCCGGCCTTTTTGGCTGTCCATGTTGGTGTAGAACACGAATCCGTGGGCATCGGCGCCCTTCAGCAGCACCATGCGGGCATTGGGCCAGCCGTCGGCATCGACCGTGGCCAGTGTCATCGCGGTCGGATCGCGCGGTTCCGACGCGGTCGCCTCGCCGAGCCAGGCCGAAAACAGCCGCAAAGGCTCATCCGCGGCGGTGAAATCACCGCCTGTTAACCAACTTGGGTGTTCAATCGGAGCCGTATCAGACATCGTTTCCGGAGCGCTCGCGTGGCTGGTGCCAATACCCATTATTCCCGCCGGCGCCTTTATAATGGATGCGCGCGCGCGCGCCTATGGCGCGGCCTGCCGCCCGCCGCGGCGTTCATGCTGGCGCTCGGTGCCGGCGGCTGCAGCATCTCGACCTCCCAATTCGACGCAGTATTCGGCGGCGGCGACAAATCCGACGTCACCGGCTCGATCGCGCGTCCACCCGCCGTCAAGGAGGCGAGCGAACTGCCGCCAGCAGGCGATATTGCCCATGTGCATGCAGCCGCCTCCGCCGTGCTCAGCGGCGGCGGCAAGGATGCCAGCGCGCCATGGGAAAACCCGAGCACCGGCGCGCGCGGCACCGTCACGCCGATTGCCTCCGCCTATACCCAGGATGGCCAGACCTGCCACGATTTCCTGGCAAGCTACGTCAACGGCCGTTCGCAGGCCTGGATGCAGGGCGAAGCCTGCCAGCAGAACAGGGGCAGCTGGGAAGTGCGCGCGCTCAAGCCCTGGAAGCGCTCCTGAGCCAATGGCCGGAACTGCCTAGCTGCGCTTGCGCGCCGTAGCTGGATCGGCGAGGGCGCGTTGCATCCCGGCCCGTTGCGCCCCACATTGAGGAGAAACGACTCGTCGGCAGTCCGCCGGCGGGCAGGGGCTTTTTCACGGGAGTTTGGACTAAATGCGCGACCCCTACCAGGTTCTGGGGGTATCGAAGGGTGCGAGCGAGGCGGAGATCAAGAGCGCCTACCGGCGGCTCGCCAAGAAGCTGCATCCCGACGCCAACAAGCACGACCCCAAGGCGGCCTCGCGCTTCGCCGAACTCAATGCCGCCTATGAGATCGCCGGCGACGAGAAGAAGCGCAAGGCGTTTGACAACGGCGAGATCGACGCCGAGGGCAAGCCGCGCTTCCAGGGCTTCGAAGGCTTCCGCGGGCAGCCCGGTGGCGGCCCTGGCCAGGGGCCGGGTGGCGCGCATTTCGAAAGCTTCAGCTTCGGGCCGGACGGCTTTCAGCGTCGCGCGGGCGGCGGCGGCGCCGGCGGCGGATTTCAGGGCGGCGGCTTCGAAGACATCCTGCGCAATATGTTCGGGGGCGCCACGCGCGGCGGTGGGCGCGGCTTCGGGACGCAGTTCGAAGGCGAGGATGTCGGCGCGCCGCCGAGCGGCCAGGATCTACATGCCGAGCTGACCATCAGCCTGCCGGACGCCGCCAAGGGCACCAAGACGCGCGTGCATCTTCCGACCGGCAAGGACGTCGAAGTGAAAATCCCGGCCGGCCTCACCAGCGGCCAGCAGATCCGGCTCAAGGGTCAGGGTTGGCCGAGCGCCACCGGCAAAGCCGGCGATGCAATGATCACCGTCCATGTGGCGCCGCATCCGCTGTTCAAGCCGGATGGCGCCGACCTGCGGCTCGAGCTTCCGATCACGCTGTACGAAGCGGCGCTCGGCGGCAAAGTGCGGGTGCCGACGCTCGATGGCGCGCTCGAACTGACAATCCCGCCTGGCACCAATTCGGGCCGCACCTTCCGTCTCAAGGGCAAGGGCCTGAAATCCAAGAGCGCTACCGGCGACCTGCTCGCCACCGTGCGCATCATGCTGCCCGAGCACTCCGACGAGGAGTTCACGGAGCTGATGAAGAAATGGCGCGACAAGAGCGCTTACGATCCGCGCAAGGATTTGGAGTGAGCACTGCTTTCCCTCTCCCCGCGCGCGGGGCGAGGTAAGAGGCGCTACGACTTCCTTGCGCCGGTCTTGTCCACCTGTTCGTAAACCGACTTGGCGACCTGCTCGAGCCGCTCGCGGTCGGCCGGCCCGCTCACCGCATAAGCGACCTTGCCGTCCACCCAATAGAACGCGGCGAAGCGGTTGGCTTCCTTGAAGCGCAGGGCGGTTTCCGGCGTCGCCGCTTTGGCGCAATAGATGGTGAAGCGCTCGCCCGAGGGGCCCTCGTACATATAGAAGGCCGCGGCTCCGGTCGGTCCCGGCAACAGCCGGCCGCCGACCAGCTTGAGGCCGATCGATTGCAGATCGGGAATGTGCAGCTCGGCACCGAGCCGCTTCGACAGCCACTGCGTCATGTGCGGCGCTCGCTGCCCGGCACTTCGACCGGATGACGTACTTCGACCACGTAGAGCTTGTAGGCATCGAGCGCATCGGCGGTGAAGGCGTCGAAGCCGCTCGGCGCGGCGGCCGAAGCGCTGTGCGCCATCCAGCCGGCGGCGCCGCCGGCCAGGAACGCAATCACCGCGGCGCTCGCGGCCAGCGACGCCCCAGCGGCGGCCGCTCGAGCGGTCCTGCCGCAGCAGCCGGTCGAGCTTGAACCGCTGCGGTACCGGTTCGTTGGCGACCGCACCGTAGCGGGCGCGGATGGCCTCGGCCTGCGCCCGCCAGGCGGCGACCAGCGCGGCCTGCTCAGGGTTCGCGGCCAGCCAACTGGCGACGGCTTGCTTGCGGTCGACCGGCAATTCGCCGTCGACATAGGCGTGCAGTTCGTCTTCGGTCACGGGTGAATCGCGTTCGCTCATGGGTTCACCTTCTCTCTCATTTCACCCGGCGAAGCGCCGGGCGCCCGCCATCGAGATAGTTTTTGATCTGGGTGCGCGCGCGCGCCAGCCGTGACATCACGGTCCCGATCGGCACACCCTGCACCTCCGCGACTTCGCGATAGCTGAGGCCTTCCAGCACCACCAGCAGCAGGGCGTTGCGCTGGTCCTCCACCAAGGTGGCGAGCGCGCGCTCGATATCGCGGCCGCCGGCTTCCGGCCCCGCCAGATCGGGCGCATCGTTGTCCTCGAGCGGCGAGAGCGCCGGCCGCCGCGCCAGCGAGCGCAGGCGGTTACGGTTGAGATTAGTCAGGATCGTGTACAGCCAGCTGCGCACCTCGCCGCCGTGAAACAGGTGTTCGGAGCGCAACGCCCGCACCAGCGTGTCCTGCACCAGGTCGTCGGCGATGTCGGAATCGCGCGTCAGCGCCCGCGCGTAGCGGCGCAAGGCCGGGATGGTCGCCTCGACATTCTTCGCAAACGTGGCCAAGCCGGCCTCCCGCGCCAGTCGGCATGCCTTGCGGCACCGCTATTCACTAGAAAAAACCCCTCAATCCCGATCATATTCCCGGGAACGAATTGAATGACAGTGACAAACCGCAGATCGGGGCCGCCTTGCTTGATGGCCCCCTGACCCTATGCCATACGAAGGCAGCCGGCCCGTACCGGCGTAACGGGACTATTGATGCCGGAAACCTCAAGCCTGATGCGCGGCAAACGCGGGCTGATCATGGGCGTGGCCAACAACCGCTCGATCGCCTGGGGGATCGCGCGCGCCTGCCGCAACCATGGCGCCGATCTGGCCTTCACCTATCAGGGCGAAGCCTTGAAAAAGCGCGTGGAGCCGCTGGCCGAGGAGGTGGATGGCCTGGTGGTCGGCCACTGCGATGTCACCGATCCGGCCAGCATGGATGCGGTGTTTGCCGCCGTGCAATCGGCCTGGGGCTCGCTCGATTTTGTGCTGCACGCCATCGCCTTCTCCGACAAGGATCAGCTTGACGGCCGCTATGTCGACACCACCGAAGACAATTTCATCAAGACCATGGTGGTGAGTTGCTACTCGTTCACCGCCATCGCCCAACGCGCCGAAAAGCTGATGACGAACGGCGGCTCGATGCTGACGCTGACTTATTACGGCGCCGAGAAGTGGATGCCGCATTACAACGTGATGGGGCTGGCCAAGGCCGCGCTGGAGGCTTCGGTGCGCTATCTCGCCGCCGATCTCGGCGTCAAGAACATCCGGGTCAACGCCATCTCGTCCGGCCCGATCAAGACGCTGGCCGCTTCCGGCATCGGCGATTTCCGCTACATCTTGAAGTGGAACGAATACAACACGCCACTGCGCCGCAACGTGACGCTGGAGGATGTCGGCAAGACCGGCGTCTATTTCCTCTCCGACATGGCGAGCGGGGTGACCGGCGAAGTGCACCACGTCGATGCCGGCTACCACATCGTCGGCATCAAACGCCCCGATGCGCCGGACTTTACCGTCGACTGATGGCCGGCACGGCAATGCCGCGGCCCACCATCTATTACATCCGCCACGGCGAAACCGACTGGAACGTCGCCGGCCGCCTGCAAGGCCGCCGCGACGTGCCGCTCAATGCGCGCGGCCGCGCGCAGGCCAGCCACTGCGGTGAAATCCTGCGCGGCCTGTTCGCGCAAAATAGCCGCGATCCCGCCACGCTCGATTACGTATCGAGCCCGCTGGCGCGCGCCTGCCTGACCATGGAATTGGCGCGAGCGGCGCTCGGTCTTGCGGCCGCCGATTACCGGAGCGAGCCGCGGCTGGTTGAAATCGCCTTCGGTGAATGGGAGGGCTTCACCATCGCGCAACTGCATCGGCGCGATCCCGCCCGCATCGCCCAGCGCGAGCACGACAAATGGCATTTCGTGCCGCCGGGTGGCGAGAGCTATGAAATGGTGTCGGCGCGCATGCGCGACTGGTACGAGAGCCTGCGCCAAGACGCCGTGGTGACGGCGCATGGCGGCACCGCGCGCGGGCTGATCGCCCATCTCGGCATCGCCAAGCCGGCCGCGGCCCCGCTCCTCGATATCGAGCAGGGCATGATCTATGTGTTTGAAGGCGAGACGCTGACGCGGTATTCGTGAAGGTCGCTGCGTGGCGTCGGCACGCAGGTATGAAATGGGAATACAGAAACGATGAAACGGCCCGTAGTCGGCGTGATCGGGAGTGAGCACCTTGCCGAAAATCGATTCCCCGCCCAGCGCGTCGGCGAGCGCAACCTGAGGGCGGTGGCCGACGTCGTCGGTGCGCTGCCGCTGGTCTTTGCCGGCGATCCCGCGATCACGGATATCGACGCCTTGTTGGCAACGGTCGATGGCGTGCTTCTGACCGGCGCCCGCGCCAATGTCCACCCGACGCAGTTCGGCGCCGAAGAACATCCGAGCTACGAGCCCTACGACCGGCGCCGTGACGCGCTGGCGCTGCAACTGGTCAAAGTGTGCGTCGAGCGCGGCGTGCCGCTGTTCGGCCTTTGCCGGGGCTTCCAGGAGATGAACGTGGCCTTCGGCGGCTCGCTGCATCCGGAGATCAGGGATTTGCCCGGCCGCATGAACCACCGCATGCCGCGGCTGCCGTCGGGTGAAATCCACCCCGATCAGGAGGTGATCTACGGCGAGCGTCATGACGTGCGCCTCACCCCGGGTGGCGTCTTCGCAAAGCTGCTCGGCCAGGAGACCATTCGCGTGAATTCGCTGCACGGCCAGGGCATCCTCGAACCGGGTAAGCGCGTTGTGGTGGAGGGGGTCGCGGAAGATGGCACCATCGAGGCGATCCGCATCGCCGATGCGCCAAGCTTTGCCTTGGGCGCGCAATGGCATGCCGAGTACGAGGCGCAACGAAACCCGGTTAACCGCGCGCTGTTTCAAGCCTTCGGCGCGGCGGTGTCCGAACGCAAACGCCGCGGCTGAGGCCCGGCGCCGGCGGGTGATTTGACCCCCGCAATGGCCCGCTGTACCAACAGCGCCCAAGGCGGAACTCTATGTCCTTCAACACCTTCGGCCACATGTTCCGGTTCACCAGCTTCGGCGAAAGCCACGGGGCGGCGATCGGCTGCGTGGTCGACGGCTGCCCGCCGCGGATTCCGCTCGAAGCCGCCGACATCCAGGCTCATCTCGACAAGCGCCGGCCGGGACAGTCGCGCTTTACCACCCAGCGGCAGGAGCCGGATGCGGTGAAGATCATGTCCGGGGTGTTCACCGACGAGGCGACCGGCAAGCAGGTGACCACCGGCACGCCGATCATGCTGCTGATCGAAAATGTCGACCAGCGCTCCAAGGACTATTCCGACATCAAGGACAAGTACCGGCCCGGCCACGCCGGCTACACCTACGACGTCAAATACGGCATCACCGATTATCGCGGCGGCGGGCGCGCCTCGGCGCGCGAAACCGCGGCGCGGGTCGCCGCCGGCGCCGTCGCGCGCAAGATCGTGCCGGGCCTCACCGTGCGCGGCGCGCTGGTGCAGATGGGCCCGCACAAGATCGATCGCGCGCGCTGGGACTGGAACGAGGTCGGCAACAATCCGTTCTTCTGCCCGGACGCCAAGCAGGCGAAATTCTTCGAGGCCTATCTCGACGGTGTGCGCAAGGCCGGCTCGTCCTGCGGCGCGGTGATCGAGATCGTGGCGGAGGGCGTGCCGGCGGGCCTCGGTGCGCCGGTCTATGCCAAGCTCGACGGCGATCTCGCCGGCGCGCTGATGGGCATCAATGCCGTCAAGGGTGTCGAGATCGGCGACGGCTTTTTAACCGCTGCCATGAGCGGCGAGGACAATGCCGACGAGATGCGCATGGGCAACGACGGCAAGCCGGTGTTCCTGTCCAACCATGCCGGCGGCATTCTCGGCGGCATTTCCAGCGGGCAGGCGATCGTCGCGCGTTTCGCGGTAAAGCCGACCTCGTCGATCCTCACGCCGCGCAAACCGTCGACCGCTACGGGCGCGACACCGACATCGTGACCAAGGGCCGCCACGATCCTTGCGTCGGCATCCGCGCGGTGCCGATCGGCGAGGCGATGGTGGCCTGCGTGCTGGCCGATCACTATCTCATGCATCGCGGCCAGATGGGCGAGGGGACGCCGTGGCCGTTCACGCCGCCCGCCTAACGCCGCTTCAAGGAAAACACGTGTCCGATAGCCACAACAGAGTCGACGCCGCGATCAAGGCCTTCGCCAAGGGCGAGATCGTTGTGGTCACCGACGATGACGATCGCGAGAACGAGGGCGACCTGTTCGTTGCCGCCTCGCTCTGCACGCCGGAGAAGATGGCGTTCATCATCCGCAATACGTCGGGCATCGTCTGCGCCCCGCTCGGCGCCGAGCACGCGCGCCGCCTGCGGCTCGACCCGATGGTGGCGGAAAACGACGCCCCGCTCGGCACCGCTTTCACCGTCTCCGTTGATGGGCGCCACGGCCTGACCACCGGCATCTCGGCCGAGGAGCGCTGCAACACCGTACGCGCGCTCGCCAACGACAACAGCGGCGCCACCGATTTTGTGCGGCCCGGCCACGTGTTTCCGCTGGTGGCGCGGCAAGGCGGCGTGCTGATGCGTTCCGGCCATACCGAGGCCTGCGTCGATCTGTGCCGGCTGGCCGGCTTGCCGCCGGTCGGCGTGCTGGCCGAGCTCATGAACGACGATGGCACGATGACGCGCGGGCCCGGCGTTGCCGCATTCGCGCAGAAACACGGATTGATGCAGGTCTCAATCGCCGAATTGATCGCCTACCGGCAAAACCGCGACAAGCTGGTGGAGCGGGTGGGTGAATTCCAGCTCGCGTCGGAGATCGGCACGCTCAACGGCTATGCCTATGTCACCCCGTTCGACCGCGTGCACCACATGGCCTTCGTCTATGGCGAGATCGGCGACGGCAAAGAGGTGCTGGCGCGGCTGCACCGCGCCGACGTGATCGGCGACGTGTTCGGCGGCGCCAAGCCGATCCGCGCCGCTCTCGCGCGCTTCAAAGCGGCAGGCCGCGGCGTCATCGTCTATTTGCGCGATGGCACCGCCGGCGTGCCGGTGGCGGAAATTCCGCACGAGAGCGCCACCGGCACGGATGCCGCCCGTTCGCGGCAATGGCGCGAAATCGGCCTCGGCGCCCAGATCCTCAAGGACCTCGGCATCTCCTCGATCCGCCTGCTCACCTCCAGCAAGCGCACCTATGTCGGCCTCGGCGGTTTCGGCATCGAGATCGCCGAGACCGAGCCGCTGGAAAGCTGAATTCTCGCAAGCCGCTTGACCGTCATGGCCGGGACAAGCCCGGCCGTGACGGAAGACGTTTTACGTCAGCGTGAAATGCAGGTCGCCCAGTTTCTCGATCGAGGTGACGATTTTGTCGCCGGGCTTGAGCCAAACCTGCTTGTCCTTGGGGTAGCCCGAGATCACGCCCTCCGGCGTGCCGGTGAAGATGATGTCGCCCGGCCGCAGCGTCATATAGTCGGAAATATAGCTCACCAACTGCTTGCAGTTGAACACCATGTCGGAGGTGTTGGACGACTGCCGGACTTCGCCGTTGACCCGGCATTCGATCTTCAGGTTGTCGCCGTCGACCTGGTCGGCGGTGACCAGCCAGGGCCCGACCAGGCCCGAGCCGTCCAGCGTCTTGCCGATCATCCACTGGCTCGAACGCGATTGCAGGTCGCGCGCGGTGAAGTCGTTGCCTGAGGCATAGCCGAAAATATAGTTCGGCGCGTCGGCTTCGCTGACATTGCGCGCTGTGCGTCCGATCACGATCACCAACTCGGCTTCGTAATCGAACTTGGTCGCTTTCTCCTTCGAGACCGCGACGGTGCCGCCGCAGCAATTGAGCGCGCTGTTGTACTTGTTGAACAGGATCGGCAATTTCGGCACCGGATTGCCGGTCTCGGCGGCGTGGCGGCGGTAGTTGAGCCCGATGCAGACGATCTTTTCTGGATCGGTGACGGCGGGGCCGAACTTGGCCTTGTCCTCGGCGACGAAATGGCGGTCGGCGGCGTTGGCGACGAGCCGCTTGAGCGCGGCCACATCGCCGTGGCCGTTGAATACCGCGGTGATGCTCGTCGGCGCGCCGTATTTGAGTTCGGCTTCAGCCGCGGCGACATCGAGAACGCCGCGTGGGGTGCGCAAGCCGAGGCCATAGCCGTCGCCCCGGCGCAACGTGGCGAAGGTCATGCCTTTCGGCATCTCGTTCGGCTCGCTATTGGCCGGCGCGCTCTGCGCGGCGGGGGGCGAAACGGCAGCGGTGGTCATCGCGGCCACGCCGGCAATGCCGGCGGTCTTCAGGAACGTCCTGCGGTCATGCTCCATGGTCGTCTCCCGGTTTGGCGCGCCCTGTCAGCCCCGGCGCGTTGGCTTGAAGTCTAGCGCAGCGGGCAGCACGACGGGAGGCCGCGGTCACATCAAATCGCGGTGGAGGGCAGGACGATCGCCGCTATAATGTCCGCGCTGGGTGGCGACGGAGGTTCCTCATGCGCCTCGATCTGGTGCGGCGGCCGGTGTCGATCGGTTGCGCGTTCGCCCTGACCTTGACCGTTGCGGCGGCCGCGCCGTCGCCGCGCCTCGCCGACAAAAGCCCGAGCGCCATCGCGGTCGACGTCGAACTGGTGCTGGCGGTCGACGTGTCCTATTCGATGGATCCGGACGAGCAGGCGTTGCAGCGCGAGGGCTACGTGCAGGCGCTGACCTCGCGCGAATTCATGCAGGCGCTGCGCGAGGGCGCCAACGGCAAGATCGCCATCACCTATTTCGAATGGGCCGGCCAGTTCGACCAGAAAATCATCATGCCGTGGCGGCTGATCGAGGGTCCGGAATTGGCCGACGCGGTCGCCGCCGAGATCGCCGCCGCGCCTTACCGGCGCGCCTCGCGCACCTCGATTGCCGGCGCGCTCACCTTCGCCAAGCCGCTGTTCGACAACAGCGGCTATCGCGGCCTGCGCCGGGTGATCGACGTGTCGGGCGACGGTGCCAACAATTCCGGCCCGCTGATCGTGCCGACGCGCGACGAGGTGCTGGCCGCCGGCATCACCATCAACGGGCTGCCGATCATGCTCAAGCGGCCGATGGCGGGCACCATGGATATGGAAGACCTCGACATCTATTACGAGGATTGCGTGATCGGCGGGCCGGGCGCCTTCGTGGTGCCGATCCGCGAGCGCGCGAAGTTCATCGAGGCGACCCGCACCAAGCTGGTGCTGGAAGTCGCCGGCCGCCAACCGGAGCCGCGCATTGTGCCGGCGTCCGCGCAGGCGCCGCGCATTTCCTGCACCATCGGCGAGAAGATGTGGCAGGACCGCTGGGGCGGACGGGGGTTTGATTTTCAGTAAGTTCCCTCTCCCCGAACGCGGCGCGAGGTGACAGAGCTTGCTACCTTTCGAACTTCCCCACCATCTCGACGTGAAACGAATAGCGGAACTGGTCGACCGGCGTGACGCCCGCGAACTTGTAGCCGCCGTTCACCAGAATGCGCGCGTCGCGCGCGAAGGTCGTTGCATCGCAGGACACCGCCACCACCACCGGCACGGCGCTTTTGACGAGTTCGCGCGCCTGCGCCTCGGCGCCCTGGCGCGGCGGATCGAACACCACGGCGTCGAAGCCCTTGAGCTCCGCGGCCATGAACGGGCGGCGGAACAGGTCGCGCGTGATCGCCTCCACCGGCTTCAAGCCGCTGGTGTTCGCCGCCGCGCGCGTCAGCGCTTGGATCGCGCTCGCTTCATTATCGGCCGCGGTGACGCGCGCGCGCTCGGCCAGCCGCAGGGCAAAGGTACCGATGCCGCAAAACAAATCGGCGACGCGCTTGGCGTCGCCCACATGATCGAGCACAAGCCGCGCCAGCGTCGCTTCGCCTTCGGCGGTCGCCTGCAGGAACGCAGCCGGCGGCAGCGGCACCTGGGCGCGCCCGACTTGCAACGTGGGCTGCGCTGGCTTGCGCCACCAATTCGCCGTGCCGGGTGATGCGCGCGAGCTTGTGCTTGTCGGCGACGCCGGCGAGCGCCGTCGTGCGCCCGGAGCTCAGCGGGCCGGAGCCGCGCACGTCCACATCCATGCCGCAATCGGTCGCCGTCACCTGGATGTCGAGCGGCTTGTCGGCGGGTTTGAGAATTTCGGCGACGGCCCAGGCTGCCGCGATGGCGCCGTCGAGACCGGGTGCCAGGATCGGGCAGCGGTCGATGGCGACGATGTGGTGCGCGCGCGGCGCCGTGAAGCCGACTTCCAAGCAGATCGCGCGTGCCGCGCCGCGCATGCAGCACGCAGCGCCTACGGCCTTGCCCGTGCGCATCAATCAGCGGCGCGACTGGCGCCACCAGCCCGGCTTGGGCGAGTGCCTCCGCCACCAGTCCGCGTTTCCACAAATGATATTCGGCCAGCGACCAGTGCTGCATGGCGCAGCCGCCGCATTGGGTGAAATGCTTGCAGATCGGCGCTGCGCGTTCGTGGCTCGGTCTGTCAACGTGGTCGAGATGACGGCGGTCGGGATGGCCGGCGACCGGCTCGACCGTCACCAGTCTCGCCCGGCAACGTGTAAGGCACATAGACCGGCCCAGCCGGCGTATCGGCAATGCCGTCGCCGCGATGGCCGAGGCGCGCGATGGTGAGTTGTTCAGTCACGCACGGCCCCTAACAGGAATTCGGCATTGCCGTCGCCGCCGGCGATCGGCGAAGGGATGACGCCGGCGACGCGCCAGCCGAGCGTGGCGACGAAGGCGGAAAGCTCAGTCGCAGACCGCCGCATGCACGGCGGGCTCGCGCACGATGCCTTTCTTGATGTGGCTGCGGCCGGCCTCGAATTGCGGCTTGATCAGTGCGATGAGTTGCGCGGGCGTTTTCGCCAAGGCGAGCGCGGCCGGCAGCACCAGCTTGAGCGAGATGAAGCTGACATCGATGGTGATCAAATCCGGCGGTTCATCCAATTGGGACGGGGACAGCGTGCGGATGTCGGTCTGTTCGAGCGAAACCACCTCGCGGCGCGCGCGTAACGATTCGTGCAATTGCCCGCGCCCGACATCGACCGCGTAGACGCGCCGGGCGCCGCGTTCGAGCAGCACTTGCGTGAAGCCGCCGGTGGAAGCCCCGACATCGAGGCAGACGCGGCCATTCGGATCGAAGCCGAAATGATCGAGCGCGGCGGCGAGTTTCACTCCGCCGCGCGACACATAAGGGTGCGCCGGCGTCGCCCGCAGTGCGGCATCCAGCGCGATCTCCTCCGATGCCTTGCGCACGGTGGCATCGTTGGCGGTGACCAGGCCGGCCGCGATCGCGGCCTGCGCCTTGGCGCGGCTGTCGAACAGGCCGCGCTCCACCAGCAGACGATCGATTCGAACTGTTTTTGGTAACACCAAGCCAGCCTACGCCAGCTTCACGGTCTCGGCGGCGGCGTCCTTGCCCAGCGCCTCGAACACCTTGCTGACGATGCCGCGGGCGTCGAGACCGGCGGTGGCGTACATCGCGGCCGGCGTGTCCTGATCGATAAAGACATCCGGCAGCACCATGCAGCGCACCTTGCAGCCGGCATCGAGCACGCCGTGTTCGGCCAGCGCCTGCAGCACGTAGGAGCCGAAGCCGCCGACCGAGCCTTCCTCGATGGTCACCAGCACCTCGTGCTCGCGCGCCAGCCGCAGCAGCAGGTCGCTGTCGAGCGGCTTGGCAAAGCGCGCATCGGCCACCGTGCTCGACAGGCCGAGCGCGGCCAGTTCGTCGGCGGCCTTCAAGACTTCGCCGAGCCGTCCGCCATAGGAGAGCAGCGCCACCTTGTGGCCTTCGCGCAAAATGCGGCCCTTGCCGATCTCGAGCGGTGCGCCTTGCGCCGGCATCGGCACGCCGAGGCCCTCGCCGCGCGGATAGCGCAGCGCGGACGGCCGGTCGTCGATCGCCACCTGCGTCGCCACCATGTGCACCAGTTCGGCCTCGTCCGCCGCCGCCATCAGCACGAAGCCGGGCAGGCAGCCGAGATAGGCGACGTCGAAGGCGCCGGCATGGGTCGGGCCGTCGGCGCCGACCAGGCCGGCGCGGTCGATGGCGAAGCGCACCGGCAGGCGCTGGATGGCGACGTCATGCACCACCTGGTCGTAGGCGCGCTGCAGGAAGGTCGAATAGATCGCGACGAACGGCTTGAAGCCTTCCGCCGCCAGCCCGCCGGCGAAGGTGACCGCGTGCTGCTCGGCGATGCCGACATCGAAGCAGCGGTTGGGAAATTCCTCGGCGAACAGGTCGAGCCCGGTGCCGGACGGCATCGCCGCGGTGATGGCGACGACATGATCGTCCTTGCGCGCTTCCTTGATCAGGCTTTCGGCGAACACCTTGGTGTATTGCGGCGCGCCGCCCTTGGACTTGGCCTGCGCGCCGGTGGCGACGTCGAACTTGACCACGCCGTGATACTTGTCGGCCGAGGTTTCCGCCGGCGCGTAGCCTTTGCCCTTCTGCGTCACCACATGCACCAGGATCGGCCCGATCTCGGCGTCGCGCACGTTGCGCAGCACCGGCAGCAGGTGGTCGAGATTGTGTCCGTCGATCGGCCCGACATAATAGAAGCCGAGTTCCTCGAACAGCGTGCCGCCGGTGACATAGGTGCGCGCGTGCTCGACCGCGCGGGTGATGGCGCGGTCCCAGCTCTTGGGCAGATGATGGGTGAGCTGCTTGCCGACGTCGCGCAGCTTGAGGTAGGTGCGGCCGGAGCCGAGCCGCGCCAGATAGGCCGACATGGCGCCGACCGGCGGCGCGATCGACATGTCGTTATCGTTGAGGATGACGATGAGGCGCTCGCTGCGCGCGCCGGCATTGTTCATCGCCTCGTAGGCCATGCCGGCCGACATGGCGCCGTCGCCGATCACGCAGATGACGTTATTTTTCTTGCCGGCGAGATCGCGCGCCACCGCCATGCCGAGGCCGGCCGAAATCGAGGTGGAGGAATGCGCCGCGCCGAACGGGTCGTATTCGCTCTCGGCGCGCTTGGTGAAGCCGGACAGCCCGCCGCCCTGTCTTAGTGTGCGAATGCGATCGCGCCGGCCGGTAAGGATCTTGTGCGGATAGCTCTGGTGTCCGACGTCCCAGATCAACCGGTCGGTGGGGGTGTCGAACACGTAATGCAGCGCCACGGTCAGCTCGACCACGCCGAGGCCGGCGCCGAGATGGCCGCCGGTCTTGGCCACCGCGTCGATGGTCTCCCGCCGCAATTCGTCCGCCAGCTGGCCAAGCTGCTCCGCCGACAGGTTTTTCATGTCGCGCGGCAGATGGATGCGGTCGAGCAATGGGGTCTTGGAGGCCTCTGGCAAACGTCACTCCACAGCCGGGTAGGGCGCGTCATTTGGCCGCCCTGGTAGGTGCTTATGACGCTTACACCAAATTTACGCCAGCGGGCAATTCAACGCAGGGCCGCAGCGCCTTATGCCGGCCCCGATTTCGCCGCCATTGCCGCAATGAGCGCCTGCCGCTTGCCGGCCCGGGGTCGTCAGCGCGGGAGGCGGGCTGGCCAAAATGGGGCCGGCGGAGGCCTCCTCAATCGACGTCGAGCGGTTCGCTGCCGGTCGGCTTGCCGGAGCTGTCGAGGGTGATCTTCTCCACCCGTGCTTCCGCCTGCCGCAGCAATTCCTCGCATCGCTTCTTGAGCGCCTCGCCGCGCTCGTAGATCGCCACCGATTCCTCGAGCGGCACCTTGCCTTCCTCCAGCCGCTTGACGATCGATTCCAGTTCCTCGATCGCCCGCTCGAAGGGCATTTTTTTCACGTCGCTATTGTTGGTTTCGGCCATTTGATGACATCTTGCGATGAACGCTCGACAATGACGATAGCGTAGTTCGCAAGGAGCGCCTAGCGCGCCAAGGCAGGTCCGCACAGATGCCCAATCTCAAGGACAGGATCGTGTTGGTCACCGGCGCCGCGGGCGCGGTCGGGGGCGCTGTGGTGGCCGCGGTCAGGCGCGCCGGCGGCATGGCGATCGCCACCGATCTCGGCCGTCGCGCCGGCGTCGACGCGGAGCTCGATGTGACCGCGGAGGCCGATTGGCAGCGCATCGCCGCCGAGCTCGAGCGCCGGCACGGCCGGCTCGACGGGCTGGTAAACGCCGCCGGTATCGTCGCGCTTGGCAGTATCGAGCAGCTCGACTTCGCCACTTGGCGGCGCGTGCTCGCGGTCAATCTCGACGGCGCTTTTCTCGGCTGCAAATATTCGTTCCCGCTGCTGCGCAAGAACGGCGGCGCGATCGTCAATCTGTCGTCGGTGTCGGGACTGGTCGGCGGGCATAATCTCGCCGCCTACAATGCGTCCAAGGGCGGCCTGTCGCTGCTGACCAAATCGGTGGCGCTCCTTGGCGCGCGGCTCAAGCCGCCGGTGCGCTGCAACGCCGTGTGCCCGGCGTTCCTGGAAGGGCCGATGGTCGACACCATCGTGGGAAGCGCGCGCGATCCGCAAACGGCGCGCGAGAAGCTGCCGCGCGACATTCCGCTCGGCCGCCTGGGCAAGCCGGCGGAGGTCGCCGATCTCTGCGTCTATTTGCTGTCGGACGAAGCGTCCTTTATCACCGGCGCGGATCTGCCGATCGACGGCGGGCTGACAGCGCGGTGATTGCAGACTGTCGTAGCCGACACAAGGCCGGGCATGACGGTGGAGAGGCCATCGCTAGCCGCGCATCAGCGCGGTGACATGCGCCGCCACCGAGCGCGACAGCCCCTGCAAATCGTAGCCGCCTTCCAGGAGCGAAACGATGCGCCCTTGCGCGCTCAAGTCGGCGATCTCCATCAGCTTCTTGGTGACCCAGGTGTAATCGGCTTCTACCAGATTGAGATTGGCGAGCGGATCGCGGGTGTGCGCGTCGAAGCCGGCCGAGATCACCAGGATGTCGGGTTTGAAATCGCGCAGGCGCGGCAGGATCGCGGTCTCAAACGCCTCGCGGAAGGCGTCGCCGCCGTCGCCGGCCGACAGCGGCGCGTTGACGATGCTGTCGTGCTCGCCGCGCTCGCTCACCGCGCCAGTGCCGGGATAAAGCGGCATCTCGTGGGTCGAGCAATACATGACGGCCTTGTCCGACCAGAAGATATCCTGTGAGCCGTTGCCGTGATGTACGTCGAAATCGACGATCGATACGCGCTCGACCTGGTAGCGGTTCTGCGCATAGCGCGCCGCGATCGCCGCGTTGTTGAACAGGCAGAAGCCCATCGGCCGCGCCCGCTCGGCGTGATGGCCGGGCGGCCGAATGGCGACGAAGGCATTGCTCGCCTTCTGGTTCATCACCTCGTCGACCGCGCGCATGGCGCCACCGGCGGCGCGCAAAGCCGCCTCGAAGCTGCCCGGCGACATAGAGGTGTCGGCGTCGATCTGCACCAGGCCTTGCGCCGGCGAGGCGTCGCGGATCGCCTCGACGTAATCCATCGGGTGGGCGAGCGCGACAATTTCGAGCGGCGCGCGTGGCGCCTGCTCGCGCGCCAGCGTCTGGAAGCGTTCGTCCTCCAGTGCCTGCTCGATGGCGCGCAAACGGTCCGGCCGCTCGGGATGACCGGAGCCGGTCTGGTGATCGAGGCAGGCGGGATGGCTGAGGAACAAAGTGGACATTGGTGGGTTTTAACGCGGCTCGGTTATGGCGCGCAAACCTTTCCGCTGTCGTACCCGCGCCACTTCACGGTCGTCCCCGCGAAGGCGGGGACCCAGTAACCCCGGTGCCGCCATATCACCTCGCTGGGAGTACTGGATGCCCCGCTTTCGCGGGGGCGACGGAAGCTAGTTCTTCGCCTTTAAACTCACACCCGGCGGCGGCGCGGCGTCGTCGGGCACGAAGAAATCCACCTGCAACGGCTGGCTCGGATCAACGCGGTAGCGGTCGAAGTCGCTGACGCCTTCGCCGGCCAGAAAGCTATCGTCGATCAGGAAATTGCCGGTGAAGCTTTTCGGCTTGTGGAAGAGGCGGTAGGCGGCCTCCGCCAGAATCTCCGGCGTGCGCGACATGCGCATGATGGCGTCGCCGCCGAGCAGGTTCCTGATCGCGGCGGTGGCGATCGTGGTGCGCGGCCACAGCGCGTTGACCGCGATCTTGCCGCGCTGTTCGCCGGCGAGCCCCAATACCACCAGGCTCATGCCGAATTTCGCCATCGAATAGGCGGTGTGCGGCGCAAACCATTTGGTCTGCATGTCGAGCGGCGGCGACAGCATCAGGATGTGCGGGTTCTCCGCCTTGGCGAGAAAAGGCAGCGCGTATTTCGACACCATGAAGGTGCCGCGCGCGTTGATCTGCTGCATGAGATCGTAGCGGCGCATGTCGGTCTGCGCGACCGGGGTGAGCGAAATCGCGCTCGCATTGTTGACCACGATATCGATGCCGCCGAACTGCGCCGCGGTCTGCTCGATGGCCGCCTTCACCGCCGCTTCCTCGCGCACGTCGACGGCGAGCGGCAAGGCGCGGCCGCCGGCCTGCTCGATCGCGGCGGCGGCGGTGTGGATGGTGCCTTCGAGCTTGGGGTGCGGCTCCACGGTCTTGGCGGCAATCGCAACATTGGCGCCGTCGGCGGCGGCTCTGAGCGCGATCGCGAAGCCCGATGCCGCGCGAGCCGCCGGTGATGAAAAGCGTCTTGCCCTTGAGCGACATTGTTTAGTCCCCGTTACCTCTTGCGCATCATGAACGCCTCGAACGCGGCGCGCGCTTCCGCCGATTGCAGGCGGGTCTTGAACAATTCGGCTTCTTCATCGATGCGCTGGACGATTTCGTCCGGTGAACCGCGCATCAGACGGCGCGACGCCACGACGCCTTGCGGCGGTAGCGCGGCGATCTCGCGCGCGGCCTTAATCGCTTCGTCTTCGACCGCATCGGCTGCGACTACAGTATTCACCAGGCCGGCGGCTTGCGCCGCCTCGGCGCGAGCGGGCGCCCCATCACCAGCAGCGAAAACGCGCGCGCCTGGCCCATCAGCCGCGGTGCGATCAGGCTGGAACCAGCTTCCGGCACCAGGCCGAGGCCGACGAAGGGCGTCGAAAAATGCGCGTTGTCGGCCGCCACCACATGATCGCAATGCATCAGCATGGTGGTGCCGACGCCGACCGCATTGCCCTGCACGGCGGCGACCAGCGGTTTCTCGCAGCGCGCCAGCGCGTAAAGAAAGCGCAAGATCGGCGCGCCAAGCGCGCCGCTTCCCACCGCCATGTTCAGGAAATCGCCGATGTCGTTGCCGGCGCAGAAGCCGTTGGGCTGGCCGGCGATCAGCAGGCAGCGCAGCCTTAAGTCTTTTCCGGCGCCTTCGATGGCCTCAGCCATGGCGTCGTACATCGCCAAAGTGAGCGCGTTCTTCTTCTCCGGACGGTTCATCCGCACGGTGCGGACCGGCCCATCGTCCGTGACAACGACCAATTCGGTCATGGTTTACTCTGCTAACGCGGCTTGCGCGTTCGTGATGCTGTCGGCGCCTTCGGTGACGCCGCGTTCGAGGCCGGTGGCCTGCACGGCGATGTTCTCGGCAAAAAATCGCGCCAGTGCGGTGCGCGCCGGCGCATCGCCGCTTTCGCGCAAGGCCGCAAGCGCCTGCTCGGCCAGCATGCAGCCGCCGGCGGCAGTGCCGAACAGCCGCAAATACGGCGTCGCACCGGCGAGCGCCGCGTCGGACGATTTCTGCGCCAGCAGCCAGTGGGTGGCGCGCTCCAGGCTGTCGACGGCTTCGCCAAGCCGCGCCCCCGTCTCGCCGAAAGCCGGGTGCGTTGCTCGCCTTCACCGCCGTGACCGTGGCGCGCAATTCGTCGAGATAGAGCGCAACCGCCTTGCCGCCGTCGAGCGGCAGCTTGCGCGTCACCAGGTCGATGGCCTGGATGCCGTTGGTGCCTTCGTAGATCGTTGCGATGCGGGCGTCGCGATAGTGCTGGGCGGCGCCGGTCTCCTCGATATAGCCCATGCCGCCGTGCACCTGTACGCCGAGCGAGGCGACTTCGACGCCGATGTCGGTGGAGAACGCCTTGGCGACCGGCGTGAGCAGCGAGGCGCGTTCATGCCCGGCCTTGCGCGCGGCCTCGCTCTTGCCGCGCTGCGAGCGGTCGATCGCCACCGCGGTCGCATAGCAGATCGCGCGCGCGGCGGCGGTCGCGGCGCGCATGGTGAGCAGCATGCGTTTTACGTCGGGATAATGAATGATCGTGCCGCCGGCGCCCTGCTTGCGCTCGCGCGCATAGGCGAGCGCCTGCTGGGTGGCCAGTTCGGCGATCGCCACGCCCTGCAAACCGACCGCCAGCCGCGTGCGGTTCATCATCGTGAACATGCAGTGCATGCCCTTGTGCTCTTCGCCGATGAGGAAGCCGGTGGCGCCGCCCTGGTCGCCATAGATCATGGTGCAGGTGGGCGAGCCATGAATGCCGAGCTTGTGCTCGACCGAATGCGCGCGCACGTCGTTGCGCTGGCCCAATGTGCCGTCGCCGTTGAGCATGATCTTCGGCACCAGGAAAAGCGACAGGCCTTTCGTTCCGGGCGGCGCATCGGGCAGCCGCGCCAGCACGAAATGAATAATGTTGTCGGTGAGGTCGTGCTCGCCATAGGTGATGAAGATTTTCGAGCCGGTGACGCGGTAGCTGCCGTCGGGCGCGCGCGTCGCGCGCGTGCGCAGCGCGCCGACATCGGAGCCCGCCTGCGGCTCGGTGAGCTGCATGGTGCCCATCCACTCGCCGCTGATCAGCTTGCCGAGGTAACGCGCCTTGAGATCGCCGCTGCCATAGGCGGCGAGCGCATCGATGGCGGCCATGGTCAACGCCGGGCCGATGCCGAACGCCATGGAGCCCGAATTCCACATCTCGATGCAGGCGGCATTCACCGCATGCGGCAGCTCCTGCCCGCCATAATCGGCGGGCGCGGCTACGCCGTTCCAGCCGGCGGCGGCCCAGGCGGTGTAGGCCGCCTTCCAGCCCGGCGGCGTGCGCACCGTGCCATCCTGGAATGGGGTGCCGAACTGGTCGCCGACTCGATTGAGCGGCGCGATCACGTCGCCGGCGAAGCGGCCGGCTTCCTCCAGCACGGAGTTGACCACCTCCTGGTCGAGATCGCCGTAAAGCCCTTCCGCCAGCGCGGCTTTGAAGCCGGCGGCGTGCTGGAGCGCAAAAGAAATGTCGGCGAGGGGCGCGCGGTAGGGCATGGTTCATCCTAGCTAGGACCCGGTGCGGGTCAACGCAGGCCCGGAAATTCCGGGTTTTTTCAATGGAATGCGCGCGGTCCGGGCGTTGATCGGGCGGGGCGCCGCCGCTATGGTCCGCGCGGCGCGCACGAATTTGTGGTTCGGCGCGGCTATTCAGCGGGTATTGGGGCGTAGCCAAGCGGTAAGGCAGCGGATTTTGATTCCGCCATTCGGAGGTTCGATTCCTCCCGCCCCAGCCACCGACTAAGTTATTGATATTGCAATAGAAACAGTCTTTTTAGGGGTGCAAATTATGCGCGGTTTGGCGCCACTTTCGTGGCTTCGAGTGCGGCTCAATTCACGGCGGAGACGTTTTAGCGCGTGATCTTACCTACAGCGGACGCGAATATCTCTCGGCGGCCATTTCGTGGTTGACTTTTTTCGCGCGATGCACCGCCAACGCAGAGTCAGAAAGCACATTGATCGTGCGGTGTTCTCAAGTGGCGTACGATTTGTTCTCAGCGAAAGCCGAGCAGCGCGCGCTGCTCAGCCCAGTCGGCCGGCAGATGCGCGGTCAGTCGCATCAGCTTCATGGCATTGAGGTGTGTCGGCTGCCGACCGTTGACGATCGCCGTGGTGATATCGGGTGCGAGCCAGTGCAGGCGCAGCAGAATATAGATGTAACCGGCGCTGATGCGCTGTTCGCGAGCGATGTCGTGCACGGTGAGGCCAGTGTCTTGGGTGAGGCGCGTCTGGATGTCATGGGCGCGCGCGACGATCCTCAGCAGGCTCATATCGGGCACTCTATTGTCATTTGAATCATCGACCAGAAGTTTCATTTCTCGACCGACACGTTTCACTTGGACCGGAGCGGTCAAGGTCAGAATGCGATCAGTCGGATCGACTGGCGGATTTGTTTTCATTACTAATTCGATCGTATCGGAGCCGAGCAATGTAACGAGGCGGTTTTGAGAGATCTCGACATCGACGCTGTCATCTCGCACCACAACACGACGGACTAAGGCCATAATTGTTGCTCTGTTCTTTTCCGACGCCTGACCAAGTTCCTCGACAATCCGGCGCCCGCGCTGAATCAGATGCCCTTGCCCGCTTCTGCCAAGATTTTGGTCATCGATGGCATCGAGTAGTTCTCCCCTGCTGGATAGGAATTTACGAAGCCTCTCGATGATCACTTGTTCGAGGTTCCTGGCGGGGATCCGGCGGCGCGTTGAGTGCCGTCGGCCGTTTGCTTTCACGAGAGATGCCGACACGTAGTACCGGTATCGCGTTCCCTTCTTGACTGACCACGTCGGCGTCAACCGCTCGCCGGCCTCGTCGAAGAGCAGGCCGGTCAACAGGCTTGGTGCCTTGGTATTAGCGCCGCTCGCCCGTGCGACACGGTTCTCGGCGAGCGCGGCCTGCACGGCGTCCCACAGCGGCTTGTCGACAAGCGCCGAATGCTCCCCGGGGTAGGCATTACCTTTATGCGTTGCCTCGCCACGGTAGGTCCGGTTCTGAAGCATGAGGTAAAGCGCCCCTTGCGAGAACCGTTGGTTGCCGCATTCGGTGCCGTCGGATCGGACCCGGCGTTTGCTCCTGATGCCTGCGGCGTCGAGTTCTGCCCGCAGCGCCCGGACTGACTTGAGCCTGAGATAGCGCCGGTAGATGTCGACCACCGTCCGGGCCTCGGACTTGTTGACGATGAGCTTGCGGTCTTTGACATCGTATCCGAGTGGCACCGTGCCACCCATCCACATGCCCTTCTTCTTGGAGGCGGCAATTTTGTCCCTGACCCGTTCGCCGATCAGTTCACGCTCGAATTGGGCGAACGACAACAGGATATTCAACGTCAGCCGTCCCATGCTGGTGGTGGTATTGAACTGCTGGGTGATTGAGACGAACGACACTCCCCGGCGGTCGAAAACCTCGACGAGCTTGGCGAAATCCGATAGCGCTCGCGTCAGCCGGTCGACCTTGTACACGACGACCACATCGATCTGGCCTGCCTCGATGTCGGCCAGCAGCAGTTGCAATGATGGCCGCTCCATCGTGCCGCCGGAATACCCGCCGTCATCGTACAGCGTCGGCAGAACCGTCCAGCCCTCGTGCTTCTGCGACAAGATGAAGGCGGCGCAGGCTTCGCGCTGGGCATCGAGCGAGTTGAATGCCTGCTCCAGGCCTTCGTCGGTCGATTTTCGCGTGTAGATCGCGCAGCGGGACCTTTTAATTGGCCGCCGTGGCGTCTTTTCTGATTCAGCCATTATGCCCTCCGCTCGGGTCCTCTTTGCCCGTAGCCAGCAGCCCGAAGAAGCGCGGCCCCGACCAGTGCGCTCCTGTGATCTTTTTGGCGATCTTGGTCAGGGACACATAACTGGTGCCGGCATACTCAAATCCATCTTCCGTCACGGTGACGGTGTGAGTTCGCCCGTGCCATTCGCGAACAAGGCGCGCGCCGGGCTTCAGACTGAGACCTGGTGTCGGGCCGACGCGGCCGGTGGTTCGCAATGCTTTCGCCAGCGTCCGCAGCTTGCGACGTGTCGCCTTGCCGAGCCCGCCGTGTTCAATTTCCTGAAGCCGATAGCCAATCCCGAGGATCAGCAGATCCCGGCTGATCCTCGGTGCATCACTATGGTACAGGCGCCGCCATTCGCGCCGCAACTCGTCCGGGCTCGCGCCGGCCAGGACGAGCTGTGGCGTTGATCGCGAGGACGGCGCTGTCGGGTGCACCGACCGCGGAGCCATGATTAAGCCGCCTGACGGTCGGGATTATCGGCGGTGGACTTCGGTTTGCCCGACTTGCCCGCGACGATGCGATAGACGCGGTCACCGCCATTTGGCTTCTCGGACTGCAACGTGAGGCCGAGCTTTTTGCGCACGACTCCCGCGAAAAACCCACGGACAGAATGCTGTTGCCAGCCGGTGGCTTTCATGATGGCGGGAATCGTCGAACCCTGCGGCCGGCGCAACAGGCTGATGACTTCGGCCTGCTTGGAATTCGTCCGCGGCTTGGGCTGAATGGACTTCTGATGGTTGGCGGTTTTCCGCGGGCTCTTGGTGGCGGACGTTGACTTCACTTTCTGCGCAGGCTTGCTCTTGGTCATTTTCGGTCTCCTCTTGCAGGTTACGACGGCACATGCCGTCACCACCGAAACCCAGCGGAGGCCCAAGGGCGCTGGCGGGGGAGGAGCGGATCTTGGAGATGTCAGGCCTTGCTGATCCGATTGATCAGACTAGCGGCATTAAGGAACGTTCACCTCGTAGATTGGCTGTTCGACATCGAGCGCGATCTCAACACCCTTTTCGACATTGCCTGTGTTGGCGCAGGTTTGTGCCGCCCGCACAATGCTGGCAGCATGATCAAATCGCTCCCGCATTTCCTTCAGATGGCCTTTGATTGTGGTCTCAAGCGTAGCCGGATCCATGGGCGCCACCTCTCGTTTGCGTGGCACCACACACGCTCGTTGTGCTAGGGAAGTCGAGCCAAAGGTGAGCAATCTTATTGCTCATTTGCCCGCTGATGGATCATCTTCGTATCGGCGGTTGGCCGGATTCAAAAGTTGGGCACGAGGCGCTCGTCGCGGACTTTTTCGACAACATCAGCCCAAAAGAGATATGCGGCAGGCTATCAGCAAAGAAAATAGGAGATATCAGCCAGCGGCGACGCCAAGGACATGCCGCGCTGTATGGACGTGCTTTTCCACTCTTAGCGGACGAGACATGCGCGGCATAAGATCACAATTGACCTTGTGACCTTATGATCGAGCCTAAACGTTCCGATGGGGTGCAAACTGGCGATACGCGCACCGGCTTTACTGATGGCGCGCCGTGTCCCTACCGCAAACCTAAAACGGTTGGTGAGAAACTGCGAATCGGGTGATGCTTTGCCCGATGTGCAATCTTTGCAGACTGATCTGGTATGCGCTCGTCGGGCGGTTTCGGTCGCGCGCCTCGCTGGAAGCAGAGAACCTGGCGCTTCGCCACCAGCTCAATATCCTGCGGCGCAGGTCACCGAAGAAGCTGACTCTCAGCAATATCGACCGGC
The DNA here is from genome assembly GCA_963762285.1 of uncultured Alphaproteobacteria bacterium. Lineage (GTDB taxonomy): Bacteria > Pseudomonadota > Alphaproteobacteria > Rhizobiales > Xanthobacteraceae > Pseudolabrys. Next base: position 47,971 of record CAVXKE010000002.1, on the reverse strand, counting down.
TGGTATTTGCGGGGTTGTATCGTTTGGACCCCGGTATTCTGGGCGCTCTGACAATCATCAAGCCGGAGACGCTGATCCGTTGGCACCGCGCTGGGTTTCGACGGTATTGGCGGTGGAAATCGAGACCTCAAGGTGGCCGGCCAAAGACAGAACTGGAGGTTCGGCAGCTCATTCGAGAGATGAGTGTTGCGAATCCGTTTTGGGGAGCACCTCGGATCCACGGAGAACTCCTCAAGCTCGGCATCGATGTCGGGCAGACGACGGTTGCCAAATATATGGCTCGGGGGAGGCGACCTCCGTCCCAAGGATGGAAGACGTTTCTTCGCAACCATGCTGATGGTATCGCGTCGATGGACCTGTTCGTGGTCCCGACGATCTCGTTCCAGCTATTATACGGGTTGCTAATCCTACGGCATGGCCGCCGTGAAATCCTGTGGCTTGGGGCAACCACGCATCCAAGCGCCGAATGGATAAGTCGCCAACTGACGGAGGCTTACGGCTGGGAGCAGGGGCCACGCTATCTCGTTCGCGATCGGGACAGCATCTACGGCGATGTCTTCATCCGGCGTCTTCGGGCGATGGGCATTCGGGATCGGCCAACCGCGCCGCGATCGCCATGGCAGAATGGCTATTGTGAGAGGCTCATCGGCTCGATCCGACGGGACTGCCTTGATCATGTTGTCGTATTTGGTGAGCGGCATCTTCGGTATCTGCTTCGATCTTATGCGAACTACTACAATCAAGCTCGAACGCACCTATCACTGAACAAGGATGCGCCGGTATCGCGTGCCATCCAGACCGTCGGCCACGTTCTGCCGCTGCCAATCTTGGGCGGATTGCACCACCAATATGTCCGGATTTAGTTTCCGACAGGGACAGGCGGCAGGACGAAAGGACACGTAAGGGCAAAGGGTCATGAGACCGGATCGGGCGAACCAGCATTATGGACGGAGCGCCCTCAAGCGCGCGTAAGCGAAATGGTCCCGGTCTGCATATCTCCATACAGGCCCGCGGCGTGCATAAAGCCGCATCATGAGGCCGGACACACGACCGCACCTGACCACATGCCTGAGCGCGACCGAAAAAACTGCTTGCATCTCACGGGGCGTCCACACACGTCCATTCCTGACACGTGGGTCAGGCTGCGGCGCTTGACGCGGCCCAGTTCCAGGGCAGCAGGTCGTCGAGCCGGCTCATCGGATGGCCGTTGGACATGCGTTCCAGCACGTCCTTGAGGTAGGCGAACGGCTCGACGTCGTTGAGCTTTGCGGTGGCCAGCAGCGAGGCGACGACCGCCCAGCGCGCCGCGCCGCCGTCGGAGCCGGCGAACAGATGGTTCTTGCGGCCGAGCGCGATGGGGCGGATGGCGCGTTCGACCGTGTTGTTGTCGAGCTCGATGCGGCCGTCATCGAGGAACCGGCAAAGGGCGCTCCAGCGGGTCAGCGCATACCGGATCGCATCGGCAAGGCCGCCGCGCGGCGGGATGCGGTTGAGCTCCGCCTCGAGCCAGGTCTTCATGGCCTCGACCAGCGGCAGCGACTTGGCGCGGCGTACGCCCTGCCGTGTCTCGGCCGTCTGGCCTCGGATGGTCGCCTCGATCGCATAGAGCTCGGCGATGCGCCTCAGCGCTTCGGCCGCGACCGGAGAGCCGGTCGCCTGATGCACCTCATAGAACTTGCGCCGCGCATGGGCCCAGCAGGCCGCCAGCTGGATATGGCCGCCGGCGCGTAGCCGCTCGAACCCGGGATAACCGTCGACCTGAACGACGCCTCTGAACTGCGCCAGATGAGCAGCGGGACGCTCGGCCCGGCGATCGGGACTGTAGAGATAGACGGCCGCCGGCGGATCGGGTCCGCTCCAGGGCCGGTCATCGCGGGCGTAGACCCAGAGCCGGCCGGTCTTGGTGCGGCCGCGGCCGGGATCGAGCACCGGGATCGGCGTATCGTCGGCGAACAGCGTCTGCGAGGCGAAGACATGCTCGGCGAGCCGTGCCTGTATGGGGGCTACCTTCTTGCGCAATTCAAGAGTTCTGTCCCGCCCTTGCGTGCCGCATGAGGCGATTGATCGGTCCGCGGAGCAGAAGATAGGGAACCAGTGCTAGGATCGTTCCAGCGACCAATGCCCCAAGCGGGCGGAAGTCATGGAAGACAAAATATTGAAAAACCAAGTCGAGAACGATCGCGATGATGAACACCTTGCCGATCGATTTCCAGCCGCTCTCGATCATTTCGCGCCGATGCCCCGGCTCCGTGAACAGGACCCAGAAGTAGGGCGATCGCCCCTCCTGCGCGTCTCGCCGCCCATCCCGGATGGCAAAAAACAATGCCATCAACGGCTGTAGCAGGAAGCGCACGCTCATTGGCCCTTCTATGCGGGCTGCTAGACCGTCGATGAAGCTCAAATGCTCACCCATTATCGACCCCCATGTTTGTCTCAGTCTTAGTTTCGGCTGACCGCAAGCGTCGCCGCGCCTACGCAAGTAGATGTGTCCGGTATCTATGTCCTAACCAGCATCCTTCACTTTCTGCCAAGGCCAGCGGCCTTCAACTTCGACGGTTACCCGTGGCAGCCATCTCGATCCAAAACCGCGCGTGTTGCATCGACCTACTTCGCTCCGTACGTCGCAATCAGCGATGGATCCATCTGCATGATTTCGTCGGCGTATCGGCCCTCGCGGATGAGCCTCGCCATCGTTTTCATGGACGCGTCGATGTGATTGAAGAAATGCTTGTAGCCCGCGCACAGATAGTTGAGCCCGGGTTCACCGTCTGGCGTCGTTATGAACCGGTTGCGCGGGCATTCGCCGTAGCAAGCGAACAGCACCTCGCAGTCGCGGCAATACTTGGGAAGGCTGTCAAACTTGTGCTGGCCAAATTTGCGCTGCTTCTCGGACGCCACCAGCTCCAGCATGTGCGTATTCTTGATGTTGCCGAGCAGGTAATCCGGTTCGACATAGTGATCGCACGAGTACACGTCGCCATTGTGCTCCAAGGCAAGCGCATTGCCGCAGGTCGGCGAGAAAATGCACAAATTGTGCTGCCCGAGCCAGCTTCCCAGCGCCACATCGAAAGTCTGCACGAAGACCTTGCCGACATCGCGCTTTACCCACTCATCGAAGATGGCGCAAAGAAAGCGCCCGAACTGCTCGGCCTCGACCGAGCGATCCGTGACGAGGCTTCCGCGCTGCAAGTACAGGGGCCGCTCACCGCCGGGACGCTCGCCCCAGCCGTTGTTGGCGACGGGCAAGCAGTTCTTCGGTGGCGCGCTCGACGATCGGAATGAACTGGATGAAGCTGGTCTGCATGTCGTCGCGGAAAAAGCGGTAGACCTCCAGCGGGTGGTCGGCATTGGCTGCATGAACCGTGCACAGAACGTTGCAGTCGACCCCGTGCTGCCGCAACAACTGCCAAGCTCGCATCACGAGATGGAACGAACCGCCGCCCCGCTTGTCGACCCGGTACGCGTCGTGCATTTCCTTCGGGCCATCGATGCTGAGGCCGACAAGGAAATTGTGTTCCTTTAAGGAAAGCGCACCATTCGTCGTCGATCAGCAGGCCATTGGTCTGGATGGTGCATAAGACTTTCTGCTGCGGCTTTCGGTATTTTGCGATGAAGTTCAACGGAACGCTTGAAAAAATCGAGCCCCATGATCGTCGGCTCGCCGCCTTGCCAGGCGATATTGATCTCCGGTTCGTCGTGCTGCGCGAGTCTTTGCTGGATGTACTGCTCCAGCACGTCGTCGGACATGCGCGTCCGTTCATTCGGATAAAGGCTGTCCTTCGACAGGAAGAAGCAGTACTTGCAGTCCAGGTTGCAGGTGGCCCCGGTCGGCTTTGCGAGAAGGTGAAAAGCAAGCGGCTCTTGATTCACGTCACGATCTGCCGCTGCGGTCTTTCGCTTGCCTTTTGTCTTGTCAGCATCGGTTGCCCAAGCGATGCGATTTTCGGGTGGCGGCCAGCTGTGGCCGCCACCCATATCGGCCGACTTACTGCCGCGCCATCGCGATACGAATTGCCTCTGCTGGGTCGACCAAGTGGTCCAGGTTCTCCCCCTCGGCGATCGAGAGCAGACACGCCCTTGACGGTGCCGTTGAAGGCGTTGCCCGCAGGACCGTAGTCCGGCGAGACCGGCGCGCCGGTGTCCTCGCCGACATCACAGCCGTCGTCGGCAGAAAAGATGATCGACAGCGTCGCTCCGATCTTCGCCTTCGCCGACCTTCTTGCCGTCGACGTACAGGCGTCACCTTGCCGCCCTTGCCCAGGCCGCCGCCGGCGTAGGCGAACTCCATGCGCACCTGGTGCTCGCCTGCGGGGATAGGGGCTGCGGACTCGACGAGAAGTGCTTGATAGCCGCCCCAATTGTAGCAGTACTTGAGCTTGCCGCCCTTGGCGTAGAAGCTCCAGCCGCCGATGTTTGCGCCCTGGGCGATGATAACGCCCTCGGCGCCTTTTTCGGGCACCACGATCTCGGCGGTGACGGAGTGCGACTTGTTCTTGACGTTGAGGACACAGTTCTCCGAGAGGCGTCCCATGCCGCCGAACGAGAAGCTGGGTCTTTCCCTTGATCAGCACTGGGCGGCCGGCAGTGTCCGGATTGAGCTTCTCCAACATCCGGTCGTCCAGCGGCAGCACCTTGTAGCGCGTCGCCTCGATGACCCACAGCCGCTGCAACTCCGTGCAGCTTCTGCGGCATCTCCTTGGACAGGTCTTTGGCTTGGCTCCAGTCCTTGCTGGCGTCGTAGAGCTCCCAGACGTCATCGTCAAACGGTGGCCTCGGGGCCATGATCCATGGGCGTGTAGTGCTTCGTCACTGCGCTCCAGCCCTTGTGATAGATGCCGCGGTTGCCCATGACCTCGAAGTACTGCGTCTCGTGGCGTTCGGGCGCCTTGGCGTCGTTGAACGAGTAGAGCATGCTCGTGCCTTCGATCGGGTCCTGCTGGATGCCGTCCACCGAAACCGGCTCGGGAATCCCCGCCGCCTCAAGGATCGTCGGCGCGACGTCGATCACGTGGGTGAACTGCGAGCGGACCTCGCCCTTCGCCTTGATGCCCTTGGGCCAGTGGACGATGGTGCCGTTGCGCGTGCCGCCCCAGTGCGAGGCGACCTGCTTGGTCCACTGGTAGGGCGTGTTCATCGCGTGCGCCCAGCCCACTGCATAGTGGTTGTACGACTCGGGCCCGCCGAGCTTGTCGAGCCGGGCCGAGAGATACTCGGGCGTCTCAAGCGACTGCAGGCCATTGAAGTAGGCCATCTCGTTGAAGCAGCCGTTGAGAGAGCCTTCGGCGGAGGCGCCGTTGTCGCCGATGATGTAGTAGACGAGCGTATCGTCGACGATGCCCAGCTTCTTCAGCGTGTCGAAGAGTCCGTCCGACATGATGGTCGATATAACTCCAGATAGCCGGCGTAGACCTCCATCTCCCGGCGCAGAACCGGCTTGAACCCGTCCGGCATGTCGTCCCAGGCCGGGACCTCCTTGGGGCGCGCGGTGAGCTGGCAGTCCGCCGGGATCACGCCGAGCTTCTTCTGTCGCGCGAAGGTCTCCTCGCGCAGCTTGTCCCAGCCGGCGTCGAACTTGCCCTTGTACTTGTCGGCCCATTCCTTCGGCACGTGGTGCGGCGCGTGGGTCGCGCCTGGGGCGAAGTACACGAAGAAGGGCTTGTCCGGATGCAAGCGCCTTCTGCTGGCGAGATCCAGCCGATGGCCTTGTCGGTCATGTCCTCGACGAGGTGGTAGCCTTGCTCGGGTGTCTTGTTCGGTTCGACCGGCGTGGTGCCCTGGTAGAGCGTCGGATACCATTGGTTCGCCTCGCCGCCGAGGAAGCCGTAGAAATACTCGAAGCCGCCGCCGCCCGTGGGCCACTGGTCGAACGGGCCGGCCGGGCTGGTCTGCCACACCGGCACCTCGTGGCACTTGCCGAACTGCGCCGTGTTGTAGCCGTTGAGCTTGAGCGTCTTCGCCAGCGGCGACATGGAGTTGGGCAGCACCGAGCAGTAGCCAGGAGCGCCGGTCGCGATCTCGGTGATGCCGCGCCATGCCGGCGGAGTGATGGTTGCGGCCGGTCAGCAGCGCCTGCCGCGTCGCCGAGCAGATCGCGGTGGTGTGGAAGCGATTGTACTTCAGGCCGCCCGCCGCCAGCTTCTCTGCGTTCGGCGTCTTGCACGGACCACCGAATGCGGTGGACGAGCCGAAGCCGGCGTCGTCGATCAGGACGATGAGCACGTTGGGTGCACCCTTGGGCGGGCGCAACTGCTCGATCGGAACCGTCTTGTGGTCCGGGTCCTTCGCATCGTAGGCGACGAACTGGGGCCGCGTGGTATTCGGCATCGGGAGATGAGAACGGTGCTTCTTGTCTTCGTTACTCATGGTTGTGCCTGCTTTTTTTCTGCGAATACGGAGTAGACTATTATTTGAAATCAAATCGCGTATTTTCTATGTGACCGTTGATCCACATCAATTGCCGCGGTGTATTCACGATTAGAGCCTCAGCACCGCCGGCGCGTCCACGCAAACGAATTTCCTAATTGCGACGATGGCAATTGCGGCAACTAGTATTGAGCACATTGTTAGCTTGCCAACGCTAATTGCTATTGTACTTTGGTGCAGGGCGCGCGAGTGGTAGCGATCGGCCGACCAATATCCGCCAAGCAGTCAATGACGGACATGACGATAAATTGATGCGATGCCCCGTTTGTACCCGGCGGCAGACATTCAGTGGCCGGATTGCAATGGCTGCTTTGTTCCAAAGCCGACATCAGACAGCCGCTTTGCGATCACCTTATTGGCGCCAGCATTGCCACCGGCGTCAGCGGCTTACAATGAACAACCCCGACGCTATCGGCGTCGGGGCCGGTCAACAATTATCGCCTCTCGATCAATCGCGAACGTCGCGGCGCAACTGTTCACTTACGGCCTTAGCAATAAACTCCAGCCGCACAGCGCCGCACCGTCCTGCGCGCGACACCGGCAACGCTCACTGGCGTCATAGGACGCCCGACCCTAGCCTCCGCAGTAGAGACGAAGCCGGACACAGCTGGAATGGACAGCCGCTCCCCAAGTTGGAGGCAGAAGATGCCGATAGTTGCGGCCAGCAAAAGAACTCCAATGCGCTTGTACATGATTACTTCGCTCCTTTTACCGCGAAAACGCCAGACAACTCGTCGAAATTCGGGAGATCGCTCGGGTTGAGCTTCTTGGCGCCCGAAATCTCCGAGCTGAAAGTATTTGAGGCAACTTCGGTCCCCACCTTCCATGTCCTGACATCGATAGTGTACTGCGGCTGTCCGGTGACGTTCGTGGTGGTGATGACATAGCGGCATGGATAGGGGCGGTCTCCCTGGGCGATCCAGATCTGCCAGTCCACCTCTTTCGTTCTAAATGCAAGATGATCGCATTCCACGCCGCGGATGACGCCACTTCCGAGGTCCTTCACATCTACGACCAAGGGCATGAGCTGATTATAGGGATCCGAAATCAGCAAATCGGCGGCGGGTACTGGTCGATGGTATTGATCCCGCAATACGTCGACCAAATGATCGATTGTTCCGGGTGCTTCGACTTGGGCAAATTGGTTTGTATCCTTGCGGAAGAGCGTCAGCGTTTTTCCGTCGAATGCCATCTCGACATCCGCAAATCCGCCCGTGCGAGTCGCACGGATTTTGTCAGGACGATTAAGTACCAATGTGCCGGAACTTGCGAGTCCGAGCTTCTGCTTCTGCGTGGTGACGATCTCAAGATATGAATCGTATTCAAACGATATTGCCTTCTGCCCCGCCATGTAATCAGACATCGCTTTGAACAAACTTTTGGCTTGCGCTTCATCGGCACGAGCAGCCGACATATGTGCCAGTCCAGCCATCAACGCTACGGCAAGAATGGCAGCCGCGGTCTTTGTGATTCCCGCAAAATTTCCAACGTGGTGACGCATATGCTGCTCCTCCGCTTTCTCCATCAAAGCCTAACAATTAAGGTGAGCGCAGCAATTGCCCTTTGGGGAGGTGGGATTGCATAGCAGCTAGTGGTAGTTTTTCTAAGCTATTGGCTTCGTTTGTTCAGAGTCTGATGTCCGAGTTACAGCAATATCCCCAATTCCCGGAACCTCACTGACAATCTCTGATTTATTGGGGGTTGTTGATTTAGAGCAAGGTGTAGACTTGATTTCACGTCTATTTATTCAACGCTTTGCGTGGAGGCATTAGGGGCGACAACCTTCGCGCTGGTGACCTACCGCGATAGTCGGCACCTTATATCGCTGATCTAAAGTGTGGGGGTACATTATTTGTCATGATAAATTTAGCTGACTACCAACTGCTGACCATTTTCGTGGTGAGCTTAGTTGCCATCTTTGGTGCCAGCGAAATCGGGCGTCTGCTTGGCGTACGTGCCACCGGTCGAGGCGGCGGCGACGTTTCGACGTTGGAGGGGGCAGCCCTTGGACTGCTGGCATTGATGATTGGTTTTACTTTCGCCATGGCTTTGGCGCGCTTCGAAGCCCGGCGGGATGCCGTATTGAACGAGGCAAATGCAATTGGCACGACAGCGCTGCGCGCGCGAATGTTACCAACGCCCCACAAGGTGGAAGCGTTGACATCATTGCGGGAATACGTGCAGATTCGTTTAGAAATCACCCGGCGTCTTTCTTCGGTAGCCGATTTGAAAGCAACAATTGGCCGCTCAAATGATATACAGGAAATGCTTTGGCGGAATGCGATGGCTCTGGCTGCGAAGGATACAGGGTTAGTACCGACGGGCTTATTCATCCAATCGCTGAATGAGATGATCGATAGCCAGGGAATACGTCTGGCCGCGGTGTATAGCCGGGTACCGAACATTGTCTTGGTAACGCTATACCTGGTCGCCGTGGTCGCCTTTATTTTTGCCGGTTATGCCGACGGGCTACAGAAACGGCGTGTGCGATTGCCAGTTTACGTAATGGGAGTGCTGGTCTCTACTGTCATACTGTTGATCCAGGATCTTGACCGCCCAAACGCCGGCTTCATAAGCGTCAGTCAACAGCCGATGATCGACACGGCTGCCAGCATCGCCGCATACATTAACTAGGCGTAGCCTTTAGATTCTGGCGAGTAGGCATGCAGCCTACGAATTGTGCGTCGTGCGTAATATATTCTGAAGCGGAGTCGGTTGAAAGTGCAACGGAAATTTGTGAATAATTGCAAAATCTAAACTTAACAACTGTAACACTTGCTTATCCCAAAGATCTGCATACATGGCCAAAACTGCCTTGACGCTCGCACCGTACTAGCGTCACGGCGTTTTGAATTATTTGGATACGTGGACTAACGCATAACGCAGCCCTTTAGCACACCACGTGTTTTGTAATAGACAACATGTGTGCTAGCAGCCGGATGCGCTACGCAACCTTTTGGCACGTCGACGGTCTTGCAATAGACCACCGCATTTGCTGGCCCAGCACTAATTACTACGCCGGCGAATGCTACCATTACAACTATCGCCAAGCCGACGCTCGACAAACAGATTGTGCGAATCATGACCATGCCGCCTTTGCAACGATAACCCGCTATTGAATTTTCTAAATGTATGTGCCGTGGAGTGATATGGCTCTAAACTGCATAGAAGGCGCTCGAGTGGTTATGCGCCGCAATTGAGGAATGGAATGCTGACCATCGTTGCGGAAATGTATAGAAATCTGTGAGGGTGGACGGTGCTGCTGAGTTCTGATGTATGTTAGAAACATGAGATGGAAATGCGATTATGCAAGATAATTCCATCGCCGCATAAAAATGACCCCGACGAGGGGGACGTCGGGGTCACTCTTCGCGCCGGACGTTGAGGGGGATGGGGCCGTCCAGCGTGTGGCTCAACTACGCGCCAACATGCGCGCGAATACCCATCACGACGATGACAATTGCGGCGATCAATGCTACGACGACGATCTTCACGTGGGTGTTGATGTCAGCGTGGTCGATTAGGGCATTCATGACGCAGCCTCCTATTTAGCTGTCCAAGTCATCCCCCTCCTGCTGTTTGACCGTCTCTTCACTAGTGGTCACTAGTGACCACCTTTAGAATTTGTAGTTCACGCCAATCAGAAGATTTTGCGAGTCGCGCCTGACGTTTACCGAATATGTAGTACTGTCGACAGTAACAGTGCCGCTACTGGTGCCAAAATCCATGTAATTGTATTCGATAAACGCCGACCAGTGCGGCACGAACATCCACTCGGCACCGCCACCGATCGTCCAGCCACTCTTATTGTTGGCAATCTCGCCAACTTGAACGTTATATTGATTTTTTATGTATTGAGATGAACGCATCCACGCCGCGCCACCCTGGATATAAAGTAGGATATCAGGCTGCACGAGGAATCCCGCGCGAGCTGTCAGGGTATCGAACCAATGCGCATTGCTGTCGGCAGTATAGCCAGCTAGCGATCCCGATCCAAACGTCGCGCCGCTATTCAAGCTAGTCCAGTCAAGCAAATTGCGAGCACCAATGACAAACTGGCCCATTTGGTAATCGCAGCCGATCTGGAAGCCACCGGCAAAGCCGCTATTTGTCGCAGATGCTGTGCCGGTGTAGGCACCGGAAAATTCCCCGCGCCCCCATGCCGCGCCAAGATTGCCGCCAACATAGCACCCTGTCCAATTGTAGGCCGGGGCAACCATCATCGGTACTGGCTGCTTGTAAACAGGCCTTTGCGGCAGGTCGGCTGCATACGCGCCTGCGCCAAAAACTAATGATGCTACTGATCCAAGTACGATGGACCTGGCCAACATACGTTTCATGACATCCCCCTTTTTAGCCGATCATTCTAAAAAACTGCAGAGAGTTGATCTCCGCGTGTGGTCAAATGTTAACAGCGCCCCGGCAAAAAAATATTGTCCTCAGGGGCAATCGGCTGATGATGTAGCTCGAAGGCATGCGCGATTTAGGCTACATGTAGGTTTTCGGTGATCAGCGGTCTAAATTAACGATTGCCCAAACCCGCAGGTGGCGGTGAATACGGCTTTCAGGAGGTACTGATAAAATGACGATTCGAATAGAAAAGATAGTACGGCGACTTACGAGTATGTCCATTTAAAGCGTGAACTCATTAATTTGCGGTAGGGCGGATTGCAGCGTCCGCTTTGCGCAAACGCAAATGTGCGAATACACCGGTCATGGCGGTTCGCCTTTGGTGCTGTTGCGCCGGCTGTGATTCAAGGATCCAAGCCGGAAACCCGATTAAATTGGATGCGGATAAGATCAATGAATCGGAACAAAATTTCCGGGGCATGAACGTCTATTGTCCTTTAGGGCAGGGATACGAGCTCCATTTATTGATTCAAATCAACTTTCTCACGTTGGTGCTACGCAACGTACGAACATGGGGCGCGATTAGCGCTCTCATGCCGTAGACTACTCATGGAGCAACGTGATGAGCAATCGAAAAACCGCGTTAAACTCGTTCGGCCGAGCGATTGGGTGGCTGACGATTGTGGTTGGCGTCGTGCTGACTATGAATGTCTTGATTGTGCCATACGCCCGAGCGCAGGACGACGATGCTAACAAAATACTCAAGGCGATGTCAGACTATGTGACGAGCCAAAAGACGTTATCGGTGACTTTTGATTCCGATATCGAAGTGATTACGCCCGTATTGCAAAAGATTCAATTCACCAGTTCAGGTCAGGTGCAATTGAGCCGTCCAAATAAGCTTCGCGCCACACGCACGGGCGGCTATAGAGATGTTGAGCTCGTCTTCGATGGAAAGACAGTTACCGTGAGCAACAAGGACAGCAATGCTTTTGCTCAACTTTCTGATTCGCCTGGATCTGTTGACCAACTCGTTGACTTGTTGCGAGACAAATATTCGGTCGCGGTACCGGGCGCTGATCTTTTGCTTTCCAACGTGATCGAGACGATGACCGAGGACGTCATTTCGGCAAAACACATCGGCCGCGGCGTAATCGACGGTATCGAGTGCGAGCATCTGGCATTTCGAAGCATGGACACCGATTGGCAGATTTGGATCGAAGTTGGCGCTCGGCCGATCCCGCACAAGTATGTAATTACGAGCAAAGCCGTTGCAGGAGCACCTCAGTATACGCTCCGCATCAAAGAGTGGCGAACGGATGTGCCGGGTGACGCTTTCGTATTCAAGGCGCCGCAGGGTTCAAAGAAGGTCGCTTTGGATGCCCTCGGAAGCATAGACGAAATCCCAGTGGGAATTCTTGCTACAGGAGGAAAACAATGACTGGTACTGCTAAAACTGTCATCCGCCTTTTCATGGCGATTTTGGTTAGCGGCGTTGCTCTGTTTTGGAGCGGAGATTTCACGCAAAATCCGCAACTGTCATCACGGTCATTCATGTCGTCAGCCCAAGCGCGCATTGGTCGGCCTCTGACGCCAATGAGTTATGCTGGTGTTGCTAGACGGACTACGCGCCGAGCCGTTGCTGCAGGAGCGGTTTATAGGGCGCCGGTGGTGGTTGCACCGGCGCCGGTGGTGGTCGCACCCAGTTGCGTGCAGGTCGTGGATGCTTACGGGAGAATTTATATGCATTGCAATTAAGAGTGATAGTTGTAGTCAGCCCTAAAACACTGAAAAGGCCTGAAGTCGTTCACACTTTCCAGTTCGGTGTTGAAGTAGCTGCATCTGCTATTCGAGAAGCGCTGATTAATCCCTTCGGCATCAACCCAGCACGTATCGAAGCTGTGGGCCTCGGCGAAGAACAGTTACTCAATCGTAGCGATCCTAAAGCCGCGGAGAACCGACGCGTCCAGTTGATCAATATCGGGAAACTAGGTTCGAATGCTGCATGTGCTAACCGGCCGAAAGAATAAATCAAATAGAAGGTTGCAATGATTGTAACCGAAGTGCGCCGTGGGTCGGCTACGTTATTCAAGGGGTATAAGTGCCACAGTACGTTGGTGTTCACGCGCCATATTAAACGAACAGGAGTGATCGATGTCCAAACTTAGTTCGATAGGTTGTGCGATCGCGATTTTATTGATTTCGCATTCGGTCGGGCTGGCTCAACATGCAAAAGTGGGAATGTTGACCTGCAAAACATCGGCTAGCCTTGGCCTGATCGTCGGTTCGCATCAAAAATTGCAATGCCGTTTTACGTCGGATACCGGCAATACATCGGAAACTTACTCTGGCACAATCAATCGTTTGGGTCTTGACGTCGGCATAAAAGGTGGCGGCGTTTTGGCTTGGGCAGTTTTTGCATCAACGAAAGGTCTACATGCGGGTGCGCTTGCAGGCAAATATGTGGGCGCTAGTGGCGACGCCTCGGTTGGGGTGGGCGCCGGCGCCAATGTCCTGGTCGGCGGTTCGCACCGATCGGTGTCCCTGCAGCCGGTTTCGGTTACCGGCAATGTTGGCGTCAATCTTGCCCTGGGTGTTGCAGGTTTAACGCTGCGCTAGCGGCGCAGTTGCGCGCTTGGACGGCGGCTGAGCTTTTGGCAGATTAATACACACGCAAGTTGGTGAGTGTCGAAAATGACCGGTTGGATGCAAATTCGAACCGGTTTATTGGTCATTACCGCTAGCTTCGCGTTAAGTCTCGTAGGCTGCGCCTCGCTCGATCGGCTGCCGAGCGTGAAATTGTCTGAAGTTCATCAAGCATCGATGTTGGGCATTGCTGACGCGCGATTTTATCCAGATCGCGACGCGAAGGCGATCGAGACGCTGGCCCTCAAGCTTTATGACCGCCAGCTCAAGGCTGCTGGAAAATTGGCGAGAGCAGGAAGCCTCCCTCCGGCCCATCTTTTGGTTATTTCCGGCGGGGGCGATAACGGGGCGTTTGGCGCTGGACTTTTGGCCGGCTGGACCGCGCACGGCGACCGTCCAAAGTTCAACCTGGTCACTGGCATCAGTACTGGTGCTCTGACTGCACCATTTGCGTATTTGGGTAGTGAGTACAACTCAACCCTGAAAGAACTTTACACTCAAATTGAATCAAAGGATGTATTTACAAAAAGAGGTCTGCTCGCAGCTGTTGCCGACGATGCAATGGCTGATACGACGCCTCTGAAAGACATGATTTCTCGCTATTTCGATCAGTCGATGGTTGAAAAGATTGCTCAGGAATATGGCAAAGGGCGGTTGTTACTGATTGCAACGACCAATCTTGATCAGGGTCGGCCAGTTATTTGGAATATCGGTGCAATCGCTGAAAGCGGACGCCCGGAAGCTCGAGAGCTGATCATGAAGGTGCTGCTCGCATCGGCAGCCATTCCCGGCATGTTTCCCCCGGTCATGTTTGACGTGGAGATCGACGGTAAGGCGTATCAGGAAATGCACGTCGACGGCGGAGCCATGGCGCAAGCCTTTCTCTATCCGACCTCGCTCAAATTGCGACGGCTCAGCCATAACGCCAATGATAAACGCAAAAGGGTTGCTTACATCATACGAAACGGGCGTCCATTCAAGGATGAAGAAAGCGTCAAACGGCGGACTATATCAATTGCGATGCAGGCTGTTTCAACAATGACCGCATCGAGTGGTCTCAACGATACCTATCGAATATATTTGACAGCTAAGAGAGATAGAATCGATTTCAATCTCGCATTTATCGATGACGACTTTACTGTGCCTTACATGGACCCATTTGACCAAGGCTATATGCAAGCGCTGTTTGAGTACGGATATCAGAAGGGTTCGGTAGGTTATCCGTGGAGAAAAACGCCTTTCGGATATTCCGACTAGAAAGACATATATCTCTCTACCGCTCAGTGGTGCGCTGTACTTGCGCATTTGTTGCGTTCGTACCGGAGAATTTCGCCTTTATTTACTCTTAAGGGCAGATTGCTTTTTTGCGCCTTGATTTGCATCAATGCTTTCTAAGGGGCGCAATGATTTCAGAGTGTTCAATAACGACCGTTTCGTGAGCAGCGAGGGATTGACGGTCTACTGCGGGATGGCCCATTTCGTTCAAACGCCGATTGTGGGATCGCCGCAATAGCCGTAATGTACTAGCGTAACGTGACAGCGCTCAGCGGCAACGCTATGCGAGGTTCAAGGGGCGAATAGTGGATACTATCCGGGTGCCAACGATTGTTGTTGCGGCTTGCCGCTGGACTGGCGACAGGGGCATATCTAATGGGGACAGCGTTAGCTGCTGACATGGCGCCAATGCCGACAAAGGCGATTGTCTCGCCGGTCCCAGCTCTTAGTCCATGGACATTCAGCGTCACACCCTATGTCTGGCTGACATCGCTCAATGGCTCCGCGACGGTCAAAGGACGCACGAGTGATGTCGATGCGAGCTTCACCGACATTCTAAATCACACGAAAATTCCAGTCGATTTGTTCGAAATGGCGGGGTATTTCGAGGCGCGGAATGATCGGCTTTCTATCTTCGCCGACCTGATCTACATGAAGATCGGAGTGAATGGGGACCGGGCAAGAACGCGCGGAATCGATGCCGTGAATCTCGCGGTTGGGGCATCTGCGGGTTTAAAGTTCCAGATTGTCATTGCCGAATTGGCGGCCGCGTACACCGTCGCACAGTGGGGATCGACTGGCGCACCGGGCTCCGGCACCGCCATCGATGTCTACGCCGGCGCGCGCGGATGGTGGCAGAAAGCTGATGCCAGCTTTACACTTTCCGGAACTATCAATATCGGCGATCTCACGCTCAACAAGGATGGAACTGTCACGGCGTCCGGGAGTGTAGGTTGGGTCGATCCGTTGGTCGGCCTACGGCTCCGCCACCAATTTGCGCCAGGCTGGAACTTCATTGCCAGTGGTGACATCGGTGGCTTTGGCGTGGGAAGCAAATTCTCATGGCAGGCTTTTGCCGCCGTCAATTACGATTTCTACGTACACAACAACGTCACCTGGAGCGGAATGATCGGATACAAAGCGCTTTATGTCGATTACTCGAAGGGTGAAGGTCTCACGCATTACGAGTACGATATGACCACGTATGGGCCGGTCCTCGGTGTCAGTGCGCGGTTCTAGCGACTTCGCACCGATTTTCAACAGCATCGATCCAAAATGGGGACTGGGACGAATTATGGACGGTAGCAGTTATCGTTGCAACTTTCCGCGACCTCCCGGGCGAAAGACGGTGATCAGGTTCGCGGAAAATCTAGGCGTTCTGAAACCGTGCGTTTTTGGAATATAAGAGCTTTGTCGTAGGCGAATTTCAGCCGAAATCCGCAATACAAATAGTTACTGTCGACCGGGCCGCGATCCAGATAATTCCGTCGCGTGACATGATCCGCCTCCTTTAGGTCTGTCTCACCCGGCGTCCCTATGCAGCGACTAACGGAGGCGATAATTCAATCAGCCAGCGGTTGACGATAACGATTCGCCCCGGCGAGGGGCGCCGAGTAGGCTGCGTTTGGCTTCGAACACAATCACCGCTGTAATAGGGCAATTCTCCCGTCATCGCGCAGCGCTCCGCCGGATGCAGGTCCAGACGATCTCCTTTAACGGCAGGTTGCAGAAAGCCGCTTCTGGCGCCGGCAATCGGCTCAGTAAGAAAAGCAAAAACGGCGGCTATCGCTGCGGCTACCACCACCGCAATCAGAGAGTTGCGCATTTTTTGCCACCTTCTGGGAAAATTCCTTCCGAATTGAGAGGCAGCATAGTACCGAGAAGACAATATTCGCTATTGTCCTTATGTTCATCGATCTTCAGGACAATGCATCTCTGAACAATGTACTAAAGTACATGAATATCTCTAACGCCGGCGCGACGAATATAGTCGCATTTTAGAGGTCAGCGGTCTTTGCTTCGGGTATATTCAAAAGCAGGATGTCACTCGGCGAATGGCATCAATCAAATCATGTCCGGAAAATGGTTTTAACAAATAGGCCGCGCAACCAACGTCCATTGCCTCATTGCGAACCGCCGCCGTGTCGCGCGCAGTTATGAAGATCACGGGTATCGTAGCACCCATTGCGCTTAACCGACGCCGCGTCTCGATGCCAGATATGCCGCCTAAATTGATATCTAAGACAACGCACGCCACCTTGCTGGCCGCACCGCTCGCAAGAAAGTCCTCACCGGAACAGAAGACTTCCGTGGCAATGTCACACGCATCAAGTAGCCGCTTGAGCCCTCGTAAGACGCTTTGTTCATCATCGACAATCGCGACCAATTGCCGCTTTATAGATAAATTGCTTCGTGTCGCCAATTTGCTATTTCCAAGCAAACAGAAAACATTTGTTAGGATATCTACTTTGAGCCGTCGGCGGTTACTATTGTCCTTTGGTACAGTAGCGGATGATGTGGATCTAATTGGGTTTAGTAATCTTTGGTGCCAGATTATTGAAAAAATTATCCGCCGGCCGGTCCAGCGGTCTCCTTAAGAGTTTCAGCAAGAGACACGAGCTCGGCCAGCGATCTCACCTTAAACTTTTCCATGACGCTGTGGCGATGTGCTTTAATCGTTCGCTCTGAAGTACCAAGCTCATACGCTATCTGCTTGTTGAGCTTCCCCCGCACAACCAGGTTAAAAACTTCATGTTCTCGCGGTGTCAGCGTAGAAAACAATTCGCGAACCGCGGTAAGCTGAGCATTGCGTTTGTGTGTTTCGTCATAACGTTTTAAGGCTCGTTCAATCGCTTCAAGCAACACTTTTTTTGGAGCAGGCTTAGACAGAAAATCCTCAGCGCCGGCTTTGATAGCACGCACGCTCGTTGGAATATCGCCATGGCCAGTCAAGAATATAATCGGCAATTCCGTGCCCATCTTACCGAGCAATTGCTGCAATTGCGGTCCGTCCAATCCGGGCATCCGCACGTCGAGCAGAATGCAGCCTCGGTGTGCCGGCATGTTCTCCAACAAATGACTTGCCGATTCATAAAGATAAACTTGATAGCCGGCAGCCCGTACGACACGGCCGACTGCAGTGCGAGCCGACAGGTCATCATCGACGATATGGACGGCGGGTACGTTGGTATTCACTTGCAGTAAATCCAATGATGATGTCATACCGCTTTCGGTTGCACTAAGCCCAAAGTGAAGTAGAATATCGCCCCACGGCTTGCATTGTTCTCTGCCCAAATCACTCCATCGTACGCGTTGATAATTGTTCGGGCTATCGACAAACCAAGGCCCGTGCCCTGGTCCTTTGTTGTGACGAACGGTTCAAAAATATTTTTTAATTTGTCCCACGGAATGCCCGGTCCGGTATCTGCCACGGATACCGTTGCCTCGGCATCTCGCTGACGAATTCCCAATATAAGTTGGCGCTCGCTCACGGGTATACTCTGCATGGCATCCATAGCGTTAATGGCCAAATTCAGCAGTACTTGCTGGAGATGCACGGGATCGGCGCGGACCCACATATTAGCAGGCAAAGGTTCAACTACCAGAGTTGTACCCTGTCTTTCGGCGTATGATTTAATAAGTGCCAAGGTATCGTTTATTACATCAGTCAGCGCGATAACATTCTGTTGGAGTTCGCCTCGGCCAAGCAGCTTGCGCAGATGATCGATAATTTCGACCGCGCGTTGGTCGTCACGGAGAATATCCTTTAAAATGTCCTTCAGTTCATCCCGATCGAGCGGGTTAGCGTTTAGAAGTATTTCAGCAGCTTCCGCATTGTTAAAGATAGCAGCGAGCGGCTGTTTAAGTTCGTGCGCGACTGATGCCGAAATTACGCTCGCTGACATAGCGCGGTCCATCCGTGTCACATCCAATAGATGCTGCTGCGCCTTATGTTCGGCGACACGGCGGCGGCGGTGCTCATATATAAGCCAAGCGATTACCACGGTCTGAATTGCGCCTATGGCAATGATTATCAGAATATATTGACGATAACGCTCCCACACGCCGATTTCACGAAATCGCAGTTCACTGTCGGCTGGAAGAGTTAGCTTGCTAATACCAAATCTATTCAGTTGCCTGTAGTCAAATATCGGTTTGGTGAAATCCATTTCCGCAATTGGGATCGTGAATGGGTCTATGCCATCCAAAATGTGCCCGACCTGCCGCGCCACCTCTCGGCCAATGCCCTCTGTCGATTGGACAAACCCACCAGCCGCGCCGGTTCCGATCAGAGTGTCTGAATCGACAACAATTGGTCGGTTTGCAACATCCGCCAAAGCCTTCAGTGCTTCATTGGGGTTGTGGCTGTACCCCGTTTCGTCAGTAAAGATTGGCATGTAGATAATAGCCGCATCATCCGGCAAAGCCGCTACCCTCGTTAGTACCTCAGGAAACGAGAGATCTGAAAGGTCGATAACGTCCAAGTCTTTTGGAGCTTCCTGGAGTCCCGAATAATATTCGTGGCGCATCGGCTGATCCTTGAGTGGGTCGCCCGCTAAGACGAGGCGTCTAAGATGAGGGACAAGAAGCCGCGCCGACTTAACAAGATTATCAAACGATCGTACTGCAATCGTGCCAGTAAGATTTGGCGGACGTATTGAACCTGTTGCCAGTGTTTTATCAAATGCCAAAAAAACAATTGGCACTGCTGGCCAGGTATCCTCGCGCATACGCAATGCAAATTTTAACGCCTCGGACCCAAGCGCAACAATTATGTCGATTTTGGTATTGTGATATTTATTGTTGAGAAACGTGTGCAACATGGGTTCGTAGGCCTGAATATTGAAATGCCCCATGTCTAAATATTCTGGATATAGAGAATAATTTTGTTTTGTTTCCGCGTCGAGCGTGGAATGAATAGTGTTAATGATGCGACGGCTGATCGGGGACCTCGAGTCCGATTCGTCTAATATTAGAATTCCGCGCTGCGATAGCTCTGCAATCGCGCGCGGC
Source organism: uncultured Alphaproteobacteria bacterium (assembly GCA_963762285.1). Lineage (GTDB taxonomy): Bacteria > Pseudomonadota > Alphaproteobacteria > Rhizobiales > Xanthobacteraceae > Pseudolabrys. Next base: position 28,264 of record CAVXKE010000002.1, on the reverse strand, counting down.
TGCGCTATCACAATGAACCAAAGTGCGACAAGGCCCCACTTGCTGCAACTCATAGTACCAAATCCGAACTGCGACCTGATCCGCAATTATTCCCCATTTCTAAGCAGGCTCATTTGGGTAATTCTCTCTATTTTTATAGTGTCTCGGTCATCAATCTAGTAGTTTGATTAAGATCAAATTGTCTCACAGTATTAGGTATTTGTGCGGGTATTTCAGTTTCTCAGACATTCTACCCAGCCGACTGTGACTTGCATTGAGGGGTGCAGGTATTGCCCCACCACTACGGTCCAAAGGCATCAGGTTCAGCAACTCACCGCGACGATGCAGAAAGTGAACGTTGCGAGCCCGTATCGATGGTCCCCAAGGGCAATTGTTTTTTCGTGCGATCTGCCACATGTAAAAAGCAGTTAAGAAGTAGTGCAGTTAACGCCAACGGGTGACGCAGGAGGCAACCAGCATGACATTCCATTATCGCATTCGCCATTGCCCGCCCGATCCTGGCTATTATGGTTTTGCGGTTGTCAGGTGGACGCTAGACGCAATCGGCATCCTGCTCATAAGCGCGGCAATGTTAGCGGCAACGTTACTTGCGATTGTCCTAGCGAGTACAATCCAATGGGGCTAAGCGCAAGCGTAGCGCTGGTTTGAATCGTAACAAGCGGTCTTTCGGAGCAGGTGGTTAATCGACGCATTTGTGGACGGTCTTGACGTGAGGGGGCTCAGGTTCGGCCGGTCGGTGCCGGCAGCGATGGGGCGGCCTCCTTACAAACTGCCAGACCTGCTGAAGCTTTAACTTTATAGCTACTTGAATAAAGTGCGTTCGTCGCAGCGGCTTGAGCGCGCCGACGGCCATAAAGGATTATCCCTCATCGAGACAGTTAAAGGCGAAGAGCGCACTTAGTCGTTTGATTCGCCGGCGGCCGTCAGTCGTCAAAATGCAATTCGTCGTTATGTGCCGAAAAGAGAAATTTCCGGCCCTAGATACGACGCGGGTCATTTCAGCAATATGCCGACCAGTTTTTTCACTATTTCTTCTAATGACATCATAGTTAGCAGCAACGGCACAATTGGCACGAGCGTTGCGACCGCAAGTCGAAGAACAGCCTCCTTTGTTATGGGCACGATGCGCATTGACTGAACCAAGCTGTAACTATTAGCCAAATCGGCGAGGGATTGAATGTCGGAGCTACCGATGAATGACTCTCGGGCAGGCGCGCCGCCGCGCAACCATTTGAGGTCAAACGCGCGCACATATCGTTCGGCCAACGTTCCGTACTCGCGGCGGCCCTCCCGCTTCGCCTGTAAAAGTTGAGGTGCAAACACCAAGAGTGGGCACAAAATAATGCACAGCACGAAGGTGACGACGACAGCGATCTCGACTTTGAACTGAATTAGTGGGGTGCCAAGTAAGACAACACGCGTTGACAAAGTTCCGGCAAGCAGTGTGCCGTGCGCTATGGCAAGTACGGCGAAGGCGTTGGTTTTATGGGAGAGAAAACTAAGACCGGCGAGGCGATCTGGATGCGTAGGAACCAGGCTCAATTTAATGCGCGACACCTGCCACAGGAAGCGCGCCCAGATGAACAATCGGAAATACCAGCGGCACAATAGGAACTGGAAGATTGGCAAGCTCACGTAACCATACCACATCCCAGCGGGTGAAAGTATCGAGCCTTCGGCGGCGGGGGTTGCGTACCAAGCCGCTGTATCGAGCGCGAGGTACTGGCGCCAGATCACCAGAATGCCGACCCCATACACGAAGGCGAGTATAAGAACTTCGGCGATCACCGAATTACGCAGTCGAAATGCCGACTTAATGGCGGCCCCAAACCGTGTCAGTGCATCTTCGGGGATCAAATTTCGCTCTAAGAATTCCTGGTACAGGTGCCGCATGCGCTGCTGCACCGCGAGCTCGGCGATCATCAGCAACGGCAATGCCAGCAGGAAGCGGATGTGAACTTCCAGGTCGGGCAGAAATGGTACCGCTACGCTTCCACTAAACACCCGTCCGCCCGCAGCAGACAGCAGCAGCAGCGGCACCCAGGCAAGCATTGGGATGATTATGAAGCCTTGACGCATACTCATTAGCTTGTCGTCGGACAGTCGGGCCCGCCGAAGAAGCTGAAAAAGAGGCCCTCCCGCGAAAAGCGAAAAGTCCGGCGAAATATGGAGCAGATTTAATTGATCTGCGGACGGCAATGTGGGGTTTTTCATCTGCAGTGTCCTCGTCCGGGCGCGTTAATTGTCGATAGTCGAAATAGAATCTTCTGCGGGGCCAACGTGTGCGTGGGTGTGTAGTTTACTCGGGCGTCTTCGGTGTGGCTGACTCCTTTGTGGCGGACGGATGTCAGAAGGGATTTACATAATTTAGAATCGCAACTTGTCTCAGAATGATTCGACGAATGAAATGCGTTGATATCACCCGCTCGGTAAAAATTGCTGCCTGGCCCACCGAGCCTGCTGGAAGTCGGTTGGCGAGCTCCTTGTCGTCGAGCGCGACACGGACAACGAATGGCATGGCCTGAATGGAATTCGGAGTAGTAGCGAGGCCGCCGGTTTGTACCTGGCCGGTCGAAATGGCTTGCAGAACTGTCTCGACCTGTCCGGTGAGGATCTGCCCGGGCATAAACTTGAACGTCAGCTCGACCTTCTGTCCGGGAACAATGTAACGCGTGTTGATCTGAGGGATGTAGACGCCCACGATTGTCTCTGAGGTGTCGATAAATGCCATCGCTGGCGCAAGTGGCAGACTGGCAACGCGGGCACCCTTTCGTAACGCCACGTTTGTCACATATCCGTCTGCTGGCGCACGAACGGTCGTCTGTTCTAAATTGTAACTCGCGCCATCGAGCTGGGACCGAAGCTGATCAACCTCGGCCTGACGCTGCTGCAAAGTCGCGAGCGTTCCAGACTGTCGCTGCTCTAATTGGCTCGCCCGTTCCAGGTTAAGCTGAGCAATCTTGAGTTGCGCTTCGACCTGGCTAACCTGCGCTTGGTAGGGCGCTGGGTCGATTCGGAACAGAATGTCTCCGGCTTTAAGCCGCGTATTCGGTTCGACTGGCACGTCGATCACCTGACCCACAACATTCGGCACAATCTGGACTGACTGGCGAACCACGATTGTCGGACCCTGCGGAGCACCCCACCCCATCGGAATGAAAAGGCCAATCAGCAACAGCAGAAATACAATACCCGGCGAAACCTTCCAGAATAGATTGAACGGGACAATCCTAAGCTTCACTAGAGTGATGAGTATGGCAAGATAGACGGCAAGCAGAGCGACGATCATGACGCCTTCTCCGATTGACGAGGCACGGGCACGTCAACGTATGCCCAGATCAGCGCGACCGGCCATAGCGCAAAGCCGAAAAGTAAAGTGATCCAGCCAGCGACGGATACAGCTTGTGCCCAAGGATGATTGCGTTTCTTGGCGATCGTGCCTGGCAGCATCGCAAGAAATACAACGACGGCCACGATGCTCAGAATGAGTACGATTAATACTGCCCAAGCGGCAAGATCGAGGAAGGACATGGATTGTTTGGTCCCGTTATTGTGACCTTTAGGCGCATCGACGCGAGCGTTTATCTCCAGCTTCGTCCCAAATTTAAAATACCAATAGCCGCTACGCTTCGCCGCTCGGCATTGACTTAGATCAACGGCCTAACGAGGCTCAACTGCACTAAAGGGCAATTGTAACAAATTCAAAAAAGGTGAAGTTTGACGTTGAAGTTGCGTTGAGAAAGCGCGCGTTAGCGATGCATTTCAAGGGAGACGACCGATGACTAAGCACGTTGCCGTTCCTAAAACAGAGACGAAACTAAATACGGTGCCGCTGGATTGGAAAGAGGTGTATTACACCAATTGTCCCCTCGTGTCCGCCAGCAATGTCGACCAAGAACTTGGTTGGACGAGAGAGGAGTTCAAGAAGATCGGCGTCAAGTACGCCTTCCTGCGTTCGACTCGTGGGAACGATTGGTATCCGCACTACATCCACAACCTCGACAACCTTATCCGCTTCGGTGGTCTGTTTCCGCCTGTTCACGTTCAGGCAGACATCCGCAGGACGCGGCTTCTCGGGGTGACGCACGCACCGCACGAAGGCGGCTGCATGATGGTGCGCGCTAGGGACGACATCTACCGGATGGTCGAGCTGAAAGGAAAGAAGATCGGCCTGTCGAAGAGCCTGAACACGATCAAGAACGACTGGTGGCGGATCCAGGAGGAACAGGGCATTGAGTTGATGCTCCGCGTTAACGGCATGACCCGCAAAGACGTGGAGATCGTAGAGTTCCCGTACGCGGACGACTGGTACAACAAACCCGAGATGCTGGACCCGATGGAAAACCCGTCCGAACTGTGGCTCAAGCGTGACCACAAGCACGACTTGGCCTTCCGTCCGCTGGAAACCGCGCTGCTGAAAGGCACCGTCGATGCGATCTATACCCAGAGCAAGCCTTTCCAGCATCTCCAGGAGGCGACGGGCAAAATGAAGGCGATCGAGGACCTGTCCCGGTATCCGGATTGGACCCTACAGGTGGCCAACATCCCCGCCGCCATCACCTGCAGCGATGTGATGGCCGAACAGCACCCCGAACTCGTCGTCACCTTTATGAAAGGCATGATCAAAGTGGGGCGCTGGGCCAACGAGCATAAACACGCCGCGGCAGCGATCCTCGACAAGCAGACGTTCTATCTGGACGTCGAGGATACTTACCGAGGCATCAAGGACATCGACATGGTGCCTAACCTTTCGGCCCAGAACTTGGCCAGTGTCGAGATCGGCAAGGACTTCATGCTGAGCCATGGCTACATCAAGAACAACTTCGATGTGCATAAGTGGGCCGCGCCGGAATTCATCGAGGCTGCTGCGAAAGAACTGATCAACGAACGCTGGGCGAAGGTAACCGGGGACAAGCTTCCCGAGGCATCTTCGATACGGCTTGGGTAGTGGGCAGGAAGCTGAGCACTGAGCACTAGCTGGTCTCGGCAATTGGTCGGCAGCGAAAGTTCAGATGAGCACGGGCGCCAAACGGCAAGGTTTTCCCGTTTGGCGCCCGTCGAACAAAACCTCGGAAAAGCAAAGAAAATGTCAGAGATATTTGTAAACGCCCTAGAAGCTGGTCACGATCCATTACCCGATGGGAAGCCTTCTTCATCGGCTGCGCGCCCAAGGACGAGCGCACCACACCCCAGGTGACCACAATCGCCTTGGCCTACGCGCAGTTGGCCGCGCACGCCCTTGGCCTCGGCAGCAGCTGGAGCGGCGGCATCAACACCGCTGCGCAGGCCTACCCTCCCTTGATCGAACTCCTGGGGCTGCCGAACGGCACCGTGTCCTTCGGAACGATCCTGCTCGGCTACTCCGCAGAAACATTTACGCGGATCCCGGTGCGAAAAGCGCCTGACGTGACTTGGCTTTGACAACTCGGAGGCTTCCATGACCGAAACCAAGCAACAGACGCGCATGCAGCAAATCGGCTACCGACCGCCGGCTGATGTCTCGGAACCTGACCACCTAGTGCTCGTCGAGTACGTCTCCGACGGGCGCGTGGCGATCATCACCCTCAACAGGCCCCATGCCGACAATGCGATCACAACGGAACTTGCGGCACAACTGATCGAGGTGCTCGAAACCATCGCCGCTCGTTCTTCCGTGCGTGTCGCCATCGTGACCGGAGCTGGTGACAGAGCCTTCTCCGTCGGCGGCGACCTGTACCAGCGCAAAAACATGACGCAGGAGCAGTGGCTGCGCCAGCGTTTGGTATTCGATCGCGTACTCTACACGCTTCGCCAGTTACGCAGGCCGATCATCGCCGCAGTCCACGGGATGGCTTACGGCGGCGGCTGCGAGATCGCCGCCAGCACGGACTTCATCATCGCCTCCGACGATGCCGTCTTCGGGCAACCCGAGGCGATGGTCGGTTTGAGTGCCGGCGGAGGCGGTCCAGTCTTCCTTCCCCGCATTCTACCACCAGGAAAGGCCATGCAGATACTAATGACAGGCGAACCGATCACCGCGCGAGAGGCGCATCGACTTGGAATGGTCAACGAGCTCTATCCGAGGGCCGAACTCATGCGTGAGGTGCTGCGCATCGCCGAGAAGATCGCGAACAACTCGCCGACGGCGGTCCAGTCAGTCAAGCGAGCCGTTCAAATGGGACAGGGTGAGCCTGTCGAGCAGGCCGTGGGAATCATGATGGAAGAACACTGGCGCTCGGTGGTTCATCCCGACCGAGTTCGAGGGCATCCGCGCCTTCACCGAAGGCCGGGAACCGAAGTTTCCGGATCCTGCGTTTTGATGCGCGAGTAAGCTACATAAACGATCCACCAGAGTGAAAACAGCAAACCAAGGTTTGACAAAAATGAACACGCAACAGATCTCGGACATGGTGCTTCCCAAGGGAAAACAATCCAACTTGGGCCTCTATGTGACTGCCGCGCAGGCCTACGAAAAGTGGAAGGCAGCGCCTGACAAGGTGAAGGTTATCGACGTGCGGACCCCTGAGGAGTTCGCTTTCGTCGGCCACCCTGAAATGGCCTGGAATATCCCCCTTGCCTTTGTAACCTATCAGAGAAAGGACGGCAAAACCGAACATGGCGTGAAGTGGAACCAGGATTTTGTCGCCGAGGTCCAAAAGATATTCAAACCGACTGACATCCTGCTGGTCACATGCCGATCCGGCGACCGCAGTGCGATGGCAGTCAACCAACTTGCGGCAGCGGGATTCAAGAACGCCTACACCATCACCGATGGCGTGGAGGGGGACAAAGTTGACGATCCTGGAAGCGTCTTTCACGGGAAAAGGATGAGGAACGGGTGGAAGAACTCCGCACCTTGGGTCTACGGCTACGATCCCGAAAAGATCATCCTTAAGGAAGGCTCCTCCAAACAGGCCGCTTAATAGCGGGCCATGGGCCAACCGGCGTATCTGCAAAACTTCGTTCGCATCGCTGCGCGTTTATTGTGGCGTGAGGCGCAATCGAGCGCACACCCGTGGCGCTGCTTCAGCAATCGTCAGCCTGCGGTGAAAAGCCAGAGGTTTAAGATGCTTAAGATTCGACCGGTTGTGAATGGAATGGAAAGTTGCCTGTATCGCCGTTGCTGCATGCATCTCGTGTTAGCGTTTGTCGTGGTCTCCGGCATTCTCATCGCGACGGGCACAGAATGCGCCGCAGAAGTTGCGGACGCCCGAGTGCCGCTTAGACAATTCCCAGCGGCACAAGTCTTTACGTTTCTATTTCTGATGCTCGGACCCTTCAAGATCATAGGGCCCTTCGCAAAGGTCACGAAAGGGGCGGATGCTCGGCTGACCCGCCAGATTGCAGTACGAGCGACGATCTTCGCGGCTCTTGCACTCCTGATTGCCGGTCTCCTTGGCGAAAGCTTCCTCAGCAAATACGGCATTCCTCTACCCTTACTTGCACTGTCTGCTGGCATCATTCTCTTTTTGGTGGCGCTCAAGAATATCCTTGAGCAGTTCGTGCCACCCGAACCCCATCCGACGAGTGGGCACCAGCGATTCCTGCTATGAATGTCGCGCTGTCGCCGCTCGCCTTTCCGACGATTGTCACGCCCTACGGCATCGCAGCCCTCGTCGTGTTCCTCGCCCTCAGCCAGAACGTCGAAAATCGCCTTACTATCGGCGCCATCGTCGTGGCGATCATGCTGTTAAACTTGATCGTCATGCTTGTGACGCGACGGCTATTGCCCGTACTGGCGCTCGTTCTGCCGATTTTGGGTGCCGTTGTCGGCGTCGTTCAGGTCGCGTTGGGGTTACAGATCATCAATAACTCGCTGCGGGCGATGGCGCTACTGTGAGAGCGGGCGCTTCGGCGCAAGTGCTGCTGCGGAGGAACATGGTGTGACGATACGCAAATTCGACCACCAGGTCTTGCTCCTACAGGGCGGCGGCGCCCTGGGCGCTTATCATGCAGGGGTCTACGAAGGCCTGACTGAAGCTGGCCGCGAGCCGAGCTGGGTAGTCGGCGTGTCGATCGGCGCGGTGACCTGTGCCCTGATCGCCGGTAATCCGCCAGAGAAACGGGTTCAAAGCCTTCGGACCTTCTGGGACCGCGTATCCGGCTACGCTCCGTCTGCCCTGCCGATATGGTGGTCCGAAGTAACGCGCCCGGTGCTCAATTTCCTGAGCGCGGCGACCATCGCGACTTATGGCAGTCCCGGCTTCTTCAAGCCGCGTGTACCACCGCCATTTTTTTTCGTGAGTGGCGGACCCGAGGCGACGAGCTTCTACGACACGAGCCCGCTCAAACACACCCTCGACGAGTTGGTTGATTTCGACTTGCTCAATGGTGGCGAGATGCGGGTGTCATTGGGCGCGACGAACGTGCGGACGGGAGCCTCGGTCTATTTTGACAGTAAGACGACGCGGATCGGCCCCGAACACGTGATGGCGAGCGGCGCTTTGCCGCCGGGCTTCCCTGCGGTGGAGATCGACGGCGAGCATTACTGGGACGGTGGCGTCGTGTCCAACTCACCCCTGAACTACGTCTGGGACGAGCGGCCCCTGACCACAGCGCTCATCCTGCAAGTCGACCTGTTCAAGGCGACAGGCGAGCTACCGCGCAATCTCTTCGAGGTACTCGAACGCCAGAAGGACGTCCAATATTCGAGCAAGCAGCGGTTCAGTGCCGAACGCATCAAGGAGCTTGGCAACCTCAGGGCGGCGCTGTGCAGCCTGCTCAAAAAGCTGCCGGCCGAACTCAAACCCGATCCCGACGCACAGAAGCTGACGGCCGCCATCTGTGACGAGCGAGACTGGACAATTGGTCGCCTCATCAACGAGCGCTTGGCGCACGTTTCGCAAAACAAGGACTACGAGTTCTCGCGAGCGACTGTGCGGGACCACTGGGCCGCCGGTCTGGAGGACGTTCGTCGCTCGGTCGCCAACCTCAACTCAATGAAGTCAACCGACATTGGGCCGGGCGTACGGGTCTACGACCTGCCCGGAGCTGAGCCTCTCACCGAATAGGAACAGGCAATGAGACTCAAGGACAAGAGTGCCATCATAACCGGCGCTGCCAGCGGCATCGGCAAGGACATCGCCGATCGCTTCGCACGCGAAGGCGCCAAGGTTGCCATCGCTGATCTCCGTCAGGAAGCGGCCAACGCGGCTGCCGCCGGGATCCGGACCGCCGGGGGCACGGCGATTGGCGTCGGCATGGACGTCTCCGACGAAGCGGCCGTCAACGCCGGGGTGGCGGCGGTCGTCGCGCAGTTCGGTGGCGTCGACATCCTGGTCAGCAATGCCGGCATCCAGATCGTTCACCCAATCGAGGAGTTCCCTTTCGCCGAGTGGAAAAAGATGCTTGCGATCCACCTGGATGGCGCTTTCCTGACGACTAAGGCCTGTCTCCCGCACATGTACGCCTCGGGTCGGGGCGGCAGCATCATTTACACCGGGTCGGTGCATTCGAAGGAGGCATCCGTGCTGAAGGCCCCCTACGTCACCGCCAAGCACGGCCTGATTGGCCTCTGCAAGGTCGTCGCAAAGGAAGGCGCTAGCCACGGTGTCCGTGCCAACGTGGTCTGCCCTGGCTTCGTTCGTACGCCGCTCGTGGACAAACAGATTCCCGAGCAGGCGAAGGCGCTCGGCATTTCCGAGCAGGAGGTCATACGCAACATCATGCTCAAGGAGACCGTTGACGGTGAATTCACCACGGTCGAGGACGTGACCGAGACTACGCTGTTCTGCGCCGCCTTCCCCTCCAACGCGATGACCGGCCAATCGTTCGTCGTCACCCACGGCTGGTTCATGCAGTAGCGCGAGGCCGGCACCCATGCTCGACGCGAGTGTTATCGAAACTCGTTTCTTCAATATCCCCGTCATGAGGGAGCTATATCTATGAAAGTAATCATCGTGGGCGGCGTGGCCGGGGGCGCGTCATGCGCGGCTCGCCTGCGCAGGTTGGATGAGAAAGCCGAAATCCTCATGGTGGAGCGCGGACCGTATATTTCGTACGCAAACTGTGGCTTGCCCTACCATGTTGGTGGCGTCATCGAAAATGAATCTAATCTTTTAGTCGCCGATGCAAATACTTTCCGCTCTCAGTTTGCCGTCGACGCGAGAACAGGTTGCGAGGCCGTTGGGATCTCGGCGGACAAGAAGAATATCGAGCTGCGCAATGTCGCGACCGGCGAGGTAACGACAGAGTCCTATGACAAGCTCGTGCTGTCGCCTGGAGCGCTTTCGATCCGCCCGCCCTTACCGGGCATCGATCTCCCGGGGATATTCCAGGTGAGGACCGTGCCCGACGCACGGTCGATCCGCCAGTGGATCGAACGAGGTTCCTCGTTCCTGTCCGGGATGCACAAATACTCGGGCTTCCAGACATTGAGACCGAAGACTCGTGCAGTGGTCATCGGTGGCGGATTCATCGGCCTTGAGACCGCTGAGAACCTCGTTCATCGCGGGTTCGACGTCGCCCTCGTCGAGATGCTCGATCAGGTCCTGGCACCGCTCGATCAGGAAATGGCACGCATTGTCGAGGGCTACGTGGAGAGGCATGGAATCCACTTGGCGCTCAATGACGGAGTGGCCGGTTTCAGGCAAGCTGCAAACGGTGCGGTCGATGTCCTCACCAAATCCGGTAAGACATATTTGGCCGACATCGTGATCCTTTCGCTCGGCGTGCGCCCCGATACCGCGTTGGCGAAGATGGCAGGACTGAAGGTCGGAGAACGCGGGGGGATCCGCGTCGACGAACAGATGCGCACGAGCAACCCAGATATTTTCGCTGTCGGTGATGCCGTTGAAGTCAAGGACTTTGTGACCGGCGAGTGGAGTCTCATCGCATTGGCTGGGCCGGCGAACCGGCAGGGCCGCATCGCGGCCGATGTGATCGCCGGCCGCAGCCCCCACTTCCGTGGCAGCCAGGGCACCTCGATTATCGGGCTGTTCGGAGCGGCGGCCGCATGGACCGGTGCAAGCGAAAAGACGCTCAAGCGCATCGGCGACAAGGATTACGAGAAGATTTACCTCTACCCGAATTCGCACGCAGGGTACTATCCCGGTGCCCGGCCAATTGCGATGAAAGTGATCTTCCGGAAATCGGACGGACGTCTCCTCGGTGCGCAAGCGCTCGGCGAGGATGGCGTGGACAAGCGTATTAGCGCCTTGGCCATGGCGCTCCAAATGAGTGCGACGATTTACGACCTCGAGGAAACAGAATTATGCTATGCGCCACAGTTTGGTAGCGCCAAGGATCCAGTCAATTTTGCCGGTATGATCGCCGTTGATATTATTCGTGGCGACATGCCGCTTAGTCACTGGGATACTGCCGTCAATGGTTTTCTGCTCGATGTGCGCGAGCCTGCGGAACTCGATGTGGAACGCGTGCCGGGCGCGGTTAATATTCCGCTTGGCCAACTCCGAACACGTCTCGGCGAGTTGCCCGGCAATCAGGATATCCTCGTCATCTGCCGGTCCGGTCAGCGAGCCTACTACGCGACACGCATGCTTCTTCAGCGCGGCTTTAGAGCTCGAACTCTCTCCGGCGGCATGCTGTCGCGCTTTCACACTAGGCTTCTCGAGTCGTGATGACGTGGGCTATAAAAATCCCACTTGTGGTTGCAGAATGTCAAATCTCTTAAGGAGAAATTCCAATGACTACCTTCCGTAGAACCGGCGCAGCGTTTGCCATCTTGTTCGGATGGGTGCTTTTCACATTCACTGGACACGCGATGGATATTACGGCGGCTTGGGCAACCAATGCGGCATCGTGCAAAGATGTTTTCGTTAAAAAGGGCAACAACATATTCTTTGCAGATGATTCCGATTTACATGGAAGTGGTCTCATAATTGAAAAGAATAGAATTCGAGTAAAAATGGCGGTCTGTGACATAAAATCCCGCAGGGAAGACGGCACAATGATGCATCTGACTCTGGTTTGCTCAGGTGACGCTTTGGTTGCGAATATGCAGTTCAGTCTGAAAATCGATAATGATAATAGAATAACACGTATCTTCCCTGGAACTCCCGAATTGAATACGGCGTATTTCCGCTGTTCTTTTTAGTCGATGTATCATTATTTTAGATTATGCATTTCGTGAAATTTTGAATAGCGTGTTAAATCCGGTCGCAAATTTCAAACCTTCGATCTAGCTCGTCGTAATGGAGATCTAGCTCGTCGTAATAGAGCGCATCAACGGGGTAGTGGTAGGTTTTAATTGTGGCGCTCGATATGTCAGTGCGCTGGCATTGTTAAATTAGTAAAATATCAACGGCATAGGAAATAACGCACAAACGCGGGGCTCCCCAAAGGGCAATTGCCGTGCCCGCTACAGTTGCTAGGCTTAAAATAATAATAGGAGGAAAGAATGATTAGCGAACTATCAAATGACCGCCTATTCGGTTTGGTGCTCAGCGCTGTTTTCGTCAGCGTTCTCATTCTGAATGCAATGTCCTATTGAAGCGCGCCGATCCTTTAGCTGGGCTGGACGTGTGATGAAGGACGCCGGCGCGCATTTATACCCGGCAGAAACCCCCACTTCCGTTGTGGATAAATCGTGACCGAGATGGTCAAGGCTGATGTTCGCACTTTCCTCTTTGCGCCAAAAGCGATCGTTCAAGGCATTAGCCAAAATTGTCGCGAAGTGTGCCAATCGCGTAAATTTGTACCGGAAAAACACGGCATCCTATTCGATTACTGCATTGTGGCCGTTGGGCCGATTAGCAGTCAGCAGATGGTCCCAAGCGTGTTATCGGCTACACATAACTGTATAACATGAGCATTCGGACCATATTCTAATGTCGCGAGATCAACTATGAGCAAAGACTGGTTTGAGCGTCTAGAAAGCCATCTCCCATCGCGCATTGAGCGTGCGGTCAAGGATGCCGACAGAGCAGTCCGTGGTTATTCTCAACATATTCACTTGTCTCATTGGCATCCGATTTCGACGGCACCGTACAACCAAGAACTTGAGCTGCGTATCAATGAAAAGGGCGAGATCGCAACTCTTGAATTCCCATGCTTGCACACTAATGATCACGCTTGGATCAATGTCGATTTGGGTACTCAGATAAAGATTTAGCCGGTCGAATGGCGTACTTGGCAGCGCGAAAAATCGCCCGAACCCCACCATTCAAAAATAAGACCAGGTGACCGATCAGCGCTGTTTCACCACGATCGGCCGCATACGGAGCGAGAGACCGGAAAAGATGATCAATAATGTCGGCCAAAACCGCGCGGTTCTAACGCAAATGGCTGCGAAGATAACGGCTAGCCTTCACAATTGCGCGCGACCCTAACGCCCTCTCTGGCACTTAGCGTTTCGGCCCGGCTAGCGCGATCCTTCCACTGTTCAATTTGTGCATCGAGTTGGTGTGATCCGATCGTCGGCGATTTGATGCTGATGTCGCATATCCTTCGGTGCAAATTGGATTACCTCTTTGGGTACATTGATCTTGTGTCGACTGATGGTTGGTGATTTTCTGCGAGACGCGAAATAATCACCCTCCGCATCCCGCTTGCGTTATAAGTCGGCAATCAACCGCTGAAAAAACGTCATCTAGCCGCTCCATAAGACCAAATGCTTGGCGGCAGCCGATGATTTGCTAGAGCGGATAAATCTTATGGCCCGCTAATGATATTGCCCGTAGCTGCATAGGAACAAATGGTCTCCAGCTGACGTTGAGGGGCTTGGCGATTGCGAGCTATCCATTGATAGTCTGCTAGCATCGCGCCATTGAGAACTTTCCACCGACAGCGTAGGTCGCCGGGTTCCCCATCTAGTAGCAGCGAACGATGGTTACGGTCTGCTCTTTGCCGTCACCTCTAGGAACCGTTACCGTCTGCGCAGGACAGGCCGGCGCATGTGGTATGACAACTAATGCAGACGGTGGCTCAGAAGGACTAACAAAAGGCGGACATCTATGTACCCAATCCCAAGGAATATCATATGTGCATGTGTATTGGACATCGCCTGATTTTGGTTCCGTAACATCTACCTTGGATTCGCCATTCGATGGTTCGTATAGGAAGCCCCCGGTGCCCGGCCAGAAAACTCCTGTATTGCGTCCATGATGATGCCGCAGCGATCGTGCGACTGATCGATGGGGAGTCGAATGCGTCGAAGCGGACCTTCCACCATTTGCTGTCCCCGACCTGCCGAATGATTCGCTCGAGGCAAGGGTAAGCGCTACGCCTAGAGATGCGATAAACGCTGCATATATTTTATACGCCATGGTACACACCAATTCGTAGGTTTGAGCAGCAGTCCAATGCACGCTAAGCGGAGGCTTTTGTGCCCGCCAACGCATAATTAATTTTTAGTTAAGGAGTAGTCTTAATGGACCCGCGTTCACAACTTTAGTTGCTCTCGCGCGCGCGCGAGGCGCGCGCCGCCGACAGCCCGAAACGTTTGAGCCGCCTGCTGGCCGCCGGTGCCGTTTCCTTTTTGCAGTTCGGGACGACCGCTGGAGCAATCGGCGGCGATTGTAACGATTCGCTCGATCGCGACAGAACTGCGTTCGCGTTCGAACTGGGCAAAAGACAAGAGGACATTGAGCGTTAATCGTCCCATCGAGGTCGTTTTATTGAATTGCTGGGTCACGGCCACAAACGATATGGCCATCTTGTCGAACGGTTCGACGAGCTTGGCGAAGTCAGATAGTGACCGCGTGAGCCGGTTGATCTTTCAGACGTAACAAAATCGACGTGACCAGCATTGATGTCCTCCAAAAGTTTTTGCCGGGCAGGGCGGTTGAGGTTGCCGACAGAATTGGCCGGATCGTCATAGCGCTTTGAAAATGCCTTCCAGCCTTCATAAATCTGCGACTTAATATAGGCCTCGCAGGCCTCGCGCTGCCATAAGGTGGCGTTGGGGGAAGTTTTCGAATTGGCTAAACCGTAAAAATAAAGCGTCAAAGCGAGGGTTCCCCAAAGGGCAATTGCCTCACGCTCTTCAGTGATAATAAAATTCCAACATGTTCAGCGAACAAGCAAATGGCAGCCTAAGTGGCTTGGTGTTGGGCGCTGTATTCGTCAGCGGCGTCATTGAGGGTGCAATATTTAAATGAAGTGCGCCAGTTCTCTGGTTGCACTGTGGTCGCGACGGAGAAGGCTGTCCAACAAATTGAGGCTTCTAATACTTTGTTGAGAAATCTTCGTGCAGAGAAAGGGCGAGCTATGAAGATTACCAGCGTTGTTGCAGTTATTCTGGCGACAGCCGTATTACCGCATCTTCCGGCAAGGTCGGCCCCCTTGAGCTCCATGACTAAAATTTCGATGCCTGCCGATAACGGGCTAACAGTTCAAGTGCGTAGAGCTGGTGTTGGTAGAGCTCACGTTGGTAGAGCTGGTGTTGGTAGAGCTTTGCCACGTTGGTAGAGCTGGTGTTGGTAGAGCTCATATTGGTCGGGTCGGTTATGTCCATCGTCGTTGGACCGGGCATTACTGGCGAAATGGTGTGTGGGTGACCGGTGGCGTCGTCGCCATTGGCGTCCTAAGCGCTGCGGCCGCCGCGGCCTATGCGCCTCCACCTCCCGGATCCGGTTACTGCTGGTACTATAGTGATCCGGCCTACACGACTGGTTATTGGGCGCTATGCCAGTAGCCGGAAGATACGGTCTCAAATGTTCAAATGACAATGATGTAGTTAAAGTCAATACGTCATTTGGCAGCAGGAAATCGAGTGCAGTTGTCCGACATCTGCGGCGAGGCGCACCTACGCCGGACTCTTTCCGTCTATGCAGTATATTACAATTAAGCGCGCACGCACTTGGCATTACAGAAAGAAGGGCCGTTACGTCGAGCCGTCCAACGGTCTGGCGCCATTGTAGCCCTTCCGATCTTGGCCGCGCTACATCATCAATTCGCAGATATAATCTTCGGAAAGGCCAGTTGTCATAACGATCAGCCGCCAAACATTCGACTGAATGCTAACGCCTCGGTGAACCGAGCCAACCCTTCAAGGCTCTTTTCGGTCCAACCCCACGACGGATTTAACGTGCTCCAGGCCAGTGCAAAGACCGTGGAATCGACCTGGTCGTCATGCTTCGAATTTGGAAAAGTCACTAGCTCGGCCAGATAGGTATCGAGCCAAGGTGCTTCCTTTGGAAAGAGAACAAACCCGCCTTCTATTTTTGCTGTTTGCGCGCGCAAGCGCATGACCTTGTCACCATCAATGTATGCTTACGTTCGTTATCATCGGCGCGCTCGGAGTTCTGCTAACATTGGCTGCGCTGGTCGACACCAAACATGGCGAAGCCCGATAGCCGACAGTCTTTCGACCGCGAGCCTTCTCAGAAAGTATACGTACGGAGCGCAGACCATGAGCCCAGTGAGCGGTCTTTTGGCCGACAAAGTTGGCCTCGTTATTGGTGTCGCGAACGACCAATCTATTGCAGCAGGTTGTGCGGAGGCCTTTAGAAGGGCAGGCGCCGAGCTGGTGCTCACACATCGCCTAGAGAGCCGAGTGCCGGACGTCTCCCCAATTGCGCAAGCGCTCGATGCGAGACTAATGCCGCTCAATATTGAATCCGAAGGCGCATTAGAAGCCGTCTTTGATACCATTCGCAATGCCTATACAAAAAGCTCGACTTCGTGCTTCATTCAGTTGCATTCTGTCCAAAGACCGATTTGCATGGCAGAGTGACCGACTGCTCACGACAGGGTTTTGCTCGCGCGATGGATATTTCTGTCCACTCTTTCATCCGAATGGCTCGGCTCGCCGAGCCGCTGATGCCCGAAGGCGGCTGCTTGCTGACCGTCAGTTATTACGGTGCAGAAAAGGTCGTTGGCCACTACAACATCATGGGGCCGGTCAAATCGGCACTCGAGGGGACCGTACGCTATCTCGCAGCGGAACTCGGTCCGAAAGGTATTCGCGTTAACGCACTTTCGCCCGGACCGCTGCGGACCCGGGCCGCGTCGGGCATCGCTCACTTCGACGAGTTGATCGAAGCGGCTCGCGCGAATGCGCCGGAGCGACGGCTCGTCACCATCCAGGACGTCGGCGGAATTGCAATGGGTCTCGTCAGCGATCTTGCACGGAACGTCACGGGTAGTGTCGGCATACATCGACGCCGGTTATCACGTGATGTCGTGACGACCGGAAGCTCCGATTGGCGCAACTCCCGCCACGATTTGCGGCCGCTATGTGTGGCGAATACCTGTCCTCTCCGAAAATTCCATCTGGCCTGGATTCGCTCGTAAGGCAAAATCATCACATCATTCTGGGCGATGTTTGCAATCTTGCATGCGCTAGGAATGTTGACTCGCCGATATGTTCAAGTCGCGGTGCCGGCTTGAAGCTAAGAATTGTTTTCACTTAATCAGTAAAACGTCGTCTTGAGGCGGGCGCAGCCTCATCCTTGGGGGAGGCTGCCTACAACGTATGAAAAAAACCAGTTTCAGGAATCCACATTTCTTGACCAACGAGTGACCAACGATATGCCGCAACCAAACAGGAACAAACGTCGTCAAACGTGATCAAACACCACGCTAATCATCAGATTTTATCGGCTTTTCCGGGGAGGGCGCTACCGCCCATAACGATCAGCCTGCACCATATCTCTGGCGCGCGCGGACGAAAAAAATGGGCACATTCGGACTGACCAACCTGGAGGCACGCACTCGATAAGAAATGTGTATTTGTTAGCCAGTTGCTTTAGGGAAGAATTTGAGCGAGCGGATCCTGGACTATACCAAGAGCCGCGTACCCAGTGTCCACCAACTCGTGGCAATTAGCCGAAATTGCCATGCGTGTTGTTTTTTCAGCAAGCCAAGGCATCATCCGAGCTCATGCTTGAATAACACTTGGTCTAACTTGTCGATTACACTGATGGTAGTGAGCAGAAAGTGGCCGATCTGAAGCCCCATTTGATCATGTCAATCAGGTAACCCGTTCCTCAACGCCGCCGCCTTGCGTGCTTGCACCGCATGTGATTGTTCCTTTATGCGCCAGCCTTTTCATCAATTAAAAGGAATTGCAAATTATAATATACGTAAGTGATGCAAGGAGTGGCCAAATGAAACGGCTACTGATAGCGGCGCTTTTCCTCGCCCTTCCCGGATGCGTGTCGGAAGGTGACCTGTTTCACCAAAGCGAACCGGTCAAGCCCGAACCTCTGACAAACCAGCAGGTCGTTCCGGAGGTCGTTCCCGAGGTCGCTCCCAAGGGCAGTCCGCTCTCCCCGGCGGCAAGGGCGGCAGCACCACCTAGCGGCGCAAAGGTAAACAGTGGCGAGCTATTGGATTGCGTTACCGAAAGCTGCAAGATCAACTGCTCGCGCAAAATAAAGAAACAGTTTCAACCAAAATGGTGCGCACGATTTTAAAGAACCCGTCGAGTGATATCTGGTGCGGGCTCGCGGTCCGCATTTGGTGTCAAACGGCAATAAGCCTCCACGCTAGGCGGAGCGGCGCGCCAATAGATCGCGGATCTCGCTAAGTAACTTCACGTCAGCTGGCATTTCGGGCGGAGCAGCGGGCTTTTCCTCTTCCTTCTTTTTCAACTTGTTGATCCCGCGGATCGCCATGAACAGAACGAAAGCGATGATTAGGAAGTTTATAGCCACCGTTAGAAATTGACCGTACCCAAGGACTGCCCCCTGCTTTTTTGCATCCGCATAGGCAAGGCCAGACTGCACCTTTGCGGACAGCGGCAAATAATAATTTGAGAAATCAAGGCCGCCGGTAATCGCGCCGATCACCGGCATGACGATATCGCCCACTATCGATGCCACTATGGCGCCGAACGCCGCGCCAATAATAACGCCGACAGCGAGATCGACGACGTTGCCACGGAGGGCAAATTTCTTGAACTCCTCAAGCATTTGTTTCTCCCGGATTTAGATTGTGATGGCCGGATTCTACTTGAACTCAAAACTAGAAAACACGTCCGCCACGCACAGGCGGCATTATCAACGTTTCGGTTCGACAAGAACGCTGAGCGCCGCGGGAGCACTCGCGGAACTTCAAATCTCGGCTAAAGCAGATGCGCACCTCCCGCAGCCTTGTACGGTCGCAGTCGATCGTGATGTCTGTTGGTGTTAGCCCTTCATTGGCGCTGACAAAGGCGTTGATGACTTGGTTCGGGGTGACCCTCAAAGGCATCGTGGGATTGGCATACTGCGGCGGAATTCCAACTCTCGCACGCGCCTTGCGAACAACATCAAAATATTCGCGCGGTTGAAGACCCGAACAGGTGCCGTGCTGATCCCATTCATGAAAGATAAGCCCCGGCGCCGGCATCAAGTCGAGCATGCTTGACATAATTCTGCGGTCAAGCCGCGGTGGTGGCACTTGGCAGGATTCAGGGAAGCCCCGTTCGTATTGGGGCCACAAGCCGTGCACGACAAATGAATAGGGCCGCGGCCCGCATTGCTGGCGGCGGGCGTTACCGGTTGCAGTCTCACAGAATGACGGCGACCAAGACAAAGACAAGACGTAATAGTCAAATTGCCCCGGCACATTTTGCCGACGATCTTGTGCGTCAGCCAAACCGAACATCAGGCCGAACGCTGCAATAAAAAAGAGGATCCTCATTCCGAAGAAGCGGATCATCTGACTGATACCCGTTGAATAAATATTTGGTAAGTCTCAGAGTTTTGTGAGCGCAGACAAACGTCGGACTAACTTCGAGGACCTGCGCCGGGATCGGAAATGACCTGATGAGCGACAAGTCGATGCCACATAAACAGGACGATTATTGCGCCGACCGTCGCACCGATGAACCCCGCACCTTGGTCAGGACGATACCAGCCGATCGTCTGACCAATGAACGTTGCGAGAAATGATCCCGCGATGCCAAGGACCACCGTGAGAATAAATCCCGATGGATTGTTGGGGCCTGGTGCAAGTAAGCGCGCGATGATTCCAGCAACGCCGCCGATCAGAACGATCCACAAGATGCCCATGACAAAGCCCCCAATGATAGTTGGTTGTAATCCACGTAGCGTGTCAGATTAAGCGTGATGCTTCTTGTTCGGTCGGAAGACGCCCGTTCGGCGTCAGCTGGTTGATTAGCTCTGGCAGCTGTTGGCTGAGACCCGCGATCAATTCATCGCGCGACATTCCGCTGTGTGCCATAAGCGTCTTGATCTGATCTTCTCCAAGCGCCTTTGACAAATCATCCGGAGAAATCTCCTTGTTCGGCCCGGTGCCGACCCAAGATTGAGCGACGTCGCCCTGACCGCTCTGCTGGAATTGCTTGAGTAAATCATTCAGCCCGCCACTCAAAACGCTTCCGGCAGCGCCGCCCGCGAGCAGGCCACCCAATGGGCCTTGCAGCAAACCGCCAAGCCCGCCTGAAAGCAGACCGCCAAGTCCGCCTCCGGACGCACCGGCTGTGGTCGGAGCATTCGCTGTGTCCCGGTATGGGTTGTCCTGGGCTCAGGTGCTTGATCGCCTTGTAGGCCAGTAGACCCATCAGGGCGATAGTGATCGGTGACATGCCCCCACTGCCAGCGGGAGCCGGTGTAGATTGGCCACGCGGCCCATTCTGCATGCCGTTGATGATGTCGAGAAGTCCCATGACTGCCTCCTAAATGTCTCTCGCCTGAATGTATGCCACCTGAACTGACATTCCTAGGATGGCTACTGATTTAACTGGAACGGTATAAATTTTGGCCCGGTCACCACTAGATAGCGCCCGGGCCAAATGTCGCATGTCGTGAACGGTTGTTAGCTTCCGACAGCGTCACTGACGCATTTTTTGGTGAAGCTGGTCTTCGCCGCACCGGCCAATTTTTTCTCAGCCGCCGCCTTATCGCAGGCTGCCGTTGCATCAGTTTCGCACTTTTTCATAAAGCTGGTCATCGCAGCGCCCGCGAGCTTCTTGCTACCCGCTTCTACCTTGCATGAGTCCGCATAGGCACTGCTGCAGGCAAGCAGGAGGGCTGCCGTCAGAATAAGCCCTTTCATCGTCTTTCTCCTCGGGTTGATATGTTTTGATGTGTAGCACCCGATTTCCCAAAGCTGGTGCCCGCAGACGGGCTCACATGCCCATAGCCTTCTTACGCTTATTGCAGTCGCTCCAATATTTTGGCCAAGTCATCCCTGCGGGTACTTTTCCGGCGGCCTTGTCAGCTTTCCAATCCTTGCCGCAGGCGCGTTCGCGCGCATATTCTGCTTGCCGACCGTCTGCTGGTTTGGTGGATGAAGATTTTGCTGCGGGCTTTTGGATCGGCGCCGCAGAGGGGGCAGGTGCAGCGGCTGGCGTCGCTGTCGCAGGCTTTGCGGACTCGGCTTTACATTTAGCAACGTATGCCTTTTCCGTTATCTTTTTGGCTTGGTTCTCGGCCTTGTTAGCTCTCCATTCCTCCTGGCACGCCGCCGCCGTTTTCTGCGCCAGCGACGGCGTTGCAGAAAAGGCGATGCCCGAAACGATCACGGCAGAGCACACGATAAGTGCGGTACGTGACGTTCATTTCTCAGCTCCAATTCGTTGCAGCGGGATCGATGTTTTCCTCTTGTCTCACACCGGAGGAATGCACAGCGCTCTATAGGATTTGAACTATACAATGCATGAACACGCTGCGTAACGGGCATTCATATGAATATGCCGAACGTCAATTGGATTCGGACTTTTGTGTCTTTAGCAACAAAATCTCGTTGTGTACTAACTTAAACTATCACCAACCCTAGTAGCTCATGCGCTAAGTCGCTGGATGGATGAGGTATTCGGGACACAAAGGTAAGCCAGCGCACCGGCCCACCGCCGCCAGTTCAAATTTGTCTATAGCCGCCTTCGCGTATGCTTTTCATTCAGAATAAATGAACGGCATGCGGAGCAAACAACGCGATCCCTATAAATCCCAGCCCGATAATGCCAAGTCCGCCCGCGATCCAAGCAAGGACAGCCATACCGGTAATAATAGTCGCTGACGCAAGCACAATGCCAATCTCCAATGCCGCAGAGGCGATCTCGTAGTTATGATATTTTGCCATCGATGTTTCGCGGCGTTCCTCAGCCGACTTGGCGCGTTCCGCGAGTTCCTTGCGGCCTTCGTGTGTCTCGGGCTCAGATTCGTACCGAGCAACGGTTTGTTTCCAAGCCTTGATCATCTGTTCTTTTGCGGATTTTGACGCAGGATTGGCGTCCGCTACGAGGTCGGTCTCCAACATTTCTGCGGCGGTTTGCAGCGTCGTCGCACGAATGGATTTGGCCTGAAAAAAAGCCCACAAATTTGCGGATTCAACATTTTCGGTAATTGCTTCGGTCTGTGCACCCTTGCCGCCAGCCGACGCGAACGCCAAAAACAGAGCAAGGACTGCGATGAGGAGCGCAATGCCTTTGTTCTCATGGACTGCGTGCTCAATCTCCTCGCTAACTTCGTGTCCGCCAGGCATATGCCATTCCTTTCTTTAGAAGAAATGCTCGCAGGTGCATGCTTGACCAGTTCGCAAAATCGACAAGAAATAGCGCGTCTCGCTCACCGGTGGTGCTTCTTGAGGTAATCGTGGAGCGACTTGCAGCGCGAACGCCTGAGTAGTGTATGAAGGTGCATGTCCGAACGATATCTCTTCGCAAAGCCGGGACCATAGGTTTTGCGCAAGGTCCCCAAGCGCGTTTTGCCGCTCTTGTGGCGAATTTCGCCGCCCTTGTCGCGGCGACGATGATCAAGGCCAATCCTGGAACGCTTCCTAGCCATAGACGTCTCCTCCGTTGTGAAGAATGTGAGAAAGTAAGCATGCAGTTTTCAGCAAGATGCTGGAACAGCACATTGCGCGGTAGCGCCTGAGGGGCAAGCTTCCGCTTATGCTCCGCTCGTACCGTTCAGTAAATTATGCCGCGGACAACGGGCGTGTCGTCCGACAGACTTATCTTCCAGTTTCAATCCGCTCGGCGTCAGGCCATCTTATTTTTGATGAGCCCAACAATTCCAGTAAGGACGGCGCCAGCAACGCCGCCGCCCGCGACCTGGCCAATGAGTGCGCCGACGTCGACCGTGTTCGCTGTGTTGGCAAGTAATGGAATGAAAGCCCCGAGAATTTGCCCGCCAACGCCACCGCCAATTGCGCCAGCAATGGAGTTCCCGACCGCTCCAAGGCTCATATCCTTCGACGCCGCGCCGACAACATTTCCGCCAATCGCACCGGAAACGATCTGAATGATGAGATTTATGAGCATGCCAGACATAAAAGTCTCCTGCGTAAGAGGTTTCGTCTCAGGTCAGAAGTTCAGGTCTTGATGTCGCCAGGCAGTTTACCGCCATTGGCGGCGAGCTTGCCCATGATCTGCTTGTGCAACCAGATATTCATGGTCGCGGAGTCGTTCGTGTCGCCAGTGTATTTCAATTCGCTGGCGAGTTGCTTGCGGGCCGTCAGGCTGCTGTCGAGACCGAGGGCCTTCATCAGGTCGACGATGGAGGTTCGCCAAGCAAGCTTCTCACCCGTTGCCGCTGCCGCCTTGTCGACGATTGCTGCTACGTCGATAGTCTGCGCCGGAGGCGCAGCTGGCACTGCTGTGGGTGAGGCGGTTGCCTGTGCAGAGCTGCTACCGAAAATCGCGCCCATAATGCTTCCAAAGATACTCATGACATTCCCTCCACATTTTTGGTGACAAAGTAGCTCTTACGGTATCGTGGTACTTCCATGTTCACACCAAGAGAATTTCCCGTTTCGTTGAAGACGGGATTGAGCCTAACCCAATATATCGACTCCGATGTTTAGAGTCTCGCGACTCCTCACTCTTCAATTGGGTAGACAATCCATCGCGACCATCCTTGCTCTAGCTTGGAAGCTACGCCAAAGCAGTGCAGTCGTTTGGAAGCTATGCCATCCAATCTTTGCTAAATGTGCTGACCTTAGCTTGCCAGTGACAGACTATTTTCGGTGCCAAACCTTGCGCACTTACGGCTCGGAACGTCAGAGCAGCTGTAAGAGAATGGGTCGGTTCGGCGAAATTCGAAAGCATTCAACATCCACAGCGGACGAGATTAGATGAACATTCTCACATCCGGCATACGTCTTTTCCGCGAGACGAAAGATACGCTCGTCGCCGTCAATCGCATGGTTATGAGCATCGATCCGTTCTACGTCAGGATCACTTGGGCGGGCGCCGCCATCAATTCGCTGCGGCAACTTGGGCTTTATACCCTGGTCGGCGGCCTCGTAGGCCACGTTGTAGAGAAAGTCACTGTCGATTGGATAACGGTCGCGGTCGCCATCTCGATCTATTTGATTTATCGGTTCGCCGAAACGGCGGTCACCGCCATTCTCGCTCTTCGCAAAAGGCGGTTCGATTTAGTGCTGTCAGATCAGCTAGAAGAGCGAATGCTCGCGAAGCTGACATCACTCGACCTCGGTCGGCTGCTCGATCCGTCGTTCATCGAATTGCAACGTATGGCGCGCCATCGAGGCCTCTGGGCCGTCGCGGAATTATGGCAAAAGCAGCGCGAGCTTGTCGGGTCTGTCGTGGCGTTAGGTACTGGATCACTCGTGCTCCTGGGCCTCGACCCTATCATCGGCGTTCTCGCCGTTTTGACTGCCGGGCCGATGATCTTGCGGGACTGGTTGATCGAAGCCAAGCGACGAGAACTCGAAGAGGCTGAATGGCTGACTCTGCGCAAAAAAATAGAGGTCAGTTATGAACTCACATCGACAGACGCCGGGCTACGTTCCCGTCTGTGGAAGTTGACCGTACCCTATCATAGGTATTTTCGCGAGCTCGTCGGCGAACTCATAAACAATGCGATGACGCTTGCGCGATTCGACCGCCGATGGAATCTGGTCGTCGGCCTGGTCGAGGTTGGCACATTTGCGATCCTATGCGGATACTTCGCCTCTGGATTTGTGGAGGGGAAGTACACCTATCTCCAATTAGGCGCCATCACAGGAAGTCTCTCGATGCTCGTATCGGGCGTGCACCAATTCGGCTCGTCGCTAACCCAGTTGGAGCAGTCGCGTCTGAATTACGAATATCTTACGCGCGTGCTCGCCACGCAGCCGCTGATCGACGAAAGCCACGCGGAAGACATCGAGCTTACAGAAACTCCCGAATTGCTAGTCGAAGATATCTCGTTCGCCTATCCGTCGACAGGCATTCCGGTCATTTCCGGCTGCTCGCTCATCATTCGGCCTGGCGAGAAGGTTGCCTTGGTGGGACGCAATGGCAGTGGCAAAACAACGCTTCAGCGGCTAATAGCCAAGATCTATGTGCCAACCCACGGGTCTATTTGGATCGACGGCCACGAGATTCGTAGCGTCCGTCAACAGTCATGGCTCAACTATGTGGTCGTGGCGACCCAAGAGCTCAAACTTCCGAGCATGGAAATCGCGCGAGCACTAACCGGGCATGTCGCAACGGAAATAGATAAGGACCGAATGGGCGCGGCGCTCGTATTCTCGGGTGCTGACGATGTGGTTGCCGACCTGCCCGAAGGATTAAATACTTGGATCGGTGAAGATTGGCCGACTGGTCGTGGGTTCTCGACTGGACAGATGCAGCGACTGGCGCTTGCGGGCGCGTTCTACCGTTTCTTGGACCCTAAGGTTCTTGTCGGCATCTTTGATGAGCCGATGGCAAACTGCGACGTTGAGACGCGGGCACGTTTCTACCGATCGATCAGCAAAGCTCCCGAATTCAGTCGCAAGACCGTCATCATGAGCTTGCACGACCCGCTTTATCTGCAGCACTTTGATCGCGTTCTGCTGCTTGAAGGACGGCAAGGTTGCGAAGGATCTGCGTGGCCATGACGAAATCGTCAGCTATCGCGAACGAATTGCAATGACCCTTGCGGGAGATCTGTAGATCAGCCCTTAAAATCCGGATGTTTCCCTGCAAAAGCCAAAATCATCGCAAAATGACACGTGGCCACGCACCTTTTCACAGCGTGCACCCATTCCCAATATTCACGCGACTTTTGACTGCTCCGCGGCGGGCGGTGAGCACCTCACCGCCGGCGGGGGTAACCGAGTGGCGCATCCTCGGCCAGCACGATGATCTTGCCAATCGGCCAAAGCGCAATTCCGGCAAGCTTTAGATGCGCCCAAGCGAAGGGGATGCCCACGATGGTAACGGCGAGGAGAATTGCGGTGATGAGATGTCCTAGCGCCAGCCACCAGCCGGCGAGCACCAGCCATATGATGTTGCCGAGAACTCCCAGGGGTCCGGTACCTGCATCCTCAGTGCCATAATATTGGGCGCGCGACACCGCCTTCTGGCCGAAAGGGAGCAGCGTGTAGGAAGCGATGTTGAATGCCGCCCGTGTCCAGGGCAGGCCGACAATGGTGACCGCCATGAGAACGGCTGCGATAACCCAGCCGACTGCCATCCATAGGCCGCCGAAGACGATCCACAGTATGTTGAGTAAGAGGGAAAAGACGGACATAAGTTTCTTTCGCAGGTTGAGAACGATACGCGCCCATTGGCGTCGCCATCACGCTTGGGGGCGTGGGCGATATTTAGATACTGAAACGCCCGCCTGCCAGCTTTGTCCATTTGAAATTATTTGATGCAAAAAACACGATAGGTCCGCTGATAGATCGGTTAGTGCTCGCGGGCCAACGTTTGCGCTCCACAAGCGGAGTCGAGGAATGACAAACCGCAATGAAGAATCCGCTCATCAATAAGGTTCTAGTTTCTCAGGTGAAACGCCTGCGTCGAGGAGACTTTGGCGAGCTGCAGTGACGACTTCTGGTGAAAATTCTGTTTTGTATTTAAGGACCACATACTCCGCAGTTAAGTCGTACGCTTCATGATCCATAAGAACTTTGAAGGCGTTACCCTTTTGCTTGTTCTTTGCCCATTTCTCGAGGGCTGCCTTCACTCCCTTATTCTCAACCATTTTCCATGTACGAATTGCGCGGTAATTGCGTCTACGTCTAAGTTCAGCCTGAAGCGTCTCGTAAGCAAGCATGACGGCATCGAACTCCGGTTCAAGCGGAGAGCCATTCTCGGAGGTGGTTTGCCGTTTGAGTTCGCATCGGCGACGCAAACACTCCCACCAAAGCTCTTTGTCTCCGTGTCGCTTAGCACGCTCCATAACAGTGCTAAGCTCTTCATCGCTTGTGCATTCCGCAATCTTTTTCTTCTGGAAATGTGGGCCTTCAACCATCTCAATATTCCCAGCGGAAATTTCTATTCGCGACGTTGAGTTTAACCTTTCTGGCTTTCCTGCAATAGCGGCGTCTGTCGGTGCCAAGGATCGGCTCATCTCGGCCGAGCAATAGACGCTGTAAGCAGACGCTGTAAGCCATCAGCCTAGCCGAATAGAGATCGAAGCGTTCCATTGAGCCTACGATCATGCTCCTTGCGGCAAGGACTTCGGCCTGTCAAATCGGCGTGGTCGCTTCATCACGCCAGCATCAACGTCATTATTTGCATAGTCGGGGTGGGGCACCGGGTGTTATACACATCTCCTATTTTGGCTTCCAAACATTCCAGAAAATCCCTATTATCGTAGTTCATCCGGGGAATCCCGGCTAAATGGCCGCGTACTTGTTTGTGAGGTTAGTGCGATGAGTCACGACAAAACAATTCCGATCAGCATCATTGCGTTGAGAGCGGACGATTACTCACCCGACTGCAAGAACGTAATCATTTCATTGACGACAAAATATTCAACTGCTGAACGAAAATACTCTGTGCCCGTTGAATGTTTCCACGATCTCATTTTGGACCTGCAAAGACTAAATGCTGCTGCAAGCGCCGCGTCAATTGAGACTCGCATTCAACCCGCTGTCGCCCCGAACTCTGCCGATGATCAAAATCGATCGGCGATTGCAGCCTAAGCTAGAATGGTAATTGCGAGTTGCGGCCTACCTGTCCGGCGGGCAAGACCCTCACGACGTTCCCGATGGAGCGGGTGGCAACTGGCAGCTCGAAGAAATCTCTTTAGACGCCGCTCTTATAATCGCCGACTTCTGCAACAAAATCCACCATTAGCGGTCATTGGGCAGCGAACCAGCCCAAATTCATGTTTATATAAAAAAACCTGATCGCAATGAAGTGCCGTTCGAGGATGATAGAGCACGCTTGCGAAATCATACCGCGCGCGAAAGGAATATTTCGGCATGTCAATGTTCGACCGTGCAGAAACCGGCATTTCGGAGTGGCTCTCCGGCGTGTTCGATCTCGCCGAGCTTGTAAAAGGCTCGACCGTCAATCTCGCGGTTACCGGCTTGAGCCGCGCCGGCAAGACCGTGTTTATCACCAGCCTCGTGCACAATCTGCTCAGTGCGCTGCATCAACCTCACCGCATGCCGCTCTTGAAGGTCGTCGGAGATGGCCGGCTGGTTGCAGCCAGGCTCGCCAGCGACAAGACCGATCGGCTGCCGCGCTTTCCCTACGAGCGAA
>CAVXKE010000001.1:0-58253 GCA_963762285.1 uncultured Alphaproteobacteria bacterium | reverse complement strand
TGCAGGTGCGCGAGCTGGAACGCGAGATCGGCGCCGAACTGGTCGAGCGCCGGCCGGGCGACATCGTGCTCACCGACACCGGACTGGAGGTGGCGCAGCGCGCCGAGCAGATCCTCACCGCCACCCGAGACTTGGTCGATTTCGCGCGTCACCGCGACCTGCTGAGCGGGCCGCTTCGCCTCGGCATCATTCCGACGCTGGCGCCTTATATTTTGCCGCGCGTGCTGCCGCGGCTGCAGGCGAAATATCCGCAGCTGCGGCTGGAAGTGCGCGAGACGCAGACCAGACTGCTGCTCGAGGAACTCGCCCGCGGCGAACTCGATGCCGCGCTGCTGGCGCTGCCGGTGGAGGGCGCCGACGTCGAAACGCTGGCCCTGTTTGACGATGCGTTTCTGCTGGCGGTGCCGGCGGGTGATGCGCTGCCGGCGCGCAAACGTGTCGGCGTCGAGGACGTCGACCAGGCCCGGCTCATTCTGCTGGAGGAGGGCCATTGCCTGCGCGACCAGGCGCTGGCGTTCTGCGCCGCCCCGCGGCGCGACGCGCCCGCGGGTCTCGGTGCCACTTCGCTGGCGACGGTGATGCAGATGGTGGCGAACGGCTACGGCGTGACGCTGCTGCCGGAGGTGGCGGTCGATGCCGAGGGACGCGACGCGCGGGTGAAACTCTTGCGTTTCAACGCGCCGGAGCCGGCGCGCACCATCGGCTTGGCCTGGCGGCGCACCTCGCCGCGCCGCAAGGATTTCGAGGCGTTGGGCCAAATCGTCACGCAGGCGCTGAAATAAAATAATAAGGGCGGCCGCGAGGGCCGCCCCAATTCTTGTCATCGCCGGGCTTGTCCCGGCCATCTCGCCTAGGATGGCAATGTGCCCGCCTGATCGGATCGCCGGGCCGAGCCCGGCGATGACTGGCTTATTTACTCCGCCGCGCCGCCGCCGGCCGCCTGTTGCGGCTCGCCGGCCTTCTGCTTGGCTTCGAGGTCCTCGCCGGTCGCCTGATCGACCACCTTCATGGACAGCCGCACCTTGCCGCGTTCGTCCATGCCGAGCAGCTTCACCTTCACCTTGTCGCCTTCCTTGACGACATCGGTGACCTTGTTGACGCGATGCGCCGCCAGCTGGCTGATATGCACCAGGCCGTCCTTGGCGCCGAAGAAGTTCACGAAGGCGCCGAAGTCCATCACCTTGACCACGGTGCCGTCGTAAATCTTGCCGGGCTCCGGATCGGAGGCGATCGACTTGATCCAGTTGATCGCCGCCTTGATCGACTCGGCGTCGGCGGAGGCGACCTTCACGCTGCCGTCGTCCTCGATGTTGATCTTGGCGCCGGTCTTCTCGACGATCTCGCGGATCACCTTGCCGCCGGTGCCGATCACTTCGCGGATCTTGTCGGTCGGGATCTTGAACATCTCGATGCGCGGGGCATGCTCGCCGATTTCGGCGCGTGCGGCGGTGAGCGCCTTCGCCATCTCGCCGAGGATATGCAAGCGGCCGTCCTTGGCCTGCGCCAGCGCCACCTTCATGATCTCCTCGTTGATGCCGGCGATCTTGATGTCCATCTGCAACGAGGTGACGCCCTGATCGGTGCCGGCCACCTTGAAGTCCATGTCGCCGAGATGGTCCTCGTCGCCGAGGATGTCGGAGAGCACGGCGTAGCGCTTGTCCTCCAGGATGAGGCCCATGGCGATGCCGGCGGTCGGCCGCCGGAGCGGCACGCCGGCGTCCATCAGCGCCAGCGAGGAGCCGCACACCGTGGCCATCGACGAGGAGCCGTTCGACTCCATGATCTCGGAAACCAGGCGGATGGTGTAGGGGAATTCCTCCGCCTTCGGCAGCAGCGGATGGATCGCGCGCCAGGCCAGCTTGCCGTGGCCGATTTCGCGCCGTCCGGGAGCCCCGACGCGGCCGGTCTCGCCGACCGAAAACGGCGGGAAGTTGTAGTGCAGCAGGAACGTCTCTTTGTAGGTCCCTTGCAGCGCGTCGATATACTGCTCGTCCTCGCCGGTGCCGAGCGTCGCCACCACCAGCGCCTGGGTCTCGCCGCGGGTAAACAGCGCCGAACCATGCGCGCGCGGCAGCACGCCGACCTCCGCCACGATCGGGCGCACGGTCTTGAGGTCGCGGCCGTCGATACGCTTGCTGGTGTCGAGGATGTTCCAGCGCACGATCTTGGCTTCCAGCTCCTTGAACACGGCGGCGACGTGCAGCTTGTTGTAGTCGGGATTTTCGGAGCCGCCCGGGAAGAAGTGCTGCATCACCTTGTCCTTCGCCGCGGCGACGGCATTTTGCCGTTCCTGCTTGGCGGCGATCGCATAGGCGGTGCGCAGGTCCTTCTCGACCAGCTTGAGGATTTCCTTCTCCAGCTTGGTGTTGTCCGGCACCGAGAGATCGCGCGGCTCCTTGGCGGCTTTTTCCGCGAGCCTGATGATGGCGTCGATCACCGGCTGGAAATGCCGGTGGCCGAACATCACGGCGCCGAGCATGATCTCCTCGGACAGTTCCTTGGCTTCCGATTCCACCATCAGCACCGCGTCGGAGGTGCCGGCCACGACCAGATCGAGCTGGCTCTCGACCATCTCATCGAGCTGCGGATTGAGCACGTATTCGTTGTTGATGAAGCCGACGCGGGCGCCGCCGATCGGGCCCATGAAGGGCGCGCCGGACAGCGTGAGCGCGGCCGAGGCCGCGACCATGGCGACGATGTCGGGATCGTTTTCCAGATCGTGCGACAACACGGTGATGATGATCTGCGTGTCGCAGCGCCAGCCGTCGGCGAACAGCGGACGGATCGGGCGATCGATCAGGCGCGAGGTCAGCGTGTCCTTTTCGGTGGGCCCGCGTTCGCGCTTGAAATAGCCGCCGGGAATACGGCCGGCCGCGTAGTATTTTTCGGTGTAGTTGACGGTGAGCGGCAGGAAGTCGATGCCTTCCTTCGGCTGCTTGGCCGCCACCACGGTGGCGATCACGGTGGTCTCGCCGTAGGTGGCGAGCACCGCGCCGTCGGCTTGGCGCGCTATCCGGCCAGTCTCGAGGGTGAGCTTGCGCCCGCCCCAATCGAGTTCAACTCGATGAATATCGAACATTGCGTTTTTCTCTCATGGTTTTCGGCCAGATCCGAAAGCCATGAGCAAGACGGCGAGAAACTGCCGCGTGTCACCGTGCGATACGGGATGCGAACAGCGTCCGGCGATCCTGCCATGGCGTTCAGAACCTTGCCTTATCGCGGGGCCGAACCTTGTCGGGGCCCGCTTGTCGCCGGCGGCGCCATCGCCGCCGGATCGAAACAGCGAATGCGGCACGCGCATTCGCTTCACGGAACGCGCGGGGCGTCATGCGCCTCACGCGGGTACAAAATCATCGGCGGATGCCGAGCTTCTCGATCAAAGTCTTGTAGCTTGTCTCGTTGGTGCGCCGCAGATAATCGAGCAAGCTGCGGCGCTGGCTCACCATCTTGAGCAATCCACGGCGGGAATGATTGTCCTTGACGTGGGTCTTGAAATGCTCGGTGAGATTATTGATGCGCTCCGACAGGATCGCCACCTGCACTTCGGGCGATCCGGTGTCGCCGGGCTTATTGGCGAATGCACTAATGACTTCGGCCTTGCGGCCGCTGGTTACCGACATCGGTCATCCTTTCTTCGGTCCGGCGCTGCCGATCAGCCCGGACAGGTTGAACACGCGCTTGGGGACGATCTCGCCGTGGTCCAGTTCGGCCAGGGCCACCAGTTGGCCCGCGACCGTGGCATAGACCGGCCCACGGAAATTGGGCGCATCCCGTCCGCGCAACAAAACGGCTTGGCCTCTTGCAAGCCTCGCCGCATCTGCCCGACTGACGGCCAGCGCCGGGATGTCGTCCAGCGCGGTCTCAACGGGCATGAGAGCGTCGGCGAGGCTAGCCTCGCCGGCCGCGGCTCTATGGCACACAGCCTCCAAATGTGCCAGCAAAATCATGGTTTCTTCGCCAAACGGCCCAACCGCGACCCGGCGGAGCGCGCTGACATGGCCGAAACAGCCCAAAGCGCGCCCCAAATCCCGCGCCAGCGAGCGGACATAGGTGCCTTTGCCGCATTCGGCATGCAGCACCGCATGATCGGGGTCGGGGGTGGCGACCAGCTCCAGGGCGCTGATTTCGACCGGGCGGGGGGCCAGTTCCACCGCTTCGCCATCGCGGGCGAGGTCATAGGCGCGCTCGCCCGCGATCTTGATGGCCGAATAGCGCGGCGGCACCTGCTGGATGGTGCCGGTATAGGACGGCAGCAGGGCGCGGATGGCCCCCGGCGTGGGGCGTTGATCGCTCATGGCGATGACGCGGCCCTCGGCGTCGTCGGTGTCGCGTTCCTCGCCCCAGCGCACGGTAAATTGGTAGAGCTTGCGGCCGTCCATCACGAACGGAACCGTCTTGGTCGCTTCGCCCAGTGCGATCGGCAGGCAGCCGGAGGCGAGCGGGTCGAGGGTGCCGGCGTGGCCGGCGCGCTTGGCCGAAAACAGCCGCTTCACCACGCTGACCGCATGGGTGGAGGTCATGCCAACCGGCTTGTCGAGCACCAGCCAGCCGTGCACATCGCGCTTGTCACGCTTGAATTGCTTTTGGCGGCGTCCGCTGGCCTCCTCATGAGGCGCGGGCATCGGCAGTTCCTCAACATGCGGCCGATCGAGGCTTTTGAGATCGTGTTCGCTCACGCGTCGTCCTCATGTTCGAGATCTCGCTTCACCGCCGGCGAGCGCAGCAGCTTGTCGATGCGTTCGGCCTCCGCGAACCGCTCGTCGACCCGAAACCGGATGTCGGGCGCGAATTTCAAATTGACGCGGTGGGCGATTTCCCCGCGCAAATATTTCTTGTGGCGCTCGAACGCGGCCAGCACCTGATCGGTGTCGCGGCCGGCGAGCGGCATGACGTAGATGGTGGCCAGGCGCAGGTCGGCGGTCATGCGCACTTCCGGCACGGTGATGAGATGACCCTCGATCACCGGGTCGTGCACGTCGCCGCGCGTCAGCATCTCGGCCATGGCGTGGCGCACCAACTCGCCGACGCGCAATTGGCGTTGCGAGCCGCCGGGCGTGCTGTCGCGATGACTTTTTTTGCGTGGCATTGAAAGCTTCTCTGCTGTCATTGTCCGCGAAGGCGGACGATCCAGCCCTTACTTGAAGAGCTGGATACCCCGCATTCGCGGGGTATGACGGTTGTGGTTATAGGCGAGCGTTTTGCGCAGGTCTAAGAATTGGACTTAGAGGCTGCGTTGAATCGTCTCCACCCGGTAACATTCGATTACGTCGCCTTGCCGCATGTCCTGGTAGTTCTCGAAGGCCATGCCGCATTCCATGCCGGCGGAAACTTCCCGCGCGTCATCCTTGAAGCGTTTGAGCTGGCTGAGCTTGCCCTCGTGGATCACCACGTTGTCGCGGATCAGCCGCACATTGGCGCCGCGCTCCACCGTGCCGTCGGTGACGCGGCAGCCCGCGATATTGCCGACCTTGGAGACCTTGAAGATTTCCAGGATCTGCGCATTGCCCAGCATGGTCTCGCGCAGTGTCGGCGGGAGCAAACCGGACATCGCCTTTTTCACGTCGTCGACGAGGTCGTAGATGATGTTGTAGTAGCGGATTTCGATACCGGCGCGTTCGGCCGCCTCGCGCGCTTCCTTGTTGGCGCGCACGTTGAAGGCGATGATCGGAACGCCGGACGCCTCGGCTAAAGTCACGTCGGATTCGGATATGCCGCCGACGCCGGCATGCAGCACGCGCGCCGCCACCTCGTCGGTGCCGAGCTTGTCGAGCGCGCCGACGACCGCTTCGAGCGAGCCTTGCACGTCGGCCTTGATCACCAGCGGGAATTCCTTGCGGCCGGAAGTCTTGGCCTGCGCCATCATCTGCTCGAGCGAGCCGCGCATGCCGGTGGCGCGCGCCGCCGTCTTCTCGCGTTTCTGGCGGGCGCGGTAATCGGTGACTTCGCGGGCGCGGCCCTCGTTCTCGACCACCGCCAGGCGGTCGCCGGCATCGGGCGTGCCGGAGAAACCAAGCACTTCGACCGGCCTCGACGGTCCGGCGGTCTCGATCGGTTCGCCGGTGTCGGACACCAAGGCGCGCACGCGGCCCCATTCGGCGCCGGCGACCACCAGATCGCCGACCCGCAGCGTGCCGCGCTGAATCAGCACGGTCGCCACCGGCCCGCGGCCGCGGTCGAGCTTGGCCTCGATCACGGTGCCTTCGGCCGGACGGTCCGGATTGGCCTTGAGGTCGAGGATTTCGGCCTGCAAGCCGATCATTTCCAGCAGCCTGTCGATGTTGAGCTTCTCTTTGGCGGAGACTTCCACGTCGACCACGTCGCCGCCCAGAGATTCGACCTGGATCTCGTGCTGCAGCAGTTCGGTGCGCACGCGCTCCGGCTTGGCGTCCGGCTTGTCGATCTTGTTGATGGCGACGATGATCGGCACCTTCGCCGCCTTGGCGTGATGGATGGCTTCCACCGTCTGCGGCATCACGCCGTCGTCGGCGGCGACCACCAGCACCACGATGTCGGTGACCTTGGCGCCGCGCGCGCGCATGGCGGTGAAGGCGGCGTGGCCGGGCGTGTCGATGAAGGTGATCTTGGCGCCGGACGGCGCGGTGACCTGATAGGCGCCGATGTGCTGGGTGATGCCGCCGGCTTCGCCGGCCGCCACGTTGCTCGAGCGGATGGCGTCGAGCAGCGAAGTCTTGCCGTGGTCGACATGGCCCATGACGGTGACGACCGGCGCGCGCGGCAGCGCCTGGCCGGGATCGTCGGCGACGCCGAACAGGCCTTCTTCGACGTCGGCTTCCGCCACGCGGCGCACGGAATGGCCCATTTCCTCGGCGATGAGCTGCGCGGTGTCGGCGTCGATCACGTCGTTGATCTGCAGCATCTGGCCCTGCTGCATCAGCAGGCGGATCACATCGACCGCGCGTTCGGACATGCGGTTGGCAAGATCCGAGATCGTGATCGCCTCGGGAATGGTGACTTCGCGCACGAGCTTTTCCTTCGGCTCGGCGGAGGCCTGGCCCTTGAGCCGCTGGGTGCGGCGGCGGAATGAAGCGACGGAACGCTCG
Organism: uncultured Alphaproteobacteria bacterium; assembly: GCA_963762285.1. Taxonomy (GTDB): domain Bacteria; phylum Pseudomonadota; class Alphaproteobacteria; order Rhizobiales; family Xanthobacteraceae; genus Pseudolabrys. The sequence continues at coordinate 51,192 of CAVXKE010000001.1, read as the reverse complement.
CGCACTTCGTCGGCGCGCAGCGCGGTGACCAGGGTGAGGCGGCCGCGTTGTTTCTCGGCCCCGCCGCGCGGAGCGGCGCGCGGCGCGGTTGCCGGGCGGGCGGCGCCGGGACGCCGCGAGGTGCGCGGCGCCTCATCCTCGTCGGCTTCGAGCGCCATGCGCCCGGGGGCCGCTTTCTTGATCTCATCTTCGCCGAAGCGCTTCTTGGCGACTTCGCCGGCCTTGCGTTTGGTTTCTTCCTCGTGCTTGCGGCGCTCGTCTTCCTCGCGCTTGCGCGCTTCCGCGGCCTCGCGTTCAGTCTTGTCGACCACCTCGCGGCTTTGCCGGCGGCGCGCCTCTTCCTCGGCGATCTTGCGCTCTTCGGCTTCGCGCACGCGCGAATCCGCCAGCGCATGGGCGCGCGCGGCGCGCTCCTCGTCGGTCAAGGTGCGTAGCACCACGCCGGACGGTTTCGGCGCCTCTGCCGCCGCTGGCGCGGCTTTCGCCGCGGCGGCCGGCTTCTTGGCCGTCTCGACTGCGGCCGGCTCGGCCTTGGCCTCGGGCGCTGCGCCGATGCTGCGGCGTTTGACCTTTTCGACCACGACCTGCTTGCTGCGGCCATGACTGAAGCTCTGGCGCACCACGCCCGTCTCGGTGCGCGGCTTGAGCGTCAACTTGCTCGAGACGCTCAGTTTCTTCTCGCCAGGGTTCTTCGTTTCGCTCATTTACGTATTCTATCCTCGTGCGCCAGCCGTCGGCGCATGCGCGCTAACCAAATCGGGCGAATTTCCGGTCCGAAAGCGCTCTAAGCGCTTGGCGCGCGCGAGAAAAGTCTCGCTCACGGGACCGGCAAGCAGGGCTGCATGTACCACATTTGGGCGGTTTAATGCCAAATCCAATTGCGCGCCGGTAAATAACGCGATGATCGCGATTTCACGCGATTTATCGGGTGTTTTGCGCTGCAATGCCGCGTCCAGCTTGCGCTTTCCGTCGGCTGCGGCATCGGCGGCATGGATCAGCGCCCGCACGTCGTCGCGGCCAATCGCCGCTTCGACCTTGGCGAAATCCGCCGACCACCTGGCCGGCTTTGCCGGCGATCGCCAGCGCATCGAGCGCGCTGCGCTCCAACAGCCGTTCGGTGGCCGCCGTCAGATCGGCGGCGACCCGCACGTTGCGCTTGAAGCCGCGCGCAAACACGTTGCGCTTGATCGCGTCGTCGAGCGCGGCGCGGGTGGCGGTGATCCAGATGCCGCGGCCGGGCAGCTTGCGCTTGACGTCGGGCACGGCGTCGCCGTCGGGACCGACCACGAAGCGGATCATCTCGTCGACCGGTTTCAGAATGCGGCTGAGCGCGCAATGCCGCTCCATCCCCGCAGCGACACGGGTCGCTCCAAGGTCGAGCTCGCTATCGTGCGCCGTCGCCAGCATCACAGGGACCGATCTCCTTATGCGTTCGCCGGCGGCGCATCGGCCGGCGCGGCTTCCGGTTCCGGAGCGGGCGGCGGCGCCAGCTCGGCCTCGGTCACCCAGCCGGCCTTGAGGCGGGCCTGCATGATCATGGCTTCGGCATCCTCGCGCGACACGTCGAGGCCCTCGAGGAAGCCGGGCTCATGCTTCGACTCGCCGTCCTTGCGCTCGGTCCAGCCGGTCAGATCGTCGGTGGCGCAGCCGGCGAGATCTTCCACGGTCTTCACGCCGTTCTCGCCAAGCGCGACCAGTATCTTGGTGGTGACGCCGGGCACGTCCTTGACCGCGTCCTCGACGCCCAACTCGACGCGCTTGGCGTCGAGCTCGGCCTCCTGCTTGTCGAGATATTCCTTGGCGCGCTCCTGCAGTTCGCGCGCGGTATCTTCGTCGAAGCCCTCGATGCCGGCGATTTCCTTCTCGTCCACCAGCGCGAGCTCCTCGATCGAGCCGAAGCCTTCCGAGGCGAGCAACTGCCCCACCACTTCGTCGAGATTGAGCGCCTCGACGAAAATCTTGGTGCGGCTTTCGAACTCGGCGTGACGGCGCTCGGACTCTTCCTGTTCGGTCAGGATGTCGATATCCCAGCCGGTGAGCTGGGAGGCCAGCCGTACGTTTTGTCCGCGCCGGCCGATGGCCAATGACAACTGCTGGTCGGGCACCACCACCTCGATGCGCTCCTTGTCCTCGTCGAGCACCACCTTGGCGACTTCCGCCGGCGCCAGCGCGTTGACCACGAAGGTGGCGATGTCGGGCGACCACGGAATGATGTCGATCTTTTCGCCCTGCAGTTCGTTCACCACCGCCTGCACGCGCGAACCGCGCATACCGACGCAGGCGCCGACCGGATCGACCGATGAATCGCGCGAGATCACCGCGATCTTGGCGCGCGAGCCGGGATCGCGGGCGACCGCCTTCACCTCGACGATGCCGTCGTAGATTTCCGGCACTTCCTGGGCGAACAGCTTGGCGGTGAACTGCGGATGCGTGCGCGAGAGGAAAATCTGCGGACCGCGCGGCTCGCGCCGCACGTCGTAGATATAGGCGCGGATGCGGTCGCCGTTGCGGAACACCTCGCGCGGCAGCATCTCGTCGCGCCGCACGATCGCCTCGCCGCGGCCGAGATCGACCACCACGTTGCCGTATTCGACGCGTTTGACGATGCCGTTGACGATGTCGCCGATGCGATCCTTGTACTCGGCATATTGCCGGTCGCGTTCGGCCTCGCGCACCTTCTGCACGATCACCTGCTTGGCCGATTGCGCGGCGATGCGGCCGTATTCCAGCGGTGGCAACGGATCCGCAATCGTGTCGCCCACCTGCGCGGCCGGATGATGCTTGCGCGCGCCTTCCAGGGTGATCTGATTGGACGAATTCTCGACGGTTTCCACCACCAGCATGTGGCGGGTGAGCCGCAGATCGCCGGTCTTCGGCTCGATCTCGGCATGCACGTCGGTCTCCGCGCCGTAGCGCGAGCGCGCCGCCTTGGCGATGGCGTCTTCCATGGCGGCAATGACGATGCCGCGGTCGATCGCCTTCTCGCGGGCCACCGCGTCGGCGATTTGCAATAGTTCGAGCCGGTTGGCGCTGACAGCCATAGCTCAGTCTCCTTGGTTGGTGGCATGCCCGGCCTGGCCGGACCTGTGCCTACGATGTCGTTCTTCTCGTTTCGCTGCTTTCGCCGCGCGCTCGGCGGCCTTGCCGCGCCGCAAAGCCTCGGTCACCAGTTCGTCGGTGAGCACCAGCTTGGCTTCGCTCATTTCGTCAATCGGAAGCAATATTTCCGCATTTTCGCCCGCTTCCGTGTCGTCGAGGTGAATGCGGGCCGCGTCCCCCTCGGTTCCGGCCAACTGGCCGCGAAATCGCTTGCGCCCGTTGACGGGGATCTCGGTTTCGATCTTGACCAGATGGCCGGCATAGCGATCGAAGTCGGATTTGCGCACCAGCGGCCGGTCGATGCCGGGCGAAGAGATTTCCAGCCGATAGGCGCGCTCGATCGGGTCGGCCACGTCGAGCACCGGCGAGAGCGCGCGCGACACCGCCTCGCAGTCCTCGACCACCATGGTGCCGTCCGGCCGCTCCGCCATGATCTGCACGGTGCAGCCGTCGGCGCCCGAAACCCGCACCCGCACCAGCCGGTAACCGAGCGCTTCGATCACCGGCTCGGCGATGCTCGCGACGCGGGCCGACAGCCCCGGCTCGACGATCAGCCGCGGTTCGGTTTCGTTCGCTGTGGCGGCAGCAACCGCCTGTCGTGCCTCGCTCGCGGCCATTTTGGTAACAAAAAAGAGCGGGTCCCGGGGGACCCACTCTCAAAACCCATTCGGTTATGAGGGTGTCTTAACAAGCGGAAATATAGCGATTTCCGGGCCCCATGCAAGGGTGAAGGCGCTTTGGGCGGCTAACCCTTCCTTCAGAATCTACCCTTAAATATGGGTAAACTTAACGATCGCACGATTTCCAACGGCCGTTTGTGCAGGTTTTTGCCATGAGCGTTCCCGCCGCGTTGCTTCCCGAACTGGACGAGGTTGTCCAGCGCGGCTCAGCGGCAAAGCGCGGCGAAACCTTGCGCCGCATCACCGGCCTCTTTCTCGACAGTGCCAGCGCCTTCAACGCCGAACAGGTCGCGTTGTTCGACGACGTCATCGGTTGCTTGATCAAGAAAATCGAGGTCAAGGCATTGGCCGAACTGGCGCTCCGGCTGGCGCCGGTGCCGCATGCGCCGGCCGGCGTAATGCTCACCCTGGCCATGAACGACGATATCGCCGTCGCCGGCCCGGTGCTCCAGCAGGCCCGCCTCGACGACGCGGATCTCAAAACGATCGCCGAAACCAAGAGCCAGGCGCACTTGCTGGCGCTGTCCACCCGCTTAGGCGTCAGCGAGGCGCTGTCGGAGGTTCTGGTCGAGCGCGGCAATGGCGAGGTGGCGCGCAGCCTGGCCAGCAATCCCAAGGCGCGGCTGTCGGAGAATGCGTTCGCCACTCTGGTCAAGCGCGCCGAGCGCGACGACAGGCTGGCCGAGACGGTCGGCCTGCGCAGCGATATTCCGCCGCGCCTGTTCCGCCAATTGCTGCTGCAGGCGAGCGACACGGTGCGCAAGCGCCTGCTGGCGCGGGCCAAGCCGGAAATCCAGGCCGAGATCCGGCGCGAGCTGGCAAAGGCGACCGACGCGGCCGGGCAGGCGCTGCACCAGCAGCGCAAGCTGACCGAGGCCGACATCGCCGACTATGCCAAGGCCGGCAAGTACCAAGAGACCATCGCCGCGCTCGCTACCCTCTGCACGGTGCCGGTCGAGGTGGTTGACCGGCTGATCAACGGCGAGCGTGTCGACCCGGTGCTGATCCTGGCGCGCGCGGCCGGCTTCGGCTGGCCGACGGTGCGCGCGATCATCGGCGCGCGGCCCGGCGCCAAGCCCTCGAGCCAGACGCTCGATGCCGCGCTGGAAAATTTCGAACGGCTGACCGCGGCCACCGCGCAGCGTGTGGTGCGATTCTGGCAGGTGCGGCAGGGGACGGGAGAGTAGCGAGCCGTCATTGCGGGTCCGGCCTAAGGCCGGAACCCGTAATGACAGCTAAGTTTTCCGGAAAATAAAATAAGCCGGCACGCGCCCTTCGCGCTTGGCTTTGGCTTCATAACGCGTGCCGGAAAAGCCCGGCCAGGGCTGGCGCCAGTCGTCGGCCCGCTCCGCCGTCCAGATGAAATCCCTAGAGCGCAGCACGCGCGCCAGCGCCCAAGCCGCGTAATCGGCGATGTCGGTGGCGAAGCGCAATTCGCCGCCGGGCTTGAGAATGCGTGCGAGCCGCGTGAGCGACTCATCCTGGATGAAACGCCGCTTCCAGTGGCGCCGTTTCGGCCACGGATCGGGATAGAGCAGGTCGACGCGCGCGAGTGCGCCCGCCGGCAGCCAGTCGAGCAATGCGCTGGCGTCGCCGAAATGCAAACGGACATTACCGAGCCTGTCGGCGTCGATGGCCGTGAGCGCCTTGCCGATGGCGTTGACGAAGGCATCGGAACCGATGAAACCGCTGCGCGGATTGGCTTTGGCCTGATTGATCAGGTGTTCGGCGCTGCCGAAGCCGATTTCCAGCCGCACATCGTCGACGTCGCCGAACAAGGCGCGCAGGTCCGCCGGCGCCGGCTTTGCAAGATCGAGCGCGATACGCGGCAACAGCGTATCGAACAACGCGGCTTGCCGCGGCTTCAGCGGATGCCCCTTGCGCCGGCCGAAGAAGGCGCGCTGCGACCCGATCGTTGTCATCATCCGGGCCGCTCGCGATAGCGGCGTGATCCGGTGATCCCGATCTATCGGGCAATGTGGTCTAGCGTCCCGAAGCGAGATGGACGGGACATGCCCGGCATACAAGCTTGTGCTGTTATGCCCGGGCAGAAGCCGGTCATTTCACCGCGCTTTTGATCGCCGCGGCGAGGTCGGTTTTTTCCCAGGAGAAACCGCCGTCCTTGTCGGGGGCGCGGCCGAAATGGCCGTAGGCCGCGGTGCGCCGGTAGATCGGCCGGTTGAGCTTGAGCGTGCGGCGGATATTGGTCGGCGTGAGGCGGAACAGCTCGGGAAGAATCTTCTCCAGCTTCTTCTCCTCGATCTTGCCGGTGCCGTGGGTATCCACCAATACCGACATCGGGTCGGCCACTCCGATCGCATAGGCGACCTGGATGGTGCAGCGCTCGGCGATGCCGGCAGCCACCACGTTCTTGGCCAGATAGCGCGCCGCGTAGGCGGCCGAGCGGTCGACCTTGGTTGGGTCCTTGCCGGAGAAGGCGCCGCCGCCATGCGGCGCGTAGCCGCCGTAGGTGTCGACGATGATCTTACGGCCGGTGAGGCCGCAGTCGCCGTCCGGTCCGCCGATCACGAAATTGCCGGTCGGATTGACCAGGAAGTCGGACGGCCGCTGCGGCATCCAGCCTTTCGGCAGCGCCGATTCCACCGCGTCGGCGATCATCTCCTTGATCAGCCCGGGCGTGTATTTCTTGCCGTTGCGGCTCTGCGCCTTGTGCTGGGTCGAGACCACCACCTTGGTGCAGCCGACCGGCTTGCCGTCGACGTAACGCACGGTGACCTGGCTCTTGGCGTCGGGCTGCAGATCGAACAACTGGCCGGAGCGGCGCTTGTCGGCGAGCACCTTCAGGATTTTGTGCGCGAAATAGATCGGCGCCGGCATGAACGAGTTCTTCTCATAGACCTCGCTCTCGGTGCAGGCGAAGCCGAACATCATGCCCTGGTCGCCGGCGCCTTCTTCCTCGCCGCCCTTTTTCTTTTTGGCATTCACGCCCATGGCAATGTCGGGCGACTGGCCATGCAGCAGCACTTCCACGTCGGCGCCATAATAGGAGAAACCGTCCTGGTCGTAGCCGATATCCTTAACCACGCCGCGCGCGATGCTCGCGATCAATTCGCGATCCACCACCGCCTTGTCGCCGTGCTTATGGAAGAACGGCGCTTGGCCGCGGCCTTCGCCGGCGATGACGATCTTGTTGGTGGTCGTCAGCGTCTCGCAGCCGAGCCGCGTATTGATCAGGCTGTCGTCGGCGATGCCGAGTTTGATGTCGTTTTCAATGAATGCGTCGAGCACTGCGTCGGAAATCTGATCGCAGACCTTGTCCGGATGACCTTCCGAAACCGACTCGCTGGTGAACTGAAAGTTCGTGTGAGCCACCGCTGAAACTCCTCCCGTGACGCGGCGTTAAGCCGGCGTCGTTTCACGGATGTTTCTTGCAGTGGCGATGGACGAGGTCAAGATGCGGGCAGCGGTGGGCAATAGTCCCGGCAACAATGGGCCCGCGCCTAATCTTAGTCCTCGCCCGCGATCTGCTCGACCAGATCGACGATGCGTCGGCGCAGCTTGCCGTTCTTGATGCGCATGAATGATTTGGTCAGCGAGAGACCGTCCGAGGTGGCGAGGAAGTCCGATACGTAGGCCGGCGACGGCGCTTCGCCCATGCCGCCGGAATGATGATGGCCGGGCAGGTGTGGTGCGCCTTCGAAGAAGAACGAGACCGGCACTTGCAGGGTATTGGAAATCTGCTGCAGCCGGCTGGCGCCGATGCGGTTGGTGCCTTTTTCGTATTTTTGTACTTGTTGGAAGGTGAGGCCAAGCGCGTCCCCGAGCTTCTCCTGACTCATGCTCAGCATCATCCGACGCATGCGCACGCGCGAGCCGACGTGCTTGTCAATCGGATTGGGGGTCTTCTTCGCCATAAACGTCTCCTATGCAACTATTCGGCAGCGTAATGTCATAGATGGTGGCCTCAATGCAATCCATGATTTCCCACTGATCGCTATGCAGCGTTAAAGAGAAGACGAATTAGCTATGTTTTTCGGCTTTTTTGCATGGCTGATAAGGAGCAATTGCGGCCCGCATGGGCGGAGCCGGAGTGACCGTGAGCAACTTTCAATTGCGGTACACTCAGTCTCAATCTAAGGCTGAATATTCTGCAATCTACGAGCGCAATCGCCGGCGCGCGACCATTATCAAGCTTACTACCATAAATAGAATCAAGGTGCCGTCGCCAAATCGCACATAGGGTGTCGGGGCGATGGCGCGCGGCAGCGAGGAGTCGAGCACGCCTTCGACACCGAGCGGCAACGCATGAACGATGCGGCCGACCGGATCGACCACCGCGGAGATTCCAGTGTTGGCCGCGCGCACCAGCGGCAGGCCTTCGGCAATCGCGAGCACGCGCGCCTGCTGGAAATGCTGATACGGGCCGGAGCTAATCCCGAACCAGCCGTCATTGGTGACGTTGACCAGCCAGTCCGGCCGCTCGCTGCGCGGCACCGCGGCGCCGGGGAAAATCGCTTCGTAGCAGATCAACGGCAACATTTTCGGCGCGCCCGGTACCTCCATGGCGCGCCGGCGGTCACCGGACAGGAATCCGCCGAGTTGCCTGGTGAGCTGGCGCAAGCCGAGCCGTTCGAGCACCCGCTGGAACGGCAGGTATTCGCCGAACGGCACCAGATGAACCTTGTCGTAGATGCCGCGGATCGAGCCGTCGGGGTCGATCACATAGACCGAATTATAGGCGCGCGGATTGCTGGCGCTGGCGTTTGGCGCCGCGCGCACGGCGCCGGTGATCAGCTCGGTGGAAGGTTTCAGCAGCGCCGCGATCTGCGCCAGCGCTTCCGGTTCGCGCGTCAGGAAGAACGGAAACGCCGATTCCGGCCAGATCAAAATCGTGGCGTCGCGTACGCCATTCGATTGCGGTCCGGTGGCGCGGTCCGAGAGACGCAAATAGCGTTCCATGATCTGCGCTTTGGCGGCGTAATTGAATTTCTGGTCTTGTTGCAGATCGGGCTGCATGATGCGCAGCTTCACGCCACTCACATATTCGGTCGGCTGCTGCCATAGCCGCGCCACGCCGTAGCTGGCGAGCGCCACCAGAATCAAGATGCCGATGAGCGGTGCGCGCCGCGGATGCGGCGTGTCCGCCACGTCGTCGGAGAGCACGGCCGGGCTGGCGCAGATCGCGATGCAAAGGAAAGTAAGACTCCAGATGCCGAACAGCGAAACGCTTTGCGCCAGCGCCAGCGGCTGGGTGAGCGCATAACCGAAAGTGTTCCAGGGAAACCCGCTGAGCAGATGGCCACGCAGCCACTCCGCCGCGGTGAGCATGGCGGCAAGCGCCAGCACGCGCACCGGCCCGCGCACCCACATCAGCCGCGCCGCGGCTACGCCCAAGGCGGTGTAAAGCGCGAGATAGGCCGGCAGCCCCGCGACCGCCACCGGCAGCAGCCAGCCGAAGGTTTTGGCATCGACCAGGAAGGCGTAGCCGATCCAGTAAAGTCCGGCGAGGAAATAGCCGAAACCGAAGCACCAGCCGACGAGCGCCGCCGCCATGGTGCCACTCCAGCGTGCGGCGGCGGAGCCGTCCACCAGCCAAATCAGCACTGGAAAAGTCAGGAACAGGATCGGCCAGGCATTGATCGGCGCCAGCGCCAGCGCCGATGCAGCGCCGGCGATGAATGCGATTGTCACGCGCCGCCAGCCAGAGGCGAGCACGACCGCATAGGCGAGGCGGGTGAGCGTCACGGGCGGCGCGCGCTTGTCGACGACGCGGCGGCGGCCGGCCCGCCGTCTTTATGCGCAGGCAATTCATCGACGGCCAAGGCCGGCGGCGTGGTGCCGGCCAACACCGCATCCGGCTCGCCGCGCTTGCGCTCGCCGCGCGGCCGTTCGCGCTTTTCCTTCAGTCTTGTGATGCGCACGCGCTTGATGCGGCGCGGATCGGCGTCGAGCACTTCGAATTCGAACAGCCCGGGTCCAGGAATCAGTTCGCCCCGTACCGGCAAGCGGCCGGCGTGCGTCACCAGATAGCCGCCGAGCGTATCGACCTCCTGGGCGACGTCGCCGGGGTCGAAATCGTTACCGATGGTGGCCGCCACGTCCTCGAGATGGGCGCGCGCGTCGGCAATGAAGGAACCGTCCGGCTGGCGCACCACGTGCGGCGTCTCGTCCTCGTCATGCTCGTCGGCAATGTCGCCGACGATCTGCTCGACGATGTCCTCGATCGAGACTAGGCCGTCGCTGCCGCCGTATTCGTCAACCACCAGCGCCAGATGAATCCGCGTCGCCTGCATGCGCGCCAACAGGTCGATCACCCGCGATGACGGCGGCACGAACAGCATCTCGCGCACGATTTTGGCCGCCGACAGCGGCATGGCAAGATCGATCGCCTTGAGATCGAGCCCGGCCGGCAGCGGCTTCTTGCGCCTGGCGTTTTTTTCCGGGCTCACCGCCGCGCGCGCGGTCATAAACGCGATCAGGTCGCGGATGTGCACCATGCCGATCGGATCGTCGAGCGTGTCGTTATAGACCACCAGGCGCGAATGGCCGGCGCCCTCGAATGTGCGCACCAGTTCGCCGACCGTGATGTCCTGCTGCACGGCGATGATGTCGGCGCGCGGGACCATGACGTCGCCGACCCGGCGCTCGCGCAGGCCCAAGATATTCTTGAGCATCCGGCTCTCTTCCGGCGAAAAGCCGGATTCGCCGGGCGTCATGGCATCGAGCACGTCCTTGAGATCGGCGCGCGAGCTCGGCTTCCAGCCGAACAGCGCACGAAAGACCCGCACCACCCAGCTTTCGCCGCCTTCGCGCGCCGGCGGTACCGGCACCGGCAGATGGCGCGGCTCATAGGGAGCGGCGTCGGCGTGGCTCGATGTTGGCAAATCTCTGTCAGGCATGGCGGTCAAGCGTCGCCCAGGGCGTCGCCGCGGTAGGGATCGGCGATCCGCATGCGGCTTAGAATGTCGCGTTCGAGCCCTTCCATGGCGCCGGCCTCAGAATCAGTCCGGTGATCGTAGCCCAAGAGATGAAGATAGCCATGCACCACCAGATGCGCGAGATGATGCAGGAACGGCTTGGCATGCTCGACCGCTTCGCGCGCCAGCGTCTCATAGGCGACGATCACGTCGCCGAGCAGCGGCGGCGGGCCTTGCACGCCGGGCTTGGCGGCCGGAAACGACAGCACATTGGTCGGCTTGTCGATGCCGCGCCATTGCCGGTTGAGCTTCGCTGATCGAGGCATCGTCGGTCAGCAATATGCTCACTTCGCCGGACGGTATTGCCAGCGCGGTCGCCGCCGCGGCGATCGCGTCGCGCACGGTTTGCGCGGCCAAGGGCTGCGCGTCCCACAGCGGTGACGCGACCGCGATGTCGATTGCCGGCGCCGCCGCGTGCCGGCTCGGCGCGATCGTCATTTCCTGTCCTCGCGCGCGGCCGTCTTGCGGTCATAGGCTTCCACGATGCGGGCCACCAGCTCGTGGCGGATCACGTCTTCATGGGTGAAGGCGACATGGCCGACGCCTTCGATGCCGTCGAGCAGGCGCACCGCTTCGGCGAGCCCGGAAGTCTGGCCGCTCGGCAGGTCGACCTGGCTCGGATCGCCGGTGACGATCATGCGGCTGTTCTCGCCCAGCCGGGTCAGGAACATCTTCATCTGCATCGAAGTGGTGTTCTGCGCCTCGTCGAGGATGATGGCGGCGTTCGACAGCGTGCGCCCGCGCATGAAGGCGAGCGGCGCGATCTCGATCTCGCCGGCCTGCAGCGCGCGCTCGACGATGCGGGTGTCCATCAGATCGAACAGGGCGTCGTAGATCGGACGCAAGTAGGGATCGACTTTCTCGCGCATGTCGCCGGGCAGGAAGCCGAGTCGTTCGCCGGCTTCCACCGCCGGCCGCGACAGGATGATGCGGTCGACTTCCTTGCGCTCGAACATTTGGATGGCTTGCGCGACCGCCAGCCAGGTTTTGCCGGTGCCGGCGGGGCCGGTGCCGAACACCAGATGATGGCGCTTGAGCGCGCGGATATAGGCGTCCTGCGCGGCGGTGCGCGCGCGTACCGGGCGCTTGCGCAGATTGATTTCCTCGAACGCCGGCCGCGCGCTCGCCGGGTCGTAGTCGAACAGCGAGCCTTGCGCGATCGCCTGCCGGATGGCGCCCTCGACGTCGCCCTGGCTCAGGTCGTGGCCGCGCTTGATATGCTCGTAGAGTCCCTCAAGCACGCGCCGGGCCTGCTCGCAGGCATTGCGCGAACCGTCGATGGTGACGTGATTGCCGCGCTGCTCCGCCACCACGCCAAGCCGGCGTTCGATCAGCGCGAGATTTTGTCCGTATTGCCCGAACAGGACGGAAGCCAGCCGGTTGTCCTCGAAGGCGAGCACGGTTTGGGTGGTGGCCGTCTCTTCCGAGATGGCGGCGGCCGGGATCGCGGGATCCGATGTGCGCAAATGGGTTCCTTAGGCTCCTGCTGCGGCAAGGACCGGCGCGCGGTGCTCTCGCGCCAGCGCGCCGAACAGCGTGTTGCTTCCAATCTCGGTGACGGTCACCGGCACCAGCGAACCGATCAGAGTTCGCGGCGCCATGACCTGTACCGCCTGTAAATATGGGGTGCGGCCGACCAGTTGCCCAGGGCGCTTGCCCGGTTTCTCCAGCAGCACTTCCACGGTGTTTCCCGCAAATTGCCTATTAAAGGCGCGCCACTGGCGGGTGATCGCGGCCTGCAATCGTTGCAGGCGCTCGGCCTGTTCGCTCGGCGGAACGGGGTCCTCCATCGCGGCGGCCGGCGTGCCCGGACGCGGCGAGTACACGAAGGAATAGGCGGTCGCGAAGCCGACCTCGTCCACCAGCGAAAGCGTGGCGCGGAAATCGTCCTCGCTCTCACCCGGAAAGCCGACGATGAAATCCGAGGTGAAGGCGAGATCGCCCCGACTGGCGCGCAAGCGTGCGATCACGTCGAGATAATCTGTCCGCGTATGGCGGCGGTTCATCGCCGCCAGAATGCGGTCGGAGCCGGACTGCACGGGCAAGTGCACATAGGGCATCAGCGCGGGAAGATCGCCATGGGCGGCGATCAGATCGTCGTCCATGTCGCGCGGATGGCTGGTCATATAGCGCAGGCGCAAAATGCCCGATACGTCGCTAAGGCGGCGCAGCAAGCGGCCGAGCGTCGACGGCCGCCCGTCGGCGCCTTGCCCATGATAGGCGTTGACGTTTTGCCCGATCAGCGTCACCTCGCGCACGCCGGCCGCGGCCAGGTGCTCGACTTCGGCGACGATCTTCTCCACCGGGCGCGAGACTTCCGCGCCGCGCGTGTAGGGCACGACGCAAAAAGTGCAGAACTTGTCGCAGCCTTCCTGCACGGTGACGAAAGCCGAGATGCCGCGCTTGGCAATGGCCTGAGGTCGCGGCGCGGCGAGCGCGTCGAACTTGTCGTCCACCGGGAATTCAGTATCGACAATCTTTTCGCCCGCCTGCACACGCGCGATCAGGCCGGGCAGCCGGTGATAGTTCTGCGAGCCGACCACCAGATCGACCGCGCCGGCGCGCCGGACGATCTCTTGCCCTTCCGCCTGCGCCACGCAGCCGGCAACCGCGATCAGCATGCGGCGGCCTTCGCGCGCGGCGGCGTCTTTGAGTACGCGGATGCGGCCGATCTCGGAATAGACTTTCTCGGCGGCCTTTTCGCGGATGTTGCAGGTGTTGAGGATGACGAGGTCGGCGTCGGCGGCATCTGCGGTTTCGGCAAAACCGGCCGGCGCCAGGGTGTCCGCCATACGATGGGAATCGTAGACGTTCATCTGGCAGCCGAAGGACTTGACGTGGACTTTGCGGGTTCTGCTCATGCCGTTTTGCGCGAACCGGGACCCCAATCTAGCCTGTTTAGGCGTGATTTGTGATCCCCAGTCGGGTTTACCCGACTGGTGCCTATCTTAAAATGCGCAAGTTGGCAGGCCCGGCTGCCGCTGCCTATCCATGTCATTGATTTTGTGACGCTTTCAAGACGCGCCGGCATGCGCCGTGCGCGCCCGTCCGCGCAACGTCGCCGCCGTGAGCGCCCGCACCGCGCCTTCCAGCTGTTTGGTCATCGCCTTGCGGTCGACCGTGACATCGGCCGTAATTGGCTCGCCGTAGCTGACCACCGCATCGACCGCGCCGCGCGCGATGAACGCCCTGATATGCGGCATGAAGTCGAGATCGCCATACCAGGCGACCAGCGTGCGATGCTGGCGCCCCATCGGAATGCCGTGCAGGCCGGTGTAGCAGATCGACATCGGCTGAATCAGGATGCCGCGCTCGGCGTGCGAACCGGCTTCCTCGACGGCGCCGAGCAGGGCGGAGCGGAACGGCAGCACGCGATTGCCGTCGCTCGATGTGCCTTCCGCGAACAGCACGACCGGTGTGCCGTCGACCAGCCGTTTGACGATCTCGGCGACGGCTTGGCTGGTCTGCTGGCGGCGCGTGCGGTCAACGAAGACCGTGCGTTGCAGGCGCGCGGTGACGCCGACCAGCGGCCAGCTCGCGACCTCGCGCTTGGCGACGAAGGCCACCGGCGCGATCGAGCCGATCACCAGGATATCGGCCCAGGACACGTGATTGGAGGCGAACAGCACCGCGCGGTCATGCACCGGCTCACCGACCACGCGCACGCGCATGCGCAGCAGCCTGCACAGCACGCGGTAATAATGGGTGGCGATAAAGCCCCAGCCCGGCAGGCTGAGCTTGTCGAGCAGCCACTGCGCCGAGATCAGCAGCGGCGTCATGGTGAAAAAGAACGTCCCGATCAAAAGCCCGCGCAGCATCAACTCGCCTTGTCGTCATCGAGCGGGACGGCGTAGAGCTCGAGCCGATGATCGACCAGCTTGTAGCCGAGCTTGCGCGCGACTTCCGCCTGCAAACGGTCGATTTCCTCCGACCGGAATTCGATCACCTCGCCGCTGCGCAGATTGATCAGATGGTCGTGATGGGATTCCGTGGCGGTTTCGTAACGCGCGCGGCCCTCGCGGAAATCGTGCCGCTCGATGATGCCGGCGTCCTCGAACAGGCGCACCGTGCGGTAGACGGTGGAAATGGAAATCCGGTCGTCGACCTTGGCGCAGCGCCGGTACAGTTCCTCGACGTCGGGATGATCGTCGGAACCCGCCAGCACGCGCGCGATCACGCGCCGCTGGTCGGTCATCCGCATGCCCTTGGCGGCGCACAGGGCCTCGATATTTCTCCGGTCGGAGATGCTTTTGTCCGGCGTGGTCACGATGGCGTTTCTCGTCGTCTCTTAAGGTCTGGCCCTCATAGCATATTGCGCGCATCCGGGATGGTCTATCGGGGGTTTTGGCGCATTGATCTCACCCGAAAAAGCGGTGCCCATCCCCGATCAAGTCGAGGACATGCTTTTCGGGATCATGCGCGTTAGACCAGATCGCGGCGCAGCACCAGCGCGGCGGTGGCCTTGCCCCCGGCGTCCGGGTAGTAGTTGGGGCGGCGGGATATCTCACGAAAGCCGGCGCGGTCATAGAGGCGGATCGCGGGGGCATTATGCTCATCGACTTCCAGAAACACGGTGCGCGCGCCCAAGCCTGCCAGCCGCCGCAAATGCAAAGCGAGCAGGCTGCGCGCCAGCCCGCGGCCGCGCCGCCTGCGGTCGACCGCGACCGAGAGGATTTCCGCCTCGTCCGCGACCTGCCGCGACATGATGAAGCCGGCCATTTTCGATCCGGTCATGGCGCGATGGGCGACGACGTGGCGGTCGGTGAGCAGGCCCTCGACTTCCTGCTCGCTCCAGCCGCGCCGGAACGAGGCGGCGTGCAGCGCGGCAATGGCCGCGGCGTCACGGCTCATCGCTTCCGAGAGCACCGGCTCGCCGCGCGCGAACAGGCGGGACAACCAACCCATTACAGCGCGATCCGTTCAGATTTGATCACTGTGCTTACCTAACATTTTGCCTGCGCATGATCCCTCGGTCGAGCCCGAGGGCATGCTTTTCCGAAAACCGGTGCCCATCCCCGATCAAGTCGAGGACATGCTTTTCGGGATCATGCGCTATCGGCGCGCCAATTGCGCGGCGTTCTGCGGCTGGGCGTCGGGCGCGCGCAGGTAAAGCGGTTTCGGCGGCACGCCGGTCTCGACTGCCGCGGCGCCGAGACGCGCCACCCAATCGATATCGGGCGCGCGGCGCGCATCGACCAGGCTCGGCGCGCGCTCGCCGGCCGGCCAGGCCGCCGCCAGCATTGCCGCCGCGGTGCCGACAAGGCGCGGCGCACCGGTTGCCGCCGCGCGCAGCGCCTCACGTATTGGAACCAGCCGCGGCGCCACGATGGTGCGGCCGCCGGGCCCGAACACCTGCAGATAAACTTGATCGTGGCGCGCATCGATGACCGACACCACCGGCAGCGAGTCGTCGGCGGCGATGAAGGGCGCGGCATAGGCGGCAAGGGTGGACAAGCCGACCGCGGGCTTGCCGGCGGCGAGCGCGATGCCGCGCGCCGCGGCGATGCCGACGCGCAAGCCGGTGAAGCTGCCGGGCCCAACGGTGACCGCGATGCGGTCGAGCGCGGCGAATTCAAGACCGGCGCGGTCGAGCACGCGCGCGATGAGCGGCATCAAGGCTTCGGCGTGGCCGCGCACCATGACGAGCGATTCATGCGCGGCGATTGCCGGCCGCTCGGTGTCGAGCACGGCGGCCGCACAGGCCTCAAGCGCGGTATCGATGGCCAGGATGCGCATGACGCTCAGCCTATCACCGTCATGGCCGCGCCGGGCTGGTCCAGTCCACGCCTTTCATTGTGCCTCTTAAGATCGTGGATGCCCGGGACAAGCCCGGGCATGACGCAGAACTTGCCTGTCGCAGGCCGACTACACTCGGCCGCACTTCGACCACGTCGGGCACGAAATGCCTGAGCAGGTTCTGGATGCCGTGCTGAAGCGTGGCGGTCGAGGACGGGCAGCCGGAGCAGGCGCCCTTCATTTGCAGAAACACGATGCCTTCCTTGTAGCCCTTGAAGGTGATGTCGCCGCCGTCGCCGGCCACCGCCGGGCGCACGCGGGTCTCGATCAGATCCTTGATGATGGCGACGGTCTCGGCATCGGCGGCGTCGAAGAACTCATCGCTCGCCGGCGCCGGCTCGGCTCCATTTGCCAGCAGCGGCGCGCCGCTCATGAAATGCTCCATGATGGCGCCGAGCACCGCCGGCTTGATCTGCTGCCAGTCGCCGTCGGTCTTGGTGATGGAAATGAAATCGGCGCCAAAGAAAACGCCGCCGATATTCGGAATTTCGAACAAGCGCTCGGCCAGCGGCGACTGGCCGGCGGCATCCTTGCTGGCCATATCGAGGGTGCCGGTAGAGAGCACGGCGCGTCCGGGCAGGAATTTCAGCGTCGCCGGATTGGGCGTGGCTTCGGTCTGGATGAACATTTTGGCTCTCCTTGCGGGTTCAAGGCCCGTGGATGGCATGGACTATAGCGGATAAATGGCCTTTGCGCGGGCCGAGGTCAACTGAGGCTCGTCAGTTCCCTCCCCCTGAAAGGGGAGAGTCAGGGTGGCGGTCCTTTTGTTGTCTAGCGAAGCGTATTCGATATGACCTCACCCGCCCGCCGTCGCTGCGCGCGGCGGTCGACCTCCCCCTTTCAGGGGTGAGGTAAGAAAAGTCACGACATCGCGTCGAGGTCTTCGTCGCCCAGGTGCCCGGGCACGATGGCCACGGGAATCGGGAAGCTGCCGGCGGTCTTGGCGAGGCTCGAGACCAGCGGGCCGGGGCCTTCCTTGGCGGTGCTGGCGGCCAGCACCAAAATTCCGATGTCGGCATCCTCGTCGATCAGCTTGACGATCTCCTCGGCCGGGTTGTTACCCTCGCGGATCGCGCGTTCCGGCACGATATTGGCGATCAACTTGACGCGCGCCGCGAATTTGTTGAGCGCCGCATTGGCCGCTTCCATCGCCTCGGCCTTCATGATGTCGGCGACGCCCAGCCATTGCTGACTGCGGTCGCCGGTATCGATCACCCGCAGCATGATGAGCTGCGACCTGGTGCGGGCGGCGCGCCTGGCCGCCCAATACACCGCGCGGTCGCATTCCTCGGTGTCGTCGATGACGACCAGATATTTGCGCTTGTGGCCTTTCTCGTAGCTGCGCCGCTTGGTGCTCATGGTAGCTCAAGCCTCGTTGGAACATTTGCGTGGCAACGGACGCACAAGCTGGCGGACGGTTGCACGGCCGGCGCCGCGCCGACAAGTCGGGACTATCCGACTATTGCGCGGTGCAAACAAATCGCGAGCGGCGAATATGTCCTAGCGGCGCACGAAGCCGACGATGTCCTTGACCGCCTTCATGGTTTCGGCGGCGAGCACTTGCGCGCGCGCGGACCCGTCGGCCAGCACGGAATCGATATAGACCGGGTCCTGCATCAGCCGTTTCATTTCCGCACCGATCGGCCCGAGCTTGGCGACCGCGACTTCAACCAGCGCGGCCTTGAAGGAGGAGAATTGCCCGCCGCCGAATTCGCTTAGCACCTGCGCCTTGCTCACGCCTTGCAGCGCCGCATAAATGCCGACCAGGTTGTCGGCTTCCGGCCGCGGCTCGAGGCCCTTCTCCTCGCTCGGCAGCGGCTCGGGATCGGTTTTCGCCTTGCGGATTTTCTGCGCGATGGCGTCGGCGTCGTCGGTCAGGTTGATGCGCGAATAGTCGGAAGCCTCCGACTTCGACATTTTCTTGGAGCCGTCGCGCAGCGACATTACCCGCGTCGCCGGACCCTGAATGATCGGCTCTGGCAGCGGGAAGAACGCGTCGCCGAATCCGTGCGCGTGAATCGACTGCGCGAAATCGTTGTTGAACTTCTGCGCGATGTCGCGCGCCAGCTCGAGATGCTGCTTCTGGTCCTCGCCCACCGGCACATGGGTGGCGCGGTAGACCAGAATATCGGCGGCCATCAGGTTGGGATAGGCATAGAGCCCGACGGAAGCGTTCTCGCGGTCCTTGCCGGCCTTCTCCTTGAACTGGGTCATGCGGTTGAGCCAGCCGAGACGGGCGACACAATTGAATACCCAGGCCAGTTCGGCGTGCTCGGCCACCTGACTCTGGTTGAAGATGATCTGCTTTTTGGCGTCGATGCCGCAGGCCAGGAACGCGGCGGTCACCTCGCGCGTCGCTTTCGGCAATTCGGCCGGGTCCTGCCACACCGTGATGGCGTGCAGATCGACCACGCAATAGATGCAGTCGTAGCGCTCCTGCAGCGCGACGAATTTGACGATGGCGCCGAGATAATTGCCGAGATGCAGGTTGCCGGTCGGCTGCACGCCGGAAAACACGCGTTCCTTGAACGCCATGGCCTCGCTCCGGGGATTGTGGTGGGCCACATCGCATGACGTCGTTTGGCGCGCAACCCCTTTTGCGATCCGCAACAAATGTTTTGCCCCGACACGGGATAGCAATTTTAAAGGCGGTGCCTTTCCGTTATAGGAGAGAGGCAAGACAATCGGGAATCTCGCGGGGTGGCGAGTGGCGGGTGGGCTTTCGATGAGCAAAGACGAGCTGATCATCCAATTGGTGAAAGTGGCGCTCGGCATCCTGATCGGCGGCTACTTTCTGTGGTGGAGTCTGGAGGTGCTGAAAAGACTTCCGCCCCTTCACTAGGCAGGCGCGATCGGACAGCATTGCCAGCACGTCGGTCGCCGCTATAGTGCGCGGCCGCCCCGATCTCGCCTTACGATTTCATTCGAGGACCGCATGACCGCCCCCCGCTACGACGTCATCGGCATCGGCAACGCCATTGTCGACGTGATCGCCCGCGCCGAGGACGATTTCCTGGTCGCGCATGGCATGCACAAGGGCACCATGGCGCTGATCGACGAGGCGCGCGCCGAGAAGATCTATCAGGCGATGGGGCCGGCGGTGGAAAGCTCGGGCGGCTCGGCCGCCAACACCATCGTCGGCGTGGCGAGCTTCGGCGGCCGCGCCGCCTTCGTCGGCAAGGTCAAGGACGACGAGCTCGGCCGTGCCTTCGCCCACGATATCCGCGCCGCCCGCGTGGCCTTCGATACCGCGCCGGCGAGCGGCGGCCCCTCGACCGCGCGCTGCTACATCATGGTGACGCCGGACGGCGAGCGCACCATGAACACTTATCTCGGCGCGGCGCAGGATCTCAAACCCGCCGACATCGACGAAGCCAAGATCGCGAGCGCCGCGCTGGTCTATCTCGAAGGCTATCTGTGGGACCCGCCGCAGGCCAAGGAAGCCTTCGTGAAGGCGGCGGCGATCGCGCACAAGGCCTCGCGCCGGGTCGCGCTCACGCTGTCGGACGCGTTCTGCGTCGACCGCTACCGCGCGGAATTTCTCGATCTGATCCGCAAGGGCACGGTGGACATCATCTTCGCCAACGAGCACGAGCTGCACAGTCTGTACGAGACCGCCGACTTCGATACCGCGGTGAAGGCGCTGCGCGGCGAAGCCAAGCTCGCGGTGGTGACGCGCAGCGAGAAAGGCTGCGTGGTGGTCACCCGCAACGGGGCCGAGGCGGTGCAGGCCATGCCGATCGAGGCCGTGGCCGATGTCACCGGCGCCGGCGATCTGTTCGCCGCCGGCTTCCTGGTGGGTCTCGCGCGCGGCAAGGACCATCGCACCGCCGCCCGGCTCGGCGCACTCGCCGCCGCCGAAGTGATCCAGCATATCGGCGCGCGGCCGGCGGTCTCGCTCAAAGCGCTGGCCGCCGAGAATGGCCTGCCGGTCTAGCGCATCCGAAATCCGGCAATTGGTAACCGATTGGTAACCGAACGTGGTTAGCGCTTGGTGAACAACCAAGCGCGAGGACCCGTCATGCAAGCGGCACCAAAACCGGATGGCGCGCCCGAGGCGACGCCGGCCAAGAGCGAACTACCCAGTGTCGAATTGCCGCCGCTATCGCCTGGCAGCGAATTGTCCGTTGCCTGCAGCGAACAAGCTCGAACCACGCGATCGCACCACTTGCCGCGGCGGTGCCGGCGGCGTGGCCGCGCCTGATCTTGAAGGCGCGCCACAAGCGCTATGCCTTGCTCGCCGCCACCGTGGCCTTAGCGGCCGCGCTCGGCGCCGTGGTTGGCGCGCTGGCGAGCGGCGGATTTTCGACGCCCGCGCGCACGCGGCGCCGCCGTCGTCGGAAGAAAACCGGGCGATGCAGCAATCGATCGCCCGATTGGCCAAGGAAATCACTACGCTGAAGGCCGGCCTCGAGCAGGCGAATGGAACCGCGCATAGCCAGGTCGCCAAGATTTCCGAACGCCTCGACCATGCGGCGGCGGAAGTCACCGGCTCGATCGCGGCCCCGCAGACGACGGTGCCACAGGCCGCCACGCCGCTGCCCATGCCGCGCCCGGCGCCGCGCACCGTTGCGTCGGAAGCCCAGGCGCCCGTGCGCCTGACGGTGGTGCCGGGCTGGACCATTCGCGACGCCCGCAACGGTTACGTCTACGTGGAAAATCACGGTGACATCTATCAGGTCGCGCTCGGCGCGCCGCTGCCCGGCCTCGGCCCGGTGCAGGCGATCAGGCGGCAGGACGGCCGCTGGATGGTGGTGACGCCGAACGGCATCATCATCTCGATGCGCGACCGCCGCTATTTCGAAGATTTCTGAGCGCCAGTTCGCCCGCGATTAAAAAGCGCCGCCGCTTTTCATTTGTGCGTGAGGCAGTGGCGGCCCTGCGGAAACCATGCCAGATTCACCGCGCCGGGTCGGTGCGGAGTGATGGCATGAGCGGCATTTTGCTGAGAATTCTTGCAGTGTCTTTCGGCATGCTGGCCGCGGCGAGCCAGGCCTCGGCGCAAGGCGCGGCGCCACCGGCGGCCAAGCCGGAAATGACCGAAAGCTGCCCCGGCCTGGTGGCAGGCCGGCCGCCGTTCGCGGTGCCCGCGGCGTTTCGTCTTGCGGCGCTCAACGCCGATCAGGTGCGCATCAGCTATATCGGCCATTCGACCTTCCTGATCGAGAGCCCGCAGCTCGTGCGCATCGCCACCGACTACAACGATTATGTGAAGCCGCCGGTGCTGCCCGACATCGTGACCATGAATCACGCGCACACCACGCACTACACCGACAATCCCGATCCCGGCATCAAGCATGTGCTGCGCGGCTGGACGGAGGACGAAAAGCCGGCGCGCATCGACATGACCTACAAGGACGTGCGCGTGCGCAATGTGCCGACCAATATTCGCCGCTGGGACGGCGGCACCGAGCGCCACGGCAATTCGATCTTCATTTTCGAGATCGCCAATCTGTGCATCGCTCATCTCGGCCATCTGCATCATACGTTGACGCAACAGCAGCTCAACGAAATCGGGCGCGTCGACGTGGTGATGGTGCCGGTGGACGGCAACTTCACGCTCGACCTCGAGGGCATGGTCGAGGTGCTGCATGCGCTGAAGGCGCCGCTGATGATCCCCATGCACTATTTCAGCGCCTATACCCTCGACCGCTTCCTGCAGCGCGTGCGGCAGGAATGGGACGTGGAGATTGCCGAAGTCCCCTCGACGGTGGTGTCGAAGACCAGCCTGCCGGCCAAGCCGAAAGTCCTGGTGCTGCCCGGCCAGTGAGGCGCCGCGCGCTGAGGCGCGTCCGCTTATCAACAATTCGTGACAGTGCGCAGCCCTATTCGCGGCGCCGGCGGCCAATTATCAACAGCTGCGGTTGACCTTGCGGAACCAAAGCGTAGTTGTCGCGTTCACGGTGCGCATATTCGAATCAATTCGAGGATTTCCGCATGATGCAGATCTGGAGCAACTGGAAACGATTTCCCGACGCGCAAAGCGGCGAACATGTCGAGGCGCCGATCGGTCCCGGAGTTTACGAGGTTCGCCACTGCATGACCGGCCGGGTGCTGGCCTTCGGCTATGCCGGCAATGTGGCCAATGCCATCTCCGAGCTGAAATTCAACGGCGGCGGCAATCCGTTCACCCGGTTTTTCCGCCGGCAGCCGCTGGTGGGGCGCGTTGCCGATTTCGAATATCGCACCTGTGCCGCGGCCAGCCGCGCCGATGCCAAGATCACCGCGCAGCGGCTGCTGGGCCTGCGGCAGACCGCCTGGCGCCGGCGCATGGATATGGGCTGGGCGGCCCGTCACCCGGGCTGACTTTTGCTTGATGGAATGCAAGCCCGCGGCCGGCAATTCGCCGGCCGCTTCGTTTTTGTGAAGCAAATGGCGATGGCTTCCGGTCGAGCGCGAACTCCGTATAGAGTGCCGCCGCCCGCGAAAGGACCGGTCAGCCATGCCTTACGCCATCACATCCGACAATGTGCGGCTCTATTACGAAGAGGTCGGGCAGGGGACGCCCATCCTGTTCGTGCATGAATTCGCCGGCGACCATCGCAGCTGGGAGCCGCAGCTGCGCGAATTCGGCAAGCGCTACCGCTGCATCGCCTATGCCGCGCGCGGCTATACGCCGTCCGACGTGCCGGCCGCGGGCGATGCCTACAGCTACCGGCACGTCATGCGCGATTGCGTTGCGGTGCTCGATCATCTCAAGATCGACGATGCGCACATCATCGGCTTGTCGATGGGCGGCTACACCACGCTGCAGGTCGCGCTCAATCAACCGGGCCGCGTGCGCTCGATGACGCTGGCCGGCACCGGCTCGGGCAGCGAGCGCTGGTACACGGAAGCGTTCCATAAGAATTCGCGCGAGCTCGCCGAGCAGTTCGAGCGCGAAGGCTCGGCCGCGGTGGCCAAGAGCTATGGGCTCGGGCCCAGCCGCGTGCCGTTCCTGCTCAAGGACCCGCGCGGCTTCGCGGAATTTAGCAAGCATCTGGCCGAGCATGACGCGCAAGGGCTCGGCCCATACCTCGCGCGGCTTTCCAGGGTGCGCGGCCGTCGCTCTACGATTTCGAGGACGATATTCGGAAATTGAAGACGCCGGCACTGATCGTGGTCGGCGACGAGGACGACCGCTGCATCGAGCCAAGCCTGTTCCTGAAGGCCACCATCGCTGCCTCGGGCCTGGTCATGTTCCCGAAGACCGGTCATGTGGTGAACCTGGAGGAGCCCGACCTGTTCAACCAGGTGGTGGGCGATTTCCTCGCCCGCGTCGACGCCGGCCATTGGGGCACACGCGATCCGCGGTCGATTGCGCCGAAATCGGTTCCCGAGCCATGGAACCTCGGCGGTGCCAAACCCATTTAAGCTAGGCGAAACCGAGCGCGGGAGCCGCCGATGCTGAAATGGGCCTTTATTTTTCTGCTGATCGCCATCGTCGCCGGTATTTTCGGCTTCAGCGACGTCGAGGCCACCGCCGCTACCATCGCGCAGTGGCTGTTCGGCATTTTCCTGCTGCTGTTCGTCGGCGCGCTGGTCATCGGCCTCGCGCTCGGCGCCAAGATCATGTCGTAGCGACGTCGTCATGGCCGGATTTGTCCCGGCCATCCACGACTTTGACACTAAAAAGAAAGTAAGTCGTGGATGCCCGGCACAAGGCCAGGCATGGCGAAGAAATTAGACGTCCACGCTCGCTGACAGCGCATTGTCCTGGATGAACTGCCGGCGCGGCTCGACCAGGTCGCCCATGAGTTGGTCGAACAGCACATTGGCCTCGTCCACTTCCTTGATGCGGACCTGCAACAGCGAGCGCGCATTGACGTCGAGCGTGGTTTCCCACAGCTGCTCGGGGTTCATTTCGCCCAGGCCTTTGTAGCGCTGCATCGAAATGCCCTTGCGGCCGGCGGCGGTGAGCGCCTCGAACAGACCGACCGGCCCGTGGATCGGCGTGGTCTCGTCCTTGCGCCGCAGCATGGCCGGCGGCGTCGGGCGCGGATAGGCCTGCTGCAGGCTCAAGGCGAATTCGTCGAGCTTGCGCGCGTCGGCGGAGCCGAGTAGCGCCTGGTCGATGATGGCGACTTCCTTGACGCCGCGCACGGTGCGCTCGAAGTGGAAGCCGTCCTCGTCGAACGAGCCCTTCCAGCCGCGCTCAGTCTCGTCCTCGAGCGCGTCGAGCCGCTTGGCGATGTAGTCGGCCGCCGCGGCCCCGGTCTTGAGATCGTCGGTGACCTTGGGCGTCAGCACGCCGGCGATGGCCGCCTGCTCGATCACCTTGCGGTTATAGCGGCTGTGCAGCCCGTTGAGGATGTTGCGGATGGTGCGCGCCTCCTCCACCAGCTTGCGCAGGTCCGCCCCCGCGCGCTCTTCGCCGGAGGCGAGGCGCAGCACCGAATCCTCCAAGCCGGTCGCGATCAGGTAATCCTCGAGCGCGCGCTCGTCCTTGAGATATTGCTCGGACTTGCCGCGCGAGACCTTATAAAGCGGCGGCTGCGCGATGTAGATATAGCCGCGCTTGATCAGTTCCTCCATCTGCCGGAAGAAGAACGTGAGCAGCAGCGTACGGATGTGGCTGCCGTCCACGTCGGCGTCGGTCATGATGATGATCTTGTGGTAGCGCAGCTTGTCGGGATTGAACTCGTCGCGCCCAATGCCGGTGCCGAGCGCGGTGATCAGTGTGCCGATCTCCTGGCTCCCCAGCATCTTGTCGAAGCGCGCGCGCTCGACATTGAGGATCTTGCCGCGCAGCGGCAGCACCGCCTGGAATTCGCGGTTGCGGCCCTGCTTGGCGGAGCCGCCGGCCGAGTCGCCCTCGACGATGAACAATTCGGACTTTTCCGGATCGCGCTCCTGGCAGTCGGCGAGCTTGCCCGGCAATGACGATACGTCAAGCGCGCCCTTGCGGCGGGTGAGTTCGCGCGCCTTGCGCGCGGCCTCGCGCGCGGCGGCGGCTTCCACCACCTTGCCGACGATGACACGCGCTTCGGCGGGGTGAATCTCGAACCAGTCCTGCAGTGCCTGGTTGATCACGTTCTCCACCACCGGCCGCACTTCCGAGGAGACCAGCTTGTCCTTGGTCTGCGAGGAGAATTTCGGGTCCGGCACCTTGCAGGACAGCACGGCGGTCAGGCCTTCGCGGCAGTCGTCGCCGGTGAGCGCCACCTTCTCCTTGCGCGTGGTGCCGATGGTCTCGGCGTATTGCGTGATCTGGCGGGTGAGCGCGCCGCGGAAGCCGGCGAGATGGGTGCCGCCGTCGCGCTGCGGGATGTTGTTGGTGAAGCAGAGCACGCTCTCATGATAGCCGTCGTTCCACCACAGCGCGCTTTCCACCGTGACGCCTTCGCGCTCGGCCTTGATCATAATCGGATTGGGGATCAGCGGCGTCTTGTTGCGGTCGAGATATTTGACGAATGCCTCGACGCCGCCCTCGTATTTCATCTCCTCGCGCTTCTCGACCGCATGGCGCATGTCGGAGAGGATGATGGTGACGCCGGAATTGAGGAATGCCAGCTCGCGCAAGCGATGCTCGAGCGTGGCGAAATCGAACTCGACCATGGTGAAGGTCTTGGTCGACGGCAGAAATGTCACCTCGGTGCCGCGCTTGTCGAGCGCCACGCCGACGACTTCGAGCGGCTTCACCGCGACGCCGTCGCGGAATTCCATGAAATGTTCTTTGCCGTCGCGCCAGATGGTGAGCTTGAGCCAGCTCGACAGCGCATTGACCACCGAGACGCCGACGCCATGCAGGCCGCCGGATACCTTGTAGGAATTCTGGTCGAATTTTCCGCCGGCGTGCAGTTGGGTCATGATGACCTCGGCCGCCGATACGCCCTCACCCTTGTGGATGTCGGTCGGGACGCCGCGGCCGTTGTCGCGCACGGTCACCGAGCCGTCCGGGTTGAGCGTGACCGCGACTTCGTTGGCAAAGCCCGCGAGTGCCTCGTCGATGGCGTTATCGACCACCTCGTAGACCATGTGGTGGAGGCCGGAACCGTCGTCGGTGTCGCCGATATACATGCCCGGGCGCTTGCGCACGGCATCGAGGCCCTTGAGGACCTTGATCGATTCCGCGCCGTAGTCGCCGTAATCGGATGGGATATTCAGGGCCGGTTCAGCCATCGGCAGCACCCTCAAAACGGGCGAAAAAATGAGTCGGAATTGTTGTTTGGTGTGACACGAAATTTCGGTCTCGTACAGCGCAAAGTCATCGCAGTTAATATGTTGATTCAAAATGAGTTTTTAAAGCGGCAGCGACTCGAAAAACGGCGATTTTTTGAGCCCGGTAGGCGGCCGATTCGTGCCTTTCGTCGACGATTCGCAACGGCTGCCGTGGCGCGGCCATCGAAGTGCCACGGTTGCGATCAAAGCCACCCGACTTGCACGCCGCCGCGGCTTGGCCTCTAAGCAGCGACGCGCCCGCCTGACGTGATTTTGCCTCCCATGCGCTGGTTCAGCACGCCGCTCGAAGTTCCGCATCGCTTGCGCGCCATTGTGCGCGCGCGTAAATCGAGCGTCATCGTGCTGGCGCTCGTCGTCGGCGCCCTTGCCGGCCTGGTGGTTACCGCCATGGGCGAAGCGGTCGCGCTCATGCATCTGACGTTTTTCGGGCTCGATCCCGGCGAACGCCTGTCGGGCCGGGTCGCGCTCAACCCGCTTTACGCATTTTTCACGCCCTGCCTCGGCGGGCTGCTGTTCGGCTTGGCCACCGCCTATATCACCCGCCGGCGCGGCACCGAGGTCGATCCGATCGAAGCCAATGCGCTGCACGGCGGCCGCATGTCCTTGCGCGGCAGCCTGATCGTGGCGGCGCAGACCGTGTGGTCGAGCGGCGTCGGCGCCTCGGTCGGCCTGGAAGCCGGCTATACCCAGCTCGCCAGCGGCATTGCCTCCAAGATCGGCCAGGCCTTCCATTTGCGCCGGTCCGACATGCGCGTGCTGGTCGGCTGTGGCGCCGCCGCGGCAATCGCCGGCGCTTTCGGCGCGCCCTTGGGCGGCGCTTTCTATGGTTTCGAGCTGATCATCGGCAGCTATTCGATCGCCTCGCTGGCGCCGGTCGGCATGGCCGCGTTGCTCGGTTACCTGACCGCGCAGATTTTCGCGCCCGAGGGGCTCGGCATCGAAGCCGGCGCGGTCTCCAGCCTCGCGGTGCACGACGTGGCGATCGCCGGCGGCGTTGGCTTGCTCGCCGCCATCTTCGGCATCGCGCTGATGCGCGGCGTCGCAGCCTGCGAAAAGCTGTTCTCAAGGCTGCGCGTGAAGCCGGCCTGGCGGCCGGTGCTGGGCGGCGCGCTGGTCGGCCTGCTGGCGATGGTCTCGCCGCAGGTGATGTCGTCCGGCCACGGCGCCCTGCATCTGACCGGTATTTTCAAATTGCCGCTGGCGACGATCGCGCTGATCTTCGTGCTTAAGGCGCTGGCTTCGATCGTGTCGCTCGGCAGCGGGTTCCGCGGTGGCTTGTTCTTCGCCTCGCTGCTGCTCGGCGCGCTCGGCGGACAACTATTCGCGGTCGGGCTCAACGCGGCGTGGCCGGGGTTGCACGCCGACCCCGACGCCTACGCCATCATCGGCATGGGCGCCCTATCGGTCTCGGTGATCGGCGGGCCGCTGACCATGACCTTCATTGCGCTGGAGACCACCGGCGACCTGTGGCTGACCACCGCGGTGCTGATCGCGGTGATCGTTTCGATGCAGGTGACACGCGAATTCTTCGGCTATTCCTTCACCACCTGGCGTTTCCATCTGCGTGGCGAGACCATCCGCAGCGCGGCCGATGTCGGCTGGATCCGGGATCTGACGGTCGGCCAGATGATGCGCTCGGACGTGCGCACGACACCGGTGGAGGCGCCGATTGCGGCCTTTCGCGAGGCGTTTCCCTTAGGCTCGACCAATCAGGCGATCGCGGTGGACGAGGACGGCCGTTACGCCGGCATGGTGATCGTGGCGGAAGCGCACGCGGCGGAACTGCCTGCCACC
This sequence comes from uncultured Alphaproteobacteria bacterium, assembly GCA_963762285.1. Lineage (GTDB taxonomy): Bacteria > Pseudomonadota > Alphaproteobacteria > Rhizobiales > Xanthobacteraceae > Pseudolabrys. The sequence continues at coordinate 22,724 of CAVXKE010000001.1, read as the reverse complement.
GCCTCGGTGCGCGCCATCCTGCATCACGGCGACCACATGTTGCTGCCGCAATTGACGGCGCAGGAGGCGATCTCGGCTTTCGACCGTTACGAAGCGGAAGCGCTCGCCGTGGTCGACTCCGCCGAGCGCCGGCAGGTCATCGGCCTGCTCAGCGAAGCGCACGCGTTGCGCCGCTATTCCGACGCTTCGGAACGGCAGCGGCGGCAACTGCTGGGCGAAATCTGACCGGTTGCGGGAGCGAAGGCGCCGGTCTAGACCGCGGCAAGTTGGCGAATCCCGCGGAGCAGCTTAGTGGCCTCCGCCGCCGGCATCGGCTGGCCGAAATAATGGCCCTGCGCGAATTGGCAGCCGGCCGTGAGCAGGAAATCGTGCTGGCCGGCGTTTTCCACGCCTTCCGCCACCACTTCAATGCCCAGTTCGTGTGCGAGGCCGATTGTTGCGCGCACGATCGCCGCGTCGTCCGCGCTGGTGGTAACATTGGCGATGAAACTGCGGTCGATCTTCAGCCGGCAGACGTGGAAAGAGCGCAAATAGTCGAGCGAGGAGTAGCCGGTGCCGAAATCATCGATCGCGAACCGCACCCCGAGCTTGCGCAGCCGCTCGAATGCCTCGCCGTGGCGCTGCGTCGTCTCGATCAGGACCGATTCGGTGATTTCAAGTTCCAGCCGCTCCGGCGCGATGCTGTAGCGGGCGAGGTTTTCGGCGACGATCTGATCGAGTTGCGAGGCCAGCTTGAACTGCGCCCCGGATAGATTGACGCCGACGATCGGCGGCGCAACGCCCAAGTCGCCCCAGGCCTTGATCTGTTGACAAGCCTGTTCGATCACCCATTCCCCGATCGGCACGATGCTTCCAGTGGTCTCCGCGATGGGGATGAAGGCTGCCGGCGGCAGCAGCCCGCGTTTCGGATGGTTCCAGCGGATCAGCGCTTCCAGCCCGACGATCGATCCGGACTTGAGCGCCACCTGCGGCTGATAGAACAATTCGAATTCGCCGCGCGCAATCGCGTGCCGCAGTTCGTCGCCGAGGATCATCCGCTGCCGGGTCTGCTCGTCGAGCTCGGCGACGTGGAAGCGGAACTGGTTGCGGCCTTCGTTCTTGGCGCGGTAGAGCGCGAGATCGGCCTTCATCATCATGCCGTCGACGTCGGCAATGTCGCCGCGATAGGGAACGATGCCGATGCTGGCGGTGGCTTGCACCTGATTGCCGTCGATGCTGAAGGGACCGGCGATGACTTCGCCGATCTTGGCCGCCAGCGTTTCGATATTGCCGGTGTCTTCGACGCTGTCCTGCAGCACGGCAAATTCGTCGCCGCCGAAGCGGGCGACCATGTCGGTCTCGCGTACGCAGCTCTTGAGGCGTTCGGCGATCGATTGCAGCAGCTTGTCGCCGACCGGATGGCCGAGCGTGTCGTTGACGTCCTTGAAGTGGTCGAGATCGATATAATGCACGGCAAATTGATTGCCGCCGCGCTTGGCGCGCGCGAATTCCAGATTGAGCCGTTCCAGGAATGTTGCGCGGTTGGAAAGGCCGGTCAGTGCGTCAGTGCGCGCCAGCGCGGCGATTTTCTCCGCGGCGCGCCTCTTCTCGGTGATATCGCGAAAGAACCAGACTCGGCCGAGGTATTCTTGTTTCGCGTCGAAAAGGGATCCGGAGTGCCGCTCAATAATGCGTCCATCATTGGTTTCAATTTCCTCGTGACTCTGGATTTCCGGATGGTCGTAGAGGTAACGAACGCGCGCCAGGAATTCACTTTGGTTCTTCATCTGCGACGTTACGGTCATTAAGACGGGCGCATCCGCGCCAGAATGCATAAATTCCGGGGGAAGGTTCCACAATTCGGCGAAATGCCGGTTGAACATAATAATTCGATTGCTCGCATTGACGACAATAATGGCATCGGGGGAATTCTCGATCGCCGTCGTCAGCATATTGTGCGAGAAGGACAGTTCGCTTTCGGAGCGTTTGCGGTCGGTAATGTCGGTGAGGATGCCCTCGATGGCGACTAGCCGCTGCCGCTCGTCACGCACCGCGTATCCGCGTCCTTCGAACCAGGCATGGGCACCGTCCGGCTTCTTCAAGCGGATTTCAATCAGCGTCTGCTCAGTCTTTCCCTCGATGATGGATTGGATATCGGCCGCGATGGTGCGATGGTATTCTTTGTCGAAAAGCTGCAACCAGCCGCCCGGCGCCGCCAGCAATTCATCGGCATCGTAGCCGTATCTCCGGACGTTCTGTGAGAGGTAGATCAGCTCGAACGGTTTCTGCGGGCTCAGCCGGTAAAGGATCGTCGGACTGTTCTCGATGATGCGATTGGCATCGGCCAGGGTCTTCAGGTCCGACGTACGGGCCACCGCGGCTCCGACCAACTCCGCCAGCGTCTTGAGCGTATCGACCTCGGTCGGCGACCATTCGCGATTGGTCCGGCAGTCATCGAAGCCGAGATGACCCCACCAATGGCCGTCGACGCGCACAGGAACCGTGAGAACCGATTGCGTGCCGAGCTGCTTGAACAAGTTGCGCACCGGCTCTTCGAAGTCGCGCACGCGACCGACGATGGTTTCTCCCCTGGCGAGTCGCGGCAGCCACGGCCCGAAGCCGAACTCCGCCATGGCCGCGCCTTTGATCGCCGCCAGCAATGGCGACGTCGCAATGCCGGGCGCGCTCCACATGTGATGCTGGAGGACACGGCCGGCGGGAGTGGATGAATCCACCTCGAAGATGTGCGCCCGGTCGACGCCGGTGGCTTGGCCGATCCACTCGATAACCTTGGGCAACGATTGCTGCAGATCGGATGAACGCAACAGCTCATTTGCGCTCGCCGCGACCGCTTCGAGGATGGCGTCGCGGCGATGCGTCGCGGACTTGCGCTCGGTGATATCGGTGAGAAGGCCCTCGATGGCGACCAATCGACCGTCGGCGCCGCGCAGCGCGCGTCCGTTATCCTCGAACCAGGCCCAAGATCCGTCTGGCTTTCTGAAACGGAATTCTGCCCGAATGGTCTCCGCCTTTCCCTTCACGACGGACTTGAGGTTGGCGACGATTGCGGGCAAATCCTCGCGCTTGATGAGTTTCTGCCAGTGGGTTGGTGAGGCCAGCAGTTCATCGGCCTTGTAGCCGTATCGTTTCGCGTTCTGCGACACGAAGGTCAGCGGAAACGGTGGCTGCGGGCCGATGCGGTAGAGAATTGTCGAGCTGCTTTCGACAATGCGGTTGGCATCGTTGAGGTTCTGCAGCCCGTGTGTGCGGGCGACCGCGGCGCCGACCATCTCGGCCACCGTCTTGATGGTATCGATCTCGGCCGTCGACCAGTCACGCTCGTTGCGGCAATCGTCAAAGGCAATCGTCCCCAGCCATCGGCCGTCGGCGAACACGGGCACGCATAACGTCGATCGCACGCCGCCGAGCTCTAACAGCGCGCGCACCGGAGGGACGAAATCATTCACGTGCCCGACGATGATCTCGCCGCACTCAAGTCTTGGGATCCATGACTTGAGCCCGACCTTCGCCATCGCCTCGGTGGTGTTCTGAAATTCCGGCGGCGTCGAAATGCCGGGCGCGGTCCACAGACTGTGCTGGATGACCCGCCCATCGCCGCCGGCCGCATCGATCAGGAAAATATGCGTGCGGTCGACGCCGGTCGCGCTGCCGATTTCCGCGGCGACCTTCGGCAGCGAAACGGCCAAATCGGACGAACGCAACAGTTCCTTCGCCGCCGACGCCACCGCTTGCAGCAGCTTGTCGCGGCGAAGCGTTTCGAGAACGGCAAGCGCGCCGGCGGGCCCCTGGAGGTCGTCCGGCCGGCGCTGCGCGCGAGCGTCAACTATTTTCGCGGTGGTGGCACCTGATGCGGCGGTGCGCGAAGCCATAGGCCGGTCCTATGAAAGGCATTTTCATTAATTTTGCCAGACGGCTGTCAGAGTTCCGTTAGCCCGGTCGCTAAAATTGTCGGCAATTATGGTTGGCGAAAGGTAACGGCCGCGCGCGTGGCCGATTAACCGTGCTTCGCCGGCACCGGCTGCACCGTCCCGGCACGCACTTCGAAGACTTGCGCGCGGCCGACCAGGTCGCCGAACGCCGCCGGATCGGCGCCGGTCATCCAGACCTGGGCGCCGAGATTGGACAGCGCGTCGTACAGCGCCGCGCGGCGCGCCGGATCGAGATGGGCGACGATCTCGTCGAGCAGCAAGAGCGGCGCGTAGCCGGTCATCTCCTTGATCAGGCCGGCATGCGCGAGCACCAGACGGATCAGCAGCGCCTTCTGCTCGCCGGTCGAGGCCTCCGCTGCCGGAATGCCCTTGCCGGCATGGCTCACGCGCAGATCGGACAAATGCGGGCCATCGAGGGTACGGCCGGCGGCGGCGTCGCGCGCGCGGTTGTCCTTCAGCAAAGCGCGGTAGCGGTCCTCGATTTCGATCGCGCTATGCAGCGGCAGTAGTTTTTCCATCCAGCCGTCGAGCGCGACCTCGGCGTCGGGAAATCCCGGCGCTTGCTGGCGCGCGGCGGAGAGCGCGCCAGCCAAGCGGCTCACCGTTTCCGCGCGCGCCGCCGCTACCGCCACCGCGATTTCGGCGGTCTCGTGCTCCACTGCGTCGAGCCAATGGGAATCGCTATGCGCTTCTTCCAGCAGGCGGTTGCGCGAGCGCAAAGACCGCTCGAGCGCGGCGACGCGACCGGAATGTTGCGCATCGACCGCCAGCACCAGGCGATCGAGGAAGCGGCGGCGCTCGGAGGCCGGGCCGTTGAACAGCGGGTCCATGGCCGGCACCAGCCACACCACGCGCAGGTGGTCGGCGAAGGCCGCCGCCGAGGATACCGCTTCGCGGTCAATGCGGCATTTGCGCGAGGGCGCCGAATCCTCGCCGGCCGGCGGATCGATGCCGGTGCCGAGCGTGGCCAGGCCCAGCATGCCTTCGATCTCGGCCGACACCGCCCAGCCGCCGTCGCCTTCGGAGAAGGCCAGCTCTTCCATGGTGGCGCGGCGCAAACCGCGGCCCGGCATCAGCAGCGAAATGGCTTCGATCAGATTGGTCTTGCCCGCGCCGTTGGCGCCGGTCAGCACCACGGGCCCCGCCGCGCCGAGCGTTAACGTCGCGGCGTGATAGCTGCGGAAATTGGTCAGCGTCAGGCGGCGCAGGAAGGCGGCAGTCATCGTCCCTTTCGTGGCGCGGGCGATAGGAGCGAAGCGCGTGGCGCGAGCGGATGCGGAGCCCCGACCCAGCGGAACAATCTGGCTAGCTTAACACCAAAAGAGCCAAGTCAGCCCGGCTTGCGTGCGATGTGGTAGGACATGACGCCGGTGAGAAAATCGCGATTTTCAATGCCGACGAAACCGATGCCCTTGAGCAACTCGGCCAGCTCCCGCGGTTTATAAAAATGCCGGATGGCATCGGCGAAGTAGCCAACGCACATCATGCTCTCGGCCGAACTGCCGAACAGCTTGGCGGTAAACCAGACCGAGAAGCGCAGATAGGCCAGGTAGGGCACCTCGACGATCCGCGAGGCCGGACGCAGCATGTCGTCATGGCAGAAGATGCCGCCCGGCTTGAGCACGCGATGGATTTCCTTGAACGCCCGAATGATCTCGAGGTGGCGCGAGGCGAATTGCAGCGTGACCGCGTCGAACGAATTGTCAGGAAACGGCAGTACATGGGCGTCGCAGACGCGGGCATGGATCGTCAGATTGCGCTCCTGCGCGCGACGCTGACCCTCAGCCGTCATGTGCGGGCTGCCGTCCACGCTGTGGATTTCCAGCGTTGGATCGAGCGCCAGCAGCTTCAGCGGGATTTCATGGGTGCCCGAGCAGACATCGAGCACTTTGGCGCCGGGCGGCAGGTGGCGGTGGACCGCGGACGCGAAGATATTGCTCCAGCAGGCACAGGTCCCGAGCGAGGCGACCGCGTTGCCTTTGTCATAATAAGTCGGCACGTCCCGAAACACCTCCGGGATCAAAGTCCGCCAGGTCTCGCCAAAAAGTTGCGACCGAAGATCTTCCCTTTTCAGTAAGTCCTCTGAGATGCTCATCCGGGTTCTCTTTGAGTAGCCAATGGAAATTGCAGGCAACGCGGCCTGACGGGTGGCCGCGTCGGTCTTGCGTTTACGTCCTGGAGCCTCGCGCGCCTAAGCTCGCTGCTCCCGGGCAACACGGCCACGCCTCACACTCGCATCGGCATTAGTACATAAAGCGCGCCCTTGGCGTCTTTGTCCTGGATCAAAGTGGGTGAGCCGGGATCGGCGAGCTTGAGCACGGCCACTTCGCCCTCGATCTGCGCGGCGATGTCGAGCAGGTAGCGAGAATTGAATCCTATATCGAGCGGATCGGATTCGTATTCGACCTCGATCTCCTCGGTCGCGCTGCCGGAATCCGGATTGGTCACCGACAGCACCAGCCGGCCGCTGCTGATCGAGAGCTTGACCGCGCGGCCGCGCTCGCTCGACACGGTGGAAACGCGGTCGACCGCGGCCTCGAAATCCTTCTTGTCGACGATCAGGCTCTTGTCGTTGTTGGCCGGGATCACGCGCGCATAGTCGGGGAAGGTGCCGTCGATCAGCTTGGAGGTGAGCACCACGTCGCCGATCGAGAAGCGGATTTTGCCGGCCGATAGTTCGATCGCCACTTCGCCTTCGCCGGTTTCGATCAGCCGTTGTACTTCGCCCACCGTCTTGCGCGGTACGATGATGCCGGGCATGCCGGCGGCGCCTTGCGGCAGCGGCAGCTCGACCTGCGCCAATCGATGCCCGTCGGTCGCCACCGCGCGCAGCGTTGCGGCCTTGGCCGTCCCTGCCGTGTGCAGATAGATGCCGTTCAAATAATAACGGGTCTCTTCGGTCGAGATCGCGAACTGGGTCTTGTCGATCAGTCGTTTGAGATCGGCGGCGGCGAGCTTGAACGAATGCGTCATCTCGCCGGCGGCGAGATCGGGGAAGTCGCTTTCCGGCAGCGTCTGCAAGGTAAAGCGCGAACGCCCGGCGCGCAGCGAGAGCACCGCGCGGTCGCCGGAACCTTCGATCACGATCTGCGCGCCCTCGGGCAGCTTGCGCACGATCTCGTAGAACATGTGGGCAGGCACGGTGGTGGCGCCGCCCGGCGACACCTCGGCGGCGACGCTGTCGATCACCTCGAGATCGAGGTCGGTGGCCTTCAGGCTGAGCTTGCCCTTGTCGGCCTTGATCAGCACGTTGGCCAGAATCGGGATGGTATTGCGCCGTTCCACCACGCGGTGCACGTGGCCCAGCGACTTCAGCAGTTCTGCACGCTCGACGGTAACTTTCATAGGGAAACCCGCTTCGGCGCCTGTGAAATGGACCCTAAGACCAGGCGCAACAGCAAGCCGGTGGCTCGCGGGAATGCGAGGCCGGGGAGCGAAGGTGACAAGATGGCGCGAAATGCGCAAGGGCGGCGGCAGCTTCGCCGGCCGCTTTCCCCCAAGGACCTCCCGGCAGGCACGTAAGCGCAAGCCACGTAGCGGCCCATCACCGCTCTTTCCTGTGTAAGCGGGAATCCAGCTCTTTGGCAGCGGAGTCCGGGTCCCCGCGGTCGCGGGGGCGAGCGGAGTAGGCGGCTACTCCTGCAATTGGCGCTTCAAAATCTCGATTTCCTCGGCCAGCGCCATGTCGTTGCCCACCAGGCCCTCGATCTTGCGCACCGCATGCAGCACGGTGGTGTGATCGCGGCCGCCGAAGCGGCGGCCGATTTCCGGCAGCGACCGCAAGGTCAAGGTCTTGGCCAAGTACATCGCCACCTGGCGCGGCCGCACCACATTGGCGGTGCGCCGCGAGGATAACAGATCGGAGCGGCTGACATTGTATTGCCGCGCCACCACCCGCTGGATGTCCTCGATCTTGACCCGCTTGGGCTCTTGCGGGCGGATCAGGTCGCGCACCTCGCGTTCGGCCATTTCCAGGGTGACCGCATGGCCGGTGAGCTTGCTATGGGCGAGCAGGCGGTTGAGCGCGCCTTCCAGGTCGCGGCCATTATGGGTGACGGTCTTGGCGATATAGGAAAGCACCGGCGGCGGCACATCGAAGCTGGGATGGTGCGCGCGCGCCGCCATCACCCGCGATTTGAGGATTTCCAAGCGCAGCTCCTCGCCGAGCGGACCCATTTCGACCACCAGGCCGCCGGCCAGCCGCGAGCGCACCCGGTCGTCGAGGCTTTCGAGGTCGGACGGCGGGCGATCGGAGGCGATCACCACCTGGCGGCCGGCATCGATCAGGGCGTTGAGCGTGTGGCAGAACTCGGCCTGGGTCGACTTGCCTTGCAGGAATTGCAGGTCGTCGATAACCAGCACGCCGATGCCGCGCAGGGCTTCCTTGAAAGCGAGCGCGGTCTGCGTGCGCAGCGCCGAGACGAAGCCGTACATGAATTTCTCGGCGGTGAGATAGAGCACCTTGCGCTCGCCTGTGGCATTTCCCGTCCAGGTGATGGCTTGCAGCAGATGCGTCTTGCCGAGGCCGACGCCGGCATGGACATAGAGCGGGTTGAACATCACCGCGTCGCCGCGCCGGGCGGCGGCGACCTGCTTGGCGGCCGCTTGGGCGAGCGTGTTGGAGCGGCCGACCACGAAAGTATCGAAGGTCAGGCGCGCGTCGAGCGGCGAGCCGCCAAGCGCTTCATGCGCGCCGGCTTCGGCGACCGGCATCGGTCGTCCATTGCCATTATTGCTGCTAAAACGGCCGCTATCGCCGGCGGCAGCCTCAAGCTCGGCCTTGGGCTTGGCGATTGCCGAACGCAATACCGCCGAACGGACGATCAATTCGATGCGGCCGACTTGCGACTGTTCCACCTGCCAGCAGGCCAGCACGCGTTCGGCGTAGTGCGACTGGATCCAACTCTTGAGGAAACGGGTCGGCACCGACAGGCGCACGGTTCCGTCCTCGATTGCCTCCAGGTCCATGCGGGCAAACCAGCTCGAATAGACGTCGTCGCCAACCTCGGCGCGCAGACGCCCCTTCACCCGTGACCAGCTATCCTGATCCGCGTTCGACATTTTCTTATTTCTCTATCCGATTGAATTGTTGACCGAACTCGGTTTTCCAGCCTGGTGGCACGCAGCCGCCAACGCGCCGGAACAGGACGCAACAACACTCACTCGATGACGATGTATTTGGGAGATTTTCGGGCCGCGCAGCACTAAGGCTGAGCGGTACGACATCGACGCGGGTCGAGGATGCTGCGCCTCAGCCCGCGGGCGGAGGCGTCGCGCACGAAACGCGGGCGGAGCTGGCGACAGCGAGGCGTAAATTCACATTGGACGGCGCGCATCCAATGATACCGGCCAAGTCGAACGACACTCGCCCCGCTGCTGTCATAATACCTTGCTCCCTCAAATCGCTTTATGGGTTTTCGCCCGGTGGCCTGCCTCGCGTCCGCCTCGCGGCGGTCGCGCAAGTCTTCGTTGATTTAGTGAGAGTGTGTGACGCCATCCTTGTCCGGGGGTTTCGAGCGGCCGAAATTGATGCCAATGGGCAAACAGCAGCCGTTCTCATCCACCGATGAGTGTGAAGCGAGGCCTTTTAACTGATGGCGCCCGAAAACTTCCGAGCGCGTGTTTTAAAAATACACAAGCGTTACCGGCCCGCAATGGGCTTCACAGGTAAGCGCATGTCATATGAAAAAAATGCGCGGCGGCGTGGGACTTGGCCTGTGCATAAACTGGTTTGCAAGGCGTTGATGAGTCGCGCGGAATTTCGAAGTCGAAATTACATGCCGGGTATGGCGCCGCGACAAAATATTTAAATATTTGAGATGACGTGCATTGCGAAAAATGCCCGTCAAATATGCATTTTGTGGTCCTCGCCCCCCTATGCCAGTTAAGTCTTTATTGTGGCGAAAAAATTCATGATCGAAATCTCAAGGTAACCCACGCGCCAAAAGCACACAGGCATTGATAGACGCGCTGCCAGCGCCGCGCTTTGTCAAGCAATATCGTGACGAGCAAATTTATTTGACGTCACGATGACGGTTTGACTACGGCAGCGCATTGCAGCGACGCACATTACGCCTGCATTCAACCAGTATGGCACGAATTTGGCTTCAATATATCCCGGCGCGGCAGCCGGGGGCCACCGCTCACTTGGCGAGCTTGGCGATCCGGTGTGCAAGGCGTGACACTTTGCGGCTGGCATTGTTCTTATGCACGACGCCACGCTGCGCCGCACGCATGATGGCCGGTTCCGCTTGCTTGAACGCCGCCAAGGCCGCCGTGCGGTCGCCGCTGGCGATCGCTTCCTCGATCTTGCGGACCGAATTGCGCAGCAGCGAGCGGCGCGTCTTATTGACGATGGTCCGGCGCGCAATCTTGCGCGTGGCTTTACGGGCGGACTTGGTATTGGCCATGAGCCTCTCGTTCACAACTGGCGTTTCGCGGCGGAAAGACCGCCCAAGCGACTGATCTTTGCGAAAAAAGCGTGGCGGCAAGACGCCTCGCCGCCACGGGCGAGGCTTATAGTAAGACCCCGCCCAGGCGTCAACGCCCGCGAAACGGACGCTCAGGCCACCCGTTTGGCCCGTACCGTATCGTAGCCGGCAAATACCGCTGCGCGGTCGGCGGCCGAAAACGGCGCCAGCGGGGGCTTGACCCGCGCCAGCGCCGGGTCGCCATGGATATGAGCGAGCAGCGCCTTCACGCCGGAGACCAGCGGCTTGCCGTCGAACAATTTACGGATCGCCACCGCCGCATCGAGCGCGGCCTGATCGCCTCCGCGCCAGGCCCGCGCGCACAGATCGGCATTGAGATTGGCGGTGGCCGAGATGCAGCCGGCAAACGTGCCCGCGCGCGCCTCGATGAGCGCGGCCTCGGTCGACGGGAACACGGCGAAGTCCGGCGCGACCGCCGCCGCGGCGCGCGCATAAGCCATGTCGCCGGAAGAATTTTTCAAGCCCACGATGCGGTTTGGATAGGATTCCAGCAGCCGTTTCACCAGCGCGATGTGCCACGGCAATCCCGACTGCGCCGGAAAATGATAGAGGTAAAGTGGTATGGGACGCTGCGCGGTCGCCTTAACCAGCGTATCGATATAGGCGATGAGCCCGTCGTCGGGCACGCCCTTGTAGTAGAACGGCGGCAGCACCAGGGCGCCGGCAAAGCCGAGGTCGGCCGCGTGGCGGGTGAGCGCGACCGCGTCCGATAGCGCGGCGGCGCCGGTGCCCACCATCAGGCGGTCGAGCGGCAGTCCTGCGGCCTGGTAGGCGGTCATCACCGCCTCGCGTTCGTCGCGCGCGAACGAGGTGGCCTCGCCGGTGGTGCCGAGCACATTGAGGCCGTCGCAGCCGTTGTCGAGCAGAAAGCGCGCCAGCTTGACCGCCCGCTTGAGGTCCGGCGCGCCGTCTTCGCCGATCGGCGTGGCAATGGCGGCGATCACACCGGAAAGCATCTTGCTCACGCTATTTCTCCCGGTGATGAGCTATCCACTCACATTATAGGCCGCCAGCGCCGCCATGTTGACGAGCTGATTGTCCTTGGCGCCGAGCTGCACGATCTGCACCGGGCGGTCGAGGCCGACCAGCAGCGGCCCGATCACGGTGGCGCCGCCGAGCTCCTGTAGCATCTTGGTGGAGATCGAGGCCGAGTGAAACGCCGGCATCACCAGCACATTGGCCGGGCCCGATAGCCGGCAGAATGGGTAAGGCGTGGCCAGCGCCGGATTGAGCGCCACATCGGCGGCCATTTCGCCGTCATATTCGAAATCGACCCGCTTGCTGTCGAGAATCTTCACCGCCTCGATCACCCGCGCCGAGCGCTCGCCCTGCGGGTGGCCGAAAGTCGAGAACGCCAACATCGCCAGCCGCGGCTCATAGCCGAGCCGGCGCGCGACGCCGGCGGCCTCGATGGCGATCTCGGCGAGCTCCTCGGCATCCGGCATTTCGGTGACCGCGGTGTCGGCCACCACCACGGTGCGCCCGCGCGCCACCACCAGCGACACCCCGATCACGCGGTGGCCGGGCTTGGGATCGATCACGCGGCGGATATCCTCGAGCGCGACCGAGAAATTGCGGGTCACGCCGGTCACCATGGCATCGGCATCGCCGAGCGCGACCATGCAGGCGGCGAAATGATTGCGGTCCTGGTTCACCAGCCGCTGGCAGTCGCGCAGCAGATAACCGCGCCGCTGCAGCCGCTCGTACAGGTGGTTGAGGTAGACGGTGTTGCGCGTCGACATGCGCGCATTGATGATCTCGATGCCTTCGCCGAGCTCGATGCCGGCCTCGCTGGCGGCGCCGCGCACCAAGTCCTCGCGCCCGACCAGCAGCGCGGTGCCCAGGCCCTGATGCACGAAGCTCGCCGCCGCGCGGATCACCTGCTCCTCCTCGCCTTCGGCGAACACCACGCGCTTGGGCTGCCGGCGCAGCCGCGCGTAGACCTGCACCAGGGTTCCGGCAATCGGATCGCGCCGCGCGTTCAACTGGTGGCGGTAGGCGTCCATGTCGACGATCGGCTTGCGGGCGACGCCGGTATCCATGGCCGCCTTGGCGACGGCGGGCGGCACCGTGGAAATCAGCCGCGGATCGAACGGCACCGGGATGATGTAGTCGGGTCCGTATTTCGGCCGCGCCCCGTAGAGGGCGGCGACTTCATCGGGCACGTCCGCGCGCGCCAGCTCGGCGAGCGCGCGTGCGGCGGCGATCTTCATCTCCATGTTGATGGCGGAGGCGCGCACATCGAGGGCGCCCCGGAAAATGAACGGGAAACCGAGAATATTATTGACCTGGTTGGGATAGTCGGAGCGCCCGGTCGCCATGATGGCGTCGTCGCGCACTTGCGCCACCTCTTCGGCGGTGATTTCCGGGTCTGGATTGGCCAAGGCGAAGATGATCGGCTTGGCCGCCATCGACTTGATCATGTCCGGCGTGAAGGCGCCCTTGACCGAGAGCCCGAACGCCACATCGGCACCTTCAAAGGCCTCGGCCAGCGTGCGGGCCGAGGTCTTGATCGCGTAGCCCGACTTCCACTGGTTCATGCCCTCGGTGCGGCCCTGATAGATCACGCCCTTGGTGTCGCACAGGATGAGATTGTCGGGTGTGAAGCCGATGGCTTTGAGCAGTTCGAGGCAGGCGATGCCGGCCGCTCCCGCGCCGTTACACACCAGCTTGGTGTTCTTGATGTCGCGGCCGGTCAGATCGAGCGCATTGATCAATCCCGCCGCCGAGATGATCGCGGTGCCGTGCTGGTCGTCATGGAACACCGGAATGTCGAGCAATTCCCGCAGGCGCTGCTCGATGATGAAGCATTCCGGCGCCTTGATGTCCTCCAGATTGATGCCGCCCCAGCCGGCGCCGAGATATTTGACGCAATTGATAAACTCGTCGGGGTCCTCGGTGGAGACTTCCAGATCGATGGAGTCGATGTCGGCGAAGCGCTTGAACAGCACCGCCTTGCCTTCCATCACGGGCTTGGCCGCCAAGGCGCCGCGGTTGCCCAGTCCCAAGATGGCGGTGCCGTTGGTGATGACGGCGACGAAATTGCCCTTGACCGTGTAGTCGTAGGCGCGGCTCGGATCCTCGGCGATGGCGAGCACCGGCACGGCGACGCCCGGCGAATAGGCGAGCGAAAGGTCGCGCTGGGTCGCCATCGGCTTGGTGGCGATGACTTCCAGCTTGCCGGGTCGGCCGACGCTGTGGAACTGCAGGGCTTCCTGGTCGGTGAAAGTCGGCCGGTTGCTACCGGCGGGGCGTTTGGCGGGCATTGCTACTCCATGACACAACCGGTACTGCCCGGCGAGGGGGCACGTTAGCGGAAGCAGCCGCGATGGCTCAAGTGAAGGCGGGGATGCCAGCGCCGGTTGAACCGAGGCGCGCCGCGGGGTAATCGGTACGCTAAGCCAAGGAAAAGACCCCTAAACCATGATCCGATTTCTGTTCCGCTTTCTCGGTCTGATCTCGCTGGCCGCCGCCTTTATCCTGGTGATCTATGACGGCACCAAGTCGATCGCCGGCAACAGCCTTACCCTCACCACCGTGCGGGCGCTGTGGGAGCTCATTCATGCGGGCAGCCTGGCGAAGCTAAAGCCGCTGATTGAGCCCTATGCCGGCGGCCTGCTGTGGGATCCGGTCATGCTCTTCATCCTGGCGGCGCCGAGCTGGAGTGTGCTCGGTCTGTTCGGGATCCTGCTCATTCTGCTCGGCCGCAAGAAGAAGCCGCTGATCGGCTATGCGCGGTAGTCGCAATTCCTGACAGGGAGTTTGCTCGCGCCGGCGTGAACGCCGCGTGCGGCCGGCTGGCCGAGACGTGATCGGCGCCGCCATTTCGCGTTGGCGCGCAAACGCTTATATTGCGCTCAAAGATTGAGGGAGAACCCATATGTTCGGCTTCAAGAAAAGTTGCCATGCCCACAGCCGCGCAGGCGCTGCCGGGCCGTGACCATGCGATCCGCACCGCGCAGGCGCATTTCGTCAATCATCGGGCGCTGAAAGGGCCTTATCCGGAGGGCTCGCAAAAGGCGATGTTCGGGCTCGGCTGCTTCTGGGGCGCCGAGAAAAAGTTCTGGGAACTGGGTGACGGCATCCATGTCACCGCCGTCGGCTATGCCGGCGGGCTGACGCCGAATCCGATCTACGAGGAAGTCTGCTCGGGCCGCACCGGCCACAACGAAGTGGTGCTGGTGGTGTACGACCCGAAAAAGATCTCCTACGAGAGCGCTGCTCAAGACGTTCTGGGAGAGCCACGATCCGACGCAGGGCATGCGTCAGGGCAACGATGTCGGCACGCAATACCGCTCCGGCATCTACACGTTCAACGCCGAGCAGCGCAAAGCGGCCGAGGCGTCGAAGGCGATGTATGAAAAGGCGATCGCGGGCAAGGGCTACGGCGCCATCACCACCGAGATCGTCGATGCGCCGGAGTTCTATTTCGCCGAGGATTACCACCAGCAATATCTCGCCAAGAATCCGTTCGGCTATTGCGGGCTCGGCGGCACCGGCGTGTCGTGCCCGATCGGCACCGGCGCCAAGCTGACGCAGGCGGCCGGCGCCTGATATCGCCAGCGCAAGTTCAGATACGCTACGGGCGCCCCCTTCGGGCGCCCGTTGCATTTTGGGGAGCGGAAAAAACGCTGCCGTGACGGCGGTTTATTATGGCCGGCGGCCGGTGAGGGTTTGTTAACCATATAAAGCGTTAATCAGCCTTAATTTCTTCGACGGCGCGGATTCGTTTGATGCGGGCAGCCCGATTTCTGTTGGCCGTCTTGGTTGCACTGGCAGCCAGCGGCTGCATGCGGCATGAAGCAAACGACAGCGCCGGCCGCGGCCTCTTCAGCACGCCGCAGGGCGCGCGCGCCTATGCTCAAATGCAGCCGGCAACGCAGCCTCCTACTGTGCTGCAATACCGCGCTCAGCAATCCGCCCCGCCGCAATATGGCAGGGGTGGACCCTATGTTGCGCCGTCAAGCTACGCCTACGCATCGCCCGCCAGCGCGCCGCCCTACACGCTCGATGCCGGCGACAGATTGCGCATCGTGGTGTTCGGCCAGGACGGCATTTCCAATTCCTACATCGTCGATGCCGGCGGCAATGTGAACCTGCCGCTGGTCGGCACGGTGCCGGCGCGCGGCGCTTCGACGCAGCAGCTCGCGCAACGGATCGCCGAGCGGCTCAGGCAGGGCTACGTGCGCGAGCCGCATGTGTCGGTCGAGGTCGAGACCTACCGGCCGTTCTTCATCCTCGGCGAGGTGACCACGCCGGGGCAGTATCCGTACGTCGCCGACATGACGGTGGAGAAGGCGATCGCCATCGCCGGCGGCTTTGCCCCGCGCGCCAACAAGCGCACGGTCGAACTCACCCGCGACTGCGGCCGGCCAGCCGATCAAGGCCGACGTGCCGCTCACTTTTCCCTTGCGTCCGGGCGATACCGTGGTGGTCAAGGAGCGGTGGTTTTAACTCGATCTGTCGTCCCGGCCAAGCGCGCAAGCGCGCGCGAGCCGGGACCCATAGCCACCGGACTATCGAGAGACTGCGGAGTATGGGTCCCCGCTTTCGCGGGGACGACTGAGCCTCACGGCGCTTACTTCTTCATGTGCTTGCCGAGAAACTCCTGCGTGCGGCTCCAGGCCAGCGCGGCGGCGTCCTTGTTGTAGCTCGCGCGCTCGTCGCAATAGAAACCGTGCGCGGCGCCGGGATAGATGTAGGTCTCCGCCTGCGGCTGCTTCTTCTTGATCTCCTCGACCGTTGCAAGCGGAATGCCTTCGTCCTTCTCGCCGAAATGCATCTGCAACGGGCACTTCGGCTTCTCGTCGGCGAACTTGCCGATCATGCCGCCGTAATAGGCGACCGCCGCCGACAAGCCGGGGATGCGGCAGGCCGCCAGAAATGCCGCGGTGCCGCCCATGCAGAAGCCGATCACGCCGAGCGGCCCTGCGCCTTTCAGGTCGCCGACCCCGGCGGCGATATCCGCCATCATGTGATCCCAATTGAGATTGCCGAGATAGCTGCGCGCATGGGCGATCTCGTCCGGCGTATAGCCGCATTCGAAGTCGCGCACGAAACGGTCGAACACCGCGGGCGCCACCGCCACATAGCCGAGCGCGGCCAGCCGGTCGCAGACCGCGCGGATGTGGTGATTGACGCCGAAAATTTCCTGCACCACCACCAGTCCGCCCTTGGCTGCGCCTTGCGGATCGGCGCGGTAGGCGCCGAGCGAATGCTTGTCGGTGGTGGTGAGTGTGAACTGCTTACCCAAGGAAACCTCCCATTTTTCTAATCGAAAAAGATCAAACGCTTTTGTCGCGCCCGGCGGGTTTTAGCACATGAATTCTCTCTTCGTCATTCCGGGCTCGCGGCCTTCGGCGGCGCCCCGGAATAACAGTTAAGAGAACACCCGCGCCAGCAACTCGTAAGAATGTTTGCGCGCCTCGTGGCTGAACACCATGGTGGTCACCATCAATTCGTCGGCCTGCGTGGCGGCGAGCAGCGGTGTGAGCCGCGCCTTGACGGTGGCGGGCGCGCCGACCGCCATGCGGGCGCGGTTCTGCGCGATGCGCGCGCGGTCGACGTCCGTATAGTCGTAAGCGGCGGCGTCTTCCGGCGAAGCGAGCGGCAGATGTTCGCCCTTGGCGCGGCGCACGATATTGAGATCGGCGGTCGAGGCCAGCCGCTCGGCTTCCGCATCGCTGTCGGCGCAGATCACATGGGTGGCCAATATCGCATAAGGCTTGTCGTGCGCCGGCGAGGGGCGGAAATTGTCGCGGTAGAGCCGCATTGCCTCCGCCGCATCGAAATGGGCGAAGTGGTGCGCGAAGGCAAAGGCCGCGCCGATCTGCCCGGCCAGCTGCGCGGAATAGTCGGACGAGCCGAGCAGATAGATCGGCGGCAATGCCACATCCGCCGGCATGGCGCGCACGTTGTAGAACGGATGGCCGGCGGGAAACCCGCGCGTCTCCAGCAGCATCAATTCGTTGAAGCGCTCGAGGAAATCGTCCTCCTCGCTGATGCCCTGGCGACGTCGTAACGCATAGGAGGTGGCCGGGTCGGTGCCGGGCGCGCGGCCGAGGCCGAGATCGATGCGGCCAGGAAAGAGCGCCTCCAGCACTTTGAAGCGCTCGGCCACCATCAAGGGCGCGTGGTTGGGCAGCATCACGCCGCCGGAGCCGATGCGCATGCGGGTCGTGACGGCGGCGATCTGTCCGATCATGATGTCGGGCGCGGAACTGGCGATCGCCGGCAGATTGTGGTGCTCGGCCACCCAATAGCGCACATAGCCTAGGCCGTCGGCGAGCCGCGCCAGATCGAGCGAATTGCGCAGCGCCTGGGCGCCAGTGGAGCCGGCCGAAACCGGGGAGAGATCGAGGATGGAGAGCGGGGTCATGCCGTCAGCTATACACAATTCAGGGTCATTCCGGGACGGCCCGTTCGCAGGTTCGCGAGCGTCCCGGAATGACGGCGCGCGCGGTGGCTTCTCTCGCGTAATGAACCGCGTATGATTAGATAATTCGTTACAGTCGGAGTTTCCTGCATGGCCTCATTGACCGAATGGAAGGTGCCGCCATCCGCGCAGCCGCGCGCGGAAGACTATTCTTACGATCTCGAGCGGGCACTCTCCGCGGTGGTCGGCCTGCATTCGATCATCCCGCCCGACGGCTTCACCGTTGAAACGCTTGGGGCCGAGCGCGCCGGCAATGGCGTGCTGATCGATGACGGCCTGGTGCTGACCATCGGCTATCTGATCACCGAGGCGGCGACCGTCTGGCTGCATCTCGGCGACGGGCGCGTGATGGAGGGCCATGCGCTTGGGCAAGACCAGGAGACCGGCTTCGGCCTGGTGCAGGCGCTCGGCCGCCCCGACCTGCCGGTATTGCCGCTCGGCTCATCGGCCGCGGCCGAAATCGGCGAACGCGTGGTGATTGGCGGCGCCGGCGGGCGCACCCGGTCGCTCGCCGGCCGCATCGCCGCCAAGCAGGAATTTGCCGGCTATTGGGAATACGTGCTGCAAGAGGCGATCTTCACCTATCCCGCGCATCCCAATTGGGGCGGCACCGCGTTGATTTCATCGCAGGGCGAATTGATCGGCATCGGTTCCTTGCAGCTCGAGCGCGCGCGCGAGGGCAAGAGCGAGCATCTCAACATGGTGGTGCCGATCGATCTGCTCAAACCGATCCTCGACGACCTGCGGAAATTCGGCCGCGTCAACAAGCCGGCCCGGCCCTGGCTCGGGGTCTATTCGACCGAGGTCGAGGACAAGGTGGTGGTGGTCGGCATCGCGCCCAAGGGGCCGGCGGCGCGCGCCGAACTGAAGACCGGCGACGTCATCCTGGCGGTCAAGGGCGAGACCGTGGCCACGCTCGCCGGCTTCTATCGAAAAGTATGGGCGCTCGGCCACGCCGGCGTGGAAGTGCCGCTCACGCTTTATCGCGAAGGCGTCACCTTCGAGGTGCGGGTGAATTCATCCGACCGGGCGAAATTTCTTAAAGGCCCGCAGATGCATTGAGCCAGCGCGTGATCCCGAAAAAAGCCTGACCTCGGCTTGATTGGGCCAGTGCGGCACTCACGCTTGCGGAAAATCGTAAAGCCGCGCCGGGTTGTCGGTGAGGATGGCCTGGCGCTGGGCCGCGTCCTTGGTCCAGTCGAGGAACACTTGCAGCAGGCGCGCGGCATCCGGCGCTGGACCCTCGGGCCGCGGATGCGGCCAGTCGGTGCCCCACACCAGATTGCGCGGATTGGCGGCGACCAGCGCGTCATGAAACGGCCGCGCCTCGCCGTAGTCGGGCGGCGTGGCGCCCAGCCGGTAGGTGCCCGACAGCTTCGCCCATAGCCTGCCTTCGCCGACCCCGCGCAGCAGCGCCTGGAAGCCGGCATTCTGGGTGCCGTGATGATATTCAAGACGTCCCATGTGATCGACCACCACCGGCACCCGGATGCGCGCGAGCACGGGCGCCATGTCCGGCAGGTCGCGCGCATCGATCCAGAGCTGCAAATGCCAGCCGAGCTCGGCGATCAGCGGCAGCAGCGGCTCGATCTCCTTCAGGCCGACGCCGTTCTGGTAATAGGGCTTGCCGTCGCGGCGGAATTCGTTGGCGCGCAGGCCGCGCACGCCGGCCGTGTGCCAGGCTTTCAGCGTTGCTGCCGTCAGTTCCGCGCCGCCGACCGCCACGCCGCGCAAGCGCTTGGGCTCACGCGTAAGCGCGTCGAGCATGGCGCGATTGTCGCGGCCATAGGCGCTCGGCTGCACCAGCACGCCGCGGTCGAAGCCGAGGCGGTCGAGCAGCGCCAGATAGGCTTCCAGCGGCGCGTCGTCGGGCGTGTAGCTGCGCGGCTCCGCATAGGGAAACCGCGCGGCCGGGCCGAATACGTGGCAGTGGCAGTCGCAGGCGCCGCGCGGCAGTGCGCCGCTCATTTCGGCACGATGCCGGCGAGCTTGGCTGCCTCACGCATATGCTCGTAGTCGGCGCGGATGAAGGCGGCAAAGCCTTCCGCCGTCATCTGCTCGGGCGTGGCGATTTCCGCGCCCATGCCGCGCAGCTTGTCGGGCGTCGCGCCGCCGGCCAGCCCGGCGGCGATTGCCTTCTGCAGCTGCGCGATGATCGGCGCCGGCGTGCCGGCGGGTGCCAGAATTCCGATATAGCTCTCGGCGGTGAAATCCTTCACGCCGCCCTCGATGAAGGTGGCGATGTCGGGCGCGAGCTTGGAGCGCTGCGCCGAGGCCACCGCAATAATGCGCGCCTTGCCGGCTTTGTGCAGCGGCAGTGCGGTCGAAAATTCGGTCATCGCCGCCTGGATGCTGCCGCCGATCAAGTCGGGCATCAGCGCGCCGCCGCTGCGATAGGGGATGTGCGTGAAATTGGCGCCGGTCGCCGCCTTGAAGCGCTCGAGCGTCATATGCGTCGCGCTGCCGACGCCGCTGGTGGCGATGCTCACCGGCTGCTTCTTCGATGCCGCGATCAGCTCTTGCAGCGTCTTGGCCTCGACCTTGTCGTTCAGGATGATGCAATGCGGCACGTAACTGGTGAGCGCGATGGCGGCGAAATCCTTCAGTGGATCGTAGCCGAGCTTGGCCTGCACGAACGGATTGACGGTGAGCGGGCCATTCGAGCCGACGAACAGCGTGTAGCCGTCGGGCGTGGCGCGTGCCACCGCTTCCGCGCCGATCGAGCCGCCGGCGCCGCCGCGGTTGTCGACGATCACCGGCTGGCCGAGCGCGCTGGAAATGCGCTCGCCGACCAGGCGGCCGACAATGTCTGCATTGCCGCCGGGCGCGAACGGCACGATCAGATGGATCGGCCGATCGGGATAGGCGGCGAAGGCGGCGCGCGGCAAGAGGCTTGCGGCGGAGCCGAAGGCGGCGGTCATGAGCAGGCGGCGGCGTGAGATCGGCATGGTGTTCCTCCGGAGTTAGGTTGCATCGCGCCGGCGTTGTGCCGCCGGATTTATGCTCGGCCTGCCGTTAGCGGCACGCCTTTGACCCTTAGCCTAGAAAAAACGTCTGTATTTTCAAAATTGATAATCGCAATGTAGGGTATTCGCAACGCGAATACCGGCGGGCGCGGCTTTTGATGAACCTCGGGAATATCGATTTCAACCTGCTCAAGGTGCTGGATGCCCTGGTGTCCGAACGCAATGTCACGCGGGCGGGCAAGCGGCTGGGCCGGTCGCAGCCGGCGGTGAGCAACGCGCTGCAGCGGCTGCGACAATTGCTCGGCGACGATCTCTTGGTGCGCGGTCCGAGCGGTTTCATTCTGACGCCGCGGGCCGAGGCAATCCGCGAACCACTGCGCGAGGCGATCGCGCTCATGGAAAGCTGCCTGGCCGAGGAGCCGCAATTCGATCCGGCCAAGGCGAGCGGGGTGTTCCGCCTGAGCACGCCGGACCGGCTGAGCATCGCGCTGCTGCCGCCCTTGTTTGTCCGGCTTCAGCGGGTGGCGCCCAACATGACGCTGCAGGTTTTGACCGCCGACCGCAAACAGGCGCTCGATCTGCTCGACGAGGATCGTACCGATCTCGCGCTCGGCTGGTTCGACGAAAAACCGGGCCACTTGCACGCGGAAGCCATGCTCGAAGACAGGTTGTTCTGCGTCTTCCGGCGCGACCATCCGATCCGGAAACGCGGCGTGGTGTTCGATATCGCAAAGGTGTTGTCGTTTCCCCATCTGGTGGTGAGCGCGACCGGCCAGCGCACGGCGATCTTCGACGATCTACTGCTGCGCCACGGGCTGCGGCGTCATGCGCAGGTGGCGGTGACGAATTTCACCGCCGTGCCGCATCTCCTGCGTTGCAGCGACATGATCGGGGTGTTCACCAAGCTGGCGGCGGACGTGTTCGAGAAATCCTTCAAGCTCGCGAAACGGCCGGTACCGATCGACGTCGGAAGCATCGCCACCAACATGATCTGGCATGGGCGCTACGACAGGGACAGGCGGCACGCTTGGCTGCGCCAGCAGATCAAAGCCATCTATCGGGGCTTTTGATCGCGGCGCCGTGGGCGGCCGTTCTATCGCGGCACGATGTGCTGTGGCTCAGTCGGCCGCGCGATGATGTTTCGCCAGGAAGTCGATGGTCCGGCTGCGGGCGAGCTTCGCCGCACCCTCGACGTAAGTGGGCCGGACCTCGTTGGCGAAGGCGTGGCCGGCCTCGTAGATGTAGGTCTCCGCGGAAGGAAATGTCCGGCGGACCGCTTCGATTGTCTCGGGCGTCGAATTTGGATCGGTGGCGCCGAAGTGAAACAGCAGCGGGCATTTCGGTTTTTGATCGAAATAGGTTGCCAGGCGCGTGCCGTAGAAGGCGATCGCGCCGCGCAAGTTCAGCTCCGCCGCCGCGCGAATGATCACGCCGCCACCCCAGCAGAAGCCAAGGATCGATACGCCGTGCTTGCCGCGCACGCGTTCGACGGCGGCGGCGATGTCGAGCATCGCTTTGTCGAGCGGCAGGCCGTAGGCAAGATTCGCGGCCGCGATCCGGCTCGCTGAAGGGGATCACCGTTCCCGGCGCGACGCGGTCGTAGACGCACGGAAATATCGTGTCATAGCCGTCGCGCGCGTAGGAGCGGACGACTGCCTTGAGCTGATCGGTGAGGCCGAAAATTTCTTGCAAGACGACGAGGCCGCCCTTGCTGGCCTGTTTCGGCGAGGCTTGAAACGCCTCGAAGGAAAAGCCGTCGGCGGCTTTCAGCTTGATTGTCGTCTCGGTGATGTCGACGGATTCGCTTGGCATTGTTGTCTCGCTCATTTGGGCATTTCGGCGCGGACCATAGGAAGGCCGCAACCGTCCACAAAATCGATTATCGATATGACCTTTATTGACC